>NZ_CP044522.1:1403002-2806004 GCF_016495405.1 Cobetia sp. cqz5-12
GGTGCGTGAGATCGCCCAGGTGCTGGAGCTGGAAGACCTGCTGACGCGGCGTGCCAGCAACCTGACGGCTGACGAGAAGCAGAAGGTCTCGATGGGGCGCGGGCTGGTGCGTGATGACGTGGCCGCCATCCTGTTCGATGAACCACTGACGGTCATCGACCCCCATCTCAAGTGGAAGCTGCGCCGCAAACTCAAGCAGATCCATGAGCAGTTCAACATCACCATGGTCTACGTCACCCATGATCAGCTGGAGGCCTCGACCTTCGCCGACAAGATCGCGGTGATGTATGAAGGCCGCATCGTGCAGTTCGGTACCCCGCGTGAACTGTTCGAAGACCCCGCTCACACCTTCGTCGGTTACTTCATCGGCTCGCCGGGCATGAACCTGGCCAGCATCACGCTGGAATCAGATGGCGCGCGGCTCGGCACGGGGGAGGGGGCGCCCTTGCTGCATCTGCCTCGGATGTTGCTGGCGACACTGGCGGAGCGCAAGGGCGAGTTGAAGCTGGGCATTCGCCCCGAATTCGTCGAGCTCGAGGCCAGCGACAGCTCACCCGCTGCGGCGGTTTCCGACGCTCGTGAGCATTGGCTCAGTGGTCAGGTCACGCTGGTGCAGGATCTTGGCACCTACAAGGTGGTGGATCTCGACATCGGTGGCGGCTGCATCTTCAAGGCACGTATCGAGGAGGATGCGCCTATCCCTGCTGGTCGTGTCCGTCTGCGTCTGCCGGCCCGTTGGCAGCGCTTCTATCTGGATGAGCATCTGCTGGACCTGTCACAGGCCGGCGCGCCCGACAGCGGCGAGGCGGACAGCTTTGCCAGAGGGGAAAGTGGAGAGCAGCCGGGAGGTAACGCCTGATGCAACGCACACACAACAATCGCGCCTGGTGGCTGGTGCTGCCGGTGGTCATCGTGGTGGCGTTCTCGGCCATCATCCCGATGATGACGGTGGTCAACTACTCGGTGCAGGACATCTTCGATCCCTCCACACGCTTCTTCGTCGGCACCGAATGGTATCGCGAGATTCTGCGTGACGAGCGCCTGCACGACTCGCTGATTCGCCAGTTCGTCTATTCCTTCGCGGTACTCGCCATCGAGATTCCGCTGGGGATCGCCGTGGCGCTTTCGATGCCACGCAAGGGCTTCATGGTCTCGCTGTGCATGATCCTGCTGGCCCTGCCGCTGCTGATTCCCTGGAATGTGGTCGGCACCATCTGGCAGATCATCGGGCGTGAGGACATCGGGCTCTACGGCTGGGCGCTGGGCCAGCTGGGCATCGACTACAACTACGCCTCCAATCCGGCCGACGCCTGGGTGACGGTGCTGGTGATGGATGTCTGGCACTGGACGTCGCTGGTGGCGCTGCTGTGCTATTCGGGGCTGCGTGCCATTCCCGATGTCTATTATCAGGCCGCGCGCATCGACCGTGCCTCGCCCTGGGCCGTTTTCCGCTACATCCAGCTGCCCAAGCTCAAGAGCGTGCTGCTGATCGGCATCATGCTGCGCTTCATGGACAGCTTCATGATCTACACCGAGCCCTTCGTGCTCACCGGTGGCGGGCCGGGTACCACCACCACCTTCCTGTCCCAGACCTTGACCCAGATGGCGATCGGCCAGTTCGATCTCGGACGCGCCGCTGCCTTCTCGCTGATCTACTTCCTCATCATCCTGCTGGTTTCATGGCTGTTCTATACCGCCATGACCCACCAGGACAGTGACGACGCCTGAGGAGACGAGTGATGAAAACACGCAAGCGTCTGGTGATGACGATCTACCTGCTGTTTCTGCTGGTGCCGATCTACTGGCTGTTGATCATGTCGTTCAAGTCGAATCAGGAGATTCTCGGCGGCCTGACCCTGTGGCCCGAGAACTTCACCTTCGACAACTATCGGGTGATCTTCACCGATCCCAGCTGGTACATGGGCTACGTGAACTCGATGAGCTACGTGGTGCTCAACATGCTCATCTCGTTGGCGGTGGCGCTGCCCGCGGCCTATGCCTTCTCGCGTTATCGCTTCCTGGGTGACAAGCATCTGTTCTTCTGGCTCTTGACCAATCGCATGGCGCCGCCGGCGGTCTTCCTGCTGCCGTTCTTCCAGCTCTACTCCTCGGTGGGACTGTTCGATACTCCGCTGGCGGTGGCGCTGGCGCACTGTCTGTTCAACGTGCCGCTGGCGGTCTGGATTCTGGAAGGCTTCATGTCCGGCGTGCCCAAGGAGATCGATGAGACGGCCTATATCGATGGCTACAGCTTCCCGCGTTTCTTCCTGACGCTGTTCATTCCGATGATTCGCCCGGGCATCGGGGTCACCGCCTTCTTCTGCTTCATGTTCTCGTGGGTGGAGCTGTTGCTGGCACGCACCCTGACCTCGACGGAGGCGAAGCCGATCGCGGCGGTGATGACGCGAACGGTGTCGGCCTCGGGCATCGACTGGGGAGTGCTTGCCGCCGCCGGCGCCCTGACGCTGATTCCCGGCATTCTGGTGATCTACTTCGTGCGCAATCACGTCGCCAAGGGCTTCGCGCTGGGCCGGGTGTGATCGGCGCCAGCACAAGCACCGCTGTCATTGCCGTCAGCCAGTCTCTGCTGGCGGCCCACAAGAGGACATGATCATGGAATGGATGGCCTGGACACTGCCCACGTCAATCTTCTTTGCCGGTATCGGCACCCTGCTGCTGGGCATGACCGCCTGGCAGTTCGTGACCCCGACGCTGAGTCGCCAGGGCTTTCTGCCCATCGCGACCACGCGGGGAGACAGACTGTTCATCGGCCTGCTCTCCAGCGGCTGGCTGCATCTGCTGTGGTTGGGCTTCACCGATCAGGTGCTATGGATGATCAGCATCGTCTGTGTCGTCTGGATGCTGGTGTTGATGAAGTGGGGATGAGGTGAGGGTGAAGTGAGGGTGAAGTGAGGGGGGATGTGGCGATGAGAAGAAACGAGAAGTGAAGAAACGAGAGGTGAAGTGAGATGTGGGAATGAATGTGAGCGTTGACGACAGGCAGCGTCGCCCGGCAGCAACACGGAACCCGAGGTGCTGACAGGAGTCCCAAGCGGTTCTGACTGGCCAAGCCAGTGTCATCTGTCATCGCTCTGGAATCCTGTTGCATGTCGTCTTCTGATCCATCGCTTCACTCGTCTACCACTGCCGCCACCTCACTCAGGAAAAGCCGTCGTGTCATTCGTTGGGGACTGACAGGACTGAGCATCGTCTGTGTCGTTGCCATTGGCTGGTGGGTCGCGGCGCCCATGCCGGTAGAGGATCAGCAGGGCGGGGCTGGCGGGGGGCATTCTTCAGAGGACCACTCTGCAAGTGGCGGGCAGCAGGACAAAGGGCAATCCCCCCTGTGGCAGGCGTATCAGCGAGTGTGGCAGGCCAATCAGGCACTGCCGGCTGACAAGCGCGAGCCGCTGCCCTTGCCGGACTTCTCGCAAGCTGGCTATCACCAGGGAGGAGAACTCCCAGCGGCTGGAGCCAACGCTCCAGAGGTAGAGAGAGAAGGGACAAAGTCTGACAGTGTGCGACGCTTCGATGTCACGGATTACGGCGCTGATGGCAGTGATCAGCTGAGCGATCGTCAGGCCGTGATCAGGGCCCATGCCGCGATGCGCCAGTGGCAGCAGCAGGGCGATCACGATGCGGGCAGCCCTCAGCGCCATGGGGTGCTCTATTTCCCCGCCGGTGACTATGTGTTGTTCGGTCCCGCGGAGCGCGACTGGTTCTACGCACGGATGATCGCACTCAAGGCGGCAGTCCCGGACAAGGCGCGTCAGCAGTCACTGCGCGAGGCATTGCTCAAGATGCAGGGGCTGAGCCTGGTCGGCAGTCACTGGACGCTGGCGGGAGAGGGAAGTGACAGGACTCATCTCATCCAGTCGCGACCGATGCTGCCGGTGCATGCCAGCTGGTACTGGAGCACGCCCTGGTTGCTGCATCTTGGCAATCTGGAGGAAGGCAGGACGCTGGCCGAGGGCGGGAGTCAGGAGGCCTGGCAGTCCGTGAAGGCGACATCTCGCGTGCAGCCTGCCGATACGCAGGACACGGTGACACTGGCAGGCGTGGCACAGGCGGATGACGCCCAGGCGTCATCGCTCAAGGCCGGGGATGAGGTATTGCTGGAGAGCATCGACAAGCGTCCGCAAGCGGTGGCACGTGCTCTGGCGCCCTATCAGATGGAAAAGGATGCCAGGACCGGCAAGTCGCGCTGGTTGATCGAGCGGGATGGGGTCATCAAGCGGGCGCGTTACCGTGTGATGGCACGCGAGGGCAATCGACTGACCTTGTCGCTGCCGGTGGTGCACGAGCGCTTCCCCGGTGAGCAATGGCGTATCGCGCGCATCCACCCGGCGCATGAGGTCGGGGTCGAAGGCATCACGCTTAAGGGCAACTGGCGAGGACACTTCAAGCATCACCGCAGCGCCGAGGACGACAGCGGCTTCGGCCTGCTGGACCTGGATGGCATCACCGATGGCTGGGTACGTGATGTGCATCTCACCGACTTCAATCAGGGGGTGAAGGTGCGCCACAGTTCCCAGGTGACGCTCGAGGACGTGAGGATGACCGGCAAGCCGGGACATATCGCGATGACGATCAGTGACAGCAATCAGGTACTGGCCGACCACGTGATCGACCAAAGTCATGCCTGGCATGCGCCCGGTGTGGCCCGTTACGCGACCCATAACGTCTACCTTGAACTGGAGCATGCCGGTGACAGCGGGATCGAGCTGCACGGCCAGCAGTCTCGCGACAACCTGTTCGATCAGAAGCACGGTGGCCACGTGCGCGACCGCTGGGGCGCCAGTGTCGGCCACCAGCCCAATCATCTGCGTGGGCTGGTGCTGTGGAACCCGGTCAATACCGGTGAGCCACATGATGCCTGGCCCTTCATGCGCGCCGATAGCCACTTCGGCAAGGTGATCATGCCGACGGTCGTCGGGGCCAGCGGGCATGCGCTGGGTATCGCCAATCGTCACGATTACGAGCGGGTGATGAATGCCAAGGGCGTGACGAATTACACGCATCTTGCCCCGATGGATGCACTGCAGGCGCGTGTCGAGTCACCGGGAGAGGCTGTCAAGCCGGCATCGCTCTACCGGGCACAACGCGAGCTGCTCAACGAGACGCAAGAGTCATCAGGGCAGCAAGGACTTCAGAACAGCAGATAACGACAGCAGATTGGAATGGCAGGAGGACCAGCAGCACCGAGAGCAAGGCGGCGCATCGCGTCGCGTAGCACGTGATTGACGGAAGTGGTGGTTGGAAAGCGCAACACAACAATAACGCCAATGAAGGGACATCCCATGAATCAACACGTCATTCGACCCGCACGCCTGCGTCATGCCATCGCCTTCGCTACCGCAGCGGGGTTGGTGGGTCTGTCAGGCCAGGCCATGGCCGATCAGTATCAGGATGCGGCAAGGAAATGGATCGATCAGGAGTTCTCACCCTCCACGCTGAGCAAGGACGAGCAGATGTCCGAGCTCGAGTGGTTCATCAAGGCCGCCGAGCCGCTACGCGGCATGGAAATCAAGGTGGCCTCGGAAACCCTGACCACCCATGAATACGAGTCCAAGGTGCTGGCCAAGGCCTTCAGCGAGATCACCGGTATCAAGCTGACACACGACTTGATCCAGGAAGGCGATGTCATCGAGAAACTGCAGACCCAGATGCAGTCCGGGCGCAATATCTACGATGGCTACGTCAATGACTCCGACCTGATCGGTACGCACTTCCGCTATGGCAAGGTAGTGCCGATCAGCGACATGATGGAAGGCGACGGCAAGGCCTTCACCTCGCCGACGCTGGATCTGGATGACTTCATCGGGCTGGATTTCACCACCGGCCCGGATGACAAGCTCTATCAGTTGCCGGACCAGCAGTTCGCCAACCTGTACTGGTTCCGCGCCGACTGGTTCGAGCGCGAAGACTTGAAGAAGCAGTTCAAGGACAAGTACGGCTACGAGCTGGGCGTACCGGTCAACTGGTCAGCCTATGAAGACATCGCCGACTTCTTCACCAATGACGTCAAGGAAATCGACGGCAAGCGGGTCTATGGCCACATGGATTACGGCAAGAAGGACCCGTCACTTGGCTGGCGCTTCACCGATGCCTGGTTCTCCATGGCGGGTGCCGGCGACAAGGGCTTGCCCAACGGCCTGCCGGTGGATGAGTGGGGCATTCGTGTCGAGGAATGTCAGCCGGTGGGCTCCTCGGTGACGCGTGGCGGCGCGGCCAATGGCCCGGCGGCCGTCTATGCCACCACCAAGTATGTCGACTGGCTGGGCAAGTACGCACCGCCGGAAGCTCAGGGCATGACCTTCTCCGAGTCCGGTCCGGTGCCGTCCCAGGGCAACATCGCCCAGCAGATCTTCTGGTACACCGCCTTCACGGCCGACATGACGCGTGATGGCCTGCCGGTGGTCAACGACGATGGCACTCCGAAGTGGCGCATGGCGCCGTCGCCGCATGGCCCGTACTGGGAAGAGGGCATGAAGCTTGGCTATCAGGACGTGGGCGCCTGGACCTTCTTCGATTCCACCCCGGAGAAGAATCGTCACGCGGCCTGGCTGTACGCGCAGTTCGTGACCGCCAAGACCGTCTCGCTCAAGAAGACCCTGGAAGGCCTGACGCCGATCCGCGAGTCGGATATCCAGTCCCAGGCGATGACCGATGCCGCGCCGAAGCTGGGTGGTCTGGTCGAGTTCTATCGCAGCCCGGCGCGGGTGCAGTGGTCGCCGACCGGCACCAACGTGCCGGATTACCCCAAGCTCGCCCAGCTGTGGTGGCAGTACATCTCCCAGGCCGCCAGTGGCGAAGCCACGCCGCAGGAAGCCCTCGATGGGCTGGCCAAGGCGCAGGACCGCATTCTCGAGCGTCTCGAGCGCGCCAAGGTGATGGACAACTGCGGGCCGAAGCTCAACGAGGAACGTGATGCGGAGTACTGGTTCGCCCAGCCGGGTGCGCCGAAGGCCAAGCTGGACAACGAGAAGCCCAAGGGCGAGACCATCGCCTACGACGAGCTGCTCAAGAGCTGGAAGGAGTAATTGCGACTGGCGCGACAGTGCGCCTTCGAGCAGTTTCCTGTAAGACAGCAGCAACGACAACGCCCCTGCCGGTTTCCCGGCAGGGGCGTTTTTGTGCCACAGCGATCAGCGACAGCGTTTCATCACTGCCTCATGGCCGGCTTTCAATCACTGCCCTCAATCGCGGCTGTTCAGTCACGATACAGGTCGATGCTCGGGCAGGAGCAGATCAACTGACGATCGCCATGCACGTTGTCGACCCGGTTGACGGCCGGCCACTGCTTGGCCGCCTTGACGTGTTCACTCGGGAAGGCACCGATCTCGCGGGAGTAGCTGCGTGTCCACTCGGCATCCATCAGGTCGGCCTGAGTGTGCGGCGCGTGCACCAGCGGGTTGTCTTCCAGGGTCCACTCGCCTTGCTCGACACGGGTGATCTCGGTGCGAATCGCGATCATCGCCTCACAGAAACGGTCGATCTCGTAGAGCGACTCGGACTCGGTGGGCTCGACCATCAGCGTGCCCGCCACCGGGAACGACATGGTCGGGGCGTGGAAGCCATAGTCGATCAGACGCTTGGCGATGTCTTCCTCGCTGATGCCGGAAGCGGCCTTCAGCGGGCGGATGTCGATGATGCACTCATGCGCCACGGTGCCGTTCTTGCCGCGATAGAGCACCGGATAGTGCCCATCGAGACGCGTGGCGATGTAGTTGGCGTTGAGGATCGCAAGCTCGGTGGCTTCGCGCAGCCCCTGCGCGCCCATCATCTTGATGTAGGCCCAGGAGATCGGCAGGATCGCCGCGGAACCGAAGGCGGCGGCCGAGACGGCGGTGCATTCCGGCTTCACGCCTTCCAGCGGGGTGACCACGTGGTTGGAGACGAAGGGTGCCAGGTGTGACTTGACGCCGATCGGGCCCATGCCCGGGCCGCCGCCACCGTGGGGAATGCAGAAGGTCTTGTGCAGGTTGAGGTGCGAGACATCGCCGCCGAAGTCACCCGGGCGGCAGATGCCGACCTGGGCATTCATGTTGGCGCCGTCGATGTAGACCTGACCGCCGTGATCGTGAACGACCTGACAGGCCTCGCGCACGGTTTCCTCGAACACGCCGTGGGTGGACGGATAGGTGATCATGATCGCGGACAGTTTGTCACTGTGCTGCTCGGCCTTGGCACGCAGGTCGGCGATGTCGATGTTGCCGTTGGCATCACACTCGACCACCACTACCTTCATGGCGGCCATCGCGGCGGAGGCCGGGTTGGTGCCGTGGGCGGAGCTGGGGATCAGGCAGATATCGCGCGCGCCTTCGCCGATGGAGGCCTGGTAGCGACGGATCGCGACCAGCCCCGCGTATTCGCCCTGGGCGCCGGAGTTCGGTTGCATGGAGATGGCGTCGTAGCCGGTGATCTCGACCAGGAAGGCCGACAGCTCATCGATCATCTGCTTGTAGCCGACGACCTGATCCGAGGGTGCGAAGGGATGGACGTTGGCGAACTCCGGCCAGGTGACCGGGATCATCTCGGTGGTCGCGTTCAGCTTCATGGTGCAGCTGCCCAACGGAATCATCGCGTGGGTCAGTGATAGGTCCTTGTTCTCCAGACGCTTCAGATAGCGCAGCATCTCGGTTTCCGAGTGGTAGCGGCTGAAGGTCGGATGGGTCAGGAAGTCGCTGTCACGCTGGCAGGCCGCCGGGATGGCGCTTGCGCCCTTGGCCAGCAGGTCCTGGTCCAGCGCGGCGACGGACAGGCCGTGCTCCTCGCCGAGCAGCACGTCGAACAGCACGCTGACATCAGCGGCAGTGGTGGTCTCGTCGAGGTTGATGGTGATGCGGCCGTCGCCGTGGTGGCGCAGGTTGATCTCATGGGTCAGCTCGCGACCGTGGATCTTGCCTTCATCCACGCCGGTCACGGTGATGGCATCGAACCAGCTGTCGTGGGCCAGTGCCATGCCGTAGCGCGTGACGCCCTCGGCGAGAATGCTGGTCAGGCGATGCACGCGGGTGGCGATGCGCTTGAGGCCTTCGGCACCGTGATAGACGGCGTAGAAGCCGGCGATGTTGGCCAGCAGGGCCTGGGCGGTGCAGATGTTGGACGTGGCTTTCTCGCGGCGGATGTGCTGCTCGCGGGTCTGCATCGCCATGCGCAGCGCCGGATTGCCGCGTGAGTCCTTGGAGACCCCGATGATGCGGCCCGGGATGGAGCGCTTGAGCTTGTCGGTAGTGGCGAAGAAGGCGGCGTGCGGGCCGCCGAAGCCCATCGGCACGCCGAAGCGCTGGGAGGTACCGACGACGATGTCGGCACCGAGGCTGCCCGGCGATTTGAGCAGCACCAGGCTCAGCAGGTCGGCGGCCACCACGGTCATCGCGCCATTGGCGCGCGCGGCGTCCAGCAGCGGTGCGAGATCACGCACCTGACCGGTATTGCCCGGGTACTGGAAGAGGGCGCCGAAGATGTCGTGCTCGCCGACGTTCTCGGCGGCATCGATGACCAGCTCGAAGCCGAAGTAGTCGGCACGCGTGCGCATGACGTCCAGGGTCTGCGGCAGGACATCATCGGCGATGAAGAAGCGATTGCTCTTGTTCTTCTTGTTGCCGCGCTGACACAGCGCCATGGCTTCGGCCGCGGCGGTGGCTTCGTCCAGCAGGCTGGCATTGGCCAGCTCCATGCCGGTCAGGTCCATCACCGCCTGCTGGAAGTTGAGCAGTCCTTCGAGACGGCCCTGGGCGATTTCCGGCTGATACGGCGTATAGGCGGTATACCAGCCCGGATTTTCCAGCACGTTGCGCTGGATGACCGCCGGCAGATGGGTGTTGTGGTAACCCTGACCGATATAGGTCTTGAAGACCTTGTTCTGACGCGCGAGGCGCTTCAGGTAGTCCAGTGCTTCGGATTCCGTGCGTGGCCCTTCGAGATCCAGCTCACGGCCCAGACGAATGGCGGTGGGCACCGTGCGGTCGATCAGTGTCTCGATGCTGTCTTCACCCAGTGTCGCCAGCATGCGCGTGACATTGGCAGCGGTCGGGCCATTGTGACGGGAGATGAAATCGTCGTGTCCGGCCAGCTGGGCCAGGGTAAGCGTCTCGTGAGCCATGCAAGGAATCCTGTGCTGCAACGGGGACCGCAAGTGACAGTCCGCGGGAGGAACATCACCGTGCCAGCAAGAAGGCTGCGGGCAGGGCGTCGGGAATCATGGGGGCATCGACATCACTGCCGAGCATGCTGCAGTTGTTTCATTCCCTGCGCGACCTTCAGGAGTGGTCGAGTCAGGGGTGTCGTGCCATCGAAACGGGGCGGCGCAGCCACGAAGGTGGCTGTGCGCGAGTGCGGCTTTATGCGAGTACGGCTGTATGCGAGCGCGAAAAGGCGCTGAAACCTCCTGTCCTGAGTGACTGCGGCATGGACAGGAGGTTGACGGCGATCAGGCTTCGCTTTCGACCAGCTGAGAATAGGCATCAGCGTCGAGCAGCTTGTCGAGTTCGGCGCTGTCAGCGACCTTCATCTTCAGAATCCAGGCATCGTCATAGGGGCTTTCGTTGACGGATTCCGGCGCGTCTTCGAGGCTCTCGTTGACGGCGATGACTTCACCGGCCAGCGGAGCGTACAGATCAGAGGCCGCCTTGACGGACTCGATGACCCCGAATTCTTCTTCCAGCGCCAGCTCACGGCCGACTTCCGGCAGTTCGACAAAGACGACATCGCCCAGCGCTTCCTGGGCGTGGTCGGTGATCCCGATGGTCACGGTGCCATCACCGTTGTCCTGAACCCACTCGTGACTCTCGGTGTACTTCAGCGTGGCGGGAATATTGCTCATGAGTGTTTTCCTATGTGAAAAGATTTTCTGATTCAGGGAATCGGTACGTCATTATGCCCCAAGGTCCCGGCGTGTGGCAGTGGCAGACTGCCGCGTGGTGCTACGACTTTGGGCGTGTGTTGCTGACGGCCGTACCTCTATCGTGGTCTGTCACTCTTCGGGCGTCCAGTGTCTTGCGTGGTTCACTCATGAAGCCCGCCATCACGGGCCTGCCTGGCTCATTGCCGTCCATCGCTGGCCATCCCGCCCGGCGCCTTGCCAGCTCACAGTGACACTTCGCGTGAAGCTGTGTCTCTCGCAGCAGCGCGGGAGATCGGTCGCGCCAGTGGGCGGGGAAGTCCGGGTCACTGTTGCGAGGCGCTCAAACTCGCGCTATGGTGCCGAGTGTTTCTTATCGGAAACTTGTTTCCATGTTGTGTCGTGAAGAGTCGGCTGTCAATGCCTGATGCGTTCAAGCAGACCGAACTTGATGAGAGCGCATGTAGAGTGCTGAAGGCTCGAGTGAGTCTTCAGCTGAGCGTTGCCACGCCATGCATGCGGCCAGGCATTCGGCTCGGCTTGTCTGTGAGGCTTTTTTCAACAGCCTCGAGAGTACCAGGCACAGGATCTGCTGCCAGAAGACACGATGAGGCGATGAAACATGCGAGTTGACGCAGTCTCATCGTACTTTTTACGCAATGATTGCCTCACCTGCCAGCGTAAAGCCCTGTTGGGCTAGTGAAGTGAGATAGCTTCCGCTAATGTGAGCTGTCCCAACGGTGAAAATGCCGTGGGAGGCTCGTCGCGGGTCGATCACCCACCTGGGGATGGCACCGCCACGAGTCACTGCGCATCGTGTGATAACAACAATTCAGCGGAGGAAATCTGCGTGGAAATGATCAGTTCCGTCTTTAGTGCCATCAATGGCGTCGTCTGGGGCCCATTGATGCTGATCCTGTTGCTCGGGGTCGGTTTCTATCTTCAGGCAGGCCTGAAGGGCATGCCGCTTCGCAAGTTGGGTACCGGCTTCAAGCTGTTGTGGAATGGTCGTGCGCCGGGCAAGGATGGCGACGGCGAGATTTCTCCTTTCAATGCCCTGATGACGTCGCTGTCGGCGACCATCGGTACCGGCAACATCGCAGGCGTGGCAACCGCCATCGCGCTGGGTGGCCCGGGGGCGATCTTCTGGATGTGGATCACCGCGCTGGTCGGCATGGCGACCAAGTACGCCGAGGCCGTGTGTGCCGTGCGTTATCGTGAAGTCGATGACACCGGCAACCATGTCGGTGGCCCGATGTACTACATCCGCAACGGCCTGGGCGCCAAGTGGGGCTGGCTGGGCGGCGCCTTCGCCTTCTTCGGTTGCTTCGCGGCCTTCGGCATCGGCAATACCGTGCAGTCCAACTCGGTCGCGGATGCGCTGGAAACGTCCTTCGCCATCCCGCACTGGGTCTCCGGTCTGGTGATGATGGTGCTGGCCGGCGCCGTGATTCTCGGTGGCATCAAGCGCATCTCCAGCGTGGCGGGCAAGCTGGTGCCGTTCATGGCCATCGCCTACTTCCTGGCCGGCATCATCATCCTGGTGATCAACGCCGACCAGATCGGCCATGCCTTCGGTCTCATCTTCACCTATGCCTTCAATCCGGTCGCGGCGACCGGTGGCTTTGCCGGGGCAGCGGTGATGGCCGCCATCCGCTTCGGTGTGGCGCGCGGTATCTTTTCCAATGAAGCGGGCCTGGGCAGTGCGCCCATCGCTCACGCGGCGGCGCAGACCAAGAATCCGGTGCGGCAGGGTCTGGTCGCGATGCTGGGAACCTTCATCGATACCATCATCATCTGCACCATCACCGCTCTGGCCATCATCACTTCCGGCCTGTGGTCTTCCGGGGAAACCGGCGCGGCCCTGACCTCGATGTCCTTCGATCAAGCACTGCCGGGGGTGGGCAACCACCTGGTGGCCATTGCGCTGGCGGTCTTCGCCTTCACCACCATTCTTGGCTGGTCCTTCTATGGTGAGAAGTGCTTCCAGTACCTGTTCGGCACGCGTGCCATCATGCTGTATCGCATCGTGTTCGTGATCGCGATTCCGCTGGGCGCAATGGCCAAGTTGGATCTCATCTGGCTGATGGCGGACACCTTCAATGCCTTGATGGCGATCCCGAACCTGATCGGCCTGGCGCTGCTGTCGCCGGTGGTCTTCAAGCTGACGCGTGATTATTTTGATGGCAAGGAAGTGCTGGCTGGCGAAGATCGCTGAACGATGCTGATGACTCGCCTGGCCCTGCCGTGCCACTGACAGCCTTCTGCATCGCTCGGGTCCTCTGGCCTGGGCGGTGCTGGCGCAGGGTGTTCTGTTCAAGTCGGCAGTGCTCTTGAAAGCAGTGCCCTGATAGCAGTGTTCATGACAACAAGCCTCCAGAGATCGTGTGCCGTTCGGGTGCCATCTCTGAGAGTCATCGCAAGCCAACCTGGAGAATGACGATGTCCGATTCCGCCGCTGTCACCGGTCTCAAGCAGACCGCGCTTCATGACCTGCACGTCGAGCAGGGAGCGAAGATGGTCGAGTTTGCAGGCTATTCCATGCCCGTCCAGTATCCGCTGGGCGTCAAGAAGGAGCACGAGCATACGCGTGCCAAGGCGGGGCTGTTCGATGTCTCGCACATGGGGCAGTTGATCCTGCGGGGCGAGAATGTGCAGGCGGCGCTGGAGGCCTTGGTGCCGACGGATATCATCGACCTGCCGGTGGGCATGCAGCGCTATGGCCTGCTGACCTCCGACACTGGCGGTATCCTGGATGACCTGATGATCGTCAATGGCGGTGATCACCTCTACGTGGTGGTGAACGCTGCCTGTAAGGATCAGGACATCGCGCATCTGCGGGTCGGCCTGCCGATAGAGATCGAGCTTGAAGTGCTGGATGACCGGGCGCTGCTCGCGCTGCAGGGGCCGCTGGCTCACGCGGTGATGCAGCGTCTGTCGCCCGAGGCCTGCGAGCTGACCTTCATGCATCATGCCCATGTCACCATCGAGGGCATCGAGTGTTGGGTCAGTCGCAGCGGGTATACTGGCGAGGATGGTTTCGAGATCTCCGTGCCCGATGCCGACGCGGAGCGCTTCGCGCGTCTGTTGCTGGCGATGGAGGAGGTGGAGTTCATCGGTCTTGGCGCGCGGGATTCACTGCGTCTCGAGGCGGGGCTGTGCCTGTACGGTCACGATCTCGATACCACCACCTCACCGGTGGAGGGCAGCCTGATCTGGGCGCTGGGCAAGGTGCGCCGCCAGGGCGGTGAGCGTGAAGGCGGCTTCCCGGGAGCCGATGTCATCCTGACCCAGATCGCCAACAAGGATCATACCCGCAAGCGGGTGGGGCTGGTCGCCCAGGGGCGCGCGCCTATCCGCGAGGGGGCTGAGCTCCATGATGCTCAGGGCAACCGTATCGGTGTGGTGACCTCCGGCAGCTTCGGGCCGACCTATGGCAAGCCGGTGGCGATGGGCTACGTGAGCATCGCTCACAGCGCGCTCGAGACCGAAGTGTTTGCCGATGTGCGTGGCAAGCGTCTGCCGATGACGGTGACGAAGATGCCGTTCGTCGAGCAGCGCTACTATCGGGGTTGAGCGCGCCGTGGCCAGGTGAACCACAGTCAGGCTCGCACCGAGGCGTGACGACCCGTCGCTGGTAGAAGCGCCTTGAAGAGATGCGAAAAGGAAGAGAAACGACAAAGGGACTGCCCAGGCAGTCCCTTTTTCATGTCTGGCAGTCTGGCATACGAGCGAGTGCGATACTCATGCAGCGTGCACGAACGCCAGACGCAGAAAAGCCCGCCGAAGCGGGCTTTTCTGTCGGAGGAGGGGTTAGCCTCCTCCAGCTAAAATCAAAGCTTAGTCGATCAGCTTGATGTTAGCGGCCTGGAGGCCTTTCTTGCCCTGGGTGACGTCGAAGGAAACCTTCTGACCGTCTTGCAGAGACTTGAAGCCTTCAGCCTGGATTTCGGAGAAGTGTGCGAACAGGTCGTCACCGTTGTCGTCCGGAGAAATGAAGCCGAAACCTTTGGTGTCGTTGAACCACTTGACTGTGCCAGTTGCCATGATCGTAATTCCTTACTGATGATATTGCCGGGAGTTACCCGATAAACGTGGGTAAAACAAGGAGGATATACACCAGGTACCGAAGTGCTTCGATCACGACTGACGATATTCGACTTGCTAACCAACGAGAGCAATACTGCGCTGCTCGGGCGGCAAGGTCAAATGAAATATCAAAAACTTATCCTTTTGCCTGATAATCGTGCGCAGAATTCGCCCGCAAAGCCGTGCCAATAGTGCTGAGAATTTCGCCACACCGAGGGCAAGGAGTCCGCTTGTTTTTTATCCCGTTATCTTGGTGTGAGCGATGACAGCTGTAGGAAAAAGACCATAGTGCGGCTTTGCTTGTATAAGGGGTTGAATGGCGCAAAGCCCCGTATGGCGGGCGATGGACACAAAAAAGCCGGCAGCGATGGCAGCGCTGCCGGCGGATGGCGTCGACGCCATCAAGGCTCTCGGAGAGAGGATGTGATGCGCCCATCACATCATGAGAGATTTTCCTCAAAAGAGTCGGCAAAAATCCGTGGGATGCCGGGGCCGTGTTTTGCCACCCTCGAGCGCAATTGTTTCGTGAGTCAAAAGTGGCTCGAAGGTCAAAAGCGGCGCGAGGGTGGCCAGTGCCCGGGGGCAGAAGGCGCCTCAGGCGTCCAGCTGCATTTCCGGCACGTGTTCCGGGACGACCAGCTTGCCTGCGGTCAGGCGCTCGATTTCCTCGACGCTCACGCCTGGCGCGCGCTCCAGCAGGTGGAAGGCACCATCCTTGATCTCGAGGAAGGCGAGGTCCGTCAGCACGCGACGGATGCAGCCGGCACCGGTCAGCGGTAGTTCGCACTGGCTGAGCAGCTTGGATTCGCCGTGCTTGGAGGCGTGGGTCATGGTGCAGATGATGTTCTCGGCACCGGCGACCAGGTCCATGGCACCGCCCATGCCCTTGACCAGCTTGCCCGGAATCATCCAGCTGGCGATGTTGCCGTTCACATCTACCTCGAAGGCGCCGAGCACCGTGAGATCGACGTGGCCGCCACGGATCATGGCGAAGGATTCGGCCGAATCGAAGATGGCGGCGCCATCGATGGCGGTCACGGTTTCCTTGCCGGCATTGATCATGTCGGCGTCGACTTCGTCTTCATAGGGGTAGCGGCCCATGCCGAGCAAGCCATTTTCAGACTGCAGCATCACCTCGATGCCGTCGGGGATATAGTTGGCCACCAGTGTCGGGATGCCGATCCCCAGATTGACGTAGGAGCCGTCCTGGATTTCCTGTGCCACTCGCTGGGCCATCTGTTCGCGTGTCAAAGCCATGATTGTTTCCTTGTCTTGGGTGCCATCAACCATGAGGCACTGTGCCGTGTCGTGAAGGCGGTCGAGAAAGGTCGCCGTGGGGCCTGTGGCCCTGATGGCGGCGATTCATGCCGGCGGAGCCCTGGGCTCAACGCGAGCGGACGGTGCGTTTCTCGATGCGCTTCTCGAAGTTGCCCTTGATGACGCGATCCACATAGATGCCGGGCGTGTGGATGTCGGCGGGGTCCAGTTCCCCCGGCTCGACCAGCTCTTCGACTTCGACCACGGTGATCTTGCCGGCGGTGGCGGCCAGCGGGTTGAAATTGCGCGCGGTATGGCGGTAGACGACATTGCCGTAGCGGTCGGCCTTCCAGGCCTTGACGATGGCGAAGTCGCCCTTGATGGACTCTTCCAGAATGTAGGGGCGGCCATCGAACTCGCGTACTTCCTTGCCTTCGCCGATCGGTGTGCCGTAACCGGTGGCGGTGAAGAAGGCGGGGATACCGGCGCCGGCAGCACGCATCTTCTCGGCCAGCGTGCCCTGGGGAGTGAGGATCACTTCCAGATCGCCGTCGAGCAGCTGCTTCTCGAACAGCGCATTCTCGCCGACGTAGGAGGCGATCATGGTCTTGATCTGACGGTCTTCCAGCAGGATGCCGAGCCCGAAGCCATCGATGCCGCAGTTGTTGGATACCACGGTGAGGTCCTTGGCGCCGAGGCGCTTGATCTCTGCAATCAGGTTCTCCGGGATACCACACAGGCCGAAGCCACCGGCGATTACCGTCATGCCATCTTCGAGGCCTGCCATGGCCTCCGCGTAGCTGGTCACCACCTTGTTGAATCCTGCCATGCGAATCTCCTTGAGTATCCAAGCTGTTGTTGTCGGGATGTCTTCATCATTGCCGACAATCCTGAGTCTGTATATATTTAATAAGTTTGTTTTTTCTATCCATTGATCAGTTTTTGATAAGAATTGATCTGCTGTTTATCGAACCTGCTCGCAAGGAAAAAGCCTGCCAAACCCCATGCTGGCACGGCTGACGCGGTAGCGGTGCGGAATGGCCTGAGCTGAGCGGTCAGTCATGTGAGAGCTTCGTGGCTGTCATCTATGACCAATGGCCTAGATGCTCTGCGCGCCTGCTCTGCGAGCGCCAGACGACGAACTGCGCGCATCTCTTCTTGTGACATCTCTTGAAACAATCCCGGGGCAGGACACGACATGACTCTGAAACAGCTGAAGGCCTTCGTGGCCGTGGCGCGCACGTTGTCCTTCGCCGAGGCGGGCACGCTGGTACATCTCTCGCAGCCGGCCCTGTCGTTGGCGGTCAAGAATCTGGAGGAGTCGCTGGGCGGGCGCCTGTTTCAGCGCTCGACCCGACAGGTCAGCCTGACGCCGGAAGGGCGCGCCTTCTTCCCGCTGGCCAGGCGCCTGTTGTCGGACTGGGAGCATGCCGAGGATGAGATGCGCCAGCGCTTCAGTCTCGGGCGCGGCCGCGTGGCCCTGGCCGCGATGCCGACCTTCGCCGGCAATCTGCTGCCCGGGGTACTGGCCGATTTTCGCCGCCAATATCCGGAGATCACCATCGAAGTAAATGACGTCATCGCCGAAGAGGTGGTCGAGCGGGTCACCGATGGCCGCGTCGAGCTGGGGATCTGCTTCGACCCTGGCGTGCGCCAGGATCTGGTGTTCGAGCTGCTGTTCGAGGACCGCTATGTGGCGATCATTCCCCCCGGCCACGCCTTGCTGGCAGAGGCGCCGACCTCCATCGAGTGGTCACTGCTGCTCAAGGAAGACTTCATCACGCTGCAGCGGCCCTCGGGGGTGCGCCGCATGCTCGAGAAACGCCTCGAGGATGCAGGCATGGCGCTGCATGTCGCCTTCGAGACCCACCAGCTGGTCACCTGCGGGCGCATGGTGGCGGAAGGCCTGGGCGTCAGCGCGGTGCCGGCGATGAGCGCGGCGCAGATGAGTGCGCTGGGCTGTCAGTGCCTGCCGCTGACAGGCCCCGAGATTCAGCAGCGGGTCGGGGTGATCCGTCGCGGCCGCCATGAGCTGTCGGTGGCGGTACAGGCGATGCTGGAGACCCTGCGCGCGCGTTATCCGTCGGCGGACTGACTCCGGGGCGCAGTGACGCTGGAAGGGACAACAAAAAGGGACAACAAAGAAGGGGTTAGAGCAGGAAGAGGGCAAGAGGAGAGCAAGAGGAGAGCGGGAAGAGAGAGCAGAGAGCAACAAGAAAGATGACCTCAGCGCGAGGGCGTCAGCAGCTGGCGATAGGTCAGGCTGATGCGCAGTCCCTCCAGCTTGCGCGGCGGCAGCGCATGATGGAGGCGGTCCTGACAGCCACGGCCCATCACCAGCAGTGAGCCGTGCGGCAGCCACAGATTGAATGCCGGCGTATCGGCATAGGAGCTGCGCGGATGGCCCTTGAAGCGCAGGGGCCGTTCTCGTCCCAGCGAGATGGCGAGCACGATCGGGCGAGTGCCCAGCTCCGGCTCATTGTCGCTGTGCCAGCCCATGCGGTCGGCGCCATCGGCGTAGCGATTGGCCAGCAGGCTGTTGAAGTGCTCAGTGATCTCGGGTTCGCTGCGCCCCAGGGCATCACGTTGCGGGCTGAGCTCGTGATTGATGGCATGACGCGACAGCTCGCCCAGCCGCCAGGCGGTCATGTGCCAGGGGTTGGGTTCGAACAGACTGCCGGAGTAGCGATAGCGGGCGCCGACATCGCCCATCCACACCTGACGGCGTGGGATCGGGTGTGTCTTGCCATGCACGCTCAGGCTGGGGCGCTGCCAGTCGAGATCGCCCTCCAGGGTGACGAGGGCCTGATCGGCCTGCAGTGGCGTCAGGGCGCGCGGCTTGAGATACAGCGGATGCAGGGGGTGGCGGTACCAGCCGTGCGCAAGATCGAGCCAGTCATCGGGCAGCTCGCGCGGGCGAGCTGCCAGGACCGGACCATCCGCCGCCGTCTGGTGCGCAGTCCTATCAGTGGCGGACGTCGAATCAGAGGGGGTGAGGGCGGCGAAGAGGTCGTCGCCAGCAGAAGGAGTCGTCATGCGGCGAGAGTGCCAGAGCCGCGTCAGGTTGGGCAAGTGGCTCTCGATTCGCGCCGACCCCGGGCTGACGCATGCCTCACAGGCGTCAGGTCGTGAGCAGCGCCTCGAAGGTCAGAATGGCCACCTCGGCAAGGCCCAGCCCCAGCAGCGCCCCGGCCAGTACATCACTGACGTAATGCAGGCCGAGGATCACCCGGGAAAGTGCGATCAGCAGCGCCAGTGGCGTGACGAGGATGGCAAGCTCCGGCAGCTGTTGAGTGGTCAGGCTGGCGAACAGGGCAGCATGCAGGGTGTGACCGCTGGGAAAGCTGTAACGGTCCAGCGGCGGCATGGTGCAGTTGATGGTGTTGAAGGTGATGAACGGACGTTCCCGACACAGTCGCGTCTTGAGCGCCCGGTAGAGCAGTGCCCCGGCGCCGGCCGCGAGGCCAAATTCCAGAAATAGCCAGCCGCCCATGGCGTGATGCAGCGGCAGGCTCAGTGTCAGCAGCACCCATATCGGCCAGTCGCCCAGGCGCGAGACGATACGAAACAAGGTGAGTATCGGTCGGAACAGCGCCAGGCGCGCGACCTGGCGACACAGGCGCCACTCCAGAAGATCCAGTCGCTCAAAGACGGGAAGGCTGCGATCGTGCATCGGGCTTCTCCTCGGCGTGACGCAGGCAGGTCAGAAAGCCCTCGGCGATGCGGCTCCAGCCCAATGGTTCGACGCGCACGCGGGCGGCGCGTCCCAGTCTGGCGATGCGGGCCGGCCGCTGGCAGGCCTCCACCGCCTGTTCAATGAAGCGCTCCGGCTGACTGCAGGGCGCCAGCAGGCCCTGGTGATCATCGCGGATCACCTCGGCGGCCGCCGCGTAATCGAAGGCGATCACGGCCAGTCCGCTGGCCATGGCTTCCAGCACCACGTTGCCGAAGGTCTCCGACAGTGACGGGAAGACGAACAGGTCGGCACTGGCGTAATGGGTGGCCAGCGCTTCACCGGTCTGGAAGCCGGCGAAGATCGCCTCGGGCAGACGCTGTTCCAGGCGCTCGCGCAGTGGGCCGTCTCCCACCAGCACCAGGGCAAGGTCTGGCTGCACGGCCAGCATGGCCTCATAGGTGCGGATCAGCAGCTCGATGTTCTTCTCGGCGGCCAGGCGTCCTACATGCAGTGCGACGGGTTGCTGTGAGCTGACGCCCCATGACTTGCGCAATGCGTCGCTGCGATGACTGGGCGAGAAGCGCTGGCAGTCCAGGCCGCGTCCCACCACCTGAACATGCTCGAAACCTTGCTGCATCAGGCTGTCTGCCTGGGTGCGCGTCGGTACCAGCGTCATGTTGGCGGCATTGTGGAAGCGGCGCAGGCCGCGCCGCACCAGCGGGCGAAGCGCCTTGAGCCGGTAATGGGTGCTGTATTGATCGAAATTGGTATGAAAGCCCGCGACCACCGGCAGGTCCAGACGGCGGGCGACCATCAGTGCGCTGATGCCCAGCGGGCCTTCGGTGGCGATATAGACCACGGAAGGGCGATGCTCGCGCCACATGCGCATCAGACGCTGCGGCGCCGGCACGCCGACCTGCACGGTGTCATATCCGGGCAGGCGGAAGCCGCGTACCTGAAGCTCCTGCTGGACGCGCGGTTCCAGGCTGCCATCTCGGGTGGCGGGACGAATGAGTTGGAGCTCACAGCCGCGTGCGATGAGTTGATCGCACAGATGACTCAAGGTATGAGCCACGCCATTGATCTCCGGGTGCCAGGTTTCACTGACGAAGGCAATGCGCTCCATGACGTCTCCCTAGATGACTATTGTGGTCATTATCGAGAGAGGGAGTGACGGCGGCATAACAAGCAGGTGACGAAGCGATGACACACCTTCAGCCCCTCACAGTTCAAAGGTATGAGGGTTGTCTCATGAATCGTCAAGCAAGGACGACAGTCACCGGCGTGGCACCGGCGCTGTCGTCATCTGGCGGATATTGGCGGAGGTGCCATGTCGGGCTGGCGCCGTGAAGCAACGCTGCTTCAGCGTTTCTCGAGAATCTCGCGCGGGTCGATCGGCTTGCCCCCGTGGCGCACGTCGAACAGCAATTCATGTTGACCGTCGTTGCCGCGTGCGACGCGACAAAGCGGCGTGCCCGGAGTGACCTGCTGACCCACCTTGACCAGGATCTCGCCGCACTGGGCCAGCACGCTCTGCAGGTTGCCGGAGTGGTGCAGGATGACCACGTTGCCCAGTTGGCGCATGGAGTCGGCGAAGCGCACTTCGCCCCGCGCCGGAGCGCTGGCGATGCCGCTGGCGGCGGTACGAATCTGCATGGGCGCCAGCTGGCCATTGCCGTTGGTGCCGAATTCACGCGTCACGCTGCCGGCGGCAGGCCAGCGCCATGATTGGCTCGGCTTCTGCAGCGGGCCGGGGTCCGGGCGTGCGACCAGGCTGCCACCGCTGGCGCGAGCGGCCGGGGCGCTGCGGCTCGGGCCACCGTTGAGCGGCACCGAGATCAGCATGCCGACATCCAGATCATTGGGGTCCTTGCCGGGATTGGCGGCCTGAATGCGCTGCGGGCTGGCACCGAAATAGCGGCCAACCTTGGAGTAGGTATCGCCGGGGCGCAGCTGATAGCGATACGGGCCGCCTGAGGGGGCTCGCTCACGCGCAGTGGGCACCAGGATGCGCTGACCGACCTTGAGGTCACGAATCTTGACGCCCGGATTGAAGCGCGTGAGACGCAGCAGGGGAATGTCGGCATCGCGCGCGATCTGCCCCAGGGTATCGCCCTTCTGGATGGTGACCCACTGTCCGGCCGGTGAGCCGGAATAGCTGCCCGTCGCGCAGCCGCTCAGCCACAGGCCGAGGCAGAGCAGCGCCAGCCAGCGCAGCACGAGGCCGACCCGCTGCAGAAGTGGACGGTTCACGTCAGGTCCGGCCTGCGCTCGTGCCGTGAAGCCCGCGGCATTCAGGCCGTATTCAGTGTTCATCAATGTCATTCCCTGCACGTGACAGTCGGGCATCCTTGTCCTTCCAGACCTGATTGAGCCATTGCTGGAAGCGCTCGCGATAGGCGGCGTCCGCATGATAGTTGCCGTCGAGCATCCAGGGCTCCAGCGGCCGCTGAGTGATGACGAGCGTGATGTCGCCCCCGTGACCGCACAGGAACTGCCAGAAACTGGCATCGGCATGCCGGTAATCGAGGGTGGCGTCCAGAATACCGGAAAGTCGATCGCCAAGCGTGTTGATCACCTGGGCACTGCCGCCGGCACGCGGCTTGAGCAGGTGTTGGAAAGGGCTCTGCTGCTGGCGGTGCTTGGCGGGCGTGAAGCGAGTGCCTTCCACGAAGTTGAAGATCGCCATCGGTGCCTGTCGCGAGCGCTCACACATTCGTCGCGTCGCTTCGCGATCACGTTCGGCGAGTCGCGGATTGCTGGCCAGTTTCTGCTGGCTGTAACGGCGCATGAACGGGAACTCCAATGCCCACCAGGCAAGGCCGATCACCGGCACCCAGATGAGCTCCTGCTTGAGGAAGAACTTGGGCATCGGCGTGCGGCGATGCAGGGCGTACTGGAGAACGAAGATGTCAGTCCAGCTGCGGTGATTGGCGATCACCAGCCACCAGCGACGCCGGGCAGATCCATCGCGCAGCGATGGCGGCACGTGGATGTCCCAGCGCGGACGCAGCACATGGCGAATCCACAGGTTGTTGGTGCCGATCCAGCCCATGGCGAGACGGTTGAGCCCCTCCAGCATGTACAACTGCAGGCGACGCGATGGCGTGATCAGCTTGAGTGCTGCCAGCAGGTATAGCGGCAGCGCCCAGCACAGGGTATTGATGATCAGAAAGACAAGGCTGATGACACCTCTGATACTCGACATGCATGACTCCTTCATCAGGTGGCGCCATCGTAATTCACCCAGGAGTGGAAGCCCACCCCGCTTGCGTGAGGGATGGCAACCCTGCGTTGCACGAAGCGAACGCCCCTCAGGTCGAATGGCGGGGCGCACGCAGCTGTGATGAGATGCATCGCCGGTCATGTGACGGGTCGGTGCAAGGGAAAGGTCGTGGCAGGACTCACGCTCAAGTCACGCCTGGCACCGTCAATCATCGCCGCCGCTGCGCGGCGATATCTCAGGGAGTGAGAGTGGCATGTGGTTGCAGGGACTGTTGATCGGGCTGGCGCTGGCCGCCTTCGTGTTGATTGCCATCGAGGATGTGATCCATCTCAACAAGGCCAAGACGACCTTGTTGCTGGGCACCTTCAGCTGGTTGCTGCTGTTCATCTTCGGCCCCGCGGCCCTGGCGGTGGATGATGTCACCGAGGCCTTGAACGAGAACCTGCTCGAGATCGCTACCTTGTGGCTGTTTCTGATGGCGGCGATGACCTTCGTGGCCTTCCTCAATGCCAAGGGGCTGATCGCCAATCTGATCTACCGCCTGCTGCCGAAGCGTATCGGGGAGCGCGGCCTGCTGTACCTGACGGGGCTGTTTGCCTTCGCCTTCTCATCGCTGGCCGACAACATTACCGCGACGCTGGTATCGCTGACCCTGGTGCTGTCGCTGGGCCTGGCGCCGAAGAAGACGCTGCGCTTTGCGGTGCTGGCGGTATTTGCCGTCAATTCCGGCGGCGTGGCGCTGATCACCGGGGATGTGACCACGCTGATGATCTTCCTGGCGGGCAAGGTGCGCATCAGTGAGTTGATGCTGCTGGCGCTACCGTCCTTCCTCAGCGTGATGCTGCTGGCGACGCTGCTGCTGCCCGGGCTGGGAGGTGAGGTGAATCTGGTGCGCGAGCCGCGCGAGACCCGGCGTCTTGATCGTCTCATCGCCTGGCTGTTTCTGGCCACCATCCTGTCGACCCTCGGACTCAACGTGCTGTTTGGTGTGCCGCCGCTGCTGACCTTCCTGTTCGGGATGTCGTTGATGTTCCTGCTCGGGCATGTCGCCGAACGGCGCAGCGACAGCGAAGAGCGCCGCATACTTGATTACATTCGTATTATCGAATTCGATACATTGCTATTCTTCCTCGGCATCCTGCTGATGGTCGGGGCGCTCAAGGAAGCGCGTCTGCTGGAAGGCCTGGCACAGCTCTATGCCCTGATGCCGGCGATGCAGGCCAATTATCTGGTCGGGCTGCTCTCTGCGCTGGTGGATAACGTGCCGCTGACTGCCGCAGTGCTCAAGGCGGATGTCAGCATGAACGATGCCGAATGGCTGGCGCTGACCTATGCCGCAGGCGTGGGTGGCTCATTGCTGGTGATTGGCTCCGCCGCCGGGGTGATCGCGCTTTCCAAGGTGCGCGAGGTGAGCTTCATGAGTTATCTGCGCTTCTTCCCGGCGTTGTTGCTGGCCTACAGCGTGGGCTATCTGGGGGCATACTGGCTGGGCGGGCAGATCACGAACACGCCAGTGACATTGGCGCTGTCGTCTCTGGGCTGAAGTGGGGTTGCTGGGTGTGCTCACTACGGCCACAGCCGCTGCGACAGCGGCCGTCTGATGCACTGTCAGATGCACGGCCAGATACGTGGTCGGGAGGGGAATTGGCACTGTTTGCGGTCCACTGATCATTTTTTGATCAATCTGTCTGCGCTCGCCTGATCTCGATGGCGATACCTGGATGTACAGAGATTCTTCACAGCTTTTTCCACAGCTTCTGTTGATAACCTGTCTGCGACGTTAGGTTTAGAGGCTCAGGCACAAGGTGCAGGCGTGGCGGGGGAGAGCGATGGGGGAAAGCGGCGAATCGTGCGGCGATGACATCACGAGATGATGCCATGAAGAGTGATGGCAGGAAGGGGAGCGTGAAGGATGATGTCAAGACGGGGGATGGCTTGAAAGGTCCTGCCATCCTCTGAAGACAAGAGCCCCCTGCGCATGCGCAGGGGGCTGAATGCGACTCATCTCATTGCACAGTGCTGTCAGGAGGCCATCACGCGCTGAGCTGGCACAGCGTATGTTCCGGCAGCAGTTGTTCTGCAGGACGCTGTTTTCCTTCTTGCTGAGTCGTCACCGGTGCCGTCGCCAGCAGGGCGATGCCGCCCAGCACCACCATATGCTCATCACCGTCCGCGAACACCATGCGCTGGGCGTGGGCCGGGTAGTAGTGATACTGCAGCTTGGGATTGATGGGCAGTACCGCATGATGGCGCCCGGTCTGCGGTGCCATGCCGTAGGCCAGCATGCCCTCGCAGACCGCTTCCAGCGTTTCGCCAAGCTCTTCGGCATTGAAGCCGACATGGTGCAGGCGCGGCCCCATCACGGAGAGCCAGGCAGCCAGCGGGTTGGCCTCGAGCAGGCGCTCGAAGGTCGGCCAATCCGGCATGTCCCACGGACGGCAGGGCGCGAGCAGATTCTGTCCCTTGCAGTCATCACGATGACTCTGACTGATCAGGCGCTTGAGCAGGTCGCGGTGCATCGGCGGCAGGCTGTTGGCCTGCAGTTCCGCCAGCATGACGGCAGCGCCACCGTCCGGGGGAAGCAGCAGATCGACCAGCAGGCCGCGGTCGGCCATGGCGTACTGTTTCACGCGGCGATAGCCCTGGTGATACAGGCTGGGGAGTAGTTTCTCGCTTCTGAAAGGCCCCTGATTCAGCGTCAGGAACATCAGATATTCGGGGTTGATGCTGTCTGGCCAGATATCCAGCGCCCCGATGTCGGGATGGCGGTGGACAAAGTCCAGCCATAGCTGCTGTTGGAATTCCTTGCGTTGCATGATGCCTCCTTGAACGGCCCCTATGACCTCAGTGCTGGAGCGATTATAGGTAGTCGTGCAAAGGGGGATTCAACGCCATTATCCGTTTTTTCGCGTTTCTTGATCGGAGAGTAAAAATGCCAGTGCTGGTGGCGTATTGCGTGGTTCTCATGGTGTGGTCGACGACACCGCTGGCCATCTCATGGAGCGCTTCGGGCTGGCTGCCGGCCTGGTCGGCGATGGGTAGAATGTTAATTGCCGCATGCATGGGTTACCCGTTGTTACGCATGATGGGGCTGAAAATGGACCTTTCGCGAGCGGCACTGCGCAGCTACTCGGCAGCCGCTCTGGGTATTTGGGGGGGCATGTACTTCGCCTACCTCTCAGCGGCCTGGTTACCGAGTGGTATCATGTCGTTACTGTTTGGACTGGCACCTTTGCTATCAGGACTTTATGCACGCTGGTGGTTGAAAAGTGCCCCACTTGACAAGTTGCAGTGGATGGGGTTTGCGTTGGCGCTGAGTGGACTGGCCGTCGCGGTCTCGGATTCCCTGGCGTTGCCGCCGGGCAGTTGGAAGGGAGTCCTGACCATGCTGCTGGCCGTCAACTGCTTTGCCGCCTCGGGGGTATTGGTGCAGCGCGAGCGGGCAGGGCTGCATCCGCTGGTGCAGACGGAGGGTGCGCTGCTGGTCTCGCTGCCGCTCTATCTGGTGTGTGCGCTGATCGTCGATGGCGTGCCACAGGCCCTGCCGGAGGGGCGACCGATGGCTGCCATCCTCTATCTTGGCATCTTCGGCTCGCTGATCGGCTACCTGTGCTACTACTCCGTGCTGTCGCGTCTGTCGGCCAGTACGGTGGCG
Source organism: Cobetia sp. cqz5-12 (assembly GCF_016495405.1). Classification (NCBI taxonomy): domain Bacteria; kingdom Pseudomonadati; phylum Pseudomonadota; class Gammaproteobacteria; order Oceanospirillales; family Halomonadaceae; genus Cobetia; species Cobetia sp. cqz5-12. Next base: position 1,429,752 of record NZ_CP044522.1, read on the forward strand.
CTGGCGACCTTGATCACTCCCATCTTCGCCATGAGCCTGGGCGCGGCGCTCAATGATGAGCTGATCTCCAGCCGCGTGCTCGCCGGGGCCTTGCTGATCGTGATCGGGCTGTGCGCCTATCTATTCGGCCCGCAATGGCAGGCGCGCGTGACGTCCCGCCGCCTGACGCAGGGCTGAGCAGGCCTCGGGCCGCTCGTCTGTTTCTCGGGAAGCGGGTTTTCACGCAAGGTGTTGCCGAGTGCATCAACGACAAGGGCCGCCCCTGCCGGGGCGGCCCTTGTGTCTTTGCCGGCGCGACTGAGCGCTCTGGCGAGTCGTGCAGGCGTCAGTCCTGATTGTTCTGGAACAGACGCTTGAGCTCGACCATGGCGGCTTGCTCGCTGTTGACGAGTGCTTTCTGGTCGTGACGGTGCTCGTAGTTCTGTTTGAGCATGTTGTCATCCATTTCCCGGAATGCACGTGCCACTTCCGCCGCGCGAGCACTGGGATAGCCCATCGCCACCAGCAATTCTCCGCCCATCTCCAGGCTGCTGGCATAGGTATCACGAATCACGTGCTCCACGCCCAGCTCCATCAGCTCCCAGGCGTGGTGGCGGTTACGGGCACGCACGAACAGCTTCAGGTGCGGGAATTGATGGCGCACCATGCGCACGATGCCTGTCGAGGTCTCGGCATCATCGACCGCCACCAGCATGATCCTGGCCTGCTCGGCACCCGCCGCCCGCAGCAATTCGGCGCGGCTGGCATCGGCGTAGAAGATACGCGACCCGAACTGACGCACGAACTCGACCTGGGTGATATTGGGGTCAAGCGCGGTGAAGTTGATGCCCTGGCTCTTGAGCATGCGCGCGCTGATCTGACCGAAGCGGCCGAAGCCGGCGATCACCACCTGCGGCGTCTCCTCACCGAAGTCCTCATCATAGGGACGCTTGGCTTCGCTGGTGGCGCCGAGGTGGCGTGCATAGCGATAGAGGAAGGGCGTGGCAGCCATCGACAGGGTCACCGCACTGATCACCAGGCTGGTCAGGGTCTGATCGAAGATGCCGGCGGCCATGCCGGCGGTCAGCAGCACGAAGTCGAACTCCCCGCCCTGTGACAGGACCGCAGCCAGCGGCAGGGCCTCGGCCATCTTGAGGCGTGCGACGCGTCCGACCAGCGTGATGACGATGACCTTGCCGAACATCAGCGCCAGCGTCAGCGCCAGGACGGTCAGCGGACGCTCCATCACCAGTGACACGTCGACCGACATGCCCACGGCCATGAAGAACAGCCCCAGCAGCAGTCCCTTGAAGGGCTCGATGTTGGCTTCCAGCTCGTGACGGTAGACGGTATCAGCCAGCAGCACCCCGGCCAGGAAGGCGCCCAGGGCCATGGACAGGCCCACCCACTCCATCAGCAGTGCCGTGCTGATCACCACGAACAAGGCCGCGGCGGTGAAGATCTCGTGGATCTCGCTGCGCGCGACCATCTTGAGCAGGCGCGGCACGACAAAGCGGCCGACGATGATGACCGCCGCGATCATGCCGACGCCCTTGGCGATGCCGATCCAGTTGGTGCCGGTGGAGGCATCGAAGTTGTCGGCGAACAGCGGCATCAGGGCCAGCAGCGGGATCACCGCCAGGTCCTGGAAAAGCAGGATGGCGAAGGTCGACTGGCCGTGCGGCGTCGCCAGCTGCTGATTCTCGCTCAACACCTGCAGCGCGAAGGCGGTCGATGACAGGGCTAGAATCAGGCCCAGCAACACGGCGGCGGGCAATTCCAGCCCCAGCCACAGGCCGACAGGAGTGAGCAAGGCACCGCACAGCAGCATCTGGGCACTGCCCAGGCCCGCAAGCTTGAGACGCATGTCCCACAGGCGCTTGGGCTCCAGTTCGAGTCCGATCATGAACAACAGCATGACGACCCCGAATTCAGCGAAGTGCAGCACTTCGCCAGGCTCCGAGATGAAGCCGATCAACGACGGACCCAGCAGTACCCCGATGGCCAGATAGCCCAGGATGGAGCCCAGGCCCAGACGCTGGAAAAGTGGCACGGCAACCACCGCGCATCCCAGCAGCACGGCGCCTTCCATCAACATGTTCATGTGCGTGTCCTTGTGCATACACGGGCGGAGAAGGCAGCGATTGTCGCTGCCCCCTCCTTTTGTCGCAAGCGGCAAGGTGTGCAAGGCGCGACCTTGTGCTCACCGTGGTGCTGCAAGTAAGAGTCGTGATCAGGGGTGAAAGGCGGCGTTGCAGACACAAAAAAGCCCCCGCCAATGGCGAGGGCTTCAGCAGTGAAGCGGCTGATGGCAGCGATCAGGCCTGCGGCATCAGAGCTTCGTCCTGCACGTACTGGTTGAACTCGGTAAAGCCACCGATGTGGGTCTGATCGACGAAGATCTGCGGCACGGTCTCGACCGGCTTGCCGATGGTCTTTTCCATGTCGGCCTTGCTGATGCCTTCGGCATGGATGTCGATGTAGCGGAAGTCGAAATCATCGCGCTTGGCGGTGAGCTCTTCCGCGAGGTCCTTGGCACGGACACAGAAAGGGCAACCCGGACGACCGAAAATGACTGCAAGCATGAGACTCTCCTGAGGTTCGTGACTCTCGTTCAGCCCGTACTGGGTGGGCCGAGAAAATGGCGCCGGCACTGCCGGTGAGTAATGAATGACCGCCATTGTGCTTGAGCCTGCCCGGGTTTGCCAATTGAGCCGTACTACCAAAGTCATTGGGGCAATCAATCACTGCCGTGCTGAGGACTAGCCCATCAGCAGCAGATTGGCGCCAAAGCCACCGACGATCAACAGCGTGAACAGGATCAGCGCGAGCAGGAAAGGCTTCATGCCCAGTGAGCGCAGACGATCGATGCGAGTCTCGACGCCCAGGCCCGCCATGGCCATGGTCAGCGCCACGCTGCCGAGAGTAGAGAGGCTTGAGTGCACTGCCGCCGGGATCGCGCCGGTGCTGTTGATGCCGGCCATGGCGATGAAGCCCAGCGCGAACCACGGAATCGTCATGCTGCCGCCGGTTTCGCGGTCATCGCCCTCGGTGCGGGCACGCATGGCCCACAGCTTCGGCAGCAGCAGCAGGAAGGGTACCAGCATCATCACGCGCATCAACTTGACGATCAGCGCATTGGCCAGGGCGTCCGGGCCGACCGCTTCACCGGCGGCCACGACCTGAGCGACCTCGTGGATGGTGGAACCGATATAGATGCCGAACAGGCCCTCATGCATGCCGCTCAGCGGATAGAGCAGCGGGTAGACCAGCATCGCCAGCGAGCCGAACAGCACCACCGTGGCAACGGCCATGGCGGTGGCCGCCGGGCGTGCCTTGATCATCGATTCGGTCGCCAGTACCGCCGCGGCGCCACAGATGGCGGACCCGGCACTGGTCAGCAGTGCGGTATCGCGGTCCAGCCCCAGCCAGCGCGTGCCGATGAAGTAGCCGCTGCTCAGCACTGCGGTGATCACCAGCACATCGAGGAAGACGACGCTCCAGCCCAGGCCGAGAATCTGCTGCAGGGTGATGGATAGGCCGAACAGGATGATGCCGAGACGCAGCAGCTTCTTGGTCGCGATATGCAGCCCTGGGGAGAGCGCTGCAGCGTGCCGGCTGGTGATTGGCAGGTTGCCGACCACGATACCGCATAGCAGGGCGAAGACCAGCGGGCTGATGCCGGTGGAGGCCAGTGCCGGAATGGAATGCAGTGCCAGGCCCACCAGGGTCAGGCCGCCACACAGGGCGAGGCCCGGCAACATGCGGCGCAAGCGCTCGGCAGTGGCGGGGGGAGTCAGGGTCTGTGCGTCCATGAGCATTCTCCTTGTGGAAAGCGGCCGGAACATGGCCTGTCTTGTTATGGGGCGTGCGCTGGCGTGTGGTGCACGGCTGTCATCGGCAAGGGCGCTTGGGCTTGCATCGCTCGCTTAGTGCCTCTGGTTTGATGATTAGTCTATTCGGGAATATTATTTGGCAGTTAGTCGATTATTCTTTTATTACATACCGGAAAAACCGATATGCAGATCCACATCACGCTGCGCCAGTTGCAAGTGTTCGTGGCGGTGACCCGTCATGGCTCCGTCAGTGCCGCGGCGCGCGAGATCGGCCTGTCGCAATCGGCGGCGAGTCAGGGGCTATCCGAGCTTGAGCGTCATCTCGAGGTGCAGCTGTTCGAGCGTCTCGGTCGCCGCCTGGCCCTGAACGCCAATGGCCGCCGCCTGTTGGCGCGCGCCGAGCAATTGCTGGAGCAGACCCATGCGCTGGAGCTGGAGGCGCGTGAGCCCGGCGTGGTGGATGGCAACCTGCGTGGCGAGCTGGAAATCGCCGCCAGCGCCACCATCGGCACCTGGTTGCTGCCGGGGCTGGCGGGGGCCTTCATGCGCGAACATCCGGGTACCGAGCTCAATCTGCGCCTGCGCAATACCCATCAGGTGGTGGAGGCGGTGCTCAACTATGACGCCGAGCTCGGCTTGATCGAGGGCGACTGCCATGCGCCGCGCCTGATGAGCCAGACCTGGCGCGAGGATGAGCTGGTAGTGGTGGCGCCGCCGAGCCATCCGCTGGCCGTGCGCGGCATGGCGCTCAGCGATGAGGACCTCGCCGCGGCCGACTGGATTCTGCGCGAAGGTGGCTCGGGCACGCGGGCGGTCTTCGAGCGTGCACTGCACGGGCGGATCGAGCGCCTCAAGGTACGCATGGAGCTGGGCCAGCACGAGGCCATCAAGCAGGCCGTGTTCGCCGGGCTGGGGCTGGGATGTCTGTCGAGCCTGTCGGTGGCGGCCGAGATCGCGCGTGGTGAGCTGGTGGTGCTGGCCACGCCCCAGCTCAACCTGAAGCGGCGCTTCTCGATGCTGTGGCATCCGGAGCGTTACCGCAGCCCGCTGTGGCAGGCGGTCAAGGTCTATCTGGAAGCCAGCCCGCGCTGAGCCGTCGAGGACGGAGCCGCCACGCGCTTGATAGTTTGCTAACATAGGCGCTCCCCGCGAGCCGGCTGCCGCCGAGCCACGCCGCCGAGCCTGAGCTAGTGCGCCTGAGCTGCGGGGAGCGTAACGGTCTGTCTAGCGTCCATGGAGATGATGATGAGCACAACGGTCGAGCTTTATTACCACGAGAGTGATGCTCGTGAGGGCGCCGAGGAACAGACAACGAGCCAGCAGGATGCGACGCCACTGGTCATTCTTCACGGCCTGTTCGGCAGTGCCGACAACTGGCGTTCGCATATCAAGTCCTGGTCGTTGACGCGCCGCGTGATCGCGGTGGATCTGCGCAACCACGGCCGCAGCCCCCACGCGGCCGGCATGAGCTATCCCGAGCAGGCCGCGGATGTCATCGCGCTGCTCGACCGCCTCGCCATCGAGCGCTGTGACCTGCTGGGCCACTCCATGGGGGGCAAGGTCGCCATGCAGGTCGCGCTCGAGGCGCCCGAGCGTCTGCGCAGTCTGCTGGTCGCCGATATCGCGCCGGTCGCCTATGGCCACGGGCATGACGATATCTTTGCTGCCTTCGAGGCGGTGCGTGACGCACGTCCGGCCTCACGCAAGGAGGCTGACACGGTGATGGCGCAGCATGTCGATACCCCGGCCATCCGCCAGTTCCTCGCCACCAACCTGGTGCGTCTCGACGACGGCGCCATGGGCTGGCGCGTCGGGCTGGACCATATCGCGGCGGGCTACCCACAGATCGTCGAGGCGCCGCACGGCCAGGGGCCGGTCGAGCTGCCGGCATTGCTGCTGTGGGGCTCGCGCTCCAACTACGTGCAGGCCGAGGGACTGGCGACGATGCGTGAACACTTCCCTGCGCTGGAAGATGACTCCCTGGAGGCCGGCCATTGGTTGCACGCCGAGCGTGCCAGCGAGTTCCAGCAGGCGGTGGTGGCGTTCCTTGAACGCGTCGCACGCGCTTGAGTACGTCGAGCAGTCACTCCGAAAATCGTCAGCCGGCCGCGAGTGATCGGGTCATCCCGCCGGTGACTACCCACGAGCGCCTGGTGGTGGCATTGGTCACTCTGCTGCAGTTCGCCGTCATCATGGGCTTCACCATGGTGATGGCGCTGGGCCCTGACTTTGCCACCTCGCTGGGCATTCCGCTGGATCACCTCGGCTATATCGTCGGCAGTTATCCGCTGGCCGCCGCGGTCGGCACTCTGCTGTGGACGCGACACGCTGATCGCTTCGATCGCCGCTGGGCAGTGCTGGGCTTCCTGTTCGGCGCGGCGCTCTGCCACCTGATCGCCAGCTTCGCCACTGACTTCGAGACTCTGCTGGCGGCGCGCATGCTGGGCGGACTGTTCGGTGGGCCGGCGGCGGCGACGGCGCTGGCCATCGTGATCGACGTGGTGCCGGGAGTCCGCCGGGGGCGTGCCATGGGCCTGGTGATGGGCGCCTTTTCGGTGGCCTCGGTGCTGGGGTTGCCGTTTGCGCTGTGGCTGTCGCAGGGCTTTGGCTGGCAGGCTCCCTTTCGCGCCGTGGCGCTGTTGGCGCTGCTGGTGTGCGGGCTGCTGGCCTGGATACTGCCGCCTATCCGCGGCCATCTCGATAACCCCGAGACCCGCCTGCGTAGCCGCAAGGGCACCACGATCCTGAACATCCTGGCCCAGCCCGATCACCGCCTGGGGTTGGCGCTGATCGCCACGGCGATGTTCAGCAACTTCCTGGTGATTCCCAACCTGGCAAGCTATCTGCTGTTCAATCTGGGCCTGCCGCGCGAGGATCTCGGCGGGCTCTACATGATTGGCGGCGGGCTGTCGCTGGTCGGCATGCAGCTGACGGGACGGCTGTGTGATCGCTATGGCTGTGTCTGGCCGGGCACCATCACCTGCCTGGTGACGGCGCTGGTCGGCTGGGCCTTCCTGCTGCATTCGCCGGGGCCGTCGCTGATCTGGATCGGCTTCGGCGCCTACATGCTGTTCTCGTCGGCGCGGCGTGTGACCCAGAATACGCTCAACAGCTTCATTCCCGCCGACCACGAGCGGGCGGCCTTCACCAGCACCCAGAGTGCCGTGCAGCATCTGAGTTCTGCCGCCGGCAGCTATGTGGGTGCCGGGCTGCTGGTCAGCACGCCCAGCGGCGCACTGGAAGGCATGCCGCTGCTGGTCGCGGTGCTGATGATCGCGCTGGTGATCCAGCCGCTGCAGATCCTGTGGTTGTCGCGTCGCCTGGCACGCCGCTAGCGCTGGTGGAATAGGCACAGGACGACGAGAGTGAGCGGTAAAGACAGAGCTCTGGAAGCAGAGAGCAAGTTGATCAAGTCGGCCAGAAACCAGAACGCCCCTGTCGGAATCTCCGACAGGGGCGTTCTGCATGGAAGGCACTCAAACGCTCAGCGCTTCAATGGCGCTGGGCGCTCAACGCCTCAGGGCGCGTTGACGTCGACGGCCAGGTGGCTGAGCGACTGGCGCTTCTTGATCATGCCACGCTCGAACAGGAAGTTCTCGAAGTCACGGTAGCGGCCGGCATCCAGCGCGGCAGGACGCAGCGCGAAGCGCGGCAGGGTGGCGTACCAGGCTTCCTTGTTGAGCTCGGTGTCCAGGGCCGGGTCGGAATCGCGGAACATCTCCCAGCCCTGGTCCGGGTGGTTGATGATCCAGGCAGTGGCTTCGCCGACGGCAGCGAGGAAGCCGGCGTACTGTGCCTGCTTGCGCTCGTAGCTGTCGCTGTTGGCGACGAAGATCAGCTCGTCATAGGTCGGCACGCCTTCTTCCTCGATGTAGAAGGCGCGGCCCTTGACGCCTTCCTGGGCCATCTGGGCCAGCTCGAAGTTGCGGAAGGCACCGGTGACGGCATCGACCTTGCGCGTCAGCAGTGACGGCGTCAGCGAGAAGTTGACGTTGGTCAGCGTGATGTCATCCAGCGTCAGACCGCTGTACTGCAGCATGGTGGAGAGCAGCACTTCCTCGACGCCGCCGACCGAGTAGCCGACCCGCTTGCCCTTGAGATCGGCGATCGACTGGATGTCGCTGTCGGCGCGCACGACCACCACATTCAGCGGGGTGGCGACCAGGGTACCGATACGTACCAGCGGCAGGCCCTGGTCGATCTGAAGGTGCAGCTGTGGCTGATAGCTGATGGCGATGTCGACGCGCTCGGCGGCAGCCAGCTTGGGTGGCACGCTCGGGTCGGCAGGGGCGATCAGCTCGACATCAAGGCCGTGCTTCTTGAACAGGCCCAGCTCCTGCGCCAGCACCAGCGGGGCATGGCCGGGGTTGGTGTACCAGTCGAGCATGACCTTGAACTGCGTCAGCGGCTGCTCGGCGGTGGCAGTGTCCTTGGTGTTGTCCTCGGCGACGTCCTGCGAGTCAGCTTCAGCGCTCTGTTCCTCGCCGGCGGCTGGCGGGGCATCCGCGACCGGTTCAGCATCGTTCTTGGCCTGTTCGGCGGCGCCGGCGGTCGCTTCCACGGCTTCCTGGCTTGCCACCGGTGCAGACGCGGCTGAGTCGCCGTTCACTCCGACTTCAGCCTGCTGAGCGACGATTTCCGGCGCTGACTGGGGGCTGGTGGCGGGGTCTGCCTCGGCGGCGTGGGCCGATATGGCGGTGACTGGCAGGCTGCTCAGGCACAGCGTGGTCAGCAGGGTGGCGAAGGCGGTGGACAGCAGCGAGGTACGCGGTGAGCGTGTCGGCTGCGCTTTGCGCCGTGGCGCCGATGACGAAAGAGACATGGCGAAGTTCCTTGTGATCACGGGGTAGTGGTGCTGCCGTTCGTGAGCGGCAGTCGTCAGGCTCATGCAATTTGTTCGAGCGCCGAGCGTCGAGCGTCGTTGCGTATTTCGGTAACGCGATCTTGCGGTCATGCGGTCATGCGGTCATGCAGTGTCTATCCGAAGGCCAGTCGTCTTGACCCAGGAGTGTCAGCCCCGGCGTGTCAGCTCAGACGTGTCAGTCGGTCGCGGTGCCAGGGCATCAGGGCACGCAGCAGCGCATCCAGCGAGAAATAGAGCAGCAGGGAGAAGGCGACCAGCACCAGCAGGGCGGCGAACATCAGGTCGATCTCCATGCGTGCGTTGGCGTTGAGCATCAGATAGCCCAGCCCCTGACTGGCGCCGGCCCATTCCCCGATGACGGCGCCGATGGGGGCGGCGGTCGCGGCCATGCGAATGCCGGAGGCCAGTGCCGGCAGTGCGGCTGGCAGCTGGATGTGGATCAGTCGGCGCCATGGGCTGGCACCCAGGGTATGGGCAAGATCCAGCCAGCCCTGTCGGGTCTGGCGCAGGCCGTCGTAGCCGGTGGAGGCGACCGGGAAATAGATGATCAGCGTCGCCATCACCACCTTGGACAGCATGTCATAGCCGAGCCACAGCACCAGCAGCGGCGCGATCGCGAACAGCGGTATCACCTGGCTGATCAGCAGCATCGGCAGCAGCGTGCGGCGCAGGCGGGGAATGAAGGCCAGCGCCAGCGCGGTGGCAAGGCCGAGCAGAATGCCCAGCACCAGCCCGGCCAGTATCTCGCTGATGGTGACGCCAGCGTGATGGGCCAGCAGCGGCGCCTTCTCGATCAGCACCTCGAGCACGGCCTGCGGCGTGGGCAGAATGTAGGGCGGTACGGCGGTAACGGCAATGATCAGCTGCCAAAGCCCCAGCAGGAGCAGCGCGCTGATGACGAGGTGACGCATGGCGTGCAGACGTTTCATGCGGCCTCCTCACTATCACGCAGGCGGGCGATCAGTTGCGCCTGCGCCGGTGGCAGGGCCGGGTCATCCAGCGGCACCGGGCGTGCGGCGCCAAGCCCCGGCAGGCGTTCCAGCTCGGCGCCGTGGCCCGGGAGGCTCGACGGGCGCAGCACCAGCAGTTGATCGGCGAGGCGCAATGCCTCCAGCGGGTCATGGGTCACCATCAGGACGGTGCGGCCCTTGAGCAGGCGGCTGGCCAGATCATGCAGCTCCAGACGGGTGATGGCATCCACCGCCGAGAACGGCTCATCCATCATCACGACCGGCGCCTGCTGGTAGAGCGTGCGGGCGAGGGCGACGCGCTGGCGCTGGCCGCCGGAGAGAGCGTCCGGCCAGGCCTGCTCACGGCCCTCAAGCCCGACCGCGGCCAGAAGTTCATGGGCAAGTTCGCGATTGCGTGGCCGCCGGCGCAGGTCATCGCCCAGCCACAGGTTGTCGATGACGCGCCGCCACGGCAGCAGCAGGTCCTGCTGGGCCATCCAGGCCACGCGGTCGGTCAGCGGCTGACCGTCATCGGTGGCGAGATCGAGCTGGTGGAGGTCTGACATCTCCAGGCCGGCCAGCAGGCGCAGCAGCGAACTCTTGCCGCAGCCGGAGCGCCCCAACAGTGCCGTCCAGCTACCGGCCTCCAGACGCGCGGAAATATCGCGGAACAGCGTGTGGCCGGCGTAATCGATTCGTGCGTTGTTGAGGGTGAGTCCCAGCGACACAGGCAATTCCGTGGTCGGGCGGCGTGCCGGCAGGAGGAAGCAGGTGACGCGCCGTGCAGGGCACGCGTCGGGGATTCCCTCCGCCGGTATCAACCGGATCAGGTTCCAGGGGTTGTCGCGCGACGTATCGCTGCGGCTCTCAGCCCATCCTCGGGCACCCCCATCCAGACCGACAGTGTAACGTCAGTCTCTTGCCGGTGTCTTGTCCGACGCGGGTCAGGGGCCGGCTCAGGTGGGCAGGGCAGTGGCGGCGTGCGAAACGGACTATGCCGATGTGCCACGCCTTGGGTATGCTGAGCATTACTGTAACAAGACGTGTAGCCCAAGGAGATCATCATGCCCGACACACCGGATCTCTCGACCTGTTCCAGTTATCCCGTTCCCCCGCAGCGGCCGAGTACGACTGAGGCCGTGGGCGAGCCGCGTCCCGTACCCAGGGGCTGGCCCGAGGAGTCACTGACCCGACGGCTCTCGACCTATCTGGGCCAACCGCTCGAACCACTGGCTCTTGCCTGGCCGGATAGCGCCAACTGGCTATGGCGCCAGCGTGGCGGCACGCCCGGCCTCATCAAGCTGGCGCGCACCGGGCCAGACCATGATCCCTTCTGGCGCGCCATGCGCGGGGTCTTCGGCGCCGATCGCTGGGCGACCCCGGATGGCCTGACGCGACTGGCGGGCGCCTTGCCCGCGCGCCTGCCGATTCCGCCGCTGCCCCTGACCTTTCTGGGGCGTCTCGATGGCGCGCCCATCTGGCATCTGCCGTGGTCCAGCGGTCAGCCGAGTGATCTCAGTATCACCTTCTGTGAGCTGCTGGGCGATCAGCTCGGTCGCCTGCATCAGGACACGGTGTCGGGTTTCGGTCAGCCGCTGGCGCAGCCGATGCCGCTATTGCACTGGAATACTCGCGTCACGCGCTTTCTCGCCCATCACCCGCGTCGCGCGGAACTCGGCACGCTGCTCAAGCGCACCTTCCCGGCGCCGACCCGCGCGGTGTGGTGTCTGCCGGACATGCGCGCCGATCAATATCTGTGCGCCGCCACCGGCTGGGTGTGGAGCGATTGGGAGGCGCTGGTGTGGGCGCCGATCGAGTTCGACTGGGCGCTGGTGGAGTTGCTGCTGGAAACGCCGGAGCAGCGTCAGGCCTTCATGAAGGGCTATTCGCGTCATGGACGCATGATCGATCTCGATGGCCAGCGTGAGCTGTGTCGTGCGCTGTTGTGGGCGATGGAGGCCTTCGGTCCGCGGTCCTATGCTGAGCTTGCGGCAGCCCCTGCCTGGGTCTCGCCGCGCAGCCTGGCGTGAAATCGGCGTGCTGCACACTGCAAGTACATGAAAGGTGTGAAATTTCTCTGCAGCCCCATCGCTGACATGGAATACTGTGGGTGAGTCGTCATGGACGTCACTCGAGATCTGATGTAGGGCTTGGCGGGGGAGCACTCGTGGTAGAGAACCTGAATTATTATTTCTTGCTGGCAGGCACGCTGATCGCCTTGAGCGTGTTGGCCAGCCGTGTCTCGGCGCGTCTTGGCATGCCGCTGCTACTGCTGTTCCTCGGCCTTGGCATGCTGGCGGGTGAAGATGGCGTGCTGGGCATCCAGTTCGACGACGCCTCATCCGCTTACATGATCGGCAATCTGGCGCTGGCGCTCATCCTGCTCGATGGCGGCCTGCGCACACGGCTGTCCACGTTTCGTGCCGGCCTGAAACCGGCGCTGGTACTGGCCACCGTCGGGGTCTTCATGACCAGCGGCCTGGTGGGGCTTCTGGCCATGTGGCTGTTTGACCTCACCCTGATCGAAGGCCTGCTGGTCGGGGCCATCGTCGGCTCCACCGACGCCGCGGCGGTCTTCTCGCTACTGGGCGGCCAGGGCGTTCACCTCAATGAGCGTGTCGGTGCGACGCTGGAAATCGAGTCCGGCACCAACGATCCGATGGCGATCTTCCTGACCATCACGCTGGCCGAGATCCTGACAGGTCAGCTCTCCGGCGTCGCGTCGGGCATCATGAGCTTCCTGCTGCAGTTCGGTGTCGGTGCCGCCATGGGGATCGCCGGCGGCTGGTTGATCGCCCGCCTGATGCGCTACCTGGATCTTGCGCCCGGCCTCTACTCGCTGCTGGCGCTGGCGCTGGGCTTGAGCCTGTTCGCCACCACCAACGAGATGGGCGGCAGCGGTTTCCTCGCCATCTATCTGTGCGGCCTGATGATCGGCAATCACCCCGGCCGCCACCTGGAGCACATCCTGCCGGTGCATGATGGCCTGGCGCACCTCTCGCAGATCGTGCTGTTCCTGATGCTGGGCCTGCTGGTCTCGCCCTCGACCATGCTGCAGTTCGCGCTGCCGGCCGCCATCCTCAGCGTGGCGCTGATTCTGGTGGTGCGCCCGCTGGCGGTCATCCTGTGTCTCAAGCCGTTCTTCCGCTTCCGCTGGCGCGAGCTGTGGTTCATCAGCTGGGTCGGGCTGCGAGGAGCGGTGCCGATCGTGCTGGCGATCTTCCCGGTGATCACCGGGGTCGAGAATGCCGGTCTCTACTTCAATGTCGCCTTCTTCGTGGTCATCATCTCGCTGCTGGTGCAGGGCTCGTCGCTGGCACCGATGGCGCGCAAGCTGAGGGTGGTGGTGCCGCCGGGCGCACAGCCCAGCCGCCGCAACCTGCTCGGTATCATGCCGGTCAATGATTACGAGATGCTGGTCTATCGCGTCGACAACACGGCGCTGGAAGGCGTGGCGCTGCGCATGTTGCGCTTCCCGTCGGGGGCCAAGGTCGGGGCGCTGTTCCGCAACAAGGTGCTGATCCATCCCAAGGGCAGCACCTGTCTGCATCAGCAGGATGTGCTGTGCGTGGTGGGGCGCTCCTGTGATGTGCCGAGCCTCAACCGCATGTTCAATGGCGAGAGTCTGCAGCACGAGCAACGCGCCTTCTTCGGGACCTTCACGCTGGAAGGCGATGCCAACATGCAGGACATCGCCGATGTCTACGGCTTGACGCTCTCCCAGGGCGAGCAGCACCTGACCATCGCCGAGTTCATCACCCGTCGAGTCGGCGGGGTGCCGGTGGTCGGCGACGATGTCGACTGGCATGGCATCCACTGGGTGGTGAACGAGGTGGAAGGCAATCGCATCACCAAGGTCGGCCTGCGACTGCACTGAGCCTTGATCTCAATCCGTGTCTGGGCCTGAGCTTCACACACTATGACGCCCCCATTGCACTGCGTGTAATGGGGGCGTCGTGTTTGGACTCATCAATATCGTACTCTGTTGATGTCAGGCCGATCTGTCCGTGACAGCGTCTGGCCACCGGTTGTGGCCAGCGACAAGGAGGTGACTACATGGCCAGCCCACATCCTCATCTCGCGGGCTTTCTGCGGCGATTCGAGAAATTCCCGCCAGGGCTTACGGCGGATGAGAAGACCTTTCATGCCACCTTCAACGTGGTCTATGTGCTGGCGGTCAGCTGCCATCTGCTCTACGCCATCCTGCTGTTGTGGCTGGGCGAGATGGGCATTCTGGCCCTGAATCTGGCGATGCTGATCGTCGATCTGGTCTGCCTGCAACTGCATCGTGCTCGCCGTGAAGCCCTGGCGGCCACGCTGATGGCGCTGGGCACCTGCGCGCAGATCAGCTTTTCGTTGCGCTATTTCGGCTCGGAAGCCGGGTTCGACTACTTCTACTTCGGCGCCTTGCTGTGCATCTACTCGATCCGCACGTCGTTCATGCGGCGCGTTCTACTGTGTGCCGCCTGCCTGAGCATGCCGCTACTGGCCTATATCATCCTGATGCTGGAAGGGCCGATCAATCCGCTGCCCGCCGGCTGGATGCTGGCATTTCGCATCATCAATCTGGGCGTCTTGACCCTCTTCTTCACGCTGGTGCTGGTGCAGATGGGCTGGTCGGTGGAGCGCCTGCAGCAGCGTTTCGAGACGGGAGGGCGCTTCGATGCGCTGACCGGCGCCCTGAGTCGCGCGGAGCTGGTCGACAGCGGACGTGGCATGTTGATCAACAATGGAGCGCTGAGCGTGATGATGGTGGATGTCGACCATCTGGCGCTGATCAACGAGACCTGGGGTCGCCAGGCCGGCGATCAGGTGCTCAAGGAGCTGGTGCGGCGCATGCGCAGCATCCTGCGCGGGGAGGACCTGGTCGGGCGCTATGGCGGCGAGGAATTCGTGCTGTTGTGCCCGGGGCTGCATGGCGAGCGCGTCGATCAAGTGGCAGAGCGTCTGTGCAAGGGCGCCTCGGCGTTGCCGTTCGTCATCAATGACGGCCTCAACAGTCTGGATGTCAATCTGTCGATCGGTGTCGCCCAGCGTCAGTCCGGCGACAAGGACTTGGAAGGCCTGATCGCCAAGGCTGACGTCAATCTGTTCCGCGCCAAGCAGGATGGCGGCAATGGCTTCGTCAGTGACACCCGGCTGGGGCCCGTGGGCGGGCCGGGCATCGCCGCCATCAATTGAGCGCTACTCTGCGCATGGGGCTTTGTGCACAGTACTTTGCGCACGGTACTTTGAGCACAGTGCTTTGAGCACAAAGCTTGGTATACAACCCGGCACGCCCCCGGAGAATGACGTTCATGTCTCCGGGGGCGTGCTCGTGTCAGGGCGTCATCAGGCTTGCCCTGAGGGGTGTCAGCGGCGGTTGGGCTGGCGACGACGGCTCTTGTTTGCGGACTTGGGGGCGTAGTCGCTGTTCGAGGCCGGTACCGCGAGCTTGGGCGCAAAGCCTTCCACGACTTCGCGCGTCACGAAATAGCCCAGGTGTTGCTCGATGGCGCACAGGTTGCGGAAGTCATCACGCGAGACCAGCGATATGGCTTCACCGCTGGCCCCGGCACGGCCGGTACGCCCGATGCGGTGGACATAATCCTCGGCGGCGTCCGGCAGGTCATAGTTGACCACGCGCTGCAGATCATCGATGTCGATGCCCCGCGCGGCAACGCCGGTAGCCACGAGATACTTGATGGTGCCGGCCTTGAAGTCGGCCAGCAGCTGCTCGCGCATTGCCTGGCTGCGACCGCTGTGGAAGGACTCGGCGGCGATGTCACGCTTCTCCAGCTGACTGACCAGCTTGGCGGCGCCACGCTTAGTCTCGATGAAGATCAACGCCTGCTGCCACTGCTTCTCGTGAATCAGATGGCTCAGAAGGGCGGACTTGAGCTCCTTGTCGACCGTGATCAGATACTGGCTGATATCCGGCGCGGTGACGTTCTCCGGAGCGATCATGATCTCGACGGCGTCCATCACCGCGGTCTTGGCGAGCACGCGCACCTGAG
Source organism: Cobetia sp. cqz5-12 (assembly GCF_016495405.1). Lineage (NCBI taxonomy): Bacteria > Pseudomonadati > Pseudomonadota > Gammaproteobacteria > Oceanospirillales > Halomonadaceae > Cobetia > Cobetia sp. cqz5-12. Next base: position 1,445,377 of record NZ_CP044522.1, read on the forward strand.
CCGAGAGCGTGGCCGAGAACAGCAGGTTCTGACGCTCTCTGGGCAACTTCTCGACGATCTTGTTGATGTCGGCGATGAAGCCCATGTCGAGCATGCGGTCCGCTTCATCGATGACGAGGGTACGTGTCTCGTCGAGGTGGATCGCGCGGCGGGTCAGCATGTCCAGCAGGCGGCCAGGCGTCGCCACCAGGATGTCCACGCCCTCGATCAGGCGCTGTTGCTGGGGTTCGATCTCCACGCCGCCATACATCGCCATGGAGCTGACTTCCAGATACCGGGCGTAGTGCTGGATGTTGTCTTCGACCTGAATCGCCAGCTCCCGCGTCGGCGTCAGGATGACGGCATGTACGCGCTTGGCGCGCACCTTGGGTGCCTGTTGCAGGGTCTGCAGGATGGGCAGCACGAAGCTTGCCGTCTTGCCGGTACCCGTCTGGGCGGCGGCGATCAGGTTGTCACCGGCCAGCACGACGGGGATCGCCTTCTCCTGGATGGGAGTCGGGGTCTGGTAGCCTTGCTCGGTGACGGCCTTGACGATGGAATCGCTCAAACCAAGGGCAGAAAATGGCATGGTGTCTCGACTTGTCTAAGGGGGAGGGGCAGGCGCACATTCTGCGGCAAGGAATGTCTGGCGCAGTGATGCTCACTGTAGCCGAAAGTCCGCTGACGGCCCGGCGCATCATTGGCCATCGCTGCTCAGGCAGGGTGCGAAGTGGCGGCGATGGGCGCTGCGCGGCAACAATGAAAAAGCCCCGCCTACCTGAAGTAGACGGGGCTTTCGGAATTCAAGGTGGTGGAGGGACAGGGATTCGAACCCTGGGTAGGCTATTAACCTACGCCGGTTTTCAAGACCGGTGCATTCAACCGCTCTGCCATCCCTCCGACTCACGGAGCGAAATACTACCGAACCTGATGAGAATAGCAAGAGGTAGGTGAAGAAAAATATTCGGAAAAGCCATCGTGGACAATCACTTGCAGCAGGATTGCGCCGGGGTGAGGCCGCCGGAAGCCGCCTGCTGGTACCAGACCATTAATCAGGTCATGACTCAGATCAGGAATCATGCCCACGAAAAAGCCCCGCCTACCTGGGGTAGACGGGGCTTTCGGAATCAAGGTGGTGGAGGGACAGGGATTCGAACCCTGGGTAGGCTATTAACCTACGCCGGTTTTCAAGACCGGTGCATTCAACCGCTCTGCCATCCCTCCGACTCACGGGATGAAATACTACGGATTTTTCAGTCAGGGTCAAGGACTTGGCGTAAATTTCCTTGTCGTTCAGATGCTTGAAAGGTCGCACATGCCACAATGGCTGCGGAGACTGACGATGTCGTTGCCTTGCACGCGCCGGATGGTTGCCTCAATAGGGCTTTTCATCGTTCTGTCTCTTGATTAGGCAAACCCCTGAGGGCATGCTGGGGTCAAATCGATGAATCCATCGTAGCAACCTGAGGATAGACACCATGGCTAACAGCTCCTGGCAGGTCTCGCAGGATACCGCGAGCCGCTCGCTCAGTACTCACAAGGTACTGCGCAACACTTACATGATGCTGGCAATGACGCTGCTGTTCTCCGCGCTGACCGCTGGCGTGGCGATGAGCATGGGCGTCGGCCGCATGAACATCTTCGTGCTGCTGATCGGTGCCTACGGCCTGATGTTCCTGGTCCACAAGACCGCGAACTCCACCGCCGGCATCTTCGCGACCTTCGCCTTCACCGGCTTCATGGGCTTCACGCTCGGCCCGGTACTGAATGCCTATCTGAGCCTGCCCAACGGCGGCCAGCTGGTGATGACCGCGCTCGGCATGACCGGCATCACCTTCGCCGGCCTGTCCGCGGTGGCACTGGTGACGCGCAAGGACTTCTCGTTCCTCAGCAACTTCCTGTTCGCCGGCGCCATCGTGCTGATTCTGGCGATGCTGGCAGCGATGATCTTCAACATCAGCGGCCTGGCACTGGCTGTCTCCGCCGGCTTCGTGCTGTTCGCCTCCGCGGCGATCCTGTTCGAGACCAGCCAGATCATCCACGGCGGGCAGACCAACTACCTGCTGGCGACGGTGAGCCTGTACGTCTCCATCTACAACATGTTCGTCAGCCTGCTGGCACTGCTGGGCTTCGCTTCCGACGATTGATCGTCAAGCGAAGGAGCATGAGACCTGCAAACGACCCCGCCTCGGCGGGGTCGTTTGCGTTCGGGTGTCAGGTGGCGTGACTCGCGCTAGAATGGCGCCCATTCATGAGCAGTCACACGAGGTTCGCATGCGTTATGCTCTGGCCGTCTACGGCGGCCCCTACAGCCAGCAGGCCAGTCATTCGGCGCTGCGCTTTGCCGATGCCCTGCTGGCGCGCGGCCATCAGTTGACCACGGTGTTCTTCTATCACGATGGCGTCTACAACGCCGCCAACATGATGGCGCCGCCCCAGGACGAGCCGCATCTGCGTGATCGCTGGCTGTCGCTTGCCGAGAATCACGCCACCCGCCTGCAGGTGTGTGTCGCGGCGGGCCTGAGACGCGGCATGCTCGATGAGCGCGAAGCGGCGCGGCATGGCAAGCAGGGGCACACCCTCGAGGCGCCGTTCGAGCTGACGGGGCTGGGCCAGCTGGTCGAGGCGACGCTGGACAATGACCACCTGATCACCTTTGCATGACGTCATTTCTTGTCGTCACTGATGATGACGCTACTTATCGAGTGAGGAGCAGACCATGAGCGATGTGATGACGGCGCCCCTGGCCGGCGATGACGCCGGAATAGCCGCCGGTGATCTGCTGGTCATGTTGCGTCATGGCCCGCATGGCAGCAGCTGGCTGCGCGAGGGCCTGGAGGCGGCGATGGTCGCGGCGGCCTTCGGGCGCGAGGTCGGGCTTCTGTTCACCGGCGATGGCGTGATGGCGCTGCTGGAGGGACAGCAGGTCGGGCCGCTGGGGCAGAAGGGCAGTGACAACCTGCTGGCGGCGCTTGAGATGTATGACGTCGAGCGCTGCTATGTCGATGCGGCGGCGCTGCGCGCACGGGGCCTGACAGCGAAGGACGTCACGCTGTTGCCGGTCACGCTGCTTGAGCACGACGAGGTGGTTGCGCTGACGACCGCGTTCTCGCGCGTGCTGAGCTTCTGACACGTCACTGCCGCCAACGCTGGCGACTGATATGCTCGCATCAGTTTCCTGATGCCATGTCATTGATATCTCTCCATTGATGGCCAGTGGCAGTCCCAGCTTCCCCTGCCTGGATAATTGCATGAATCTACATCTACTCAACCGTTCGCCATTCTCCAGCCGCATCCATGATGATGTGCTCAATGCCATGGGCCCGGAAGATCAGCTGCTGTTGATCGAGGATGGCGTCAATGGCGCCCTCGACAACGCCGAGCAGCACCTTGCCGGGCTTGAGGGGCGGCTGTTCGCGTTGCGTGAAGATCTCGAGTCCCGCGGCCTGCTGGGGCGCTGCGCCGAGAACGTCATCGTGGTCGACGTCGACGGTTTCGTCGCCCTGACCGAGGCCGCTGACAAGACCGTCAGCTGGTTCTGAGGCGCCAGGCGTCTCTCCCTTTCAATTTTCATGCAAGACAGTGAATCAGGATCTGTATGGCCAGTAGTGAAACGGTGCGCACACTGACGCTTGATGGGCGTGATATCGGACTGGATGCAGAAGGCTATCTGGTCGAACTGGATGACTGGAGCCCGGCGCTGGCGGAAATGCTGGCCGCCGAGGAGGGGCGTGAGCTGACGGCGGAGCACTGGGAGGTGATCGAGGTGTTGCGCGACTTCTATCAGCGCTTCTCGCTCTCGCCGGCCATGCGCCCGCTGAGCAAGGCGATGACCCAGCGGTTTGGCCCCGACAAGGGCCGCTCGCTGCATCTGATGCGGCTGTTTCCGGACAGCCCGCCCAAGGTGGGCGCGCGTATCGCCGGACTGCCCAAGCCGACCAACTGTCTGTGACGGCCAGCGGCATGCATGAGTTGCCTTGCCCATCGTGGTGCGCTGCGCTCAACGCGCAAGACCCGGCAGGGATGGCGACGTACGGCGTTGTCTGCGTTACTATTCGTCACAGCGTTGCGGCGTCGGCCAGGAGGCCGATGCTGCTTCAGGTCCCGCGACATGGTCGCAAGGGCATTTGAATTCAGGCGGACAAGAGTCGACTTGCATGGGAAGAGCATTCCAGAACCGTAAAGAATCAATGGCGCGTACCTCTCTCAACAAGGCACGCGTGTATTCACGTTACGGGCGCGAGATTTACGTCTCGGCCAAGAGCGGTGGCCTCGACCCCAACGGCAACCTGAGCCTGCGTCGTCTCATCGAGAAGGCCAAGAAGGACCAGGTGCCGACTCACGTCATCGACAAGGCGATCGACAAGGCCAAGGGCACTGGCGGTGAAGACTTCGCTCTGGCGCGCTATGAAGGCTTTGGTCCGGGCAACGTCATGGTCATCGTTGATTGTCTGACCGACAACAACAACCGCACCTTCGGCGAGGTCCGCACCTGCTTCAACAAGGGCAAGGGCAAGCTGGGCGCGCAGGGTTCGGTGTCGCACATGTTCGACCACCGCGCCATCCTGGCCTTCAAGGGCGCGGAAGAGGACGAGGAAAAGGTCCTGGAAGCGCTGATGGAAGCCGATGTCGATGTGAGTGACATCGAGCTCGACGACGGCATCATCACCGTGCTGACCCCGACCACCGAGCACTTCAAGGCCAAGGGCGCACTGACCGACATCTACGGTGAAGATCTCGACTTCGAAGTCGATGAGATCAGCTTCATTCCGCAGATTCACACCGAAGTCGGCGGCGATGATGCCGAGCTGCTCAACAAGATGCTCGAGCTGCTGGATGATTGTGAAGACGTGCAGCAGGTCTATCACAACGGCGAGTTCGTCTAAGTCAGCATCTTGAACGTGATGCGACTGACGGCATCGCGCTGACAGGGATGCGAAAGTCAGTGTGAAAGCTCAGTCAGAGAAAAGCCCCGTCGGCATGCCGGCGGGGCTTTTTCATGTCTCGACGCTCTGCACGTCTCGATAGTTTGCGCGTCTTGGCAGCGCGCTTCAGCAGTGCGCGTGGTGCTGCGCTTGCGGGTCCGTCTCGCGTGGGTCCGCCATGCCACCCTTGACACCATGCTTCACCAACCAGATGTTGACTGGCCAGGCGGCGAGCAGCCCCAGGCTCAGGGAAATGATCAGCGAGTTCCAGAACAGCGGCTGGTGCATGCCGGCACCGCCCGCAAGCCAGAGGTCCACGGAAATCGCCACCACCTCCATCACCGCGATGGAGGCCGTCTCGCTCTTAAAAGCATCACGAATCACCTGTGGCTTGTCATCACTGCCGCCCTGCAGCATCGGGCCGACCGTCAGCAAAAAGCCGAACAGGTAGGCGAAGAGGAAGGTGATGATCGCGGTAGAGATATTGCCCATGGCCAACAGGCCCACCGCCAGGCTGACGCCGACGAATTCCCCCAGTCCGCAGCCCGAGTAGCAGTGCGCGACGCTTCTCAGGCCCTTGCGGGCATCACCGTTGGCGGCGATCTGGCGGCGTCCGGCGAAACGATAGACCAGCAGCCCCACCACACCCGAGTAGAGCGTGGTCAACCCCCACACCCATTTCATCATCGGGGCCAGATGGGCATTCTTCGTGGTCAGGTCACGCACGACCCATATCAGCGCCGGTACCATCAGCAACAGCCAGCACAGCAGCAGGCTCCAGTGGGAAAGTGACTCACGTAACAGGTCTTGCATGGTGACCTCCGTCGAGTGGATGTCGCAGATGGCCGTGCGTCGAGAGCAATACGCTGATAGCAGTACGCTGGTGGCGCGACCCTCCTTGATAGCTGGTGGGGGGAGCGCGCCATATCAAGGGTGGCTTGTCATCGCCTTCTCGCAACCGTCTGTTGCTTGCGCCGGACAGGGGGCAGGGGGCAGGGGACGGGACAGGGGGACAGGCGAGGGTGTGTCCTCACGCCTTGTTAACCTTGCCGCAAGCCTCCATGGTGAAGGATGTCGGGCATTGCCTTGCAATGTCGCCACTTTTCCCAGGAGTCACCATGTCGAGACACGCTGCTACATCCCTTGCGCGCGCCGCCCGTCAATTTGCCGGTGTCGGCTTGATTGCCTCGCTTGCCGTGCCAGCCGTAGCCCAGGCGGCAGACGACAAGGTCTTCGGTTGGGTGGAAAAGGCGACCATCGAGCCGTGGGGCGTGATGGTGAAGGCCAAGCTGGATAGCGGCGCGCTGACCTCCTCGATGCATGCCGAGAATATCGAGACCTTCGAGCGTGATGACGAGGAGTGGGTGCGTTTCGATGTGGAAGTCGAGGATGAAGCCAATGGTGACAAGGTCGAGAATACCTTCGAGCGCCCCCTGTATCGCGACCTGACGGTGTCCGGTGCTGGCGGGCGCGATACGCGCCCGGTGGTGCTGATGACGCTGTGCATGGGCGGCGAGCGTTACGAAGAGCAGTTCAGTCTGCGCGATCGTGACGGCATGAATTACCCGGTATTGCTGGGGCGCCGCACCATCCAGAGTCTGGGCGTACTCGATGTGCGCAAGACCTTCCAGACCAGCCCGGATTGCACCGAGGACGCGCCGCTGCATCGCTATGAAGACAAGGAATATTCCGACCGCATCGGCGCGGCGTCCTGATCTGATGGTGCTCTGAACGCTCATTGAGTGCGTACCGCGCACACTCATCACAAGAGGGAGGCCAGCATGTCGGATACCGCCAGCCAGCGACCTCAGCGTGACGGTTTGCCACTCATCAGGATCTACTACGATGCGCGCTGCCCGGTGTGTCGTCGTGAACGGGCCCGTTATGAGCGGCTGTCGCGCGAAGACGCCAACGTCGAGTGGTGGGATGCGACGGATAACGCCGAGCATCTCGCCGCTCGCGGCATCGGCCTCAAGCAGGCATTGCTGTCGTTGCACGTCGAGACAGCGCAAGGGCAGATCCGTGAGGGCATGTCGGCGTATCGCCTGCTGCTGGCGCGCATCCCCGGCCTTTCATGGCTGGGGTGGCTGATCACGCGGCCGCTAATCGAACCGGTGTTGACGCGAGTCTACGATGCCTGGGTGCGTCGTCGGCTGTGTCGGGATGGCAGGCTCTGAGCGCAGACGAGCCTGTTGCAAGCTCTGCAGGTTCATCATGCTTTTTTGATATGCAAATGCTAATAGTTTTCGTTAGTATGTGAGGCACTGTCTGTTTCTTCACGTCTGCGAGCTTCCCGATGATCGACGCGCTTTCCCCGCTCTTTGCCGGTCCGATGGTTGCCTATCGGGACCTGATCACTACCTACGCTCAGGTGCAGGCAGGCGATGAGGTGTCGCTCCAGCGTGTCGTGCCGGCGCGCGATGTGCTCAGTCCCGGGTGGCTGGCAGCGTGCATCGCCGCGCATGGCATGCAGTACGAGACCGGCCCGGTAGATGCCACCTCTGACCACAGCGCCCCCGATGAGCAGGCGCTGCTCTCCCAGTGGTCCAAGTATCTGCTGTCCTCGATGGTATCGCTGCCGCTGGCGGCCAACCTGCTGCTGGATCATCAACTGCCGCTGGAGCTGCGGCATCTTTCGCTGCGCCTTGGCGAGCATGGCGTTGTCACGCAGCTGATACTCGATGATGCGGCGGGGCAGGGGGCAAGTCTTGCGGCGGAGATCGAGGCAGCCGATGAGGCGACGCGTCTTCAGGCGCGCTTCCAGGGCTACCTGGCGCATCTTGAGGCCGTCATCGAGCGCCTCGTGCCGCACACTGCGCTGGGGCCCAAGGTCTTCTGGAGCAACGCGGCACATTACTTCGTCTATATCGTCGGCATGCTGGAAGAGCAGGGCTGGGTCGCGCAGGCGGCGCCGGCACGTCAGCTGATGGCGACCAGAATTCTGGCCGACGGGCGACGCAACCCGCTCTATCAGCCGGTCAGCGACGTGATGGACCGCCATGGCGAACGGCATACGCCACGCAAGGTGTGCTGCGTGCGTTATCGCATCGAGTGCCTGGGCTACTGCAGCAATTGCCCGCTGAGCATCGAGCGCGCCACGGCACGTCGTGCCCAGACGCGTCGGGTCGATCAGCGCGCCAACTCGCGCGCGGCGTTGATCGGCAGCGACCTGTCCTGATAGGTAGCATCCTGAGTGGCAGCGGTCTGTGTTGATCGGCGCCCTCTGGTAAGATGGCGGTCCCTGTCATTGTCCGGTATGTCGTCATGTCCTCGTCTTCGCGCCGCCCACGCGGTGCTTCCCTCGCCAAGTCCGGCGCATCCTCCCGACACGACTCGGCTGACAGGCGTCAGCAGGCCGCCTCGGCTGACCGTCGTGATTCGACCGCCCGCGAGAAGACCAGCGCGGCCAAGGCGCCTTCCCTCAAGACGCCTGCCATCAAGGTGACGCCGGCTCGCAAGGGGCAGCTGCACCCTCGCAACCCGCATCGTGGGCGCTATGACATGGCCGCGCTGGTCAAGGCGAGCCCGGCACTGGCGGCTTTCGTGATCAAGACACCTGCTGGCAGCGAGTCCATCGACTTCGCCGATCCCGTGGCTGTCAAGGCGCTCAATCGGGCGTTGTTGAGTCGCCACTACGGCATCGTCCACTGGGACATTCCCGCCGGCTATCTGTGTCCGCCGATCCCCGGGCGCGCCGATTATCTGCATTATCTGGCGGACCTGATCAGTGAAGCGAACGGTGGTCAGCTGCCGGCGGGTGAGCAGGTGCGCGCGCTGGATATCGGCACCGGCGCCAACCTCATCTATCCCTTGCTGGGCAATCGCAGCTTTGGCTGGCAGATGGTCGGCAGTGATATCAGCACGCAGGCGATCGACTCGGCTCGCGCGATTGTGAGCGCCAATCTGCGCCTCAAGGGCCAGATCAAGGTGCGTCTGCAGGCTGATCGCACGCGACACTTCGCTGGTATCTGGGGCGCGGATGAGCGTTTTGATCTGGTGCTGTGCAATCCGCCGTTCCATGCCAGCGAAGCCGATATGGCGCGGGAATCGCAGCGCAAATGGCGCGGGCTCGACAAGTCGCGTCGGCAGCGCGGCAATGCCTCACGCAAGGGCGGGGCACGCAACGCGGCAGCGCTGAATTTCGCGGGGCAGGCGGCCGAGCTCTGGTGCCCGGGCGGGGAAGAAGCCTTCGTCACCCGCATGATCCAGGAGAGCCGCAATGTCGCCTCGCAGTGCCTGTGGTTCACCTCGCTGGTCGCGCATTCCGCGAGCCTGACCGGTATCAGGAAAGCGCTCAAGTGCAGTGGCGCCAGCGAGATCAGGGTGGTCGAGATGTCCCAGGGGCAGAAGGTCAGCCGCTTCGTGGCCTGGTCGTATCTCACGCCTGACCAGCGTCGGCAGTGGGGACGGGATCACTGGCGAGGAAAGTGAAGCGCCTGTCATAGCCGTATCTAGAGAGTCTTCGACTCAAGCATGTCTTTGCATTGAAGCCCCCGTCGCCCAGCGCGACGGGGGCTTCTTGCATTGGCGGTTGTCATCTGCGCTTCACTTAAGCCTGCCTTAATAGTTTGCGGGCAAACTTTCTGTCAGAAATACGCGGCCTGCCGGTTCCGATCGCTGCAGGATCTGACATCTGTCCGGCTTGCTCGTCGCCCAGTCATTGCTCAGGAGTTATTCCATGAAGTCCGCGATCACCATGACATCGCCTGGCCCAGTCCACCCCTCGGCGCAGGGCGAGGAGCCCTTGTGCGGAGGAGTTTCGGTGTTGATACCGGCTCGTGATGAGCGTGACAACTTGCCGAGTCTTATTGCCCAAGTGCATGAAGCGCTTGTGGGGCAGCGCTACGAGATCATCGTGGTGGATGATGGTTCCAGTGATGGCAGTTGGCGTTGGCTCAAGCAGGCTGCGCAGGAAGATTCACGATTGCGTCCCTATCACCACGGCACCAGTTTCGGACAGAGTACTTCGCTGTGGCAGGCTGCCCGGTTGGCGCGCGGTCGGTGGTTGGCGACCCTGGATGGCGATGGCCAGAATGATCCAGCGGACTTGCCGGACATGTTGTCACTGGCAACGCTCGAAAAACTCGACCTGGTAGCGGGTCATCGTACCGAGCGCCGCGATGATGCCGTCAAGCGTGTGTCATCACGCCTGGCCAATGCCATCCGACAAGCGCTGCTGCACGATGACACGCCAGATACCGGCTGCGGAATCAAGGTCATGCGTCGTGACGTCTTCCTTCGGCTGCCGTATTTCGATCACATGCACCGTTTTCTTCCGGCGTTGGTTCGCGCTCAGGGCGGCAAGGTGCAGTCATTGGCAGTCCGTCACCGCGAACGTGTGGCAGGAGTGTCCAAGTACGGCTTCTTCGATCGGCTCTGGGTCGGTATTGCCGATATCGTCGGAGTGATGTGGCTGGTGCGTCGCTCACGTCTACCGTCACCGCTCGAGAATATCTTCGGCCATGCTGCCAGTGAGGTCATCGATCAAGGTTCGCTGCCGTTGGCGGGGACGGCCGTGTCGACTACCTCTGCATCCGCGCCAACAAGCCTGTTCGATTCCTCCTCACGTTATCTGGCTGGCGGTCACGATACTGCTACAGGTGACAGCAACCCGGACCAGGCCGACATGGCGCGGGGAGCCTGCTGATGGATGTCAGTCCGTGGTGGGTCGCTGTCGGATTTGGAGGTCAGGCGCTGTTTTCGGCGCGTTTCATCATCCAATGGCTGGCCAGTGAGAAGGCACGTCGTTCCATCGTTCCGCGTGCCTTCTGGTGGTTCTCGCTTGTCGGTGGCATGACGCTGCTTGCCTATGCCATCCATCGCGAGGACCCGGTATTCATTGCCGGTCAGGGGGCAGGGCTTTTCATCTATCTGCGTAATCTGAGCTTGATCAAGCGGGATCGCCAGTCACTCACGTCGCCTGGTAGCGAAGCGTCGTCCCGAGCACCGCAGGCGGCCACTGTCGTCGAACATGCTTGTGGCAAGACGGAAGATCGCGAATCGGGCACTGACGACTCCCTGAAGGCCAGGCTCGCGTCGCTGGAGATAGAAAACGCCCGACTCAAGACTGAAGTGGCACACCTCCATGCCAATCCCGTTCAGCACCAAGGGACGGGCGCATGAAGGCAATGATGCCAGCTTACGGTGTGTACCGAAGTCTCTCCCGCCATCCCTGGTGGGTCCTGGGGGCGTTGTATCTGTCTGTCTCTGCCATCGGGCTTGGCATGCGCATGCCGTGGCCTGCCGATGAGCCACGCTTCGCGCTCAATGGTCTCGAGATGTGGATCACGGGGGACTGGTGGTTGCCACACCGCGCGGGAGAGCTTTATCCCGACAAGCCGCCGATCTTCATGTGGCTCAGTGCCTTGTCCACTGGCTTGGTGGGGGATATCCGCATCGGCTTTGCCCTGCCATCGCTGGTGGCCGGGGCCGCGACTCTGGGGCTGAGCGTGGACCTGATTCGCCGCCTGCATGGCCGGCACACAGCCTTCATTGCCGGGCTGTGGTTGCTCGCGTCAGTGCAGTTCATCCTGCAGGCTCGTACGGCTCAGATCGACATGCTGGTCACGGCTTTCATCCTGCTGGGTAGCTGGGGATTGTTGCGGCATGCATTGCTCAATGATGGCGTGCGCTATTTCCATCTCGGCTGCTTTGCGATGGGGCTTGGCATCCTCACCAAGGGGGTCGGGTTCCTGCCGTTGCTGATGTTGCCTTTCTGGCTGATGGCTGCGCGTCACGCATCGACCTGGCGCAGCAGTGGTCATCGCGCAGGGCAGCTGTCATCACGCGAGCTGTTGATCGGACTCTGCTGGATGCTGGCGGCGCCGTTGCTCTGGGTAGGTCCGATGCTGGTGATGTCCCTGGTGTCCGGCGATTCGGAGCTTGCCGCCTATCGCGACAACATCCTGCTCAAGCAGACCGCTGAGCGATACACCGACAGCTGGCATCATCTGAAGCCTTGGCATTACTTCCTGACCAGTGTGATTCCCTGGGCATGGATGCCGCTGCTGCTGACGCTACCCTCGTGGCCGAAGGCACTCGCTCGCCGCTTCTCGCGCCGCGATCTACGCGTCTGGCTGCCCCTGGTGGGTGCGGCATTGATGGTGGTCTTCTTCTCGTTGTCTCCTGGCAAGCGGGGAGTCTATATCCTGCCGGCGCTGCCGCTGTTGGTGATCGGCCTGGCACCCATGTTGCCGGGGTTGTCACGTAAGCCTCATGTTTCCTGGCTGGGGTTTGCACTTTGCGCCGGATTGGCAGGCATCTTCCTGATCGCGGCACTGCTCGGTGTCTTCGGGTACCCGGCATTGGTGACGCTTGCCGAAAAGGAGGGTGTGGTGCCATGGGGGTGGTGGGGGCTGCTGGGTGTCAGCGGTATCGCACTCTGTACCTGGCTGAAACCACGGCACGGCTTGTTGGCCTTGGGAATCTGGCTCGTGGTGTTCTGGAGTCTGTGGGGCACCTGGGGAGCACGATTGATGGACCCGGTTCGCAATCCTGCCGTACTGATGGCGCAGGTTGCCGAGAAGAGCGATTACCAGGCATTGGCCATTCCCGATTTTCGTGAGCAATACATCCTGCAGGCGCGCCAGCCACTGTGGCACTTCGGTTACAAGACGCCGGAGGAAGACCAATTCTCGCGCCTCTATGCATGGCTCAATGAGACCCCGCAGAGCCGCTGGGTCTTGTTGACGCCCCGCAAGCTCAAGCGGCATGCCTGTCTGGATGGCGCACAGGCCATCACATTGAATGAGCCGGATGAGCAATGGGTACTGCTACCTGGCAGCGCGGCCGTGAAATGTCAGGGCAATCCCGATGCTGCGCCGATGTATCTGGCGCCGACCTCGGTCTCCAATGAAGCGGCACGGCTGATCGGACTTCCCCAGCGCCATACTCTGATGCCGGAGGTTCAGCCATGAAGTGTCAGAAGCAACTTTCATGCGCGATATCCCTGATGGGAAGGGGCTCCCATTCGTTGATCAACCTGAATGCCAGCGAGAGAACATGTTGGACGCTATGGGGAGTGTTGCTGATGTCAGCAGCGCTGGCACGACCCTATCTGCCCATCGATGAAACCCGCTATGTCTCGGTGGCATGGGAGATGTGGCATGCCGGCAGCGGGTTCGTCTCGACCATGAACGGAGCGGCCTACGCTGACAAGCCGGTACTGTTGTTCTGGTTGATCCACGCTGGATGGGCGGTCTTCGGAGTCAATGATGTCTGGCCAGGATTGGTGATGCCGCTGGTGAGTCTACTGGGTATCTGGCAGATAGGGCGTATCGCCCGCACCCTGTGGCCGGCCACCAGCCTGGCCGATGCCGAGCGGCAGAGACATGAACTCTGGGTACGCATGGTGCGTTGGACACTCGCCGGTTGTCTGATGTGGGTGCTCTATAGCCAGGCATTGATGTTCGATGTGCTGTTGACGACGTGTCTATTGGGCGCATTGCGACCCTGGTGTACACCACAGGGAGGGCAGTCGTTCAGCCCGAGCGTCGTGCTCGAGAGTGGCGTGTGGCTGGGGTTGGCCTTGCTGGCCAAAGGGCCGGTCGCGCTCTTGTGGTTTCTGTTGGTGGTCGGCTCGCGCCCCTGGTGGACGCAAGCACAAGCCCGCGAAGTGTGGGCCTATGAGTGGCGCGGTTGGGTGTTGAGCCTGCTGCTGGGCATCGCGGTGTTATGCATCTGGTTGCTTCCCGCCGTCATCACTGGCCCTCCCGACTATGTCGAGGACCTGCTTTGGGGCCAGACGGCAAACCGCGTCGTCTCCGCGCAGGATCACGCTCGACCGTCATGGTGGTATCTACCGTGGCTGGCGGTATTGATCTTCCCGCTCAGCCTGCGCCCGCGATTGCTGATCGAGGGGTTTCTGGCCTCGATTGCCCAGCGGCCAACGTCAGAGCAGCCCTTGCTGAAGCTGGGACGCTTCTGGGCATTGAGCGGACTGCTGGTCTTTTCCCTTATCTCCGGCAAGCAAGTGCATTATCTGATGCCGCTACTGGTACCGGTGAGTCTGCTGCTGGCCTGGGCTGCTCTGCGCCAGCCTCCGGCTCGCACATCGCTGAAACTGCTGGCAATGATCAGCGGTGGCCTGGGACTGACAAGCCTGGCGTTGGCGGTCATCGTCATGCCCGCAGGCTGGCTGACTGATGCCTCATTTCTGCCGACCAACGCAGCGCTGGTGGTTTCAGGCAACGCAAGCCTTGCGTGTTTCATGGCGGGAGCCAGCTTGCTGGCCTTGATGGCATGGCTGTGGCCTTGCGTGGATGAGGCGAGAAGTCCCATCACGGCTCAAACACCTGCCGCTGAGTCACTGGGCAATAGCGCGCTGAATGCTCAGCGGCGACTGGCGCTGGGCAGCGTGTTGCTGGTGACCTGCTTGCTGGCCCTGACATTGCGTCCGTTATGGCCGCGCCTGGATCAGACTGCCCTGGCTCAATGGGTTCAGCACCATCAACAGGAAGGCCAGGAAGTGGCCGTCGTTGGCTGGGACTATCAGGCAACCTGGCAGTTTCTGGGGCGACTGACCCAGCCACTGAAGCAGTTGAAGCGCGATTCGAGTCAGCTGAGTTCCTGGCAGACAGCGCATCCTGATGGCTGGCTGATAATCGAGGCTGACAAATGTCTGCGTTTACCCGCCTCGCCAGGCCCTCTGGCCGGCATGCGTGATTGGTGTCAGGCGGCAGTAGACGGTGGAGTCAATGCCAAGCCGGTCTTTCATCAGGGACGCCACCGATTGTTGACGGTACCCGCAGCGGCATTGGGCGGCCCCTCATCAGCACCAACAGCGTTGATCACGACCGCTCAGGAGACATGATGAGCATGAAGATACTGGTAACCGGGGCTGCAGGTTTCATTGGCGCTGCTCTGTGTGAGCGACTCCTGAAGGACGGCATGCAGGTCGTCGGTCTCGACAATCTCAATCCCTATTATCCGTTGGCGCTGAAGCTGCACCGCCTGACACGTCTCGAGGCACTTGCCGGGCAGTGCGTTGCTGACCCTGGCAATGCACGCCTGTCGGGCTGCTTTCGCTTCGTCAAGCTGGATCTTGTCGAACGTGAGGCGCTTCGCACATTGATGCAGGAAGAGGAGTTTGATGTCGTCGTCAATCTGGCGGCCCAGGCTGGGGTGCGCCACTCCATCACTCAGCCTTTTGATTATGTCGACAGCAACCTGGTCGGCTTCGTCAATCTTCTCGAGGCTTGTCGTGCCGCGACGCCGAGTCATCTGCTCTATGCTTCCAGCAGTTCCGTTTACGGGGATGACAGCCGTCAGCCTCTGAAGGAATCCCAGGCGGGGGTACGCCCGCTCTCGCTGTATGCGGCCACGAAGCGCTCAAATGAATTGATGGCTTACAGCTATGCGCATCTCTATGGTTTACCGGTGACGGGGCTACGCTTCTTTACCGTTTATGGCGCCCGCGGGCGCCCGGACATGGCGCCACTTCGCTTCGCACGCAAGCTGCTGGCCGGAGAGGTGATCGACGTCTACAACCATGGGCAGATGGCGCGTGATTTCACCCATGTCAGTGATATCGTGGAGGGCATCTACCGGCTCATGCATCTGCCGCCGACGCAGGAAGTGAATTCCGCTCCCTCGCGTGTCCTGAACCTCGGGCGTGGAGAGCCCATCGCATTGGGGAACTTCATCAATGGCCTCGAGGCAGCGCTGGGTGTCCCGGCTCGCAAGCGTCTGCTGCCGATGCAGCCGGGGGATGTCGAGCGTACCTGGGCAGATACCTCGACACTCGAAACGCTGACCGGCTTTCGCCCCAGTGTCAGTCTTGCCGCAGGGCTTGAGGAGTTGGCTGAGTGGGCGCAGCAGTATCCGTCATTGCTGAGAGAAGCCGATGATGAGCAATCGCCCCGAGAGGGATGTCTCGATGAAGCAGGCGTCGCTGCAGGTGGGCATTCTGGACGCATGACAAGTGCCGGCATGTCCGCCATGACGGCCTTGGCCTTCAGTAATGGAACTCTCTTGAAGGCCTGAGTGGTATCAGCGGCTGTATGTCTGAAGTCAGGTCGAGATGCGTCCAGCCCCCCAACGCAAGGAGCCCCGCCAGTCACTGGCGGGGCTCCTTGCGTCTTGCCTGTCAGTCGCTATCAGCAGCGACCCTCACAGTTGGCAGGCTTGTCATTGGCGATGCGCCAGTCTTCCTCGTTGGCCAGCGTGGCCAGTGGCGACAGCATCGAGAAATCGAACTCGGTGAGGCAGGTGCCGCGTTGTACGCGCTTGGGCCAGTCATGATTGGCCAGCGCCGAGCGACCGATGGCGACCAGGTCCGCGTGCTGCAGGGCGGCCTGCGCCTTCGCGACGCTGGCGACATTGCCATTGGTGATCAGCGTGATGTCTGACTCCTGTGCCTTGCGTGATTGGTCGGCAAGCGCCGTCAGACTGAGGCTGCGCTCGCGTTCGTCATCGGCCTCGGGGAAGGCGGGGGCATCGACATCGCTGCCGGTCAGGTGCAGGAAATCCAGTCCGGCCTCCATCAGCTTGGCGAAGCGCTCGCGGGCCTCGTCAGGGCCACCCTGCCAGGTGAGCTCCGGCTCGGTCACGGTGCCTTGGGACAGGCGCATGCCGATGGCGAAGTCGGTGCCGACCGCCTCGCGTACGCTGCGGATGACCGCCAGCGGGAAGGCCAGACGTGCGATGGCGTCGCCGCCCCAGGCATCATCACGCTGATTGAAGCGCTCACTGATGAACTGGTGGATCAGGTAGCCGTTGGCACCATGCAGCTCGATACCATCGAAGCCGGCCTGCTTGGCACGACGGGCGCTGGTGGCAAAGCCGGCGATCGCGTCATGGATCTCCGCTTCGCTGATCTCGCGGGCCAGCGGGAAGGGGCCGGAGCCACCGTAGAAGCTGAGCATCTCGCCACTGGCGCGACTCTCGGATGGGGCGACGACCTCATCCTTGAAGCGGTTGTGTTGGGTCTGGGCGCCGGCATGCATCAGCTGGGCGATGATACGGCCACCCTGTTGATGCACGGCGTCGACCACCGGGCACCAGCTGTCCTGCTGCGCCTGGTTGGCCAGCCCCGGCTGGTTGGCGTAGCCCTGGCTGAAGGCTTCATCGGTGTAGATGCCTTCGGTGATCAGCAGCGAGAAGTTGCCCCGCGCGAAATCGCGATAGTAATCGACCATGTCAAAGTGCACCTGGCCATCATCCTGCGCGCTGGTACGCGTCATCGGGGCGAGCACCAGGCGATTGCCGAGCTCCAGCCCGGCGAAGGCATGGGGGGTGAACAGTGCGGTGGTATCTGTCATCTAGTACGTCTCCCGCGGAAAGCATTCCGCTGTGGTATCCGGTCGTAGGCCCTGATCGTCTGCGTGCACAAAGAGGTGAAGATCGACGCAGTGCGGTGGCCTGAATGAATGATCGACGGATCATCTGTATGTCCTATATCGTGCCTGCCGCACCTGGGTGTCACAAGCCGGAACGCTGGAAGGAGAGTGTTGTCGTTTTGACAACCTGTGCATGTAATTGACTGAATTTGCGAGATTTTTTCTCAAATAATTCAGGGTTGCTGCATGAAGCGGCAACGCAGTGCTGCTTTCCATGCACATAAGCATATGCGCTCAAGACGCAGGCCCCGCAACCGTGGGTTGCGGGGCCTGCGTCTTGAGCGTCAATCGTGCCTATGGCGAGTGCTCAGTGCTGGTAATCACTTGCCATCGCACTGGGCATTCTGCTTGCTGCTGCCGGAGGGCGGGCAGCCGAACCAGTTCTCGGTCGGCTTGGCCTGGCCAGTGTTGGCGTGTCGGCCACCCTGGCTGCCGATCTCGCCGCCATCGAGGCTTTTCTGTACCTGGCGCGTGGCGTTGTCCTTGGCTTGCTGGCGTGCCTCGGGCTGTTCGTTCTGTTGATAGTGCGCGCCGTTGTCCGCTGCGCCGTTCGCGGTGCGCTTAGAGTGGCTGGGCGTTGGCTGACCCTTCGAGGAATGCTGGGAAGTGGCCGCGCCGCTGGTCCCTGTCTCGGTGTTCATCTCATCGAAGGCCTGGGCCGGGGAGAGGCCCAGCAGGCCCAGCATCACTGCGGCGGCGCCAATGCCACGGCGCAGCCGGGTGCTTGCGGCAGGGCGCAGGCCGGGGCGTAGGTCATGGTGAGAGGCGTTGACGTCAGTGGTAGCTGTCGAGGTGTTGTAGAACATGATGAGGGGACTCCTTGCGGGTCTGGCCGCCGGTGTCGGCAGCCGCGCGGGTGAGGAATTCACCGGCGACGTATGAGGGGTCGGCAAATGCTGCGCCAGCTTGCGAGCGCACGATGCCAGACATGAGAGGGTGACATGAGTGACTGCAACTCGGCGTTGCGCGCCAGGTAATCGATAGAACAGTTATCGGGGCACGCGGCGCGAATTCAACTCTTGTTCAATAATTGGCCTTGGCGTCGGGCGCCTTCGCCGGGGTGGGCGGCGTGTCTTGCTCACTCGATTGATGCTCAACTGACACGCGAACGATCAGACACTACTGATCGCAAAAGGGCAGACGCCCCTTGAAGTCGCGGCGTGCCATGACAATGTGAGAGGGACAGGGCAACGGCCCTGAGTGTTCACCCAGGTCAAGGAGACAGGCATGACGATCAAGAAAACCGGTTCCGCGCATTGGGAAGGTAGCGTCAAGCAGGGTAAAGGCACTGTCAGCAGTGAAAGTGGTGCGCTCAAGGATCAGCCTTACGGCTTCAATACGCGCTTTGAAGATGGCGCCGGCACCAATCCCGAAGAGCTGATCGGGGCGGCGCATGCCAGCTGCTTCTCGATGGCACTGTCGATGATGCTGGGCGAGGCGGGTCATGAGCCCAAGGCCATCGATACCACCGCCACCGTCCATCTGGACAAGGACGACAGCGGCTTCAGCGTGACCAGGATCGCCCTGGTGACCAAGGCCGATGTGCCGGGCATCAGCGAGGCAGACTTCCAGTCCACTGCCGAGAAGGCCAAGGCTGGTTGCCCGATCTCCAAGCTGTTCACCGCCGAGATCTCGCTGGAGGCATCGCTGGTCAACTGAGGCAGGCCGTTGTCGCACACAACAAAAAACCGCCCCTCGGGGCGGTTTTTTGTTGTGTGCGTGGTGTGTCTTCCGTGGGAGTGGGCTAGCGCTTGTCTGAGCCGTTTTGTGGATCGCTTCCCGTCTCACTTTCCGATCTACGGCCTGAACGCCTGTCTGGGCTCATCTCCCACTCATCCTCCTCGCTGATCTCGCCGGCATGCTGCATGGCATTGCGGCGGGATTGCAGGCGCGTCAGCGGCTTGCGATCAGGCGTGCGGTACCAGCGGATGTTCTCGCGTGAGCACTGCTCAAGCTCGGCGATCACCTGGGCGCCGAGCAGCAGGATGATGGCGCCGATCTCCAGGCCCAGCAACAGTACGATCAGGGTCGCCAGCGAGCCGTAGATCGCACCCACGAAGGACAGGTGGGTGAAGTACCAGCTCAGTGCCAGGCGTGTCAGCTCCCACAGAGTCGCTGCGACCAGCCCGCCGACCAGCGCGCGCCGGGTCGAGACGCGAGTCTGGGGCAGGATCTTGTAGATGGCGCTGAACAGCCCGAACATGCCGATGATACTGATCAGGTAGATCACTTCGCTGCCGGCATCCCCCAGGGTCAATTCGATGCCAGTCAGCAGGGTCAGGGCATCATTCATCGCCGAGGCCAGCGCCACCAGCAGGGTCAGTGCCAGAAGGCCCGCGCCCAGCACCATCACGAAGGCGTAGGGCAGCAGGGCGGAAATCCAGGCGCTGCGCTTTCGAATCACTGGATGCTGATGAAAGATCAGCGCGATGGCGTCTTCCAGCATGCGGAAGGCCAGCCCGGCGAAGAACAGCAAGCCCCCCATGCCGATCCAGCTGATCACGTCTCGGTTGTCCAGCAGCTTGCGCACCGCATCCAGCAACACGTCTTCCTGCCCTGGCCCAAGATGCTGGACCTGGATGGCGATGATGCTCATCAGGCGCGATTCATCGACCAGGTGCGTCAGCAGTACGCAGCTCAGCGCGAACAGCGGCACGCTGGAGAGCAGGATGTTGTAGCCCACTCCGCCGGCCAGCAGCACGCCACGATTGGCGATGAACTGGCCCAGCACCCGCCAGGCGAAGCCGATCAGGCGTGGCAGGAAGCGCAGCAGCCGTGCGCGCCAGGTATCGTCGGGTGTCTCCGCCATCAGGCGTCTCCGCGCGGGTGAATGGGCAGGGTGGGCATCACGCGACATCGTCCTTCAGCGCCCGCCGGCTGCGTTGGCTGGCGCGATGCGTCATCAGGGTCGAGGTCGAGTAGAGCGCAAGCCCGGACCAGATCAGCACGAAGGTGAGCAGCATCGACGGCTTCAGGGACTCCTGGAACACCAGCAAGGCGATGGCGAACTGCATGGTGGGGTTGATGTACATCAGAAAGCCCACCGTGGCGAGGCGCAGACGGCGAGCTGCCCCGGCGAAGGCCAGCAACGGCAGTGCCGTCAGGATGCCGCTGGACATCAGCAGCACGCTGGCGGGCAGTTCCAGCGGCCCGATACCCGTGGCCAGAAAGCGTGTCTCTCCCGCCTGCCACAGTCCGGCGATCAGCAGCAGGGCGAGCGGTGCCAGCATCAATGTCTCGACGAACAGTCCCGACAGCCCATCCAGCGCGACCCGCTTGCGCAGCAGCCCGTAGGTGCCGAAGGACAGTGCCAATGACAGTGTGATCCAGGGCAGTTCGGAGAGCGTGAGGAACTGCAGGCTCAAGCTAAGTGCCGCCAGCCCCAGCGCCACGCCCTGCAGGCGAGTCAGGCGCTCTTTCAGCACCAGCATGCCGAGTGCCACGTTGACCAGCGGTGTCAGGAAATAGCCGAGGCTTGCCTGCAGCACTTCATGCTGTTCCACCGCGAAGATGTAGATGCCCCAATTGGCGGCGATCAACAGGGCACAGGCCAGCCCCGGCCATAGTTGCCGAGGGCGTGACAGGGCCTGGCGAATCGGTGACCAGCGTTTGAGCAGACTGATCAACAGGATGAGAAACACGCAGCTCCACAGGATGCGGTGCAGCAGTACCTCCCAGGCAGGGATGCCCTGGAACAGCGCGAAGTAGAGAGGGAAGCAACCCCACATGACATAGGCCGTCAGACCGAATCCGACACCCTTGAGGCCTTCGTGACGCGCCAGAGCTGCCGTTTCAGCCTGCTCGGCGATAGTCTGCGCCTGGCTCATCGCACCTTGCTCTCACCGCTCTCGCCGCTGATGCCATCTCCGCCAACCCTGTCACCCTCGCCATCCCGGGCCAGTGGCTTGCCGGCGATGTAGTAGTCGCAGGGGCGCAGCGCGAGGAAGAAGGTCTCGGCCTCGGGATAACCGGCCTCACGCATCGCCTGGTGAATGGCACCGGCACAGATATCGCGTACCGACTGGCCGCGCTCGAACCACAGCACCTCGACGAAGGGGAAGGCATCCACGACCTGCCCATCGAACACATACTGGGTACTGATGCATTCCAGCGTGAATTCGTCACGCGCCGTCTCGGTGGCCTCGCTGAGCTGATCGACCAGCGTGCGCGAGACAGGGGCGAGACGGGCAGGGGTAACGCCATGGAAGCGAAGCTGAGGCATGCAGGGCTCCTTGAGCACGAGGAAGAAGGGCGTGTCGGCATGGCTCGAGGCCACGGCGGCGCGTCGGGGCCAATATATCATCGGAGCCTCATGCACACACCCGCGCTGCGTGACGGCATTGCCTCTCACATCTGAGCGCCACAGACGGTAGAATGGGCGCTTTCAAGGCGTGGCACGGCCAGTGGCAGGGTGGGCAAGGCTCATGCCACCGCGAATCCGCCAGTCGCCACTCAGCGTCCATTCAGTCAGCAGGGAGGCACGACGACCATGACGACACAGCCACAGGCGACTTCCTCGCAAGCGAATGCTGGTGATGCCTCGCGAGGGGCGACACTGCGTGTGAGTCTGGTGCAGGCGGACCTGCGCTGGGAAGACCCGGCGGAGAACTGTCGCCTGCTCGGCGAGCAGCTGGATACCGCTGGCCTGGTCATGGGCGCCGATGGCCGCAATGTCGCAACCGATCTGATCGTGCTGCCCGAGATGTTCGCCACCGGCTTCACCATGAACTCGCGTGAGATGGCGCAGCCGATGGCGTCCAGCGATAGCGTCGCCTGGCTCAAGGCGCAGGCCATCACCCGTGGTTGCGTGATGACCGGCAGCATCGCGGTGCTGGATGATGGTGAGTGTTACAACCGCATGCTGTGGGCTACGCCCGACGGCGAGGTGACGCATTATGACAAGCGACATCTGTTCCGCATGTCGGGAGAGCATGAGCGTTATGGCATGGGCTATGAACGGGTACTGGTCGAGCTCAACGGCTTCCGGATCCAGCTCTCGGTCTGCTATGACCTGCGCTTCCCGACCTGGCTGCGTCAGCGCCCTGTCATCGGTGGCGTGAGTGCTGCCGAGACCGCCGCCGACAGCGCCTTCGAATATGACCTGCTGCTGTGCGTGGCCAACTGGCCGGGCGTACGGCGCCACCCCTGGCGTACGCTGTTGCAGGCGCGCGCCATCGAGAATCTGGCCTATGTGGTGGGCGTCAACCGTGTGGGTGACGACGCCAACGGGCTGCACTATACCGGCGATTCCATGGTCTGCGATTTCAAGGGCGAGCCCATCCTCGACCCTGCGCCAGACCAGCCCTTCATCGAGACCGTGACGCTTGAACGCGGCGCGCTCGACGAGTTTCGCACCAAGTTTCCGGCGTGGATGGACGCCGATCATTTCACTCTGGAGGCCTGATGCGCCTGGACAAATTCCTTACCGAAACCACGGATCTCAGCCGTAGCGATGCCAAGAAGGTCGTGCACCGCGGCGATGTCACCGTGGATGGTGAGGTCGTCAAGAACACCGCGAGTGCCGTCAAGGATGGCATGCGCGTTGAATGGAATGGCGAGCACCTGGAGCTGATGGGGCTGCGCTATCTGATGCTGTACAAGCCGGCCAATGTCGAATGCACCAGCAAGCCGGGCCTCTATGAGCGCGCGCATGACCTGATCGATCTGCCCAATGTCGAGCGCCTCAGCATCGTCGGGCGTCTTGATGTTGACACCACCGGTCTGGTGCTGATGACGGATGACGGCCAGTGGAACCACCGCGTCACCTCGCCCAAGAAGGCCTGTGCCAAGCGCTATCGCGTCACTCTGGCACGCCCGCTGGAAGGCGATGAGCTGGCGCGCGCCGTGGAGGACTTCGATCACGGCCTGATGCTGGATGGCGAAGAGAAGCCGACTCGCCCGGCACGTCTCGAGATGGAAACCGCCACTGTGGGTCTGCTGTGGATCACTGAAGGCCGTTATCACCAGGTGAAGCGCATGTTCGCGGCCATCGGCAATCACGTCGAAGCCCTGCATCGCGAAGCCATCGGCGATGTCGAGCTGGACCCGGAGCTGGAGCCGGGCGAGTGTCGCTTCCTGCGTCCGGAAGAGATCGCCAGTTTCTGATCGCAGTCCTCTTGATCGCAGTTCTCTGCTGAGATACCCAGGCCCCATCATGTCGCCAGACATGATGGGGCCTGTGCGTTGGATGGAGGCGCGTTTGCGACTTGTACCGATCCAACCCCAGCGCTTAAGGTGGAGGGTGAGTTTTTCACATTGTGAATCTTTTGGTGGAAGTGCTTTTTGCAGAAGTGGTATTTATACAGGTGTCGTCTTCATACGAACGCTTGTTTCCAGCGCTGCTTGGCTATCGCATCTGCATGACAGCTATCGCACCTTCATAACAACAACCGAGGAAGATCCCTATGTCATCCCCCTTCACCAAGTCCCGTTTCCTGAAACCTCTGCCGCTGCGCATGGCACTGGCGAGTGGCGGCCTGTTGCTGGCAACGCTCTCGGCGCCGGCGACTGCCGCGGAAGATGCCAGTGTCGTGTTCGCGGCGCCGCCATGGCCGGGCGTGACCATGAAGACCGAGATTGCCTCCGAGATCTTCGAGGCGCTGGGCTATTCCCCCACCACGCGTCAGCTGGGCGCGCAGATCACCTATGAAGGCATCTCGCTGGGTGAGGTCGATGTCTATCTGGCCGCCTGGCTGCCCGGACAGAGCACCATGTACAACGCGGCGATGGAGAAGGACGCCATGGTCGATTTCGGCAATAACGTGAATGGCGCGCGAGCCAATTTCGCCGTGCCGCGTTATGTGGCCGAAGCCGGTGTCACCTCACTCAATGATGTCGACAAGCCGGAGTTTGCCGACAAGTTCGAAAAGACCATCTACTCCATCGAGATCGGTTCGGGGTCCAGCGAGATCGCCAACCGCGCCGTCGATGAAGACATCTACGGTCTGGGTGACTGGGACCTCAAGGAATCCTCCACGGCCGGCATGCTGGGCACGGTCGCCAACGCCATCAAGCGCAATGAGTGGGTCATGTTCGTCGGCTGGACTCCGCACTGGATGGGCGTCGAATACGACATGGTCTTCCTGGATGACCCGAAAGACCTCTGGGGCCCGGGTGGTGGCGCCAGTGATGTGAAGACATTGGCCAACAAGAAATGGTCCGAAGCGCATCCCAATGCCTCCGTCTTCCTGGATCAGATCTCCTTCACCTCCGAGGAGCAGAGCGAGCTGATCTATGGCTATGGCAAGGAAGAGCGTCCGCAGGAAGAGGTGGCCGGCACCTGGATGAAGGCCAACCCGGCCAAGGTCAAGGCCTGGCTGGAAGGCGTGACCACCCGTGATGGTGAACCTGCCTGGCCGGCCGTCAAGGAGGCCCTTGGCCTGCCGGAGGCATGATAGACAGCTTGCAAAGGTGTCACTGATCCTTGTTGGTGCAACACCTTGAATATTGTGGTCAGCGCAAGAAGCCCGCTCATTGAGCGGGCTTCTTGCGTTCTATAGCAGCGAACGTGTCAAGAACGTGCGCAGCGACAGGCCATGAAATAGCCTCTGGCATACTGCGCATCAGAGGGAAATTCAGCATCATGCAAATCTTGCATGGAAAATCCAAATAAAGAATTGGTCGCGGGATAGGGGCCTGTATCACCATCAGTCTGCACTCTGCGCTGCTTCCACGCGCAGCCAAGAATAATGACAAGAAGGAAACACTCATGGCTGATTCAGGTTCTTCCTCCGCCCCCATGCCTCGCTCTCCCGGGCCCATTGCGCGCTTTCTGTCTCCCTGGACACGACTGGCGCTGTGGAAGCAGATCTTCATCGCACTGGTCGTGGGTCTGGGGTTGGGCATCGTGCTCAATCAGACCGGGCGTGCCGATATCGCCGCCGATATCAAACCGCTGGGTGATCTGTTCATCCGCGGCATCAAGATGCTGATCGTGCCGCTGGTGTTCATCTCGCTGGTCACTGGCGTGGCCTCGCTCGACAACCTCTCCAAGATCGGCCGTCTGAGCGTCAAGACGCTGGTGCTGTATCTGGGCATGACGGCGGTCGCCATCACCATCGGCCTGGGTCTGGCCACCGTCTTCCAGCCGGGCGTCGGAATCGACCTGGGCAGCGCGGCCGATGTCGAGGTACGTGAAGCGCCGACTGCCGTCGATACGCTGCTCGGACTGGTGCCGACCAATGCCGTCGAGGCCTTCGCCGAAGGCAACGTGCTGCAGATCATCGTCTTCGCGATCCTGTTTGGTCTCTCCATCACGCTGGTGGGGGAGAAAGCCCGTCCGGTGCGCGTATTCTTTGAATCCGCGGCGGAAATCATCTATCGCATGACCAGCATCATCATCGCCTTCACGCCTTACGGTGTCTTCGCCCTGATGACCTGGGTGGCCGGCACCTATGGCCTGGCAATGCTTGCGCCGCTGGCCAAGGTGATCGGCATCGTCTATCTGGGCTGCTTCGTGCATGCCATCGTGGTCTATGGCGGCATGTTGCGCTTTATGGCGCGCTTGAACCCGCTGCGCTATTTCCAGGGCAGTGTCGAGCCGATCATGCTCGCCTTCACCAGCACCTCCAGTTCCGGCACCTTGCCGGTGACCATGATGGCCGCCGAGCAGAATCTGGGCGTCAAGCGGAGTGTCTCGAGCTTCGTGCTGCCGCTGGGCGCGACCATCAACATGGATGGCACCGCGCTGTATCAGGGCGTCTGCGCGTTGTTCATCGCCCAGGCCTATGGCGTTGATCTGGGCATGACCGAATACGTCACCATCATCATGACCGCGACGCTGGGCTCCATCGGTACCGCCGGTGTGCCGGGTGCCGGCTTGATCATGCTCTCGCTGGTACTGACCTCCGTCGGCCTGCCGCTGGAAGGCGTCGCCATCATCGCCGGCATCGATCGTGTGCTCGACATGGCACGTACCGGTCTGAACGTGGCGGGTGATTGCGCCGTCAGCTGCCTGGTCGCCAAGAGCGAAGGCGAGCTGGACGAGGAAGTCTTCAATACGCCCCACGTCATGCGCTCAGAGCTCAGTTGAGAGCTCCTGTCTGAACACCAACCGCGTCATCATCAGCTTGTCGGCATCCGCGTGATAAGCGTGGCAAAGACATCAGGAGAACATCGTCATGGAACGCCCCAACGCACCTTCACCAAAAGCCAGCCCCTCTGTCGTTCGCTACGGCGTCGTGGGTGGCCTGGGGGCGATCGGCAGCGCGGATGTCCTGCTCAAGACGGTGCGCGCGGCGCAGTACTGCAAGCCGCCGGGCGGGGTGGATATCGCCTTCGAGCAACGCCACTTCGATGATGGGCCGGGAATCGCGGCGGAGGCCTACGACCCGCTGCGGCGCAAGTTCTACGTCTACAACGTGCTCAAGGACATGCAGGGCAAGGTCGAGAACGCGATGGTGCCATGCTTTCTCTCCCACACCTTTCTGGCCGAGATCACCCCGGAAATCAGCTTCAACGTCGTCGATATCTTTGATGCGCTGCTGGCGCGCATCCGCCGCGACTATCCCGAGGTGCGCAAGATAGGTGTGCTGACCTCAAGCTACGTGCGCGCCTCCGGCATCTTCGAGCAGCGCTTTGGTGAGCCGGAGGCCACGGCGGTTGTCACGCACGCCACGCAAGATGGTAACTGCATGGCAGGTGACGGCCTCGCGACAGCTGGCGGACTCGAGGTGATCTACCCCGATGCCACGCTGCAGCGTGATGCCCTGATGCAGGCCATCTATGGGCCAAGCGGCATCAAGAGCGGCCATCATTGTGGCGAGTGTCTGCAACTGTTGCTCGAGGCCTGTGATGACCTGGTCAGTCAGGGCGCGGAGATCATCGTGCCGGGCCTGAGCGAGATTCCGGTGCTGATGGAGTCGCTGCAGCCGTTGGTGCCGGTGCCCTTGCTCGACTCCAACCTCATCTACGCCGAATACGCACTGGGCGTGGACCGCGAGCGCGAGAATCGCAACTTCAAGCTTGGCGTGCTCGGTGGGGTGGGGCCGGCGGCCACGGTGGACTTCATGCGCAAGGTGGTCAGCCTGACGCGTGCCGAGCGCGATCAGGACCATCTCAAGATGGTGGTGGAGCAGAATCCGCAGATTCCCGATCGCACCGCCAATCTGATCGGCAAGGGCGAAGACCCGAGCATTCCGATGCTCGCGACCTGTCAGCGGCTGGAGGCCGATGGCGCCAATGCCATCGCGATTCCCTGCAATACCGCGCATGCCTTCGTGGCGCGTATCCAGCCCTATATCGGCATCCCGATCATCAACATGCTGACGGCGGTGGTTGACCATATCGCGGCGATGGAGACGCCGGTGGCGCGGGTCGGGCTGCTCGCGACCAGCGGCACCGTGACCAGTCGGGTGTACCACGACATCATCGAGGCCTCGGGGCGGGAAACGCTGGTGCCCGATGCGCGCTGTCAGACCCAGGTGATGGAGGCGATCTACGGGCATCACGGCGTGAAGGCGGGCCATACGACAGGGGAGTGCAGCGAGCATCTACAGGCTGCCATTTCCCACCTGCTGGCACGGGGCGCAGAAGTGATCATCCTGGGCTGTACCGAGCTTCCGTTGATCGAACTCGATGCGTCACTGCGTGAGCGGGTGGTGCTGCTCGATCCCGCAGAAATTCTCGCGCAGCGCTGTGTGGCAATGGCGCAAGCCGAGACCTGATCAGCGCTGCCTCCATCGGGTCAGCCAGTGAAGAGAGCTTGAAGAAAAGACATGCAGCGACGCGATATACTGCGCTCACGCAGTCTCGCTGTGTGCCTTTGCTTTATTCATGCCTCTCTTCAGGTGCTTTGCCGTGGAAATGAACTGGCTGGAAGACTTCCTCACCCTGGCGGTGACGCGTAACTTCTCGCGCGCCGCCACCCTGCGCAACGTGACGCAACCGGCCTTCAGCCGTCGTATTCGCAATCTGGAATACTGGGTCGGCGCCACCCTGATCGACCGCAGCCTGTTCCCCGTCGGCCTGACCCCTGCAGGCGAATCCTTCCAACGCACCGCCCAGGATGCGCTCTCGGTCTTGCGCGTCGGCCGCGATGAAGCGCTCGGCTTCGTGCCCAAGATAGAAGAAGTCGTCTCGATTTCCGCCTCGCACACGCTGGCGGTCAGCTTCTTCGTCGATTGGCATGAACAGCTGCAAAACCGACTGGGCAACCTCAAGGCACGCATCGTGCCCGACCACGTCGCCGGCTGTGTCGATGCCCTGATCAGCGGCAACTGTGATCTGATGCTGGCCTACAACAGCCCGCTACTCCCGACGCTCACCGACATCGTGCGCTATCCCTCCATCGTGCTCGGCTCCGAGCGACTGGTGCCCGTCAGTGCCGTCGATGACGCAGGCCAGGCGCTTTACACTCTCGACAGCGATACGCCGCAGCCCTATCTCTGCTACTCCAGTGACAGCTATCTCGGCCGACTGACCGCACTGATCATTGGCCGCCAGAACCTCGCCGCGCGTCTCAACTTCCGCTACGAATGCTCGATGTCTGACGTGCTCAAGCGTGGCGCTCTCGCCGGCAGCGGTATTGCCTGGGTGCCGGAACGCGCCGTGCGCGACGAGCTGGCCGGCGGGCGTCTCGTCATCATCAGCGATGACAGCCACACCGCGCCGCTGGACATCTGCCTTTTCCGCCACGCCGAGCACGACCAGCGCGTGGCCGAACGCATCTGGCAAGCCTGCCTGACCGCCGAAGACGAAACCCTTGAGTCAGATCAATAATTCGCTGACGCGTACCAGATCAGAGTAAGAAAGCTCAGGGGAAAGGGTATGAAGGGGAAAGGGGATGAAAGGGCAGGAAAAGAAAGCCCAGAGTAAAGACCTGTAATCATCGCCATACCACAACGCAAGACGGGAGCCACCTGGGCTCCCGTCTTGCGTTGTGGCATCTGAGCGCATTTGAGCGTATCTCAGCTCGCGGCCTATCCGCCGCATCTGCAAGTCATGCAACGCCTCTCACGACAGTCGGCGCGAGTTGGCCGTCGTACGCTTGTGCAACGGCTTGATGAAGAGGGTGCCCGTTGTCCACCACGGCGCCACCTTGCCGCCCGTCATCGCGTTCATCCACGCCTTCTGCATTACGAACCACATCTCCCAGCTGGCCGCGATCTTCTCTGACACCATCTTCTGGTTCTCGGTGATCATCTTCGGGTCCAGCGGTGACTGGGTTCCCCACAACTGAGTGCGCGACATGATGGTCGACATGGCCGTCGACCACATCTCCACCGACGTCGTGCCCAGCTTCCAGACATCGAACATCGCAGCCGGCGTCGTCGGGACCAACTCTGACCAGGCAGGTTGTTTAGCCATTGTGCTCTCCAGGTAAGGAACCTGAGTACAGTGATACGCCTGTTTTTGCTGCAGTGCAATATGAGTTTTGGCTGTGAGACGAGGTAGGGCGATTCGGAGCCTCCCTTATCACCAGTTTCTATATAAAACAATAAGTTAGCGATGTTTTGGGCCTGAAAATCCGGAATTCTCTGTGCTTGGGCGGAAATTTCCCATGGGGCTGGGGAAAGTGGATTTTTGGGATTTGTTGGCAATGTCTTACGTAGGCCTGAGAATTTTACGAAGTTTGGTATCAGTCCAATCAGACAGGGTGCGTAAGTGTTAGCCAATGGCGTGGAAATTTTCTGCTTGTGGTCTGTAGAGGATCGAAGAGGAAGGAAGGGCAATGTTCAATAGCTGGATAGATATCCACTGTAATGATTAGGCGACGCAAGGTGTTGCATGGAGCTGACAACGAGTTCTCAGGAGCTGCTTGAATCCGCTATTATTAGCTTTCTTGAAATTTACTATATGAAGATACGTTATCTATGAGGCTAGGGCAGGATGCCGTGGTCGAAGGTCATGAGACGGAGCTCGCCCCAGAGGTAAGCTCCGTGCGGTAGCCGTGGTCATGGGTTGCCGATTTTATTAAAGGGCAGGTGAATGGAAATCATCGACAACGTCAGCCGGCTGCTAGGCGACGACCTGAAAGATACCCTGAGGCACGGTACCCGGCTCAAGATCGCGGCCTCCTGTTTCTCGATCTACGCCTACGAGGCGCTCAAGGATGAATTGGAGGCGCTTGAGTCGGTCGAGTTCATTTTCACCTCACCCACCTTCATCCCAGACCAGGCCAGCGACAAGTTACGCAAGGAGCACCGCGAGTTCCACATCCCCAAGGCGGAGCGCGAGATCAGCGTCCACGGCAGCGAGTTCGAGATCCAGCTCAAGAACAAGCTGACCCAGCGAGCCATCGCCCGCGAGTGCGCCGACTGGATGCGGCGCAAGGCCCGCTTCCGTTCCAACCGTGGTCAGGTTGCCATGCAGCCCTTCGCCGGTGTTGCGGCCTCAGCCGGTGACACTGTTTATATGCCTCTGCAAGGCTTCACGGCGGTAGATCTGGGTTACCAGCAAGGCAACGCGGTCTCCAACTTCGTCACCCGCTTCAGCGAGCCGGATCACACCTCTAGGTTCATGGCTCTCTTTGATCAGCTGTGGCAGGACGGTGAGAAGCTCGAGGACGTCACCGAACGGCTGCGCGAGCATATCGCTTCGGTTTACCGAGAGAACCCACCGGAGCGGATCTACTTTCTGATGCTGTACCACATCTTCCACGAGTTCCTGGAAGACATCAGCGAGGACGTGCTGCCCAACGACCGTACCGGCTACCAGGATAGCGTCGTCTGGCAAAAGCTATTCAATTTCCAGCGCGACGCGGCCACCGGCATCATCAACAAGCTGGAGACCTACAATGGCTGCATCCTCGCCGACAGCGTGGGGCTCGGGAAGACCTTCACCGCTTTGGCGGTCATCAAGTACTACGAGCTGCGCAACCGCTCCGTATTGGTGCTTTGCCCCAAGAAGCTCGCCGATAACTGGCTGACCTACAACCGTAACCTGACCACCAACGTACTGGCCCAGGATCGTCTGAATTACGACGTACTCTGCCATACTGACCTGCAGCGCACCCGTGGGGAGTCCTTAGGCATACCGCTGGATCGCGTGAACTGGGGCAACTACGACTTGGTGGTGATCGACGAGTCGCACAACTTCCGCAACAACGACGTCTATAAGGATCGCGAGACGCGCTACCAGAAGTTGATGAGTCAGGTGATCCGGGCGGGTGTTAAGACCAAGGTCCTGATGCTCTCGGCAACGCCGGTCAACAATCGCTTCACCGATCTGAAGAATCAGCTGGCGTTAGCCTATGAGGGCGAAGCCGAGAACTTGACACGCCATCTTAGCGGCGCCAAGGATATCGAAAGCATCTTTCGGCGCGCCCAAGCCACCTTCAACGAGTGGTCAGCCTTCCCGCCGGAGAAGCGCACCACGAGCGCCATCCTGCAAGCACTGGATTTCGATTTCTTCGAGCTGCTAGATAGCGTCACCATCGCCCGTTCACGTCGGCATATCGAAACCTTCTACGACACCAGTGATATCGGCAGCTTCCCGGAGCGCCGCAAGCCGCTCTCGTTTCACTGTCCGCTCACTCACCGAACCGATGTGATCGGTTTCAACGAGATCTTCCAGCAGCTCTCCCAGCTCAAGCTCTCCGTCTACGCCCCGATCAGCTACATCCTGCCCAGCCGCCTCAAGAAGTACGAGGAAATGTACGACACCGAAGTGTCCAGTGGGGGCGGCAGCTTCAAGCAGGTAGACCGGGAGAAGAGCCTGCAGGCCCTGATGACGACCAACCTGCTCAAGCGCCTGGAGAGCTCGGTGGCGGCATTTCGCCTGACCTTGGAAGGGCTGCAGGGTAGCTACCAGGCCATCCTGGATAAGATTGCGGCCTTTAAACAGACTGGCTGCTCAGAGAGCCTCGCGGATATCACTACATCCTTCGAAGATGCCGACCCCGACGACGATAGCATCCCGATGCCGAGCGATACCACGGTGGGCAAGAAGATCCAGATTAGCCTGGAGGACATGGACCTGCCGTCCTGGGAGCATGATCTGAACAATGATCTGGTGTGGATCGAGCTTCTGCTTGAGGAAATGGCCAAGGTCACTCCGCCCGACGATGCCAAGCTGCAGCACCTCAAGACGCAGGTTGCCAGCAAACTGGCCTCTCCAATCAACCCCGGCAACCGAAAGGTGATGATCTTCACCGCTTTCGCGGATACTGCCAAGTACCTCTACGATAACCTGGCGCCGATCTTGCTCGAGAGCCAGGGCGTGCACACAGGACTCGTGACCGGCAGTGACGCCCCAAAATCCACCATTGGCGCCATGCCCAACAGCCGCCAGCACTATGACTTCCAAGGCCTGTTGACGCTGTTCGCCCCGCAAGCCAAGAGCAAGGCCATGGTGTACCCCAACGAGCCCCGCGAGCTTAATATTCTGATCGGGACCGACTGCATCTCGGAGGGCCAGAACCTGCAGGATTGCGACTACCTGATCAACTACGACATCCACTGGAACCCGGTGCGCATCATCCAGCGCTTTGGGCGCATCGACCGTATCGGCTCTCCCAACACCAGCATCCAGCTGGTCAACTACTGGCCAGACATCAGCCTGGACGAGTACATCAATCTCAAGGAGCGCGTCGAGAACCGCATGGTGATTGCCGACGTCACCGCCACCGGCGACGATAACGTGCTCAACGCCCAGTCCAACGATGTCGCCTATCGTCGAGAGCAGCTGCGACGGCTGCAGGATGAAGTAGTGGAGATGGAAGACCTCAAGTCCGGCGTGTCGATCACTGACCTCGGGCTGAACGAGTTCCGCATGGACCTGCTGGGATACATGAAGGAGAACGGTGACCTGGGCCGTATTCCCAACGGGCTACATACCGTCGTGCCGGCCCGTCCGGAGAAGGGGCTGCAGCCTGGGGTCATCTTCACGTTGCGTAACCTCAATCAGCGGGTAGGTGACCAAGGTAGTGGCCTGCAGCAGCAGAACCGTTTGCATCCCTTCTACCTGGTCTACATCAGCCACACCGGCGAGGTGATCAGCGACTACACCGAGGTCAAGCGCCTGCTCGACCTGGCACGCACTGCCTGCAAGGGGCTGAGCGCCCCCGTCGAAGCGGTCTATCGTGCCTTCAACGAGGAAACTCAAGACGGCCGTGAGATGCACGACTATTCGGCGCTACTGGATCAGGCCATCCGCTCGATGATCGAGGTGAAGGAGGACAAGGATATCGACAGCCTGTTCAGCGGTGGCGAGACGACGGCGCTGGTCGATACCATTGAAGGGCTCGACGACTTCGAGCTGATTACCTTTATCGTCATTCGTGAGGCAGACTCAGCCACAGACATGGGTACGGAGCGTCATGCGGCCAGCGGAGAAAGCGAGAAAGAAGCATGACGGCACCGCTGTACCAGTACCCCTCCAAGACGCTGCTCAGCCGTGTGGTAGCCAAGCAGCGCATCCTGGCGCATGTGCGGGCCACCGCTAAGCTCAGGGAGCGACTGCGAGACGACGTCGCCCAGATCACCTGGCATGCCAAGCTGGCCCATAACACGATCAACCTGCCTGGCACTGACGACGTGCCCGAGTTGCAGGTCTTCGTGATCACGCTCAAGGGCGAAGACCTGCATCGAGATGTGCTGCGGGCCATCGATCGCGCCATTCCCTTCCCGATCCTGTTTGAGCTACACGGCACCCGCGGCATTCGAGTCACCGCCGCCTACAAGCGGCCTAGCCAGGCCGACCCCAGCAAATGGGTGCTGGATGACCATTACGCCAGCAGCGACTGGCTGCCAGCCGAGCCGCCCCGGCAGTCGCTGCCCACGGCCATCGACTTGAAGCAGCTCTACCAGCAGCTGCTGCGCAGCCTGCTTCCAGCCCCGTCGCGTCAGGGCGAAGCCTTGCCGGATCAGCTGGAGCGCTTGAGGGCCCTGGAAGCTCTCAAGAAGGATGCCGACAAGTTCGAGAAGCGCCTACGCAACACGAAACAGTTCAACCGCAAGGTCGAGATCAACGCCGAGCTACGCTCGATCCGTGAGAAAATTGCCGACTATGACACCTGATCACGACCGCAGAGGTCCGGAGACACGCGACATGATGGACAAGCTGAAGATGCACTCCCCCAACCTGACCGAGGCCAACATCGCCAAGCTGGCCGAGCTGTTCCCCAGCTGCGTCACCGAAGCGCGGGATGAGCAGGGGCGGGTGAAACAAGCCATCGACTTCGACCAGCTACGTCAGGAGCTTTCCGATCATATCGTTGATGGGCCTCAGGAGCGCTATCACCTCAACTGGCCCGGCAAGCGGGAAGCTCTCCTTGCAGCCAATGCTCCGATAGCCAAGACACTGCGCCCTTGCCGGGAAGAGAGTGTGGACTTTGATACGACTAAAAATATTTTCATCGAGGGGGATAATCTTGAAGCGCTCAAGCTTCTACAAGAGAATTATTTGGGTAAAGTGAAGCTGATCTATATTGATCCACCGTATAATACTGGGAGTGATTTTGTTTACGATGATGATTTTTCTGAAGATCCAGAAGGTTACTTGAAGCGTTCAAATCAAATGGATGATATAGGAAAGCGGCTAGTAGCCAACTCTACTAGCAATGGCCGTTTTCATTCGGATTGGCTCACCATGATGTATGCCAGGCTCCATCTTGCTAGAAATTTGCTTCAAGATGACGGAGTGGTTTTCATTAGCATTGATGACAATGAGCAGTCGAACCTCAAGCGCATGTGTGATGAGGTTTTTGGCAGTCAAAACTTTGTAAATACAATTGTCTGGGAAAAACGATATAGCCCTCAGAATGCAGTAAAATGGTTTTCAGAGTCGCACGATTTTCTTCTGGTTTATGCTAAGGATAAATTAAATTGGTATCCTAATTTATTGGAGCGTACAGAAGCCATGAACGCTCGATACCGAAATCCTGACAATGACCCTCGCGGTGTGTGGAAGCCTGAAAATGCAACCGCTCAAGCTGGCCATGGAACGAAAAGTCAATTCTATGAAATAACGGCTCCTAATGGTAAGAAGCATGCCTTGCCGAATGGTCGCTGCTGGGTATATACGAAAGAAGTTATGGAGAAGATGATTGAGGATGACCGAATCTGGTTCGGAGCTAATGGGAATAATGTTCCTGCAATAAAAAGATTTCTCTCGGAAATTAAGCAGGGGACGGCTTGCCAAACAATTTGGAAATATAGTGAAGTTGGCCACAATCAAGAAGGGAAAAAAGAGGTTAATAAGCTCTTCCCGGAAGCGGCAGTTTTTGAGACGCCTAAACCAGTCAGGTTGTTAGAGCGGGTTCTGCATCTTGCGACTGAATCTGACTCAATTGTTCTCGACTTTTTTGCTGGGTCTGCGACCACTGCACACGCTACTATGAAGTTAAATGCCGCTGATGGCGGGAGTAGAAAGTTCATTGCCATACAGCTGCCAGAGCCTGCAGATGAGAGTTCGAATGCGTGGAAGGCTGGTTACCAGAATATCGCTGATATTTCTAAAGAACGTATACGTCGCGCTGGTAAGAAAATCATTGAAAATGGTTGCGAATCCCAGTGGAGCCGAGATGTCGGCTTCAGAGTGTTTAAGGTTGATTCATCAAACATGCGCGACATTCACTATTCTCCAGATGCTCTCAGCCAGGACCTGCTGTCGGAAAATATCGACAATATCCGCGAGGGCCGGAGTTCAGAGGACCTGCTCTTCCAGGTCTTGCTGGACTGGGGCGTTGACCTGTCATTTCCGATCTCTCGCCAGGAGATTGATGGAAAAACCGTCTTCTTAGTTGATGGGGCTGAGAAGCATATGGCTCTGGCCGCCTGCTTCGATTTGGATATCGACGAGGCCTTCGTCAAGCAGCTCGCCGAATACGAGCCGCTGCGCGTGGTGTTCCGCGATGCCGGCTTTGCCAGTGACAGCGTCAAGATCAACGTCGAGCAGATCTTCGCCCAGAAGTCGCCCAATACCGACGTCAAGGTGATCTAAGTCCATGAGCATGGACGAGCAGGCGCTTAAGCAGTTGCTGCACTCCCTTATCGAGCGCTGGGAGAGCGAGGTGGTCGAGTTCAAGCGGGGTGGCAAGGGCTTCTCCAC
This sequence comes from Cobetia sp. cqz5-12, assembly GCF_016495405.1. Lineage (NCBI taxonomy): Bacteria > Pseudomonadati > Pseudomonadota > Gammaproteobacteria > Oceanospirillales > Halomonadaceae > Cobetia > Cobetia sp. cqz5-12. The sequence continues at coordinate 1,481,609 of NZ_CP044522.1, forward strand.
CTCGGATCTCGGCAAGTACCTCTCAGCGCTGGCCAACGAGGCGAATCTGCGTGCCTGTGAAAGTGCCTGGCAAAGACTGATGCAGAAAGAAACGGCGGCTCTGCAGAAAGAGACTGAACGTAATTCGATTTAAGTTATTGATTTTAAAATTAACGCATCGTGAGCCCTTTCTGCTGGCTCCGATGCAGGTGCAGAAAGGAAGGCCATGAAGCTCAAGTTCAAGACTCAGGAATACCAGACGCGAGCGGTCGAGGCGCTTGCGGACTGCTTTGCTGGCCAGCCCTTTAGTAGCGGTATCCGCTACCGTATGGATCCGGGGCAGACTGCGCTCCTGGCGCAGCCGCTGCAGCGCGACATGTATGCCGCGCCAGATTCCGACGACACCGGCTTCAAGAACGCCGCGTTGGAGCTTTCGGAGCTTGAGTTGCTGAATAACATCAAGACCATTCAGCGCCGCCAGAACCTCCCGATTTCTGATAGCTTGAAGAAAGATGACAAGACCGGTTGCCCCTACAACTTCGACGTAGAGATGGAGACCGGCACCGGAAAGACCTACGTCTACCTTAAGAGCATGTTCGAGCTAAAGCGGCGCTATGGGTGGAGCAAGTTCATCGTTGTTGTGCCCAGCATCGCCATCCGCGAGGGCGTCTACAAGTCGCTGCAAATCACCGCCGATCACTTCTTGGAGAGCTATGGGGAGAAAGCGCGCTTCTTTATCTACAACTCGAAGCAGCTGCACAACCTGGAAAGCTTCTCTTCGGATGCCGGCATCAGTGTGATGGTCATTAATGTGCAGGCCTTCAACTCCCGTGGCGCCGAAAACCGCCGTATCTACGATGAGCTGGACGGCTTCCAGTCGCGCCGCCCCATCGACGTGATCAAGGCCAATCGGCCGATCCTGTTTCTCGATGAGCCCCAGAAGATGGAAGGCGGCAAGACGCTCAGCTCGCTGAGTGAATTCAACCCCCTGTTCATCGTGCGCTACTCGGCGACCCACAAGACGACCTATAACAAGATCCACCGCCTGGATGCCCTGGACGCCTACAACCAGAAGCTGGTAAAGAAGATCTCGGTGCATGGTGTTACCACCAAGGGCCTCACCGGCACCGATGCCTACCTTTACCTCGAAAATATCGAGACGGCTAAGAACAAGCCTCCTGTCGCCTGGGTTGAGTACGAGGAAAAGTCCGTCAGCGGCCTGAAGCGTAAGCGCCGCAAGCTGGGCAAGGGTGACAACCTGCATGACCTCTCGAAGGGGCTGGATCAATACAAAGGCTTCGTCGTCTCGGAGATTGACGCTCGGGTGGATCAACTCAGTTTCACCAATGGCGTCGAGCTAAACGCAGGGGAGGTGACCGTCGACGTTACTGAGAAGGCGCTGCGCCAGATCCAGATCCGTGAAGCGGTCAAAGCGCACTTCAAAAAGGAACAGCTGCTGTTTTCCCAGGGTGTCAAGGTACTCACGCTGTTCTTCATCGATGAGGTGGCCAAATATCGTCAGTACGATGAAGACGGCGAAGTACTGGGCGAGTACGCTCGGATCTTCGAGGAGGAGTACAACCAGCAGCTTAACCAGATGCTGACTCTGGAGGACAGCGAATATAACCGCTACCTGAAGGGCATCAACGCCTCAGACACCCACAACGGCTACTTCTCCATCGACAAGAAGTCCAAGCGCCTCGTCGACCCGAAGACCAAGGCGCGTTCTACCGAGACGGACGATGTCGATGCCTACGACCTGATTCTGAAAGACAAGGAACGCCTGCTTTCCTTTGAGGAGCCCACGCGTTTTATCTTCTCTCACTCCGCACTGCGTGAAGGCTGGGACAACCCCAACGTGTTCGTCATCTGCACGCTGAAGCACAGTGACAACACCATCTCTCGGCGTCAGGAGGTGGGGCGCGGTCTGCGCCTGGCGGTCAACCAGCTGGGAGACCGCATGGACGACCCGCTGACCGTGCACGACATCAACGAGCTGACGGTGGTCGCAAGCGAAAGTTACAAGGACTTCGTCACCGCCTTGCAGCGCGACATCAGCAACGATCTTTCCGAGCGACCGCGGGTCGCCGACGAAGCCTACTTCACCGGTAAGTTGCTCGTGTCGGATGAGGGCGAGATAGAGGTCACGCCCGGCATGGCCAAGGAGATCTACCGCTACTTGCTTAAGCACGACTACACGGATAGCGCAGATCATATTACCGAGACCTACAACCAAGCCAAGGAGGACGGCACCCTGGCCGAGCTGCCGGAGGCGCTGCAGCTCCATGCACAGCAGGTCTTTCAACTTGTCGATAGTGTCTTCAGTAACGCCCAGCTGCCACACATCGAGGACGGCCGGAAAACCAAGCTGAACCCGCTTAATGACAACTTCCACAAGAAGGAATTTCAGGAACTCTGGGAACGAATCAACCGCAAGGCGGCGTACTCGGTCAGCTTTGACTCTAATGAGTTGATCGAGAAGTGCGTAGGTTACCTGGACCTGAAGCTCAACGTGAAACGGCTGGAATACCAGGTGGAGCGCGGCACCCAGAAGACCGAGGCCAGTTATCAGGATATGACCAGTGGACAGGCCTTCACTATCAACGAGAGCGAGCGGGTCAAGCATGAAGGCTCGCTCCACTCGGCAGTCCAGTACGACTTGATCGGTCGCATGGCTGAGGCTACGCAGCTGACGCGACGTACCGTGGCGGCAATTCTCTCCAAGGTGCAGCCGAAGACCTTCAAGCAGTACCAGATGAACCCCGAGGATTTCATGGCCCAGGCAGCCAGGCTGATCAACGAGCAAAAAGCCAGTATGGTCGTGGCACATATCACCTACGACCCTATCAATGAGCAACACAGTCGAGAAATATTCACCATCGAGAAGCCGGAGAACCACTTGGATCGAGCCTACAAGGCCAAACGCCACGTCTATGACTACGTAGTGACCGACTCCAAGATCGAGAGAGACTTCGTCGAAGAGCTCGACACAGGCAAGGAGGTGGTGGTCTACGCCAAACTGCCGAAAAGCTTCTTCATCCCGACCCCAGTGGGGAATTACAATCCCGACTGGGCCATCGCTTTCAACGAGAATGATGTCAAGCATGTCTACTTCGTGGCAGAGACTAAGGGCAGTATGTCATCGCTTGAGCTTCGTGAAATCGAACAGGCCAAAATTAGGTGTGCCACTGAATTCTTCGATACTATTGCGACAGCATCGGTGAAATATGATGTTGTGGATTCTTATGACAAACTCATAGACTTAGTAAGATAATATAGAAAATAAAGTGATGATATAAACTATATGCCTTGACTATATAGATGTAATCGATACCGACTCGGTTGGGCATCTTGCCCACCCCGGCGCTCTTGGCGTACATACGGTGCTTATTGCGGCGTTTAGGCTGACGGAGATGCCGCCAAAGGCCACCACCCCGTGCCTTGTCGTCCCATATCAAGGAGTAGATCCATTGATGACTGACACTGACGCCGACCAAAGGCGCCATAAAGTCACTGATTTGTTGTGGGCTCCACTCCTCACGCAGCCGACCGGCAACGGCGGCCATAATGCCTGGAAGGCGCTTTGTCCACTTGGTGGTAGTGCGGTGCCGATAAACATTGAGTGTCTGAGCCTGCTTGGGATCATAGACATCAGTGGTAGTGTTACGGCGAATTTCACGGCTGTTCGTGCTGCTGTGGAGGTTCAGCTCCTTGCCGATCTGGTGCTGGCTTATGTCTAAGTCATAGCGGAAGTGGATCTGGTATCGTTGGGTCTGGGTCAGCTGTCGGTTTTCCATGCTCTGCTTCACTTTGATCGGTGAGCCGAGAAGGGCACTGGCGCTGATCCTCCTGCTTCAACCGCAAGGTCCAAAGTGCTGCGGCTATTCTATGAATCCAGGAATTAAATATTTAAAGAAAAATATAAGATTGAAGGAGGTATAAGGTGTTTCAACTTTCTTGGCGGAAGTTTCTCACCTATATTTGGGTTTTGCCAGTCATAATTGGTATCGTGCAGTTATCTCCCAGAGCATTCGATGCTGCTGAAATCTTGTTGCTGAATGATACTTACAAGCTGGCAAAGTATCGGCTTTCATCCTTGCCTTCTGAACAGTATGAAAAACAAATACAACTCGCTATTGAGGGCAAGGATATAGAACTTGCTGACTCTATAGTTTTATTGGCTCAACAACAAAACGTGATGCTCGATTCAAAAATCCTGGAGGACCTTGAGCAGGAAAAAGGCTTTTGGAAAACATCTACAAGGGTTAGTCAAGACTTATGGTCTGGAGTCACCACTGGAGAATCTGTCGGAATGGCGGGATTGAGTGCTGCCCTCGTCAGTGATATGACCTCCATTGGAGATGTGCGAGATTTTGCTAGCGAAATAAAACGTTGGCCAGATCAAGATAACATAGTGCTGGCGTTATCTGGTACAGGACTTCTGTTGACGGGTGCTACAGTCATGAGTGCAGGTGCTGCAGCACCCATGAAGACAGGTATTTCTATAGTTAAATTAGCCAAAAAGACTGGAAGAATTAGTAAAGGACTGTCTGTTCAAATCAAAAATCTGAGTAAAGAGATTGTCGATAAAAAAATACTAGGCGAAATGGCGAACAAATTCAAAAATATAAGATTTTCTCAGCTTGTTAGTGCTAATTATTGGGATGATCTGACTGTTACTGCAAGTAAGCTAATTTCAATTAATAAGGCCAATCAGGTTTTAGGTATTGGAGGTAGCATAAATAATATAAAGTCGACAGCTGGTTTTAAAGGTGCACTAGATGCTTTAAGTCGAGCTGATAGTATTAAAGACATAAAGCGGTTGGAGTATTTGTCGGGTAAGCTTAAAAGTGCATTCCGTGGTGCTTTAATGATACTGCCTGATATCGCCAAGAGTGTCTATCGAGTCTCCATGTTTTTAATAGAGGTGATTGCTTTGTTGATTTCAATTATCACGGCTTTAATTTATGTTGCATGGGTAGTCGTTAAGATGTGCAAAAGTATCTTTAAGGGTAGGATAAGTGATATAGGTAGTGTTTGAAAGTTTAGGGAAATACTGCATAAATCCTAGCGTTGGTGCCTGGTCGTCACCACGGGGTGGAATCAGGCGATACCGCTACCGCCTAATGGAGCCAGCCGATCAAGCAGCTCTCATTCCCAAAGGATTGTGTCCACATCAGCGGCGGATCCATCGATATGCTGTAGAACGACTGGCGTGCCTTGAGGTAGTGGGGGGCGATAAGGGTAAGCCGCAGGAAAGCAGCTGCAGAACGGGACTGCGCGCTTGGGTGACAAGGGGGCAAGTAATGAAAAATGGCTGTCGTGAAATCCTCACGACAGCCATTTTTGTTTGCGCTGGCGCCAGTCGCTGTCACCTTGGATGGAGGGCTTATTAACATCCACTTCCTCGTCTGATTGACGACTGTGGCCTTCGAAGAGGCAGGTAATTGCGCAGGACCATGCACGAAGATGTGAAATGAGCGGAAAAGCACGCAATCATCCATGCGTTTCGACACGACCAGTCTGTCAGCTTGGTAATATTTTCCATGGGGAGCTTACAAGCTCAGATGGCTTGTGATTCCTGGCAAGTCATCAATCATGACGATGGAATCTTAGAGGCGTAGTGACGAATGGAGTGTCTGGACAAGCGTGCGCTTTACCTTCAAGAGGTCAGCAGTTGTGGTGGTGTTCGAGCGGCAGCGGAGCATCTGGAGGTTAATCCTTCTGTCGTGACGCGTCAGATCCGCAGTCTGGAGAATGAGCTGGGCGTGGCGCTGCTTGAGAGAAATGGACGCCATGTACTGCCAACGGAGGCGGGGAGGTTAGTGCTGGAGAGTTATCTGGCACAGCGACAACTCAATTCCGAGCTTCGCGATACGCTGTCACGCTGGAAGAATCTGCAGACGGGGCAGGTCACTGTCTCTGTCGGTGATGGTTTCGTGGACAGCTTCATCAAGTCGGTGCTGAGTACCGTCGCAAAGCGTTATCCGGATGTGATGATCGATATGCGGACCGGTATCTATGTGCCGCGCGAGCCTCATGAGATGGTCTTGCATGATGAGGTGGATATCGCGGTGACTTACGGTCCGGTGGTAGACCCACGTCTGGTCGTGCATTCCTTTGCACGCGGGCCTCTATGTGCTCTCGTGGCGAGGGATCATCCCCTGGCAGATCATGAAAGCGCCTCCGTGGCGGAGTTGGCGCGTCACAAGTTGATCTTCCTGCCGGAGGTCTCGGGGTCGCAGCGTCTGGTCAATGACATCTTCCGTGCGGCAGGCCAGGTCGCGACGCCTTCCTACCGCTGCAATCTGCACTCCATTTCGCGCCGGATGGCCTGTGCTGGCATTGGTGTCGCCTTCATGACGGCAGCCGCTGCACATGAAGAGGTCTCGGCGGGCCTCCTGTCTGCCATCCCCATCGAGCACCCTTTGGCAGAGGCGACCCAAGGCAATCTGGTACGCAGAGTCGGCAGACGGCTGACGCCGGCTGCCGACTATCTATGGAAGGTGATGATGGGGATGCACTGACTCAGCTCGCCATCATGTAGACCCCCGGCCCGATGGCCCAGCCCAGCGACAGCCATAACATCAGGAAGGCCGACCAGGCGATCAGGAAGCCAAGCGCCAGCGGCAGCATGGTGGCCACGAGGGTGCCGAGGCCCATTTCCGGTTGATAGCGCTGCATGTAGACCAGCGCCACCGAGAAGTAGGGGCTCATCGGCGAGATGATGTTGGTACTGGAGTCACCGATACGGAACATCGCCTGCACGAAGGCAGGGTCGAAATCGATCATCATCAGCATGGGTACGAAGACCGGTGCCATCAGCGCCCATTGCGCGGAGCCGCTCGTCATGAAGATGTTGAGCACTGCCGTCATCACGATAAAGGCACCGACCAGCGGGAGGCCGGTAAAGCCCGTGCTTTGCAGGATATCGGAGCCTTCAATGGCAATGAACTGACCCAGCTCGGACCACTTGAAGTAGGCGATGAACTGCGAGATCGCGAAGAACAGCACCAGTGTCGGGGCCAGCTCGCTGGCAGATTCCGCCATCTTCTGCGGGACATCGCGACTGCTGGTGATCTTGCCGACAGTCGCGCCGTAGACCAGGCCTATCAGTACGAAGTACAGGAACATCAACGGCACGAGGGACTTGAGGAACGGAGAGGGGATCAAGCCGCCATCGGCATTGCGCAGCGGTGAGGCCTCAGGCAGCACCGCGATCAAGACAAGTGCTACATAGGCCAGTGTGGCCAAGCCGACACGCTTGATGCCGGTCCATTCTTCAGGCTTCAGCTCAGGCTTTTCGCCCTGTGCCGTGAAGTCCTTGCCCATGGGCAGAACACGTTGCAGACGCGGCTCCACTACCTTGTCGATGATGAGAGTCCCGACGATGGCTAGCACGAACACCGAGCAGGCGACGAAGTAGTAGTTGTCGACGGGGGAAATGTAGGCCTCGGGGTCCACGAGCCTGGCAGCATCCGTGGTGATGCCGGAGAACAGAGCGTCCCCCACGGTCACGAACAGACTGGCATCGTAGCCGGCGCCTGCAGCTGCATAGGCTGCCGCAGCACCAGCGATGGGGTGACGGCCCACGGAGTGGTATACCATCGCCGCCAGCGGTATCAGGATCAGGTAGTTGGCATCCGAGGCGATACTGCCGCAGATACCCGCCATGAAGACGCAGAACGTCAGCAGGACCGGTGGCGCTTTCGCGACGCTGACCTGCATGAGCGTGGACATGAGGCCGACCTTGTCAGCCAGGCCTATCCCGAACATGACGACCAGGATGAGCCCCAGGGGCGGGAAGTTGATGAAGTTGCTGACCACGCTGGTCAACATGAACTCCAGACCCTCAGGTGATACCAGGCTACGCACATGTACCACGGCATCGCTTTGCGGATTGACGGCAGACACACCGAGCAGGTCCAGCACCGCCGAGGCGAGGATGATCAGTCCTGCCAGAATCGTGAACAGAATGAAGGGGTGAGGGAGCTTGTTCCCTGTACGTTCGATGGATGCGAGAACGGCTTGCATTGTTGTTGTCCTTATTATGTTGATCTGACTGACTTGTTCAATCGCGCGCCAGCAAGTCCTTGGCCAACGACAGGAAGACTCCGCCCGCGACCGGCAGGATGTCGTCGTTGAAGTCGTAATGCTCGTTGTGCAGGTAGGCACTGTCGCCGTTGCCGACGAAGAAGAAGCACCCGGGGATTTCCCTGAGGTAGAAGGCGAAGTCCTCAGCACCCATGGTGGGCATGTAATCCAGCTTCTTGATGTCATCACTGACCTGATGATGACGAGCGATTTCGAGCACCTTGTCAGACCATTCAGCGTCATTGAGGAGAGGCGGGATCTCGAGCTCATGCGTCATTCGGTAGCTAGCGCCATGCGCGCTGCACACGCCCGAAATGACCTGCTCAAGCTGGCCGGCCAGAGCATCTCGTGACGAAGTACGGTCACTGCGGATGTTGATCAGGATCTCGGCTTCGCTGGGGATGATGTTGGCCGCATCACCGGCATGGAAGGCGGCAATCGTGATGACACCTGCTTCTAGCGGCGATTTGTGACGCGCGACCAGTCCTTGAAGCTGCTGGATGATCGAGGTACCCACATAGATCGCATCCACTGCCAGGTGCGGCATGGCGGCATGCCCGGTTTTCCCTTCGACAGTGACACGGAAGGTGTCGTTACCCCCCATGGCTGGACCGGGTTTGACGAATACCTGGCCGGCCGGGAAGTTCGGACGATTGTGGTAGCCGAATATCGCGGAGACTTTCGGATTCTCCAGCACACCTTCTTCGATCATCCGTGCTGCGCCGTTACCGCCTTCCTCCGCTGGCTGGAAGATCAGCTTCAAATGGCCGGACAGGGTACCGCGCTGCTCCATGATGGCTTCAGCCGCCAAAAGGAGTGTGGCGGTATGGCCATCATGCCCGCAGGCATGCATCAGCCCACGCTTGGTGGAGCAGTGCGAAAAGGTGTTGGCCTCATCAATCGGCAGCGCATCCATGTCGGCGCGAAAGGCGATCACGGGCCCCGGGCGCCCGGTGTCCAGTTCCGCCAAGACACCTGTCTCTGCAATACCCTCTGTGACCTTGTATCCCAGCTCGCGCAATCTCTCGGCGACCACCTTCGCTGTCTGGGTCTCCTCGAACTTCAGCTCGGGATGCTGATGGAAGTGGTGCCTGAGTGATCTGGCCGTCTCTAACTGACTGTCGGTAAACATTGATTGTCCTTGTTCTAGTTTAGGAGCTGCTTGACTACGCTAGAACAAGGCGGGAGCACGGAGGGAGACCAGAGAGCGTCGTGTTTGTTGACCTGAGTGCAACGAATATCAGAGGGCGTTCATTTTCTTGTCTCTGAATTTGCCGGTGTAGCGGGCAAAGGTGATTGCCGGTGATGCATTCTGTCTCGCACAGCTCGGCCCCTAGTGGGGTCTGCAAAAAGCAGCTGATCGACACGTGCAAGAAGCGCTGCTTCCATAACCTATTCAAGAGGTCGGGCAGTCATGTCTACGGAGGGCCGGGGCCCGCCAATTCGTGGTTTAAACTTTATGCTAAAAGCGGCCTTAAATGACGATTCTAATCTTGAAGGTGAACCGATATAGTTTATTATTTGTCTGATGAACGGAATTTAAGGTCGCTTTTCTGAGTGAAAATAAACCAGTTGCTACAGAAGATCCCGCGTGGCGCTGTCGTGACGACCGCTTGGCTGGCGTCACACGGCGTCACCTCGGATCAGGCGCGTAAGCTGGCCAACAGTGGCTGGCTGCAACGCGTTGGGCACGGCGCATACTGCCAAGCGGGGGAGCCTCTTACTTGGGAGAGCGCTGTTTTCGCCCTGCAGGCGATCGACGGCTTGGGGATGCCAACATTTTGGCTGGGTGGCCAAACGGCCTTGGCACTGCATGGCTTTGCCCACTATCTACCCATGGGGGAGCGTATAACGCATCTGTATGGTAAGGAGGCTATTCGGCTGCCTCGATGGTTGAGAGACACCGAGTGGGCAGGGCCGTTGGTGCTCCACTCTGAAAAGGGTCTGCCAGCGCAGCTTCCCGGCAGTTTCACGGACTACGCACCGGATGGCAGGGCTTTCAGCTTGCAGGTATCGACCCCCGAGCGAGCCGTCCTAGAGTGGATTGCCGTGACATCGAATGAACTGCTGTTCAGCAGTGAACTGGTGGACACCTTTAGCGGGCTTAACACGCTGCGTCCACGTCGGCTGCAGGCATTGTTGGAGGGATGCCGTTCGGTGAGAACCAAGCGTGCCTTCTTGGTGTTGGCTCGCCACGCCGGACATGCTTGGTACGGTCGCCTAGAACCTCGTCGACTGGATCTCGGTAAAGGCAAGCGCCAGCTCTGCCGAGGCGGCAAGCTGGATAGGGAATATCACGTGACGGTGCCGGAGGTATTCCTGCATGCCGATTGAAGCTCGCTACCACGAACAGGTACGGCTGTTGGTCTCGCTGTTGCCTTTCCTCAATGACGAGCCGTGTTTCGCTCTGAAAGGCGGCACGGCCATCAACCTTTTCGTGCAGGCATTACCCCGGCTATCGGTCGATATCGACCTGGCCTACTTGCCGCTGGAGCCCCGTGACGAGGCTCTTCGACGCTGTCGCGAGGCGCTACAGCGACTGACAGAAAATTTCAGAGACCGACTGCCAGGCGTGCGAGCTGAGCTTCAGGATAATCGCCGGGACGAGCTGAGAATTCTGGTGCGCCGGGGGCGTAACCAAGTGAAGGTGGAGGTATCGCCGGTGTTGCGTGGCACTCTGCACCCGCCCCAAGAGCGCGATGTCGTGGAAGCCGTGGAGGATGAGTACGGATTCGCGGCTGTGCAGGTGGTGTCACTACCGGACCTGTATGGAGGCAAGATCTGCGCCGCGCTGGATCGCCAGCACCCCCGGGACCTTTTCGATGTGAAGTTGCTGCTGAACCAAGGCGGTCTGGATCGTAGTGTATTCGAAGGCTTTCTGATCTATCTGCTGGGGCACCCTAGGCCCTTGAACGAGGTGATCAACCCGAGGTTGAAGCCGTTGGGTGACGTCTACCGAGAGGAGTTTGTCGGGATGGCCAGGGTTGATCTTCCATTGCAGGAGCTGGAGAGCGCCCGCGATGAGCTGCTATCACAGCTGGGGCACCTGATGACGGATGATGACGTTCATTTCCTGCTGTCTTTCAAGCAGGGGGCGCCAGACTGGACATTGCTACCACTGATGGGCGTCGACCGACTGCCTGCCGTGCGTTGGAAGCTCGCCAATATCCAGAAGATGGGGGCTGACAAGCACCGTCAGTCAGTTGAGCTATTGGAGCAGGCGCTGGGTAGCCTTCGGAGATGACGCCTAATACCCCCAGCGATGTATCGGCCTAAGTAGACTTCTCCTTATCTCCCTAAGACGCTAGGCTGTTACGCATAGTTACGCCAGACGCAGGGGATGACATGGTGAACAGCAGGGAAGCTCAGCTCCAGTGGGACATCACCAAGGCCATATCCGTCCTCGGCCTCACCCCGGTCAGTGAAGTGGGCTCAGGCAAGCCCCACGACCCCGAAAAGCAGCGCCTCGCCGAGATAATCGACCGGCTCAACGACCTCTACGGCGCCGAGGTCAGCGACGACGACAAGCTCCACTTCGCCAACCGCATCGCCGACCGCATCGAGCGTGACGAGGCGGTGATGGCCCAGGTGCGCCACCACAGCGAAGACCAAGTGATGCATGGACTCTTCCCCAAGAAGGTCACCGACGCCGTGCTCGACGCCCTCAGCGACCACGAGAAGCTCTCGATGCCGCTGCTGGAAGATGAGGAAACGGGGAGGCAGTTTGCGTTGTTGATTTTGCAGCTGCTGGCGGGGAGGTCGAACCGTGACTCGCGTGCTTAGTAGGAAGCTAAGGAAGAGGCCTGTTATGGCGGATAACGACCCAAATCGGCCCTCCCAGCAAACGCGTCATGCTAGTCCAGCCGTGTTATGCAGCCGTCATGAAGAACCATGTTTTTCTGGCGAGCTATACTTGGTTTCTTTGATTTCAAAGGGGTGAATCGCGAATAGAATTCGATATATCCCAGATGATCGTGTCAGAGCGTTCAAGTCATTAAGTTATACGGCAGCCTAAATCCTGCTGTGGAGAAGAAGGAAATAGTTCTAAATGACGATGCTAATCACTGACCTAATCGTCGCAGCAGTTAGCAAAATGGTCGATGACTCTCAAGTCGAAGGTTATAGAGAGCCAAGCCATTCTGACCTTGAATTTTATATTGGTCGTGCTGGGTTGACTAATGCCGATCCAAAGGCGCAAGGGCAGACAGTCGGAAAGGCGAAACGCGTTCGGGCAGTTCTTTCTTGGGCTGTAGATAACGATCAAGCTGCTGGTGGGAAACTGGTTGAAGCTTTGATTTCTAAAATAAGAGCATCCGGTGGGTTCCGAGAAGCTTCCGAAAATTTTATCGGGCGAGAAGTTATACGACAGGCGATAGAAGCCTTCGCTACTGAAGGCTATGTGCTTTCAGCGGATGGTGCCCTTCAAGCAAAGAATCTGGAGACTCTCAGCGGGAAAGAGCTTACGGATGCATTGCGCGGATACGCGAATCGAGCTCAGAAAGGTTCGGAAGACGCTGCACTTGTGTCAGGAACGGGAAAGGACCTACTTGAAGCTACCGCTGCTCATGTAATTACAATAAAATACGGATCGTATCCCCAGCAAGCAAATTTTCCTGCACTATTAGGACAGGCATTTATTACCCTTGGGCTGGCTACACCAGAAGATGCTCCTTCCTCATCCGAGGAACCTCATCGTGTGATGGAAAGAGGAATGTATCAATCTGCTGTGGGCGTCAATCGTCTTCGGAACAAAGAAGGTAGTGGGCATGGTAGACCTTGGGTTCCGGGCATAGAAAGAGCCGAGGCAAAAGCAGCCATCGAAATGGCGGGAATTATTGCTGGCTACATGTTAGATAAACTTGAAAACCGATAGAAATCCTTTTTATTTTCTTGATTTTTTTTAGTGTTTATTGCAAAGAAAAATGCTTAAAAATTGCGCATCAAATCAACGTTAACATGACATAAGAGCAGCGCTGATGCGAGACCTAGGTATAGAAAAGGCGATCTTGGCGCCATGGTTCGCTGAAGAGAAGGAATCGCCATACGTCTTGGTTCGCGTGTCCGATGAACAAGCAGCGGCCTGGGCGGACGTTCTTCGGATGCCAGTTCGCCGGTGCTACATCGACGATGCACTACTCGACGAACGAGCCGCAGTCACCGGTCGGCCGAAATCGGAACTCGTTGCGGCCAAGCTTCCGGATAGAGGTTCTACTATGGCGGGCGATTTCGGGGAGATCCTAGTCTTCCTGTACCACGCAGCTGTCGAACCCGGGTGCGAGCCCATCGGTCCAAAGAAATGGCGATTGAAACAAGACCGGACGAAACCGGCGCCACACTCAGATGTCGTTCAATTCGTGTTGCCCCATTGGCCCGAAGCGTCACCGGATGATCGTATCCTCTGTTCCGAGGTGAAGACCAAGGCCACCAATGGAGTGTCCACGCCCATTAGTTCGGCAATTGCCGACTGCGAGAAGGATCGGACAAGTCGATTGGCTAAGACGCTGGTGTGGCTTAAAGAGCGTGCACTTCACGAAAATCTGGGTACCACAACCGTCGCTCACCTCGAGCGGTTCATCCAGGCCACCGACCACCCCGAAGCTCAGAAGCACTTCCGGGCCGTTGCGGTTGTATGTGGGAGCATCGTGGATGAAGAGCTCGCAGATACCCCCGACGAAGAGCCCTCGGATCACACAGTAGTTGTGATCGCCGTTCCAGAGCTGAAGCAGCGCTACGAGGAGGTCTTCGATGCCGTTCACGAGAGCGTCACGGAAACTGGGGGCGGCGCATGAGGGAGATCCTGGCTAAGTGGGTGAGCGACGCTGATGCCCTTCATCATGTGGAGAGATTTGGCTCTCCACAGCTGCCGTTGCAGCTAAGCTACGTACGCTCTCGAGGCGACGACTACTACATCTCACTTGTTGGCGAGCTCTTCGACCGACTCAATGAGCCTTACAACGATGCTGTCGACTGGCTGCGGTTAGGCAACGCGATCACTCAGGCAGGCGGCATCGGTGGCGACGACCAGGCAACGGCTTATCGCGGAATTCTGGAGCCGGAAGCCGCTGTCCTCGCGGCAGCAGCGTTTTACTTTGGAGGCTACTCAGCTTCTGCATATCTCACTCTCAAGACGGCGAACCCGGATGCCCTCGGTGAGATTCAGCAAGCGTGCTATGAGCTTCTCGCAAGGCCATCTACGATTAAGTCTACACGTGTGAGCGCCCTCGTTGGTGCCGTGCTAAGGGGTAACCTAGACGCCATACGGGAACAGAGCAATCAGGCTGCGGAGATGGAGGAATCTGCGCTGAATATTGATCCCGATGAATGGGTGGGATGGCGTCTTTTCCGGCGGATACTCTCCAGATTCGAGGAGACAAACATCCGTGCCGTCCTTCCAGATGGCGCATCAGAATTTTGGGATCCTCTTGTTCGGTCTTTCCTCAACCGAAACCCGCCAGTATGGGACTTCTTCCCTTCGCAGGTCGACGCGATCAAAAGTGGGTTGCTGGGAGGTGATAACTCTTACTCTATCCAGATGCCGACCGGCGCAGGAAAGACGGCGCTTTCGGAGACGCTGCTTTTTTACCACCTAAACCAGCACCCGGAGGATGTGGCAATCCTGCTCGTTCCATATCGGTCCCTAGCGGCGGAGCTACGCGGCAGCCTCGTCAAGCGCTTAGCTCACATGGGGCTCCCGGCCCGGTGCGTGTACGGTGGCACTGTGCCTACTGGAGACGAGATACGAAATCTGGACAATACGCGGGCGATCGTCGCGACGCCAGAGGCGTTGTCGGGTTTGCTTAGCACGGAACCGGACTTCTTCGCCCGTGTTTCCCTCGTTATCTGCGATGAGGGTCACCTCCTCGATGGCGAGGCCCGTGGAGTAGGGTTGGAGTTGCTGCTTGCCCGAATGCGAGCCCGCGAGATCGGCCCGCCCAAGTTCGTCTTCGTTTCAGCCATCGTCCCTAACATCGAGGAGATCAATACGTGGCTGGATGGAACGGATGAAACCGTAGTCCGCAGCGACTACCGTCCGGCTCTCGCTGAATTCGCAGTGCTTAAGGTGGCTGGAAAGAACTCAAGCACTAGAGTGGCACTACAGCTTCATCCGCATCACGCAGCATCCTCGTTCTCAATTGAGCACTTTCTGAGCCACGATGACTTTCGCTATCGCAATACCTCGACAGGCCGGCTGAATACATATTCGTTCAACTCCGTTAAGACCCAGGCTATTGCCGCGGCACGAAAGGCGCTATCGATGGGTGCGGTTGCCGTATTCGCGGCCAACAAGAGGGGCAACCAGGGGGCTGTAGGTCTCGCGAGTGAGCTTCTGGTCCAGTTGGCACATCCACTGCAAGTGCCCACACCCATGCAGTATGTTCAAGACGTAGCGAAGCTCCAGGCCGCGGTCGAGTACTTCACACTCGAGTACGGCGCTTCATGGGTTGGAACGCGAGCTCTTGATGCGGGGGCCGTTCTGCATCATGGGGATATTCCTCAGGAAAGCAGAGAGGTCGTCGAAGCCTTAGTTCGCGCGGGGGACGTTCGACTGGCGATATGCACTAGCACGCTGGCTGAGGGCGTCAACTTGCCGATCAGGACTTTGGTTTTGTACTCAGTACAACGTCGTAGCCCAAATGGGGCCCCTGAGAACCTGCTCGCGCGAGATATCAAGAACCTAGTCGGACGAGCGGGACGTGCGGGAGCAACCACCAAGGGCCTCGTTATTTGCGCCAACCCTAGACAGTGGCCTTTGGTAGCTCCCGTTGCTCAGCAGCAACCAGGAGAGCGCGTTAACGGAGCGCTACTCGAGCTGATGCGTCGCCTGCAGTCTGCTCTGAACCAGCACAACCTTACTCTCACGAACGACATTCTAGAGGGAGAGACCGCGCTGCATACCTTGATCGATGGCATAGACTCGACTCTCATCGATCTCGCCGCAGAGGAGCTTGGGGAGGACGAACTGGTTCGGATCGCTGCGGATCTGTCAATTCAGACCTTTGCGGCTCGCCAGGCCGAGCCCGACACAACCGACTTTATGAAACAGGTCTTCGAGCTGCGCGCTCAACGGGTTGCCGAGATCAAGCAGGCTGGACGACTGGTCTGGATCCGAGAAACAGGAACGAGTGCGCGAATGCTTGAGTCTGTTGAGACCAAGCTGCTGCCCATGCGGGAGCGGTGGGATGACATTGAGGTCCCTACGGATCCCGAACTGGCTGAGGTTCTGCTGACATGGGCATGGGACCTTCCAGAGATGGCTGAAGCGGTCAAGGAGCTGTACCGAGGCGTTCCGCCTGTGCGCTCGGAGTTCATTCGGGTATTAGAAGGATGGATCGATGGCCAGCCGTTGATCGAGTTAGCACGACGAGCGGGCATTGACATCGACGAAATGCTAGGCGTTCACGCCAGGGTAATTAGCTACGTACTTCAGGTCGCGGTTGAACAGGGCGTCGGCCTACTCAAGAAGCTACTCGAGGCGGGCGATCGCGAACTGGCACAAGCCGTCGTCGACTTTCCCGAGCACCTGCGTTTCGGTGTCCCGACGGCGGCAGCGAAGGTGCTTGCGGCCGGCGGTGTCCGGCATCGTCGAGCTGCGGTCGCGCTCGGCCGAAGCCCCGAGCTTGGGACGCTGGTTGACCGCGCAGCGGTGTTTTCCACTGCTCGACACCTGCTCGATGACCGGGAGCAGTGGCTGCCAGCGATGGGGCGACTGGTGCTGGAGAACACGCTAGAGGATCTGCAAAATCCAAGTATATTCGATGATGAGTAATAGATTCCCACGAGATGAGCGTTATAAGCTGAGCGTTATATTAGGCTACGGATAAATGCCCGCTTTTGGCTTTAAGTGCTCAGCATGCCTTTGAGAGAAGCAATCTTGCGCCCCTCATAGGCATGCTGTTCGAAAGAGGGAGGCTCGTGAGCGGTACACCAGTGGTACACACACCAGCTTCGTATGCTATCCTCAAATTTCGCTAACCTACTGATTCCAAAGAACTGTACCTTTCGCTCGATTACGGTTGCTTTTCCTTGTGTGTCAGTAACTTACTGTTTTAAAAGCGAACTAATAATCCCCTAGTCTGATCCTAAAGGATGCAGCCGACCAATTTTCTCCAGTCTTATTCTCCCCCAGCCAAGCCCCCGTACGTCCCCTTGAAATACAACAACGGCCGCGCTGTCCCCGCAACATCCAGATTCATTCCTTTCACTTCTCCGATCACGATCAGGTGATCACCTGCCGGGTACTCAGCGTGAATCTTGCAGTCGAGCCAGTGTAGGCTGTCATTGATCACCGGGTTACCGAGGGGGGAGAGTTGCCAGTCGATGCCTTGCCATTTGTCTGCGCCACGCATGGCGAACTGGTTGGAGACGTGGCTCTGCTCGCTGGAGAGAATGTTGACGGCGAAGCGCTCTGCCTGGCGGATCTTCGGGTAGCTGAAGGAGCTTGCCTTGACGCTGAAGGAGACCAGAGGCGGATTCATCGAGACGCTGTAGAACGACTGACAGGTGAAGCCGATCGGCTCGTCGTCGACCTGGGTGGTGATGATGGTGATGCCGGAGGCGAAGTGGCCGAGGGCTTCACGGAAACTGGCGGGGTCGATGGTGGTGTCAGCTTTGGTTTCAGTATCGGAGAGTGACATGGCAGGTCCTGCAAGATTAGGGGAGGTGGTAACAATCAGCCGTGGGGGAGGGGCTGCAGCGATATCGTGGGACTGAGAGTTTGAGTGACAAGGGTGAGAGTGATGAAAAAATGGCCGTCGTGAATCCTTCACGATGGCCATTTTTGTTTGCGGCGGTGTCCGCCGCAGCGGCTTCCACTCTTGAGCACTATCGTCGGGCCAACTCGGGTCGGTACTAGCCTGGCGCTATCTGTCAGTGCTGTGTCCGGGCCCGCTCTATGCATTGGCCAGTTCAGTGTCTCGGCAAGCGATCAGCGCTGTGCTTCGAGTTCCTTGCGCACGATGGCGGCGCCGGCGCTGAGTGCTTGCAGCTTGCCGCGGGCGACTTCACGGGAGAGCGGAGCCATGCCGCAGTTGGTGCAGGGGTAGAGCTTGTCGGCATCCACGAACTTAAGCGCCTTGCGCAGGGTCTCGGCGACTTCTTCCGGTGTCTCGATGGTGTTGTTGGCGACATCGATGGCGCCGACCATGACCTTCTTGCCACGGATCAGCTCGATCAGCTCCATCGGCACGTGGGAGTTGTGGCATTCCAGCGAGACGATATCGATGTTGGATTGCTGAAGCTTGGGGAAGGCTTCTTCGTACTGACGCCATTCGGAGCCCAGGGTGCTCTTCCAGTCGGTGTTGGCCTTGATGCCGTAGCCGTAACAGATGTGGACGGCGGTCTCGCACTTGAGGCCTTCGATCGCACGCTCCAGCGTGGCGATGCCCCATTCATTCACTTCATCGAAGAACACGTTGAAGGCCGGTTCATCGAACTGGATGATGTCGACGCCTGCCGCTTCAAGTTCCTTGGCTTCCTCGTTGAGGATCTTGGCGAATTCCCACGCCAGCTTCTCGCGGCTCTTGTAATGGCCATCGAAGAGGGTGTCGACCATGGTCATCGGTCCCGGCAGTGCCCACTTGATCGGTTGATCGGTCTGCGAGCGCAGGAACTTGGCATCTTCGACGAACACCGGCTTCTGGCGGGAGACCGGGCCGACAACGGACGGCACGCTGGCTTCGTAGCGATCACGGATCTTGACGGTTTCGCGCTTCTCGAAATCCACACCATTCAGGTGCTCGATGAAGGTGGTGACGAAGTGCTGACGCGATTGCTCGCCATCGCTGACGATGTCGATCCCGGCATGCTGCTGTTCCTGCAGGGAGACGCGCAGGGCATCCTGCTTGCCCGCGACCAGTGCCTCACCTTCGAGTTTCCAGGGGGACCAGAGGGCCTCCGGTTCGGCGAGCCAGGACGGTTTCGGCAGGCTGCCAGCGGTGGAGGTCGGGAGTAATCTCGTCATGATGAATAACCTTGTCCTTGGAATGGTTCAGATAGCGAATGTCGTTCGTCGATCAGCGCGCGCTGTTTGCGGATTGATGTGCTGAACAATGATGAATTTATCGGTTGGCGGACCAGTTGGCGGACCACTGCTCGAGCAGGTTCTGGTAGGGCTTGATGAAGCTCTCTTCCACGAACTTGCCCTGCTCGATGGCGAGCTGGCTGCGCTCTTCGCGGTCGTACACGATGCGCGTCAGTGAATGGTCCTGCTGCTTCAGGCTCGCCTGATAGGATTTACCGGCCACGGAATTGGCGTTGTAGACCTCAGGACGATAGATCTTCTGGAAGGTGTCCATGGTGCTGATGGTGCTGATCAGTTCCAGATTGCTGTAATCGTTGAGCAGGTCGCCGGTGTGGTAGAAGGCCAGCGGCGCAACGCTGCCCGGCGGCATGAAGTAGCGCACCTTCAGGCCCATCTTGTTGAAGTACTCATCGGTCAGGGAATCATCATCCTGGCGATATTCCACCCCGAGGATCGGGTGCACGTTCTCGGTCTGCTCATAGGTCTTGGTGGTCGAGACGCTGATGCAGATGACCGGCGGCTTCTTGAAGCATTCCTTGTAGGCAGCAGAACCCACGAAGGCCTGGAACAGATTGCCGTGCAGTACGCCGAACTGCTCCGGCACGCTGAAGGAGTCCTTGCCCTTGTTGTGCTCCAGCAGTCGCACGCTGAAGTCATAATCGCGCACGTAGGACGAGAAGTTGTTGCCGGTCACGCCGTCAATGCGCTGATTCGTCAGGTGGTCGACGATGGTGGTCTGCAGGATCTCGATGATCGGCAGGGCATTGTCGGAACGGGCGGCATCGAGATTCAGCTCGACGGAGATGATGTCCAGCTCGACGGAGTAACGGTCGCCCTTGGGGTTGTCCCAGTTGGCCAGCGCATTGAATCGGTTGTTGATCATGTTCAGCGTGTTGCGCAGGTTCTGCTGACGGCTCTCACCCCGCGCCAGGTTGGCGAAATTGGTGGTCAGGCGGGTGTTTTCCGCCGGAACGTAGTTCTCGTCGAAGCGCAGACTGTTGATGCTGAAACCGAATTCGTTGCTCATGGCGTTCACCCTGATCCTGAGAGAGAAAATTCACTGTGTCGTCGACATCTTCCCGTGATCTTTCAGGCGTCTCGTGAGCGGGTTGCTCTCTCTGAGAACGCATCCATGCCGGGAGAGGCACGCTGCTCGCCATCACGTTCCATGTGCTGGCTGTGAAGTGCAGCGTCATGGGAAGTCTTCATCAACGATCTGATGCAGGTGAGTATCCATTTCAGGGCTTCATGAGACAAACTGGATTTTTTAATATTCAAGTTGAGTGAAATTCATGATGGTGGCGAGCGTCATGTTTGCCGCTGAGAAAGCAGGCGAGACGAGCGGAGGAGGCGGGCTCAGCAAGTGCGCAATGTGAGCCGCAGAGACGTTGACGTGAGGAGTGGGTAAGAGGGGTAGGAGGGGAAAGAATGGAAAACACAAGCTAGCCCAAACTTCCGCTCGGGCCAGCTGGTGTGGCAGGCACCTGACGCTTCAGAGCACGACATCCTCATGCACTCTTCATGCTCTTCACACTCGGCCATGAAGATGCAGCTGGTTCATGAGGCGAGCGGCTGATGATTAGGCGCGACCAGGCCATGACGGCGCATGCGGCGGTAGATAGTGGGTCGCGAGACGCCGAGTTGGCGGGCAACCTGGCTGATGTTCCAGTCCGTGTGGCGCAACAGCTCGAGCAATTCGCCTGCCTCTGTCCCAGCCTCCGCAGATGTGAACGTTGGAGAGCCAGTGCTTGAGGAACCGCTGGATGCAACGAGGGAGGAAGCGGCAAATGGGCTGGTAGTCCCGCAGGCACTGCCGGTGTTGGCCTGGCAGATCTCCGGAAGATCATGCAGGGTGATTTCATCGCCTTCCGCGGTGGCCATCGCGAAGGCAATCGCATTGCGCAGTTGGCGTATGTTGCCCGGCCAGTGATGACTCAGCAGCGCACTGATGGTATCGGCGCGCAGGTGGAGTGACTGTTCACGTTCGGCTTGCAGTTCCGCATGCAGCTTGCGAATGAGGTAGTGACGATCGGCACGTTCGCGCAGTGCGGGTAACAGGAGTTCGGCGCCGTTGAGTCGGTAGTAGAGGTCTTCGCGGAATTGCCCGCTGGCGATCAGCTCCGTGACATCACGATGGGTGGCAGTGATGACGCGAATATCCACCTTGATGGGTGTCTCGGCCCCCAGTGGTGACACCTCTCGCTCGGCGAGCACGCGCAGCAGGCGCGACTGGAGCGGCAGCGGCATGTCACCGATCTCATCCAGAAACAGCGTGCCGCCGTCGGCCTGTTGGATCAGGCCACGCATGCCCTTGGGCCTTCCTCCCGTGAAGGCGCCCGGCAGATAGCCGAAGAGTTCACTTTCAATCAGCGATTCCGGAATGGCGGCGCAGTTCACCGCCACGAAGGGTGCCTTGGCGCGTGGTCCGCTGTCATGCAGCGCCCGCGCCAACACTTCCTTGCCGGTCCCCGTCTCGCCACGAATCAGGATGCTCACGTTTTCATGGCGCATTCGGCGCGCCAGCTTGAGCAGCCGGTGCATGGAAGGGTCATCTCCCGCGAGCTGGTCCAGCTCGGGCACCGGGTCATCCTGCTGGCTGACGGTGGGGATAGCCTTCACCGGATAGCCGCGCGGCTCGATCAGGGTCACGAAGACGGTGGCATCGTCCGCCCGCAGGCGGAATGCACGAATCTGATCCCGGTTGGCGTGCGGGATGCTCAGCAGCTCATTAAGCTCTCCATCGAACAGTTGCGTGACGGCGGGCAGGGTGGAGACCGTCCACGGTGGCCAGCGTTCAAGATGCGCATCTATCAGGCGTCGGCCCTCGTGATTGGCGGCGATCACCTTGCCATCTTCCTGAATGGCAAACAGGCCCCGACCATTCAGGTGCACGAATTCCCGTGCCGTGTCGAAGCGCAGGATCAGGCAATCCCGATAGCGATGCAGGAAGTACGCATCCTCGATCATGCGGGCATGCAGGGTGACGAGGGAGAGCGCAAAGGTCTGGCTCTCCTGCGGGCGGGGCGACTTCAGCGCCGAGATGTCGAGGGCGGCGATCACACGCCCCTGGGGATCGGTGATGGGGGCTGCGGTGCAGGTCAGGTCGATGTGGGTAGCATCGAAGTGCTCACGCTGATGGCAGGTGACGGCTGCGCCATCGTGCAGACAGGTGCCCGCCGCCGAGGTGCCGGCATAGCGCTCGTTCCAGTCCGAGCCGAGATAGAGGCCCGCGCGCCGCAGCTCACTCAATTGATCACGTTGGCCCCGGAAATCCACCGCAATACCGCGTTGATCGGTGAGGATCAGCGCATAGCCATGTTGTGCGATCTGACTATAGAGCCGCTCCACCCCGGCACGCGCCACGTGCAGCAGCTCATCCGCCGATTCCTGATGATCGCGCAGCGCCTGCTGGGTGAGAACGCGGACGGGGCGAGGGCGGCTGGGGTCGAGCTGATATTCCTCCAGACAGCGCTGCCAGGAACGACGGATGACGTCGCGCTGCGTCTCGGGGAAGACGTCGCGTCCTTCGCCCAGTTGCATCAGGGTCCGGATATGCTGCCGCTTGTCGGGCTGCATCGTTTCGAGTTGGCGGATCATGGCTGCCTCGGCGCTGGCCGTCTCGGGACGGCTCTTTTGGTAGTGGCTATGGCGCTTGTGAAAGTGGTGATGGCTCTTGTGAAAGTGGCAATCGCGGTTGTCACAATAGCGGCCATAGCGAAAGCGGCGTGTGCTCCTTCAAGCGTATGCGGTGTGGCGGGAGCGTCAATCACCCTGTCCTGCATCCTTGGTCGGGGCGTTACAGGTGTAACGCGACGTGTCAGGCGTACGGCGTACAGTTGTCACGAAGAAGGTGAAACGCCCAGCGAGACGAAGAGGATGGTGATGCGGTAGTGGCGAATATTTGTCATTCACGACAGGTGCTTACGAGCTTTGTCAGTCGTGCATGACGAAGCTGGCATGCTTGATGCCTTGGATGGAAGGCGTGACTACAACATCCAACAACACGCGGAGAGACGCCATGACCGCACGCACGCCAACTCAGATCGCTCAGCAATGGCTCGATGATTTCGAGTCCTCCCTGGCTCAGCGCGATATCGCCCGGGTTCTCTCGTTGTTTGGCGAGGAATGCTACTGGCGCGATTTGATCGCCTTCACCTGGAATCTCAAGACGTCGGAGGGCAAGGACGAGATCCAGTCGATGCTCGCGGCGACCCTCGAGCATGTCGCTCCCTCTCACTGGCAACTGGATGGTGAGGCCAGTGAGGCAGGCGGCATCGTCGAGGCCTGGTTCACCTTCGAGACCGCCGATGCACGCGGCAAGGGCTTGTTGCGCCTGAAGGAAGGGCGCTGCTGGACACTGTTGACCGCCATGCGCGAACTCAAGGAATTCCCCGAACCGCTGGGTATGCAACGCCCCAAGGGCGCCGAGCATGGTGCCAACAAGCAGCGTGAGACCTGGCTTGAGTCGCGTCAGCGCGAAGAGGCTGAGCTGGGCTACGAGCGCCAGCCGTATTGCGTGATCATCGGTGGTGGTCAGGGCGGCATCGGGCTGGCCGCAAGGCTCAGACAGATGGATGTGCCGACCATCGTGATCGACAAGAATCCGCGCGCGGGCGATGCCTGGCGCAATCGCTACAAGTCCCTGTGTCTGCATGATCCGGTGTGGTACGACCACATGCCTTACATCCCCTTCCCGGCAAACTGGCCGGTCTTCGCGCCCAAGGACAAGGTCGCGGACTGGCTGGAGATGTACACCAAGATCATGGAGCTCAATTACTGGAACTCCACGACCTGTGAGAGTGCTCAGTTCGATGAGGCGAGCGGCGAGTGGGTGGTCGAGGTGGTACGCGACGGCAAGCCCGTGACCTTGCGTCCCAAGCAGCTGGTGCTGGCCACAGGCATGTCGGGTATGCCCAATGTGCCGCACTTCCCGGGAGCTGAAACCTTCGAAGGTGAGCAGCAACACTCCAGCCAGCACCCGGGGCCGGATGCCTATCGTGGCAAGAAGGTGGTCGTGGTGGGCGCCAACAATTCCGCTCACGATATCTGCGCTGCGCTGTGGGAGCACGATGCAGACGTGACCATGCTGCAACGCTCCTCCACGCATGTGGTGAAGTCCAACTCGCTGATGGAAGAGGCGCTGGGGCCGCTCTATTCCGAGCAGGCGGTGCAGAGCGGTATCGACCACCACAAGGCGGACCTGATCTTTGCCTCGATTCCCTATCGGATACTGCCCGACTTCCAGCGGCCGATCTTCGATGCGATCCGTAAGCGCGACGCCGACTACTACCGCCGGTTGGAGGCGGCGGGGTTCCTGCTCGATTTCGGCGATGACGACTCGGGCCTGTTCCTGAAATACCTGCGCCGCGGCTCCGGCTACTACATCGATGTGGGCGCCTGTGAACTGGTCGCCAAGGGTGACATCAAGCTACGCAGTGGCGTTGGCATCGAGCGCATCAATCCGCGCTCGGTCACCTTGACCGATGGCTCGGAATTGCCCGCCGATCTGATCGTCTATGCCACCGGCTACGGCTCGATGAATGGCTGGGCGGCGCGAATCATCTCGCAGGAGGTCGCCGACAAGGTCGGCAAATGCTGGGGCATGGGCTCCGATACGCTCAAGGATCCCGGTCCCTGGGAGGGCGAGCTGCGCAACATGTGGAAGCCGACCCAGCAGCAGGCGTTATGGTTCCACGGCGGCAACCTGCACCAGTCCCGCCACTACTCCCAGTATCTGGCGCTGCAGCTCAAGGCGCGGCTCGAGGGTATCCCGACGCCGGTCTACGGCCTTCAGGAAGTCCACCACCTGAGCTGAGGCCAGTGGCGCTGGACCGTGTGCCAGCGTCATGGCAGCAGCGCAGCATTTGCAGATTTCAGTGAGAGATTCAGGAGACGACTCATGCAACTGAACGACAAGATTGCACTGGTGACAGGGGGCGGGCGCGGTATCGGTCAGGGGATCGCGCTGGCATTGGCCAAGGCGGGGGCAGACGTGGTGGTGGCGGATTTGGACCTCGCCATTGCTCGTGAGACAGCGGCGCAAGTGGAGGCACTGGGCAGACGGTGCCTGGTGCTGCAGGTCGATGTCGCGGATGCGGCATCCGTGCGGCGCTTGATCGAAGAGGCCGAAGCCGGACTTGGCCCACTTGATATCGCCGTCAACAATGCTGGCATCATCGGCATCCATTCCATCGATGCGCTGACAGTGGAGGAGTGGGACCGCGTCATGAACGTCAATGCGCGAGGCACCTTCCTATGCACTCAGGCCGAGGTCGCCGTGATGCGCTCACGCCGCGTCGGGCGGATCATCAACGTGGCCTCGATGGCCGGCAAGGTCGGCTTCCCTGACTTGTCGCACTACTGTGCCTCGAAGTTCGCCGTTATCGGCTTTACCAACGCCGTCGCCAAGGAAGTCGCAGCGGAAGGCATCACCGTCAATGCGATCTGCCCAGGCGTGGTGGGCACCGGCATGTGGCGGGGCGAGAGCGGGCTCTCGGCACGCTGGAGCGAAGAAGGTGAAAGCGAGCCCGCTGCATGGGAGCGCCTGCAGAAGAGCCTGCTGCCCCAGGGAGTCGCCCAGACACCTGAGGACATGGGGCAGCTGGTGGTCTACCTCGCCCAGGCCGAGCATGTGACAGGGCAGGCCATCGCCGTCGATGGTGGCTTCACGCTGTGAGTCAGGAATGAGCCAGCATTGAGTCAGCATAGAGAGCAAGGTTGAGCTCAGTGGCTGACGGCAAGGGGTGATGGCATTACACAACGCCGCCTTCCGGCAACGGGAGGCGGCGTTGTGGTGTCTGTTGCGCAGAGTATTCAGCCCAACTTCACCCTTCACTAAGCGGCCGGCGATAGGAGTCAGTAAAGGTGAACGGCTTCCAGGCGGGCACGCGATACCCCTTGTTCATCCAGCAGCGTCAATGTCTTGCCGTCTATCTGCCAGCCCGACACATCATTGAGTGTCGCGAGGAAAGCGCGTTCGAGTGATCCAGCCTCACCGGGGCATGCCATGCGCGTGATGGCCAGACGATCGAAGCTGAGTTCGTGCTCGTCATGTAGATACTCACCCATCAGGCGATTGCAGCCGGTGGAACCGGCCACTCGCGAGTTCTGTGTCGAAGCGTCAGGGGCATGCAAGACGAAATGGGCTTCACGCTTGCCATCCACCACGGGTGTCGGCTGGTCATCTAGTGTCACCAGCTTCCAGTAAGTGTTCTCCAGCGGCTCATCGACCGCGTGATTGTCGTCAGGGGATTGAGCGCCCGCGCAGCCGCCCAGGGTGAGTGCTGCGCTCATCACGGCGGCGTATGTCATCGCTTGAGTCGGTTTCATCCGGGTGTCTCCCTCCAATGTCATGGGGCAGATTACGCTATCACGTTGATCGTTGTGAGGTAGAGGCTCTCGGGGATGATTCGGGCGCTATCGGTGGTGCCTGTCAGTGAGCGTCGAGCGCGCAGCCCTGTTCATGGGTTCCTGAAAAAGCAGGCAGACGACTGATGCCTAAAAGTGATCTATCAAGATAAATATTAATCGCTTTTTTGGATTTTTTCTCGATGCATACTCGAATGGAGCCCATAGATTGGAGTAGATCATGATTGCGTCTTCGGTAGATTCCGGCATTCCCGCCCTGGCAGATCCCGCTCATATCGAGGCCCTGCGTAGCATCGTGACGCCGCACCTTAGCGATAACCTGGATCGCCTGAGTGGTATTCGCGGCCTGACGCCTTATCACGACGGCACCAAATTGGTCGGCACCGCATTCACCGTCAAATGCCGCGCTGGTGACAACCTGTATATCTACCAGGCGCTGACGATGTTACGTCCGGGACATGTGCTGGTGATCGACGGCAGTGGCCATCTGGACAACGCGCTGGTGGGTGAGCTCATCAAGTGTTACGCCCAGCAGCGCGGTTGCGTGGGATTGGTGGTGGACGGTGCCATTCGAGACATCAAGGCATTCGCGGAAGATAGCTTCCCTTGCTATGGCCGCGGCAGCATTCATCGTGGCCCTTACAAGAATGGGCCGGGTGCGCTCAATGTTCCCGTCTGTGTCGGCGGGCAGGTCGTGAATCCGGGCGACATCGTGGTAGGAGATGAAGATGGGCTGGTCACCTTCGCTCAGTCCGAGGCGCCCGCGTTGATCGAGGCTGCCAAGGCCAGTTTCCGGAAAGAGGCCGGCATCATGGAGGAAATCTCGAGCGGCCAGCATTACCAGCACTGGCTGGATGCGGTACTCATCTCCAAAGGCCTTGAATACGGGGAAGCACACGCATGACAGCGATCCTGTTGGCCGACCGTCTCAAGCGCATTCAACCTTCCCCCAGTGTCCAGGCCAATGATCGCGTGGCAGCGCTGCGTGCAGAGGGCAAGGACATCATCAACTTCACCATCGGTGAGCCTGACTTCGACACGCCGGCCCACATCATCGATGCCGCTGTCACCGCGATGAAGCAGGGCGATACGCATTACACGCCGTCAGAAGGAACCCCTGCATTGCGTCAGGCGATTGTCGAGAAGCTCGCTCGGGACAATGCATTGGAGTATCACTTCGACGAGATTGTCGTGGGGGCCGGCGGCAAGCACATCCTCTATCACGTGATGGCAGCGACTCTGAATCCTGGCGATGAGGTCATCGTGCCAGCGCCGTATTGGGTGTCCTATCCCGATATCGCATTGCTCAATGAGGGAGTGCCGCGTGTCGTCACTTGCGACGCCTCCAGTGGCTTCAAGTTGACACCTCAGGCGCTGATCGAGGCGATCACCGACAAGACACGCTGGTTGGTGCTCAATACGCCGTCCAACCCGACCGGTGCCGTGTACTCTGAATCGGAGCTGCTCGCGCTCGCTCAGGTGCTGCGTGATTATCCTCATGTCGGCATCATCTCCGACGAGATATACGAGCATTTCGTCTACGCCCCGGCGCGCCATCTCTCGCTGATCAATGTGGCGCCAGACCTCAAGTCGCGCACCTTGATCGTCAATGGCGCCTCCAAGGGGTATGCCATGACGGGCTGGCGGATCGGCTTCGGTGCCGGTCCTCGAGACTTAATCCAGGCCATCGTGAAACTGATCTCCCAGACCACGACTTGCCCCAGCTCGATCAGTCAGGCCGGCGCAGTTGCAGCTTTCATCGGTGATCAGGCTCCTGTGCGCGCCATGGCGGAACGCTACACGCAGCGTCGTCAATTGATGCTCGAGGGACTGCAATCGATAGCAGGCGTCAATTGCACTGCCCCCGATGGCGCCTTCTATGTCTATCTCGATGTCAGCGGGCTATTGGGGAAGACGACACCAGAGGGCCAGCGTCTCGTGCGTGATGGTGACGTGGTGCTGTACTGGCTCGATGCCGGTGTTGCGGCAGTCAGTGGTGAAGCCTATGGCTTGTCACCCTACGTCCGGCTGTCCTTTGCCATCGGGGATGAGGCCATCCAGGAAGGCTGTCGGCGTCTACGCGAGGCCTGCCTGGCATTGACGTGAACCTTGTCGCAACGAACAAGACTCACCTCCCGTAATTCACAATGACAATAATGAGGTTCTCATGACACTTACCTTGCGAGGTTCACGGGGGTTACCCGTGCGTATTTTCATCGGCTTCATGCTGGGTATCAGCTGCGGCTTGCTGTTTCAGGATTTCTCAATGGCGATCAAGCCACTGGGCGACGCGTTCATCAATGCCATCAAGATGCTCATCGTACCGATCATCTTCTTCTCCGTGGCGGGTGGTATCGCCAACATGGGGGACGTGCAGCAGCTGAAGCGTGTGGGCGGCAAGACATTGCTGGTGTATGTCGGCATGACCCTCATCGCGGGCATCATCGGACTGGTCGTCGCCTCCATCATCCAGCCGGGCAAAGGGCTTGATGTCCAGATGAGTGCCCCGGTAGAGGCGGTCTCGAGCGGCCTGGACATCGGTCAATTCCTGTTGCAGATGATTCCCAGCAACCCCGTGGCAGCGATGGCCAGTGGCAACGTGATCCAATTGATCGTCTTCACCATTCTGGTCGGGGTGGCCATGGTCATGCTGGGAGAGCGTGTCGCCCGACTGCGTGCCTTGTTCGATGAGGGGGCTGCGGTGTCATTTCGTATTCTGGACATGGTCATGGCGACGTCGCCTATCGGTATCTTTGCCCTGATGGCGTATGCCGTCGCCAACTACGGCATTGATATCTTTGGACAGATCGGCAAGTTCATCCTCGCGGACTATGCCGCTCTGCTGGTGATATGGGCAGTGGTCTCCATTCTGCTGGTCCTGTTCACGCGAATTTCCTATCCGCGCTTGATACGCAAGATGGTGCCTATCTGGCTCATGACGCTGTCGACCACCAGCAGCAATGCCACCTTGCCCGTGACGATGAAGGTCACCCATCGTGATCTCGGTGTGCCGGAATGGCTGTGCTCGTTCATGCTGCCGCTGGGCGCGACGATCAACCTGATGGGGGCCGCTGCGTATCTGTCCGTGCTGGTCGTGTTCGCGGCAGACTTCTATGACCTTTCGCTGAGTTTCTCGCAGATGGTCAACGTGATCTTCATCGGCACCATCCTGTCGATGGCAGCTCCGGGCATTCCCGGCGGCGGGATCGTCATGGGCACCCTGATCCTGCAATTGATGAATCTGCCGTTCGAGCTGGTCGGGCTGATCGCCGGCATTTATCGCATCGTGGATATGGGGCACACCACACTCAATGTTTCCGGTGATGTGGTGGGTGCATTGCTGGTGGCCAAGAGTGAAAACCTGCTCTCGACGGCAAAGGTCGCTTCTCCCACCACGACGCCTGCCACACCGCCCACATCATCCACACCGGCAGTGAGTGTGGATTGAGGCATGTGATGGCCAGTTCATCGCCCTGACAGCATCAGTCTCCTGACAATCCGTGTGTCCTTGTCTCTCACGCGGCTCGCTTCACTGTCATCCAGGCCCCCGACACCTCGTGTCGGGGGCTTTCTGTATCGGAAGGAATGCCGCAGCGGTTGTGCTCAGGCAGACATGGACACCGACCCCTCGTCATTCTGTCGTCGGCAGGCGATCGAAATACAGTTGATTGAAATTGCAGGTGCTTTCAGCCAGTTTCGCGATGGTTGCCGTCAATCCGGCCTGACGGTCGGCGCGATAGAATGCACTGTATTGCACCAGCGGGAGGCTTTCGGGGGTGGGCAAGATCTGCAGCATCTTGCGGTCGACCAGAAATTGCATGCAGTGACGGGGGAGGTAACTGATACCCGCTCCCGACAGGGTCAGGCCGACCTGCGCCAGCAGGTAATTGCTGACCAGCGTATTTCGCATTCGCGCCCCGTGTTGCAACAACCACCGCTCGCAGATCAACCCCGTGCCCGAGTGACTTCCTTGAGACAGCACCGTGAGTTCGGTCAGCTCCTGGAGCGTCATCGTACGGCCCTCCGGCACAGTGCCATGCGCTGCCATCCAGACGTTTTCCACGCTTTTCAGTGGCTGAGAGATGAAGCGCGCGTCTGAAAACACATCGGGCACGATGATCATGTCCAGTTGGTCGTGTTCCAGCTTGCTGTAAAGCTCACTGCTGAGCTCGATCGAGGGCTCGATCCTGAGGCGGGGAAAGCGCTCTCGAATCCGCGCGATCAACTGTGGCAGCCAGGTGATGCCGGTCAATTCAGTCACGCCGATCCGAAACTGACTCTGGATGACGGACTCGTCACTGATGCGCTCGACGAGATGATCGCGGCGCTCCAGCAGGTCCTTGCCCAGTGCCAGCACCTCGAGTCCCTTGTCCGTCAGGCGGGCCGAGCGTCGGCTGCGATCAAATAGCGGCACACCAAAGGTTTCTTCCAGCTCCTGAATCCGCTTGGATATTGCAGACTGCGTCGTATGGAGCTTGTTGGCGGCCGCTTCAAAGCCCCCGAGTTCGCTCACCCAGTAAATTGCATCGAGTTGTTTGAAGGTGATCATTCCGCAAGGCCATTGGCAACGAAGTGTGCTTGCGATGATAGAGCGTTCTGACGCGAGGAGCATGCCTTGTCATCGCATGTCTCTCGCCATTGACCGCGTGTCCTGGACCCCCATTCTGTTCAGCGCGGGACGTCATCTTTCGGGGAAAGTGGCAAGAAGAGTGGCAAGAGGAGTGGCAAGAGGAGTGGATCGCCTATTTCCTTAAGCCTCACGTGGTCACCACGGGACTCCATCAGTATCCTGATCGCACAGGCGCTGCATCATGAGTCGCCTCTCGGCGGCCCAGGCCGCTGCTCTCGGTGGACCCGCTATCAGGCGCGCCGTACTCCAGGAGCACCGCATTCAAAGTGTCGTGCTCGAAACCCCAGGACGAAAATACGTCAGGAGTTGTCATGCCAGCCACTCGCACGCCCTCGTCCGCCAGGGAGCGGATTCATCTGTGGTGGGATCTATTCATCATCGTGCTCGTGATCGCCAATCTGGCATTGCTGCTGTTCGATAGTCTCTTCCTGATTCCCCCGCTGAACACCGCTTTCGCGGCCGTGACACCCGGGTTGCATGCGGCCTATGAGCAGAACATCCACGCCAATTTCCTCTCCATCGACCTGGCGTTCGTCGCCGTCTTCCTGCTCGATGTGCTGGCGGGGTGGGCAGTGGCCATTGCGGAGCGGCGCTATCACCGCTGGTTCTTCTATCCCTTCGTGCACTGGTATGACGTGCTGGGGTGTATCCCGCTGAGCGGCTTCCGTCTGTTGCGTGTGTTGCGTGTGATATCGCTGCTGTTCCGTCTGCAACGCCTCGGCATGATCGATGTTCGCCGCTGGTACCTCTACGGCGTGGCGGCCAAGTATCTCGATATATTGCTGGAGGAGCTGACGGACCGTATCTCCCTGCGCATGCTCGATAACGTGCAGCAGCAGTTGCGCGACAGCGATGACCTCTCATCGTCGGTGATCGAGCGTGTGGTGGAGCCTCGCAAGCAGGCCTTGATCCAGGAGATCAGCCTACGACTCGAGACCATGGCAGGGGATATCTATACCCAGAACCGCGACGATACCCTGCGCTATGTGCGGGGGCTGGTCAGTCGTACCCTTGCGGAGAGCCCGGAGCTCCAGCGTGTCTCGCGCCTGCCCATGGGCACCCAGCTGACGAAAGGGCTGGAAAGTTCGCTGTCGGATCTGGCCTGTCACCTTGTCGATGAGGCGCTGGTCGGCCTGCGCTCCAAGGAGTTCTCGGCGCTGGTGGGGCATCTGGCAGAGAGTGGTTTCGATGCTTGGGCGCGCACTGACCCAAGGACTGAGCAGATCACCGAGCAGGTGCTGATCGATATGCTGGAACTGCTCAAGGAGCGCATCGCCGTGAAGAGCTGGCAGAAGAAATACGAGTGAAGGAAGGGGTGTTGTCATGGCCATGTCGCGACTGGCCAGCGTGCAGGGCAACTCTCTGCACGGGGCAGCCCCTTGAAAGCCGGCCACGACCTCCCGACATCAGTATCTCGGAAATGGATCTGTAACACCCAAAAGGACGTCTCGATGTCATATGCACCGCAACCCTTGAGCGACACTCACGGCCTCGAGCAGGCGAAGACGTGGCTACGTACCTACCAGCGAGTGCGAGCTGCTACCGAGGCGATCTGTGCACCGCTGCACAAGGAAGACTACATGGTGCAGAGCATGGCGGATGTCAGCCCGCCCAAGTGGCACATCGCCCATGTCAGCTGGTTCTTCGAGGCCTTCATCCTGAAGCCGTTTCAGCCCGGCTATCAGACGCTCGATCCCGCTTACGATCATCTCTTCAACTCCTACTACGAAACCCATGGTGTGCCGTTCCCGCGCGCCGAGCGTGGCACAATCTCGCGCCCGACCGTCGATGACGTCTATCGCTATCGCGCGCACGTCGATCGCGCCATGCAGGCCTTGCTGGAGAATCCACCCCAGGAACATCTGCCGGAGATTCTGCGTCGTCTGGAGTTGGGCCTACCGCATGAGCAGCAGCATCAGGAGCTGCTGTTGATGGATATCAAGCACATCCTGGCGCAGAACCCGCTGTGCCCGGTCTATCGGGATGATCTGGCGCCTGGCTTGGCACCGACATCTGAGCAGGAGGTGCCGCCGCTGGGCTGGATTGCCTATCCTGCCGGGATTCGCGAGATCGGCCATGATGTATCCGAGGGTGGCTTCGCCTACGACAACGAGATGGGCCGCCACCGTCAGTTCGTCGAAGCGTTCCAGATGGCGGATCGACCAGTGACTAACGGCGAGTTTCTCGCCTTCATGCAGGACGATGGATATGCCACTCCCGAGCACTGGCTGGCGGATGGCTGGGCGACGGTCAAGGCGGAAGGTTGGCGGGCACCGCTTTACTGGGTCGAGCGCGACGGCGTCTGGCATCACTACACCTTGGGCGGTCTGGTGCCGGTAGATCTGAACGCGCCGGTCTGCCATGTCAGCTTCTTCGAGGCCGATGCCTATGCTCAGTGGGCGGGCGCGCGTCTGCCCACCGAGGCCGAGTGGGAGACAGTCGCCCAGGATGTTCCTCTCTCGGGCAATTTCGTCGATCAGGATCACCTGCAGCCAGTCGCGGCCGCGAAAGCCGAAGGTACGCCGAGTCAGATGTTCGGCGATGTCTGGGAGTGGACGGGTAGCGCCTATCGTCCGTATCCGGGCTTTCGCAAGTTGCCGGGCAGCCTGGGCGAATACAACGGCAAGTTCATGTCCGGTCAGATGGTGCTTCGTGGAGGCTGTTGTGCCACGCCCGCCGACCATATCCGCGCGACCTATCGCAACTTCTTCCCGCCTGAGGCGCGCTGGGCATTCTCCGGTTTCCGGCTCGCCAGGGACAGTGGGGCATGATGGGCTGACGTCCTGCATGATGCGCCGCCAGGCACCTTCATCTGCTGCTCTCATCTGCCGCTTCTATTTTCCAACCCGAAAAGGAGTGTTCATGGCCGATCACCCCGAACCGCGTATCACGCTGCACCCGCTATCCTTGCGGGTGCGAATCCTGGTCGGTGAAACAGTGATCGCCGACACTGACAACGCGCTGGAATTGCGCGAGAAAGGCTATCCGCCGAGGCTCTACTTGCCGCGCGCCGATGTGGCGATGGCGAAGCTCTCGGTCTCTCACACCGTCACCCATTGTCCCTTCAAGGGCGACAGCACTTATTACTCCTTGCCCGATCTTCCGGATATCGCTTGGAGTTACGACCAGCCTATCGAGGATATGCAGGCGATCGCCGGGCGGTTGGCGTTCGATGCTGACAAGGTCACGTTAGAGATGGAGTGATTCAGGTGAATGACTCGCGGCCAACGTGATTCTCTTGTCGGCGCATAGGGTCCCACCGTGCTCTGCTTCAGAGATAAACCGATAGAGAACAGTGGTTTGGCGTTTGTCAGATAGTTAGAATCCTGCAGTTTGCTGCACCGCGCTCAGCCATCGGGTGCGGTGCAGCCATACCTTTCCCTTATCCAGACTCAGTACTCCGGTTGGACGAATCACCCCGCTTGATTCCTTTCCGTACAGGCTGCACCAGGAGTCAAGACAGTGGTTGTCCCTTCGAACATCGCGCCAGTGATGAGTGTACTGCTATGCCTCGTGCTGGCGTCCTTTGTCAGCCGTTACCTCAAGTCTCCCCGCATGAAAGGCCGCATTGGGGAGTGGCGAGTGCGCTGGATGGCGCGCCGACTCGGCAAGCAGGGTTATCGGGCCTTGCACAATGTCACCCTCAAGACCGCGAACGGCACCACCCAGATCGATCATGTGCTGCTATCGCGTTTCGGCTGCTTCGTGCTGGAAACCAAGAACATGAAAGGCTGGATCTTCGGCAGTGAGCACGAAGCGAACTGGACCCAGCAGTTTCCTCGCCAGTCCTTCAGCTTCCAGAATCCGCTACGTCAGAACTACCGACACCTCAAGGCGCTGGAGACGACGCTTGGCGTGCCATTCGAGCACCTGCATTCGGTGATCATCTTCATTGGCAGCGCCAGGCTCAAAGGTGAGATGCCGTCCAACGTGACGCGCGGCACTGACTTCGTTCCCTTCGTACAGTCGTTCAAGACCCCCGTCTTCAGCGAGGCGCAGGTCGAGGCCATGCATGAGGCGCTGCTGACTGGGCGTCTGGCACCGACTCGGGCGACGCAGCGTGCCCATGTACAGCATCTCAAGCAGCGCAATGATTTACAGGCGAGACGTGAATGCCCGAAATGCGGCAGCCGGATGGTGCTGCGCACTGCCAAGGCCGGTGCGCGCGAGGGCCAGCAGTTCTGGGGATGCTCGGCCTATCCAGAGTGTCGAGCGACTCAGGCGGTGTGAATGGATCAGCGGCTCATCAGTACTCGAACTGGGTTTCAGAAGGTGCCCCAAAGGCCCGGCGACATCTATCACAGCTGACCGGTTGTTGATGGGCCTGAGTTGACGTGCCTGAAGAAGGACGTCACTTCCAGTGGCTTGAGATGACTGAGGTCATCTGGCCGCGAAGATTTCCTTCACTTCCTTGTCGCGTACTTCCCTCGCCATGCCGGTCAGCAGCACCTCTCACTACGGGGATGCCCCCTCACACGACGAGCACTGCTTGTTGAACATGTTGTGTCAGCAGCCCCCTCAGATGGCCAAGGCCACCAGGAAGCGAGAGACCATGTTGTAGGCGGCAACCGTGGCGACGGCTTCGACAGTCTGCTGTTCACCGAACAGGGTCTTGAGGGTCTCGATGATGGCGCCATCGACTTCCACCTGGCGGGTTGATTGATCCGTCAACGCCAGCAGTGCACGTTCTTCTTCATTGAAACGAGATGACATGCCTTCCTCACGCAGCGCGTCACATTTTTCCTGTGTGCCGCCGGCCTCCAGGTAGGCGGGTTGGTGTACCTGCCATTCAAACTCGGCCCGATTGAGCACGGCCACGCGACACATGATCAACTCGCGATATTCCAGACTGAGCGTGAAGTCCTTGCGAACACGGCCCAGCAGCCCATTCCAGCCCGTGGCCAGGGGCACACTCTTGAGCAGATAGCGATCGATCCCGATCAGCTCTCGGTTGGGGCGGCGTGCTTGCATGCTTTCCAGCAGGTCAGCAGGGACGGCATCGCCGTCTTGCCAGGGAGTGACACGTGGTTTTGTCTCAAGACCTGCCGCCATGGAGGGGGAGGAGGATAGGGGGGTGCCTGATTGCGGGAAGGAGTTTGATTGTGACATGGGGCTTCTGTGTCTAGAAAAATGCCATGCCCCGGGACGCACGTGGTGGTGGTGGTGTCTGTCGCAGGGTGGGGCAATGATGGTGGGGAGTGGCAATATGCGGGGATGGGCGATGCAACAGGAGCATCGCCACGTGTGGGCCCTGAAATGGATTGCCTGGCTGAGCAAGTCAGTTGGTGCGATGTGGTCAGGGGCATGACCCGGTGATCATTTGGCCGCGAAGATTTCCTTTACTTCCTTGTCGCGTACTTTCTTCGCCATGCCGGTCAACAGCACCTTGAACAGCAGGCCACTCACCAGGGTGGAGAGCGTCAAGGTGAAGAAACCGGCCAGGATCCAGTCCACCAGGACGAAGCCGCTATTCGTCAAGGTCGGGTGATAGAACACCATGCCAGCGAAGACCACCCAGTGGCTGATGCAGAAGAAGCATTGGAAGAGGTGGCTGATCATGTGGCCAAAGCGTTGTGCGTACTGACGCAACGGTGCGAACAGCTCACCTTGGGTGATCGAGATCGCGATGCTGCTGGCCGCCAGGGCCATCACGAAGCAGGTCCATAGCGCGTTCAGCGTCTCGGGGGAAAATACGGTAGTCATGGGGATCCTTGTGTGTCTTCGTCAAACTGACGAGTGGGGAAAAGTCAGTGGGTCGTGCTCAATGTCTGTCGATGCGGGTGTCTGGTTATCTCTCAGCCTTCTGTCTTGCGTGCGGTCAGCATCCGGTTGACACCTTGGGTGGCAGCATCGATGGCGCCCGCGAGGTGACCCGGGAATTGCGGCGACCATTCACTGGCAATGCCGTACAGGTGTTGATGCCAAGGACCCTCATTCGCTTCCGGTGGCGGTACCGAGACATGGGATGCCACGTCTTCCAGGTCTGCCGAGCTCGCGATGAAGGGTGAGGTAGCCCAGTCCTTGAGGGCATCGCTTTGGGGGCTGGCCGCCTGAGGGCCAAACAGGCGACCCAGCTGTGCGCGGCAGTGCTGACGTAATGCCTCCGGCGTGATCTGACGTCGGTAACCAGCCGGTACCCCCACGAATCCGAAGAGTGCACCTAAGCCTTCCATTGGACTGGCATCGTGAATCTCCACCATCGGGCCACGCGCGCTGCGTGCGGTACCGGACAAGCCGGTCTCGCGCCAGAAAGGACGATCGTAGACCGCGAGATACTTGGCATGGGGAGCCATCCAGGTCGCGGTCTGCTGCCACTGTGTTGTCAGAGCGCTCGGGAGTGCCGGCGTGAATTGGATATGCTGGAGTGCCTGACGTGGCGGAACGGCCAACAAGACCTGCTCCACCTCATGGTTCATGCGATGTCCGCTGCCATCCTCTGCGCTCAGCGCAATCCCGTCTGGCAAGCGCTCGAGATGACGGACGATCTGCCCAGTCATTACCTTGTTCGCGGGAATATCGCGACGCAGTCGCTCGATCAGCGCCTCCATTCCTCCCACCACACGCATGGCGGTCAGCGAATCCCTGACGCCAGCGATGCGCAGAGGTTTCTTGTCCGTGGCGCGCTCGAGGAGGCTGTCGCCTGCCGTTTGTTGTGCAAAGCACTCCAGATCCAGTGTCTGTATCAGCTGTCCCATCTCGCGCTGATGCTCAGGCCAGAACCAGGTCGGCCCCAGGTCCAGGCGCCGACCCGTACCGGTGTCGACGCCTGCTGGCAGCAGGGACGCGATCCTTCCTCCCGGGTCTGACTGAGCCTCCAGCACGAGGTAGTCCCGCATGCCTCGGCGTTCCAGCAGCCAGGCCGCATACAGGCCTGCGAGTCCGGCACCAATGATGATGACTCTTGATGAGTGCTGACTCATGGCGTCTCCTGAATGGCCAGATGCCCTGTCTTGAGGTAGAAGGTCGCCCCCTGTGTACCGGCGGAAAGCATCAGCGGTTCGCTGGCTGGCAAGCGCAGCCAGCTGCCTGCAGGGCAGGACCCGTGCCCCGGGTGCAGGCAGCCCTCCAACACAAGAAGTTCGGCACCGCCAGTGTTTGTCATCAGCGGAAGCTCGGTATGTGGCGCCAGGCGCTGCAGACTCACCTGCTCGGTGGCACTGGTATACAGTGGGCAGACCTCGCGGCCATCCTGCTCATGCCAGTTGGCCGGGTCCCGCGTGTTGATGCGTACCGCCTCATGCTCCTCGGACGGCATCTGTCGCAGCTTGACGAAGATCACGCAGCCGTCGGTGCTGCTGGGGGTGTGTCGCGAGTCTGGCGGGTTGCGCAGGTACCAGCCTGCAGGGAAGTGGTGCGAGCCATTTTCCGTGAAGGTGCCGGACAGCACGAGAATCTCTTCGCCTTGTGGATGCTCATGCGCTGAAAAGTGGGAGTCTGGTGCATATCGGACCAGGCTGGTGGCCCGTGCCTTCTCCTTCCCGATACGATCCAGCATCATGCGTTCGACGCCTCCCTCGGGGGACGGAACCCATTGGTAGTGATCGGGTGTGATGCTGGCACGTCGTGAGAAGTCGGCATTGAGGCGCATGTAGAGCATCTCCACGTAGGCGAGAGGGGAAGAAAACCTTTTTCAATGTCTGGCGGTCATCACACTCGAGCGTCATGGCATGAGCAGGACTGGACACATACCGGCAAGGTGTCACGACCGGTGATTGCGGGTATTCTGGAAGCTGATTGCTCATTCAACAAACGAGATTAACTAGGCATCAGGGAAAGAAAAACTTTATCGCCATGACATCGCCCAACCATCTGAATGCCTTGCGTGCCTTCGAAGCGAGCGCCCGCCACAAGAGCTTTGCCGCTGCGGCAGAGGAGTTACACGTCACGCCTGCCGCTGTCGGTCAGCTGGTGCGTGGGCTGGAGGAGTGGCTCGGCGATTCGCTGTTTCATCGTGCCAACAGCGGAAAGACACGCCTTATCCCGACAGAGCTTGCAGAGCAGGCACTACCCGATATCCGCGCCGGATTCGAGAAGTTGTCACTCGGGGTGGAGCGTCTCAAGGATGGCACTCGGCGTAGCGTACTGACGGTGACAGTCAGTCCTGCCTTTGCCGCCAAATGGCTGTTGCCACGCCTGCACCGTTTTCAGGCGGCGTGGCCTGACATCGATGTGCATCTGGATACCAACCACAAGCCGGTCGATTTCTCACGGGAGCGGGTGGATATCGGGGTACGCTACGGGCCGGGCAAGTGGAAGGGCGTGGTGGCACAGGAGCTGATGCATGAAGAGGTCTATCCCGTCTGCTCGCCACAGCTGCTGCGAGACCCTGAGCGCTTGAAGACGCCCGCAGCCCTGTTGGATGAGACACTGATTCATGACTTGTCCATGGAAGGCCATGACGGTTTTCCCTCGTGGAACGGCTGGTTCAGGAGAGCCGGTCTCACGGATGCTGATTCATCGCGCGGTCTGCAGATCAACAATTCTGCTGCAGTGCTGCAGGCCGCGATCGATGGTCAGGGCATTGCGCTGGCGCGTGGAGTCATGGTTCACGATGATCTTGTGTCGGGGCGTTTGATCAGACTGTTTGATGGAGTGATGTGTGCCTCCTCCCTGGCGTATTACGTGATCCATCGACCCGAGGTCACCCACGTGGCCAAGGTACAGGCATTCCGTGAATGGTTGCTGGAAGAAGCCGGGCTCAGTTGCCGAATACCCTCGACGTCAGGGTCGTGAGGGCTCTGTGATCAAGCAAGTCTACCTGGCGGGTCATTAGCCAATGACATCAACGAGCAGGCATTCCGGGAATGGTTGCTGGAAGAGGTCAGCTGAGTGTTCAGTTGACGTGGTCGAGTGGGCAGGCCCCCTCGGCTTGCAGCTTGGGCAGTATCGGGGTAGCCATCGCACACCTCATCCTGCCCGATAACGCGCCTGGGTACTCGAGGGACTCTCACCGAACAGACGGCGATAGTCCCGGGCAAACTGGCCCAGATGATAGAACCCCCAGTCGCTGGCGACCTGACCGATCGTGCTCGTTGACAGGGGATCGCAAAGCCGCCGCCGTACTTGATTGAGTCGGTTGAAGCGGATGAACTGCATCGGACTGAGACCGAGGATGCTGGTGAAGCTGTTGTGCAGTGTCCGCTGACTGACGTGGGCGATACGACAGAGACTCTCGATGCTGACCGGTGCAGGCTCCCCTCGGCTTACATGCTCGCGTACGCGCTCCACTACCTGCCGTCGATGGTGATAGCTGGGGTAGCGGTCGGTGAGAGGTGTCCATTCCTCAAGAATGGCGGCAACAGCCAGTGACAGGATGCCCTGATGCACCTGAACCTCGAATCCCGGCCCCTGTCGCTTGATCAGGCGGTCCATCAGGAAGGTGACCGCGCGGCGAGTCCCTTGCGTCACCCCGAGTCGCATCGTGTGCTGCGGATCCCCTTCCAATAGCGTCAGTGCCGACTCCCCTGCGACCTCGAGCAGCCAGTCACGCCGCAACACGAGACAATGGATCGCGAAGGTATCGGGCGTGGTCAGCGCGAAATCCTGCCCACCCGGCTGACACATGATGTCGCCTTTCTCAAGCGCGTAGCCATTGATCCGGCAGGGCTGTCGCTCGGCGGGAATACCGATCCACAGCGAATCCGGCCAGACATGACATTGCTGGTCCAATGCCTGGCTGGTGTATTCCTTGAATACCTGCATTCCCGGCAGATGGAGTTCATCGATACGCCCATAGAAGGCGCCCTGACCGTACTGATCATAGTGTTGCGACCAGTCGGTCAGGTTGTGCGCCTGTTCATTGACGTCCCATGCCTCCCGTGTGCACTTGCCTGGTGCATGCTCGAAAATCCCGTGCCGCCAGGTGGCATCACTATCGTCCGTTCGTGATACATCTTCGTGCATTGATCAATCAACTCATTGTTATTGTTGGTATTTTCAGCTTTGCCGGATGCTGATAACGCATCACCTCGCGCTGTCGTTAGTCTGAGTCATGCAACTTTCGCGCACAGAGTCATGCCGTGAGCCAGATCGTGGGTCGTGAGATTGGCCACTGGCTTCTGACCGCAGACGAAGTGTGACACCGAGACCGCAAGATCCCCGGTCTTCCCATGTCAGCGAGGTGGTGAGATGTATACGGAAGCTCTGATAAATCAAACAAGACACGAGTTGGTCACTTGCCTGGAAAAATGGCACATGGCGGAAACATCGCGGATCTCGCTGCTGACCATGTCAGAGAACGCGACCTTTCTGGCCGAGGACGACGAGGAGGGGCGCAGGATCATCATTCGGGTCCACCGCCCGGACTATCACTGCCGGGAGGAGATCGAGTCCGAGCTGGCCTGGATCGATGACCTGCGCACGACGGCACGGATCAATACGCCGGCCCCGGTCATGACCACGACAGGCAGCCCTGTGCTG
Source organism: Cobetia sp. cqz5-12 (assembly GCF_016495405.1). Classification (NCBI taxonomy): domain Bacteria; kingdom Pseudomonadati; phylum Pseudomonadota; class Gammaproteobacteria; order Oceanospirillales; family Halomonadaceae; genus Cobetia; species Cobetia sp. cqz5-12. The sequence continues at coordinate 1,523,119 of NZ_CP044522.1, forward strand.
AGCATCTCCGCCGGCGGGCAATCCTTGTATGTGGTGGCCTTCGAGCATGTGATCGGCAGTGAGCCGGATATCGACGAGGGTCTGCCGCAGTGGTTCGAACGGCTGGGCGCGATGACTGCCACGCTGCACGAACACAGCCGTCGCTGGCAGCCGCCGGAAGGCTTCGTGCGCAAGCGCTGGGACATGGAAAGCATGATCTCACCCCGTGGGCTGTGGGGCGATTGGCGAAATGCGCCGCGCATGACGCTGGAAGAGGCCCAGGCCATCAATGCTGCCATCCCCTATCTCAAGTCGGAAATCGCGCTTTATGGCACGGCACCAGAGCAGTTCGGGCTGGTCCATGCCGACCTGCGCTTGACCAACCTGCTGGTATCACGGGACAGCATGGCGATCATCGACTTCGATGACTGCGGCTTCTGCTGGTATGCCTACGACTTTGCTGCCGCGATCAGCTTCCACGAGACGGATCCGTGCGTCCCGCAGCTGCGCGATGCCTGGATCAAGGGGTACCGCTCGGTGGCCGAGTTCACGTCGGCAGATGAGGCAATGCTGGATACCTTCATCATGCTGCGTCGCATTCTGCTGTGTGCCTGGCTGGCCACGCATCAGGAAAGCAAGGAAGGCAAGACATTGAGTGATGGTTTCAGCCGGGATACGGCCATCATGGCGCGGCGCTATGTTCAGCAACGAGGGGGCCAGTCACGAGAGGGACAGCAAGGTGTCGTGCAGACACTGGGCATGCAGGAACACGACGATCAGGCGGATGTTGATCGGACCAGTACTGTTCGGACAAGCACTGTTCGGACAGGTACAGATCGGACAATCAATGACAAGGTGAGGATGGCGTGATGGAAAAGGTACGCGGGATTCTGGATCAGAACGCCTTCAGCATGGCGCATATCGACAAGGCAGATGCGCGAATCGGCGCCCTGGTACGCAAGCGGCTGGAAACGGTAGGGCCGACGTCCATGCTCTTCTATGAGGAGCCGCTGCACATCGTCCGGGGCGAGCGGGTCTGGTTGTTCGATGATCAAGGCAAGCGCTACCTGGATGTCTACAACAATGTGCCGTCCATCGGCCACTGCCATCCTCGCGTGGTCCAGGCGGTCGCTGAACAGATGGGGACCCTCAACGTGCACAACCGCTATCTGCACGAAGGCATCCATCGCTATGCCGAGCGCCTGCTGGACACGCTGCCGCGCGCGCTCAATCGACTGGTGATGATGTGTACCGGCAGTGAAAGCAACGACATGGCGCTGAGGCTGGCGCGTGGCTGGACGGGCCGGCAGGGGATCATCGTCACCGAGGCGGCCTACCACGGCAACACGGCCGCCGTGACGGAAGTCTCACCGTCTTCCTACAAGCAGGGAACACCGCCGGATCATGTGCATATCCTGCCGATCTCCCGGATGAGTGAGCAGGCAGACCCGGCCGCCTGGTTCGCCGAGCAGGTGCGGTACGGCATCGAACAGCTGGAGGCGAGGGGGCATGGATGCGCGGCGCTGCTGGTCGACTCCATCTTCTCGAGCGATGGCATCTATGCAGACCCCGCAGGTTTCCTGAAGCCCGCGGTCGAACTCCTGCAGTCCCGTGGCGGCCTGTTCATCTCCGATGAGGTCCAGCCCGGCTTCGGGCGCACGGGGCAGGAGATGTGGGGCTTCTCGCGCCACGGCGTGACGCCGGATGTGGTGACCATGGGCAAACCGATGGGCAACGGCTTCCCGATGTCCGGGCTGGCGGCACGCGAGGAGTTGCTGGCGGTCCTGAACGCCGATGTGGGCTACTTCAATACCTTCGGCGGCTCACCGGTCGCCGTGGCGGCGGGCACGGCGGTGCTGGACGTGATCGCCGAGGAAGACCTGATGGCCAATGCAGAGCGTCAGGGCGAGTACTTCAAGCGACAGCTGCAGGACATCCAGGCACGTTTCGAGGAGGTGAGTGATGTGCGGGGCGCCGGGTTGTTCCTGGGGCTGGACCTCTGTGACCCGACGCGTGACGGAGCGCCGGACGCCCAGCGCACCACGGCGTTGATCAACGACCTCAAGCGCAATGGCGTGTTGATCGGCGGGGCCGGCAAGTCCGGCAGTACCTTGAAGATTCGCCCGCCACTGTGCATCGAACGCTCGGAAGCCGACCTCTTCCTGGACAGGTTCGAGCAATCCTTGAGAACGACTGCCAGGTAACCCACTCGTAATACGTCATGGATCATCGGTGAATGACTCCGCTTCGGAGCTGCAGGTTGCAATTGAAACGCTTGCCAAGGTGCAAGCTTTCCGCGAATGGTTGTTGGAGGGAAGAAGCGGCGAGTCTCGTGGACCTGATGGAAGCTGCTGATGAAGACGCCAGCTCTCATGACTGACGTCCTGTTTTAAGGTTATGAACTGAAACGCAACAAGGGGAGCCTGGGCTCCCCTTGTTGCGTCAGCATGAGTGGATCTGGTCGAGGGTCAGAAGTCCATGGTCAGCCCAAGGTTCAACCGTCGGCCATCCAGCACCACGCCGTAGGTGTCATTGGTGACTTCCTTGTCAGCGATGTTGTAGAGGCCTGCCTTGACGCGAGCGTTCTCGTTCAAGGCATAGACGACACCTACATCGAAGAAGGTATAGCTCGGCGTGCCTTCGCTCATGCTGGTACGTGACAGGTAATCACTGGTTTCGCCACGGTAGTTCCCCTGTGCCCACAGATTGAGGTCGTGAGTGGCTTGCCAGTCCAGCGCTACGTTGAGCATATGTTCCGGGATCTTGTTCAAGGGCTCGCCCTTGAATTCACCACTTTTCTGCTCGGAGTCGGTGTAGGTGTAGCTGGAGCTAAGGTTCACGCTTGGCGTGATGGCATAGTCCAGTGACAGCTCGATGCCCTGCATGACAGCTTCGTCGATGTTGCGGTAGGTGCTGACGAAATAGTAGTCAGTGCCGGCATAGCTGCACTCGCGGAAGGCGGGATCGGAGAAACCTTCATCCGGGCCCTGGCAGAGGCGGTCTTCGGAGATCTTGTCCTTGAACTGGGTGTAGAACAGGGTGGCGCCGGCGCTGAGCGTGCCAGACTGGTTCTGGAAGACGGTGCCCAGCTCGTAGTTGGTGCTGGTTTCCGGATCCAGCTCCTCGTTGCCGATGATGATGGCACTGCCTTGGCCGGTCCGACGACCGAATCCCTCTGTCGCAGCGGATAGACTCGGTTGGCTGTAGCCCGTGGAGACCCCGCCCTTGAGCGTCCATTGCGGATCAAGGTGATAATTGGCATAGACGCGTGGCGAGAGATGTCCGCCAAACAGCTCGTCATCGTCGTAGCGCAAGCCGGTGGTGACGTTGAGGTCCTCGGTCAGACTCCATTCCATCTCGACGAATAGTGCGGCAATCCAGCGATCGACGTTATCAACAGCCCCCGGGACATTTGAGGCCAGCAAGCCATTGGTTTCATCCGTCAGCTGCTCGAATTTGTACTGACCGCCGAAGGTCAGCATATGATCGCCCCAGAAGTATGTGGTCTGGTTGTTGAATGTGGTGACTTCTTCACGCTTTTCGTCATCGGAATCCAGCACGTTTTCCGAAATGTCGTGTTGTAGATAGGTGTCTGTGAGGAAGCTGCCGTAACTCCCCTTGTGACCGAGGGTGTAGACGTCCTTGTCATAGCGATAGCGACTGGTGTCGGAATCATCCGCAATGCTCACGCCGGCATTGTGGGTATATTCCTTCTTGGATGCGGTGTAGCCGAGCGTGAACGCATTATCCTCATCTGGGGTCAGCGTGAATTCGGCCCCCCCTTGAAGAATATCGCTGTCAGGCGTGCTTTCGGCATTGTCATCACTGCCCTGGTAATCGCTTTCTTCGTAACCGGTCCAGTTGCCGTGGACCTTCAGACCGAGCAGGCCATCGATGAGCGGCCCGCTGGTATAGAAACTCAGCTGCTGCCCGTCGTTGCTGATGTCGTTGAGCGAGTGGGTATATTCTGTCGTGACAGACCCTGACCAATCATCCGCCACCTTCTTGGTGATGATGTTGATGACGCCGCCCATGGCTTGTGAGCCGTACAGCGATGACATCGGTCCGCGAATCACTTCCACTCGCTCGATCATCGAGATTGGGGGGAGGCCAATCTGCTTGCCTTCATCATTGCCATTGGTATTGACGGAGCGGCCAGCCGACAGAGGGCGGCCATCGATCATGTAAAGCGTGTAGCTGTTGTCCATCCCTCGAATACTGATGTCCTGAGAATTCCCGCCCCCCGTGACATAGACGCCAGGCACATTATCCATGGCATCTGTGATGTCCGTGTACGACTGCTTGTTGAGCTGCTCGCCGGTAATGACCGAGATACTGGCAGGGGCATCCGAGATCACCTGTTCGTAGCCTGAAGCTGTCACCACCACAGGTTCCAACTGGCTGGATTCGTCAGCCTGTACGCCAGCAGGTAGGCAAGCGGCGGCAATACCGATAGCCAAGGCCGATCGAGCAAAGGGGAGTGCGGGGACTGTCATGTTCCTGGATCCTTGAGGTCGCGATTATGTCGTTATTGAGCCACGAGGTTTTTTAGGGTTGTGGGCCACTGAGTGCTCTGTTGACGTCGACTTCGGGTAGGGAATACGACAGACGTCATCGCATCAGTGTCGATCTTTTTTTCGTATTTACGAAAACAAATGATAAACATTCGTATTTTTTAGTTTAGGTGTGTTTCTTTGCTATCAGAGTTGCGTTATGCGCAACCCTCGGTGGTGGCATGGAGTCGTTCGTAAATTGCGGGTTGTGCAACGCACAGTTGCATGATTTTGAGGAAATAGCCGTGCTAGGATCGCAAACATAAATGATATTAATTATTATTCAATAAAGGGAATGTCGATGAACGTCGCTGGGCTCACCTTGTCTGTCTCTACTCTGTTGTTGGCTGCTTTACCTATTGGTGCCCAGGCACACGAAGTCGCCGGGGGAGAGCATGGCCCTTCCGTCGTGAGTTTGGACTGGGGTGCTGCCGATACGCTGGATGAGCTGGGATTAGCCGAGCACCTCGTCGGGGTACCACATCAGTCTGCGCCCGCCTATGTGTCACACCTGGTCGAAGGTCGGGCAGATATCGGCGGGCTCAAGGAGCCTGATGTCGAGGTGATCGCGGGATTGGAGCCGGACCTGATTCTGGTCACCGGTCGTCAATCTGGATCACTTGAGGCGCTCAAGGCTGTAGCGGAGACGCGAGATGTCACTCTCGAAGAAGGCAGCTACTTCGAAGCACTGAGCGGCAAGGTACTGAGCTTGGCGTCCCCGTATCATGCTGAGGAAAAGGCACGTGAGAAGCTGGCAGCGCTCGAGTCGGATATCGCGACGGCGCGTGAAGGGCTGGCGGAAGATCTTGACGCGTTGGTCGTGATCCATAACGACGGTCGTTATGTTCTGCGCCAGGAGCCGATTGTCACTGAGCTGCTGCAGATCGATCAGCCGGCGCTGCCTGACTCCGTGGAGCCGGTCAGCCGTGGTGCGCGTACTTTCTACCCGCTGACGCCAGCGAATATTGCCGAGATGGCGCCGGATGCTCTGTATGTGGTTGATCGCAGTGCTGCCATTGGCCAGACCCCGATGGATGCTGACGCGCTTAAGTCCGCGCTGGCCGATGCTGGCGGTGCGGATATTGGTGTCACCGTGCTATCCCCGGGGCTTTGGTATCTCTCCGGCAATGGCTTGCAGAGTGTGCGTGCCCAGATGAATGAGATTCTCGAAGGGCTGTAAGATAACGCTTTGACCACTACCAATACCGCTCTGGCAGCCTGCAGAGCGGTGTTTTTCGTTCATGAGTAGCGTTCTATGTATTGCGTTGCAGGGTGCGGCCGCCACGGGGACAGATGCGTCCGATACGGGGGCTGACATTCCCGAGAAGAGAACTAAAATACCCTCCTTTGCATCCGCGCTCGGGGAACTGCCGTATCTCATTGCATCAGTCATGCAGGAAGCTTGGTCGTGGAGACATCACTGCCGGGGAGCATGATGAACGCTAAGGCCGACAGGTTTCGTGAATCGAGATGAGTGGAATGAGGATGAGGCCTGCAAAGTAATCAGCAAGGAGTCAAGCAAGCAGTATCGGCTATTACGTTAGCGTATTCGGTGTTGCGTTGTTCTTGCTATGGCTGGGAGTCTACAAATTCACTCCCACGGAAGCAGGCCTCATTCAGCCGCTGGTCGAGAACAATTTCGCCATGGGTTGGCTCTATGACGTGATGTCGGTACAAGCGGTATCGAACTTGGTCGGCCTGTCCGAGATCCTGGTCGCTATCGGTATTCTGCTTGGTCTCAAGTACAGGAAGGTAGCGTTCTATTCTGGTCTCGCGGCCAGTGACATATTCTTGACGACACTGAGCTTTCTGTTCACGACTCCCGGCGTGTGGAAAGTGACCGATGGCGATCTTGATCGCTAACTTCTTCCTGGTAAAGGATATACTTTTCCTGGCTGATAACCATCAGCATGATCGAAAGAAATTCCCCGTCAAAGCGTTGATGCGCTGAGCGATTTTCCCGCCGTGGCAGCGAGGTATTCGCACATCCTTCACTCTCGCCAAGTAGCACTTCAGCCGGTTGGAGAATACTGAGCGTCGAGGTGATTCAAGGGCCCGCTGAGAATTTAGCGGGCCCTTGGCGGTGCAAGGAGAGAGTCTGTGGGCTATCAGTACGTCAACCACGAATGCTGATTGACGCCGAACGGGTTTTTTTACCTCTGGCAATGATGTATCGGGCCAGGGGAGAGACGGTTTATTTTTTCTCGTGCAAGGTGTGATCTGATAGGGTTGTCACGTGATGCGCGATTGTCATATCCCGGAAATATCAAGAGCTGCCGCACATGCCAATATTTACCTCATCGCAAGTGACATGGTAAGTAGCAACTAGGCAGGTCATGGAGTGCTGGTCTTACAGGGCAGGATATCAAGAAGGCGAAGTCCAGAATGAATAGTGTGACACTTGACGATGTGGCAAGACACGCGGGCGTGTCGCCGGCGACGGTTTCGCGGTATCTCAATAACCCAGATATCGTCAGTGAGCGCACCAAGCTCAAGATAGAGAAGTCGATTTCGACGACTGGCTACGTCCCACATGCCGCGGCGCGTGCCCTGGCATCCAACAAGTCACGCATGATCGGCGCTATCGTCCCGTCATTGGATAACACACTTTTCGGCCACTCACTCGAAGAGTTTCATCAGTATATTTCCAATTCCGGCTATACCATGGTGGCGGCGTCGTCTCGCTATGATGTCGAGGAAGAGCGTGAACAGATCATCCAGATGGTGGCGCATGGCGTGGATGCATTACTGTTGGTAGGCCTGTCACGGGATGACGGTATCTATGACCTTCTCAACGCGAAGGGCATCCCCTATGTCATCAACTGGTCCATCGATACGACATTGCGACACCCCTGCATCGGCTTCGATAATCACGATGCTGCCAGCAAGGTGGCTCAGTACCTGTTGGACTTAGGGCACCGCGACTTCGCGATGATTTCTGGCCGGCTGGAAGGCAATGATCGTGCGCAGCACCGCTTGCGGGGGATACGGGAGACATTGGCTGAACATGGAATCGTCATGCCCGATACGTCTGTTATACAGAGTCCCTTCGGCGTGAAGCATGGCCAGCAGGGGTTTCGGGAGCTGATGTCACGCGACAGCAAGCCAACCGCCATCATCTGTGGCTCGGACCCCTTTGCTTACGGGGCGATCTTCGAAAGCAGAATCATGGGCATCGATGTGCCGCGGGAGGTCTCCATCACCGGCTTTGATGACACCTGGCTGGCCGAGCACCTGACGCCGGCCCTGACGACGTTGCGAACACCGCAACGTCGGATGGGGGTACTGGCTGCGGAATATCTGATCGCACGACTGAAGGAGAAGGCGCATCCGGTTCCCGCCTTGCTGGACGTCGAGCTGGTAGTACGCGACTCCTGTGCGCCCCCACGTTCCTGATCGAGAGGGCCATTCACTGCAGTACGTCATTTGTCGCTTGCGCGCCCCATTGTCGCGCTTGCCCGCCCCGCGAATGGCTTCCTGAATCCTGTCCCTCATTTCACCCCTCAGCCCATGAGGGGAGATGTCATTCTCCGGCCATGGCGCATGGCTGGCTGCTTGGACACACCTTCTGTTTCGCCACCTGTCGCTTGGTGCGCGTTTCCTCTGATTTCTCTTCTGCCAACACCGTCTGTCGCATTGCGATCCTTCGCTTGGTGCCTTCCCGTGGCCCCTTGGGCGATCACGAAGAGGGGACGGCTGTGATTTTTTTCATGCTCCCGTGTTACCAGCCTGCCAATGAGTTCGCGATTGCAACCCTTTTTCAGGACTGCCTTTCTTTCAGAAGGCGATAGCAATTGCTTTGTACCGAATCCTTGCCAGTTTTTTCCACTGAATAGCGAGCTAGGTTGATTCCGCGTTGGACTGGTGTGGGAAGGTACCTATTTGCTTAGAGGCAAAAAAGTGAGCAGGCGTACCTTGTCAGCCCTGAATTCTACTGCTAGAAATGAAAGCGCTTTCATTCATTGTGATGCACGGCCGAAAGACACCGCCCAAGGAACAAGTACAACGCTGAGATGAGCCCGTTCGTGCCGGTAATGTTTGATGTTTTATCAATAAGAACAAGCTGAGGTATATCAATGAAGACACATGCAAAAGTCGTCGTTATCGGCGGTGGGATTGGCGGTTGCAGCACGCTGTATCACCTGACCAAGGAAGGGTGGACAGACGTGGTGCTGGTGGAGCGCAACGAACTGACCTCAGGGACGACCTGGCATTCTGCTGCACAGGTGACCAATTTCGGCGCGGTTCAGACGATGGTGGGACTGAAGAGTCACAGCATCAAGCTCTACAAGGAACTGTCCCAGGACCCGGATCACCCCATCAATTACCACCATGCCACCGGGGGGATCCGCCTGGCGTCGACCCAGGAACATATGGATGGCTATAAGCACTTTATCTCCCTGGCCAAGGGCATGGGGGTCGACTTTGAGCTGATCGATGCTCAGGAGTGTGCCAAGCGTCACCCGCTGCTAGAGGCCGATGAAGAGCTCTTGGGCGGCCTTTGGGATCCACTCGATGGCGATATTGATCCGGCCCAGCTGACCCAGGCGCTGGCACGTGGGGCGCGTAAAGCCGGGGCGGAGATCTATCGCCACAACCCAGTGGAGAATGTCTATCAGAAACCCAATGGCGAGTGGGTCGTCCAGACCAAGAATGGCGATATCACCTGCGAGATCATCGTCAATGCTTGCGGGTACCGGGTAAACGAAGTCGGCAAGATGCTAGGTGTCGAGTACCCCGTTATCTCAATGGAGCACATGTATTTCCTGACCGAGTCGCTACCCGAGCTGGAAGCCCGCGAGGAACGTGTCCCGTTGCTGCGTGACCCGCGTGATGATTTCTACAGCCGTCAGGAGAAGAAAGGTCTGCTGGTCGGTATCTACGAACAACGCTGCAAGACCTGGGGCATGGACGGTATCGACCCCAACTTCGTCAATGCCCTGTGCCCAGATGATCTGGACCGCTGCCTGGACAACATGGAGCGTGTCTTCAAGCGCATGCCATGTCTGGAGCGCACCGGGATTCACAGCATCATCAATGGCCCCATCACCTATTCTGCCGATGGCAACCCGCTGGTCGGCAAGACCCCGGGGCTGACCAATGCCTATTCCATCATCGGCCTGCGTGCCGGGCTGGGTGAAGGTGGCGGTCACGGCAAGATTCTGGCCGAACTCATCGTGCATGGTGAATCCGAGTGGGACACCTGGTGTCTGGACCCGGCGCGCTTCACCGGTCATGCCAATACCGAGTTCACCGCGCTGAAGGCGATCGAGGACTATCAGAATGAATTCCGCTTCCACATGCCGCATGAGCATCGTGACGCGGGACGTCTGGCCAAGACCACGCCGTTGTATTCCGTGTTGAAGGAGAAGGGGGCCGAGTTCGGCACCGTCAATGGCTGGGAGCGTGCACTGTTCTACAAGCCGACGCCGGACTTCGAGTTCAAGCACAGCTTCCGCTTTACCGAGGTGGACAAGATCGTCGCCGAAGAGGTCAGGGCGGTGCATGAAAATGTCGGCCTGATGGAAGTCAGCGGTTTCAACCGCTACGAGATCAAGGGGCCCAAGGCGGCAGAATGGCTGGATAGCCTGATGTGCGGCAATGTGCCGAAGAAAGTCGGCCGTGTGGGGCTGTGCTACTTCCTGACCGACAAGGGCAATGTCGCCGGTGAGGCGACGCTGGCCAAGTTGGCCGATGATCGCTTCTGGTACGGCTCTGCCGCCGCCGCCGAATATCACGACATGGAATGGCTGAAAGCGCACCTGCCGGATTGTGGTGTCGAGCTGGTCCCCATGACCAATTCACACACCATCCTGGTCGTGAGCGGGCCGAAGTCACGTGATCTGTTGGCCTCTCTCTCGCCTCGCACCGACTGGAGCAACCAGGCATTCCCGTGGCTGACGGCCAAGAAGGTCTATATCGGTCATGCCGAGGCCATGGCGCTGCGGGTGAGCTTCAGCGGGGAACTGGGTTGGGAGCTGCACGTCCCCAACGAGCAACTCTATCTGGCCTACAAGCTGCTGGATGAAGCAGGACAAGCCTTTGATCTGAAGCCCTTCGGCTCACTGGCCACGGAATCCATGCGTCTCGAGAAGAGCTATCGCCACTGGAAAGCCGATCTGATCACCGAATTTGATCCCTTCGAGAGTGACCTGGGCCGCTTCGTGAAGATGGACAAGCCGACCTTCCCGGGCAAGGAAGCGCTGCTGGCCAAGGAAGGCAAGCCGATGCGCCGCAAGTTCGTCACTCTGGTGGTCGATTGTCAGCATGCTGCCGCGCACCCGGGTGATTCCATCTACGCCGATGGCAAGGTGGTCGGCACCGTGACATCGGCTGGCTACGGCTATCGGGTCGACAAGAACATCGCCATGGGCTTCGTGAACCCGGAGCACGCTGAAGGGGGCGCGGATCTGCATGTCGACATCATCGGTGAGCAGCATGCGGCACGTGTCGTGGCGGGGCCATTGCTCGATCCCGACAATGCGTTGCTCAAATCATGACGTTTGCGTGAGGTTTTGAGCCATCACATTGCAGTGCCGTGAAGCGTGTTGTTGAGCAATGTTGAGAGCACCTCTCTGTCCTCGTTGTCTGGCGGGCCTTCATGGCCCTGTCGGGAGGTGTTGTCTCTCAATCACTGTTTCTCAAACAATCATCGTCTCGCGCACACCGTTGCTTACAACAATACAAATCGACGCTAGTAGTGGAGGGATCGCATGAAGATTCTGGTAGGTGTCAAACGTGTCATCGATCACAACGTACAAGTCAGGGTCAAGGCCGATGGCTCCGGGGTGGATCTCGATAACATCAAGATGGCCATCAACCCCTTTGATGAGGTGGCCGTCGAACAGGCCATCACACTGAAGGAAGCCGGCGTCGCCGAGGAAGTCATCGTCGTCTCCATCGGGCCGGACAAGTCCCAGGAAACGCTGCGCCAGGCACTGGCAGTCGGGGCCGACAGGGCCGTTCATGTGCCCTTCGACGGGAGTACCGAGTCGCTGTCAGTGGCCAAGGTCTTCAAGGCGCTGGTCGAGCGGGAAGGGGTGGACCTGGTGATGCTGGGCAAGCAGGCCATCGATGATGACTGCAATCAGACCGCCCAGATGCTGGGCGCCATGATGGACTGGCCGCAAGGCACCTTCGCCTCGACGTTGACCACGACGGACGGTGCGCTGGAAGTCGTGCGCGAGGTCGACAATGGCCTGGAAACGTTGGCGTTGTCCTTGCCGGCGGTGGTCAGTGTGGACCTGCGTCTGAATGAGCCGCGTTATGCCTCACTCCCGGCGATCATGAAAGCCAAGAAAAAGCCGCTGGAAACCGTGGAGGCCAGTGAGCTGGGCGTGGACCTCACGCCACGACTCGAGCTGGTGTCGATGAGCGAGATGCCGGCACGCGAATCCGGGGGAGTGTTGGTCAATTCGGCCGGCGAACTCGTGGAAAAACTCAAAAACGAAGCCACCGTCATTTAAGGAGTGCGTCATGTCGATTCTTGTCATCGTGGATCACGATAATCGTGAAATTGCCTCGGCCACTCTCAATACACTGACGGCGGCACATCAGCTAGGCAGTGATATCGACCTGCTGATTATGGGGCATGACTGTGAGGCAGTCACCCAGGCGGCCGCTCGGTTCAGTGGAGTTCGTCAGGTAATGACGGTAGACGCTGCACAATTCGCGCTGCCGGCAGCAGAAGATATGGCACCGATCGTCAAGGGGTGTGCAGAGGGCTGCACACACATGCTGGCCCCAGCCAACAGCTTCGGCAAGAACCTGATGCCGCGAGTGGCGGCGCTGCTCGATGTCGCGCAACTCTCCGACATCAGTGCAGTAGTGGACGCCAATACCTTCGAGCGTCCCATCTATGCCGGAAACGTGCTGGCGACCTATCGCAGCCAGGAGGCGACCAAGGTCATTACCGTACGCAGCACCAAGTTCGAGGCCTTCAGTGAAATGGAGGGCAGCGCAGAGTGTGTGGCATTGCCGGCGCCGTCACCGCAAGAGAAAGCCCGGGTCATGGGGCGCTCCGCGCCACAATCCGAGGGCCCGGAGCTCGCCACCGCCCGTGTGGTCATTTCAGGCGGGCGCGGCATGGGGAACGGTGAGAACTTCGCAATGCTCGATAGCGTGGCCAACAAGATGGGGGCTGCCGTGGGGGCCTCGCGTGCTGCAGTGGACGCCGGCTTCGTTCCCAACGACTACCAGGTTGGCCAGACCGGCAAGGTGGTCGCACCTGAGCTTTACATTGCTGTAGGCATCTCCGGCGCCATTCAGCACCTGGCAGGCATGAAAGACGCCAAGGTCATCGTGGCCGTCAACAAGGATCCGGATGCCCCGATCTTCCAGGTCGCTGACTACGGCATCGTAGGTGATCTCTTCGAGGTCATGCCGCAATTCGATTCCGCTCTCTAAGAGCCCGACCAAGGAGCGTAAAAACAACAATCATGAAAAACAAGAATTCCTACATCCTAAAAGTCTCCTGCCCAGGGCGTGTCGGCATCGTGGCGGCACTGGGCAACTTCATGTCCGACCGTGGTTGCTTCATCAAGGAACTGCATCAATTCGATGACCAGGAAACCGGTCGCTTCTTCTCGACCATCGAGTTTGTCTTTGAAGGGGATCGCACCTTCACGGTCGACCAGTTGAAGGCGGCCTTTGAAGTCACTGCCATGAGTTTCGACATGGAGTGGGAAATCCATGATGCCTCGGAACGCGCCAAGGTGCTGATCATGGTGTCCAAATATGATCACTGTCTGCGTGACTTGCTGTATCGCCGTGCGACCGGCGAACTCATGATCGACATCACGGCCATCGTGTCCAATCACGAAGACCTGCGGGAGATGGCTGAGCGCGAAGGCATCGAATTCATTCATCTGCCAGTGACCAAGGAGACCAAGCCGCAACAAGAATCGCGCCTGCTGGAAATCGTCCGTGGCACTGATACGGAATTGGTCGTCCTCGCACGTTACATGCAGATTCTCTCCGACACGCTAAGTAAGGAGCTGGAAGGGCGCTGCATCAATATTCACCACTCCTTCCTGCCCGGCTTCAAAGGGGCTAAGCCGTATTACCAGGCCTACGATCGTGGTGTGAAGCTGATCGGAGCTACCGCACATTATGTGACGGGAGACCTGGACGAAGGTCCCATCATCGAGCAGATGGTCGAGCGGGTCGACCATGCCCATGATCCGAAGCATCTCACCCAGGTCGGGCGTGACATGGAAGCGCAGGCGCTGGCGCGCGCTGTCAAATATCACGTCTCGCATCGTGTCTTCCAGAATGGGTTGAGAACTGTCGTGTTCTGATGCAGAGGAGTTAAGCAATGAATCAGCTGAGTGCCTCCCAGGCAATCGAAGAGACGTGCAGCATCGTGATCGATGGCAAGGCCTTCGCCAAGCGGCTGCGAGGCGAAGTGGCCGAAGAGGTCGCCTCCTTCGTGGCCGACACCGGGCAACAGCCGGGGCTTGCGGTGGTGTTGGTGGGTAGTGATCCCGCCAGTCAGGTGTACGTTCGTACCAAGATGCGTCAGGCCGAAGAGGTCGGCATCGCCTCATTCCAGCATCTACTGGGGAGTGAGACGACCGAGGCGCAACTACTGTCACTGATCGCACTGCTCAATGAAGACGACAGTGTGGATGGCATTCTCGTACAACTGCCGTTGCCTGAGCACATCAATGAAAGCGCTGTCATCGAGGCAATCGATCCTGCCAAGGACGTCGATGGATTCCATCCCATCAATGTAGGCCGCCTGAGTGCTGGCGAGCCGGGCATGGTGCCCTGCACGCCACTGGGGTGTCTATTGCTGTTGCAAGATCGCCTTGGCGATCTATCTGGCATGAAGGCAGTGGTGGTCGGTCGCTCCAATATTGTGGGCAAACCCATCGGTCAGTTGCTGCTCAATGCCAACTGCACGGTCACCACACTGCACTCGCGTAGTCGGGATATGGTGGCGGAGTGTCGGCGGGCAGATATTCTCGTCGTCGCGGTGGGGTTACCGGAAATGATCGGCGCCGAGCACATCAAACCGGGGGCCACTGTCCTTGACGTGGGTATCAATCGCATCGAGAACGCTAAGGGCGAGAAGCGCCTGGTGGGGGATGTTGATTTTGATGCAGCGGCCAGCAAGGCCGGCGGGTTGACGCCGGTCCCCGGGGGGATCGGCCCGATGACCGTTGCATGCCTGATGCGCAATACCCTGGCGGCGGCGCGTCAGCGTTCACATACCTCGGTGACCGGGGGAGGAAAGACTTCATGAGTCAAGATGATCGCGAAGCCATGGAATTCGATGTCGTCATCGTCGGAGCAGGCCCATCGGGCCTATCGGCTGCCTGTCGGCTGATGCAACAGGCGCAAGCGAACGAGACAGAGTTAACAGTGTGTGTCGTCGAGAAGGGCTCGGAGGTCGGGGCCCATATCCTGTCCGGTGCCATTCTGGAAACGCGTGCTCTTGATGAGCTGTTCCCGGATTGGGAGGCGCGCGGGGCCCCTCTTGGTGTGCCTGTGGCTGAGGACCAGGTGCTTTACCTGCCCAATCAGGAGCGCACGTTGCAGTTTCCCGATTGGCTGGTGCCTAAGACACTTCATAACCAGGGCAACTACATCGTCAGCCTCGGCAACCTGTGTCGCTGGCTGGCAGGGCAGGCGGAGGCATTGGGGGTCGAGATATTCCCCGGATTCGCCGCCAGTGAGGTGCTGTATCACGACAATGGTGCCGTGAAGGGTATCGCCACCGGGGACATGGGGGTCAGTCGAGATGGCCAGCCCAACGACAGCTATATGCAGGGGATAGAGTTACACGCCCGCTATACGCTGTTTGCCGAAGGCTGCCGGGGCCACCTGGGCAAGTCGCTCTATCAGAATTTCTCGCTGGACGCCGAAGCCGACAGTCAGCATTACGGTCTGGGTATCAAGGAGCTGTGGGATATCGCACCGGAGCTCCATCAGCCGGGGTTGGTTGTGCATGGCACTGGCTGGCCGTTGAGCGATGGCACCTCAGGTGGCTTCTTCCTCTATCACGGCGACAAGCAGCAAGTGGTTGTCGGCTTGATCGTCGATCTGAATTACTCCAATCCGCATGTCAGTCCCTTCGATGAGTTCCAACGACTCAAACATCACCCGGCGCTGGCGCAATACCTGACGGGAGGCAAGCGCGTTTCCTACGGGGCGCGTGCCATCTGCAAGGGGGGCTACAACGCCTTGCCAAAGATGACCTTCCCGGGCGGGCTACTGATTGGTTGTAACGCGGGCACACTGAACTTCGCCAAGATCAAGGGCACACATACCGCGATGAAGTCGGGATTGTTGGCGGCAGAGACTGTCTTTGAAGCGCTGCAACAAGGCGATAGCGGCGGCAATGAGCTGCATGAGTATCGCGAGTGCTTCAAGGCGTCCTGGGTACACGAAGAGTTGTATGCCAGTCGCAATTTTGGGCCGGCATTGCACAAACTGGGGCCAGTGCTCGGCGGGGCCTTCAATTTCCTCGATCAGAATCTATTCCAAGGCAAACTGCCATTTCGTCTGCGGGATGATACCCCAGACCACGCTCAGATGAAGCCCGCCGAAAAATGCCGTGCTATCGAGTACCCCAAACCCGATGGCGTCCTCAGTTTCGACAAGCTCTCCTCGGTGTACCTCTCCAATACCCAGCATGCAGAAGACCAGCCGTGTCATTTGACACTGCAGGATGCGTCGATTCCGATCAGCGTCAACCTGCCCAGATATGAGGAACCGGCGCAGCGTTATTGCCCTGCTGGTGTATACGAAGTCGTGCAGGAAACGGCAGGCAAGCGCTTCCAGATCAACGCGCAGAACTGCCTTCACTGCAAGACATGCGACATCAAGGACCCGGCGCAGAACATTCGCTGGGTCGTGCCGGAAGGTGGCGGCGGGCCCAACTATCCCAACATGTAAGTCACTCATACCAAGACAACAACAATACAAGGAAGCAGTGATGATACCGATGAAACATATCACGTCGACATTGATACTCTCCCTGTCCAGTGGCCTGGCAAACGCTGCAGATGTCACCGTGGGCGTCCCCAACTGGCCAACCGCTGCGGCGACCAGCCACATTCTGAAAGTCGTGATGGAGGATTATCTCGGTCTGGATGTCGGGCTGCAGAATGGCACCAACGCCGTCATCTTCGAGGCGATGGACAAGGGCACTATCGACGTTCATCCCGAGGTGTGGCTCCCCAATCAGCAGAGTCTGCATGATAAGTACGTCAAGGAGCGCGGCACCGTGCTTCAGGATATGAATGGAGTGGAGGCAACACAGGGTATCTGTGTGACCCGAGAGGTATCAGAGCAATACGGCATCTCGTCCATCTATGATCTGACCAATCCCGAGACGGCGAAGCTATTTGATCGTGACGGGGATGGTTACGGAGAGTTCTGGGCGGGGCCTCCTGCTGCAGCCTCCAGCATGGTCGAAAGAATCAAGGCCAAGAGCTATGGCTATGATCAAACCATGAAGCTCTACGAGCTGGACGAAACCTTGTTCGTCGCCGAGCTATCTGCCTCAGATAAGGCTGACAAGCCGATCGTCTTCTTCTGTTATAGCCCGCACCAGATGTTCCAGATGTATGACCTGGTCCATCTTGAGGAACCCCCGCATAACCCGGATACCTGGCATATCATCCAGCCGACTGATGACCCTGATTGGCTGGAGAAGTCCAATGCCGACAGCGCCTGGCCGGAGGCCGCGCTTTATATCCATTACGCCAAGAAACTCGAGTCCGAGCAACCTGCTGCCGCGAACCTTCTGAGTCATGTAAATCTGGATCTCGAACAGATCAATGACATGAGTTACGCCCTGACCGTCGACAAGAAAGACCCTGAGGCCTACGCCCATGAATGGGTGGCTGACCACGCGGATCTTGTGGAGTCATGGCTTGCGCAGTGACGCCATGCATGACAATCGACTGACAAGTGAGACGACTCCTGCCTTTCCATGAGGGGAGGGCATCAGTCATGGATTCGCCCACTGGCTTGGCTAGAGTCACGGCGCTGCCGACAGGACAAGGGGTACGCATCATGCAGGAAACGGTCATTCGCCTGGAGGGTGTCTGGAAAATCTTTGGTCAAAACCCTTCGGATGTCTTGAAGGCCATTGAAGAAGAGGATCTGGACAAAGCCAGTGTCAGAGACAGATACGACTGTGTCGTCGGGATCTCTGATGTCTCCTTCAGCGTCGAGCGCGGTGAGATATTTTGCATCATGGGGTTATCGGGCAGTGGCAAGTCGACCTTGATTCGCCACTTCAATCGGCTCATTGAACCTACCTCAGGCACCATCGAGGTGCTTGGCAAAGACATGGCGACACTGTCGCGCGATGAATTACGTGATATACGCGCCAAGAATATTGGCATGGTCTTTCAGCACATGGCATTGCTTCCCCATCGCAGTGTGCTGGATAACGTCGCCTTTCCGCTCGAGGTCCAGGGAATTCCCAAGTCCAAGCGTTGGGATATCTCCCAACATGCCCTGTTCCTCGTCAATCTCGATGGCTATGAGGATTATTATCCGTCTCAACTTTCTGGAGGGATGCAGCAGCGTGTTGGCTTGGCAAGGGCGTTGGCCAGTGACCCGGAAGTGTTGTTGATGGATGAGCCATTCAGTGCACTGGATCCCTTGATTCGCCGTGAGCTTCAGGACCAATTCGTATCACTGACCAAGACGCTCAAGAAGACCACCATCTTTATCACTCACGACCTGGATGAGGCGATCCGTATCGGCGATCGGATCGCCATCATGAAGGATGGTCAGCTGGTGCAGGTGGGAACGCCTGAGCAGATCGTCATGCATCCTGAAGACGATTACGTACGTGAATTCGTCAAGGATATCTCCAACCTCAAACTCATCTCGGCCAGCGCGATCATGCAGGAGATTGATGTCGAGATGGTCAGTGATGCAGATGCGATGCGCCAAGCGCCACGTGTCACACAAGAGACGTCTCTGGAAGCATTAATCGAGGTATCCACCTCCAGCGACTTGCCCGTAATCGTCACTCAGAGCGATGGCGAGGAGGTCGGCATGATTACCAAGGACAGGTTGCTGTTGGGTATCCGGGGAGGGCAACAGGATGAAAGATAACGTGAAGCCATCGACGGTATCAGGAGCCGATCATTCGGTTCAGAATTTTGCCGACAGAAACGGCAAGTACTACGAGACACAATTCCACAAGGTGCAGTCACATACCGGCATGGCGTGGACTTTCAATGTCACCGCTGCCGTCTTTGGCCCACTGTGGGCTGCATCACGACATCTCTGGGGCATGTTCTGGTTGAGTGCGATCGCCTGCCTGTTGGCGATGGTGCAGATCGGCAAGGGCCTCTGGGGGGAGCTTGGGGCAGAACAGATCTCCCGCGCCACTGGCTTGATGGCCAAGTCAGAGGAAATGGCCGAGAAGGCCAGGCTGGCCCTTGAGGAGGGGGCGGCCAACGCGGACTCCCTGCAACGTGCCTCGGATAACCTGCAGCAAGCCGCGGAAAGGATGATGACGGCGGCCAATGCCTCAGCCTCCGGTGGCAATGAGTTGATGCTGTGGGGTGGGGTCGCCCTGGTGGTGATCATGGTCGTACAGGGTCTGGTCGCGATTCCTGTCTATGAGAAGAAGTACTGCCGCTGGCGGGTCAACAAGCGGGAACGTAGTGGTTTCAGCTGGCTGAGTCTCTTCTATGGGGTGCTTGCCCTGGTGCTGATATACCCGGTCACGCTCTATCGCTACACGGTTGAGAAGCCGGTCAGCTGGTTGCTGGCATTCCCCAGCAATCAGGCTATCTATTCCTCTACGGCCAGCTGGACCGACGGTGCCTTTGATTACATCGCCCTTCACGGCGGGAGTGTCTTTGACGGCATCGCCAACGGCATCAGCCTGCTGCTCGACACGCTTGAAGTCATTCTGGTCGATACGCCCTGGCCGGTAATCATGATCCTGACGCTGGTCATGGCCTGGCGTCTGGCGGGCCCTAGAGTCGCCATCTTCACCGCAGCGGCCTTGGGCTATCTGGCATTCCTGGGCTTCTGGGAAAAGAGCATGTCGACGATAGCGCTGCTCGGGGCCGCCGCCACGATCTGCGTGCTCATCGGTGTCCCGCTTGGCATCTGGTGTGCCAAAAACCGGTACGCACATGCCGTCACGGAGCCCGTGCTGGACTTCATGCAGACCATGCCTGCCTTCGTCTATCTGATACCCATCATCGCGTTCTTCGGGACTGGCAAGCCACCGGGGATCATGGCGACCATCATCTTCGGGCTGCCGCCGGTCGTCAGACTGACGGCATTGGGCATTCGCCAGGTGCCACCCACCATCGTGGAGGCAGCATTGGCCTTCGGCTGCACGCGACGCAAGCTGCTGCTCGATGTCGAGATTCCCTTGGCGATGCCCAATATCATGACCGGGGTCAATCAGACGATTCTGATGTGCCTGTCGATGGTGGTCATCGCCTCCCTGATCGGTGCCGAGGGCTTGGGGTCTGATGTGCTGATGGCGCTGCAGTACGCCGCCAAGGGGCAAGGATTGTTGGCAGGTATCGCCATACTGCTGTGCGCCATGGTGATTGACCGTATCGTGCAGGGGCGCTTCAAGAGCGTGGCGTGACCCGTCATTGCCACTTGGAAAGCGAAAAGGACAGAGAGCGCAAAAGGACGAAGAGCGCAGAAAGACAGAGATAGGCGACAAGGGCCCGCTGCATCAGCAGCGGGCCCTTGTCGTTGTGATGCACTGCTGGCGAGTCAGCGCACATCTGTTCGCGTCAGCTGCCAGTTGGCATGGCTCAGCGCTGCTTGAGCTGATCACGCAGGCCGGTCGGGACCTGTTTGATGATCAGACGGTCACTCGCTTCATCGTATTCCACCGAGTCGCCCAGCAGGTGCGAGTCAAAGCTGATCGAGACGCCCGCGGCGCGCCCGGTGAAACGCTTGAACTGGTTGAGCGTCTTCTTGTCCGGCGGGATTTCCGGTGACAGCCCATAGTCACTGTTGCGAATGTGGTCGTAGAAGGCTTGCGGGTGCTCTTCATCGATCAGCTCTGACAGCTGATCCAGCGTGATCGGCTCGCCGAGCTTGGCCTGATCGGTGGCGTAATCGACCAGGGTGTCGGTTTTCTGCCGGCTGGCTTCCTCGGCCATGTCTTCCTTCTCGACATAGTCGCTGAACGCCTTGAGCAGGGTGCGAGTTTCCTGGCCGGCATCCCGCTGCTCCTGCGCGCCCAGCGTTTCGGCGAAGGCCTCGGCGAGCTTGGTGCGTCCACGATCGCGCGCCCAGGACAGATAGGGGTGAGAGGTCGAACTACCTTGCCACTGACTGATGTCCAGTCGCGCGGCCAATGACATCTGGGTCAGGTTGAGCTGACGGGCAGGTGTCACCGCAAGGGTCTCGTCGATCGCGAAGCCATCACGATGATGCAGCAACGCCATGAACAGATAACGCGTCTCGCCCTGTTGGTGATCCACCACCAGCAGATGGCCGCCTGTCGGGAGGTTGTCATCGATCAACGGCATGAGACGACTGGCAAGCGTCTGGGTCAGGCTCGCGAAATCGCTATCACCTGCGAGGAAGGCCGCCAGTTCCGTGGGGAAGGCAGCAGGCGCGTCTTCATTGAAACGGCCCCAGTTCTTGGCCTTGCCGTGGTAGGCATCATTGAGCCCGGACACCAGATCCTCCAGTGCATCGGATGCCGCCAGGGTGGTGGCGGCAGGCACCAGCTGGGCCGGCGTCTCGCTGTTGCCCTTGTCGATACGGTGAATGATGCTGTGCAGGATCGGCATGGGGACCTCCCTCGGCTGCGATGAACGGGCTGGGGATGATACCGATCACGACTCGGGGGTGGTAGGGCATGGGCCAATGTTTCGCTGAGATCGATGGCCCCTTTCTGCTGGCCGATGTGGTTTCGTTGTCGTTGGGCTTGGCGCCGACAGTGTGGCTTGTCTCATGCAGCTGCATGTCATCTTGATCCGCGGTATGGTCAGGCCCAATGAATACCCAGCATGCGTGATGTGCCTGCGCACCGTGCTTCATGAGGGAGAGAGCATGAAAAAAACCGACAGCGCACCTGCCGCCAAGCGCGTCACCATCACGGATGTGGCCAGAGAGGCCAATGTCTCGATTGCGGCGGTCTCTCGGGCAATGAATCCTGAAGGCAGCAGCTCCCCCGAGATGCGTAGCCGGATCCTGGCGGTAGCCGAGCGAATGGGGTACAAGCCGAATCGTCTGGCACGAGGCATCAAGTCGCAATCCAGCCTGATCGGGATTCTCGTGACCAATTTCGAGAACCCTGTCTACCTGGCGATTCTCAGCGAATTTTCTGCTGCGATTCAGCGGCATAACTGCCACACCTTGTTGATCAACGTGAATACCGAGAAAAGCATCTCGGAGGCTGTCTCGTTGGTGATGGAATATCATGTCGATGCCTTGATCGTCACTTCTGCATCGGTGCCGCCGGAGTTGGTCGAGGCCTGTGCGAAGCAGAATACGCCTGTGGCCATATTCGGGCGTGATGGAGAAGATTCCGGCGCCTGTGTGGTGACCTGTGACGATGTCGAGATGGGGCGCATGGCAGCAGATCATCTCATTGATCTCGGTTATCGTCGGCTGGCCTATGTGGGGGCGTCGACCAAGGAGCAGGCCACGCTGGATAGAAAGCGTGGCTTCATCGAGCGGCTGGAGCAGCGCGGGCTGACCTTGCATGGCGTGGGGGAAGGGCATCGCCACAGCTACGATGCGGGTTATGAAGCTACCTGTGAGTTGTTCGCGGAGGCGGAGGTCATTCCTGATAGCATCTTCTACTTTGACGATATCATGGCATGTGGCGGCATGGACGCCATACGTCATGAGTTCTCGCACCGCATACCACAGGATATCGGTATCGTCGGGGTGGATGACATTCGCTTTGCCTCAAGCAAATCCTATGATCTGACGACGATCTGCCAGCCATTCACGGAAATGGTCAACAAGACGGTGTCGTTGTTGTTCGCGCGCATCAAGCAAGGTGGCATGGCGCCCAGCCGGGTCATCATGCCGTGTCAGATCACGCAACGCGGGTCGACTCGTCACGTCAACTGACACGCGCACTGCAGAACGCTTGATAGTTTTCTCGTGAAATCTTCTCTGGTGGCGGAGCAGCATTCTCCTGGTAGTCCGCCTGGAATACTGGCGATTCGTTGGCACATCGGTGGATTTTCGTTCTTTCTCGTCCCTTGGTCTAAATGGCTTTGAAAACATTTTCAAAGCCGGTTTGGCTGCGCTAGGCTGCTTGATATTCAGCGTACCAAAGCCAAGGAAAAGCCCCTGTGGTACGCGATAGAACAATAACGCCATTCACGCCTGAAGCCGAGACGCCCAATGACTCAGCAGACACCGCCCTCATTCGATAACCGTTCATGCTCACAGCAGACAGCGGAACACCAATCGAGCACTTTAGCCTCCAAGGTGCTTCGCATGGGGATGATCGGGGGAGGCGTTCAATCCTTCATCGGTCAGGTCCATCGTGCAGCGGCACAGATGGATGGGCGGTACCGCGTCGTGGCAGGGGCACTGTCCTCAAATCCTGAGCGCGCACGCCAGCAGGCGGAGCAACTCAACATCGCACGTGGTTATGGCGATGGTGAGTCACTGCTGCGCGAGGAAGCCGCTCGCGAAGATGGGGCTGAGGTCATCGCCATTCTCACGCCCAACGACAGTCACTTTGCCCTGGCCAGATTGGCTCTGGAGCTGGGCTTTCATGTCGTGTGTGAAAAGCCGCTGGTCAATGATGCGGCTCAGGCGCGCGAGCTTGAAGCGATCGCCGAGCGGGCAGGTCTGCGCTTCTGCATGGCCTATGGCTATACCGGCTATCCGATGGTGCGTCAGGCACGCGCCATGATCGAGAACGGGGAACTGGGCGAGATTCGTCAGCTGCAATGTGATTACGTCCAGGGGCATCTGGCGAGCCTAACGGATGCCGAGAAGGCGGGGCATGACTGGCACATGGATCCTGCCATCGCAGGAGAGTCGATGATTCTCAACGATATCGCGACCCACGCCTTTCATATGCTCGAGTATGTTTCCGGACTTGAGACAAGTGAGTTGAGTGCCGACGTGACCGCCAGTGTGGCCGGACGCGAAGCGCACGATAACGCCAACGTATTGTTGCGCTATGGCAATGGTGCACGCGGGCTGATGTGGATTACCCAGGCGGCGGCCGGTGCGGAACATGGCTTGAGCTTCCGGATCTTCGGCAGTCTCGGCGGCCTTGAGTGGCACCAGGAAACCCCCAATCAGCTCCTGTTCCGACGGCTCGATGGCGCCCCTGTGCTGCTCTCCAAGGGAGCGGCCGGCCTGCATGATGCCTCCACGCGTATCTCGCGAGTGGCCTTTGGACATCCCGAGGGGTATCGCGAAGCCTTTTCCTCGCTGTACAGCGATCTTCATGAAGACATCACGGCCAGTCAGCAGGGCATCCCTGTCGATCCGCTTGCCCTCTGGTACCCCGACATCCGGAGCGGGGTCCGCGGTGTCGAATTCGCCGCCACCACGCTCGACTCTAGTCGGCGCAATGGTGACTGGGTGTCTCTGCCCTCACGGCGGGCCAGTCAATTGGCGTGATGATTCGGCTGTTCCATTGAGATAGCCAACGCCACTTCATTCAGAAATGACGCAATGACGGGTCGCCCTCGCGGCAGCCGGTGCGGGTTCTGCTACGCCATTGTTCGGTCAATCACGTTGCAAGGAGTACGGGATGAACAGGAAAGGGGTCGACGATCTGCGCAGTAATCGCTGGTTCAAGCAGGATGATCTGCGCTCTTTCGGGCATCGCTCCCGCGTCAAGCAGATGGGCTATTGGGGAGAGGAGTTCGTCGGCAAGCCGGTGATCGCGATCATCAATACCTGGAATGACCTCAATACCTGCCATTCCCACTTCCCTGAACGGGTCAAGGATATCAAGCGTGGCATAACGGCAGCGGGGGGCTTTGCTGTCGAATTGCCTGCCATGTCACTGGGTGAGCAATTGATGAAGCCCAGCGCCATGATGTATCGCAACATGTTGGCCATGGAGGTCGAGGAACTGCTGCGCAGCTACCCCGTGGATGGTGCCGTGGTCATGGGCGGGTGTGACAAGACCACGCCAGGCGTACTCATGGGCGCGATCTCCATGAATCTGCCGACCATCTACGTGCCGGCCGGCGCCATGCTGCGCGGCAATTACCGTGGGCAGGTATTGGGGAGCGGTACGGATGTCTGGAAGTACTGGGATGAACGGCGTATCGGCAACGTCAGTCAGAGTGACTGGAGCGAGATCGAGAATGGTATTGCCCGCTCTCCGGGCACCTGCATGACCATGGGCACGGCCGCGACACTGATGTCGATCGGCGAATCGCTGGGCATGAGCCTGCCGGGAGCCTCAAGCATTCCCGCGGTGGACGCCAATCACAACCGCATGTGCTACGCCAGCGGCAAGCGAGCGGTGGAAATGGTCTGGGAAGACCTCAAGCCGACCGATGTGATGAGTGAGGCATCCTTTGATAACGCGATTGCCGTCGATATGGCGATCGGTGGATCAACCAACGCCATCATCCACATCGTGGCCATGGCGCGGCGTCTCGGAATCACGCTGCCGATGGAGCGCTTCAACGAGATATCGCGTCGTGTGCCGCTGGTGCTGAACCTCAAGCCTTCCGGCGAATATCTGATGGAAGACTTCTTCTATGCCGGGGGGCTTCCGGCCTTGATGACGAACATCGGCAGTGAGCTGAAACTCTCCGCCATGACCGTGACCGGCCGTACCCTGGGCGACAACATCGAGGGTGCCAAGGTCTGGCGCCCGGAAGTCATTCTCCCGCTGGACAGTCCGGTCAATGCCTCGGGCGGGACTGCCGTGCTGACAGGCAGCCTGGCGCCGAAGGGTGCCATCATCAAGCCGACCGCGGCGGATCCTCGCCTGCATGTCCATCAAGGGCCTGCCTATGTGTTCGAGAATATCGCCGACCTCAAGGCACGTATCGATGATGAGGACCTCCCGGTCACGGCCGACAGCATCATCGTGCTCAAGAATGGCGGGCCGGTGGGCGGCCCCGGCATGCCGGAATGGGGCATGATGCCGATTCCGGCCAAGCTGTTGAAACAGGGCGTGCGCGACATGCTGCGGATCTCCGACTCGCGCATGAGCGGCACCAGCTACGGGAGCTGCATTCTGCATGTGGCGCCTGAAGCCGCCGTCGGCGGACCGTTGGCCATCGTCAAGACCGGCGACATCATCGCCGTGGATGTCCCCAATCGGCGGCTGGACCTGATGGTCGATGAGGAGGAGATCCAACGTCGACTGGCAGATTGGCAGCCGCCCAAGGACCGGCACCCTCATGGTTATGCCTCTCTCTACAAATCGCATGTCACCCAGGCAGATGAAGGCTGTGACTTCGACTTTGCCAATGGTGCCCCTGGCAGTACTCCTGAGCCCGATATCTATTGAGCGCCGCTGCCTGAAGCAGGGAGATGAGGTCGAGGGTATCGGAGCAAAGGTCTGGAAGGTGTGCGCCCACGCAGGTGCCATAGCCATCGTCGACGGGAGTCCAGGAAATGGCGGAAATCGAACTGCTGATAGAGAGCCGGGCGGAGTTGGGTGAATCCCCAGTCTGGGATGCCAGTCGCAACAGCCTGTTATGGGCGGACCTTTATGCCCCGGCGATCGAGCGCTACTGCCTGAGTGATGGCAAGCGAGAGCGTCGCGTGCTGCCAGAGACCTTGGGTGCCTTCGGGCGCTGTGCCGATGGGCGTTTGATCGTTGCCATGCGTTCGGGTATCCATCTGCTCGATTTCGAGTCGGGTGCACTGGAGTTCCTGGCCTGCCCACCCGGTGAGCCGTTGGCTGGCACGCGCTTCAATGACGGCAAGGTCGCACCGAATGGGCAGTTCGTGATCGGCACCATGGATGAAGCGAGCCGCTCCCGGCCGTTGGGGCATTTCTACTCGGTCACGCCTGCGGGAGAGACGCATTGTCTGCAGTCAGGCCTCATCGTCGCCAATGGACTGGCCTGGAGTGCTGATGGACGGCGCATGCTTTTTGCGGATACGCGACGGGACACCATCCATGTCGCGGACTACTGCCCGGAAAGTGGTGTCATGGGCACACCGCGGGTATTCGCCGAGACCCAGCCTGCACTGCACGGCCGCCCCGATGGCGGAGCGATGGATATGGCGGGAGGCTACTGGAGTGCAGGTGTCTTTGGCGGAGTCCTCAATTATTGGGATGCCCAGGGACGTCTGGCACGCCAGGTCCGTCTGCCATGTCCCGGCCCGACCATGCCGTGCTTCGGCGGGGCCGACATGACAACGCTTTACGTGACCACCTTGCGCAAGGGCATGAGCCCTGAGGCGCTGGCCGCGGCCCCCTTGTCCGGCAGCGTGTTCGCCCTGGAGGTTGAGGTGCCGGGCGTCCCCGTCGCCGCCTTTGCCTCTCGCTCTCCAGCATCACCCGACATGCCGAGTGGGGAACGCTCACCTTCCCGGGTCACGATTCGTGAGCCTCACGAGTGACCTGTCCCTTGTGACTTCCACCATTGATGAACTTCAGAGGGAGACCCCATGCGCTTCAATCGCCTCAAGCAACGCATTGCCCAGAAGGAGGGCGTCGTGAATGGCTGGCTCTCCATGCCGTGTGCCTTCTCGGCAGAGATCATGGCCCACCAGGGCTGGGACAGCCTGACCATCGACCTGCAGCACGGTGTGATCGATTACAGCGATCTATTGCCGATGCTGACGGCGATCTCCACCACTGACACCGTCTCGCTTGTCCGAGTGCCGAGCCTGGAGCCGGGGTTGATCATGAAGGTGCTGGATGCGGGGGCCTATGGGGTGATCGCGCCTTTGATCAACACCGCCGATGACGCCAGGGCACTGGTGGCCGCCTGTCGTTATCCCCCGCTGGGGATGCGCAGCTTCGGCCCTCATCGCGCCATGCTGTATGGCGGGGCAGATTATGCGAAGCATGCCAATGACGAGATGCTGGTGCTGGGCATGATCGAGACCCGTGAAGGTGTGGCGAACCTGGAAGAGATTCTTGCCGTGGAGGGGCTGGATGGCATCTATATCGGCCCTGCGGATCTGGCGTTGTCACATGGGCACACTCCGGGGTTCGATCATGGTGATGGCCCCATGGAGACCTTGATCGACGAGATTGTCGCACGGGCTCGGCAGCACGGCAGTGTCATCGGTATTCACAACGGCACTGCCGCGCATGCGCGTCGGATGTTGGCGCGTGGCTGTGATCTGGTCACGGTCGGAGCCGATACGCGTCTGCTGATGACCGGGGCACAGGCAGTCCTGAGGGACATGGAGCGCAGCGCGAAGCATGGTGAAGGCTATTGAAGAAATCTGGCCGCGGCAGTTGTTCGCCTGAGCCAGCGATACGCTATCAGAGGAGAGACGAGATGAATCAGTTTGCACGTTATCCCAGCCTGGAAGGGCGGCATGTCTTCATCAGTGGCGGTGCCAGCGGTATCGGCGCGACGATGGTAGAGCATTTCTGTGAACAGCAGGCGCGAGTGAGTTTCATCGATATCGATGACGTCTCTGGCGAGGCCCTGGCGGCGCGACTGACAGGCCAGGGAGGAGAGGTTCATTACCGATATTGCGATGTGACTGACATCTACCAATTGCGCGCAGTCATCCAGGCTGCAGCGGATGAATGGGGACCGATCGGGGCTCTGGTCAACAATGCCGCACGGGATACCCGGGTGCCGCTCAAGGAGCTGGATGTCGAGACCTGGGACGATCTTCAGGCCACCAATCTTCGCCATGTGGTGTTTGCCTGTCAGGCGGTCTTTGCCGGGATGCAAGCAGCGGGCGGCGGGTCGATCATCAACTTCAGCTCGCCCAGTTTCCTGCGTCGCTCGCGTGACATCTCGGCCTATTCGAGCGCCAAGGCGGCCACCATCGGTCTGACGCGCACGCTGTCGCGTGACATGGGGGATGCGGGGATTCGCGTCAATACGGTATTGCCGGGATGGATCATCACCGAGCGTCAGAAGGCGCTGTGGTGGAATCCCGAGCTGGAGAAGCAGGTATTGGAGAATCAGAGCCTGCACCAGCGGGTACAGCCCGAGGATGTGGCTCGGATGGTGTTGTTCCTGGCAGCGGATGACAGTCGCATGATGACGGCCCAGACCTATATCGTGGATGGTGGCCTCGTTTAGCCATGCTGAAGTGGTCATGGCGTTTTCGCTGAGCGTTTTGGGAGGCTGCGTTTTGCATGCATCACTCCCCATGAAGCGCTTTTCGTGCCAGCGCCACTGGCAACGAGATGGCGGCTTTCGCCGGAGTGGTATCGAGTGCTCCTTGGGATGATCAATAGGATAAGGGTGATCGAAGCGACAGTTTTATAGGCTGCTTCAATCATGCCAAGACATCCTTATTGAACTTTGATCCAAGGAAAGCACTTTTTTTGAAAATGAAGGTGAAAACGTTTTCAAGCGCTGCTAGTGTCTTTTCAAACGGCGAAGAATTCAGCGCTGACCATCATTTTCCTACGTCATCATCACTGAGCTTCAGGTGCGGATTTTTCGACCTGAATGCACACAATAAAACAACGCCATATGCTCGTCGGGAGAGAGGAATGAAAACGATAAAATTGACCGTCTCCGAAGCCATCGCCAGATACCTGGCGGCGCAGAAGATTGAACTCGATGGCAATGTCGAGACCTTGTTCGGTTGCGGGTTCGCCATCTTTGGCCACGGTAACGTGACCTGTCTGGGGCAGCAGCTGCACAACATCCAGGACACGATCCCGATCTGGCGCGGCCAGAATGAGCAGTCCATGGCGGTTGCCGCCGTTGCCTACGCCAAGGCCAACAAGCGCCAGCGCATCGGGATCGCCAGCACCTCCATCGGGCCGGGTGCCACCAACATGATCACGGCTGCGGGTATTGCGCACACCAACCGCCTTCCGTTGCTGATGTTCGCCGGCGATGCCCATGTCTCACGCCTGCCAGACCCGGTGCTGCAGCAGGTCGAGCATGCCCATCAACCAAGCCTGAGCGTCAATGATGCCTTCAAGCCCGTCACTCGCTATTGGGATCGCATCACTCATCCCGCACAGATCATGCAGTCCTTGCCGACAGCGATCGCGACGCTGACGGACCCCGCCAATTGCGGGCCGGTCATGATTTCATTGCCACAGGATATTCAGGGCGTTGCCTATGACTATCCAGAGGCACTCTTCGAAGAATGCATCCATCATATTCGTCGTCCGGAAGCCGATACGCGTGCTGTACAGGATGCCATTTCCCTGCTGGAAAAGGCGGAGAAGCCGCTGATTATCGCTGGCGGTGGCGTTCATTATTCCGAAGTCAATCAGTTGCTGGCCGACTTTGCACAACGTCGTAATATTCCGGTGGTCGAGACGATTGCGGGCCGTTCTTCGCTGCTGCAATCCCACCCCTGCAATATCGGCCCGATTGGTGTGACTGGCTCGAATTCCGCCAATGCCATGGCGGCACAATGTGATGTGCTGGTGGCCATTGGCACACGCCTGCAGGACTTCACCACCGGATCCTGGTCGGTATTTCGTAATCCAGCGCTGAAGATCGTGTCAGTCAACGTGGCGCATATGGATGCCATCAAGCATCGCGCCATGGCGGTCATCGGTGATGCTCGCCACACGCTGGAGCGTCTTGATTCCGGGTTGGGTGAATGGCGAGCCGATCAGCGCTGGCTGGAAAAGGGCCAGGCTGAGGTCGCCGAGTGGAAATCCCTGTGCGCCAACCGTGGCGAGATCACGCCCGGCGAGATGGCGTCCTACGCTCAGGTCATTACCAGCGTCAATGCGGTGCAGGAGCCCGGTGATACCGTGCTGACGGCCGCCGGTGGCCTGCCGGCAGAACTGAACATGAACTGGCAGAGCAAGCAGCTCGGCAAGTTCGACATCGAGTTCGGCTTCTCCTGCATGGGCTATGAAGTGGCCGGTGGCTGGGGTGCCAAGATCGCCAACCCCGACAACGAGGTCGTGGTCCTGGTCGGCGACGGCTCCTACATGATGATGAATTCCGATATCTACAGCTCGGTACTGACTGGCCACAAGATGATCGTTGTCGTCTGTGACAACGCCGGGTTTGCGGTCATTAACAAGCTGCAGAACAACAGCGGCAACCCCTCCTTCAACAATATGCTGGCCGATTGTCGTAGCCAGGCCGACGAGCTGGTACGCGTCGACTTCCTCCAGCATGCCCAGTCGCAAGGTGCCTACGGTGAGCACCTGAGTGACATCAGTGATTTCCGGGCCGCTTACCAGCGCGCCAAGGAGAGCCCACGCACCTACGTCATCGTGGTGGATATCGATTCCACCAAGTGGTCTTCCTGTGACTGCTGGTGGGATGTGGGGCTACCGGAAGTCGTCCGCGAGGACGTGGATGAAGCACAGGTGGCCGCCATGAATGCCGGCCGTATCCATCAGCGCCGCGGGCTTTGATTCTGTGGGACTTTGTTTCTACGGAGCTTTGATTCTGCGTGATTCGTGAGGCCTGGCGCACACCGCAACGGGCCTCATGAACACCTCTGCAATGACAGCGCCAATCATCAGCACCCATGCATTTGCCAGGAGAATCTCTGATGTTCAATGAAGAACACAATCTCGCGCCGCTGCGCTGGGCCATGGTCGGTGGTGGCCGTGGCAGTGAAATCGGCCACGCCCATCGTGCTGCTGCCCATCGTGACAACTTGTTCCAGCTGGTCGCCGGTGCCTTCGATCTCGACGCGGAACGCGGTCGTGAATTCGGCACCAACCTGGGGCTCGATCCAGAGCGTTGCTACCCGGATTACGCCAGCCTGTTCGAGGCCGAAGCTGCCCGCGACGATGGCATTCAGGCCGTCAGCATCGCCACACCCAACAGTACTCACCATGCCATCAGCCTGGCGGCGCTCAAGGCTGGCCTGCATGTGATCTGTGAAAAGCCGGTGACCTTCACGGTTGCCGAGGCTGAGGAGCTCAAGGCTGAAGCACAGGCGCGCGGTCTGGTCTTCGGTGTCATGTATGGCTACAGCGGCTATCAGATGTTGCATCAGGCACGTGCCATGGTGCAGTCCGGTGAGCTGGGGCAGGTGCGCATGGTCAACATGCAATTTGCCCATGGCTTCCATAGCCAGCCGGTCGAACAGGTCAGCAGCGGCGCCAAGTGGCGTACCAGTCCTGCCGTTTCCGGGCCGACTTATGTGCTGGGGGATCTCGGGACGCACATCTTCTATGCCGGCCAGTTCATCACCGGACTCAAGGTCGAACGCCTGATGTGCCACCGCCAAAGCTTCGTGGCCTCGCGGGCGCCGCTGGAAGACAACGCCCAGGTGTTGCTCCAGTACCAGAACGGCGCGGTGGGGTCACTGTGGGCCAGTGCGGTGAATGCGGGATCCATGCATCAGCAGAAGATTCGTGTGGTGGGAGAGAAGGCCAGTATCGAATGGTGGGATGAATATCCCAACCAGCTGCGCTACGAGGTCCAGGGCGAACCGGTACGGATTCTGGAACGTGGCATGGGCTATCTGGCCGAGGGCGACAACGCCGTGAACAGCAATCGCATCGGCGGCGGCCACGCGGAAGGCTTCTTCGAATCCTGGGCCAATGTCTATCACCGTTATGCCCTCGCCATGCAGGGCGCTGAAGCACGCCGGAATGGCACAGGTACTCAACACCTTGGCCTGTCGGAGCAGGAGCTGGAGTCTCTCTGGTTCCCCAATATCGATGCAGGCATCGAAGGCGTGCGGTTGCTGGAGTGCTGTGTGGAATCCTCTGACAACGAGAATCGCTGGGTCGCGTTCTGATCTGACTGCGACATCAGGAGCGCCTCATGCCGGCTCCACCGTTGCCACTCGGTCGGCACCCGATGTGAGGCCTCATTTCCACGTCACTGACGATGGTCATCCCGAAAGACAACGACAACGCCAAGAAGAAGGACATCATCATGCACATCAAACTTTCCAACGCACCGTGTTCCTGGGGTATCGAGTTCGCCGACAATCCCGCCAATCCCAGCTGGCAGACCGTGCTCGACGAAATCGCCGGCGCCGGTTTCAAGGCGACGGAGCTTGGCCCGCTCAATTACCTGCCGACCGAGCAGGCCGCACTGGCGTCCGCGTTGGACAGTCGAGGGCTCGAGCTGATCGCCGGTACCATCTTCAAGCATCTGCACGATGCGTCACGCCGTCAGGAAATCCTGGATTACACCCGCGCGACCTGTGAAGTGCTCAAGCCGCAGCAGGGCAACTACATGGTCATCATCGACCATGTCAGCTCGCCACGCACCGATGAAGCCGGCCAGCAGGAAACCGCGACCCGTCTCGACGATGCGCAGTGGAACGAGATGATGGTCACTATCCGTCAGGTGGCGGAAATCTGTCAGGAATATGCGGTCACACCGGTGCTGCATCCGCATGCCGGCACCTACATCGAGTATCGCGATGAAGTGGACCGTGCGATGGCTGAGCTGGACTCTGACCTGGTCAAGCTGTGCATCGATACCGGGCACTGCACCTATGCAGGCATCGATCCGGCGGAACTGATTCGCACCTACGGCGAGCGCGTCGCCTATATCCACTTCAAGGATATTCAGGCCCCGGTGCTGGAGAACGTCGTCAAGGATGGCATCGACTTCTATACCGCCATCGGCCAAGGGGTGTTCTGCCCACTGGGCCAGGGCTGTGTCGATTTTGATGCGGTCCGTGAGAGCCTGGAATCCATCGGCTATCAAGGCTGGATCACCGTCGAGCAGGACGTGGACCCGACCAAGGACAACAGCGCGCTGGAAAATGCCCGCGAAAGTCGTGAATTCATCGAACGCAGCATTTTGGAAAAAGGGCTGGCGGAAGCCTGATCCGCAAGAAGCCCTGTCGTCATCACGCCAGAAGACGGCAGGGCATGAAACGTAAGCAATGACTTGTCTCGCCAGCGTGGTCTGTCACAGGCCATGGATGCACGAGCCACATCTGCCTCAGCAGTTCTCGTAATACTATAACAATCGATCACGAGAGGTCGTCATGCCCACTTCACACCCCGGTAGCGACACCGCTACCCCCTCAGCATCCACCAATCCCTCCTCACCCGACATTCAAGAAAAGCTGACACCAGTGCAGCTTGTCTTCCTGATCAAGATCATTCTGGTGGCTGCCCTGGGCGGCCTGTTGTTCGGTTATGACACGGGGGTCATCTCCGGGGCCATCGGGCCGATCGCAGAATATTTCGACCTGTCCGCCGCAGAGAAGGGTTGGGCGGTCTCCTCGGTGGTCATCGGCTGCATCGGTGGCGCCCTCATCGCCGGTCGCCTGTCCATCGCTTATGGTCGCAAGGCCGTGTTCATGCTGTCAGCCGTGATGTTCACGGCTTCCGCGTTGGGCTCTGGCCTGGCGGGCTCCTTCGATGCTTATATCTGGTGGCGGATCCTGGGGGGACTGGCGGTCGGAATGGCCAGCGTTATGGCACCGATGTACATCTCCGAGATGTCACCGGGCTACATGCGTGGGCGCACCGTCAGCCTGTTCCAGCAATCCGTGGTCTTTGGCCAGATGGTGGTGTTCTTCGTGAACTACTTCATCGCCAAGGGCATGGCCGAGACATGGATCCTGAATCATGGCTGGCGCTGGATGCTGGGATCGGAAGCCATCATCTCGATCCTGTTCGCAGTACTGATTCCCTTCGTGCCGGAATCCCCGCGCTGGCTGGTGTTGAAAGGACGTCTGGATGATGCGCGGCGGGTACTGGCGCGCTTCTATCACGCCGATGCCATCGAGCGCACCCTGGGCGAGATCCAGAAATCCTTCCAGCACAACGAGAGCAAACGCCACGCGTCTCTGCGTACCAAGGGGATGCTGGGGCTGGTGGCAATCGGGGTTTTCATCGCTGCGGCTCAGCAACTGACCGGCATCAATGTGGTGATGTACTACGCCCCGGATGTGTTGTCCGCTGTCACTTCCAGCAATGAAGATGCCCTGTTCCAGACCTCGATCATGGGCGTCACCTTCGTCGCCGGTAACCTGCTGGGCATGCTGCTGATAGACAAGGTCGGGCGTCGTCCGCTGTTGATTGCGGGGAGCCTTGGCAGCATCGTCGGCATGACATTCCTGGGCGTCGTGATCGGCAATGGCGAACCGGGCATCAGCGCCTTGATCGCCCTGATCGTCTATGTCGTCTCGTTTGCCATCTCCTGGGGCTGTGTCTGCTGGACACTGGTCTCCGAGATATTCCCCAATGCCATCCGCGCACGCGCCATGTCACTGGCCGTTGCCGCACAGTGGCTGCTCGGCTTCATCGTCACCCAGACCTTCCCGATGATGCGCCAGAGCGACTTCCTCAATGAACTCGTCGGTGGTGGATTCAGCTTCTGGCTCTACGCTGTCCTGACCTTCATAAGCTTGATGATCGTGCTGCGCTACGTGCCGGAAACCAAGGGCAAGACCCTGGAGGAGCTGGAAGGCATCACCGGGACTCGTCTCAGCAAGCGTCGTCGCCGGTTGGCGCGTCAAGGCTTGCCGCTGACAACGGAATAATGCTGTTATCGAGTATCGTTCTTTGGGAACCACGATGATCAATGTCTCTGTCTGCTGCATGTGTTGCGGGCAGAGACTGGTTTGTGAATGAAGCTGGAGCAAGCCGCATGAGGCAGGCTTAGCCTTGAAGAGGGCAACAGGTAAAGCCCTGTTGCCTTGCGCGCATTCATTCCAACGACACCAAATGCCATGAAAGGATTCTGGATATGAAGATTGCTCTACTGGGTGCAGGGCGCATCGGCCGTGTGCATGCCCGCGCCATCACCGAGCATCCGACAGCGCAGCTTGTCTGCATCAGTGATGCCTACGCGCCGGCCGCCGAGACACTGGCCGCTGAATACTCGGTACCGGTACTGTCGGCTGATGATGTCTTTGCCTCACAAGACATAGACGCAGTATTGATCGCTTCATCGACGCCGACGCATTCCGGTTTCCTGGAGAGAGCGGTACGCGCTGGCAAGGCGGTCCTCTGCGAGAAGCCGATCGATCTGGACCTTGAACGCACTCGTGAGTGTCTCGCTGTGCTGGCCGAGCATCCAGTGACCTGTGCTCTGGGTTTCAATCGTCGTCATGATCCGCAATTCACGGCGCTCAAGCAGGCGGTAACTGAGGGGCGTATCGGCGAGCTGGAAATGATCGCCATCACCAGCCGGGACCCGGAACCGCCGCCCGCTGAGTATATTGCCGCATCTGGTGGGATCTTCCGCGACATGAGTATCCATGACCTGGACATGGCGGCCTGGCTGCTGGGAGAGCCGATCACTGAGATCTCGGTGACGGGCAGCTGCCTGGTGGACCCTGCCATCGGGGAAGCGGGAGATCTGGACAGTGTCTTGATCAGCCTCAAGAGTGTTTCAGGCAAGCTTGCGAGCATCAGCAACTCGCGGCGTGCCTGTTACGGCTATGATCAGCGCATTGAGGTCTTTGGCAGCAAGGGCATGCTGGAAGCCCGCAACGAGACGGATACACGGCTGCGCTTTACCGGTGAGCAGGGGGTAGTGGAAGAGCGGCCCAAGTGGTTCTTCCTGGAGCGCTATGCCCAGGCATTCGGACGCGAAGTGGCAGATTTCGTCTCGGCCTGGCAGGACAAGCGTGCACCGTTGGCAGGTGCTCAGGATGGCTTGGCGGCACTTGAGCTGGCGGAAGCCGCGCTCATTTCCTGGCGCGAGGGTCGCCGCGTGCTGCTCAGCGAGATTCGGTGAGCTTTTGGCACCTTGATGACCGATCAGGTGAGGCCGTACCCACTGCATGCAAAAGCCCGCCTCTGGACATTCCAGAGGCGGGCTTTTGCGTTCATGGCGTCACATTACGCCAGGAGCTTCATACCAGTTCGCGGTTTTCTTGCCGTGCACTGCGACGATCACGTGCGACCGCGCGACAGATGACGATCAATACCGCCAGAGTGAGTACTGGCCATACCAGCACATAGGTGGCAAATAGCAATGTCATGTGTGTTGTCTCCGTGTTCTGTCTCGGACGTTATCCAGAATCATGCGCCGGTAGAGGCAGCGGGCTGAGTCTGGATCGGTGTTGTCGTATCACGATCGCCTGAGTCGAGGGCTTCGTCATAGTTGCCGACACGTTCGGTGATGGTGTCGAAATCGAAGCGTTCCTTGCGGCTGGCGAGGCTCATGACCACACACACCAGGGTGCTGGTACCGTAAGCGGTCAGCGAGGCGAGCAGCACGGTGTAATCGCGCAGGAAGCCGGTCGCGAAGATCAGCATGGCGATCATGGCGATGACGCCGGCGATGATGCCTAGCGTGCGGCCGAGGAAGCCAAACACCATCAGGCCGATGATCACGCCACCGCCGATGCTGGCGAGCAGTTCGAAGAACAGCCCGCTCATGCCCGTCAGCGGGACAAGCTCAAAGCGTGCCAGGCAGAACGTCACCATCGCGACGAGGACGGATGTGGTGAAAGCGGTATTGGTCACCCGGTTCCAGAAGCAGCTGGCGATCACCGGGAAGACGATCGCGCCCCACAGTGCCCCGACGAAGACCAGCATCACCAGGATATCCAGTGAGAAGCTGGCGAAGACGATGCCCAGCACCGTGGCGATGATCATGGTCAAGCGACCGATGAAGAGCATACGTTTCGGGTCGGGCTTGCCGCGGGCGATATTCTTGCCATAGACATCGGCCATGATGATGGCGGACAGCGCGGAAAGGTCGGAATCCGCGGTGGAGGACAGCGAACCGATCACCAGAATGAAAAACAGCGCGATGAAGAACGGTGGCAGATACTCGGACACCATCTGCGGGATGAGGTTGTTCATGTCGCCGTTGAGCGGCTCCACCCCGAGTGTCAGTGCCATCAGGCCAATCATGCCCAAGCCGATGACGATGGCACCGTAGCCCAGCGTCGCGGTCAGGAAGGTCGGCTTGATGTGGTCTTCGTTGACGGCGAACAGGCGCTGGGAAATGGTCTGGTTCCCGATGGCATAGGCCAGTACCGCAACGAAGAAGGGCGCGCCCTGATTCAGTATGGCATCCGTCGAGAAGAAGTTGGCCTGTTCTGGCGTCAGATTGTCCAGACCTGCGACCAGCTCCGTCGGGCCACCCATCGCGAAGAACACTGCCGGGATGATCACGATGGCGATTGCCATCAGGGCAACCAGTTGCGCGAAGTCGGTCAGTACCGAGGCGCGGAAGCCGGACCACAGGGTATAGAACAGCACCCCGACGCCTGCCATGATCACGCCCGCCTGGAAGGAGAGCGGTGAGAGCACTGAGACGAGTGCCCCGGCAGCGGTGAAGTTGACCATCAGGCTGATCACGCTACCCAACAGGTTCGAGAGCGCCAGAATCAGCTGACTGGAGGAGCCATGACGTGCGTGGATCAGTTCGCCCAGCGTATGCGCATTGGGCGCCAGCTTGCGGAAGCGGCGACCGAAGGGATAGATGAACAGGATCATCAGGGCGCCCCACAGGCCGTAGTGGATCGGGCCTGACACACCATAGGTATAGCCGGAGGTAGCGGCAGCATAGAAGGAGGCTGCCCAGATCCAGGTGGCCGTCATGCTTGCCGCGCCCATGCCGAAGCCAACGCGATGGTTGGAGACCATGAAGGCATCGGCATCTTCATTTTTCTTACGGATCCCCAGCGTCATCAGATAGGTGCCGCCATAGAAGGCAAGCAGCAGCAGTACGACAGTCAGGGTAGAGAATTGATATAGCGATTCGTTGTTCAAGAACTGGCCCTCGGTAGGGAAACAGGGCGCTACGCAACGCAGTTGCCCGAGGGCAAACGGTTGTCGATAGCGACGAGTAAGGAGGGGAAGGTTCTTAGCCGTGGACGTAGTTCTGCGTCATTTGCTCAAGCAAATGGCATCCAGCGCAGCACGTGGGCCGCGTCATCAATAATCGGCAAACTCGGTCAATGAAGACGGAGTTGGTGGCACTTCCCGGTCAGGCGGGAATTTGGGGGAGGGCGGCGTGGCATGCATCTGCCTTCATCGGAATAATGATGTCGCATACGCGTCCTTGTTATTGGTCAAGCCTTGCAAGGGCGCTGATATGAGTTGTTGGTCAGCCCCGAGCTTGGCAAAACAGTGTTTTTATATTGTCTCGTTATCAAATTCGTTTGCAACGATAAATTATGCGCATGTCAATGTCCACACCCTTGGGGGAGAAGCTTGCCTTTCATTCACGTCAACGGTGGTTGGACGAGAGAGGGGCGACGACATCCAGTTGCACGACACATGGCAGAGCATCGTGGAAGACATGAATTATTATATAAATAAACTCGCTCAGTATTATCTTTAATTATTTATTGGCACTTATGGGTTGCGTCAGCAAGTCGAATAAATCGTTGTCATTACGATATGCGTATGACTTTTTCAGTACTTCAGCAAGAGACTTGCTCAATGTCTCGGGCTCAACTGACTCGGTTTGGAAGAGGACATTGACTCATGGGAGAGCGAGTCTTCGCCACGTTCTACCCACAGTAAAACGCCCTGTCCGGAGACAGGGCGTTATCAACATGCCCTAGGCAGGCATGCTTGGGCAGGGCAATACTTACCGAGAGCTTTCTGCCGACTTGCGAGTGCTCTCCCAGCGCAGGTGCGCTTCTGGAGAATAGCTACGTGACGGCGTGTGCTCGAGACCGATCTTGGCGGTACCGATCGACACCAGACGCAGCAGGGACGCCGTGGCGGCAATCACGATGAACAGCGCCGGCACACCGCCGAGGTTGGAAAGCATCTTGATGCCATCAATCCCCACGAAGGCGGTCATGATCCAGGCGACGGCGCCGATGGTGCAGCCCCAGATGATCTTCATGAGCAGACGATCATTGGTGTTCTCGTCGCTGTCTCCGGCCATGGCAGCCTGGCTGTCGGTGCTGCACAGCTGACTGATCGCTTCGGTATTGGAGTCTGCTGCCGTCACGAAGGACAGGAAGGCGATGATCAGGAAGACGGCGCTGACCAGGGTGCTCATCGGCAGTTCATCAAACAGGGCATAGATGACGGAGCCTGCACCGGACTCATTCAGCAGTTGGTAAAGCGCCCCGCCACTTTGCATGTCGAACTGGATAGTGGAGCTTGCGAAGACGCTCACATAGGTGATCGAGAACAGTGCCGGCGCGACCAGGTTGATCAGCATGAACTGTCGCACGGTATAGCCACGGGAAATCTTGCCCAGGAACAGGGCGGAAATCGGTGCCCACGCCATCCAGTTGGCCCAGTAGAAGATACTCCAGCTCTTCGGCCACGGGTCACCATCAAAGGCACCGGTGAACAGGCTTTTCTGCATGAAATTGTTGAAATACTCGCCAGCCGCTTCCGTGCCGTAGCCGAGAATGGTCTGGGTCGGGCCACACAGGAAGACAAAGGCCATGAAGACGAAGAAGGCCTTGGCATTGATGGCAGATAGACGCGCAATGCCTTTCTGCAGACCACTGGCCGCGGATGCGGTAAAGCAGGCCACGATGGCCAGAGTCACCAGTGCCAGCATCAATGGGCCAGTGCCTGTGCCCAGAAAGCGATCCAGCCCGCCGGCCAGTGTCATGGCACCGGTGCCCAATGATGAAGCCATGCCACAGACCAGTGCAAACAGCGCCAGTGCATCCAGCGCACGGCCTTTGCGACCGATCAGGCGATCACCCAGCAGCGGCACGAAGAGCGTGCCGAGCGAGAACGGCTTGCCAAGGTTGTAATGCATCAGAGCGAACAGCAATGCCGGGACGGTATAGATCGCATAGGGCGTGAATGACCAGTGAAGGAACATGGTCGAGAGCGCGAATCTGGCAGCCTCAGGCGTATTGGCAACCACATCGAGTGAACCCGGTGGAGTATGCAGGTGATAGAGCGGTTCCGCGGTTGACCAGAACATGATGCCGACGGCCAGGGTGGTACATAGCGTGATGGAAAACCAGCGCCAGGGTGTCAGAATCCGCGTGGCATTTTCACCTCCGATCCGGGTTCTGCCCAGTGGAGACAGGTAGGTGATCAAGCATGTCACCACCATCGCCAATGCCGTAATCGAGAACAGCCAACCGAACTTGTTGAGTACCCAGTCATTCAAGGCTGTCGTGGTGGCGAGGAATCCTTCGAGATTGATGAGGCTTGCTGCCACCGCGACCATCAACAGGATGAACGGTGGCCAGAAGACCAAGGGGCGGATGGAAGAGCCAAACATACGTATTCCTATAATTTCTTGTGAGGCTGCGGATCCTAACCCATAAATTTCTGTTTTGTCAGCGTTGAGATTCGCTCATCAACGGCGTATATACGCGCGCGTTCATGTAATGCGCTGGCGGGATTTGCAGAAAGTTCTGCCAAAAATGGGTTCAGAGGTGCGCTCGTTCGGAACATCACGCGGGCTGAATGGCCCACGACACAGTGCGGGCCATGACACTCAAGGAGAAACCACGACACCCCCGCGCCGAAAGGCGACGGGGGTGTCGTGGTTTCTCCTTGAGGACTGCAGTATCACGCCATCTCGAGCTGGCTCAGCTGGACCGGGAAGATTGCCAACGCTGATGCGCTTCTGCCGAATAACTGCGTGACGGCGTATGCTCGAGACCGATCTTGGCAGTCCCGATCGAGACCAGACGTATCAGAGACGCCGTGGCACCGATCACGATGAACAGCGCCGGCACGCCGCCGAGATTGGAGAGCATCTTGATGCCGTCGATGCCGACGAAGGAAGTCATGATCCAGGCGACGGCGCCGATGGTCGAGCCCCAGATGATCTTCATCATCAGTCGCCCCTTGCTGCGGTCTTCGCTTTCGTTGCCTGCCAGAGCCTCCTGGCTATCCGAGCTGCAGAGTTGGCTGATGGCGTCGGTATTGGAGTCGGCCGCTGTCACGAAGGACAGGAAGGCGATGACCAGGAAGATCCCCCCCACCAGAGAGCTCATCGGTAGCTCATCGAAGAGTGCGTAGATCACCGAGCCCGCGCCGGAGTCCGAGAGAATGCCATACAGGGCGCCGCCAGTTTCCATATCCAGCTTGATCGTGGTGCTGCTGAACACCGCGACATAGATGATCGAGAAGAGCGAGGGCGCCACCATGTTGATCAGCATGAACTGCCGCACGGTATAACCGCGTGAGATCTTGCCCAGGAACAGGGCGGAAATCGGTGCCCATGCCATCCAGTTGGCCCAGTAGAAGATGGTCCAGCTCTGTGGCCAGGGGTCATTGTCGAAGGCCCCGGTGAACAGATTCTTGCTCATGAAGTTGGTGAAGTATTCGCCAGCCGCTTCCGTGCCGTAGCCCAGGATGGTCAGCGTCGGACCGAAGGCGAACACGAAGATTAGGAAGGCGAAGAAAGCCTTGGCGTTGATGGCGGACAGGCGTGCGATGCCTTTTTGCAGACCACTGGCCGCCGAAGCGGTGAAACACAGCACGATTGCGAGGGTGACGATGCCCAGCATCAGCGGACCCGAGCCAGTACCGAGGAAGCGGTCGATGCCGCCTGCCAGGGTCATGGCCCCTGTGCCGAGGGACGACGCCATGCCACAGACCAGGGCGAAGAGCGCAAGTGCATCGAGCGCACGTCCCTTGCGACCGATCAGCCGATCTCCCAGCAGTGGCACGAACAGGGTCCCGAGGGAGAAGGGCTTGCCGAGGTTGTAATGCATCAGGGCAAAGATCAGTGCAGGGACGGTGTAGATCGCATAGGGCGTGAACGACCAATGCAGGAACATGGTCGAGAGCGCGAACCGCGCGGCTTCCGGGCTATTGGCGGCAATGTCCAGCGAGGTGGGCGGCGAGTGCAGATGATAAAGCGGCTCTGCGGTCGACCAGAACATGATGCCCACGGCCAGCGTGGTGCATAACGTGATGGAGAACCAACGCCATGGGGACAACAGTCGCGTCGCGTTCTCGCCGCCGATACGGGTGCGGCCCAGTGGCGAAAGATAGGCGATGAGGCAGGCCACCACCATGCTGAGCGCCGTGATGGAAAACAACCAGCCGAACTTGCTGAGTACCTGGTTGTTGAGATTGGTGGTGACAGCCAGAAAGCTGTCGAGATCGATCAAGCTCGCCAATACGGAGGCGAACAGCAGAATGAAAGGGGGCCAGAAGACCAGTGGGCGCACGGATGCTCCGAACATGTGAGTTTCCTCGTTCTTGTTGTCGTGTCTTGCGATGTTGCCGGGGAGGGTGCCAGTCGATCAGGGGCATGCAGTGAACTGCCGTGCAGCGTATTGCAGTGGAGAGCGGAAAATCTTCCATCCTGTCGCAGGCAGAATGTCAGAGGTCGTAACGGAGATAGTAAAAACGCCCGTATAAGCAGCAAGACCGGTGATCATGATGAGGACTCATCGCGCCTGAGGTTTTTCTCGCAACAATTCGCGAATCATCTCTGCACAGGTATCGAATATCGGGTGCGTCAGGCTGGGAGAGCGATGGAGTTCGATCTCGGCCGTGGGCAGCGTTGGCAGGCCCATATCCTCACCCAGTTCATACCAGTCT
This sequence comes from Cobetia sp. cqz5-12, assembly GCF_016495405.1. Lineage (NCBI taxonomy): Bacteria > Pseudomonadati > Pseudomonadota > Gammaproteobacteria > Oceanospirillales > Halomonadaceae > Cobetia > Cobetia sp. cqz5-12. The sequence continues at coordinate 1,566,070 of NZ_CP044522.1, forward strand.
TCAGGCAACGAGCGTCGATCTGCCACCGTGATGGCATGACCCTGATTGACGATGACTCTCAAGCCGCTGGGGCTCTGACTGGTGGAATCGATACGCCAGTTGCGTTCGGCCTGCGTCAGGGCGGACAAGGCCCGTTCGCGATAGATGCATTGATCGGGGAACAGTGCCAATGGCAGCGGAGCGCAGGGATCCAGCACGAAGCGTTGATGCGCCGCCCACACCACAGGCTCGCGAGACAGCAATTCCCCTTGGCGTTGTGGGTTGTGACTGACCGCGATGACCAGATCCAGCTGCCCTGCATCGAGCTGTTCCAGCAGTTCCGTGGACATCCGGCAGTGGATGTGTGGCCGGATCTGGGGATGATGCTCACTGATCTGTGCCAGTAGCTGCGGCAGCCAGGTGGTGGCGTAGTCCTCCGGCAAGCCGAGGCGCAACGTGATCGGGTGGTCGTTTTCACCGAGGGCAGCCACGGCTTCACGCTGCAATTGCAGGATGCGGCGTGCGTAGCGCAGAAAGGTTCGACCGGCATCGGTCAATTCCATATGACGACTGGTGCGTATCAGCAGTCGGTAGCCGAGTCGTTCCTCGAGGGTGCTGATGCGCAGGCTGACGGTGGACTGGGTGCGGTGCAGGTGCCGCGACGCCTGAGTGAAGCTCCCGCTGTCGGCCACCGTCACGAATGCCAGCAGCAGATCCGTATCCAGCGATGGCAAGGGGCGAGGGGCGTCTGTGCTTGATGTATCGGGTTTTCCGATGGATTTCATTGGAATGACTCGTTTCTCAAATGCATGGATTCTGGCCAGCATAGTGCCTGACCCACGAGCTGTCTTGTCCCCCAGCCCCACGACGCGAGGATATCTCCGTGACTGACCTGACTACCGCGATGCCCCCACCATTGGCCGATGCCGAGGCCGTCGATCTCTCTGCGCTGATCGATACCGAGCGTTACCCCCTGCATGACCCCCGATCTCCCGTGCTCGAGGCCACGATCGCCAAGGCGCGAGAAGATCTCGAGCGTGAGGGATGCGCCGTATTGAGAGGTTTTCTGCGTCCGGAGCGCCTGGCGCAGATGCAGGCGGAAACGGCTCGCCTCGCCGAGCGTGCGTTCTTCAACACTCGCGAGGTGAATGCCTATTTCACGGCCGATGACGACCGCTTGCCCCAACAGGATCCGCGTCGCTTGTTCATGACCCGTACCAGTGGCTTCGTGACGCGCGACATGATTCCTGCCGATAGCCTGATGCAGCGACTGTATGTCTCGCAGGCCATGAAGCAACTGGTGTCGGCCTGTCTGGGGCGTGAGCGGGTGTACGAGTATGCCGACCCCTTTGCCGGGCTCGTGCTCAACGTGCTGCCAGAGGGCACCGAGCAACCCTGGCACTACGACACCAACGAATTCATCGTCACCATGATGACCCAACGGCCCGAGAGCGGTGGTCAGTTCGAGTATTGCCCCGGCATCCGCACCCCCAACGATGAACACTACGCTGCCGTGGGCGAAGTGATCCGGGGAGAGTCACGTGAAGCGGTGAAGACCCTGAGTCTCAACCCGGGGGATCTGCAGTTGTTCAAGGGGCGGTTCAGTCTGCACCGCGTCACGCAGGTCTCGGGTGAGGTTCCCCGACTGACGGCGATCTTCGCCTATTCCGAAACGCCGGGAGTGGTGGGGCGACTGGAGCGCACGCGCCAGCTGTATGGGCGCGTCTCGGAGCAGCACATTCTGGCGGAAGCTCGATACGTCCAGCGCGCCGACGGTCTGCTCGACTGATCGATGTCCGGTATTCCCGTGACGCCTTCTCAACTTGCATGCGCCTTTTGGGCGCTTGATCGAACACTTCCCACAGGGCATCCCACATGAAAATGGACCTGACGGCGATGGGCATCCTCGCTCCGACCCATGCACTGGAAGACTGCGAACCGACGTCGGAAGAGATTGCGCAGATCCAATGTGACCGACTTGCGCGTGTTCGCCAGGAGCTGGCCCGACGCGATATCACGGCGGCAGTCCTGTTCGACCCGGCACATGTCCGCTATGCCACCGGGTCTCGCAACATGCAGGTATACAGTTCGCGCAATCCCGCCCGCTACGTATTCGTCCCCGCCGCAGGGCCGGTCGTGTTGTTCGAGTTCTCGGGATGCGAACACCTGGCCAGCCATCTACCGACCGTGGACGAGATTCGCCCGGCCAAGGCGATTTCCTATTACTTCAACGAGAAGAATACACAAGCCGTCACCAGAGCCTGGGCGGATGAAATCATCGATCTGGTGCGTCAGTGCGGCGGAGGTGAGCGGATCGCCATCGAGAGCGCGACCGCGGAAGCCGCTTTCATGCTCGAGCAGCGAGGCTATCAGGTGCTGGATGCTCAGGAGCCCCTTGAGCAGGCGCGAGCCTTCAAGGTGCCCAATGAGATAAAGATGATTCGCTCCTCGCTGAGAGCGGTCGAGGAGGGAGTGCGCAAACTGGAGGCCTCCATACGGCCTGGGGTCACCGAAAATCACGTCTGGTCCCGACTGCATCAGCACATTATCGAGACAGACGCCGACTTCATCGAGACACGTCTCATGAATTCCGGGCCGCGCACCAATCCTTGGTTCCAGGAATGTTCCGACCGGATCATCCAGGCGGGAGAACTGGTCGCGCTGGATACCGATGTGGTCGGGCGTTACGGGTACTACGCGGATTTCTCGAGAACCTTCCTGTGTGGCACGGGTGAGGCCAGTGCCGAGCAGAAATCGCTCTATCGCATGGCGTATGACCAGATCCAGACCAACATGGAAAATCTCAAGCCGGGGGTCAGCTTCAAGGAATACGCCGAACGTGCCTGGCGAATCCCTCCCGCCTATCGCGCGCGTCGTTACTTTGCCCTGGCGCATGGTGTCGGGATGAACGGTGAGTATCCCTACATCGTTCATCGCGAGGATATCGAGGACAAGGGCTACGACGGCATCCTCCAGCCGGGAATGACACTATGCGTGGAGAGCTATATCGGACATGAGTCCGGCGGCGAAGGCGTCAAGCTCGAAGAGCAGCTGTACATTCGTGACGATGGTCAGGTGGAACTGTTGTCGGACTATCCCTTCGATGAGCGCCTGCTGAGCCAGGCTGTCTGAGTCAGGCCGGTTGAGCCGGCCACGGGTAGCTTGCCGACGCGCATCGGCATTACGCGGCATGGCGGCTTTGGTAACATGAGGACAATTGTGCGGGTGGCTGTCAGCGACGGTCACCCGCTTTGCCATTGTCTCATCGCGAAAGAGGGCCAGAGGGCAGCCATTTCCCGCCTTGAGGGTCTAGCATTCGGATGACCTGCCTGTCTCTTGTTTCCTCGTTTCGTCCTGCCTGAGTGTTCTTCCATGCCGACTCCATTGTCTCTGCATAAACTCCCGCCCTTGAGCTCTCTGAAAGGGTTCGAAGCCGCCGCTCGCTTGCTGAGTCTGCGTGCCGCAGCCGAGGAGCTGCACCTGACGCACCCGGCCATCGCCAACCAGATCCAGCGGCTTGAAGAGAGTCTCGACGTCAAGTTGTTCGCACGTGAAGGTCGCCATGTGGTGCTGACCCCCGCAGGGGAACGTTTCTATCCGGTAGTGCGTGAAGCCCTGGCCGGACTGGTTCAGGGGGCCGAGGCGCTTCGCCAGATGCAGCACGCACAACCGTTGCGGTTGCAGGTCTACGTGACGACCTCGATTCGCTGGCTGGCTCCGCGGCTGACTCGCTTCCAGGCCGAGCATCCCGAGATCGAGCTCAAGCTCACCACCTGCAGCGTAGGGTGGGAATTCGATGAGGCCAATGCCGATATCGGCATCGTTTTCCAGGAAGCGCCGCTGGCGGAGCACCTGCATTGGCAGCCGCTGTTCGCCTCCAGACTGTTTCCAGTCTGCAGCCCTGAGTTGCTGGAGGGCGAGTCCGGGCCTCTGGCTCCTGAAGCATTGCGTACCTTGCCGCTGATCGGGGTCTACACCGAGGGGTGGAACTGGGACAGCTGGTTCGAGCTTCAGGAACTTGGCCCCTGTCCGAGCCGCAATTGCATCGTGGTCGATACGCTGGCGGTGGCGCTCGAGATGGCTCTGCGGGGCGAGGGCGTGGCACTGGTCAATGGTCCTTTCGCGGATGCGGATCTGCTGGGTGGCCGACTGGTCAACCCCACCGGGCAGGTCATCGATGGGCGTGGGGAGTGGGGAGCGGTCTGTCATCGCGAGCTTGAACAGGATGAACGGGTCGCGACCGTACTGCGCTGGCTCGAGGCTCAGAGCCAATCTCTCGCGTCTTGACGGGATCGCGTTCACGCATCGCGCCATGCATGCCCCCAACGACAACGCCACCTTCGGGTGGCGTTGTCGTTGGGGGCCGTCGTTCGGCCTCACAAAAATTGTTACCAGTCAGCAAAATCTTATGAATTGTTGCCTGTCGGTCGCGTCAGTACGGTGAGCGTCAAGATGGCATGGGCCACGGGGTTACCTCTTCCGGTTTCCGTGAATGGACTCATGCAAGTACACCGCACAGACAGGCAGAGAGGACAGCACATGAAAGTCGGATTCATCGGTCTCGGTAACGTGGGTGGCAAGCTGGCAGGCAGCCTGCTGCGCAATGGGCATGATGTCACCGTGCGTGACCTTGACCCGGAAGCCGCCAAGCCTTTCCTCGCGCAGGGTGCCAAGTGGGCGGATTCTTCCAAGGAACTCGCCGAAGCCAACGACATGGTCATCACCTGCCTGCCGTCTCCGGCTGCCTGCAGCGCCGTGATGGAAAGCGATGACGGCATCATTGCCGGTCTGTGCGAAGGCAAGATCTGGCTCGAGATGAGTACTACCGATGACGGCGAACTGCGTCGCATCGCCGACAAGGTGCTGGCCACCGGTGCCAAGGCACTGGAAGCCCCGGTCTCTGGCGGCTGCCACCGTGCCGCCACCGGCAACATCTCCATCTTCGTCGGCGGTGACCGCGAATCCTTCGAGCAGGTGCTGCCGGTGCTGACCAACCTGGGTCGCCGTGTCCTGCACACCGGGGAACTGGGCACCGCCTCCGTGCTCAAGGTGATGACCAACTATCTGGCCACCGCCAACCTGTGCGCCGTTGCCGAAGCCTTGACCGTCTGCAAGAAGGCCGGCATGGACATGAATACCACCTACGAGGCGATCAAGATTTCCTCGGGCAACTCCTTCGTCCACGAGACCGAGTCTCAGGTCATCCTGAACGGTAGCCGCAACATCAGCTTCACCATGGATCTGGTGCTCAAGGATGTCGGCCTGTTCGACACCCTGGCCAGGAACCTGGACGTGCCGCTGGAAATCTCCCCGATGCTGATGGACATCTTCCGCGATGGTCAGGAACGCTTCGGTCCGCGTGAGTGGTCCTCCAACATCATCCGTCGTCTCGAGGAAGCCGCCGATGTCCGTGTGCTCGGCACCGGCTTCCCGGCAGAGCTGACCGATGACGAGCCGGAAGAAGTCGGCTACGAGGTCGGCGTTACCGGCCGCAGCTGAGCCGTGAAGACTGCCCCGGAGCGCCGTGCGAATGGCCTCCGGGGCATTTGCGTTTGAGACTCACCCTCAGGGAAAGTGTTATCTCCCACCAGCAACGAGAGGTCTGGCATGCAACATCACGACAACTTCTACATCAATGGCCACTGGCAGGCACCCTTCGGGCGCGAGCGCATGGAGGTCATCAATCCGGCCACCGGCGAGCTGTGTGCCAGTGTGCCGCGCGCCGGCGAGCAGGATGTGGAGGCTGCCATCATGGCAGCACGTCAGGCGCTGCCTGCCTGGTCCACGACATCCGCGCAGGAACGCCACGACATCCTGATGGCGGCAGCGGATGAGATGCAGCGTCGCTTCGATGAGCTGCGCGACGTGCAGGTGCTCACCATGGGTTGCCCGGTGCAACTGGCCGGCGCGCTGCACGTGGAAGGCCCCATCGAGGGAATGCGTTACTACGCTGAACGCGCTTTCCAGATGGAAGAGGACGAGCGCAAGGGCGATGTGACGCTGATGCGCGAGCCCATCGGCGTCTGCTCGCTGATCAATCCGTGGAACTATCCGCTGCATCAGTTGATCGGCAAGCTGGCCCCGGCGCTGGCGGCAGGCTGCACCGTGATCGCCAAGCCGGCAGAGCAGACCCCGCTGCAGGACTTCATCATGGCCGAGATCTTCGAGAAGGTCGGTCTGCCTGCAGGTGTCTTCAATGTGGTGACGGGCGAGGGTAGCGAGATCGGTCCGGTGATGTCCGGCCATCCGCAAGTGGATATGGTGTCCTTCACTGGCTCCACCATTGCCGGAAGCAAGGTCGCCGAGAGTGCCGCGCCCACCGTCAAGCGGGTCTGTCAGGAACTGGGCGGCAAGTCGCCGCTGCTGGTGACCGAAGATGCCGACCTGGCCGCGGCCGTGCGCTTGAATGTCGAGAACATCATGGCCAACACCGGCCAGACCTGCGACGCCTTCACACGCCTTCTGGTGCCGCGTTCGCGTCTGGAAGAGGCCACGCGTCTGGCGGTGGAGATCGCCAACGAGCAGGTGGTGGGTGACCCGAACGACCCGAAAACCACCATGGGGCCGCTGGTCTCCGCGCTGCAGCGCGAACGTGTGCTTGATCTGGTGCAGCGTGCCATCGATGACGGTGTCGAGCTGGCGCTCGGTGGCGTCGAGCCGCCCGAAGGGCTCGAGAAGGGCTGCTATGTGCGTCCGACCATCTTCACCAATGTCAGCAATGAGATGGAGATCGCCCGTGAGGAGATCTTCGGCCCGGTGCTGTGCATCCTGCCTTACGACGATGTGAAGCAGGGGATCGCCATCGCCAATGACAGCGTCTATGGCCTGTCATCTGCGGTCTATGCACGTGACGCCGAGGCAGCATTGCCCATCGCCCGCTGCATGCAGGCAGGGCAATGCTATCTGCAAGGGGCGGAGTTCTCCTTCGATGCCCCCTTCGGTGGCTACAAGCGTTCCGGCAATGGCCGTGAATGGGGTGACGAAGGCCTGGCGGAATATGTCGAGGTCAAGGCACTGCTCGGGGCGCCGGCCATCTCCTGACAGAAGGCGGGCCGCGCCGCCGTGATGCCACGCAAGATACCCGTGATTCGTGAGGCCAGAGTGGCCCGTGAATCACGGGTATCTTGCATTCGCGCCACCGACCATTCACGCCATCGACAAAAGGCGCCCTCAAGGTGCTTGTCGGCTGTCGCAGCCGCGTTTCGCTATCAGAGCAACATCGATAACGTCTGTCAGATCGCTGGGTGCTGAAAAATACCTATATTGGGCGCTGAAAATACCTATATATAGTGGCAAGACTTTGTGCGGTGCAGCATGACGGGCTCGCCAGGCAACGTTTTCGGCCTCAGATGATGCGCGAGGACAGCTGGCGCGCCGCCTGGACCAGATGCTTGGAGTAGGCGCGTGCCTGCTGCGGATTCAGCCAGTCCTGGCTGATGACGGCGCTGATGGCGGCGATGGGCTCATTGCGCATGTTCAGTACAGGCGCGGCGATACAGCTCAATTGTCCCTCGGCATCGCCACTGGACACGGCATACCCGAGGCGTTGCGCGCGCTCAAGTTCGGCATCCATCTCGTCACGGCGTTCGGCCAGTTCAGGCGTGATACGCGTGGCAGCCTCCAGGTACAGCTGACGCGAGCTCTCGGGGCGCATGGCGAGAATCGCCTTGCCGGCGGCGCAGGCGTGCTGGGTCATGGTCTTGCCGATATAGAGGTTGTAGCTGCCACTGCCGGAGGCATCGACCTTCGAGATCACCACCACCTGGTCCCCGATGGGGATGCACAGAAAGATCGAGCGGTGAATCTCGTTCTTGAGAATCTCCGCGATGGGGTAGAAGACCGGGATCAGGCTCTGCTTGTTGTAGATCGTCGAGGAGATCTGGAAGATGCGCGAGCCGATGCAGTAGGACTTCTTGCGACCGGGATCGTGAGCGACCAGCTGATGGTGCAGCAGGGAATTGATCACGCGGTGACCGGTAGCGGGCGAGATGCCGGTGGACTCACAGATTTCCGATAGCGTCAGCGGGTAGGAGGCTGCCGCAAGCAGATCCAGAATCATGACACTGTGGTCGACGGCAGGGGCTTTGGTCTTCTCGTGATTCATGAACGCGGGGTCACTCCGAAACGCGAATCTCGGTCACAGGCGGCTTCTGACCGAAGGCTGTGACACTGTGACGACGGATGGGCGATGCCTCGGGCTGCATCGCCCATCCGTGGAAAGGGGAACGGCCCATAGGGTACCAGACCCATGGGCCGTTCGTGGGGGTGGCGGCTATCCGCCGGGTCAGTCTGCGTGGTCGGCCAGCACAAGATCCGCGCCTTTTTCCGCCACCATCATCACCGGCGCATTCAGGTTGCCGGAAGTGATATTGGGGAAGATGGCAGCGTCGATCACGCGCAGCCCTGACACGCCATGCACCTTCAACTGACTGTCGACCACGGCGGTGGCCTTGTCCGGCCCCATCGTGCAGGAACCGCACAGGTGGTAGATGGAGCCACCCTGGGAGCGGAAATACGCAAGCATGCTGGCCTCATCCTGCACCGTCTCTGCCGGTGCGACCTCGCACTCGGTGATGGCCTTGAGAGCGGGCGCGCCCATCAGCTTGCGCACCAGACGACTGCCCTGAATCACCTCATCGATGTCCTTCTGGGTACTGAGGTAGTTGGGGCAGATCGTCGCCGGGTCTGCCGGGTCTGCCGAGGACAGTGAAATGCTGCCACGGCTGGTCGGTCGGCAGGAATTGAAGGCCAGCAGGAATCCGGAATACGGCTCCGGTGTCAGCTTGGCTCTCGGGTCGTTGGGAATCTGGTAGGACATCGGGTTGAAGTAGAGCTGGATGTTCGGCTCTGACTCCGCCTCGCTGCCCCGGAAGAATCCTCCGGCCTGATTCACGCTCATGCCCAGCGGTCCGCTGCGGTTGATCAGATACTGCAGGCCTGCCTTTGCCTGGCCCCAGAAGGACGCGAAGTCATCGTTCAGCGTGGTGCGATTGGCGCGGTAGTAGTAGCTGGCGCACAGGTGGTCCTGCAGATTCTGACCGACGGCCGGCAGGTCTACCTGTGTCTCGATACCATGCGTGGCCAGCGCCTCACGCTCGCCGATCCCCGAAAGCTGCAGCAGCTTCGGGGAATCCACGGCGCCAGCGCAGAGAATGACTTCGCGACGCGCCGTCACCTCGATGACTTCGTCATCAAGCCGGTAGGCGACACCCGTGGCACGCTTGCCGCCATCGGGCGTCTCTTCCAGCGTCACGCGCTCCACCCGACAGATATGCTTGAGCGTGAGGTTGTCGCGTGACAGCGCCGGCTTCAGGTAGGCGGTATTGCTGGAATCCCGCTGTCCCTTGCGGATGTTGGCCTCATAGATGCCAGCACCCTCGAAGCGTTCGCCATTGAAATCATCATTGAGCGTGTAACCCAGCTCGCGGGCCCCTTCCAGCCACGACCGGCAGATCGGGTGCGCGCCATGTTTCAGCGGCGTGATGCCGATCAGGCCCTGGCCGGAGCGATACTCGGTATCACCATCCGGGTGGCATTCAAGACGCTTGAAGTAGGGCAGTACCTCGCGATAGGACCAGCCCTCGTTGCCGGCGCGCGCCCAGTCATCGAAGTCCGAGGCCTGGCCCCGGACGTAGATCATGGCATTGATGGAGCCTGAGCCACCCTGCACCTTGCCGCGTGGGGTATAGATCTTGCGGCCCCCCATCGCGGCTTCTTCCTTGCTGTAATACATGTAGTTGTAGGTCGGGTTGTAGTAGGTCTTGGCGAACCCGACCGGCACCTTGATCCAGGGCGAGGTGTCCTTGCCGCCGGCCTCCAGCAGCAACACCTTGTGGCGACCGTTGGCGCTCAGCCGGTTGGCGAGGATGCACCCCGCCGACCCGGCACCGACAATGATGAAATCGTATTGCATCGGCGTTACGCCTCCGGCTTGCGCTTCCAGTCGGTGCTGGACTGTTCCTTCACGTCATAGGGACGCGGGTCCATGCTCAGGTGCAGGGTCCGGCCGGTGTAAGGCGAATTGGCCTTGACCACATCCATGTCCAGCTCGACCCCCAGGCCCGGCTTGGTGGAGGGGATGATGTAACCATCACGCCACTCGATCTTCTCCTTGAGCACATCGGCGTGGAAGCCATCCCAGGTGCCGATGCTTTCCTGAATCAGGAAGTTGGGCGTGGCGGTCGCCAGCTGGATGCTGGCCGCGGCGCCGACCGGGCCGTTGTAGAGATGCGGGGCGATCTGGGCGTAATAGACTTCTGCCAGCGCCGCGATCTTCTTGCCTTCCAGAATGCCGCCGACGCGTCCCAGGTTCATCTGCAGGATGGAGGCCGCATTGTGCTTGAGCACATCGTGGAATTCGTACTTGGTGGTCAGGCGCTCACCGGTCGCGACCGGAATGGAGGTGTGGTCTGCCACGCGCGCCATGGCTTCGCTCTGTCCCGGTGGTACCGGCTCTTCCAGCCACAGCGGGTCATAGGGCTCGAGATACTTGGCGAGACGAATGGCAGACGCCGGTGTCATCTGGCCGTGGGTGCCGAACAACAGATCACAGCTGTTGCCGACTGCTTCGCGGATGCGGCGGCAGAAGGTGGCGCTCTTGTCCATGCCTTCCAGAGACAGCATCTGACCGGAGTAGGCGGTGTAGGGGCCAGCCGGATCGAACTTCAATGCGGTGAAGCCCTTTTCCTTGTTCTCCAGTGCGCACTCGACGGCCAGCTCGACGTTGTCATAATCGTAGTTGCCGCGTGCATCCTTGGGGTACAGGTAGGTGTAGGAACGCAGCTTGTCGTGGACCTTGCCACCGATCAGTTCATAGACCGGCAGGCCAGCCGCCTTGCCGACGATGTCCCAGCAGGCCATCTCAAGACCACTCAGCACGCCCATCATGGTGAGATCAGGGCGTTGGGTGAAGCCACTGGAGAAGGCTTCGCGGTACAGGCGTTCAATATGATGCGGGTTCTTGCCTTCCAGATAACGCGAGAAGACATCGACGATCGCCTTGCTCATGACTTCCGGATGGAAGGTGGCGGCATAGACTTCTCCGACCCCTTCAATGCCGCAAGCGGTACGTAGCTGAACGAAGATCCAGTACATGCCGCCGACGTGGGGCGGCGGAGTGGCGACGATGTGTGTCTCGCAACTGACAACTTTCATGGTGGCAGGCCTTTCAGTGGTCACTGGCTAGCAGGATGGTGTGGGAGCGCACTGCCTGGCATGCCGTCATTCGACGCCAACAGCGCGCTTCCGGAAAGAAATGGGGTAGGGCGTCAACGCCTCCGGGGAGAGGACTCCCCGGAGGCGTGACAGGCAAGACGGAATGGCGTGATCAGTAGTTCATCACGACCAGGCGGGTCTGGGTGTAGTCGAGCATGCCGTGCTTGCCATCATCACCGCCCAGGCCAGAGCGCTTCCAGCCGGCGTGGTAGCCCTGGTAGGGGTCCGCCGGGGTGCGGTTGATGTAGAGCTCGCCGGCTTCGATGTTGTTGGCGACCTTCATGGCAGTGCGATAGTTCTCGGTGAAGACCACGGAGGCCAGGCCGAACTGGTGATCGTTGGCCAGCTCCAGGGCTTCATCGATATCGCTGTAGGTCAGCACTGGCAGCACCGGACCGAAGATCTCTTCCTGCACGATCTCCATGTCCTGACGGCAACCGGTCAGCAGGGTCGGCGGGTAGAAGTGACCCTTGCCCTCGGGGATGTAGCCGCCGATTTCCAGAGTGGCGCCGTCATCGATGGCGCGTTCCACCATCTGATGGATGTTGAGGCGCGAATTCTCGTTGATCAGCGGCCCCATCAGGCTGGCATCCTCCAGTCGGTTGCCGAACTTGACGCCTTCCATCTGCTGCTTCAGCTGGGCGACGAAATCGTCATAGACGGATTCGTGCACATAGACACGCTCGATGGCGGTGCACAGCTGGCCACAGTTGGTGAGGGTAGAGGCCGCGATCTGTGCCGCTGCCTTGGCCAGATCGGCATCCGGCTCGACGATGGCCGGTGACTTGCCGCCCAGTTCCAACGAGGACTTGGCGATGTTGACCTGGGAATATTCCAGCACCTTGCGACCGGCGCCGACGCTGCCGGTCAGGGTGATCATGCCCACCTTGGGGTGCGTGCAGACGGCTTCTGCGGTGCCGTGGTCCATCGCCAGGATGTTGACGATGCCTGCCGGAATGCCGGCATCCTGGATCGCCTTGGCGATCTCGAAGGCGGAGGTCGGGGTGTTGTTGCTCGGACGCACGACCACGGCATTGCCGGTGATCAGCGCCGGGGCAATCTTGCGCAGCAGGGTGAACACCGGGTAGTTGAACGGAATCAGGCAGGCCACGACGCCGATGGGCTCGCGCTGCAGCAGCAGGCTTTCATTGGGGGTGTCGCTGGGGACGATCTCGCCCTCGATACGACGTGCCCACTCGGCGTGGTAGCGCGTGATGTCGGCGGCGTAGACGGCTTCATTGGTGGCGTCTTCCAGGCTCTTGCCGGACTCATCTGCCAATGCCTGGCCGATGGCATCCTTGCGCGCCATCAGCGCCTCGGCAAGCTTGTGCATGTAGCCGGCACGCTCGGTGCTGGTCTGGGCACGCCAGTCCTTCTGAGCCTTGGCCGCAATGCTCACCGCTTCAAGCGCTTCGTCAGTGGTTGCTGCCTGCACCTGACCTACCAGTGCTTCAGTGGCCGGGTTGTAGACCGAAATCATCTCGCCCTGGGATGAGGCGACGAATTCGTTGTTGATGAAGTTCTTGTCAGTGCGCATGCATCACTCCTCCTGAATTTGGCCTACAGGCTATGAAGTGACGTCAAAGGTGTCAAACTGTTTTTCACATGTAGAAATAGATTTCCGCATATGGAATTAATGGCTTATCTCTTGTCGCGAATATTTGCCGCCGAGAACATCGTCCCGCGTATTCAATCGATGTCCGCAGTGGTTGGCAGGCCCGCCATTCGCGAGATCACACCCTGGGCCGGGCGCTATCACATTGGCTGCCCCGTTGGCTGAGCAGACCGCAGACCGCAGACCGTAGACAGCAGCAGACAGCAGGGGACGGAGCGAAGAGGGGAGAGGACAGAGAGCAAAGCGAAGAGGGAAGACGGGAGATAGAGAGAGCAGATAGAGAGAGCAGATGATGAGAACAGAGAGAACAGACCACGCGACTGACCGGAAATGATGGCAAGTCTTGTACCGATTTATGGTGTCGAATCCATCATGACATAACCTCCTTTCTCGCCAGTCATGCCGCGCTTCACGTAGTCGTTAACGAGCTTTCAGCGTAAGTGTTCACTCTGTTGAGTCATTAACTAAATCAGTGCATTCCTATATGCTGTGCAGCCTGATTGAGAGCCATGGACGGTCTTGTACAACAGGGCATCGTCTACGATAACTGCCAGGGATGCAGAACATGTCAGATTCATGGGTACTCGACGCCTTGCTGTCGTCGTTTGATGTCTCACTGAGCCAGAACGAGCGCCTGCTCACGCTTGAGATGAGCGGCGCGGACTTCATCCCGCATCGCCTGGTGGGGGAAGAGCGCATGTCGCGTCCCTTCGCCTATACCCTCGACTGCATCTCCCAGAATGGTGATATCGAACTCAAGACCCTGATGGCGCAGCCGGCGGCGCTCTCGGTGCGTCAGGCCGATGGCAGTTACCGCAAGCTCTCGGGGCTGGTCGAGTCCGCCGCGCTGCTCGGTGAGGATGGTGGCGTCTTCTATTACCAGCTGACGCTGGTGCCGTGGATGGCGATGCTCAAGCTCGGCCGCGACAGCCGTATCTTCCAGGACCTTACCGTCGTCGAGGTGATCGAGTCGGTATTCTCGCATCATGCCATCGCGCAAGGCGAAGCCCAGGGTGGCTGGCGGCTGGACCTGCGCCGCGAGTACCCGGCGCGCAGCTACTGCGTGCAGTATCGCGAGAGCGACTTCCAGTTCGTCAATCGCCTGATGGAGCAGGAAGGGCTGTTCTACTACTTCGAACATGCCACTGACGATAGCGACTTCAATGGCCACCGCCTCGTCATCACCGACGATGTCGCGACCTGCGCGCCGGTTGAGCCACAGGTAATCCGCTTCCACCGTCAGGACGCCACCGAACTGGAAGACTCCATCACCCAGTGGAGCGGCCGCCGTCAGCAGCAACCGACGCGCGTCAGCCTCGGGACGTTTGATTACAAGCAGCCGGGCCTGGAAAAACGTTCCGGTCAGGACACGCGCAGCGATCAGGGCAACCTCAGCGAGCAGGAAGTCTACGACTATCCCGGCGAGTACTACTTTGATGACCATTCGCGCGGCGAACGCCTGACCGTCAATCGCCTCGAGGCCCATGAATCCCGCGCCAAGCGCTTCTACGGGGCCGGGGGCATCCGCCAGTTGAAGGTCGGCCGCTGGTTCGAGCTCAGCCAGCACGCCCGCCATGAAGACGGCGACTCGAGTGAGCGCGAATTCCTCGTGCTGGGCCTGACCGTCTGCGCCGAGAATGCGCTGCCGGTCTCCGCGCACCTCAAGGCGCTACCGGGCAGCCTGCAGGCGCGCATGGCCGAGGCACGCCAGGCGCATGGCCTCAATGAAAGCGCTCACGAAGACTACGCCGATGTCGGCACCGGCCAGTATCTGATCGACTTTGAGAGCCAGCGCCTCAGTCAGCCGTATCGTCCGTCTCTCGATCATCCGCGCCCCAATCTGGGTGGCCCGCAGACCGCGATCGTCGTCGGCCCCGAGAACGAAGAGATCCACACCGATTCGCTCAACCGCGTGCGCGTGCAGTTCCACTGGGACCGCAGCGAGAAGGGTGCCGCTGACGCCAGCTGCTGGCTGCGTGTCGCGCAACCCAATGCCGGTGCTGGCTGGGGCAGTGTGTTCGTGCCGCGTATCGGCCAGGAAGTCATCGTCGATTTCCTCGAGGGCGACGTGGATCGGCCGCTGATCACCGGGCGGGTCTACAACGGTGATCAGACCCCGCAATGGCACTCCAATGGTCTGCTCTCCGGCCTCAAGAGCAAGACCTACCGCGGCAACAAGTACAACGAGCTGGTGTTCGATGACGCCACCGATCAGGAGCGTGTGCGCCTGAACTCGGAGCACGAGAAATCCCAGCTCAACCTCGGCTATCTGATCCACCAGCAGGGCAACACACGCGGCAGCTTCCGCGGTACCGGCTTCGAGCTGCGCTCGGACGCTTACGGCGCCATCCGCGCCAACAGCGGGCTTATGCTCAGTAGCTGGGGCCAGATCGCCGCCAGTGGCGAACAGCTCGATCTCTCTCCTGCGCAACAGCAGCTCGCCAGCGCCTATCAGCTGGCCAATACGCTCAGCGACAGCGCCACCAGCCACAACGCCGAGGCGCTTGCGGCGCGCACGCAGATCAAGCAGGCCAGCGACGATACCCAAGGCACCTATGGCGCCGATGACAGCGGTAGCCGCTTCGACGGTAGCTCAGCCCAGAGCGCCACCAATGGCGGGCGAGGGCAGGCAGCGCGCCTGAATGCGCCCTGGCTGCATCTCACATCCCCCGCCGGCATCGCCAGCAGTACGCCGGAATCGACGCACCTGGCACAGGGCCGCTCGCTCAGCGTCACCAGTGGCGAAGACATCAACCTGGCCACCGGGCGCAGTCTGGTAGGCGCCGTGGTTGAGAAGTTCTCGCTGTTCGTGCAGCGCTCCGGCATCAAGCTGTTTGCCGGCAAGGGCAAGGTCGAAGTTCAGGCGCAAAGCGATGCGATGGACCTGACGGCGGAAAAGGACGTCACCATCACCTCCACCGAGAACGACATCGATATCAATGCCGCCAAGGAGATTCTGCTCACCTGTGGTGGTGCCTACGTCCGCCTCAAGGACGGCAATATCGAACTCCACGCGCCTGGCAAGATTGATGTCAAAGGCGCGCAGCACAGCTTCGGTGGGCCGACGAGTCTGAATGCCGCGATGACGGAATTGCCGGAAGGCGAAGACTTGCTGTGTCCGAGTAAAGGACAAAGCGCTGCCGCCAATGGCGACGGTGTGGTGGAGTCCTGATATGGCCATGCTGGATGAGGCGGAATTCCTGCAGGTGGCAAGACAAGCGGCTACCGAGTCACGCCTGTATCGCGTGGTAGATCCGTGCAATACGCCGCAGCGCGCATTGAGTGCGAAGGACCAGAAATCCGCGGGCCTGGTACGCAACGGATTCTATGCCCAGACGCCATCGCAGAAACTCTATCTACAACCGGTGCCGTCAGAAATGCACCTGGGCAAAGAGCTGGAGAAGGAGAGGCAGCAACGCTCTGCAAGCCTCACCACTCCGGTCGCGTTCGGTGGCTGGGTCATCACAGCCCAGCCGCTCTCCAGCGTGGTGTCATATTTCCAGCGCCAACTTGAGCAGACGACCCCGGAAGGCAAGAAGGCGCTGCTGCGCTTTCATGACCCACGGGTATTGGAGCGCCTCGAGGCCATTCTTGATCGTGAGCAGCTATCGGCATTGCTGGGGCCTGTCGATCAGTGGATCTACCTGGATAACGCCCATGCACTGCAGAGCATCGCACCACACAGTGAGCAGCGTCACCTCGGGAGATTGAACCTGACATTGCCGCAGTGGTCTGCCATTAGACGGATAGGGATGCTGAATCATTGCCTGGAGCTCTATCGCACGCTGCCGGAAGAGAGCAAGGCCGGTTATGCGGATGCCGCAATCGTCGATGCGTTACTGGTCGCCGCAAAGGAGTGTGGTCTGGAAGAGCGACAGGATATCTCGGTCTTCGTGCTCCACGGGCTGGTCACAACCCCGATGTTCTATCAGCATCCGATCATGCGCCAGTTACTGAGCGCCAGAGCGACACCTGATTCACGCAGCACTCACAGCTATATCAGCTTGACCAGCAAGCTTGAGAGCGCCGATTGGGACAAGATCATGGAAAGCAGGGAAAAGGTATAACCTCATGTCAGGTCAAATAGTAAATCAGCATGTCGCTTTGAGTGTCGTGAATGGCGAATGTCGTTTCTGCAAGCGTACTGGCTTTCCGATCCTGCCTGTTCGATATGCTGTCTGCCAACGTAATGATGCCAATCAGCAAATCCCTGAACTGTCAGAAGACAGGGTGAAGGCTTTTACTGACATAAAGCTTGATCAGACACTTGAAAACGGTAAGCGTACCACGCGCGTGGTCCCCTCTAAGGTCAAGGAAGAGATAGCTCATAGCACCTCCAGTCAGGTCAATAAATATATCCTCCGCCAATTGCGCAGCGGTTATCTTTACTTGTTCGATAAAGACAACCCCGATGGCATGTATTGGTCTGCGTTTGCGATTACCGCTGATGGAAAATATTACCAGTTCCCCGTCAAGCAGCCCCCGTCTCTGGACAAGATGGCGATGCCGTGTACTCTCGAGTCAGGCAATAGGGATGGCGAGAGTGATGAAGAAAAAGTCACACGCGTAAAGAATGAATCGTTACAAGCCTCTCTGGTCACTATCACGACTCCTGACAAGAGCGGTGATGTGTATTATGCCTATACGGAACATGCATGGCCTGAAGGGTTTCTGGATGAGGTGAAATCCAGAATTCTCAGTGGTGATCCCTGGTGTGACAAGTATCTGCAGAAATTCAATGTTCCTGACTGGAAAGCAGGGGTGGCACAAGATCATGCTTTCAGCTTGGAAGAGCTGGATCAGGTCGCTGAATATAGTCCCGGTGCAGCAGGGCTGGATGAGCAATTCTGGTCCAGTGGACCAAAGCGTGATCTCTATAGCCCAGAAGAAATGAAGCAGACGATGAGCGAGCGTCTCAGATATGCCTCGACGGACTACGAGGGCAGAGGTTTGATCCTCGCGGTCAATGACGAAATAGGCATTATCCAGGAGCTCAACGCTTATCGTCACCAGGCGCTTGCCGCTGTGGATGACTTCTTCCATCCCGGTGAAGATTTGGCTTCAAAAAAAATGGGAGAAGAACGTAAGCGTAAGATGTTATGTAAGCAGGCTATTGATAAGTTTCACAAAAACTTTGAGCTTCTCTATCCTATCGCTAAGTTGAAAGAAGCTAATAGCAATATATCTAAGCTTAAAAAGGAAATTAGCGAGCGTGATAGCGCCTTGGATATGAAGATAGAGGCTGAAGCTGATGAAGATAGGAGAGAATATTATAAGTCGCTCAAATCTCAGGACTCATATTTTGATGGACAGCTTAGAGTCTGGCAGGCCGTAAAGCACAATAAAAAGATAGCGGCTGATAAAGTGGTAAAAGATCATCTTGATCAACTTCGTGATATGTATCGAACAGATGATCTTGAAGATTTTAATGATGAATATAAAAAGCATACTGCGCATTGTCATGCTATCTTGTCTTTGCATGATAGTGATTATGCGTTATGGGTTGAAGAAAGTTTACTGAAGGTTATGTCTCGCTATAGCACAACAGATGTGTCGCATGGGGTTTATGCAAGTAATGTAGCTTCATTATCTCTCAAAGGGGGTGTGTTATCGCCAGCGAGTGGTAGTTTATGGAGAATGTTAGCTAAGAATATTGTTAATATAGAAGGCTTGATACTTCGAGTATTGTTTTTTAATAATGTTAGCTTCATCAGTTACGCATGTGAAAAAATAAATTCATTGAAAATCAGTGAACAGCTTTCAGTCCTCGATCTCGTGTCTTGGAAAGAGCAGTCATGGAGTGAGATTGCTTTCGCTGTTACATCGCAAAATAATTTGATAGCAGAAAAGTTGGTTCATAGAATCCGGGGGAACAATAATTTTTCCTCTGCAGTAATAGGGTCTAGCCTAATTGCATTAGCTAATTATAGTAGCATCGGAGGAAGCTCTGATAAGAGTTTCTCCAAGGAACAATCGAAGGCAATGAAGAGTTTTTTGTGCTATCAACAAATGGTTAGCATGATAGGGCCGTCTTCAGACGAAATACCGGCCCTTATCATCAAAAGCTATACTATGAAAATTTCTGAGTATCTGAAGTTAATGAAATCAACTTCAGATTACTTGCGCCAAGAAACTAGAGGATATGATAAGACTGGTGTATTTAAATCTAGCCATGGCAATGTCGGTAATATCCAATCTGACACTATTGAAAATGATAGAGAAATAATTGTTCGTCTGCCAAGTTTTGTAATATTTGATAACTCAGATAACAAAGATGCTTCTCAGGCCAATAGTTATGCCGAGAAAAGAGAAGCCTCTGCTTTATCACAAGTAATAAAAACGGGCTTCAGTGTATCTCAGCCCGTTGCTGAAAAAATATTTGGGCGTTATTCTAAGTCAGCAGTAGCCTTAATTAGCCTTTGCTCGCTTATGTATAATATTGTTGAGGATGGTATCGAGAATGAAGAGGGTGCTGCAGATTGGAGTAAAATTCTAGGCGTTGGTGTATCCATGCTTCAGGTAACAATGAGCGTTGTTGAAGGTAAAGCCCAACTCATAGGAGTTACAAATTATGGAACTCGCTGGAAGATTATGGGAAATTCGCTTGGCATCGCTGCGGGGGCATTAGCGATATGGGAAGGCTTAGAATTGCGCGGTCAAAGAGATGAAGCTGTCAGGCTCGGACATAGCGTCTCAGCTGGTAACCTTGAGATGATGTCTTCTGTCTCAATAAGCGGTGGAGTCATATCAATCGCAATTATAGGAGCAACTCTAGCAGTTACCTTGACAGTTACTTTGTTGGTTGGATTGGCTACTCTATTAATAGGTTATGCTCACACTACATTGGTAGGGCCTGCTGTTCAAACATGGGTTAACCGTAGTATTTTAGGTAAACATTCTAGTCAAGTACAAGAGTTCGGTGATATTTTATCTGAGCAAAGCTCACTAGAGTTAGTCTTTAAAGGTGTAGTGGTTGAGCTCCAGTATATAAAGCCTGATCCTTCTGCGATGGGCCCATCAGCTGCTCAAATATACTCTATGACCCATGCGGGGGATGTTGAGATAGATATAAAACTCAAGGTCACAGTTCCCGCAACATCTAGTTTTTATTTAAAGCTTGAGTTTATAGCTATTGATGTCGGTGATCGTATATTTAACTGGGAGTATAAAAAAGAAGAAGGTGGCAAGGTAGCTAAACTCTCTCGTGGTAACGAGACTTATCCTAGCGAAGGTGGCAATAGTCAACCCGGATTGGCCATCGAAGGGGATTATTATATGCTTGAGTGGCGAAAAGAGATAACCAAGAATTTAAATGGTGAGAACTTCTTTTTGAGGATTTTCTATAAAGACAGCGATACTTCTGTTCTTAAAAATGACACTATGGCAATAAAGGTCGTGTAATATGAAGCTGCTTATAGCTACACTGTTGTCTGTTATTGCACCAATAGCACAAGCCCAATCTCTATTTCAAAGTCCGGATAGAGATGGGTTCAATCAAATGCTTGCATCTTACAGTAAGGCGGATATCGCTTGTATTCCAGATTGCAAAGTTGATAACAAAAAGAAAAAATATATAGTTTCAGTGTTAAGTTTATCTGATTCGTATAATAGCTTAGAAGTGCCTAGAAATTGTAAATTTGCTTATGATACATTAACCGAATTGTGGAGGCATGGGGTTAATGATGCAGGCTATGAGCTGTCAAGAATGTACTATCATGGAGTATGTACAGAGGTTGATTTAGCAAAATCAAAGGCATATTTGCTTAAAACTGCGAATGATGGTTATATTCCTTCTCAAAAATTATTGGGTAAATCTTATTTTAGAGATGAAATACAGTCTAAGTTGTATAGGAAGGATTTAGATAAATCTGCGTTTTGGTTGTCGAAGTCTGCTGCGGCAGGCGATGCCGAGTCTGCATCTATTATATCAGTTCTTTATAAGAAAGGCCTTGCTTTTGAAAAGGATGCGCAAAAGTCGTTTTATTGGGCACATAAAGCATTTGAAGCAAAATATGGCGGAGGACCTGGACCCTATAGTTATCGGTTGGCAGGCTATTACGAAAATGGATACGGGGTAGATAAGGATCTTGTTCAGTCTTATAAGTTTTACGATCTAACTGGTACTGCAGGTATGGATGGTAAAGAAAGGGTATCGAAGAATATGACTGACGATGAGATTCAACAAGCCATCAAGCAATCTCGTGCGTGGCAAGAAGAGCACAATACCTTCGTGCCTAGTTATAATGGCCTTCAGCATCAATCTAATGGCAGCTACCGTTAGTTATATTTGATGACACCGTCGCAAGAAGTAGCTCGAGACTAATCCAGTCTCGAGCTATCACGTATAGCTAAAGTGAAATTATTATTAGCTGGCTAAAGCTAGAAATTATCTTTCAAAACATAATTTCTTTAGTGGATACGCTTTAATTTAATAATTGTGATATTATTGTTTGAGCGGGGTAACATGCTACGCATTTTTACTTTCTTAATACTTCTGGTTTCTGACTATTCTTATGCCACTTCTCTATTCCAAGATCCTAGGAGGGCTGACTTTGACGAATTGCTAAATACTTACTCGCCAAAAGATATAAGTTGTGTACCAGGGTGTGTTGGCGAGAATAATAAAAAAAGCTATATAAAAGCAGTGTTAAGCTTGTCTGATGGTTATAATGAACTTGGTGTTGATAAAGACTGTACGTTCGCTTTTAATACGTTGAGTGATCTTTGGGATCATGGTATCAATGATGCTGGTTATGAGTTATCAAGAATGTACTACCATGGGGTCTGTTTGGATGTAGATCTAGAAAAGTCTAAACAATTACTAGCTGCTTCAGCAGGCAGTGATTATGTACCGGCGCAAAAACTCCTCGGTAAATCTTATTGGCGAAAAGAAATCCAGTCTAAATTATATGACAAGAATACTGAGAAAGCAGCGTTTTGGCTAATGAAGTCCGCTCAAGCTGGTGATGCTGAATCTGCCGCAATTATTTCAGTCTATTATCGGGAAGGTATCGTATACGCTAAAGATCCACAAAAATCTTTTCTTTGGGCTAAGCGGGCTTTTAGCTCTAAGTATGGTGGAGGTATTGGTGGTAATAGTATCCGTCTCGCAAGCTATTATGAAAAAGGGTATGGAGTTGATAAAAATTATATTAAATCATATAAGTATTATGACTTGTCCGGTACGGCTGGTGATGATGACAAACAAAGAATTTCAGAGTACATGAGTGACGCCGAAATCCAACAAGCCATCAAGCAGTCACGTGCTTGGCAAGAAGAGCACAATACCTTCGTGCCGAGCTATTACGGGCTTGAGCATCAATCTGACGGCAGCTACCGCTAGTCGACTCAGTTGACTTCAGTGTTGTTCAGAAAGCCCGAGCCCCTCCAGGTCTCGGGCTTTTTCGTGCTTGGGGCTTTCAATGCTTGCTGATGATCGTGAGTCAGTGCCGACCAAGGGGAAGGGGGATGAGTCTGTAGCACGGCAATGCGATCAGGGTGGCCTATGACTCGTTAGCGTATGGGCGAGAGAGGTTGGCTGCAGTTCTGCTGGCGCCGGTTGCCATGAGTGAGCGTGTGAGGCTGCATGGTTGCGCAATGGTCGCCTGCATGAATGAGAGGTCAGGAAGTGCGGCAAGCGAAAAGAGTAGACATCGCTGGTCAATAATGAGGGTTTTCATCAACACGATGACCCTGTCATTTAACTCAGTGATGGGGTTGTTTATGATATTAGTTTAAACTGATTTAAAGTGTCAGAAGACATGTCGTCGCGTAATGGGCAACTGTCTTGTCATATTTGTGTTACCCAATCTCGGTATTTTTGTAACACTTTTGTTCCAGTATGGTATATGGCAGCATGTCATTGTTCTGATGGTGTTTTCCCCACCTGCGTACCAGGTGGTGGCGAGTCGGGAGTGGTGGGGCAGGATTGAGTCCTTACTATCGCTCCAGGTTAGGTACAGCAGGCCTGCCTGTCAGATGATTGCGACACCATGAAAGATGGAACCGTCCGCTCAGTGGCGTGGCAAGCATGGCGTTAATCGTTATTTAAACGATTATTGTGTTGCTTTTCTTGCTGGAATCTCTACCTGCAATATGTTTCCATATTCGCGTCTGCGCTAGAACAAATATACAGATTTACCTTCTATGTATCGTCAACGCTTTTCCTTCTGTATGCCCGCCGCAAGATGTCACCTATTTACGGTATCGAGCACGTCAATCAGAGGGTAGTGGTGGCAAGACGTTGTCTTGATTTATCTGACAGGGAAGCAGATTGATGTCAAGAAATGGCGGCATGTCCTTACCAGGCGGTGAAACCTTGAAGACTCCTTTTATTGCCATTGTCAGGTCATTGGTGGTGGGGCTCCTGCTGCTGAGCGGTTGCAGCTCTGCGCCGGACACAGGTCCTGCCGACTACACGCCGCCGCCGATCGAGCGTTTCGTCGGCACGCTTCCCTGCCAGGATTGTCGCCTCATCCGCGCGGACCTGACCCTGCATCGCGATTCCGAGAGTGGCAAGCCCACGGCGTTCTTCCTGCAGGAAGCTCACGTCGATGCCATCGGGGGCGATTTCGTGACTACGCAGTGGGGCGACTTCGAGGCCGAGACCTCTGACAGCACTACCTATCTGCGTCTGGAGCGGGATGCGCCGCTGATGCTCAAGATGGAAGAGGGCGGCGACACCCTGGAGTTGATGGGGCAGCAGGACGCTGACAGCGATTACCAGTTCACCCGTGCCGAGCCGCTTGGCTGAGGTTCATCACGCGTTGCGCAAGGTCTGCGCACGGAGAGTATCTGACATGGATTCGTCCTTTGACATTGAAGCCTTCATCCGTCAGCGCAAGCAGACTCGCGTCGTCAGTGATCTGTTGTATGACAATGCGTCGGATTATCTGACGACGCTGGGGGCCTTGATTCGCCCGCAGATGATCTTTGGCGAATACCTGCAAGGGGCGCCGCGCGGTAGCGGTCGTGAGGCACAGCATGCCTTCAAGGAATTCACCGCTCTCTATGACTCCACGGCCAATGCCGAGCCTTTCCGCTTGCTGCAGGAGCTGGATGTGCCGCTGGAGCTTCTGAGCACGGCCCCGCGCCTTTATCCACATGAATATGACGTACGCCTCACGACCACCGGCAAGGTGATTCGCGTCACCAGCCCCACACGTTGGGTCGTGGGCTTTGACGGCTTCTCGCTGCAGCGCTTCCGCCACATCATCAAGGACCCCAATCGCAGCACGGCAGAATTGCTGCGCTACGTGGTGCACTACCTGATGCTGTTCTATTGCGTCAATCGTGCCCCGGGCCTCGGGCGTCTGTTGCTGGGTCTGCGCTTCCCGGTCAGTTTCGAGAAGCTGGACGAATTCGGCAGCATGCCGTTCTGCGTGGTGGGGTCGCCCATCACCTCGCACCTGCCGGAGCAGGACACCATTCTGCGCAGCACCGAAATCGCCGGCAATGACACCTTTGAAGAACTGATCGATGTCGCGGACATCGAGTCGATGGATGACGCCGTCAAGCAGCGGCTACTCAAGGCGATAGCGGCAGTCTGACGGGCTGATGTCGCTCAAAGATGCGCCGGACGGCTCAGATTGATCCCCCATTTTTGACACGCGCAACCACTTCACAACTGCACATAAGGAAATGCCCCATGGCGGAGAGGGATAGCACACAACACAAGCTGGGACGCATTCGCGCACCACGCGTCCAGATCACCTACGACGTCGAGATCGGTGACAGCCAGGAGCAGAAGGAACTGCCGTTTGTGGTCGGTGCCGTCGGTGACTACACCGGCAACCCGCTCAGCCCGCCGCCCAAGCTCAAGGACCGCAAGTTCGTCGCCATCGACCGCGACAACTTCAACGGCGTCCTCAAGGGCTTGAAGCCGCGCCTTGCCTATCGCGTCGACAACACGCTGAGCAAGGATGGTACCCAGCTGCCGGTCGAGCTGAACTTCAACTCGCTGGAAGACTTCGAGCCGCAGAATGTCGTCAAGCAGGTCGAGCCGCTGCGCAAGCTTCTGGATGTGCGCAACAAGCTCGCCGATCTGCGCAACAAGATGGGCGGCAATGACAAGCTGGAAGAGCTGCTGATGGACGTGCTGCAGAACAGCGAGAAGCTCAAGACGCTGGGCGACGAGTTCGGTCGCGAGCAAGCCGTGCGCAAAGACGACAACTGATTGCGGAGTCAGACCATGAGTGACAATCGTAGTGAATCAGCAGTGGCACCGCAGGCACAGGATACCGTCTTCGCGCCGCAGTCTTCCTTGCTCGACAGCATCATCTCCGAGAGCCGCGTGGCGCGCTCCGAGACCGAGCGCACCCGTGCACGCGACCTGATCGAAGAGCTGGTCGCCCAGGTGCTGGACGGCGAGGTCATGCCCAGCAAGGACCTCATCGCCGTGCTGGATGCGCGTATCGCCGAGATCGACGCGATGCTCTCCGAGCAGATGAACGAAGTCATGCACGCCAGTGAGTTCCAGAAGCTGGAATCCTCCTGGCGCGGTCTGCGCTATCTGGTCGATCAGACCGAGACCGGCAGCAACATGAAGATCCAGATGCTCAACGCCACCAAGAAGGAATTGGTGCGTGACCTGAAATCGGCGCCGGAATTCGATCAGAGCGCGCTGTTCAAGAAGGTCTACGAAGAAGAGTACGGCACCTTTGGTGGCGCGCCGTTCGGCATGCTGGTCGGCGATTACGAATTCTCGCGCAGCCCGGAAGACATCTATCTGCTGGAGCAGATCTCCCACGTGGCCGCCTCGGCGCACGCACCCTTCATCTCCGCGGCGTCTCCGGAGCTGTTCGGCTGGGACTCCTTCACCGAGATGAGCGGTCCGCGTGATCTGTCCAAGATCTTCGACACCGTCGAATACGCCAAGTGGAAGTCCTTCCGCAACTCCGAAGATGCGCGCTATGTCGGTCTGACGTTGCCGCACGTGCTGGGCCGTCTGCCGTATGGCCCGGACACCACGCCGGTCGAGGAATTCAACTTCGTCGAGAACGTCGATGGCCGTGAGCACAACAAGTATCTGTGGATGAACGCGGCGTACGCCATGGGCTCCCGCGTGACCGATGCCTTCGCCAACTATGGCTGGTGTGTCGCCATTCGCGGTGTCGAAGGCGGTGGCCTGGTCGAGAACCTGCCGACCCACACCTTCCAGACCGACGATGGCGAAGTGGCGCTGAAGTGCCCGACCGAGATCGCCGTGACCGACCGTCGCGAGAAGGAGCTGGCAGACCTGGGCTTCATCCCGCTGGTGCATTGCAAGGGTACGGACTACGCCGCCTTCTTCGGCACCCAGTCCGCCCAGAAGCAGAAGACGTACAACACCGACGTGGCCAACGCCAACGCGCGCCTGTCCTCGCAGATGCAGTACATCTTCGCCACCTCACGCATCGCGCACTACATGAAGGCGATCATGCGTGACAAGGTCGGCAGCTTCGCCTCGCGCACCAGTGTCGAGCGCTACCTGAACGACTGGCTGTCCCAGTACGTGCTGCTGGACGACAACGCCAGCCAGGAAGCCAAGGCACAGTTCCCGCTGCGTGAAGCACGTGTCGAAGTCGCGGAAGTCCCGGGCAAGCCGGGTGTCTTCAAGGCCGTGACCTTCCTGCGTCCGCACTACCAGCTGGATGAACTGACCGCCTCGCTGCGCCTGGTCGCAGAGCTGCCGCAGTCCACTCGCAGCTGATGACGTCTCGTCACTGAAAACCCCTCGCTCTTTTCCCTGCGTGTTCTGCACGCCCGCATCGTCAGACTGGCCAACGCCGGCCTGACGATGCGGTATATCGCCATGAAGGAGGCGACATGCGCATGAATGGCACCCGCCGCCTCATTCCCACCCTGTGGGATCGGTTGCAGGACGATGCTCCGCATCAGGGAGAAGCCGCAGAGGAGCAACGCTTCGTCAGTCTCGACGAGTACAAGCGCACCATCGTGCGAGACCTCGAGATTCTGGTGAATACGCGCAGCGAATTGCTGGGAGGGCGCTTGAATGACTTTCCCGGGTTGCGTGGCACGGTGCTGGGCTTCGGTCTGCCGGACTTTCTCGGCCGAGGCCTGCACAGCAGTGAAGACCGCCGCTTGATCCAGCGTCAGCTGGAGTACGCCATCGAAAGCAATGACCGTCGCTTTCGCAACGTGCAGGTCAAGCTGCTGGACCAGGACGGCCAGGACCGCCTCTTGCGCTTTCGCGTCGAGACGCTCCTCGTCCTCAAGGATGCAACGCGGCAAGTGGCGTTCGATGCCGTGCTGCATGCCGACACTCAGCAATACAAAGTGCAGAACCTTTCCTGATGCTTGATGAACTGCTGCCTTATTACGAACAAGAAATCTCGCACCTGCGCTTTCTGGGCCGGGAGTTCGCACGTGAGTACCCCAAGATTGCCGCACGACTGCAATTGGAAGGCGACCACTGCGAAGACCCGCACACCGAGCGTCTGGTCGAGTCCTTCGCGTTCCTGTCGGCACGGGTTCACAAGAAGCTGGATGATGATCTGCCGGAAATCGTCGAGGCCTTCCTCGATGTGCTCTACCCCCATTACCTGCGACCGACGCCTTCGCTGTCGATCGCACAGCTCGAACCCGGTGAGCAGACCTCGCTGACCGGGCGCTATCAGGTCGCGCGGCACACCGAGATGTTCTCGCGTCCGGTGGAAGGTGTGGCCTGCCGTTTCCGTACCTGCTATCCGGTGGATGTGTGGCCGCTGCGCGTGGAAAGCGCCGGCTTCTCGCTGCTGGAACGCTCGGCCTTCAATGGTCGCGACAAGGACAGCGTCGCGCGACTGGATCTGGCCTTCGAGGCCTTGAACGACCAGTCGGTGGGAAGCTTCGGGATCGACCGCCTGCGCCTGTTCCTGGACGGCGAGGGTGCCCTGATGCACCCGATGTACGAACTGCTGTTCAACAACCTGACTCGCCTGAGCGTCAGCTTCGATGAAGGCGGGCAGCGTCGTGAAGTCTCGCTGCCGACGGATTCGCTCACGCCGGTCGGGTTCGCCCCCGAGGAGGGGCTGATCGACTACCCCGAGCGCTCCTTCCTCGGCTATCGCCTGCTGCACGAGTACTTCACCTTCCCCGACAAGTTCATGTTCTTCGATGTCGAAGGGCTGACACGTCTGTTGGCGCGCGCCAGCGGCACGCGTTTCGAACTGCACTTCCACTTCGCGGACTATGCGCTGGACGAGCGGCTGTCGCGGCTGTCCCAGAGTCTGGGACGCAATCATTTCCGTCTCGGCTGCACGCCGGTGATCAACCTGTTCGAGCGCCAGGCCGAGCCGATCCTGCTGACGCATACCCAGGCGGAATATCCGGTGGTGGCCGATGTGCGCAATCCGCACGGCGCCGAGGTGGTCTCGATCGACCGCGTCACGCGCGTACAGAAGACCGCTGAGCGCGATCACGTGCGCTATTGCCCGCCGTTCTTCGAGCCGCAGGGCAGTGCACCGTCACGCGAGACCAGCTACTGGCTGTCGCGGCGGGTGCCTTCCGCCCGTGAGCGGGATGCCGGCACCGAGCTGCTGCTACGTCTGGCGGACCGCGAGCTGAACGCCATCGACGCCACCAGCGACGTGCTGAGCCTCAAGCTGACCTGCAGCAATCGTGATCTGCCGCAGCGCTTGAGCTTCGGGCATCCGCGTGGCGATTTCACCCTGCCGCGCGAACAGGTGGTCAAGGCCATCCGCTGCCTGCGCAAGCCGACGCCCTCGGCACGGCCGCCGATGGGCAAGGGCGTCATCTGGCGCCTGATCTCGCATCTGTCGCTCAACCATCTCTCGCTGGTGGAGCGCGGCCGTGAGGCGCTGCTGGAAATGCTCTCGCTCTACAACTATCGCGACCTCGAAGCCACGCGTCGCCAGATCAACGGCATCGCCAGCATTCAGAGCGCGCCGGCGATGACGCGGATCGGGCATCCGCGCCCGGCCTTCGTGCGCGGGATCGGCATCACCCTGGAACTGGATGAACAGGAATTCATCGGTAGCGGCATCTGCGTGTTCGGCATGGTGCTGGATCACTTCTTCGGGCAGTACTGCTCGCTCAACAGTTTCACCCGGCTGACATTGCGCAGCCGCCAGCGCGAAAAGGACGTCGTGACATGGCCCGCCAGAACCGGCACTCAGCCCCTGGTCTGATCGACCAGGCGCGCGCTGAGCCATACCGGTTCAGCTTCTTTCAGCTCGTACGCTTGCTGCGGCTGCACTACAGCCGTGCCGGTCGTCTCGAACCCGAGCTGCGCCCGCACGAAGACCCGTTGCGGTTTCGCAGCCAGCTGTCGCTGAACTTCCCGGCCAGCGAAGTGAGTGACCTTGTCTTCGAGAGCGAGACGCTGCGTTCGCCCACCGACCAGCCGCTGACCCAGGTACAGGTCACCTTCATGGGGTTGGTCGGGCCGTCTGGCGTATTGCCGCGCCCGTACACCGAGACGCTGATCGATCGCCACGTGCAGCTGCGCGATGACGGCGCCCATGCCTTCTTCGATCTGTTCTCGCACCGCATGACGGCGCTGTTCTATCAGGCATGGCAAAAGTATCGCTTCCACGTCGAGTACGAGCGGCGGGGGCAGGCCGATATCGAGCGCCAGTTGCACGCGCTGTGTGGCCTGTCGGGTGCCTCGGCCGAGCTGTTGTTTGCTCCGCAGGCGCCGTTGGCAGTGCCTGCCGCCAGGACGTCAGTCGAGGCGCTGGAGGTGGATGAGAACCGCGACAACGCGGCACCCAGCTGGGGCATTGGCAGTCAGAGCCGTGACAACCACGGCACTGACGAGCAGCGCGCCGGCAGCCGCGAGCTGCCGCGTGAGCTGTTTTCCTTCTTTGCCGGGTTGCTCGGGCAGCGGCCCCGCAATCAGCAGAATCTCGAGACATTGCTGGGCGTGTTCTTCGGTGTGCCCTGCCAGGTGAATCCGTTTCAGGGCCGCTGGCTCGACATCAGCGAGCCGGAACTGACGCGCCTGGGGCAGGCAAACGCGCGTCTCGGCCAGAGCGCCGTGGCCGGCAAGCGTGCCTGGGACTACCAGTCCTGCCTGCGCATGGTCGTTGGCCCCCTGCGCCTGGCGGACTTCCGCCGTTTTCTGCCCGGGGGTGAAGACCACCTGCGCATGACGGAATTGATCCGTTTCTATGTCGGGCCGGAGCTCGATTTCGAGCTGGAATTGCAGCTCGACCCCAGTGAAGTCCCGCCGGCCCGCCTGGGAGGTGCCAGCGGCATCTCGCTGGGTCGCCTGGGCTGGCTGGGCCAGACACCACGCAGCACCTCGGGAAGTGTGCTGTTACGAATCCCCTTCGATGGAGTGACCCCGTGAGTCTCAAGACGCTATTCGCCAAGCTCAATGATGTCAGCCGCGGTGCCATGGAAGAGGCGGCGGGTCTGTGCCTTGCCAAGCGCCAGTATGAAGTCGATGTCGAGCATCTGCTGATCAAGCTGCTGGATGGCGATGACAACGACCTGCTGCGCATCGCGCGTCACTACTCGCTGGGCCTGGACCAACTCGCCGATCAGCTGGATCGCTCGCTGGAGCGCCTGAAGACGGGCAGCACCGCGACGCCGGCACTCTCACCGCATATCACGCGGCTGATCGAGAAGGCCTGGTTGATCGCCTCCATCGACCACGAAGTCGCGCATATCCGCAGCGGGCACCTGTTGCTGGCGCTGCTGGAGGACCCGGAGCTGGCGCGCGTGATCCGAAGCGACATGCCAGGTCTCGAGAATCCTTTCGAGCGCATCGATGTCGCTGACCTGCGCCTGCATTTCACCAGCCTGTTGGCCGCCAGTCCGGAAGCCGAGCTTTCGCAATCAACGCCGCCAGCCGCGAGCAGCGGCGGGCAGACGGCAGGTGAGGGTGGTGCCAGCGCACGTCCGGGCAGTCACAAGACCCCGGCGCTGGATCAATACACCATCGACCTGACCGCCAGTGCGCGTGACGGCAACATCGACCCGATCCTGGGGCGCGATGATGAAGTGCGCCAGATGATCGACATCCTGACGCGTCGTCGTCAGAACAACCCGATCCTCACCGGCGAGGCGGGAGTCGGCAAGACAGCGGTGGTGGAAGGTCTGGCGCAGAAGATCGTCGCTGGCGAAGTGCCCGCACCGCTGGCACGTGTCGAGCTGCGCACCCTGGACCTCGGCCTGCTGCAGGCCGGCGCCAGCGTGAAGGGCGAATTCGAGCAGCGCCTGAAGGACGTGATCGAGGAAGTGAAGCGCAGCCTGCATCCCATCATCCTGTTCATCGATGAAGCCCACACTCTGATCGGCAGTGGCGGTCAGGCAGGCCAGAACGATGCCGCCAACCTGCTCAAGCCCGCGCTGGCGCGTGGCGAGCTGCGCACCATCGCCGCCACCACCTGGGCCGAGTACAAGAAGTACTTCGAGAAGGACGCCGCCCTGGCGCGTCGCTTCCAGGTGATCAAGGTCGAGGAGCCGGCCGAGCCGCAGGCCATCGACATGCTGCGCGGGCTGGCGACGCGCATGCGCGATCATCACAAGGTCGAGATTCTCGATGACGCCATCGTGCAGGCGGTGCGTCTCTCCAGCCGCTATATCACCGGCCGTCAGCTGCCGGACAAGGCGGTCAGCGTGCTGGATACCGCCTGCGCGCGTGTCGCGCTGGGCCAGCAGACCACGCCGGCACCGCTGCAAGATGCCCGTCAGCGCCTGCGCGATCTGGAGGCCGAGCGGGAAGCGCTGGCCCGGGAACACGAGCGCGGCGATGACAGTCATGCCCCGCGTCTGGACGAGATCGACACGGAAGTACTGGCCATCACTGCTCAGGTCACGGCGCTGGAAGCCGACTGGACGCGTCAGCGTGAGGCCGTCGAGGCAGTGCTCAAGGCCGACGCCGCTCTGAACGAGGTGAATGACAAGAGCAATGATGAGGGCAGCGACGCGGCCAATGACGCGGCCCGTGAAAGCGCACTGGAAGAACTGCGCGCTGCGCGTGCGGTGCTGGAAGAGGCCGGTGGCGAGGCACCGCTGGTGCACGCCTGTGTCGATGGCAACGCCATCGGCGAGGTCGTCGCCGCCTGGACCGGCATCCCGCTGGGCAAGATGCAGCGTGACGAGATCGACACCGTGCGTCGTCTGCCGGCGCTGTTGGGCGAGCGCGTACTGGGCCAAGGCCACGCCCTGGAAGAGATCGGCAAGCGCATCAGCCTGTCACGCGCCAAGCTCGAAGACCCGAACAAGCCGATCGGTGTCTTCATGCTGCTCGGCCCGAGTGGTGTCGGCAAGACCGAAACCGCGCTGGCCCTCGCCGACACCCTGTATGGCGGGGAGCGCAATCTGATCACCATCAACATGTCCGAGTACCAGGAAGCCCACACCGTCTCTTCGCTGAAAGGCTCGCCGCCCGGCTATGTCGGCTATGGCGAAGGCGGCGTGCTGACTGAAGCCGTGCGTCGCAAGCCGTACAGCGTGGTGCTGCTCGATGAAGTCGA
The DNA here is from genome assembly GCF_016495405.1 of Cobetia sp. cqz5-12. Classification (NCBI taxonomy): domain Bacteria; kingdom Pseudomonadati; phylum Pseudomonadota; class Gammaproteobacteria; order Oceanospirillales; family Halomonadaceae; genus Cobetia; species Cobetia sp. cqz5-12. The sequence continues at coordinate 1,598,308 of NZ_CP044522.1, forward strand.
GAAGGCGCACCCGGACGTGCTGGAAGTCTTCTTCCAGGTGTTCGACAAGGGCGTGATGGATGACGGGGAAGGGCGCGAGATCGACTTCCGCAACTGCGTCATCCTGCTGACCTCCAACGTCGGCACCGACGAGATCATGAACCGTTGCCTGGGCGTGGCGACGCCGCCGGCGCCCGAGGCGCTGGTCGAGGGCCTGCGCGATACCTTGAATGGTGTCTTCAAGCCGGCCTTCCTCGGCCGTCTCAAGGTCGTGCCGTACTACCCGGTGCACAGCGACATCCTGGCACGCATCGTCGACCTCAAGCTGTCGCGTCTGGCCGCGCGCTTCACGCGCAATCACGGCGCCCATCTGAGCTTCGACTCATCGCTTGCGCATCATATCGCCGAGCGTTGCACCCAGACCGACAGTGGTGCACGCAGCATCGACCATCTGCTCAGCGGTTCGATGATGCCGCCGCTGGTGGAGTGGGTACTGGAGCGCATGGCCGATCAGCAGCCGGTGGGTGACATCCGCATCGCGTTGGATGACGCCGGCCAGTTCACCTACGAGATGCAGTGAGGAAGCCCACATGTCATTCCGGGGATATCACGTGAAGGCTGAGCGCCGATCCACGTCACTGCGTTCGCGCCATTGGCTGCCGGTCATGCTGTGCGCCAGCCTGCTGCTCGGCGGCTGCGGGGTCGGCAGCCGTCTTGGCCAGCAGATGGATGGCACGGTGGGCGACATCCTGTTCAGCCAGGACGAGACGGTCGCCTTCACCCTCGATGCCGATGAATCACTCAATCCGGATGTCGACGAGGCGTCGCTGTCGGTGGTGGTGCGCATCTATCAGTTGGATGCGCGTGAAGCCTTCGCCAGCGCCTCGCCCGATGGCCTGTGGGATCACGCCGACAAGGTACTGGGCGACACGCTGCTGGATACCCGCGAAGTGGTGATGGTGCCGGGCGGGCATGTCGTGGATGAGGCGCCGCTGAAGCCGGGCGCGCGTTACGTGGCGGTCGCGGCCTATTTCCGCCAGACCCCGGACGCGCGCTGGCGCGTGCTGTTCGACGCCGATGCGATGCGCAAGGACGGCCTGTTCACCTCACCGGACGGTGTCGAACTGACCCTGATCGATCACTACATCACGGTGGCGCCCGACAGCGAAGACCTGCTGGCGACGGCGACCCAGCCCTGACACCCGGGGCATGAACCGCGTGGCTGACACGTCACGGGCGACACCGGACGGACTTTATAAAGGATGGATTCGTGAGCAAGCATAATCGCGTGAGGTGGTCCGAGGGCATGTTCCTGCTGCCCCAGCACTTCCAGTATCAGGATGAGTATCACCAATGGCAGCTCGGCGAAGCCAGCACGCGCAGCGGGCCCTTTGCCTTTGGCGTGCAGCGTCTGGAAATCGATGAAAGCGCGCTGGCCCAGGGCCGCCTGCAGCTCAGCCGCCTCAAGCTGGTCTTCCCCGACGGCACGCTGTTCGATGCACCGCAGCACGATAGCCTGCCGCGGGCGCGCGACCTGGGTGAACTGGCCGGCCACAGCGAGATCAAGGTGCACGCTGCGCTGAGCCTGGTACAACCCTACGCCGGCAATGTGCAGGAAGATGAGCAGCAGCGCGGTGCCCGTCGCCGCTTTCGTCAGCGTTTCGACTCCCTGCCGGACTTGCTGGACGGCGATGGCGAGAACGAGCTGAGCCTGCTGGAACTCAATGTGCGTCTGTTGCTGGAAGGCGATGACCTGGAAGGCAGCACGCATTGTCCGCTGGCCGTGCTGACGCGCAATGCCGCCGGTGGGTTCTCCGTCTCGCCGCGCTTCGTGCCGCCCGCGCTGCACCTCTCGAGCAGCGAGACGCTGATGGCCATGGGCCAGCGCCTGGCCGGCATGCTGCAGGCCAAGCACGAGACCTTGTCAGGCCGTCGCCGCGAACGCGCCGATCAGGTCGCGGAATTCGGTTCAAGCGACGTGGCGCTGTTCTGGCTGCTGCATACGGTCAATCGTGCCTACCCGGCGCTGGCGCATCTGCTACAACACCCGCAGCAGCATCCCGAGAAGCTCTACACCTTCCTGTCGGACCTGGTCGCGAGCCTGATGACCTTCTCGATGGATTACCGCCTGAGTGACCTGCCGACGTACCGCCATGAAGACCCGGTCCAGTCATTGACGACGCTGGAAACCATGGCGCGCGAGCTGCTGGACACCGTAGTGCCCAACCAGTACATCCCCATCGCGCTGGAACAGACCAAGCCGTCCTACTACATCGCCCATCTGCACGATGCGCGTCTGGTGGATGCCGACTTCTATATCAGCGTGCATGCCGACATGCCCGGCGCCAAGTTGCTGGAGCTGGTGCCGCGTGCCTTCAAGGTCGGCTCGCCGGATGACATCGAAGTGGTGGTCAACAGCGCCATGCCCGGCGGCTCGCTGGTGCATGCCTCGCGTCTGCCCACCGCGATCCCGTCGCGCCTCGATAATCACTATTTCGCGCTGGAACCCCAGGGGCGCATGTACGAACGCATGATGGCCGCTCAGGCCATCGCCTTCTATGTGCCCGGCGGCTTCCACAACCTCAAGATTGAATTGATGGCGGTGCTGAAATGAACCAGTACACGGCAACCCGGCCGAATGACGCTGCCCAGACCGGCAGTGCCCAGTCTGGCAGTGACCACCCTGGCAGTGCTCAGCCCAATGGCGCAGCGGCGGATACGCGTCTGCGTACGCTGTCCCAGGACTTCTTCTCGCTGATCCTGATGATTCGTCGCGGTAGTGAAGCGCGCAACGTCGATGAATTCCTGACCCGTGTCGCCGACTACTTCCGTGAGCTGGAAGCCCAGGCGCTGGCCGTCGGTTACAGCATGGACCAGGTGCGTGACGCCCAGTACGCGCTGTGCGCCTTTCTCGATGAAAGCGTGCTGGGCGCCGGCGCCAGCAACATTCGCCAGCACCTGGAACTGCACCCGCTGCAGTACACCTATTTCGGGGTGCATCTGGCCGGTGAAGGCTTCTTCGAGCGCCTCGAGGCACTGCGTACCGACGTCAAGGCCAACCTGGACGTGCTGGAGGTCTATCACCTGTGTCTGGCGCTGGGCTTCGAGGGCAAGTTCCGCCTCGAACACCGTGATCAGCTGCGCTACGTGGCCAGCACCCTGGGCCAGGATATCGCGCGCTATCGCCAGTCTTCCGCCGTGCTGTCGCCGGGTTGGCAGCTGCCTGACCAGGTGGGCCAGCTGCTGCGTTACGAAATTCCGGTGTGGGTCTACCTGTTGTTGATCGCGCTTTGCTGTGGCGCGGTCTATCTGGTGCTCGACAACCTGCTGGATGCTCAGGTCACGGCGCTCATCGAGCGACTGTCGTCCCTGTTCGCAACGACATGAGGCGTGACTGAATGAAACGGGTGCTGGGTTTCCTCAAGAGTTTCTGGCTGGCGTCGTCACTGCTGTGGCTGGCCGGTGTCGTGCTGTGTGTCTGGTGGGTGCCGCGTCTGGGTGGCTCGCTGGAACGTCTCGCGATCGCCGTGGCCCTGCTGACCGCGGTATGGCTGCTGGCCATCGTGCTGCGCAAGTATCGCAAGGTGCGCGCCGAGCGTGATCTGGAAGACCTCGTCCAGCTGGAAGTGGACCGCGAAGCCGCGGATGCCGCCACCGAAGCCGGCGACTACGAAGTGCTGCGTGAGCGTCTCAAGTCGGCGCTGCGCATGCTGCGGGCCCAGCGTGGGCTGCACAAGGGGGGCAGTGCCTCGCTCAGCGATCTGCCCTGGTATCTGGTGCTGGGCCTGTCGTCCTCCGGCAAGACCTCGCTGCTGACACGCTCGGGCTTGAGTTCCAGCGTGGCGGGACTGGGCGGCGACTCCGGCACCCAGTACTGCGACTGGTACTTCGGCAATGACGCCCTGATGATCGACACCGCCGGGCGCTACGTCGCCGAGGAACAGCCGGCGCGTGCCTTCAGTGACTTCCTGCGTCTGCTGGCGCGTCGCCGGCGCGGTGCGCCCATCAATGGCCTGGTGGTCGTGGTTGACCTGCCGGCATTGCTGCATGCACCGCGCGACGAGAACCACGCGCTGGCACGCCAGCTGATCGAGCGCATCAATGACTTCCGCGATGCGCTGGATGCCTCGCCGCCGGTCTACCTGATGTTCACCAAGGCCGACCAGCTGCCGGGCTTCACCGCCGCCTTCAATACCCTGGACAGCGATGCCCGCCATGCGCCGTGGGGCATGACGTTCTCGGTGGCCGAGGCACGCCAGAAGGGCGTCGTGGCAGCCTTTTCCAGACACTTCCCCGAGATGGTGGCGGGGCTGCGCGGCCATGTGGAAGCGGCCCTGCGTGAGCGTGGTCAGCAGGCGGACAGCGAGCTTTTGCACTTCCCGGAATACATTGCCGAGATGGAAGGCCTGCTGGCCGACTTCCTCGAGCCCTTCGATCTGCGTCGCAACAGCGCGCGTGGGCCGCTGACGCGCGGCATCTATTTCACCAGTGCCTTGCAGGATGGCAGCGCAATGCCGGCGATCCTCGATGAGCAGGTCCGTCAGGGCTTCGCACTCAAGGAGCCGAGTGCCGCCCAGTCCGCGACAGCGGCGAGTGCCGCCGTCGGCGATCGTCCCTATTTCGTCGGCGGTGTCTTCCGCGACGTGATGATTCCGGACCGCAACCTGGTGCGTCACTACGCACGCGATGGCCAGGGCCGCTCCCTGAACCCGTTGTTGATCGGCGTGGGCGGGGTGGCAGGTGCGGTGACGCTGGGTCTGCTTGGCAACGCCTATTACCAGAGCCGTATCAGTCTCGAGGCCGTCGATGCGCAACTGACGTCGCTTGACGGTGCCGTGACGCCGAGCGTGCAGCTCGATCTGCTCCACGACGAGCTGTCGCGCGTGCGACAGGCCCGTGAAGACGGTGGCTTGCCCTGGTATCAGCACATGGGGCTGGATGGCGGCGAGCGCCTGGGCACCACGCTCGAGGCTCGCTACTTCGCGACCCTCAAGCAGCAGGTACTGGCGCCGTTGGCGGAAGATCTCGATGCACGTCTGCGGGCGGTCGGTCGCCTGGCGGTGTCGCTGGGCATCGTCTCCGAGTCTGCCTCGCTGCAGGCCATGGGCGGGGAGAGCGCGTCCGAGGCCGGGGCCTCCGATGTGCTGATCGAAGATGGCAAGTCACTGTTGACCTCCAGCGGTGAGCGCCTGCGTCAGCGCCTGACCGAGCGCCCGACGCTGGGCAGCGTGCCGCGCTCGCCAGGCGAACTGGCCAGCCAGCTCAAGGGCGAGGCGGATTATCGCCTGCGCGGTGGCGTCAATGACGCCTACTGGAGCACACGCCAGCAGGGTCGTGAGGCGCTGCGCGACAAGGCAGACGCCCTGCGTGGCTCGCCTGCGGGGTTCGGCGGTGATGGCACGGTGCCGGGAGACGGTGGCCCGGCCGAGGGGGGCATGCCCGGCGGGCCTGCCTTCTCGAGTGAAGTGCTCAACCAGCTGACGCCGGAACAGGTCGCCGGTCTCATCGATGCCTACGATGCGCTCAAGCTGTATCTGATTCTGAGTGACCCCGTCGCGCACCCGGACGTCGCCTTCGTGCGTGAAGCCTTGCCGCGTGCCTGGCATCAGCTGGCCGACAGCCGTCGTCAGGTGCCGGGCGGCGATCAGCGCATTGCCGACAACGTCGCGCTTTACAGCGAATATCTGGCGCAGGGCAAGGCGCCTGCACTGGTGCGCGATGAGGACCGCGTGGCGCGTTCACGCCGTGATCTCAAGGCCTTCCTGCTCGACAACTCGCCGGCGGAGCGTGAATACCTGCGTCTGCGTCTGGCGGCCGAAGCCCGTTTCCCGTCGATGACCCTGTCGGTGATGCTGCCGGATGAGGGCGCACGCGGCCTGCTGTATGCCGGGGAATCGGTGCCGGCCTTCTTCACGCGCCGTGTGTGGGACGAATTCGTGCGCCCCGAGTTGCTCAAGACGCTGAGTTCGGACCTGCCGGTGGAGCATGACTGGGTACTGGAAGACGAGAACCCCGATGCGGCCCAGGGCAAGAGCGAATTCGCCGCGACCATTCTGGCCCACTACAAGCGTGACTACGCCGAGGCCTGGGAGCGCTTCTTGGCCGATGTCGGGGTGCGTCGCTTCGAAGGACTGGCGCTCTCGCGTCAGCGTCTGGCGCGCTTCAGCGATTACCAGCGTTCACCGCTCAAGACACTGATGGCCGTCGTGGATGACAACACGCGCTGGGACAGCCGTGATGCCGAGGCCCGCAAGGCGCCGCAGCCGCAAGCCGAAGGTGATGCCTCCGCACCGGCCTCCGAGTCGGCAGGCATGTGGGACCAGACAGTGGCGTGGCTGGAAGGCAGTGGCGCCGAGGTGGCCGAAAGTGCCGGCGTGATGCAGGGGCTGCCCCGTGTTCACGATGGGAAGCTTGCGGACCACTTCGCGCCGGTCGCCAGCCTGTTCGCCCAGGATGAAGGTCAGGGCGGTGACGCCTCGGTGATGAATCGCTATCAGCTGCGCCTGCGTCAGCTCAAGGTGCGCCTCGACGGCCTCGAGCGTGGCGATGTCGGCAAGCGCACCAAGCAGCTGCTGGCCGAGATGATCGGCGGCAAGCCCAATGAAATCTCGGCGGCCCGTGACTATGTCGCCGCCAATGTCGATACCTCGCAGGAACCGCTGGTGCAGTCGCTTCAGCGTCTGTTCCGTGCGCCCATCGATTACTCCGTGGCCAGTCTGCAGGGACCGGTGGCCTCACAGCTGGCCGCCGCCTGGGGTGAGCAGGTCGTCTCGCCGTGGCATCGCATGGTCAGTGGCCGTTATCCGGTGAGTGACTCCGGCAATGAGACCTCGGTGCGTGATCTGCGTCAGTTCATCGACCCCGATACCGGTCTGCTGACCCGCTTCGACAATGAAGAAGTCGGCAATCTGGAAGAGGGCGAACAGGACGGCACGCCGCTGGTAGACCCCAAGATCACCGCCACCATCACCAAGGGCACGGCAGTGGGCCGGGTGCTGGAGAGTCTGGCGGATGTGGAGAACGGTTTCGAGATCATGATCCGGCCTTCCTCCCGGCTGATCTCGATCCAGCTGACACTGGATGGCCAGCAGCAGGTGTACCGCAATGGTCGTCAACACTGGCAGCGCTTCGTCTGGCCGGGCGACCCGGAAGTCTCCGGCGCGCGACTGGATGTGGTGACACGGGATGGCCGCCGCATCACGGTCTTCAACTTCCCCAATCGCTGGAGTCTGTTGAAGCTGATCGAATCCGCGGACGTGACCGATCTGGATACCGCCCGTCAGCGCTTCACCTGGTACACCCCGGTCGGCCCGGTGAGCTTCGAGGCGCGCAACTTCGGTGGCGTGAAGCTGACGGACCTCAAGCAGGTGCGCAACCTGTCGATGCCTTCGGTCGCCGGGAGATGACCGCATGATCGGCTTCTTCGGCAAGCTGCCCGGCAGCGCGGACTTCATCGCCCATCACGCGGGCCACAAGGACATCCGGGAACTGGATGGCTGGTGGCAGCGGGCGCTGAATCGCATGGCGGAGCGCGACGAAGACTGGCAGGCACGCTTCGACGCCTTGCCGCTGTGCTTCTTTCACTACCGCGCCAGCGGTGGGGCCTGGTTGATGGGCGTCATGTCGCCCTCGCAGGACGCCTCCGGGCGACGCTACCCGCTGCTGGTCTTCCAGCGGCTGGCCGTCTCGCCGGTGGTGGAAGGCTGTGTCGGGGTGCATACCCTCGGCGAGACCTTCGCGGGGCAGGTGCGGGAGTTGCTGCGCGATGTGATGCATTGCGCAGACCCCCAGCAGGCGCAGGAGCGTCTGCTGGCGGGGATCGAGGCGCTGCGCCCGCTGGATGATTCCGATCTCAAGCTGCATCGGCGTCTGTTCGCACGCTTTCTGGAAGACGTGCGCTATGGAGACCTCACGCGTGCATTGGCCAGTGGCTTTCCCGATGTGAGTGCCAGCAGATTGACCCGCGACATGCAGGCATTGCGTCGACAGTCGTCAGCCAGGCATGGCCAACGGGGGCATGTGGCGTTGCCGCTGCCACCGGAGCGCGCGCTGAAGCGTCCGGCTGCGGACCTGTGGCTGCACTGGCTGGAGCATGACAATGGCGCGCCGGGGCACATCAGCGTGATCGTCGACGACTTCATGCGCCCGACGCTCGTGCGCTTCACGCGCGATGACCAGGAAGCACTGCGCATCCTGGCCGAGTCGGCCCCCGAGGCACTTGGTGGCTGGCGCCTGCTCGGAAGCGCGCAGGGCGAGGTGGCTCAGATAGCGGGGCCGTCAGCAGATCAGATATCAGTGGCGGCGCAGACGCTGGGCATGGGGGCTTACCTGCTCGCATTGAATGACAGCGCCGCGCTGGAAGATGGCGCCGCACTTGCAGGTGGCGCTGCGCTTGCAGACGACGTCGCTGCGGCCGACAAGGCGGGGCAGCCAGCCACACACCCGGGCAGTGCAGAGATGGCATACGGCGACATATCCAAGGATGAATCGGCACCGACATGAACAAGCTAAAGCTCCACGTTCTCAAGTACTACATCCTCAAATACCGCCCGTATTGGTTGGGCGTGCTGTTCTTCCTGGGCATCTTCCTGATCTGGGGCGTCGGTGTGAGCTTGGGCTACCCGTCACTGGATAGCCTGCTGGTCGGCATTCTGGCATTCCTCGTCGCCTCCGCCCTCTATCTGTTGCTGCTCTACCGTGGGGTGGGCGAGCGTCAGGACGTCGAGTCATTGCTGATCCAGAACGCCGATGACGCCGTGCTCAGTGCCGCGCCCCAGGACCGCGAGGAAGTCAGCCTGCTGCGCGAGCGCCTGCTGGCGGCGCTGGACCGTATGCGCAAGAGTGCCAGCGAGAAGCGTAGTGGCTGGTTCACCCGTCAGGGGGACGTGCTCTATACGCTGCCCTGGTATCTGGTGATCGGTCAGCCTGCGGTGGGCAAGAGCACGCTGGTCTCGCGCTCAGGGCTGGATTTCCCCTTCGCGGAGCGCGAAAGCGCACGTGTCGCGGGCATCGGCGGCACCCGTCACTGTGACTGGTTCTTCAGCAGTGAGGCCGTGCTGCTGGATACCGCAGGGCGTTACGTCAGCTCCGAGGAGGAAGTCGGCAAGTGGCGTGCCTTCCTCGACATGCTGCGTCGCTATCGTCCGCGTCAGCCGCTCAACGGGTTGATCGTCGCGGTCAGCATCGATGAAGTGCTCCAGAACCGCCATGACGTCGAGGCCCTGGCACATCAGCTGCGCGAGCGTATCCAGGAAAGCTACGAGCGTCTCGGTGCGGCACTGCCCATCTACCTGGTGTTCACCAAGAGCGACCACATTCCCGGCTTTCGCGAGTTTCATGCTCAGCTGGCCCCGGCGCAGCGCGATGAAGTGCTGGGCATGAGTTTCCCGCACCAGGGCTATGCCGAGGCGGATTGGCGTACTCGTTTCAGTGAGGCGATGACTCGTCTGGTGGCACGTTGTGCGGGTACCGGTGAGCGCTGTCTGGTGGAGGGTGACATCGTGCGCACCCGCGAGGCACCGGCGGCGGTGGAATTCCCGCGTGAGCTGGAAGCGCTGGCTCCGCACCTGACCGATTTCGTCACCGAGCTGCTCAGGGTCAATCCCTATCAGGCGGCACCGCTGTTGCGCGGCTTCTACTTCACCAGCGCGCTCTCCGAGGGGCAGGCCAGCACGGCCGCCCACGGGCGTAACGTGGCGTCACGCTTCGCCGTTACCGAGCGTCATGCGCCGGGCCATCAGGATGGCAAGCCACTGTTCGTCTCGGGGCTGTTCTCACGAGTGGTGCTGCCGGACCAGCACCTGGTCGGCCTTTATGGCGGTGCCAACCTGCAGCGTCGGCGTCAGCTGCGTTGGGTGTGGCTGGCGCTGGCGCTCGCCGCGGCCATGTGCCTGGCGTGGGCGGTGTCCTTCACCGCCAATACCCGGGAGCTGGGGGCGCTGGATCAGGCATTGGATGCCGCCTACGAGGAGGATGCCGGCGAGCCGAATGCCTATGCCCAGTGGGCGACGCTGGATGCCCTGCGTGACAGCGCGGCCCGCTACGACAGCCGTCATCACGAGAGTGGCGTGCCCTGGTCGCTCGGCTTCGGGCTCTATGAAGGCGAGACGCTGGAACCTGAGCTGCGCGATGTCTATTTCGGCGCGCTGCGGCAGACGATGCTGGTGCCGATCGCCAGCAACCTCAACCAGTCGCTGTTCATGCTGCCGACCATCAGCGTGCATGACCGCGAGGATGGCCCGCGCGAGACCGATATCCATGTCCCGGGAGTCGAGGACCACGCCCAGCCGCGTGACAACTCGGCCCAGGCGCTGGCGGACTTCGGCAACAGTACCCTGAAGACCTACCTGTCCCTGTCGCGCACGCCGCGCGAGGACATCGAACCGGACTGGCTGCGTAGCGAGATGCCGGTCTACTGGTATCCGGCCATCACCCAGGGGGAGGATATGCCGCGCGACAGTCGTGATCTGGAATATGCCAGCCGTCAGGTCAATTTCTATGCCGAGCAGGTCGTGCGCCCGGACGTGCCGCGTCTGGAAGACAACACCTTCCTGGTGTCATCCAGTCGCAACTACATCGATGGCCTGCTGGACCGCTCCCTGAGCACCGTCGAGACCATCACACTGGAATCCGACACCCTGTTCGCCTTCGGGCGTGCGGATTACTCGGGGCTGCAGGGCGAGGGGCAGCGTCAGCTGAATGCCATCGCCGAACGACTTTCCAATACGCCGAACCTGGGGCGCATCACCATCACCGGCCACGCCGACCCGATCGGGTCCGCCACTGCCAACCGTCGGATCTCGCTGCAGCGCGCCGAGACCGTGCGCACCTATCTGGTGGGCAAGGGGCTGCCGGGTGAGCTGATCGGCGCGGAAGGGGCCGGCAGTGATCGTCCGCTGGTCAAGTGCGATGGCGAGATGTCGCGCACCGACAAGATCGCCTGTCTGGCGCCCAATCGTCGTGTCGAGATTGAAGTGCGTGCGCTGAACTGATGCGCCTGCGCTGAACCGTTTTCACTTTGCCGACTCATGGAGGAGTCGAGCTCTTGGATGACAGGCCTGAAGGCAGGCCCGGAGCACGAGAGCGGAGAAGCATGGACATACGCAGTGGGGGTGCCTGGATGGCATCTCCTGGCGGTAGCGTGTCCAAACGCGCGTTGCAGGTGGCAGCCAGGGAGTGCTGCTACCCGTGATGCCTACCCATCACATGACTGAAATGGAGTTTTACCATGGCTTTTGACGCCTACCTCAAGATCGACGGCATCCCGGGCGAGAGCTTGGACACCAATCACAAGGACTGGATCGAGCTGCTGAGCTTTGAATTCGGCGCCAGCCAGGCGACTTCCGCGACGGCCAGCTCTGCGGGCGGCGCGTCTGCCGAGCGCGTCAACCTGAGCGAGTTCGCGATCAAGAAGTTCATCGACAAGGCTTCTCCGAAGCTGTTCGAAGCTTGCTGCCGCGGCCAGCACATCAAGGAAATCACCCTGCAGGTTCACCGTGCCGGTGGCGAGCAGGTGCGTTACATGGAAGTGAAGCTTGAGGAAGTCATCGTGTCTTCCGTGGACCTGGAAGGCATGGCGTCCTTCTCCCAGGCCGGCGGTGGCGGTGCGACCGATTCCGTGCACGACTCGCGTCACGATCTGCCGTCTGAAGAGATCAAGCTGAACTTCGCGCGTATCAAGGTCACCTACACCCAGCAGAAGCGCAGCGATGGCCAGGGTGGCGGCAACATCACCGGTGGTTGGGACCGCACGCGCAACCGCGTCTACTCCTGAGTATCGGCTCATGGCGCGGCGGCGTGAGCCGTCGTCCATGAACAGGAGGGTGGCATCCCGGGGCTTGGCCAGCGTGCTGGCGTGAGCTCGTTTTCAGGGGATATCACGTCCGGGTAGAAGACATGCCGGGGGAGCGAAAGGCTCTCCCGGCATGTCTGTTTTCCCCTTGTGCATCCCCGTTTGCCTCGATGAGCGCCTGCGAAATCATTGTGCTGTCAGTTCTGTGCCAACAGCTCTTTGCCAACAGGGTCTGTGCCAATAGCTCTATACCAATAGCGCTGTGCTAACTGGCTCTGACACAACAGCACTGCGCCACAGTGATTTCGCAGGCGTTGCCTCGCAACGCGATCAACACGTGATTCAGGAGAGACAAGATGGCCGACGAATGGGACCGCGACGAACTGCTCGCGCCAATCGGCGCTCATGGGACAGGAGAGGACCTGGGGTTCTCGCTGCTCTTTGATGAGATCAAGGAAGCGCGTCGCGCAGACCCGGCCTACTTGAGCCAGGGCGAATGGCAGGCCGATCTCAAGAAGTCCGACTGGAATGCCGTCATCTCGTTGACTGCCGACGGTCTGGCCGAGCAGAGCAAGGACCTGTCGCTGGCGGGCTGGCTTTGCGAAGGCCTGGCGCATCGTGATCACTTCACGGGCCTGGCCTGGGGACTGGAGCTGATGACGGCGCTGTGTGAACAGTACTGGGAGACGCTTTACCCGACGCTCGAGGAAGGGGATGAAGAGCGTGTCGCACGCCTGACCTGGCTGGATGACACCCTCGCCGGCATGATCGGCACCTTGCCGCTGGTGGAAGGGCAGCTCTACGGGCTCGACCGCTATGAGGAGTCACGTCAGGTCGAGAACCTGGCGCGTACCGACGTGGATGCCATGGAAAGCGCGCTGGCGGATGGCAAGATCAACGCCGATATCTTCCAGCGCTCCGTGGTGCTGACCGAGACGGCGACCTTCCGTGAGCGTCACCAGCAGATCGTCAAGTGCCAGCAGGCGCTGGCCGGTCTGGTGGCGCAGCTCAATGCCCAGCTGGGGGTGAGCGCGCCGACCTTCAGCCAGCTGCAGCGTGGTCTGGCGGATTGCACCCAGTTGATCGAGCGACTGCTGGGCGAGCGCGGGGTCAGCCTGGACGATGAGGCCCAGGCATCTGCCGAGAGCGATGCAGAAGTGACGGACGCCGCAAGTGGCGATGCCACCACCGGGGATGCGAGTGCCACGCCGTCCGCTCAGGCGGGCATGGCACCGGCGGCACTGCGCACCACGCCGCAGACCCGCGAGGAAGCCTTCGACATGCTCAATGGCGTCGCCCAGTACTTCAAGGGCAGCGAGCCGCACAGCCCGGTGCCATATCTGGTCGAACGCGCCGTGCGCTGGGGTCGCATGCCGCTGGAGGAATGGCTGCGTGATGTCATCCGCGAGGAACATGTCGTCGACGGCATCCGTGAAACCCTGGGCACTCAGCGGCGTGATGATCACTGATGATGTTCAAGAGCTCGATCTATGACCGCCTGCAGCAGGTGCGCCCGGCAGAGCCCGAGGCGCCGGTCGTCAAGGTGCGCAGCGACTACCGCACCGACACCCTGTGTCTGCTGGATGGCGTGGCGCTGACCTCGGCAGGGGCGGTGGCCAAGGGGCAGCTGCCGTCATCGGCGGCGGCCGAGATCTCCGCGACCCTGCGTGGCCCGGATGGCTATGGCCTGCTGGTACACGAAATCGCGCTGGGGCAGGCGGGCGCATCGCCTGCCTCCGGCGAGCAGGTGGCACGTCTCGATCGCCGCCATCAGCGGCTCGAGACCTTGATCCAGGCCCTGATCATCGACGCACTGTTGATGCTGGAAGCGCTGCCGGAGGGCGCGCCCTTCGATATCGTGCTGAGTGTGCCGATCCGTCATGCCAGCCTGGAGGAGGGGTTCATCGCACGTCTGCGCGAGACGGTAGCGGCCACGCCCTTCGCCGACGCGCTGGGTAGCGTCACGCATCGTGCGGCGGCCGAGCAGGACCTGCATGAACTGCTGGCCGCCGAAGCGTCGGGTGGCATGCCGCATGTCATCTGGCTCAGTGTCGACTCGCTGTTGTTCGACAGCAGCGTCTCGGAACTGTCGCGGCGCGGACAGCTGGCGTATGCCTCCCGCCCGAGCGGTCTGTTTCCCGGTGAGGCTGTCGCGGCGCTGCTCTTCGAGCGCCTCGCGCCTGACTCACCGACGCCCTTGCAGGGCTGGCAGGTGCCGCTGGCGGCAACGCTGACCCATCCGGCGCGGGGTAGCCGCGAGCTGCGCCGCTCGCCGGCACCGCTGATGCAGCTGATCGAGCGCCAGTGGCCCGTGCAGGCGGAAAATGACGAGCATGCCTCTACCCGCGAGCCGTTCGAGCCCATGCGTCTGGTGATGGATAGCCTCGGGCTGCCCGGCCGCGCGGTGGAGGCCGGCACCAGCCTGATGAATCGCTGGCCGGGACTGGACATGATCGAGGATGGCACCACGCTCGACAGCTTCTGCGGCTGGCCGGGAGACGCCTGGCTGGCATTGGCGCTGGTGCTGGCGATCGCGGAACTGGAAGACAACGACAGCGCCCTGGTCGTGTCGCTGCGAGACGATACTCAGACTCAGGTACTGGCACTCATGCCCTGTGCCGGTTAGCGCTGACGGCGCTGCATTTGCCCTGTGCTGACTGTGCTCGTCCTGTGTTGACTGCGCTCGTCCTATGTTGCACATCGCTGCGTCTTGAGACGCATGACCCGAACTGAACAAGCCGGTGCACTCGCTTGCCGAGCGAAGAAGTGCGCGCACCGTGAGGATGTTAAGGATGGCAGAGAATTCCTGGCTGGATAGCCTGCTGGAGTCGTTCGAGATTTCACTGGATCAGAACGAGCGCCTGCTCACGCTTGAGATGAGTGGTGCGGACTTCATCCCGCATCGATTGGTGGGGGAAGAGCGCATGTCGCGTCCCTTTGCCTATACCCTCGACTGCATTTCCCAGAATGGCGATATCGAGCTCAAGACCCTGATGGCGCAGCCGGCGGCGCTCTCGGTGCGTCAGGCCGATGGCAGCTACCGCAAGCTCTCGGGGCTGGTCGAGTCGGCCGCACTGCTGGGTGAGGACGGCGGCGTCTTCTATTACCAGCTGACGCTGGTGCCGTGGATGACGATGCTCAAGCTCGGCCGCGACAGCCGCATCTTCCAGGACCTCACCGCCGTCGAGGTCATCGAGTCGGTGTTCTCGAACCACGCCATCGCGCAGGGCGAAGCCCAGGGTGGCTGGCGGCTGGACCTGCGTCGCGAGTATCCGGCGCGCAGCTACTGCGTCCAATATCGCGAGAGCGACTTCCAGTTCGTCAATCGCCTGATGGAGCAGGAAGGGCTGTTCTACTACTTTGAACACGCCTCTGACGACAGCGACTTCAATGGCCACCGCCTCGTCATCACCGACGATGTCGCGACCTGTGCACCGGTCGAGCCGCAGGTCATCCGCTTCCACCGTCAGGATGCCACCGAGCTTGAAGACTCCATCACCCAGTGGAGCGGCCGCCGTCAGCAGCAACCGACGCGCGTCAGCCTCGGCACCTTCGATTACAAGCAGCCGGGCCTGGAAAAACGTTCCGGTCAGGACACGCGCAGCGATCAGGGCAACCTCAGCGAGCAGGAAGTCTACGACTATCCCGGCGAGTACTACTTTGATGACCATTCGCGCGGCGAACGCCTGACCGTCAATCGCCTCGAGGCCCATGAATCCCGCGCCAAGCGCTTCTACGGCGCCGGGGGCACCCGCCAGTTGAAGGTCGGTCGCTGGTTCGAACTCAGCCAGCACGCCCGCCATGAAGACGGCGATTCCAGTGAGCGCGAATTTCTGGTGCTGGGCCTGACCGTTTGTGCCGAGAATGCGCTGCCGGTCTCCGCGCACCTCAAGGCGCTACCGGGCAGCCTGCAGGCGCGCATGGCGGAGGCGCGCCAGGCGCATGGCCTCAATGAAAGTGCTCACGAAGACTACGCCGATGTCGGCACCGGCCAGTACCTGATCGACTTTGAGAGCCAGCGCCTCAGTCAGCCGTACCGTCCGTCGCTCGATCATCCACGGCCCAACATCGGCGGCCCGCAGACCGCGATTGTCGTCGGGCCCGCGAATGAAGAGATCCACACCGACTCGCTCAACCGCGTGCGCGTGCAGTTCCACTGGGATCGCAGCGAGAAGGGCGTCGCTGACGCCAGCTGCTGGCTGCGTGTCGCGCAACCCAACGCCGGTGCCGGCTGGGGCAGCGTGTTCGTGCCGCGTATCGGCCAGGAAGTCATCGTCGATTTCCTCGAAGGCGACGCGGATCGGCCGCTGATCACCGGGCGGGTCTACAACGGCGACCAGACCCCGCAATGGCACTCCAATGGCCTGCTCTCCGGCCTCAAGAGCAAGACCTACCGCGGTAACAAGTACAACGAGCTGGTATTCGATGACGCCACCGATCAGGAGCGTGTGCGCCTGAACTCGGAGCACGAGAAATCCCAGCTCAATCTCGGCTACCTGATCCACCAGCAGGGCAACACACGCGGCAGCTTCCGTGGCACCGGCTTCGAGCTGCGTTCGGACGCCTATGGGGCAATCCGCGCGCATCAGGGCCTGCTGCTGACCAGCTGGGGGCAGATCGCCGCAAGTGGCGAACAGCTCGACCTCACGCCTGCTCAGCAGCAGTTGGCCAGCGCCTATCAGCTCTCCAATACGCTCAGCGAAAGCGCCACCAGCCATAATGCTGAGGCGCTCGAGACGCGCGCGAACCTCAAGCAGGCCAGTGAAGATGCCCAGGGGCGCTATGGCGCTGAAGACAGTGGCACCAATTTCGATGGCAGCTCTGCCGCAAGCGCCAGCGCGGGCGGGCGTGGTGAAGCCGCACGTCTCGATGCCCCCTGGCTGCATGTCAGCTCACCGGCAGGCATCGCGCTGAGTACGCCGGAATCCACCCATCTGGCGCAGGGCAAGTCACTCAGCATCACCAGCGGCGAAGACATCAATCTGGCCACCGGCCGCAGCCTCATTGCCTCGCTCTCCGAAAAGTTCTCGCTGTTCGTGCAACGTGCCGGCATCAAGCTCTTTGCTGCACGCGGCAAGGTGGAAATGCAGGCGCAGAGTGATGCGATGGAACTGACGGCCGAGAAGGATATGACCATCACCTCCACCGAAGGCACCGTCACCCTCCAGGCCAAGAACGAGATTCTGCTCACCAGCGGCGGCGGCTATATCCGCCTGAGCGGCGGCAATATCGAAGTGCACGGGCCGGGCAAGATTGATGTCAAAGGTGCGCAGCATAGCTTTGGCGGGCCGACGCGTTTAAGTAAATCACTGACCCCCTTGCCTGATCCTCAAGGTATTTATTCCGAATTCTTTACTTTGAAGGATGAACAGACACAAGTTCCTCTCAAGTATGCGAGATATCGTATAACAACGGCCGAAGGACAGGTGTTTGAAGGGCGTAGTGACGGTGAAGGTCGTACACAACGCGTACATACATCTTCCTCGCAGCAGATGAAAGTCGATGTACTTGATCGGTTAGATGACTTTGCATAATAAATTCTTGTTAAAAATTTAACTGGGAAGTGATATGTCTGAGGGTAAGGCGCAGACTCGGCTTGTAGCCGTTGGAAAGGATGCTCCAATAGGTAAATCGCCATTACTTTTCTATGCAGTTGGGCGAAATAAATTAATCAAAGTGCCTGCTGAAAATGTAGTGGCATGTATGGAAGAAATACGATTATTGGAAGCGGTTGTCGAAAATTATCACGCGGAGATTGAAAGGCTTCAAGGCGATTTAAGTAATTACGAAGCCATGATGATGTCTTATGATGAAGAAGATCCAGAATGTGTTAGGTATAAGGCTGAGTTTGAAAAAAATATTGCTAGCGGCCAAAAGAAAGTTGATAAGGCAAATCAAGCATTAAGAGAGATTTTGGTATCACTATCTAGCCTAGATGATGAAAGTAATGTTATCGTGGAATTGATACCTATTAGACGTAATGATGGAAATGCGCAGAGTTTCCGAATGTGCTATATGCGCTCTCAGGTAGTAGATAGTTTAACATCAAAAATTGAGTTGAAACCTATAGCTCAAGATGGTGCTACCTCTTTGGCAGACGATGTGCTTGAGAAGGGGGAGATAGTATGGGCATCTATATACAGTCAATTGAAAGAGCAGGCTATTTCAAAAACCTTGAAAACAGATTTCACATGGTTTGATGAATGGTTGAAAAAAGATGAAGATACGATCGACCTCTGTAAATGGACTAAAGAGCTAAATAAACAGCTTAACTTAAAGTATAATAGTGAGGCGGATAGTAAGCAGCAGAGTCGTGACGGAAAAGTAGAGTTATCGGGGGAGGCACAATTAGCGCGCTGGACATATGGAGCTAGTGGCTTGACTGGTGAGCTCACGCCACTTGAAGGCAAGACCAGGCTAAAAGCTAATGCTGCTGCCAAGTTATCCTTGTTTGAAGCTAAAGGGTCTATAGATTATTATCGGCCATCAGGTGGCCTGAAGTTGATGTACGAACTGGATGATAAGCAGGTATTACAACTTGGGATGTTACGTGTACATGCATTCATCAGTATGTCTGGCGCCATCGGCGCAAGTATCGCAGCTGAGATAAATGTTGATCTTGAAGTGGCTCAGGGCGGGATAAAAGCGCGAGGCACCAGAGGTGAGTTGGTACCTATGGGGCCTCCTGGAAGCCAGCAATCCATTATCTTGATGGAGGAAGATAAAAATGAACAAAAGGCTGAGGCTACACTTGAGGCATTTATAGGTGGTAAAGCCGAAGCATTCGCCAGAATGCAGTTGGAATGGAAAAGCCCCGAAGCAGATCATGAATTCAAGCCATTTGCCATTACTGGCGCAGGGGTGGCTGCGTATGCTGGCATGAATTTCGCTGGTAACTTTAGTGTTTCTTATCAAAATGGTAGATTCAGAATTAGAGCAAAGGCTGGTATTTGTTTAGGTCTAGGTGCTTCTGGGGAAGTTTCTTATGAAGTAGATACAAAGCTTTTGCGTGAATTCGCAGCATGGACTTATTATCAGCTAAAAAATGCCGACTTTGTTTATCTAGAGTTTATTGATTCAGACGCATTTAATGCCCTTGCTAATATTTTTACACTCGCGATCGCATATGGGAAAGATATAACGGAGTTTATGTATGAGACTCCTGAACTGATAAAGGATGAGCTAGACTTGTTGGTAAAGGATATCGTTGATGATGTTAATGATATAAGATACGTTAAAGACTACAAAGCGGCCTCTCAACGTGCAAGTGTAATGAAGTCTATTATAGATTCTGATAGTGATAAGTTATCTATATTAGTTCCTGAGGCTAAGAGTAAAATATTAATACTGTTAATAAAAACAGATAGTTATGATAAATACGTGCCGGTTAATAGAGATTACTCTCTGCTAGTCTCTGAGTTTACAGTTTTTGGTAGTATGTCAGACAGAAAAGAAGCTATTATAAAGTTGCTGAAGTATGTACAATCGTTGACAGAGTATAAAAACATAATGCAGCGTATTAAAAGCATGGATGGAGATAAAGGATCTTGGGTTGAGGGCGAGCGATTAATATTAGAATTTCTTGCTACAGGAGAGGAGAGTTACTCTTACCCTATATCTAGTAACTATCCAAGTGAGCTGGAAGAAATAAAAAGTCGACTAAAAGCAACTACTTCAAAAGGAACAGTTGTGGCTAAAAATGATAGTGTAGAGTATTTTGAACAGCCAGAGTATAGTAGTTATTTGAATATACCCTGCTATAACCAAACTCAGTGTGTTGTTGATGTTGATGTTGATGTTGATGAGTTTGGTTATGTATGATTTTTGCGTACACTTTTACTAATTAGAGACACATCTGAAAGTATGAGTGCGTAAACTACCCTTTTTTACCGCACCACTTGGTGTCCTAAAACTAGCATCTGGGAAAGAGCTTGCTCGCCTGATCGTAAATTTAGCAGTAGTTCCCTCACCAAAGCTTCCCCCTCGTTCGACTTTTTCAGTCCCTGACTTAGGACCTTGGGGGTTATGTTGTGGTGAGTTTTCATAGTAGTTTTCACTATACCAATCATTAGTCCATTCATAGCCATTGATCCCCATTTGGTATATTCCCATAGGGTTTGGCGGTATAGATTTAATTTTACTTGGTGCCAGAGTAGAATTCGCTGGCGTGCTTTTCTTGATCTCATCTCTTGTAAGAATATTGACTCCTCTTCGATAGGAGCCATCATTAGTCCCAAATAAATAGAATTTCCCTCTTGAACGAGCAGCAAACTCCCATTGCGCTTCAGTCGGTAATTTATAGGTGCTGTCAGTATTAGCAGAAAGCCAAGAGCAATAGTCATTGGCTTGGTGCCACGTGACTCCCGCTGGAACATTAGGAGCTCTATATTTTTTCTCAATGCCACTGTTGTTTATAGGTTTTTTTCCGGTGGCTAACGTATAGGTATCAAAATCATCATAAGATACTTGAGTGGCAGAAATAGAATAACTATCAAGAGTCACTGTATGTAATGGCTTGTTGTCTTTGTCAACGGAGTAAGGCAAGCCATTGGTCCCCTCATCAATAGGCCCAAAATCGCCCATTTTGAAGGTACCACCTTTGACAAAGATCATATTGTCTTCAGTTTTTTTGATAAGAGCTGCGATTTTTTCCTGATCGGAGGTAGTAAGCTCCTTGCTATTGGACTCAGATTCATTGCAACCTGACAGTAGCAAAAGTGATATTGCTAAGATAACAGTAGAAGATGAATTACTCACTATATTTACTCAAATAGTTAAATGTTGCGATATAATATCACTTTTTTATTCATAAGTAAATGTGAAGCTATAAATGAATGGTGGTTCTATAGCGATCAATGTTTATTATAATATAGTTGTTTTTTGAAGATAAATTTTTAATGATCGCAGTTGTTTTTAGTTAAGTGATAGAATTTTATGAAGCGTTTTATTACTAGATAGGAGATAAGCATGTTCAGTTCCGGAGATGGCGTTATCGTACTCGGTGATAGCACCACACATGGTGGCAAGGTGGTGTCTGCCCAATCCAACTATCTGTTGGAGGGCAAGCCGGTGGCAGTGGTGGGGGACATGGTGACGTGCCCCAAGGATGGCCACAGCACCTGCAGCATCATCGAGGGGCATCCCACCATCAGCTTGAATGGGAAGCCGGTAGCGTTTCACGGCTGCCATACTGCATGTGGGGCGGCGCTGATCTCTGCAGCAAGTGGCAAGCACGGCTTGGGATGAGGGCGTGAGCTTGTCCATGCGGTATCTGTATTCGATGATCCCGTAGCCCTGGCTGCGGGATTTTTCGTTCTGGATCTGCGTTAGCGCCGCAGTCTCTTGTTTCAAGCGGCGCATCGCTGTGGAGGGGGCTGCATTCACGTTCAAGGTTTCATTGAAAGTCTTTCTCCGTGCCGCGGGTTTTTCAGCCAGGCAGCGGAAGATAGTGTCAGTCACTTCCCGAGACAGGCCTGCTGCCACGTGACGCAGCAGGTCTTGCCGTTGGGCCGATGACAACCACTGACTATAAGGGGCATCTCCATGCTCACCTTGATCGTGAAATTTGACGTCAAGCCCGAACAACTCGCTACCTTCAAGCAGGCCTTGGCTGACAACAAGCTGGGCTCAGCGGCTGAACCGGGGATGCTGGAAATGCGTTTCTTCGCGGCCAAGGATTCTCCCGCCACCATCTTCGCCTACGAGCGCTGGGCAAGCACCGAAGCGCATCAGGCACATGTGAATCAGCCCTACGCGCAAGCCCTGCTGAAACTGGCTGACACGGCGTTGGCATCGCCACTCGAGGTGATGCCCTTGAACGATACTGACCCGGCGCCATTGCATGAGGCGAACCCCAGGCACGTGCAGCCGGAAGATGAGGTATTCAGTATCTTCTTCATCTTCAAGATCAAGGAAGAATATCGCGCTCGGTTGCTGCAGCAATTCACCACGCATGTGGCGAAGACGCGCAGTGAGGAGCCGGGCAATCTCGTGTTTGATCTGTATACCATCGAAGGCCAAGACGACACGCTGGTGATATACGAGCACTGGCGCACGGAATCAGACCTGTGGGACATTCATTTCCAGCAGCCCTATGCCATCGAGACAGGCAAACTGTTGGAGCAGGCCATGGTCGGGGATATGCAGCAGTACCTGAATATCGTCAGCGAGTTCTGAGCTGACTGGCAGGACATACTCTCTCTACACCTCCATCTTGAAGACAAGGCGCAGCCATCTCAGGCTGCGTCTTGTCTGTTTCAGTAGTTTCCAGTCGACATGAGCGTCAGCGTGCCATCCAGCCGCCATCGACCGTCAGAACGGTGCCATGCACATAGTCCGAGGCGGATGATGCGAGGAACACTACCGGGCCCTTGAGGTCGTCTGGTGATCCCCAGCGCCCGGCGGGGATGCGCGCGAGGATATCGCGGGAGCGCTGTGCATCCTGTCGCAGGGCTTCGGTATTGTCGGTAGCGATATAGCCCGGTGCGATGGCGTTGACGTTGACGCCATGAGCGGCCCACTCATTGGCGAAAGCCTTGGTGAGCTGAGCGATGCCGCCTTCGCTGGCCGCGTAGCCCGGTACGGTGATGCCGCCCTGGAAGGAGAGCAGTGAGGCGGTGAAGATGATCTTGCCGCTGCCGCGCGCGACCATCTGTTTGCCGATCTCGCGGGTCAGGATGAACGGGGCGGAGAGGTTGGTATCAATGACGCGATCCCATTGCGCGTCCGTGTGCTCGGTGGACGGTGCGCGCTCGATGGTACCGGCGTTGTTGATCAGGATATCCACCCGAGTCGAACTCAACTGCACAGCCAGTTGCTGGATGGCGCTGCGGTCGGAAACGTCGCATGCGATGCCCTGGAAGGTGCGCCCGAGAGCGCGGATATGTTCACCTACATCACCACCATCGGCGGTCATGCTGGCACTGATGGCAATGATATCGGCGCCGGCCTCGGCGAGGGCGATCGCCATGGCGGCCCCGATACCGCGACTGGCACCGGTCACCACGGCGGTCTGATGACTGAGGTCGAAGGGTTTGACGTCATGCATGTCGCGGCTCCCATATCAGTAAAGTCTCACGCAAGCCTACTCGAGAACGCGGACGTTCACGAATGCCGCCTGAGATGACTCTCTGAGCGACAGCGCCGCCATCCACGCCTGTGAGCTCAACCAGGCGGCTGTCATCTAATCCTGCAGCGCCACCGGCATGTAAGCTGGCAGGCCATTGCGAGTCACGCGAATGTGATAGTTTCTGGAGCAACCAGCCGTTTGGCGGCGCAGAGTCCCGGGCATTTTCTTCGCCGGCGGGGCAAGCGGCGCCGTGTTATTACCCGGTAGTGGCAACCCTCTTCATCTTTGGTCAGGACTCCTCGTCATGAGTGATGCGTATTACCTCCACCTTACCGATCGCCTGCGCGAACAGCTGAAGGACCCTGATGCCTTTGAAGAGGGGCGATTGCCTTCTGAACGAGTGCTGGCCGAGCGCTTTGATACCACGCGCGTGACGTTGCGTCAGGCGTTGGGACAGCTGGAGGGAGAAGGGCGCATTCATCGCAGCAATCGGCGTGGGTGGTTCGTGTCGCCGCCGCGGCTGGATTATGACCCCACGCGTGACTCCGGCTTCAATGACTATGTGACGGCGCAGGGGCGGCGGCCACGCACGGAAGTGCTGCTGACCGATGTTCAGGCCTACCCACCGGCTGCGCAAGCGCTGGGCCTGGCGGCCCAGACACCGCTCTATCATATTCGCCGCCGGCGTTTTGTGGATGAGCGCGCCGTGCTCAGCGAGTCGATGTGGGTGGTGCCGGAGCGCGCGCCGGGACTGCTCGAGGAGGGGCAGTTCGGGGTGTCACTGTGGGCGGAGCTGCGCGGGCGCTACGGCCTGACGCTGGCCCACCGTGAGCTGCGCTTCTACTCCGAGTCGCTGGGGGAGCAGGCCGCCCGGGAGCTGGGGGTCGCCATGGGCAGCCCCGGTCTGACCGTGCGTCGCGCTACCTTCGATGAGCAGCATCGTCCCATCGGCTATGACGAAGAGCGCTGGCTGCACAATGCGCTGTGCATCACCGTCACGCTCAAGAACAAGCCCTGAACCCGCGCTGCAGGGACACTATATGAGGTAACACTGTTTCACTGGGCCTTCAACTGACTGTCACGGGGGTGTCATTCGGCCCGCCCATACTCTTGGTATATACCAGATGGCGAGAGCCATTCATTCCAAGCGTTGGAGAGTCCCGATGTCCTTCTTGACCCGTTCCTTCCTCACCCGTTCCTTGCTGGCCAGTGCCGTTGGTCTGGTCGTTTCCCTCAATGCCCAGGCGGCCACCGAGCTCACCGTCTATACCGCGGTGGAGTCCGATGATCTGCAGAAATATGCCGAGCGTTTCCAGCAGGCGCATCCGGATATCGACATCAAATGGGTTCGCGACTCCACGGGCGTGATCACCGCACGATTGCTGGCCGAGAAGGACAACCCGCAGGCGGATGTGGTGTGGGGCCTGGCCGCGACCAGCCTGCTGGTGCTCGAGAAGGAGGGCATGCTGTCGCGTTATGCCCCCAAGGGAGTCGAGGCGCTGGATAGCAAGTTCGTCGATCCCGCCTACCGTGATGGCCAGGACCCGTCCTGGGTCGGGATGGACGCCTGGGTCGCATCGCTCTGCTACAACACCGTCGAAGGTGAGCGACTGGGAGTGCCCAAGCCGACGTCCTGGGAAGACCTCACGCGTCCCGAGTTCAAGGGCCACGTGATCATGCCCAACCCGAGTTCTTCCGGTACCGGCTATCTGGATGTCGCCAGCTGGTTGCAGCTGTGGGGTGACGAGGGCGGCTGGGAGTACATGGACCGCCTGCACGACAACATTGCCCGCTACACCCACTCAGGCTCCGCGCCCTGCAATCTGGCCGGTTCCGGCGAGGCCGTGGTCGGTGTGTCCTTCGCCTTCCGAGGCGCGCGCCTCAAGGCACAGGGCGCACCGGTGGACCTGGTCTTCCCCGAGGAAGGGCTGGGCTGGGACATGGAAGCCGCGGCGATCATGAAGGGCACCGACAAGCGTGAGGCGGCGCAGACACTGATGGATTGGGCCGTGTCCAAGCCGGCCAATGAACTCTACAACGAAGGCTATGCGGTCGTGGCCTATCCGGGGGTGGCCAAGCCGATCGAGCATTATCCGGCCAATATCACCGAGATGATGATCGAGGCTGACTTTGCCAAGGCGGCCAACCAGCGGGATGCAGTGCTCGCCGAATGGCAGCGCCGTTACGACGGCAAGTCTGACAGTCAGTAAGTCACGCCCAGCCACCTTCGTCATTGCCCCGGCGCCTTGCGCCGGGGTCGGGAGTTTCTCGCATGTCTCTTGTGACCGCCCCCCCGCGTCATCACGCCTCGCGTCAAGCGCCGCCATCGACTACCGGCGCCTCATCTCGCGCGGTCTCCGGCCCTGCAGCCCGGGCACCTGCGCGTGACGCAGCGCCTCAGGCACCCATCTCGCGTTCTGCGTCGTCAGACAGCATCCACCTCAAGATCAGCGGCCTCACCAAGCGCTATGGCCAGTTCACGGCCCTGAGCGAGATCGACCTCGCGATCCGCGAAGGCGAATTCGTGTGCTTCCTCGGCCCCTCCGGCTGTGGCAAGACCACCTTGCTGCGCGCCATCGCCGGGCTTGCGCCGCAGAGCGAAGGCACCATCCACCAGCGCAGCCAGGACATCTCGCGGCTGCCGCCGCAGGCGCGCGACTTCGGCATCGTCTTCCAGTCCTATGCGCTGTTCCCCAATCTCACCGTGTACGACAACGTGGCCTATGGGTTGCGCAATCGGCGCGATGCGCGTGACGCGATGCGCCGCCGCGTGACGGAGCTGCTCACCCTGGTGGACCTGGCCGGCAGTGAAGGCAAGTATCCGGCGGCCCTGTCCGGGGGCCAGCAGCAACGCGTGGCACTGGCGCGGGCGCTGGCGACCGAGCCGGGGCTGCTGTTGCTCGATGAGCCGCTTTCAGCACTGGATGCGCGCGTACGCCTGCATCTGCGCAGCCAGATCAAGGCGCTGCAGGCACGGCTGGGCGTCACCACCATCATGGTGACCCACGACCAGGAAGAGGCCCTGGCCATGGCGGACCGCATCGTGGTGATGAACCATGGCGTGATCGAGCAGATCGGCACCCCCGCCGAGATCTACCGTCAGCCGGCGAGCGCCTTCGTGGCCGAATTCATCGGCAGCATGAACTTCCTGCGATGCTGTCCCGAGAACGCCAGTACCCTGCGACTGGGCCAGCAGCGACTGGAATGTGCGGCGCATGATCTTGTGGGGCTGGATCAGGCGCGTCTGGCCATTCGCCCGGAAGCCGTCTCGCTGTGCGCAGTGGGTGAGGGGCTGTCGGCGCAGGTGGATCACGTCGAGTTTCTCGGCGCCTTCCTGCGCATCACTCTGACGCTTGAGGGCTGTGGGCAGACACTGTCGGCGGATGTGGCGCTCAAGGACAGCGAGTCACTGGGCGTGCGGGTCGGTGCCCGGGTGGGAGTGCGTCTGCCGGCCGAGGCGATCCGCCTGTACCCGCTGGTGGAGGCGCAGGCATGATGGCGCGCGCATTGCCCTTGTCGGGTCGGCTGTCAGGCGAGTCCGGCTTGCGTCTGTTGATGTTGCTGCTGGCCCTGGCGCTGCTGGTCATCGGGTTGCTGTTGCCGCTGGCCACCATGCTGATCAAGAGCGTGCAGGACCGCAGCGGCGACTTCGTCGGCCTGGCCAACTTCGCGCGCTATGTGCAGACGCCGGCGCTGGTCGGCTCGATCATCAACTCGGTCAGCATCGCGTTGATCAGTACCCTGACGGTGGTGAGTCTGGCCTTCCTGTGCGCGTACGGCATCACCCGTACCTGCATGCCGGGCAAGCGCGTCTTCCGCATGCTGTCCATCCTGCCGCTACTGGCACCGTCACTGCTGCCAGCCATCAGTCTGGTGTATCTGTTCGGCAATCAGGGCTGGTTCAAGGATGTGCTGCTGGGGGAGAGCATCTACGGCCCCATCGGCATCGTGATGGGCATGACCTTCTGGATCTTCCCGCATGCGCTGATGATCATGATGACGGCGCTCAGCAACAGCGATGCCCGTCTCTATGAAGCCGCGGATGCGCTGGGAACGCCAAAGTGGCGCAGCTTTCTGACCATCACCTTGCCGGGCGCGCGCTACGGCATCATCTCCTGTGCGTTCGTGGCCTTCACGCTGGCGATCACCGATTTCGGCGTGCCGAAGATCATCGGCGGGCAGTTCAGTGTGCTGGCCACCGATGTCTATCGTCAGGTGGTGGGGCAGCAGAACTTCCAGATGGGCGCGGTGGTCAGCGTCATCCTGCTGTTGCCGGCCTTGCTGTCCTTCGCGGTGGACCGCTGGATCCAGCGCCGTCAGGTCGCGCAACTCTCGGCGCGCGCCGTGCCCTGGCAGCCGACGCCAAGCCCGCTGCGTGACTGGATCTTCGCGCTGCTCTGCTATGGCGTGGCCGCCGCGATTCTGGCCGTGATCGGCACCGCTATCTATGCATCCCTCGTGCAGTTCTGGCCCTATAACCTGAGTCTGACCCTGGATCACTACGCCTTCAAGGCGCTGGCGGGCGGTGGCTGGGACGCGTGGCTCAACTCGCTGACGCTGGCCTTCTGGGTCACCTTGATCGGCACGCTGGTCATCTTCTTCAATGCCTGGCTGACCGAGAAGAGCCAGGGCTATCGCCCGCTGCGCCAGGGACTGCACTTCATGGCGATGATGCCGATGGCCGTGCCGGGCATGGTGCTGGGGCTGTCCTACATCTTCTACTTCAACCAGGCCGATAACCCGCTGAACTGGGTCTACGGCACCTTCGCGATTCTGGTGCTCAACACCCTGGTGCATTTCTATACCGTCTGCCATCTGACCTCGGTGACCGCGCTCAAGCAGCTTGATCCGGAATTCGAGGCGGTCGGTGCCTCACTCAAGGTGCCGTTCTGGAAGACCTTCTGCCGCATCACCTTGCCGGTGTCCCTACCGTCAGTGCTGGATATCTCGGCCTATCTGTTCATGAACGCGATGACGACCGTCTCGGCGGTGGTATTTCTCTACAACAGCGATACCCGACTGGCCTCCATCGCGGTGATGCATCTCGACGAAGCCGGGCACTTCGCCAGCGCGGCCGCCATGGCAGTGCTGATCTTCTTCACCTGTCTGGGCGTCAAGCTGCTGCATGCGGTAGTCAGTCATCTGCTGTTGACCCGTGCCCAACGCTGGCGACAGGCGACCTGATACGCCGTTGGCCGTCTTTTTTTTGTGCAAACTAACTGGTATATACCAATGAGCATTCAACCTCCGTACCTGCTGACTCCCGGCCCCTTGACTACCAGTGTGAGCGTCAAGGCCGCCATGATGAAGGACTGGGGCTCCTGGGATCAGGACTTCAACACCAAGACCGCCGAGATCTGCCAGCAGTTGCTCCGCTGTGCCAATGCCAGTGAGCACCATGAGTGCGTGCCGATGCAGGGCAGCGGTACCTTCGCGGTCGAGGCGGCGCTGGGCAGTCTGATCGAGCCGACGAGTACGACGCTGGTGCTGGTCAATGGCGCCTATGGCAAGCGGCTGGTCAGTCTGCTGACCCGCATGGGGCGCGACTGCGACGTGCTGGCGTGGGGCGACGCCGAGGCGCCGTGTGCCAAGGCCGTGGCCGACAGACTCGCGGCAAGGCCCGAGATCGGTCATGTCGCCATGATTCACTGCGAGACTAGCTCCGGGATGCTCAATCCGGTGGCGGACATCGCCGAGGTGGTGGCGGCACACGGTCGTGAGCTGATTCTCGATTCGATGAGTGGCTTCGGGGCGTTGGAGATCGATGCGCAACGTACTCCGTTTCTGGCGTTGATCTCCTCGGCCAACAAATGCTTCGAAGGGGTGCCGGGGTTCGGCTTCGTGATCGCTCGGCGTGATGCGCTGCAGGCGGCACAGGGGCGTAGTCACTCGCTGTCGCTGGATCTGCACGATCAATGGCAGTACCTCAAGCGCACCGGCCAATGGCGTTATACCCCGCCGACTCACGTGGTGGCGGCGTTTCATCAGGCGCTGAAGGAACATGCCGAGGAGGGCGGCGTCGCGGGCCGCCACGCCCGGTATCGCGCCAACATGCAGCGACTGGTGGCAGGCATGCGTCAGCGCGGCTTCACGACCCTGCTCGACGATGCCTGGCTGTCACCGATCATCACCACCTTCCTGAGCCCGGCACACTCGGACTTCGACTTTTCACGTTTCTACGCCGAGCTCAAGGCACGTGGCTTCATCATCTACCCGGGCAAGCTCACCGACGTGGAGAGCTTCCGTATCGGCAGCATCGGACAGCTGGATGTCCGCGTGATGGATCAACTTCTGGCCGCCGTGGATGACGCGCTGGCCACCCTGGGTGTCGACGATGCCCGCCCGTGCGCTGACGCTGTCGCACTCAACTGACTGGAGAACTGTCATGCACTATCACACCCCGGATCGTCTGCAGGCTGCCATCTTCGATTGGGCCGGCACCCTGGTGGATTTCGGCTCCTTCGCGCCGACCCAGATCTTCGTCGAGGCCTTCGCGGAAATCGGCGTGGCCATCAGTCTGGAAGAGGCGCGCGGCCCGATGGGCATGGGCAAATGGGAACACATCCGAACCCTGTGTGATGACCCTGCGATCGCGGCCCGTTTCGAGGCGGCTTGTGGCCACGCCCCGAGTGATGCCGATGTCACGGCGCTTTATGAGCGCTTCATGCCGCTGCAGATCGACAAGATCGGGGCGCACTCCGCACTGATTCCCGGTGCGCTCGAGGTCATCAACGGGTTGCGCGACAAGGGCATCAAGATCGGCTCCTGCTCCGGCTATCCCCGCGAGGTGCTCGAGCAGGTGGTCGCACGGGGCAAGGGCAATGGGCTGGTGGTGGATCATGTCGTGGCCACCGATGAGGTGCCCAAGGGGCGGCCCTCTCCGGCGCAGTCTCTGGCCAATGTCATCGCGCTGGGCATCACTGACGTGGCGGCCTGCGTGAAGGTGGATGACACGGCGCCGGGGCTGCTGGAAGGTCGCAGTGCCGGCATGTGGACAGTCGCGTTGACCTGCTCCGGCAACGCCATGGGGCTGGATCACGCGGCGTTCATGGCCCTGTCAGAGGCAGAGCTCAACGAAAGGCGCAGCGCCATCGAAGCCCAGTTCGCGCCATCCGGGCCGCACTTCATGATCGACACCATCGCGCAGCTGCCCGAGGTGATCCGCGAGATCGAGGCGCGTCTGGCGCGTGGCGAGCGCCCCTGACAACCTGGTGACGGGGCGGCGATGCCAGGCCTGGCGCTGCACTGCCTGTCACCTCGCTCACCCACCTTGATCTACTACTTCACCCCACCACTTCACTCCACCCCTTCAGGCGCCAGCCCCGGGCCCTTGTATCAGGCCTGGAGGCTGGCGTCTTCTCGCGAAAGGTAAGGACATATGCTCATTGGCGATTGCCGCCTGGTTGCCCTGAAAGCCCGTAATCTCCGCATGCCTGTCCACATGCCCGTCTCCATGCACGGGCAAGCTCACTCTCAAGCCCAATTTCATGTTCAGGCCCAGTCTCATGTTCAAGCTCAAGCCCACACGATTGCCGTGAGCGCCTCTTGAGCCCACTGGCGCTGGGGCTCATCCTGATCTCGGTCTGCCTGCACGCGGGCTGGAATCTGCTCGGCAAGGGGCGGGCGCCGTCACTGGCCTTCTTCATGCTGGCCATGGCCAGTGGTGCGCTGATCTTTGCGCCGCTGCTGGGACTGGGGCCATCGTTTGCCGTGCTGCCCGCTGAATTCTGGGGCTGGCTGGTGGCCACCGGACTCTGTCAGGTGCTCTACATGGGCGGACTTGCCTGGGCCTATGCGCGCGGCGAGGTCAGTGTGCTGTATCCCATCGCGCGGGCCTTGCCGGTGGTGCTGGTGCCGCTGGTGTCACTGAGTCTACTGGGTAGTCAGACACTCACGGCGTTGGATCTGGTCGGCATGGGGTTGATCGTGCTCGGCGCGTTGGTGCTGCCCTTGAGCAGTCCGCAGGGCCTGCGCCCCTCGACCTACCTGACGCCCGCGTTGGGGTTCGCGCTGCTGGCAGCAGTCGGCACCACCGGCTATTCGCTGATCGACAAGCAGGCGCTGGATATCATGGTGAGTGTCGGTTACTTGCCCACCTCGGCGGGCGCTGTCTTTCTGGTGTTGCAGGCCATCATGACCGTCGCCTGGGGCGCGCTGCTGGTGATGTTGCTGCCGGCAGAGCGTCGCCGTCTGCCCGCGCTATGGCGGGGGGAGCGGGGCAGCATGGTGTTGACTGGCGTGATGGTGATGGCGACCTACGGGCTGGTGCTGGTTGCCATGACGTTGACGGCGGAGGTCAGTCTCGTCGTTGCGATGCGTCAACTGTCGATCCCTCTGGGAGTAGTGCTCGGCGTGGTCTGGTTGCGCGAGCGAGCGGCCATCGCCAAGTGGCTCGGCATCCTCATCATGCTGGCGGGACTGTGGACCGTTGCGCTGGTGTGAGGAAAGGCGTGGCATGAGGCACAAAAAAAGAGAGACAGGCGGCTGCCTGTCTCGCTTTTGTCTTTCTGCGGGTGCTGGCGGGGCATCACGTTGTCGTGAGCCCCTTCACCGCCATGCTTACTTGGCGTCTGCCACCAGCATTTCCAGCGTGGCGCGCGCGCCGTTGTCGTGCAGGCTCTTCAGGGCCTTGAGATAGGCATCGCGGAAGCGCGGCTGATCGACCAGGTCACCGAACAGTTCGCGGTTGTCCAGGAAGGCGGTCGGCTCTTCGCGCTGACGGCTGGCGCGCTCCATCAGCTCGTCCTTCAGCGGGTCGACCACGTCGATGGTCTCGCCTTGCTCGTCTACGCCTTCGGCATAACGTGCCCAGCTGGCCACGACGGCTGCAGTACGACGCAGTTCGCCGTCGGTCTTGAGCTGTGCGTGTGCCACCGGGATCAGGAACTTCGGAATGCGGTCGGAGGTCTCGGCGCACAGACGCGCGAGGGTGTCCTTGACTTCCGGGTTGGCGAAACGCTCGATCAGCGTGCGGCAATGGGCGTCGAGATCGATACCCGGCAGCTGGGCCAGCGTCGGGCGAGCTTCCTCATTCATGTAGCCGAGCAGGAAGTCGACGATCAGCGGGTCGTTGCAGGCTTCATGGGCGTAGCGATAGCCGGCCAGATAGCCGAAGTAGCACAGCGCCTGGTGACCGGCGTTGAGCAGACGCAGCTTCATCAGCTCATAGGGCTCGACATCTTCCACCGGCTGAACGCCGGCATCTTCAAAGGCCGGGCGGCCATTGGCGAAGTGATCTTCCAGCACCCACTGGGTGAAGGGCTCGCAGACCACCGGCCAGGCGTCTTCCACGCCGAAACGTGAGGACAGCTCTTCGATGTCAGCCGGCGTGGTCACCGGCGTGATGCGGTCGACCATGGAGTTGGGGAAGGGCACTTCGGCTTCGATCCATGCCGCCAGCTCGGCATCACGTGCACGCGCGTAGGCAGTGAACATCTTGTGAGCGACGTTGCCGTTGCCTTCGATGTTGTCGCAGGACATGACGGTGAACGGGGCGACGCCGCGCTCGCGACGACGGGCCAGGGCTTCGGTGATCAGGCCAAAGCTGGTCTTGGCTTCGCCCGGATTGGCCAGATCGTGCTGGACATCGGCATTCTCGAGATTGAATTCGCCGCTGACCGGGTGGAAGTTGTAACCACCTTCGGTGACGGTCAGCGAGACGATGCGGATCGCCGGGTCGGCCATCAGCTCGATGACGGCCTCCGGAGAATCCGGGGCAAAGCGGTAATCGATGATGGAACCCACCACACGCGGCTCATAGTTGCCGTCCGGGTGCTTGAGTACCACGGTGTAGAGATGGTCCTGAGAGGCCAGGGCTTCCTGCATGCGGCGGTCACCCGGCATCACACCGACGCCGACGATGCCCCAGTCCAGCGCCTTGCCCTGATTCATCAGCTCGTCGAGGTACATGGCCTGGTGCGCACGATGGAAACCGCCCACGCCGAAGTGGACGATACCGGCGCTGACCGCAGTGCGATCATAGTTCGGAGTGGCTACCTTGGCGTCCAGCTGAGTCAGACTGGCATTGGAGAGACGGGTCATGGGGAGGTCTCCTGCCGCGTGTCGCGGTCGAGTCGAGATGGGTAAAGAAAGGGTAGGTCGTAACGGCCAGCGGCGAAGGTCACCCGTGTGATTCAGGCTTCCTTCGCCGCTGGCATGGCAGGGGGCGGGCCCCTGCCGACTCAGCTAGCGGTGGCCGCTTGCTTCGGGGACTGCTTGTTGAACAGCGCCTTGCTGCGCTGCAGCTCCCAGTACGCGAAGATGAAGTAGATGATCGTCGACCAGATGGTCACGTCATAGAACAGTTCGCGATTCGCTTCGTAGCTGGCCAGGTCCGGGCTGCCGAACAGCACGCGCAGCGCGAGGACCATCGGCACCGCCAGGCCCAGCACCATCCAGATGGCCTTGATGGCCTTGGTCAAGCCCGAAGTGTCCTTGACCGGTGCGTGGTTGGTGGTCTCGGCCTGCTTGGCGTGAAGGGCTTCGACACGCTCCTGGAATTCCCGCTCGGCCGCTTCGGCTTTCGGGTAGGAGTCGGCTGCACCGGCAGATCTGGCCATCAGGGTGTAGAGAATGATGGAGACGAACCAGGTCGGCAGGAACAGGTAGTAGAACGGGATCACGTCGACCATCTCGAGGCCGAAGCCGAAGATCAGAGACAGCGCCCAGGTCGCCAGCGCCGGCGTGTTGTGCTTAACGCCCTTGTAGCGTGCCCAGTAACGGCTGAAGCCGAGTTTCGGGAACAGGTGATGCTCAGCGAAGATGATCCCGCCGACCGGCACCAGCACCAGACCCGCATAGGTCAGCAGTGGCAGCATGCTGCGGTAGACGAACGGGAAGCAGCTGAGCACGGCAACGCAGATGCCCACGGCCAGCGTCGCCTTGTTGCGCGACAGGTTCGGCATGGCCGACTGTGCGGCAAGGCCCGCGCGGTAAAGGTTGGCGTTGGCGGTTGTCCAGCCAGCGACGACCACGATCACGAAGCCGGCGGCGCCAAGGGCGTGCAACGCCACTTCACCCGGTTCCAGCACATCGATGCTGATACCGGCGACGGCAGCGGTGGCTGCCCCCATCAGGCCGGCGGAGATCCAGGCGACGTAGTGGCCGAACATCATGCCGGTGCTGGTCGCAAGGCCGGAGCGCATGCGCTTGGCATAGCGCAGCAGCGCCATGTCGATCAGACCGAAGTGGGAGAAGGTGTTGGCTGCCCAGGAGAAGCCGATGACTTCCCAGATGCCGATGCCTGCTTCGCCCTGGGAGTTGATCCCGGTGAAGACGGTACTGCCGGCGACATCAATGAAACTCGAGAAACTGTTCAGGCTGGTTTCACCGGTGACGGACTCCGCCAGTTCCGGCAGCAGTACCATGCCGCCGACGGTGAACATCAGCATCAGCCACGGGGCGCAGATGCTGGCAAATTCGGTCAGGGCATTGAAACCATAGACGGCAACCAATACCACGATGGCGGCAACGGCCAGTGCCAGCAGGATGAACTCGAAGCTGGTGGGGTAGGCCTGGGTCTGGGCTGGAATATCGAACAGCAGTCTGACCGCCGTGGCGGAAACGGTGATCATGGCCGCCGAGATGGCGGTGAATATGATCACGTTGGCCCAGTTGTAGAGCCGTGACATCGAATCACCGGCAATACGGTGAAGATAGGTGAAGAGGCTCAGACGGGTTTCGATCGCGATTGGCGTCGTGATCAACCAGAAGCTGAGCACTGCGAGGCCATTACCGATCAGCAGGCCCAGCAGGATATCCCAGATACCCGCACCGAGCGCGACGAAGGTGGCACCGATGACGAACTCGGTCGCGGCAACGTGCTCGGCGGCATAGAGACCGGCAAAGTGCGGCCACCGATGCAGTTTGTGACGTGGCACCGGCAGTAGCTCATCGTCCATATGGGCGATCTGCCGATCCAAATCTGGCGCAGTACTGGCCATGATTGGCTCCTGTTTTTTTACGGCTTGTCTTGCTGCTCCTACCCGAGATGTCACGCAGCCGCCTTGGCGTTCCTGTCGGCGATGACGAGGGTAGATCGTCTATTATCGATCAAATGACTCAGGTGTGGTGCAAATGATCGGTGAATGGTCATCAAAACGCAAAGCCCGCGTGCTTGAACTTTGGGCTATGCCCTCGAGTGATCATGGCTATTGAAGTCAGGAATGCGCTGAAGGCCGCATGAAATCTGGGCTTTAGGGATGGTGTCTCGATTCAATGACACGATTCAGCAAAATGAATTTTTCCGTTCTCACACCTCGTTCGGCGCCTGAAGCATTGTGTCCTGGCTAAAACGACCAACCCTCCAGGGCCAGATATCTCGCATTTCTGAGGATGTTCTCGCACCGATATGGTGCGAGTGGCGTACCAGGCATCCTTTCTTTTTGTCATGCCTCAGCGTCGTTCTGGTGGAGGCTCGAGAGTCGAAAGGGGAAATGGGGCAGCGGAGAGGACAGCGAAAGCCCGGTCTCTGCAAGAGAGCGCTATAAAGGTGGCGACATATAAAGGAGGGTGTTGGCCAGTGGCGACATCGACTTCGGTGCAATGCGACAGAAAGTGCATGAAATAACGACAAAGAACGAGAAAAATGAGACATCTTGCGGGCTTCCTCGGTTCTCGCTAAGGTTGCGCAACACTGTTTCCTAACCAGGAAGCCCCCAACATGACTCCCGGCGCTGTGATTGGCGGCGGGTCACGGCGAGGAGGCCAGCCATGCGAACACGCACACTGACCATTCTGATGATGATATTCACCCTGCTGGGAGCCCCGCTGGCTCAGGCAGGACCGCACGATAGAGGCCATGGGCATCATGACCGTGGGCACGGCCATCACGACCGTGGTCATCATGGCAAACAGCACAAGAAGCATTACAAGCAGCAGCGTCACCATGAGCGCCGCCGTCATGAGGCGCGACGCCACCACCAGTGGCGCCGTGGCGACCACTTGCCGCGTCATTACTATTCCGACAGCCGCTACTGGGTGAAGGACTGGCACCATCGCCACCTATCCAAGCCGCCGCGCGGTCATCGTTGGTTGAACATCGATGGGCGTTATGTGCTGGCAGCTGTGGCGGGTGGCGCGATCACGGCCATCATTCTCAATCGCTGATCAATCGGATCGTTGTTCTCGGCTACTCAAGCCAGCTTAAGAAAAAGGGCCTCTCACGAGGCCCTTTTTGCATGCGCTGTTTGCCGGCAGTGGCTTCAGGCGTAGGCGCTGCATACCCAGGTCATGGTCGCCGGTGTGTCACCGTTGTAGGTGATGGCGTGACCGAGGGTGCTGTCGAAGGCCAGGCTATCGCCGACCTTTAGCTGGATGGGGTCGTAGAGTTCGGTCCAGACCGTCACCTCACCGCTGGTCACGATGATCTGTTCCTGGCCGGAGTGTTTCTGCAGGCCGCCGAATTCCTCGAGACTGCGATTGAGCACCGTGGTCTCCAATACCATGTATTCCTTGGACGCCACATTGTTGCAAAGCGGCCGATACCGGTAGTTGGGCGTCTCGATGACGTCTCCCTCCTGTGCTCGCGTCAAGGCGAGCCAACCCCGAAATGACGTGTCTTCCGTGTGATAGAACAGCTCGCTGACATCCACCTTCAGGCCCTTGGCGAGATTCACGATCGCCTCGAAGGTCGGGGAGATGCGTCCATTCTCGATTCTCGACACGCTGGCCGCCGAGATACCTGATGCGCTGGCCACGGCCGCGATGGTCAGTCCCTTCTCCTTGCGCAGCGCCTTGAGATTGTCACCAATGGCGCCTGCCTTGCGTTCTCTGTGCTTCAGAGCGATCGGCGTTTCCTGGTGGGATGTCATGTCAACTTGCTCCATCGAGTTCGTCTTCTGGGTGGCGTCTGTCGCGTCTGCCGTTGCTCTGTGCCCGTGTGGCGCATGGGCGCCGAGTCATCAGGTCATGCAGCGGCAGGAGAAAGGCGTGAGCGCCATGTTGGCGTCCATTTAGAGCTTCCGTGAGCAAAAT
Source organism: Cobetia sp. cqz5-12 (assembly GCF_016495405.1). Classification (NCBI taxonomy): domain Bacteria; kingdom Pseudomonadati; phylum Pseudomonadota; class Gammaproteobacteria; order Oceanospirillales; family Halomonadaceae; genus Cobetia; species Cobetia sp. cqz5-12. The sequence continues at coordinate 1,635,120 of NZ_CP044522.1, forward strand.
GTCGAGCCCGATATCCATATTTGACCCAATATTGCATATATGCAATTGTGAGGGCGAATGCGCAATCGACAGTGGCCGTCCACTGGACGTGTATCAGGCCTCAGCCTGTATCAGGCATTCGCCTGCTGGTACGTATGGTATTGCACTCCAATTAAAATAATCTTGGGAAAACAATAATGTACAACTTCAAGAAACAGCTCCTCGGCATGGGTATCGCTGCCAGCCTGTTGGCGACTGCCACGACTCAGGCGGCGGACATCGAGTGGAAGATGGCGACCCCGTGGGGTGGTGGGCCCTGGCTTGAACGGGATGCCAAGACCTTCGCGGACTATGCAAACGAATTGACCAATGGCGACGTGAGTATCCAGGTATTCCCCGGTGGCACCCTGGGCGGCGCGCTGCGCGTCACCAATACCGTGAAGTCCGGTGTCGCTCAGATCAGCCATAACTACATCAACTATGACTACGGAACTGACCCGACGGCAGCGCTGCTGGCCGGGCACTCCAGCGGCCTGACGCCGGAAGAATTCATGCTGTGGATGTACGAGGGCGGCGGTGTCGAGCTCTATGAAGCCTTCCGTCGCGAGGTGTTCGGCGTCGTGGCCTTCCCGTGCTCAACCCTGGGCACCGAGATATTCCTGCACTCGAGCAAGAAGGTGCAGACGCTTGAAGACTTCCAGGGACTGCGCCTGAGAACATCGGGTGCCTGGGCTGAAATCGCCTCACGCCTTGGGGCCTCTACCGTGGTGATGGCCGGCAGTGACATCTATACGGCGCTGGATCGTGGTGTGATTGATGCGGCGGAGTGGGGGAGTCCTGAGCTCAACAAGCCGACCGGTTTCCAGAATGTGGCGCAGTACGTCATCTTGCCGGGCATCCATCAGTCAGGCGGCATTCTGGAGTGTGAAGTGAATGTCGAGGCGTGGGACGGCCTGAGCGACGCCCAGCAGAGCCAGTTGCGTCTCGCGGGCAAGCTGAGCGTGTTCGAGTCCTGGCTGGATAGCTCCTTTGCCGATCTCAAGGCCTTCAAGGAGCTGGAAGATGGCCCCAACGAAATCGTGCAGCTGGATCAATCCTTCATCGATGCCATCTACGAAGAGACTCGTGCCTGGGAAGACGAGAAGGCGGGCGAGAATGAGTGGTTCGCACGTGTGCTTGAGTCGCAACGTACCTTCAAGCAGAGCATGACGACCTGGCAGGACTACCGTTTGCCGATCGGGGAGATGGGACGCTGAGTCCTCTTGAATGATGTCCTTGGCCCGGGCGATACCTGTTCCGCTCGGGCTCTTTCCTTGTCGTCATCCTGGTGAGTTGCCATGAAAATCGTCGCTGTCATTGAGCGTCAGACCCGCTGGGCCGGGTATCTGGGGGCAGTCCTGATACTGCCGCTGGTGCTTGCGTTGGTCTATGAAGTCTTCAGTCGTTACGTGCTGGGAAAGCCCACCTTATGGGCGTTTGAGATCAGCTACATGGTGATGGGCGCCATCTTCATGCTTGGCATGGCAAATGCCCTGCGTGTCGGCCAGCACGTCAGTGTGGATGTGTTGAGCCAGAATTTTGCACCGCGTCTCAGAGCTGGAATTCATCTGGCCTGTTATGCGGTGTTGCTGCCGGTATTGATGTGGCTTGTCTGGGAGCTGTGGCTCTATGTGCTCGAGGCGTTCTCCAGCAATGAGCGCTCCGGACGTTCTGCGTGGAATCCCGTGATCTGGCCGGTCTTCGGCGTCTGGTGGCTGGGCTTCGTCTATCTGACGCTGCAGGTGATCGCGGAGATGTTGAAGCTCTGGAGCGCACTGCTGGGCCATGATCATGGCGCGGAGGTGTCCTCATGAGTGACTTCATTGCCCTCATCATGTTCCCAGCGCTCATCGCGCTGATCGTGCTCGGTTTCCCGATCGCCTTCTCGATGATCGTTGTCGCCACCATCTTCGGCGTTGCCCAGTTCGGGGATGCCGCAGCCTATCAATTGCTGACCAAGATCGAGGACACGGCGTCCAATTCGATCCTTGCCGCCGTACCGCTGTTCATCTTCATGGGCGCGATGCTCGAGAATTCCGGCATTGCCGAGCGACTGTTCGGGGCCATCCACCTGTGGACACGCCGGATGCCCGGTGGGCTGGGCGTCGGCGCAGTCATCATGGGGACCATCTTCGCGGCTGCCAGTGGCGTGGTGGGCGCGACCGAGGCAGTGATCGGCATGCTGGCAGTGCCGGTCATGCTCAAGCATCACTACGACAAGTCGCTGATCTCCGGCACCATCTGTGCCAGTGGATCATTGGGCACGGCGATCCCGCCTTCCATTACCGTGGTCATTCTCGGGCCTGTCGCGGGTGTCTCCGTCGGTTCACTGTTCAGTGGCCTGTTGATTCCGGGACTGTTGATGGCGCTGCTGTTCCTTGTCTACATCGTCGTGGTCTGTGCGCTGAAGCCTGCGCTCGCGCCGCGACTCAAGGAAGATGAGCAGCATCCCGGCTGGGGCAAGCTGCTCACCATCACCCTGAGTGCATTGCTGCCGACCATGAGTCTGATCCTGGTGGTATTGGGCACGATTCTGATGGGCATCGCCACGCCGACGGAAGCGGCAGCCTGTGGGGCGCTCGGCTCCGTCTTGCTGGCACTGGGCTATCGCAACCTCACGCTGTCCATCCTGTGGAACGCGGCGATACGCACGCTCAACATCACTGCGATGATTCTGCTGATCGTGCTGGGCGGCAACATGTTCGCGGGCGTCTTCTTTGCCTCCGGCGGCATGGCGACCGTTCAATCGCTGCTGCTGGATACTGGATTGAGCCCGTGGCTGATTCTCGGCGCCATCCTGCTGATCGCTTTCCTGGCCGGTTTCGTGCTTGACATGATCTCGGTGGTGCTGATCGTCATTCCCGTGGCGATGCCGGTCATCGGCCTGCTCGGGTTCGATGAGATCTGGTTCTGCGTGGCCTTCCTGATCGTGATGCAGACGAGCTATCTGACACCGCCGTTGGCGCCCTCCATCTTCTACCTGCGTGCCATCACGCCGCCTGAAGTGACGCTGAAGCACATGTACAAGGGGGTGATGCCCTTCATCTGCCTGCAGCTGGTGGTATTGGCGCTGATCCTGGCCTTCCCGGGGCTGGCGCTGTGGTTGCCTGATGCCATCAGCGGGCCGTCATGGAAATGATGGACACCTTATTGGAAAGGAATGAGTTCGCATGAGTGATGCAACACAGGAAGAGGCAGGAATGGACGTCAATCTCGATCGGGCAGCGCTCAAGGCGCTATGTCACAAGGTGCTGAGCCATCATGGCTTCAGTGAGCCACATGTCGATGCCATGAGTGACGCGCTGCTGGCTGGGGAAATGGATGGCTGTCGATCCCATGGGCTCTATCGCCTGATGGGGTTCGTCGCGACACTGAACAATGGCGGTGTGGTGCCGGACGCCGTGCCGGTCGTAGAGGATACGGCGCCCTCCATCGTCAAGGTGGATGCCAAGGGGGGCTTCTCCTCGCTGGCCTTCCAGCAGGGCGTGCCTGAGCTGGTCAACAAGGCGAAGACCAACGGCATTGCCATCCTGGCCATCAATCATTGCGTGCATGGCACGGCATTGTGGGTCGAGATCGAGCGGCTGACCCGAGAAGGGCTGGTAGCCATCGCCTGCAACCCGACCCAGTCGTACATGGCGCCGTATGGAGGCAGTCAGCCGCTGCTGGGGACCAACCCCATCGCCTTCGGCTGGCCGCGCGAAAACGGGAACCCGTACGTGTTCGACTTCGCGACCAGCGCCATCGCGCGCGGCGATATTGAGCTGCATCGTCGTCAGGGGGACGAGATCCCGCTGGGCTGGGGAGTCGATCGAGAGGGCACGCCGTCAAAGGACCCTGCCGAAGTACTGGATCATGGGGCGATGCTGCCCTTCGGTGACCACAAGGGCTCTGCGCTGGCGATCATGATCGAGTTGATTGCAGGGCCGCTGATCGGTGACATGCTGAGTATCGAGTCCAGCGAGCACGATCAAGGCAAAGGTAGCCTGCCGTATCATGGTGAGCTGATCATCGCGATGGACCCGGCACGCCTGACGGGCGGCAGCACTCAGCAGCACATGCTGCGCTCTGAAAGGCTGTTTGAGCTGGTCAAGCAGCAGGGGGCACGTCTTTCCTCCGAGCGCCGCTTCAAGGCTCGCCAGGTACATCAAGAAGAGGGCGTCACGCTGTCGAGAGCCTTGTATGAGGATATTCTCAAGCTGACATCGTGAACGCCCATGGCGGCCAGACAGTGGAGCGATCGCTACAAAAGCCCACTGAAGGAAGTCTCGACGCATGACGTCGTGACGGAAGAAAACAGAACGGTCGCCCTCGGGCGGCCGTTCTTGCCTCCAAGGGGCTGCCGTCGGCGCTGTCGTTGGCGCTGTCAGGCATTACACCTGCTGATACTGAGTGTCCATCCAGTTCTGCCTGATTATGCGCACCAGCGGTCGAGCGAACTTTTCAGCAAATGCGTGGATGCTGATAGCGTAAGGCGTGCCGGGAGGCATTGGCGCTCCCTTGATGGCCATTGGAAGAGGGCAGGACATGACGCTTGAGACGAGTTCGCGGTTTCGGGGGTGCTTGTTGGGCGGCGCGACGGGGGATGCGCTGGGCGCGGCAGTCGAATTCCTGTCATTCGAGGAGATCCAGGCACGTTTTGGAAGTGATGGCATACGTGACTATGCCCCGGCCTACGGTGGGCTGGGGCGGATTACCGATGATACGCAGATGACGCTGTTTACCGCCGAGGGGCTGTTGCGCAGTCATGTGCGTGGCTGTCTGAGAGGCATCACGACGCAAAGTGGCTTGGTCAGCAGCGCCTACGAGCGCTGGCTTTACACCCAGGGCGAACGCTCGCGGCAGGAGACCGAGCAGGAATGGTTGGACAGTGGCTGGCTGATCAAGCAACGCGAGCTCCATTCGCGGCGCGCCCCGGGCATGACATGCCTGTCAGCGCTCAAGCAGATGCGTGCCTACGGTGACAGGGCGCAGAACGACAGCAAGGGCTGTGGTGGGGTGATGCGTGTGGCACCTGTCGGCTTGTTCGCGCATGCGATGGGAGCCTCCCATGAGATGTGCTTCGCACTCGGGGAAGAGGTCTGTGCGCTGACCCATGGTCACGTGACCGGTCAGCAGACGGGCGGCGTGCTGGCGGTGATGATCCAGTGCCTGGTGGCGGGTGACTCGATGGCACAGGCACTTGCGCACGCCATGCGCATTCTGGAGCGCAAATCAGGCTGCGAAGAGACCATGCAGGCCCTGAAGCAAGCCCGCGAGCTTGCCGAGTCCGACACTGCGCCGCAGGTGGCTGTCGTGATGCTGGGGTTGGGATGGATCGCGGAAGAGGCCCTGGCGATGTCCGTGTATTGCGCACTCACCGCGCGGGATTTCCGCTCCGCTATCCAGATCGCGGTCAATCATGATGGGGATTCGGATTCCACGGGCGCCATCACGGGTAACCTGCTCGGGGCGCAATGGGGAGAAGAGGCGATACCCACCGATTGGCTGGCGCCGCTTGAACTGCGAGATGTCATCGGCGAGATAGCGCAGGACCTGCACGATTGCCCTCGCTGGGAGCTCTACACCGATGGCGGCGGCAAGGATGAGCGGTGGGTCTGGGAGAAATACCCGGGGTATTGAGTCGCAGTGCAGCCACATGAAAAACGCGGAGCCATCTTCCAATGGCTCCGCGTTTTCGTATCTGGACAACAATTTTCATCGCCCGTCGCGATGAAGGGGAACGCATAGGTGCAGAGAGCGCTTGAAACAGGTGACTTGAGAGGGCGCTCACGGGTTTCGTAAGCGGTTGATAATACTATGCTTATTACCAAAGTCGTAGATGAGTGTCTGTCCAGCTGGTCAGGCGAGTGACGCATTGGTTCGTGATTGGAATCAATGCTGTTCCAGTGGAGGGATATCTCGCGTGGCGGGTTTCGTCCACAATGCGCTCATTCCACATTGCACGAAACGGCAGTCTGGATCGGGTCGATGGCTGGCGCCTGTCAAGACGCCTTCCACTTTTTTGAAGATGGCATGCATCCAACCCGTTGGCGCAAGCGTAAGACTCTACAAGCACAACGGTGAGGGTTTCAGCAGGGTAGAAAGACATACTGCTGACGAATGCCTTCCTCATGATCGCGACCAAAGTTGAAGTGCTAGGCAGCGGTACCGGAGCAGACCTGAGTGACTGATCGACATTCGATCACTGGCGACATGCACCTTCATGGTTGTACAGAAGTGATGCAAAAAGCTTGCAAGGGTTTTGCGTGGTGAGGGTTCTCATCACTTGCGTGTACCGAGGCAATGACAAGGCATCTCAATCTGGTTCTTTGATGGAAACAGTGAGCTGCCAGCAACACGGCTAGTGTGATAGCGCAATAATCATTAGTCTGTTAACAAGTTAGACGGGTGCAGCCGAGACTGCACACGACATCACAAGGGCAACATCGCCCAGGACAAGCAAAGGAAAATCATCATGAAAACTCTCAACCTCAAGACTCTGATCGCCGCCGCCGCTCTCGCTACCGTGAGCACTGCCTCCTTCGCAGCGGATGACAGCCCGGCCGCACAGCGTGTTCAGCAGTCCGTCAGCCAGGACGTCGTCGTCGGCACTGCCCAGCAGGCACCGACTGCCCAGGCCACCTTCGCCGATACCGGCATGAGCGTTGCCGCAGGTCGTGTCGAGACTGCCCTCAATCAGTCCGCCATCGAAGGCAAGGGTGTTGCCACCGTCAGCCGCGAGCAGGCCTTCGACAATGACGCCGGCAAGAGTGTCGCTGCTACCCGCGTTCAGCACGCCCTGAGCGACAGCAACGTCTGAGCCATTCAGCCGTCTTGCCCGGGCACTCACGCCCACTGACCACTTTGTTCATCGAGGAGATTCATCATGAAAACCATCAAGACTCTGATCGCCGCCGCCGCTCTCGCTACCGTCAGCACCGCCACCTTCGCCGCGGATGACAGCCCGGCCGCCCAGCGTGTCCAGCAGTCCATCAGCCAGGACGTAGTCGTCGGCACCGCTCAGTCAGCCGCTACCCAGCAAGCCAGCTTCGCGGAAACCGGCATGAGCGTCGCGGCAGGTCGCATTCAGCAGTCCATCAGTGCCGATCGCATCCAGGGTCAGTCGCACACCGCGGCCACTGCCAGCCAGGCATTCGATAACGATGCCGGCAAGAGTGTCGCAGCGACTCGCGTCCAGCACGCCCTGAACGACAGCAACGTCTGAACCATCGTCAAGCCTGACCTGGATTGCCGGGTCTGATCATCGCTTTGCCCTTCATCGAGGAGATACACCATGAACACTCTCAAGACTCTGATCGCCGCTGCCGCACTCGCCACCGTCAGCACCGCGTCCTTCGCCGCCGACGATAGCCCGGCCGCCAAGCGCGTCCAGCACAACGTCAGTGACAGCGTCATCCATGGCTCTGCCCAGCAAGCTCCGACCGCCCAGGCGACCTTCGCGGAAACCGGCATGAGCACCGCTGCTGGTCGTTTCCAGGTGGCATCCGGTGACGACGAGATCCGTGGCCATGATCGCTCCATCCATCTGCAGGAATTCGATGTCGCCAATGATTCCGGCGATAGCGTTGCCGGCACCCGTGTTCGTCACGCCGTGAGCGACGTCAACGTCTGAGACGTCCGACGTCTGCGTCAGGCGCTTGCAGGCCAGGTGTCTGCACTGACATGACCTTTTTCGACAGGAGAACCCCCATGCAATCCCTCAAGTCCCTATTTGCCATTGCCGCATTGTTTGTTGCCGCCACTGGCGTGGCCTCTGCCAATGACAGCGAAGCCGATGCCCGCGTCCGTGCCACCCTCAGTGATCGCGTGATCATGGGCCAGGCACAGCCGGTGACTCAGCAAGCCGCGCTGCATCACGTTGACGCCGTGGAAACCGGCATGAGTGTCGCTGCCAGCCGCGTCCAGAAATCCATCAGCAACGCCGGCATCCAGGGCACCACCCGTGCACTGGCGAGCGATACGGCTGATTACGTCAACGACGCTGGCAAGAGCGTCTCTGCTACACGCGTCGAGCATGCCTTGAACGAAAGCGCATGATCTCTCGTCGGCGGATGAACATCCTCCGACTCTGCAAGACAGCCAAGGATGCCGATATGCCATCGACTTGCCCCTGTCAGTTGCTGAATGGATCCACTGACCATCGTGTCGCGTCATGATGGTCAGTGTCCCAGAGAAGAATACGTGAGAGAGAAGAACGCTTGAGCAAGTGTTTTGGCTGAGTGGAAGCCAGTGTGGAAGTGCGCACTCGTCATCAACTGCAGAGCCCTTGCTCAAACGCTTTCCTGTCCTGAATGTCCTGTCCCGACATTCCCTGCCCGCCTTTGGTGGGCTTTTTTCGTTGCATGAAGGTAATCAGCAGCGGAGATCGACAGCAGGGAGAGGCAGCCGGGACAGGCGGGCGGGACAGAATGGTGGGACAGAAAGCCGGGTCATGCCGCGACCAGCTTGGCCTCCATCAGGGTTTGCACATAGGGCGGCAGGTCCCCTGTGGCGAGGCTTGTGATATCTCCCAGATGCTCGGTGCGGCCATTGCGCAGCACCAGTACGCGGTCCGCGAAATGACTGACCAGCCCCAGGTCATGGGTGACGAAGACCAGGCTCAGACCGCGCTCACGCTTGAGGCGTTGCAGCAGGCGAATGATGGCGGCCTGAACCGAGACATCCAGTGCCGAGGTGATCTCGTCACACAGCAGGATGTCGGGTTCGGCAGCCAGTGCGCGAGCGATGGCCACGCGTTGCTGCTCGCCCCCCGACAGCTGGCTGGGCAGACGATCCAGATAGAGCGCAGGCAGGCGCACCTCTTCCAGCAGTGACTGGGCGCGCTGGCGGGCGGCATCGCCCTTGAGATCGAACCAGCGAGACAGCACCGGCGCGAGGGATTCGAATACGGTCAGTCGAGGATTCAGTGCCGTACTGGCATGCTGGAAGATGTACTGGACCTTCTGACGCTGCACCGGACGCCGCTCGGCGACCAACCCCGCCAAGGGCTCCTGACGCAGACTGAGCTTTCCGGAGACAGGGGAGAGCAGGCCGGCCAGCGCCTTGAGGATCGAGGTCTTGCCGCTGCCGGATTCGCCGATCAAGGCCAGCGTTTCGCCTTGCTGGAGCGTGAATGCCACATCGCTGACGGTGAGCGCCGGCGTTTCACCGCGCAGGCGCGCCAGCCAGCCGGGCATGCGATAGCACAGGTTCAGCGACTCCACGGCCAGCAGCGGCGCGACGTCCAGCGACGTGGCTGACTGCGAGTCGTTCTTTACGCGATCCGCCCGCTCATCGGTCGATGCGTTACTTTCCGCACTTTTCGCACTTTTCGCACTTTCTCCGCTCTCCGCATGCGCTCTGCCCACTGATTCATGACCTTCCAGCGCATGATGACAAGCGTAGCTGCCTTGCCAGCTCGGCACGCTGTCACGGCACGTCTCACTGGCGCGCGGACAGCGCGGTGCGAAGGCACAGCCCTTGATGGCGCTTCCCACCAGGGGCGGCGTGCCTTCCAGCGCGGCGTCAGGTCGATAGCACTGACTGCCTGGAGTCGCGGCCAGCAGCGCGTGACCATAGGGGTGGCGCGGGCCGTCCAGGAAGTCGCGAGTCGCGGCGACCTCCACCAGTTGACCGGCATACATCACCGCGACGCGGTCACACAGGTGAGATACCGCGCCCAGATCATGACTGACGAAGACGATGCTCATGCCCAGCTCAGCGCGCAGCGAGGCCAACAGCGCCAGAATCTCATTCTGGGTGCTGGCATCCAGGCCGGTGGTCGGCTCATCCATCACCAGCACACGTGGACGTTGCGCCAGGGCCAGCGCCAGACTGGCGCGTTGCTGCTGTCCGCCGGAGAGCTGGTGCGGATAACGCTGCATCAGCACTTCGGGGTGAGGGAGGTGGACGCGTCGCAGCCATGCCACGGCCTGCTGTTCGCGTGCCGCCTTGCCTTTCACGCCCTGTGACAACAGCGTCTCGCACAGCAGACTGCCGAGCGTGAGGTGGGGCGTCATCGCCTTTTCGGCATGCTGAGACACCAGCCCGAGCCTGAGTTCGCCCAGCCAGCGCCCCGGTTGATGATGAAAGCTCAGCTGGTGGTGCTCGTCGTGAAGAGGGTCATGACTTGTAGAGGCAGTGGCAGAGGTGGAGGCAGTGGCAGAAGTGGAGCCAGAGGCGGGCGCAGGTAAGGCGACACTCACCTCGCCGGTGCGCACCAGGCTGCCCCGACGCAACAGGCCCAGCATGGCCGTGGCCAAGGTGCTCTTGCCGCTGCCGGACTCGCCCACCAGGCCCAGAATCTCGCCCTGGCCCAGGCTCAGGTCGATACCGCGCAGTACGGGTCGCCAGGTCTGCTGGCGATCATGAAAGCCGATGTTGAGATCGCGAACGCGGATCACGGCGTTGTCCGTCATGGCGTCACCTTTGGAGTTCGGAGTCATTCGGGGCGCCCCGCACGGTCGATGCCCAGTGTCTTGGCCAGGGTGTCGGCGACCAGATTGATGGCGATGATCAGGCTGGATAGCGCCACGATCGGCGGCAGCACGGCCCAAGGCGCAAACGACATGAAGCCGCGGCCATCGGCGACCATCAGCCCCCAGTCCGGGGTCGGCGGGGAGACACCGAAGCCGAGAAATGACAGCGAGCTGAAGGCCAGCAATGCCCAGGACCAGCGCATCGCCAGCTCGACGAGGATGGTGTCGAGCACGTTGGGTTTGATCTCGCGCCACAGCAGGCGCAGCAGGCTGTCGCCGCGCAGCCGTGCGGCCTGTATATAGTCAAGGCACAGCACTTCGCGGCACGCCGTGACCATCACGCGCACCACCGCCACGCCATAGAAGATGCCCAGAGTCAGGATGAAGACCAGCGGGCCGGGGCCCATCACGCCGATGACCAGCAACAGGAACAGTAGCCAGGGAATCGACAGCAGGGCGTCCACCAGGCGCATGGCGATGTTCTCGACCCGCCCGCCGATGATGGCCAACAGCATGCCGCAGGCGCTGCCCCATACCACGGCCAGCACGGCGGCCGGCAGCGAGGTGTAGATGGCCTCGCGGCCCCCGGCCAGGGTACGGCTGAGGACATCGCGGCCGAGCTGGTCGGTGCCCAGCCAATGTTCGGCACTGGGGGGCAGCAGTGACGCGAGACTGTCACCCGCGGAGATGTCATGGGGCGCCAGCCAGCGGCCAGCGACGGCCAGCAGCAGGTGCAGGCCGATCAGTACCAGGCCAATTCGGCCCTGGGGGTTGGCCCACAGCAGCGCCAGGGTGTGTTGGCCCGGCAGGCTGGTCATGGCCAGTCGCGGGCCGCGCACGGTCGTCGAGGAAGAAGCGTTCATGAGGACTCAGGCTGTCTTGAGTTTGGGATTGAGCACGATGACCAGCATGTCGGCGACCAGATTGCACAGCACATAGGTGACGGAGAGCACCAGTGCGCAGGTCTGCACCACCGGCATGTCGCGGTCATTGATGGCCGAGATCATCAGGCGCCCCAGCCCCGGATAGTTGAAGACCTGTTCGACGATCACCACGCCGCCCAGCAGCCAGGCGATGGTCATGGCGGCCAGACTGATGGTCGGCAGCAGGGCGGCCGGCGCCAGATGACGGATCACCAGACGCCAGCGCGGCAGCTGGCGGATACGCGCCATGTTCATGAAGTCGCTGTCCATCACGCTGATGGTGTTGGAGCGGGTCATGCGCATCATGTGTGCCATGGCCACCAGCGCCAGCGTGATGGCGGGCAGCCAGACACCGGGCAGCAGGTTCCATAGACTCTCGTTGGCACCGGCCACGGTGATGGCAGGAAACCACGGCAGCCAGATGGCGAAGGCCAGGGTCAGCAGGGTGGCGCTGATGAATTCCGGCACCGTCATGGCGATCAGCACCAGGCTGGAGAGGCTGGAGTCGATCCAGCTGTCGCGCTTGAGCGCCGCGATCAGCCCCAGCAGGATGGCCAGCGGAATGGCCATCACGGTCGCGATGCCGCCCAGTAGCAAGGTATTGGCTAGACGCGGCATCAAGGTATCACTGACGGGTGCACGACTTGTCAGCGAGGTGCCGAAATCACCACTCAGCAACTGCCCCCACCAGCTGACGAAGCGTGTCGCCACCGGCGTGTCCAAGCCAAGCTCGGCACGACACTGGGCGAGATTGATTGGGGTCATGCTGCGTCCCAGGTAGTTGACGCAGAAGTCGCCGGGCAGCATCTCGATCACCCAGAACACCACGCAGGCCACGACGATTAGCGTGAAGCCGCCATACAGACAGCGCTGCAACAGCATTGCCCACATCTCAGTCCACCTCCTGAAGGTCGCGTGCCCGCAGTGGCGTTGAAGCCTCATCGAGGGGCGGCAGGCCCAGCACCTGACGCAGGCGCGGGTGGAGGGCCAGTGACTCGAGCTCAAGACGCTCGCCCGCGCTGATCGACGGGCCATGCAGAATGGCGAAGCGCTGATCCGACGTGGCGCCGGGACCGAAACCGTGCGTGGAGACATAGCCGGGCGCCGCCATCAGCTCCGCGTGATGGGCATGCTTGCAGGCGGGTTCAAAGCTCATGCCCGGCGGTGCCTGATAGAGCTGGATATGCGTCACGTCCGGGGGCAGGAAGTCGGCGGCCGCGAGCGGCGTGACGCCGAACTCGGCCAGGCGCGCAGCCTGCTCGCGTTGGCGTTCGTCGTCATCACAGGCCACCAGCAACAGGCCACCATCACATTGCAGCGCGACATCCGGTAGAAGGCGGTCTGCCACCAGCGCCCGCTGGACCGGGGCATGACCATGATCACTGAAGACACACAGGTGGTAGGCCTCGCGCCTGTTGATGGCCTCAAGGCCGGCCAGCAGGCTGCCGAGCTGGGCATCGACCACCATCAGGGCGCCATCGACCAGGGCGTCATCATTGCCATGCACATGCAGGCAGTAATCGGGGGTGTTGAGTTCGATCAGCACCAGCTCTGGCGTTTCGCGCTCGATCAGCGACAGTGCCTCGTTGAGCAGCTGCTGGTCATTGCTCATGGCGCGCATCAGGGCGTCATTGCGGGCATCCCAGTGATTCAGACGCGGCGCGGTCATGCCCTTGGCGCGCAGGTCACCTTCCTCCCACCAGGGCGACAGATACCAGTTACAGCTCTCGGGGCGGGCCAGCCCGAAGCCGAGGCTGGCCACCCGAAGTCCTGTCGCGCGCGCGGCCTCGAGCAGGGTCTCGCCCCGCAGGTCCTCGACCCTTGCTGGACGAAAATGCCCTGCAGTGGCGCTGGCGCCTGAGGCGTGACGGTCGCTGTCGGTCTCAGTCCCTGTAACAGACGCAAACTCCACCTCAGAATCGGGGCAATGGATGCCGTTGGAATAGATACCGTTTGAGTAGATGCCGTGCACCTGAGCCGGTTGCCCGGTCAGGACGCCCGCTCGCGCGGGCATCGAATTGGCATTGGTATCGGCACCCAGGCGCTCGATCAGCAGGCCGTCTCTGGCTAGGGCATCGAGATGCGGCAGGCGCGCCCGCGTCTCGGCGAAGCGCTGACTGCTGATGCCGTCCATCAGAATCAGGATCAGGCCAGGGCGGGACATCAGCTCTCTCCCTGCTTGTCGACCTGGTGCCAGCGAATCGCGAAGTGCTCGACCGCCGGGATATGCACCCCACGCTTCATGACGCGATTGTTGTTGAGGTGGAAGGGAATCAGCGTCGCGCCGGTATCGGTCAGCAGTGCCTGGGCCTGGTGATAGAGCTCGGTGCGTGCTTCGTCATCCAGGGTGGCGCGTGCCTTGGCGAGCAGGGCATCGAATTCAGGATTCTGGTAGGCCGATTCATTCCAGTTGGCCTCGCTCTGGAAGATCTCGTTGAGCACCTGATCGGTGGGGCGCTGGCCCCATGCCGTGGTGAAGGCCGGCTTCTTCATCCAGGCAGTGTTCCAGTAATCCGCTGCGGGCACGTTGTGCACGTTGACGGTGATGCCGGCCTCGGCCGCCTGGCGCTGGTAGAGCTCCGTCATCGGGCGGAAGTAGTTGTCGACGCCGCTGGTGTAGACGTCGATCTCCAGCCCATCGGCATACCCCGCGTCGCTCAGCAGGCTGCGAGCGGTGTCGAGGTCCTGCGGGCATTGCTGCGCCAGCTTGTACTGATCGCCATTCCAGACCGGGTTGTCACAGGTAATGGTGGCACCGCCCTTGCCGAACAGCAGGTTGACCATCTCCTCGCGGTCGGCCACCAGACGCAGCGCGCGTCGCACGCGCACATCCTGGAAGACCTCGTCGTCGGCGCGGAACACCATGCCACGCCAGTCGCCGGTGGCGATGGAGTCGTAGTGGTAAGCCGGGTTGCTGGAGAACAGGCGCAGCTGCTGGGCGTTGACGCCATTCCAGCCCGACCAGTCAATCTGGCCGGCCAGCAATGCCTGGGTGCGGGCGTTGTCATCGGGAATGCCGATGAGGTCCATGCCATCCAGCTTCGGTGCGCCTTCCCAGTAGTCAGCGAAGGCTTCGAAGGTGGTGGTGCCCTGCGGGTCGAATTCGACCAGCTTGAAGGGGCCGGTACCGATGCCCTGCAGTGAGGTGTCGTCATCAAAGCCGACCGGCACGATCTTGGCGCGGTAATCCATCAGCAGAATCGGCAGGTCAGCATGGGACTGGCTGAGACGGAACACGATCTGACCGGCCTCATTGACGCTGATGTCCTCGATGACGGACAGCGCGGCACGTGCTGGGGCATCGCGCTCGGGGTCGAGCAGACGCGTGAAGCTGTAGATGACGTCATCTGCGCTCAGCGCCTTGCCATTGTGAAAGCTGACCCCGTCACGCAGCGTGAAGGTCCACTCATCGGCAGCGGGGTTGGCCTGCCACTCGGAGGCCAGGTCCGACACCGGCTCGCCCTTGCTGCCCTGACGGACCAGGCGGCTGTAGATCAGCTGGTTGGCCGAGTAGAAGCGCGTCGGGGAGATGGGGTCCAGTGACTCCTTGCCACTGAACTCGACCCAATGCGGAGTGCGCAGTGTCTCGGCATGGGCCAGCTGGGGGACGGCCAGTTGGGCGAAGGCGGCAAGGCCAATGGCGGCGATCAAGGGCTTCTTCATGTCAGGCTCCAGGCAAGGGCAACGGTCAGGGACGGTAGTCAGGGGCGGTAGTCAGGTACGGTCATCAGGTAAAGCAAGCAGGTTCCGCAGCCGGGTCAGGCCGGCAGGCAAGCCATTGGATGGCGCTTGGAACAGTCCGCCGGGACGGTTGAACTGCGTCAGCGCTGTCGTGTTGAGGCGTCATCTTTGGCGCAGATGATGACGTTTCCGTGACAGATGCCGGCCGTTGGCCGCAACAAAAGTTGCGACTGTGCCTTAGAAATTCTGAGGCTCGCGTCTTCCTGCCCGTGCTAGCGGGGCTGGGAGGGCATCTCGCAGGCAGCAGGATTGGTCTGAGAGGTGTGCATGGTGCTGCGCAACCAGACACAGAAATCGTTGACCGCCGGGGCATGGCGGCGCTCCGGAGACACCAGCAGGTACTGGCTGCTGGTGCTGGGCATGCGCAAGGGGTGCGCCAGTTGCAGGCGTCCGTTCTTGATCAGGTCCATCACGAAGGACTGGCGGACGAGCAGGAAGCCGTGCCCCTCGAGTGCCGCGGCAATCGCCAGACTGGCATTGCCGAACCTGAGGCCGGCCGGCGGGATCTGGCCGCGAAACTTCTGCAGGCGGAACCAGTCCAGCCAGCTTTCGCGGTAGCCGATGCACTCGATTCGTGGCGCGCGGGCCAGCTCGTCGAGTGGGCTTGCGGGCGAGGCATTGGGGGCGAGGGAGTGGTGCAGGAAGGTGGGGCTGGCCACGACGACCCACTGCTCATCGGCCAGTTTCTCGTACTCGCGCCCGCACCAGCCGCCGTAACCATTGATGATCTCGATATCGACGTCGGGCTGCTCGTCCGGGAGCACCTGGTTGTGCGGCAGCACCGTGACCTGGATGTTCGGATGCAGGCGCTGGAAGTCCTTGAGTCTGGGGATCAGCCAGTATTCGACGAAGCTGTGATTGGAGCGCAGCGTCAGGCTCTGTTGCTCATCGTGCTGGAAGAGGGTGGCCGTCCCACGCTTGAGGGTCTCGAACACGCCACTGACCAGCGGCAGATAGGCATGTGCCTCATCGGTCAGCTCGATGCGATTGCCGCGGCGCAGGAACAGGCTGACATCAAGGAAGTCTTCCAGTTGTTTGACGCGCTGACTCACGGCGCCCTGCGTAATGCACAGTTCGGCGGCGGCACGGGTCAGGCTGCCGAGGCGTGCGGTGGCCTCGAAGGCGGTCAGGGCATTGAACGGGGGCAGGCGCTGAGCGAGGCGCTGGGAAGGGTGATAGGCAGGACGCGACATGCAGAACTCCAGCTTGACTGAGCCAGTCGCCGCATCGGCGGCTGGTGCTGAAGCCATGACTGCAGATCCTGCCGCGGCACGCGGCCGGGCGTTCATTCTTGCAGCCGTGCATGACGCTGAGGTGACAATCTACGCGCATAAAAACTGAGGCTCGCCGTCAGAAAGTCTCGCTATGGTCAAGGGTCTGCGTTCACTAGCATGGCGGGCATTCGCTGGCGGAGCGCTCGTTTGACATGAGCGCCAGCCACCCCCGTTCGTCATGCCGTGCCTTGCGGCTTGTGATCGCACTCGACAGACAGGAAGACTCTGCATGCCTCGCCTCGTGTTTGACGCCGAACAGCTTCACCTGACGCTGGATGATGGCCAGACCCTTGCCCAGCATGTGCTGTGGCTGCAAGACCATGACCCCGCCCGTCGCCATGCCAATGGCCAGCGTCTGGACAGCGTGCTTGACCTCGACTGGGACGCCGCCATCAGCGAGGCGGCGCTTGAGGAGGGCGACGTCCTGCGAGTGACACTGAGCAATGCGCGCGAGATTCGCTACGGCGTCGATGAGCTGGCCGCCTTGAGCACCGGCTTCCCCGATGAGCGCAGCAGTGCGCACAAGACGCTGTGGCAGGGCAGCGAGTTCTCGGTCGCCCGTGTCGAGTGGGCCGATGTCATCGCCGGCGAAGAGGCACTCCGCAAGGCGCTGGCCTGTGTCCGCGACAGCGGAGTGGTGTGCCTGCGCGGC
The DNA here is from genome assembly GCF_016495405.1 of Cobetia sp. cqz5-12. Taxonomy (NCBI): domain Bacteria; kingdom Pseudomonadati; phylum Pseudomonadota; class Gammaproteobacteria; order Oceanospirillales; family Halomonadaceae; genus Cobetia; species Cobetia sp. cqz5-12. Next base: position 1,652,188 of record NZ_CP044522.1, read on the forward strand.
GTGCCCGTCGATCCGGGCAAGGTGCTCGAGGTGATCGAGCAGTTCGGTTATGTGCGTGAAACCAATTACGGCAAGTTGTTCGATGTCCGCACCGAGGTCTCGCCGAGCAATCTCGCCTTCAGCAATCTCGGGCTCGGGGCGCATACCGACAATCCCTATCGCGATCCGGCGCCGAGCATTCAGCTGCTGCATTGCCTGAGCAACGAGGTGGAAGGCGGCCAGACCCTGCTGGTGGATGGCTTCGCCGCCGCCGAGCGCCTGCGCGAACTGGCGCCCGAGAGTTTCGCGCTGCTGACGCGCACGCGGGTGCCGTTCCGCTTCCATGACGCGGACCATGCCGATCTCAGAAGCTGGGTGCCGTTCATCGAGACCGACCACAAGGGCAACATCCGCCAGGTGCGTTACAACAACCGCTCCATTGCTTCGCTGCCGCTGCCGCTCGAGGCGCAACGCGCCTTCTATCGTGCCTATCACGACTGGGCGCGCGTGATCGGTCAGCCGGAGCAGGCTACGCGCCTGCGCCTTGTCCCGGGGGATTGCCTGCTGTTCGACAACAGTCGCGTGATGCACGCCCGCACCGCCTTCGTGGCTGGTGGCAATCGTCATCTGCAGGGCGCCTACGCCGATCTCGACAGCCTGTATTCCACCCTCAATCTGCTGGAGAACGCCCGATGATCACGCAGACAGCCAACGCCGAGGGCATCGTCGGCCTGATCGAGGACATCTTCGCCCTGCATGGTGCGGACTCCTATCTGGGCGAGGAGGTGACCATGGCCGAGCATATGCTGCAGGCAGCGCATCTTGCCGAGCAGCAGGGGGAATCCGAGTCGGTGATTCTGGCCGCCTTGCTGCATGACGTGGGGCATTACGCCAATGCGCTGCCGCCGGAGGTCCTGATGAACGGCCAGGACAACCGTCATCAGGTCAGCGGTGCCGACTGGCTGGCACGCTTCTTCCCGGCCGAGATCGTCGAGCCGGTACGCCAGCATGTGGCGGCCAAGCGCTATCTGGTGGCAGTGGAGCCGAGCTATCGCGCCTGTCTGTCACAGGCCTCGCTGGATAGCCTGACGCTGCAGGGCGGGGCGATGACGGAAGAGGAAGCGCAGGCTTTTGCTCAATTGCCGCAGCTCGAGGCCGTCATCAAGGTGCGGCGCCTGGATGATGCCGCCAAGGTGGCCGGCATGCAGACGCCGGACTTCGCTCACTACAAGCCGATGCTTCAGCGCTGGGTGCTGGCGGCGGGATGACGGGCTTTCCGACGTCTCAGCCCTGTTGGACATCCCAATAGGGCGGGCTGCCGAAGTATTCGGAGAAGTAGTCCAGGAAGGCGCGCACCTTGGGGGCCAGCTGGCGGTTGCTGGGATAGACCGCCCAGATGCCGGTCTCGCTGATCAAGGGCGTCTCGGGTAGCACCTCTACCAGGCTGCCTTCGGCCAGGTGGCGGTAAATGCTCCATGTCGAGGACAGGGTGATGCCCAGACCTGCGGCACAGGCGTCACGCACGGCTTCGCCATTGTCGGTGCGGATACGCCCCTTGACGCGAATCGGCTCGACGCCGTTCTCGCACTGAAAGCACCACTGGTCCATGCCGATCAGGGTCAGGCATTCGTGTTCATGCAGCATCGAGGGGTGCGTCGGTGTGCCATGGCGCGCGAGATAGTCCGGCGAGGCGCACAGAATGCGCTTGTCCGGTGCCAGGCGCCGCGCGATCAGGCTGGAATCCTTGAGGGCGGAGTTGCGGATGGCGATGTCAAAGCCGCCCTCGACCAGATCGACGATGGTGTCGGTCAGGCGCAGGTCCAGTTCCAGATCAGGGCAGCGTTCGAGAAAGCCGGCCAGGCCCGGCACCAGGTGCATGCGCCCGAAGGAGGCGGAAGCGGTGATGCGCAAGGTGCCGCTGGGGGAAGTCGTGCCGACGCCGACGGCAGCCCGCGCGGCCTCGGCGCTGATCAGCACCTCTTCTGCGTGGGGGAGAAAGGCGCGACCTTCTTCGCTCAGTGCCACATGACGCGTGGTGCGATGCAACAGGCGTACCCCCAGACTGTCCTCGAGCTTGCGCAGGTGAGAGCTGGCGACGGCGGGCGACAGTCCCAGGTCCTCTCCGGCCTGGCTGATGCTGTTCACGGCGGCGAGACGGACGAACAGCTTCAGGTGCTCAAGATTCATGCGGGTGTCCTCATTTGCGTCGACGCGCGTGGCTCACGAAGGCGAGAGGCACGCCAGCAACGGCTTGGCGTGACATTCGTGACTTTCAATAAGATCAATAAACTGATTGTAGTTTATCGCCGTTTATCATTCAGGCCCATGGCAATTATGCTGGCTCCACATCCACGCAGGAGACAGACTCATGAAAGCGATGCTCGTCAAATCATTCGGTGGTCCCGAGGTGTTCGAAGCGGCGGAAATCGCCAAGCCCCAAGCGGCGGCAGGTCAGGTGCTGGTGCGCATCGCCGCCACCAGCATCAATACCGTCGACACCATGATTCGCGAGATGGGCCCTGAGCTGCCGCTGTCTCCGGCACTGCCGGCGCTGTTGGGCATGGACTTCGCTGGTACCGTCGAAGCCGTGGGCGAGGGCGTCGAAGGCTACGCCATCGGGGATGAAGTCTATGGTTGTGCTGGTGGCCTGGCCGACCTGCCGGGCACGCTGGCCGAGTACATCGCCGCCGATGTTCGCCTGATCGCCCACAAGCCGAAGTCCCTGAGCATGGTGGAAGCCGCGGCGCTGCCGCTGGTCGGCATCACGGCCTATGAAGGCCTCAAACGCGCCAACATCGAGGCCGGTCAGAAGGTGCTGGTTCACGGTGGCGCGGGGGGTGTGGGTCACATCGCCATCCAGCTGGCCCGTCACTTCGGTGCCGACGTCGCCTCGACCGTCGGTCGTGATGAGCACGAGACGCTGGTCGAAGGCCTGGGTGCCAGTGCCATCAATTACCGCAATGAGCAGGTCGCCGACTATGTGGCCAAGCACACAGACGGCAAGGGCTTCGACATCGTGTTCGACTCTGTCGGCGGTGCTAACCTGCCGACCTCCTTCGAGGCTGCCGCGCTCAATGGCCATGTCTCGACGACCGTGTCCTTCATGGAAATCGACCTGACCACCGCGCACTTCAAGGGCCTGTCACTGCATGTCGTCTTCATGCTGATCCCGATGCTGCATGACTTCCGTCGTCAGGAGCATCACGAGATTCTGGCCGACATGGCGCGTATCGCCGATGCCGGCGCGCTCAAGCCGATCATCGATGATCAGGTCTTCCCGCTCGCGGAAGTGGGCCAGGCCCACGCCCGTCTGGGTAGCGGCCAGGCAACCGGCAAGGTCATCGTCGAGATCTGATTCCGTGACCGAAAGCCACATAGGCAGGATCATCCTGACACTGCGCTGGCACAGATGAACGACAGGGTGTGGCCATCCGGCACACCCTGTCGTTCGTGTCTCAAGCGTCGTGTGACATTTCAAGGAGAGAGCGCATGAAAACCATCCTTATCACCGGTTCTACCGATGGCATCGGCCTGGTCACGGCCAAGGCCCTGCTGGAGCGCGGCCATCGCGTGCTGATCCACGGACGCAGCGAGCAGAAGGTCAATGGTGTCGTCGCCGAACTTGCGGCGCTGGCAGGCACCGAGCGCGTTGCCGGTTTCGTGGCAGACCTGTCCGACCTGGCCGCCATCGATTCACTGGCAAGCGACGTGCTGGCGGCCAATGCCAGTCTGGATGTCCTGATCAACAATGCCGGTGTCTTCCAGGCTCCCAGCGTGGTGACGGCGGACGGTCTCGACCTGCGCTTCATGGTCAATACCCTTGCCCCCTATCTGCTCACCCAGAAACTGGCGCCGGCACTGCGTCCGGCCGGGCGGGTCGTCAATCTGTCCTCGGCGGCTCAATCCTCCGTGGACCTGAAGGCCCTGACCGGCGAGGTCGCGTTCAATGACCACTATGCGGCCTATGCCCAGAGCAAGCTCGCGATCACCATGTGGACGCGTACGCTTGCCCAGGACTGGGAAGGTCAGGGGCCTATCCTGATCGCGGTCAATCCGGGCTCTCTGCTGGCCAGCAAGATGGTCAAGGAAGGCTTCGGCGTGCCGGGCAAGGACCTGGGCATCGGTGCCGATATCCTGGTGCGTGCGGCACTGGATGAGGAATTCGCCGGCGCCAATGGTCAGTACTTCGACAACGACGCCCAGCGTTTCGCACCGCCGCACGCCGACGCACTCGATGATGCGTTGTGCCGTGAAGTGGTCGCGACGATGGAGAAGACGCTCGGCTCTCTGGCTGGCTGAAGTGCGCCAGGATTCGCTGTCACGCTGCAATATGACGCTCCGCTCATGCTGATCTCTCAGCGTGGTCGGGGCGTCGTCTTATGCAAGGGCATGCAACGGCTGGCGGATGGATGGCGCAGGCTAGCCTCAGAGGCGATCGATCGCGGCGCTGACCTGTCGGGCACCGGCCAGGATCTCGGCGATGACCGCCTGGGTCTGATCGACGCTCTGCTGGCCGGCTTCACTGTGGATGACGACGGTATTCATGCGCTCGCCCGCCTGGCGGATCAAGGCCGTGTTGTCGCGCAATACCTTGCTGATCTGCTCGGCGGATTGCGTGGTTGCCTGTGACAGACGTCGAACCTCGTGGGCCACCACCGCAAAGCCTCTGCCATGATCCCCCGCGCGGGCGGCTTCGACCGCCGCGTTCAAGGCCAGCAGGTTGGTCTGCTGCGCGATGTGGGAAATGCTTTCGGCCATCTGGTTGATGCTTCTCACATGATGATTGAGCGCCTCGATGACCTGCCGCGCCGTCGCGACTTCCATGCCTGCGCGAGTGACATCCTCCACGGCGGCCGCCAGTTGTGTCAGGCCGTCAGCGGCGATGGTCTCCGTCTGCTGGGCACTGGTGCGTGCGGCAGTGACGGCGTCTCGCGTTGCCTGATGCTGCTGCATCTCGGCCGTGATGTCACTGGCGAACTTGATGACGCGAACCACCTTGCCGTGGGCATCGAGCACCGGGTTGTAGGTCGCTTCCAGCCAGATCGGGCTGCCATTGGCTCTGATCCGTGCAAACCGTCCCTGTTTGAAGCTGTTGTTGGCCAGCTCGTACCAGAAATCGGGATTTTCCTCATAGAAGCTGTCAGCGCAGAAGTGACGATGATGCTGCCCGATGACGTCATGGGCCTGATAGCCCATTACCTTGAGGAAGTTGTCGTTGGCCTTGAGCACGGTGCCATCCGGCGCGAACTCGATCACCGCCATCGAGGTGTTGAGCGCGGTGAGAATGGCGTCCTGACTGCTGGCACTCTCGTGACGCTCACTGACATCGCGGGCAATCTTGATGATATAGCGCACTCGTCCGCGGCGAGTCATGACCGGCAGGTAGGTCGCCTCCAGCCACAAGGTCTCGCCTCTGGCATCTCGTCGCTCGAAGGTGCCACCGCGCGAGTGGCCGGCGGCCAGCTGTTGCCAGAAGTGTTGATAGTCAGGGGCTTGATGGACCTCGCTCGAGCAGAACATGCGGTGATGTTGCCCCACGACCTGATCACGGCGATAGCCCGTCGCCGCGAGAAAGGCGTCGCTTGCGCCAAGAATGCTGCCATCCGGGCGAAAGAAGATGCAGGCAGTATGGTCTTCCAGCGCACGGCGCAGGGCCTGGGCACGATCGAGCAGCATGGGAGAGTTCCTGGCAAGAGAGGGAGATCAATGAGCACATCGACTGCGGGTATCTTTGATGCGATTGTGCTGAAGTAATGTTTATTTACTGTTGAACCCTCTATCGACACTGCTGCGCCGATCTTTAGTATCAAATTCCTGATGCTGTGAGTGTCAGGGGTCTCATCATGACGCCCGCCCCGCACGATTGCTCGGGCGGGGCGGGGTGCGAGATGTGAAGTGAGCTGAAGATACGGGGAAATTCCTGCAAGTCGTGGAGGACTCCACGCTGCATGAAGTGGCGGCAAGTACTGATCTGAATATTGCCAAGGCCTGTGGCATGGGAAACTGTGGCTCCGGCCGTGTACGCGTTCTCAGCGGCGAAGTGGTGGCGGTATTAGCGAAGAAGAGATCGAAGAGGGCTATGTATTGAGTTGCTGTACGGCAGTCGTTGGCGATGTGCAGATTGAGTACTGATCGCGCTCTGGTGCTTCTCTATGACAGAGGGGACTTGCGCCATGCACTGGCGCAAGCCAAGGGGCGCATCATCGCCTTGGCTTCCCAGGCAGTTAGCATTGACCTAGGTGGTCACTTGGCTTGTTGCTCCAGCAAGGCTGCCGCATTGGGGCTGACTAGCACAATGGCGCTGGAGTGAGGCTCGAGGTGGTAAAAATACCAACGATGTGTTATAGGCCTTTTTTGACACCATGCTGGGCGGTTAATGGCTGAGTCGGTAAGCAGGGCGAGCGCGTAAAGTCACTTATCCCAATGCGTCGCTTCGCATAGCCAGTCGCAATCTCCGCTTCCCTCCTGTTCCTTACCTCATTGAAAGCGGCCATAATGAATGGCGAAGTCTCGCGAGTCGATGGTGGCTGCATGGCGATCTGATAGTCGGCTAAATCTTTAGCTAGTTAGTAATTGGTGTGAAAACGGTGGCGTCAATGACAATACTGTTCTTTTATGGAATAATGTCTACTATTGTTATAAATTCTATATTTTCAAAGTTGTAAAAATCGATAGAGAGGTAAAATATGTCAAGTAGTTGGTTTTATTTGCAAGCAGAGAAGAATAATGTTAATTCAAAATTTATTGATGAGCTACAAGAGTATGCTGGCTCTTCTCTTGAGCAAGTTTATGTTATCGATAAACCGCTTGGTGAATCAAAGTACGAATATGATTACAAAGATGCTTTGGTGGTTTTAATCCCTAAGAAAAAGATTTTATTTATTGACTTTGGAGATAATGAAGAATCTTTTGGCGAATTTGTCGAAGATTTTTTGGAGGATCTTGGGTATATATCAGATAAATATAACTATAAAAAAATACTGGGGAGGCCGAAAAAATGGCAAAAAGAAATTGTTGTAACTGAGCGAGGATATCCTGATGGTGTGGATATTGTTGATTTCTTGGAAAGAATTGAGATTAATAATTTAGATATAGAGCGGAAGTGCGAGCTTGTAGTATCATTGCTTACAGGTAGTATTAATGATGTCGATAGATTGGGTGAGGTGCCACCTGAATCTACACTAGATATTGTGAAACAGAAAATACAGCTTTTCGACGGTGATCAAACACGATTCATATATCAGACTCCGGCTGATAGAGTAACTACCATACAGGGGTTATCAGGTACAGGCAAGACTGAACTCCTACTGCATAAGCTCAAAGAAGTTTATACCTCTACAGACTCATCTCGAATAATGCTAACTTGCCATAATAGAATCCTCGCTAGTAACTTAAAAGAGCGTGTGCCGACTTTTTTTGACTTTATGAAGGTTGAGCATCAGATTCTTTGGAATAAAAGACTATGGTGTGTCCATGGCTGGGGATCTGGACGAGACAAAAACTCTGGTGCATACAGTTATATCTGTGATTTTTATAAAATCCCGTTTCATGTTTATTCGAAAAATTTTGATTTTGATGATGCTTGCAAGGCTGCAGTTTCTTTAATTAGAAATAAAATTGAAGAATATGGCACAGCTCTTGATTTTATACTGATTGACGAGAGTCAAGATTTTCCAGAGTCTTTCTTTGAGTTATGTGAGCTAATAACTAAAGAGAGTGTATATATAGCGGGCGATATATTTCAAAGTATTTTTGATACTAAAATTATATCTGAGGTGACACCAGATTTTCTTCTTAGTAAATGTTACAGGACGGACCCAAGAACACTCATGTTTGCCCATGGGTTGGGTATGGGGTTGTTCGAAGAGAAAAAGTTAAGATGGCTGGATGAAGAGGAATGGAAGGCATGTGGATATATATATGATGAATGTGAGGATGGTGATTCAGTTGTTCTAAGCAGAGCTCCGCTAAGGAGATTTGAAGATTTGGTTGATCGCAATGAAACTAGTGTAGAAATAGTAGATTATAGCAATCATTCAGATGTTATTGAAAATATTACCGGTGCAATTGAACAAATACGTATTGAGCACCCTACTGTAGAGCCTGGTGATATAGGTGTTATATTCATACATCCCTCTAGGATGATGTATAATCTTGCGGATAGGCTTCAGCTTGCAGTAGATGAAAAATTTGATTGGCCTACAAATAAAGCCTATGAAAGTAAGATCCATCTTAGAGATGAGTTGTTTGTTAGTAATCAGAATAATGTTAAGGGGCTTGAATTCCCTTTTGTGATTTGCGTGGCAGGTAAAATCACTAAGGGGTCTAACTTTAGGAATGCTTTGTATATGATGCTAACTCGGTCCTTTTTAAAGACTTATCTAGTTATATCTGAGGGAGAAAATTCTGAGGTTTTGCCTCGCATGCATGCAGCGTTATCAGAAATAAATGAAACGGAAAAGATGATTATATCTAAGCCGCGAGAAGAGGATATTCTCAAGACTACTATTGATTATCAACCAGACAACATGTCTCTTTACGATACTATAGAGTCCATATGCAACGAATATTCTGCTTCTGGTGTTCAAAGGAAAATGGCCCACGAAATGGTCGATATTTATAGGGCTAATCATGTGATCACAGATTTTAGTACTTATGAGGAGATTAAAGGTGTAATCAAGAGTGCCTGTTTGTTAGGAGATAGGTAATGGCCAAGACATATTGCTTTAAGTTATACCGACATCAGGCTAAGATGTTTTTTTCTCCGTTACGGAAGAAGAATGATGTTCTGAAAGTACTGCTAGAAGCAGTTAAAGTAATGGTTGTAAGTTCACCTCAAAGAGAGCTGGATGAAACTGAAGAATATTTCACCTTGAATATCTCTAAGATGAGTAGATTAGTTTTTGTTAGCGAACATAAGATTTTCTCTATAAATTTCCCATTTAAAGTTGTCGAAGGTGAAGATAGTTTAACATTCTTTACTTCAGATCAAACTCTATTAGATAGCTATATAACTTCTGAGGCTATTTCTTTCATTGCTGATGAAGATTTAGTCTCTAGTAATAGTTTTTTAGATTTCGCTGCTCCTATTATAGAAAGTGAAGCGGATGAGCTAAGTTACTTCTCCCTGATGAAAGAATTGTTCTATTTTGAGGATGGATATCTAAGATATGATCATGATCCAGTTCGACAAGATGAGGATATGCATCCACTTAACCATTTCGATGTTTTTTATTCGAGCGGCGCGACTTTTAAAGTGGGTTTGACAGATAGGTGCTATATTGCTGAGGTTTTAGACGTACTAGATGTTACTACACCTTGCCATTACATCTCTTCGTTAAGATGATGCAATATTATATAATTGTATGCGATGGCATTATGGCTATTTTTTTATTCGCTTTGGATATAAATGGATAAAAACACTGTGTAGGTGCGAGATGGGCTGGTTGGGGGGCTATGTGATTCATACGATTACCCCGCGACGCAGGCCCCCAAAATCTGGATAATGGCGGCCATCGCGTAGCCGTCAGACTGGCGTGCTGACGCCCACACTCTTCACAGCGGTGCATCGTTCATGGAAATCAAGGTCAACTTTCTCGACAACCTGAGGCTCGAGGCGAAATTCGACGACTTCACGGTCATCACCGATCAGCCCATCCGCTACAAGGGTGATGGATCGGCGCCGAGCCCGTTCGACTACTTCCTGGCGTCGTCAGCGTTGTGTGCGGCGTACTTCGTGAAGGTGTACTGCGTGGCGCGGGACATCCCGACCGAGAACATCCGTCTGTCGCAGAACAACATCGTCGACCCGGAGAATCGCTACAACCAGATCTTCAAGATCCAGGTGGAGCTGCCGGAAGACCTCTCCGACAAGGACCGCCAGGGCATCCTGCGCTCCATCGAGCGTTGCACGGTGAAGAAGGTCGTCCAGACCGGCCCGGGCTTCGAGATCGAGACGGTCGACAACCTCGACGAAGACGCCCAGGCCCTGCTGATGGCGGAGCCGCCGGAAGGGCAGAGCACCTGGATCGAGGGCAAGGACCTGCCGCTGGAGCAGACCATCGCCAACATGACGGGCCTTCTGAATGATCTCGGCATGAAGATCGAGATCGCTTCCTGGCGCAACATCGTGCCGCACGTCTGGTCGCTGCACATTCGTGATGCCGCCTCGCCGATGTGCTTCACCAACGGCAAGGGCTCGACCAAGGAGAGCGCGCTGTGCTCGGCACTCGGTGAGTTCATCGAGCGTCTTAGCTGCAACTTCTTCTACAACGACCAGTTCTTCGGCGAAGCCATCGCTGACAGCGAGTTCGTGCACTATCCGAACGAGAAATGGTTCCAGCCGGGCCCGAACGACGAGATCCCGGAGGGCGTGCTGGATGATTACTGCCTGGAGATCTTCAATCCGGACGGCGAGCTGGGTGGCTCCAATCTGATCGATACCAATTCCGGGCGTGCGGATCGTGGCATCGTGTCCTTGCCGTTCACCCGTCGCTCGGATGGCGAGACGATCTATTTCCCGTCCAACCTGATCGAGAACCTGTACCTCAGCAACGGCATGAGCGCCGGCAACACCTTGCCGGAAGCGCAGGTACAGTGTCTGTCCGAGATCTTCGAGCGTGCGGTGAAGCGCGAGATTCTCGAGCAGGAACTGACCCTGCCGGACGTGCCGCAGGAGGTGCTGGCCAAGTACCCGGAAATCGTCGAGGGCATCGAGGCACTGGAAGCCCAGGGCTTCCCGATTCTGGTCAAGGATGCCTCGCTGGGCGGGCAGTTCCCGGTGGCCTGTGTGACCTTGATGAACCCGAAGACCGGCGGTGTCTTCGCTTCCTTCGGCGCGCACCCGAGCTTTGAAGTCGCCATCGAGCGCAGCCTGACCGAGCTGATGCAGGGCCGCAGCTTCGAAGGGCTCAACGACTTCATGCCGCCGACCTTCAACTCGCTGGCCGTCTCCGAGCCGAACAACTTCGTCGAGCACTTCATCGACTCATCGGGCCTCGTTTCCTGGCGTTTCTTCAGCTCGAAGACTGACATCGAGTTCGTCGAGTGGGACTTCTCCGGCAGCAATGAAGAAGAAGTCGCCAACCTGTTCGGCATCCTCGATGAGATCGGCAAGGAGTCCTACATGGCGGTGCACGAGGATCTCGGCGCGCCGGTGTGCCGTATCCTGGTGCCGGGCTATTCCGAGGTCTATCCGGTCGAGGACCTGGTGTGGGACAACACCAACATGGCGCTGGATTACCGCGAGGACATCCTCAATCTGCATCGTCTCGACGACGATCAGCTGGCGGACCTGGGCGAGCGCCTCGAAGAGAGCCAGCTTGATGAGCACATGGACATCAAGACGCTGATCGGCATCGAGTTCGACGAGAACACCATCTGGGGTCAGCTGACGATTCTCGAGCTGAAACTGATGATCAATCTCGCGCTGGGTCAGCACGAGGATGCGCTGGATCGTGTCGAGATGTTCCTGCAGTACAACGACAACACCGTCGTGCGCGGCCTCTACTACCAGGCCATGAAAGCGGTGCTGGAGATCACCCTCGACGATGAGCTGGAGCTCGAGGACTACCTCTACAACTTCCGCCGCATGTTCGGTGAAGACACCATCGCTGCCGTGGTGGGCTCCGTGCAGGGTGAGGTGCGCTTCCATGGCCTGGAGCCCACCAACATGCAGCTGGAAGGGCTCGATCGCCACCTGCGTCTGATCGAAAGCTACCAGAAGCTGCACGCCCACCGGGCTGCGCTGGCGGCCAAACAGGCCTGATGCTCGCCTGCTGAGTCCTGTGGCATGACCTGTGGCATGAAAAGAACGGCCCCTCACTGGATGGTGAGGGGCCGTTTTCGTTCCGAGGGCTTGCGTTCGCGTACCAGTGGCTCAGGCCAGGACCTGTTGACCCACTGCCAGACGCTGACAGCACTTGATGATCTGCTCGCGGATCCAGCGGTGCGCCGGGTCCTTCTGATAGCGGCGATGCCAGCTCAGATGGAAGGGGAAGGAGGCGAAGGCCACGGGTGGCGCCACACGGGTGACGGCGAACTGGCGACAGAAATGCTGGCATAGTCCGGTGGGCAGGCTCGCGATCAGCGGCGAGCGTTCCAGCAGGGAAGGCACGGCCATGAAGTAGGTGACCGCCAGGGCCACCTCACGCTTGAGCCCCTGGCCCTCGAGTTGCTTGAAGATGCCACTTTTCAGGCGGGTATGCGGCTGAACCAGCACATGGGCGTGCTGCTCGAAGTCCGCCTTGCTCATGCGGCCCTCGCCATCCAGACGCTCCAGCAAAGGATGGCCATTGCCCACCAGGCAGTCGATGCCTTCCGTGATCACTTCCCTGACCACCAGATTCTCGGGCGGGTCGACCTGACGCCCGAAAGCGAGGTCCGTCGTGCCGCTCATCACGCCGGCTTCGCTCATGTCCTGCGAGAGGCGGCGTACCTGAATGGTGATGCCCGGTGCCTGTTCACGCAGGATCGTCGCCAGTTGCGGCAATATCAGCACTTCGAAGTAGTCGTTGGCGGCGATCTCGAAGTGACGGTTCTCGGTGGTGTGGTCGAAGTGTCGCTCGCTGTTGATCAGGCCATCGAGATCGGTCAGCGCCGCCTCGATGGTCGGGAACAGGTGATCGGCTTTCTCGGTGGGGCGCATGCGCTGACGGTCACGGATGAACAGTGGGTCATTGAACAGTTCGCGCAGCCTGGATAGCGCGGCGCTCACCGAGGGCTGACTCAGGTGCAGGCGCTCGCCGGCGCGGGTGACGTTCTGCTCGAGATACAGCGCATGGAAGGTGCGCAGGAGGTTGAGGTCGTAGTTGAGCTTCATGATGACTACCAGAGCAGGCGGAATGTCGCGGAGTGTCTCGGCTGCACTCGGGCGAGTGAGCACTATTTGTCTGGATGATAGCAGCTATCCACACTATCGATTATCGCGATGGGGAACTCAGGCGGTAGGCTGACCATCACAGCAAAACGAGTGATCAGAGCATGACGAGTGATTCAAGCGACCCACAGGAGCGACCCATGAGTGATGTGAAGACCGAAGCCCAAGGGGAAAAGATCGTACTGATCACCGGCGCCTCCAGCGGTATCGGCGAGGCCACCGCACGTACCCTGGTCAAGGCCGGGCACAAGGTCGTTGCGACCGCCCGCCGCAAGGAGCGCCTCGATGCGCTCGTCGAGGAGCTGGGCAGCGACAAGGTGCTGGCGATCGCCGCGGATGCGACGGACTACGATCAGCTCGCCAAGGTCGTCGAACAGGCCGTCGCGCATCATGGCCGTCTGGATGTGGCGTTCGCCAATGCCGGCACCGGCGTCAGCCAGGCTGGCACCGAGAATGGCGATCCCGAGGAGTGGAAGCGAGTCATCGACATCAACATCAATGCGCTGCTGTGGACCGCCCACGCGACCCTGCCGCACCTGAGAGAGCGCAAGGGCCACTTCATCCTCACCAGTTCCGTGGCCGGTCGCGCCAACCATGCGGGCTCCATCTACAGTTCGAGCAAGTGGTTCGCCTACGGCTTCGGCCAGAACCTGGCGATGGAAATGGCCGAGTGGCAAGGCCGCTGCACCACCATTACCCCGGGCATGGTCAATACCGCCTTCTTCGATCAGCCCAAGCCGGACAAGCTGGACCCGCAGGATGTGGCGGATGCCGTGCTCTACGCCATCAGTGCCTCGCCGCGTGCCAATATCCGCGAAGTTCATCTGATGCCAACCTACTGATCTGGCAAGTCAGGACCTTCACCGCTGATCTTCTGAAACGGATGTGCATGACCATCTTGAACTGAGCGAAATGAGCACTATTTATCTCAGTGATAGTGGCTATCCGGACTATCGATTTTGTCGATGGTGAAGAGGGCAGTAAGGTGGATTCAATACGAGGCGAGCGATTCGCCGACGACACGTTTCACACGTTACCGCTGCGGGCAGTCCCGAGCGTATGAAGGAGAGCATCATGAGCAAGGTTCTGGTGGTAGTGACATCCCACGATACGCTGGGTGACACGGGCAAGAAGACAGGCTTCTGGCTGGAAGAGCTGGCGGCTCCCTACTACGTCATGAAGGACGCCGGTATCGAGGTGACGCTGGCCTCTCCCAAGGGTGGTCAGCCGCCGCTGGACCCGGCAAGCCAAGGCGAGGACTTCCAGACCGACGCCACGCGTCGTTTCGATCAGGATGAGGCGGCCAAGCAGGACCTCGCCACCACCGCCGTGCTGGCAGACATGAAGGTCGAAGACTTCGACGCCATCTTCTACCCGGGTGGCCACGGCCCGCTATGGGATCTCACCAACGACGCGGATTCCATCCGTCTGATCGAGCAGTTCCATGCGGCCGGCAAGCCGGTCAGCTCCGTCTGCCACGCCCCGGCAGTGCTGCTGAACGCCCGCAAGCCTGATGGCACTCCCTTCGTGGATGGTGTGCGTGTCACCGGCTTCACCAATGGCGAAGAAGAAGGTGTCGGCCTCACCAATGTCGTGCCGTTCCTGGTCGAAGATGCCCTGCAGCAGAAAGGCGGCATCTATGAGAAGAAGGCCGATTTCACCTCCTTCGCGATTCAGGATGGTCTGATCATCACCGGTCAGAATCCGATGTCTTCCGAAGGCGTCGCTGAGCTGCTGATCGACAGTCTCAAGAAGTAGATCAGGCGAGTTCAGGCTCCATGAAGAACCCCGCTACCGGGTCACCGGTAGCGGGGTTTTCGCGTCTATTGCGCATCGAATGGCAGGATTTACTCCAGAACGGGAGCGCGAGGTGTCAGCCCATGCCTGCCCAGTGGCGTCATCATCGGCTTGCCGGTGACGGGGTCGGGCGAGATGTGACTTTGCATGCCGAAAACGTCTTTCACCATCTCGCGCGTCAGGACTGTCTCGGGGCTGCCGTGGGCGTAGATGCGGCCCTCGGATAGTGCGATCAGCACATCGGCATAGCGTGCCGCCAGGTTCAGTTCGTGCAGCACCATCACGATGGTCGTGCCTCTGGCATGGTTGAGGTCTGTCAGCAGGTCAAGCACTTCCACCTGATGATTGATGTCGAGAAAGGTGGTCGGCTCATCAAGCAACAGGATGTCGGTCTGTTGAGCGAGGGCCATGGCGATCCAGACGCGTTGGCGCTGCCCGCCGGAGAGCTCATCCACCGGGCGCTCCGCCAATGAGGCGGTATCCGTGGCGTTGAGGGCTTCCAGCACGGCGCTATCGTCCTCATGACGCCAGCGCTGGAACAGCTTTTGATGGGGGTGGCGCCCTCGACAGACGAGGTCGAGCACCGTGATGCCTTCCGGCGCGATCGGTGATTGAGACAGCAAGCCCAATCGCTGTGCCAGCTGGCGGGCCGGCAGGCGATGGATCGACTTGCCGTCCAGCAGGACCTCGCCGCGGGCGGGCGTCAGTAGCCGTGAGAGCGTGCGTAGCAACGTCGACTTGCCGCAGGCATTTGCACCAACGATGGCCGTTGTCTTGCCTGGCGCGATGTCGAGATCGATACCGGAAAGCACCGGACGTTCGGCATAGCCAGCCGCGAGGTCTGTCACGCCCAGGCCTGAAGTGCAGGAAGAAGGCTGCGTCATGAGGAAGCTCCGCGCTGGTTTTCACGAATCACGAGATAGAGCAGGAAGGGCGCACCGAGTACACCGGTCACCACGCCCACTGGATAGCGGGCCGGGAGCAGAAATTGTCCGATGAAGTCTGCGACCAGCATCAAGAGCGCACCGATCATCGCTGCTGGCACCAGTACGGAACCCTGATGGTGAAACAGTCGTGTCGCGACAGGGCCGCTCAGGAAGGCCACGAAGGCGACCGGGCCAGCTATGGCAGTTGCGCAGGCCACCAGGCCGACAGCGGAAATGATGATGCCCAGACGTGTCATGGACAGTCGCACACCCAGTCCGGATGCCATGTCATCGCCCATGCGCAGAACTTCCAGATTCCGGCTCAGCAGCAACAGGATGCCCCCCAGCAGGCCAAACACGCTACCCAGCGGCACCACCTGGCTCATGGTCACGCTGTTGAGACTGCCCGTCATCCAGCGCAGGGCCTCCTGAAGTGACCAGCTGGGTGCCTGGGTCAATACATAGGCGGTGATGCTCTGCAGCATGGCGCCCAGCCCGATGCCTACCAGAATCAGGCGTGCACCGGCCACGCCATTGCGCCATGACAGTGCGTAGATCAAGCCCGCGACGCCCAGCGCTGCCAGTACCGCGATCACTGACACGGCAGTGCCACTCAGCGACAGCATCACGATGGCGAAGACCGCAGCAGCGCTGGCACCGGCACTGATGCCGATGATGTCCGGGCTCGCCAGCGGGTTGCGCAGCAGACTCTGGAAGGCGGCTCCGCCCAGACCAAAACAGCCACCTGCCAGCACCGCGACCAGCGCGCGAGGCAGGCGCAGCTCGCCCACGATGAAGCTTGCACCTGCGACCGGCTCGCCCCACAGCACACGCAGTACCGTCAGTGGGGAGATAAAGCTTTGGCCTTGTACCAGAGTGAGGCTGAAGGCCGTCACCAGGACCGCGAACAGGCACCAGGATTTGCGCCTTCTGGCATCCTGGCGAGATTTACGCAGTGCCCGCATCTCCCGGTGGCCGCAGTGGGCGCGTGGGCGCAGGGGCGTCAGGTAGGGCCGGTGAGAGTCATCAAGCGATGCGTGCGTCACCTGCTGCGCCGTCTCATCCTCAGGCTGGGAAGAGCGACGAGAAGAAAAGGCAGTCACAGTGATTTCACCTTGTGGCGACGTACGATCCAGAGAAAGGCGGGGGCGCCAACCAGCGCTGTCATGATGCCGACATCGAGTTCGGCAGGGCGGGCGATCAGCCGGCCCGCGATATCGGCCGACGTCAGCAACAGCGCCCCGGCCAGCGCCGACAGCGGGACTACCCAGCGGTAATCACTGCCGACCACTAGACGGCAGACATGCGGCACGACAAGGCCGACAAAGGCGATGGGGCCACATACGGCGGTGATGCCGCCGCAGAGTAGAATCGCCCCCAGCGCCGCCATGAGGCGGACAAGAGCGACTCGCTCGCCGAGCCCGCTGGCCATGTCATCACCGAGCGCGAGCATGTTCAGCTTGCGTGCTGAAAGCCCGCAGATCAGCAGGCCGCTGATCACGAAGGGCAGGGCAGGCGTGATCTGATCCAGCGTCGCGCCACCCACGCCACCGATCAGCCACGACTGGATCAAGCCTCCGATGTCGGCGCGCGGAAGGATGATGGCCGAGGTCAAGGAACTCAGTGCTGCTGACACGACGGCACCGGATAGCGCCAGTCTCAAAGGGGTGGCGCCACCTCGGCCGAGACTGGCGATCAGATAGACCACCACGGCGCTCACGCCTGCCCCGACAATGGCCAGCCATAGATAGTCGCTGGCCAGCTCGATGCCGAACCAGGCGATGCCGATCACCACTGCCAGTGCGGCACCGGCATTCACGCCAAGTAGCCCCGGGTCTGCCAACGGGTTGCGGGTCACTCCCTGCATGGCCGCTCCTGAAACGCCCAGTGCCGCACCGGCCATGATGGCCAGCAGCGTGCGTGGTAGACGGCTGGCGACAGCCGCCTCCGCCATCGTATCGAGAGAGCCATCCAGCAGCCCGGTGATATCGGACCAGCTCGTTGCCCGCGCGCCGAACATCACTGACAACGTCATGACAGCGCCCAACGCCAGCACCAGTCCCAGCGTTCCCAGCCAGCGCCGCTTGCGGGAAGCGGCGCGCCCGGTGAGATCAGTCGGCCTTGTTGGCGGCGATGGACAACAGGTCAACATAATCGTCGAGTACCCAGGGAATCGAGAGGGGGGTGGGGTTGGCGGCCGTGCCCATCGGGCCGTTTTCCAGCAACACCACGGCGTCCTGTTGGATGGCCGGCAGGCGTGAGGTCAGCAGGTGCTCGTTGAGGCGGTCAACCAGTGCCTGGCCGCCATAGGTCAGCACGATATCGACATCGGCCAGCTCATCGAGGCGCTCTGCACTGATCTGACCGGCAAAGCGGCCATCGACGGCGGTCTCGGTGACGAACTGTGGCGAGACCATGCCCAGTTCGTGGAAGAAACGCACCCGGGCATCGTTGTCGTTGTAGAAGGCGATGCGGCTAAGATTGGTCGGGTCGATATGGCTGATCACGATGATCGACTTGCCCTGGATCTCCGGGTGACTTGCGACATTCTCGGCGACCTGCGCCTCAAGACGCTCGATCAGCGCTTCGCCCTCGGCGGCCATGCCCATGCCGGCACTGTCGAGGCGAATCATGTCACGCCAGCTGGAAGACCAGCGCGGGCCCGGACGAGCCACGACAGGGGCGATCTTGCTCAGGGTGTTGTAGTCGGCCTCGCTGAGTCCGGAATAGGCGGCGAGAATCACGTCCGGCTCGCTCGCGGCCACGGCCTCGAAGTCGATACCATCCCCTTCGTCATACAGATTGGCGGCGTCACCCCCCAGTTCGTCCAGTCGTGCCTTGACCCACGGCATCATGCCGTCGCCATCATCATCTCCGAATGCCTGGCGGGGGAAGCCCACCGGCACGACGCCCAGTGCCAACGGCACTTCATGATTGGCCCAGGCGACGGTGGCGATACGTTGGGGCTTCTTCTCGATGACGGTGGTGCCGAAAGCATGCTGGATGGTGAGTGGATACTGAGCCGTTGTCTCGGTGACATCTGAGACAAGCGAGGAGGTATGGGTGTCAGCCTGTGAAGAGTGTGACTCGTGTGCCTGGGCGGCAGGCATGAAACAAGTGGCCATGACGGCCAGGCCAATGGCGCAGGAAAGTCGCGTGCGTCGCAAGGGAGAATCCTTTTGTGATCGTGTCGCGGTGGATACCGCCATCAAGATGAGACCAGACAGACCCTGTCGGTGAGGGCCTGTCTGGTCGTCGGATACAGAGAAGGTTCGTACAGGGAATGCTCGACTCAGAAGTCGTAGGTCATGCTCAGCAACGCACTACGCGGCGCGCCGTACAGGTACTGGCTGTAGAAGCCCTGCTGCGTGTAGTACTCCTCATCGAAGAGGTTGGACACGTTGAGCTGAGTGCTGAAGTTGTCATTGAAGCGATAGCGCGCCATGGCGTTGGCGAGGAAGACATCGCCCTGTCCGACCTTCTCGCTACCGGTGGGCGTGTCGGCATTGCGATAGGTATCGCCCTGCCAGGTGCCGCCGGCGCCCAGAGTCAGGCGTGACCAGTCGCCGGGCAGCTGCCAGGTGGCATAGACCTTGGCCTGCTGGCGTGGATAGCTGGTATTGAGCTGGCTGCCATCGGAATCCTCGGCATCCACCAGTGCGTAGCTGGCGGAGAGATTGATGCCCGGCGCGACTTCACCGGCCACTTCCAGCTCGAAGCCCTCGACCACGGCACCGTCGGACTCGGTGTAGGCCTGATCGGTGGTGCCGTCGACATAGACGCCTGGAATCTCGACGGCCAGATTGTCCTGCTCGCTGCGGAAGACGGCGAAGGACACGTCTGCGCGGTCATTGAACAGCTCGGCCTTCAGGCCCGCTTCATAGCTGGTGCCTTCCAGCGGATCGAGCAGGGCACCATCGGGGGCACGCTCACTCTGGGTGTTGAAGATCTGCGTATAGCTCGTGTAGGCGGTGAGGTTGTCGGTGATATCGACGATCAGGCCGGCATAGGGCGTGAATTCGTCGTTGTACTCATAGCTGCGCTCACCGCGATAGTCCTGGTCGATCTCCCAATCCGTCAGGCGGGCACCGAGGATCAGGTGCACGGGGTCTGCCAGCGAGAAACGCGTGACGGCGTAGAAGCCTTCCTGCTGGGTCTCGGTGTCGTCCGTCAGGCCCCACTCGCCCCATTCGGGCTCGGCCAGTGCCGGGTCGTCACGATCAGTGAAGCTGCCCAGCGCCGGTACACTGCCGGCCGGGGTGCGACTCCAGATCTCGTATTCTTCCTTGAGCTGCATGTAGCCGAAGCCCAGCTGATGCTCGCGACCGAACAGCTTGAAGGGGCCCTCGGCGCTCAGGTTGAGGTTCTTCTGGGTGCGATCACCGCGATAGTCGACCAGATAGGAGGTGGTCGGATACTGTCGATTGCTGTCGTAGTAGAGGATGCCGTTGTCACGATCCACGTAACCGCCGCGGTAGTTGTAGGTGAGCCCGTAGTTGGCATCGCCATGGCTGTAGGCTGCCGTTGCCTTCCAGCCATTGGCGAAGTAGTGGGTAAGGTCCGCGAAGCCACGCGTGTTTTCGGTGAAGAAGTGCGCCCATTCGGTATTGTTGGCGACTGACTGATCGAAATCGGTGCGCGTGCCATCGGTGTAGTAGAGCGGCACGCCCAGATAGGCGCCGTCCTGGTCGTAGCGCTGATACTCGACGCCGACGTTCAGCTCGGTGTCCGGTGTCAGTTCGGCGGCGATCACGCCATACAACGTCTCGCGATCGTTCTCGACATCATCCATGAAGCTGTCGGAGCGGTCCTTGGCGGCCACGAAGCGTACGCCGACCTTGCCGGCGTCATCCAGAGGTGTGCTGACATCCACTACACCACGACGGCGGTCCCAGCTACCCACGGCACCGGTCACGCTGGCGGCGGCTTCATCCAGCGGCTTCTTGCGCACGAAGTTGACGGTGGCGGACGGATCGCCCACGCCAGTCATCAGGCCGGTGGCGCCGCGGACGACCTCGACACGATCGTAGATGGCGGTATCCCACTCGGCGTCGCCGAAGGGCCAGAAGCCGCTGGTGTTGCTCTGCTGACCATCGAACTGGAAGTTGCGGATGGTATAGCCGCGTGACTGGAAGCTGGCGCGTGTGCCATCGAGACGATTGGAAGACACCCCCGGAAGGCGATTGACGGCTTCCGTGGTGCTGGTCAGCGCCTCGTCGTCCATCTGCTGGCGGGTCAGAAAGCTGACAGACTGAGGTGTCTCGCGCGGTGACAGCGTCAGGCCATTGGCGCTGGTGCTGGAGCCGACCGTGTACGTCTGTGTCTCTTCTGTAGTGCCGGTTTGTGCTTCGCCGACGATGGTCATCGACTCCAGTTTTTGCGTCTCGTCCGCGAAGGCGGTGGCGCTGAGGAGTGAGGACGTCGCGAGGGCGATGGAGATAGCGAGTGGCGAGCGAGTAAAACCTGGACGGCGGAGTGAGTGAGCCAAGATTGCGTTCCCTGATTGTTTATAATAATCATTATTATTTACCCGCTGGCGGCACTTTTGTTTTGCGAAATGCCAGACTCGCTTTGCGGGATGCCAAGAATGAAAATTTCGGGGAACTTCATGAGCCTGGCGTGGTGCTATCGGGCGATGGGGCTGGTCATGTGTCAGGACAGAAACGCTACCCGCTGACATGTACGAGCCTCATATTCGGGCCGCGCGTTCGATACCTTCAGGCCATGCACGCAAGCGCCATACTGAAACGCCCCGCGACCGTTCATCCGGTCGCGGGGCGTTTGGTTTCAGGCCTGTTGCTCTTGGGCTGCCGCTCTTTAGCTTGTGGTGCAGGGCGGCTCAGGGGGTTTGGATCAGGGGTTACGGCACGCTCACTCGCGCTCCACCCACGCCTTCCAGCCGCCGTACTCGCTGATGTCCGTCATCGGTAGGCCGCTGTCAGCGGAGACCGAGCAGATGAAGCCCGCGACCCAGCGGCCGTCTTCGAGCTCGATCTGACCCAGCCCCAGCGGGAAGGGGATGCCGGCGAGGAAGCTGCCGACACTGGCAATGGGCAGAGACCAGACCTCCAGCGCGATGCTGGTGCCGTCTTGCGGGGCGCGCAGCATGGCCGGTTTGGCGGGTGTCGCGTCATCCAGTTGATAGAGGCGGTAGCTCGGGGCGCTGTGAGTGCGGGCGACCAGGCGAGCATCGCGCTGGGTGAGCTGATGATTGAGCGGCATGCCAGTGAGGTGCGCGCCGCAGACCGCGATCTCGACTCGGCCATTCTGCGCCATCGGCAGATCGCTGTCGGCGAGGCGAGCCTGGGGGCGGGCAACGGCGCTGGCGCCCAGCGGCAGCGCGAATTCCTTCTCGAGCAGCCGGGCGATGCTGAGCAGTTGCAGGTCTTCAAAGGCGGGCGCGAACAGTGTCACGCCGCCGGGCAGGCCCTGGCTGTTGAAACCGACCGGTACGGCCAGTGCGCTCAGGTCCAGCAGGTTCATGAAGTTGGTCCAGGTGCCAAGCTCCGAATTGACCGCGATCGGTGCCTCGGCCAGCTCCGCCTTGGTGGGTAGACGCGGCGTGGTCGGGGCCAGCATCACATCCACCTGCGCGAGCAGGGCATCGGCCTGACGGCGATATTCGGCCAGCTGATAGCGCGCATCGAAGGCATCCACCGCCAGCGGCGTGGCGCCGCCGAGGGTGATCTCGCGCGTGACCGGATGCAGGGCCTCGGGATTGCGCTCGATCAGCTCGCGCACCGCGTGATAGCGCTCCGCCACCCACGGGCCTTCATACAGCAGACGCGCGGCGGCCAGTAGCGGGCTGCAATCCAGCTCGACCAGCTCGGCTCCCAGTGCCTTGCACTGACGAATTGCCGCTTCCATGTAGCCGCTGTAATCGGCGTCGGTGTGCCACTGGGTACGCGGCGGCACGCCGATACGCAGGCCGGTAAGGTCCGGCAGCACACCATAGGCCTGGCCGTGAACGGCGAAGTCATGCTCGCGCGCCCAGCGGTTGTCGGCATCGAACTGTGCGGTGACGGACAGCACGCGCGCGGCATCATCACAGCCCAGCGCGAAGATCGAGATGGTATCCAGGGTCGCGCAGGCCGGGACCACGCCGCCCGCGCTGAGCAGGCCGAGGGTCGGCTTCACGCCCACCAGATTGTTGAAACAGGCCGGCACACGACCGGAGCCCGCCGTGTCCGTGCCCAGCGCGAAGCTGACCTGGCCCTGGGCGGTGACGACGGCGGAGCCACTGCTGGAACCGCCCGGCACATAGGCGGGATCGAAGGCATTGGCCGGAGTACCGTAGACCGGCAGGGCGCGCTCACCGACCAGGCCGGTGGCAAACTGATCAAGATTGGTCTTGCCCATCGGGATCGCGCCTGCCGCGATCAGCTGCTTGACCACGAAGGCGTCATCATCTGGCGTATAGGCGAATTCCGGGCAACCGGCGGTGGTGGTGATGCCGGCGAGATCGATGTTGTCCTTGATCGCGAAGGGGATGCCGTAGAGCGGCAGTGACTCGGGCGCCACGGCGTCCAGACGCGCCAGATAGGGTTCCAGCTGATCTGCACTCAGGCGGGTGATCCAGGCGGCGTCTTGCTCGGGTTGTGCGGCCAGCAGTTCATTCACCAGCTGGCGTGGCGTCATCTCACCGGCCTGATAGGCCTTGCTCAGCGCCGTGATGCTCAGGTTGTGCGGGGTATGGGTCATCATCACAGCGTCTCCTCGGAAGACAGGGTCGATTGGGCGTTGTCTGGTGCGCTGGCATCAGCGGGATCCGTGGTTTCCTCGGCGGTCGACAGCACGATCAGCGGCTGGCCGGGGGCGACACCGCTGCCTTCCTTGATCGGCAGGCGAACGACACGGCCTGCGGTGTGGGTGCGAATCTCGACTTCCATCTTCATCGACTCGACCAGCGCCACCACCTGGCCGGCCTCGACGAGATCGCCCTCGGCGACCTCCAGCTTCCACAGGCTGCCGGTGACCGGTGTCTCGATGCCCAGCTCGTCATCGCTCAGGCTGTCGGCTTCCTGTACCTCGTTGACCTGATCCTCGAAGGTGAACTGGCCGCGTGCATGCCAGTCGTCGATTTCCTGCTGGAAGGCGGCCTGACGACGTTCACGGAAGGCATCGGTCTCGGCCTGATGCTCGGCGATCTGCGCCTGGTAATCGGCGAGGCGAAAGCGCGTCTTCTCGATCTTGAGGTCGTAGCGTCCCTGAGGGTGATCACGACGGATCTGCTCGAGCGCCTCATGGCTGACCGGGTGGAAGCGCAGCTGATCGAACACGCGCAGCAGCCACGGGCTGGTGAAGTGTTCGGTGCGGCGATAGCGATTCCACATCTGCAGCGTGCGGCCGACGAACTGATAGCCGCCCGGACCTTCCATGCCGTAGACGCACAGATAGGCGCCACCGATGCCCACCGAGTTCTCGGCGGTCCAGGTGCGTGCCGGGTTGTACTTGGTGGTTACCAGGCGCTGGCGCGGGTCCAGCGGCGTGGCGACCGGCGCACCCAGATACACATCGCCGAGGCCCATCACCAGATAGCGGGCGTTGAGCACCGTCTCGCGTACCGCCGCCTCATCCGCCAGACCATTGATGCGGCGAATGAATTCAAGATTGCTCGGGCACCAGGGGGCATCCGGGCGCACCGAGCGCTGGTACTTGTCGATGGCCTGTTGACACGCCGGGTCATCCCAGGACAGCGGCAGGTGTACGGTGCGCGCCTCGATCTCGATGTCCTCGACATCCTTGAGCGCGACTTCCGCCTGTTCGAGGTGCGTCATCAGTGTGGCGAGGGCAAGCTTGCGCGGATCGTAATGCAGCTGCAGCGAGCGGATGCCCGGTGTCATCTCCATCAGGCCGGGCAGCGGATGCTCCTTCAGCCACAGCATCCAGGCATGGGCGCGAAAGCGCAGCGCGATATCCAGCTCCATCTGGCCGAATTCGATCAGCAGGAAGTCATCCCCGGCGCGGCGATAGACGATCTGCTCGCCGCCTTGCTCGGCGCTCAGGTGCTTGAGCACCGGCGAGTCATCGGGGCGTGGGCGTTGCTCGGCGATGGCGCTCAGCGTGGTGCTGGTCGCCGCCAGAGGTGACTCCAGTGCGTCGAGCTTGCCACTGGCGAGGGCCGCGAGTACGGCGTCCTGCTGCACCTCAATGGCGCGGGCCTCATCCAGAGTCAGTGCGACGAAACGGATGCGATCGCCGGCGGCCAGCTGGCCCAGCTTCCAGCGTTCCGCGCGCACCACGGTGGCCGGACACACGAAACCGCCCAGTGACGGGCCGTCCGGGCCGAGGATGACCGGCATGTCGCCAGTGAAGTCGATGGTGCCGAAGGCGTAGGCGTTGTCGTGGATGTTGGAAGGGTGCAGACCGGCCTCGCCACCATCGGCACGCGCCCACTGCGGACGCGGGCCGATCAGGCGCACGCCGGTGCGGCTGGAGTTGTAATGCACTTCCCAGCGGTGGCCGAAGAAGGTGCTGATGTCGTCTTCGGTGAAGAAGTCCGGCGCACCGTGCGGGCCGTAGAGCACGCCGATCTGCCATTCGCGACCTGAGGTCTTGCCTTGCGCATTGTCGATAATGCCAGCGCCCTGCGGGATCAGCGCCTCGGGCAGCCGGGTCAGGGCGGGCTGGGGGCACTCGGCGAGATCAGCCAGCGGCAGGGTGTCGCCACTGCGCAGGGCACGTCCGGCATGGCCGCCGAACTGGCCCAGGGTGAAGGTCGCGCGCGAGCCCAGATACTGCGGGCAGTCGATGCCACCGGCGATCAGCAGATAGCTGCGCGCGCCGGCGGCGACCTTGCCCAGGCTCAGGGTGCTGCCAGCGGCGATCTCATGTACCTGCCACAGGGCAAGCTCGTGAGTCGTGGTGTCATCGGAGCCGTCTTGCGGTGCTGAAACGGACAGCGTGGCGGGCAACGGCGCGCCGGCCAGCACCACGCGCGTGGCGCGGTGGAAGTGCAGCGTCGGGCCGTTGAGGGTGATCTCGAGGCCTGCGGCATCGGCGGCGTTGCCCAGCAGCGCATTGCCGAGACGGAAGGCGTAGTCATCGAAGGGGCCGGAGGGCGGCACGCCCACATCCCAGTGGCCCTGGCGACCCGGCATGTCCTGCACGGTGGTCAGGGTACCGGGGACGATCACTTCAAAGGTCGGTGCGGCCCACTCGAGACCTTCCAGCCAGCGGGTGTAGATCTCGACATTGCGGAAGCGCGGGTCTTCCAGCAGGTGTGACAGCCACTGGCGGTTGGTCTCGATGCCGTAGAGGCGAGAGGCGGCCAGTGCCCTGGAGAGATCGCCGCGCGCCTGCTCGCGGGTCGGGGCGTGCACCATCACCTTGGCCAGCATCGGGTCGAACCAGGCGGGGACCTCGAAGCCGGCCTCGATGGAATGATCCACCCGCAGCTGGCTGCCCTCGGCGAGGGCGGCGGTCACGGCGTCATTGGCGAACTCCACCTCGGTGAGCAGGCCGCTGGAAGGGCGGAAGTCGTGCTGCGGGTTCTCGGCGTAGACGCGTGCTTGCATGGCGTGGCCGCGGGGCGTCAGCGGCGCGACCAGCTCGCGCAGGTTGCCCAGTTCGCCGGCGCCCAGCTTGAGCATCCAGGCGACGATGTCCACGCCCCACACCAGCTCCGTGACACCGTGCTCGACCTGCAGGCGCGTATTGACCTCCAGGAAGTAGAAGGCCTGACGCTCGGCGTCATAGATGAATTCGACGGTACCGGCACTGCGGTAATTGACGGCTTCGCCCAGGCGGATGGCGGTGGCGATCATGTCGTCGCGAACGCGCTCGGGCAGGTCGGGTGCCGGGCATTCCTCGATGACCTTCTGGTGGCGGCGCTGACTGGAGCAGTCGCGCTCGCCCAGCGCGATCACCGTGCCTTCACCATCCCCGAACAGCTGCACTTCCAGGTGACGGGCGCGGGCGATGTACGCCTCCAGGAAGACGCCGCCATCCCCGAAGTTGCGCTCGCCCAGACCCTTGACCGAATCGAAGGCACGGCTGAGGGAGGCGTCATCCTCACACACCTGCATGCCGATGCCGCCGCCGCCGGCGGTGGACTTGAGCATCACCGGATAGCCGATACGGGCGGCCTCGCTCAGTGCGCTCTCGACATCGTCCAGCAGGCCGGTACCGGGTACCAGCGGCACGCCGGCGTTCTCGGCGATGGTGCGCGCTTCGTGCTTGAGGCCGAAGGCGTGGATCTGCTCGACGGTCGGGCCGAGGAAGACAAGGCCGGCAGCGTCACAGGCCTGGATGAAGCGGGTGTTCTCGGACAGGAAACCATAGCCCGGATGCACGGCCTGGGCGCCACTCTCGAGGGCGATGGCGATCAGCTTGTCGATGTCGAGATAGGTCTCGGCGGCGGCACCTTCACCGAGGCTGTAGGCGTCATCGGCCTCGCGCACGAAGGGGGATTCACGATCGGCTTCTGCGTAGACGGCGACGCTCTGGACACCGAGGGCACGCAGCGTGCGCTGGATTCGGGTGGCGATGGCGCCACGGTTGGCAATCAGGACCTTGTGGAACATGACGGAGTCATCCTTCCGGCGGCGGGTCGTCCCGCCTTCAAACTGTGAGCTGCCGGTCGTCCGGTAGCCGGGCAGAGCCTTGGGGGCTGACGAGTGATGCAAGAGAGATGACATCGTCAGGTGTGGCTCGGCCGTTTCTTGTCGTATGCGTGTTCGAAAGCGTCGCTGTCAGCGCGGCGGCTCAGCTCAGCTCGGCGGCTCAGCCCAGCGGCGAGTCGCTGATGCGGATGGCAACCGGTGTCGGGTCGTAGCCGTTGCAGGGGTTGTTGAGCTGCGGGCAGTTGGAGAGCAGCACGTAGACGTCACGCTCGGCGACCATCTCGACGTACTTGCCCGGGGCGGACAGGCCATCCTCGAAGCTCAGGCCGCCATCGGCGGTGACCGGCACGTTCATGAAGAAGTTGATGTTGTGGCCGATGTCGCGCTTGGTCAGGTCGTACTTCGGGTAGCGGGCGATGGCCAGCATCCAGTTGTCACGACAGGAGTGCATATGGCGCTTCTCCAGGTCGTAACGCACGGTGTTGGACTCGCTGGAGCAGGCGCCACCCAGGGTGTCATGCCGGCCACAGGTATCGCCGGTGATGGTCAGCAGCGCACGGCCACGTGTGGAGTAGAGCACCGTGCCGGTGGTCAGGTAGACCTTGCCCTGCTCGCGCACGGTGTCCATCGCGCTGTAGCGCTCGGCGGTGTCGTCGGCCGAGAAGAACAGGGTGTCGGCGGCCTGATTGCCGTGCAGGTCGGTGATACGCAGGTGCTGGCCGGCGCGGACCAGGCCGATGAAGTGATCGCCGGCCTCGATGGTGCGCTCGAGTTCGCGCGGCTGCTCGGCCGGATCGGCGTAGCTCAGCGGGGCACCGTCCGTCGTGGCCGGGGCGTGGGCATGTGGGTGTTCGAGTGTCGAGGTGCACATGGGGATGTCCTTTGTCCTTGTCATCTGGGGCGTCGTTTGCCACTAGCCAGTCGGCGTGGCGTCCGTCTGCTGTCCAGGGGCGCCTCAGCCCGCCAGGTGATAGAGCTGATTGTTGGCGAAGGCACGGGCGTTCTCGGGGCGCGACAGGTAGCAGGCGTCGTGCTCATCCATGGCCGTGGCCGTTCCGAAGGTCAGATCAACGCCGCGCAGCGGATAGTCCTCGGCGGGGTCCAGCGGGTGCGGACAGGTGTGCAGCATGACGAGGGTGTCCATCTCGAAGCGCAGGGTGACGCTGTCGCCGGCGGCGCAGTGGTCGGTGACGTAGTGCAGATTGGCGTCTTCATCGGCGCGCACGCGGGAGAACAGGTTGAGGTTGGCGCACAGGTCGCGGTCGCCCAGTCCGTACTTGGCCATCTCGATCAGCAGGCTGTCGTGGCCGCTGGGCGTGAAGTCATTGAAGGCTTGCTGATAGGCCTTCTTGTGCCAGCCCTTGGCAGCGAAGTGCTGCTCCATCAGGTTGCCGCTGGCGCTGTCATGCCAGCCCAGATCGTCCTGGATGATGGAGGCGAAGATGCGGCCCATGTCGGAATACAGGCAGTGCCCCTCGGTAAGGCGGAAGGTGTGCTGACCCTTGAGAGTGTCCGGCAGATTGAGGCGCTCAAGCGTATCCAGCGGGTTGTACATCACCAGGCCGACATTGGCGTTGGCCTCGCGGGCGGTCAGCTTGAGTGCGCTGCCACGCGGCATGCGCATCGACCAGTGATGGCCGCCGGGCAGATGGGTCTGATACTTGGCGGTAAAGCTGGCGCGGGCGGTGGTTGCGGCATCAAGCGGTATGTTCATTGAATTGGCCTCCGGTGAGAGTGGCTTGGGGAACGGAGTGGGCTGGTGTCGTCAGCGTTTCGTGCTTGGGCGTCGGTTGGTCAGCGCCCGTTTGGACAGAGCCCTGCTGGCCAGAGCCCGGCTGCTGAGACGACGCCTTGGCCTTGCTACGCTCGGTGGGCAGGTCGTAGGTGATGGTCGAGCCATAGGCCTGCGGGGCCTGCGGGTCGACACGCACCTTGTCGAACACCCAGACGCGCGAGCCCAGCTCGAACGCTTCCTTGAGGTCATGGGTGATCATGAAGATGGTCAGTTGCTGCTCTTCCCACAGACGCAGGATGAGCTGGTGCATGTCCTTGCGGATGCCCGGGTCCAGAGCCCCGAACGGCTCATCCAGCAACAGGATGCGCGGCTTCATCATCAGCGCCTGGGCGATGGCGAGGCGCTGCTGCATGCCCCCGGACAGCTCATGCGGGTACTTGTCCAGCGCATGGGACAGGCCGACTTCTGCCAGACGTTTCTCGGCGGCGACCCGTGCCTCGCGACGCTTGGCCCCGAACAGCTTGCCGGTCAGCGGGGCGCGCGCCAGCTCCTCGGCCATGATCACGTTGCCCAGCACCGTGAGGTGCGGGAAGACGGAATACTTCTGGAAGACGATGCCGCGGTCCGGGCCCGGCTCGGCGGGGATGGGCTTGCCGTCCAGCAGCAGCTCACCGCGCGAGACGCCCTCGGTGCCCAGCAGCAGCTTGAGGAAGGTGGTCTTGCCGCAGCCGGAGGCGCCGACCAGGGTGATGAATTCTCCGGCCTCGACGGTCAGGTTCATGCGTTCCAGCACGACCTGCTCACCGTAGTGCTTCTCGAGGCCCTTGGCGTGGATCAGGCTCATGATTGGCTCTCCTCAGCGTGGTACCAGGGGAAGGCGCGAGTCGAGACGAGCACCAGCAGACGGTCGAGCAGGAAGGCCAGCAGCGTGATCCAGGCCACGTAGGGCAGGATGACGTCCATCGCCAGATAGCGGCGCACCAGGAAGATGCGATAGCCGAGGCCGTCCTGGGCGGCGATGGCTTCCGCGGCGATCAGGAACAGCCAGGCGCTGCCGAGTGCCAGACGTGTGGCGCTGAGAAGGCGCGGGGTCAGCTGGGGCAGCAGGACGCGGGTCAGCACCTGCCAGGAGCTGGCGCCCAGCGTCTGGGCCTTGATCAGCTGCTCATCGGGCAGGCGCAGGGCCTGATTCTGCAGGTCGCGAATCAGGAAGGGCGTGATGCCGATGACGATCAGCGCAATCTTGGCCAGTTCACCCGTCCCGAAGGCGATGAACAGGATCGGCAGGATCGCCATCGGCGGAATCAGGGACAGCACGGTGATCAGCGGTGACAGCTTGGCGCGCAGCAGCGGCAGGCCGCCGGTGAGCAGGCCGACGCTCAGGCCGATCAGCGCACTGATCAGCACGCCGGCCAGCAGGCGTTCGAGGCTGGCGAAGGTGTCGGTCCACAGCGGCAGGTCGCCGGTGCGTACGTTGACCTCGGTGGCCAGCTTGGCGAAGGACTCGCCCATGGACGCGAAGGACGGCAGCAGGCGGTCGTTGGGGTTGTCGAGCAGTCGCTGGTTAGACTGCACGATGTAGAGGATGGCCAGCAGCGCGAAGGGCAGGCCACCGAGCAGCCAGCGGCCACCACGGGAGGGTGTCAGATTGATCAGGCGTTTCATGCGCGGGCTCCACGGGTGCGAACGAGGGTGCGGTCGAGGGAGGCGGTCGGTTCACCAGCCACAGAGACAGCTTTCCTGCGGCTGGTGTGTGGCATCCACCGCGTGGCGTTACTGGCTGTCGGCCAGTGCGGCGGTGTAGCTCGGGTCGAAGCGCAGCATCACGTTGCCCTCATTGCCGACGATGCCGGCAGGCGTCTCGATACCGATGAAGCCGGCATCCGGCGCGCCTTCGCCCAGCAGCCCCTGCGCGAAGCTGAAGTCGGCGATGTGCTGCATGGTGTCCTTGAGGCTCGGCGCATTGAAGGCGGCCACGGCCTCGGCGGGGGTGTAGTACATGTGGGTCGCGGCCAGCTGGGACTGATAGCCGGCGAGGTCGGTGCCGGCGGCATCGGCCATCTGGGTCAGCGCGACTTCATCGCCAGCCTTCATCTTCTCCATCACCTCATACCAGGCGCCGACCAGCGCGTGGCCGAAGTCCGGGTTGTCCTTCAGCGTCTGGGTATTGACGACCATCAGGTCGAGAATCTCGCCGGGAATGTCGCTGGAATTGAAGACTTCGGTGTAGCCGGGCATGTTCTTGAGGGTGGCGAGCTGCGGGTTCCAGGTGACCACCGCCTGGGTGTCCGGGTTGCTGGCCAGCGCGACGATATCGGCATCGCCGGTATTGGTGGTGGTGAGGTCGCGCTCGCTCATGCCGACGCTGTCCAGTGCGCGTGCCAGCAGGTAGTGGGAGACACTGAACTGCACCAGATTGACCTCACGGTCCTTCAGGGACTCGATGGAATCGCCGTCGCGGACCATCACGCCGTCATTGCCATCGGAGTAGTCGCCCAGAATCAGCGCGGTGGAATCGACACTGCTGGCGGCGGGGAGGGTGAGGGCGTCCATGTTGGTCATGGCGCAGCCATCGACATTGCCGGAGGTGTACTGATTGATGGATTCGACGTAATCATTGACCTGCACCACATCGATATTGATGTCGTACTTCTTGGCCCACTTGTCGACGATGCCCTGGGTGTCCGCGTATTCCCACGGCATCCAGCCGGCATACACCGACCAGCACACGCTGAAGGAATCCTGCGCCATGGCCTGCGGGCTCAGCGATGCGCCAAGCAGCAGAGCGCCGGCCAGCGCAGCACGTCTGGAAGCGTTTCGGGAAATGGTAGATGAAGCAGATGAGACAGCAGCGGATGACACCTGGGCGCTGGCATCCGAGGGGGAAGTCGTAGACGGGGAAAGGCGAGTGGGCTGGGTCATTGTCGTTATCTCCGGCGGAAAAAGTGAGAGGCGCCGACCTTTTCAGGCGTTGCGTCTCCCGGGCTTTTGTCCCGCCGTGTAACCCCCAGCTTGGAGGTCGAGTGCTCTCGGACCAGTCGTGACGGCCATCAGCCAGTCACCGGAACCCTAGCGCTCCATTGGTGTAGATTTTCGATTGTTGTATGCCTATCGGTGCCTCGCTGAATGTCTAGCAGGAAGTGTGCCGGAGAGAATTTATCAATATAAACCAATGGGTTATAAGAATTCTTGCAGTATGGATACGCGTATCGAAAGTGTACGCTGCACCAATTTGATGAATTTTTCCGTCTCTTGCACCTCGGTGAATTCCGTCGAGATTAAGAAGTGTTAGCATAAATATGAGATGCCTATTCTTCGTTAGCTAGTTTATATGAGCTCGGTGCAAATGTTTGATCCTAACCGAGCTCGAGATAATGATAATTTAAGCGACAGGTTATATTGAGCAATGTTATTTTTCGAAACTATAAATTTTTTATCCGTTCTCCTCATGTCGTGCTGCACGCATAATTTCAATTAATTGATGTCTAGGTATTATGCCATGGTGGAAATCTCGATAAAATAAGTTATAATTATTTAGTATGCGCTTATAGGATTCAATCTTAGGACAGTGAGAGTTAAAATCTCGTCCTCTGAACTCATCAAAACGGTTTAATTTGTTAACTATAAATGAGGCCGCGCTCATGTATTCAGATTCATTGTTGCCATCAAACCCTTCAAATTTAAATATGTCTGGTGTAAGATCTTCCTCTCTTGTAATTTGTTCTTTCTGATCGTCGCTTAGCGCATTATAGTTTCTTTCAATTATGCTCCACATATCAAGGATCTCAATTACTTCGGACACTGCCTGCGGTGTCTCATTATTCTCAAATGTTATGCCTGTGTATCTCCAAGGTATACTCCATGTATGGTCTGAGAATATGGCAGAACGAATGAATTCAGGTTCAATATCCCTCCCTTCTATATCTAGCTTTTCATATATTTCAGTAAGCATTAAGAGAATGATTTTTTCACCATCCGTAATGTTCATATTTACTTCCTTTGTAGTTATGCCTTGTCTTTTCTTTTATCTAATTGTTTTTGTGGTCAATATAACGTTAGCAGAAGCATTGCTGCCTTAATACTCTAGTTTATTGGAGGTGGTTAATCAAGGAGATATTTATTCAGGCGTAAAGGGAGAGCGTTGTTTTAGGAGGTAAGTGGGTGGTTGTAATGGCTGTATTTATTGGACTATTTAGTTAGCCGATTATTATGCAATACTTTGTCTTATGCCGGATTTTTCATCTTATCTTGTGTGTAGGAGCTTAATCTATGTACTATCTATAATATTAAATCTGCATAATTATTTTATCTCAATACGCTTTTGATTGCCGTGTGTGCCATGAGCGTTACGAACTTGAGTATTGGCCTTTCAGGTATTCTCTACTCAGCGCAGGACTATCCATAGGGTTGCTAATATCGCGGCGCATGGTTGCGCCATCCGGCGCGTCGTTTCGTTGTGCCTCTCACCAAAGTCTTATACGTTGGTGGTGCTTTATTAGCACATACAAAAACAACGGCTGGCTCCCGATTCCCCGTGTGGCTTCACATGAGGGGGAAGGGCAGCAGCGATAGACAAAGGACACACGATGACAGACGTAGTCGAGAAGGATCTGCAGGCGTCTTCTGTGGTTCAGGCGGTTGAGAAGGGCTCTCCATCATCGCGTTCGCGTCGTGGTTTCCTGGGCATGAGTGGGGCGGCAATTGCCGGGGCGGCGTTGGGTCAGTTCCTGCCGGGTATTCCCAGTGCCTTGGCCAAGGAGACAGCGCCTGCGGCGGCGGTGCTCAAGCCTTCCGCCAAGTCACCGGTGCGACTCAACTACAACGAGAACGCGCTGGGCATGGCACCGTCGGCACAGCGCGCCGCAGCGGCATCCATTCCGCATTCCAATCGTTATCCCTTCGCTCATCTGGGCAAATTGCAGTCATTGGTGGCGACTCACCACAAGGTGCCGAGCGAGAGCATTCTGTTCACGCCGGGCTCCTCGGATGCGATTCGTGCCAGTGTGCTGGCCCATGCGACTCCCGATACCCAGCTGGTGATTCCCGAGCTGACCTACGGCGATGGCGCCCTGTATGCTGGCTTCTATGACCTCGCCATTCGCAAGGTGCCGTCCTCGCGTGAGGACTGGTCATTCAAGATTTCCGACATGAAGCAGGCCGTGGCCGACCACTCCGGCCCCTCCATCGTCTATCTGGTGAATCCCAACAACCCGACTTCGACCATCATTTCCAGTGATGAACTGGAGGCCTGGGTCAATGACAGCCGTGACGACACGCTGTTCATCATCGACGAAGCGTACGCCGAATTCGTGAATGACCCGAGCTTCCGCTCCGCGGATCATCTGATTGCTGGTGGCGCGAAGAACGTCCTGCTGCTGAAGACCTTCTCCAAGATTCACGCCATGGCAGGCTTACGTGTCGGCTATGCCGTCGGCGATGTCGATCGTCTCGAGCACGTCTCCCACTATGTCGAAGACGATGCCATGACGCTGTCATACCCTGGCGTGATGGCGGCGACGGCCTCCATGCAATCACCGGAATTTCTGGTCCACAGCAAGCAGAGCAATGATGAAGCGCGCGCCATCTTTACCTCCACGCTCGACGAGCTGGGCTGGGAGTATCTGCCGGGGCAGACCAACTTCGTCTTCCATCGTATCTCCAGGCCGCTAAAGGACTTCCAGGCCGCAATGAAGGAACGCCACGTGTTGATCGGGCGTGCCTTCCCGCCGGCGGATGGCTGGTGCCGCATGTCACTCGGTACGCCGGAGGAGATGCACTATGTCGCCGCCGTACTGCGCGAGATGAAGGCCAAGGGCATCGTCTAGTCGTGACGGTCTCCCTTGCAGGAAGATGAAACGCCCGCCATTTGGCGGGCGTTTTCGTTCAAGGCGGGATTCTCACATCAGCTATTGCGCGTCATGCGAGTGGCCAGCCACCAGCCCACCAGCATCGTCACCAGAAAGCCTGCCAATGGCAGACTCATGGTGCTGCTGGAGACGATGGCAGGCCCGGGGCAGTAACCGCTCAGCCCCCAACCGATACCGAACAGGGCTGCGCCGAGCAGCAGACGGCCATCGATATCGCGACGCGTAGGCAGCTGGAAGCGCTCGCCCAGCAGGGGAGTGCCACGCCGCCATACGAGACGATAGCCGAGGAAGGTGGTGATGACGGCACCGCCCAGCACGAAGATCAGCGTGGGGTCCCAGTCTCCGGCCACGTCGAGAAAGCCGACCACGCGCGCGGGGTCGGTCATGCCGCTGAGTGTCAGCCCGAGGCTGAAGACCAGGCCGGTGAGAAAGCCGATGACCGTTTTCATGGTGACTCCCCCAGCAGATGTTGGCTCACGAACACCGTCAGCATGGCCACAGCCACGAATACCACTGTGGCCACCAACGAGCGGGGAGAGAGACGCGCGATACCGCAGACACCATGACCACTGGTACAGCCGCCGCCGATGCCTGTTCCGATACCCACCAGCAGACCGGCGAACATCATGCTCAGCACCCCGCTGGCGGGATTGCCGATCAGCGCATCCGTGCTTGCGGCCACATTGCCCCAGTCAAGATTGAGCAGCAGGAGGAGTAGTGGCCCGCTGATCAACCCCAGCACGAAGGCGAGACGCCAGCGGCGGTCCGGGCCTGATTCCAGCAGCGCGCCCCGCGTGATGCCACTGATACCGGCGATACGTCCCAGAAAGGCCATCAGTATCACTGCCGAGAGTCCGATCAGGACGCCACCGGCGAGTCCTTTCATGCTGCTTATCATGTCCATGTCGTTCATCCTCGTGTCGCGGTCATCCTGCGGTGCGTCGATGATATGCTCGCGGCTGGTGAGCGCCAACCGGCTGTCTGGCCGGTTGGCTGCACGACAGGGACGCCGACCTTTCGATGGAGAGCACCGCAGGAGCACCATGAACGAACTGACCCAACGCCTGCGCACCTTTCTCAAGGTGGCGGAGCATCAGAGCTTCAATGTGGCGGCGCGGGAGCTGGATATCGCCAGTTCCACGGCGACGCGTCACGTCAATCATCTGGAGCGCCAGCTGGGCGAGCCATTGTTGGTGCGCACCACGCGCCATGTACGGCTGTCGCCGGCCGGCGAGCGCGCCCTGATCCGCTTTCGCGCCATTCTGGCCGAGGTGGATCAACTGGAGGGTGAGCTGGAGTCGTTGAGTGAGCGGGTCGCGGGGCCGCTGCGCATCTCGGTGCCGTGGCGCTATTCGCGCCTCTATCTGGCGCCGCTGGTGAGCGAGTTCATGCAGTGCTATCCCGAGGTAGCCCTGGATATCGTCAGCAGTGACCAGCGGGTGGACCTGGTCGAGGACCACTTCGACGTGGCGCTGCGCATCGGCCATCTGGAAGATTCGAGCCTGATCGCGCGCCATATCAGTGACCAGCGCTTCGTGCTGGCTGCCGCGCCGTCCTACCTCGCCGCCCAGCCGCCTATCCATCAGCCCCAGGACCTGGAGCAGCACCGTCTGCTGACCTTCAGCTATACCACCGCCAATCATCACTGGCGGCTGGTGCAAGGCGATCGGGAGCATCGCATCTCGGTGCGCGCTCGCGCGCTGCGCACTAACAATGCCGACATTCTCACCCAGGCGGCGCTTGGGGGCGCCGGCGTGGTAGTGCAACCGCTCTGGGCCATTCGGGAAGAGCTGGCAAGTGGCCGCCTGCTGCCGGTGCTGGAGGACTTTCAGGTCACCTCATCGGATTTCGACACCGGTATCCACGTCGTCTTCGCGCGCGAGAATCAGCACAACCCGCGCGTACGTGCCTGGGTCGACTTCCTGCTTGCCCGCCGCGAGCGGCTGTCCTGCTGACAAGCCCTGTGAACGGCACACAGGAAAACACGAAGGGCCCGGTCTCGGGAGAGATCGGGCCCTTGGCGTTGTGCATGACTTGTTCGCCGATCAAGGCGGTTTTATCAGACTGCTTTTATCAGATAGACCTCAATAGAGGATATCGCTGCGGATGATGTACTTGGCGCCGTCGCGGATCGGCTCGCCGGCATGCACGCAGTGCTGCGGATGCGAGCCATGCGGGAAGCACAGTACGCCACCCTTGGGCGTGGAGACCGAGACCTTCTGGATGTCATCCTGCGACTGGGCCGGCTTGCCGGGGTCGCGACGGCTGACCAGAAACTCGGTGCGCCCGCCGGTATAACCATCGCTCAGGAAGATGAGGAAGGTGTACTGGCTCATCAGGCCCGGATAGGCGTCCTGGACGATCTCGCCATTGATGACGCGGCTGCCCGGCCAGGCGCCATCGGTGTGCGGTTTGAAGAAGTCGCCGGCCTCGTAGCGATAGGTACGAAAGCGCGCATTGATGCCCTTGGCGCCTTCGCCCTGGATCTGCTCGGTCACCAGCGGCGCCGAGCGCTGCCAGATGGCCTGATCGACCGCTTCACTGACGACCCAGTTGACGTTGTGGTTGTGGCGTACCGAACGCGGCAGGGAGACGGGTGCATCTTCCTCGAAGCCCATTTCCTCCAGGGCGGCGACGAAGTTGTCGCACTCGGCGGGTGTCAGCACATTGAGCAGCTGGAAGGCACCCGGGACACCCTCGACTTCCTGACGGACCACCTCTGGTGTCGCGTCGGCCTCGAAGAGATCAGACACGTCGCCGTTGTCGGTCCAGATGGGCAGGGGGGTGGGAGAGAAGCCGCGTTCGTGGCGGACGACATGGAAAGACAAGCTCATGACAAAGCTCCTGACGGGCAGGTTTTGGAAGATTGCCCGAGAGGCTAGTGCACTGTTGCGGGCAGAAAAAGACGCCGGCCGGCAATTGGTCATTGCACAAATGGCAATAATCAACCGCCGACCGGCGCTCAATGCCCGCCGGAAAGATGCAGGCCGGCAATGGACAGCACGATGACGCCGATGCAGGCCATGCGGCGAAACGAGAAGTGCTCACGCCAGAACAGTACGCCGATGGTGGCGCTGACCACGGTGCCGATGCCGGAGAACACGGCATAGGCGATGCCCAGACTGATGGTATCCATGGCCAGATACAGCAGGCTCAAGGAGGAGCTGAAGCCCAGCGCGACCAGCAACACGCCCATGCGGCGGTGCTGATTGGCGTACTGGTTGAAACCGGTGACGCCGACGACTTCACAGCAGCCGGCGGCGATCAGATAGACCCAATCCATGGCGTCACTCCTGGTCATTCACTGAGGGTGGTCTGCGGTATGGCACTCGCGCGAGATTGCTTGTCGGCAGGCGTGCTGGGGGCCGTCTTGAGCACGATGATGCCGATCAGCATCAGCACCACGAAGCCCAGCGTGGACCACTGGAATTCGAGATCGAAGAACAGCAGGTCAGCCACCACTGTCCCCACCGTGCCCAGGCCGACGAAGATGGCGTAGGTAGTGCTGGCGGGCAGTGTCTTGGCGATCTGGGTGACCAGACTCAGGCTGATGATGACCAGCAGCACCGTCAGCGCCCATTCCAGCGGACTGTCGGCGACTTTCAGGCCCGTGGCCCAGCCGATTTCGCACAGGGTCGAGATCAGGAAGTAGAGCGTGATGCGCATGGAGATCGAGTGTCCTTGTGTGGTGTCGGGAAAACGAGGCGTTCAATCGCCAGCGAAAGACATGCGTTGCATGAATGCGGATCTATATGAGTTTCGTTGATGTTTTGATGCAGGAAAAGGCGGAGGTAACCCCTCCGCCTGTTGTCCCTCCACCTGCTGCCAGCAAGTCGTTGGTGCAGCCTCGTCTGACTCGCGTCCCTGTGAACAGAAGCTCTAGTGAACACAAGCTCTAGTGAACAGTGATAAGAACGCGTCAGGAGGCCAGCGGCGTGGTCGTCGCCTGAGTCGCTGACTCCTCGTCGAGTGGCGTCTCGGCCTCGACCGGCTGGGCCAGATAGGCTTCCAGCGAATCATCCATCGCCTCAAGCCACGGCGTGTGATGCCTGGGCGCCTGGGTGCCGGTCATCAAGGAGCGATAGCCGTGGTCGCGGAAGGTCATGATGTTCTCGTGCTTGTGATGCTCCCACTCGAGGAAGGTGCGATTCACGCCATCGATATCGAAGCTTGGGTAGTCGGTCTCGCTGATCAGCGATTTTACGTAGTCCCCCTGGAAGACGATCATCGCCTCGTCGCTATCCAGCGTTTCCTCACGCTCGCGCCACGCCTGGCTATCGGCTTGCATCGCTGCTTTCGCCGGCAGTGTCTGAGTGCCGAGAATCGCATCGCGTACCCACCAGGCCTGGGCATCGAACATGTTGAAGGTGTACCACTGGTCCTGCATGCCGAGGTAGAAGAGGCGCGGGTTCTCTTCCCACACCACGCCCTTGTAGAGCCCCAGCGGCCACATGCGGTTCTGGGTCTTGAGGCGCAGTGACTCCTCGAGGAACGGGAAATGATGCAGGTAGCCGGTGCACAGGATGATGGCATCGACTCGCTTGTGGCTGCCGTCACTGAAATAGGCGGTATCACGATCGACCTTCACCAGTAGCGGTTTTTCCTCCCAGTTATCCGGCCACTTGAAGCCCATCGGCGCGGTGCGATAGCTGGTGGTGATGCTACGCGCACCGTACTTGTAGCATTGGGAGCCTATGTCTTCGGCGGAATAGCTGCTGCCGAGCAACAGCAGATCCTTGCCCTTGAATTCCAGTGCATCGCGGAAGTCATGCGCATGCAGAATGCGGCCATTGAAGCTCGAGAATCCGGGGAATTCCGGCACATTGGGTGTCGAGAAATGTCCGGAGGCCACGATGACGTGGTCGAACTCTTCGCTGGTCACCAGATCGAGCGACTGATCATGCACACTGACCGTGAATTGCTGGCTGGCATCATCGAAGGTGACCTGGCGCACCGGGCAGCCGAAGCGGATGTACTTGCGCACGCCGGCCTTCTCGACACGTCCCTTGATGTAGTCGAACAGCACGGCGCGCGGCGGATAGGAGGCGATAGGGCGCCCGAAATGTTCTTCAAAGGAGTAGTCGGCGAACTCGAGACACTCCTTGGGACCGTTCGACCACAGGTAGCGATACATGCTGCCGTGAACCGGCTCGCCGTGGGCATCCAGCCCGGTGCGCCAGCTGTAATTCCACAGACCACCCCAGTCATCCTGCTTCTCGTAACAGACAATCTCGGGAATCTCGATGCCCTTGTCGGCGGCGGATTGAAAGGCACGTAACTGAGCCAGGCCACTGGGTCCTGCACCGATGATCGCGATACGTTGGGTCATGGATACCTTCCTGTTCTTGTTGTGTCTTCATGCGTTATCCGGGGCTTCAGGACGTGATGACGTCGTGAAACGCTGACAACGAAACAGGCTAGCGAGATGTGGTCCGGCTGCACATTGCTCGGAAAGGGTAGCCATAAAGGGGTATGCGATATCGATACCATGCCCTGCGGATCATGCAGCATCCTCTGCCAGGCCCGAGGTGTCGACGGCGAAGATGATGCCTTCCACGGCCAGCGGTGTGCCGTCAGGTGAATAGATGCCATGGCCCTTTTCCTGTACCTGGATCACGTCGCCGTCGCGATGGTGAATGCGGTAGGCGAGGGTGAAGGGGGTGCGGGCCTCTAGGGCTGACTGCACCTGCTCCCACACGCGATCAGCATCTTCGGGATGGATCATCTCCCCGTAGGTGAGGGAGGGATGATCGAGCAGTTGCTGGGGGCTGAGGCCGGTGATGGCCAGGCAGCCGTCACTGATGTACTCCATCGACCAGTGGCGGTTGTTGCGCGCGCGATAGACCATTGCGGGCAGCCCCTTGATCAGCCGTGTCAGGCTGCGCAGGTTGGCGGCGTCGATCTGCTCCTGCTGCACGCGCTCGCTGATGTCATGCACAGTGAGCGTGGCGGGCCAGGGCGATGCCAGCGAAAGTGACTGGCTGCGTACTTCACACCAGCGATAGTGATGGTCTGCCCCCATGATGCGCAATCGCCAGCAGTCGGGGCGTTCGCGGCGTGAGACGTGGCGGGCGAGCATGTCCCAGCGCGATTGATCCGCGGGGTGCAATGCTTCCCGCAAGCGCTGCGCTGCCGTGCCGTGTCCCTGCGCCCGAGGGGCGGTTGGCGTGTCTTCTCGTGGGCCATCCGCTTCGTGTCCGCTCAGGGCCTGCCAGCCGCGCGAGGCATACAGCAGGGTACTGTCGGCATCCACTACCAGCACGGCATCACTCAGGCCATCGAGAATTGCCTGTGCGCTGAAGGGCGAGGCAGTCGATGCGGTCGAGGCAATCGAGGCGGAGGCGAACTGTTCAAGAAAGCGCATCATCGCAG
Organism: Cobetia sp. cqz5-12; assembly: GCF_016495405.1. NCBI lineage: Bacteria > Pseudomonadati > Pseudomonadota > Gammaproteobacteria > Oceanospirillales > Halomonadaceae > Cobetia > Cobetia sp. cqz5-12. The sequence goes on from NZ_CP044522.1 coordinate 1,693,305, forward strand.
GCTCTCCTTTTCGGGCCGTGTCATGGCCTCCTTGGCGCTTGTCGCGTCCTTGGGGGGCGCTCGGCTGGCATCACTCGCTGGCGTCAGCGGGTGGGCGTAGACCCAGGCGGCCAGCTCCAGTCGTGAATGCAGGTTCAGCTTGCGCAGCAGATTCTTGACGTAGACCTTCACCGTGCTGTCACTGATGCCCAGTTCGCGGGCAATCAACTTGTTGCTGAGGCCGCGCCCGATCCATTTGAGGGTATCGCGTTCACGCTCGGTCAGGCCTTCGTACCAGTCAGCTGTCGTGGGCCAGTCAGTTGTCGTGGGTCGGTCGAGTGCGGGGGCCCCGTCGGGCGTGGAGCCAGCAGGGACATTCGCCGCGGCGGGCAGCGCCTCGGCCTGCTTCCGCTCCTGCTCCCGCTCCTGTTTATGCGTTTGTGCTTGCGAGTGTTGTTCACGCTGGCGGTGATCCTGCTGCAGGCGTCTGGCCAGCAGCAGCAAGGTCTCTTCTTCCAGCCCCAGCTTGCCGTCGACCACGGCCTGTAGGCGCTCGAGTATGCGTTCGGGGTCGGTGTCCTTCATCAGGTAGCCATCCGCCCCTTGCTGGATGGCATCCAGCAGGTGGCGGCTGTCGTCGGATGCGGTCAGCAGCACAACCTTGAGAGCGGCATCACGCTGCTTGAGATGGCGCATCAGGGTTAGGCCATCAAGCTGCGGCATCTGCCAGTCGACGATCACCAGCTCCGGGGAGAGGGTGGGCAGGGCATCAAGCAGGTCGGTGCCGTCATCGAAGTCGGCCACGACCTCGAACAGGTCACCTTCACTCAAAAGCTCGGCAAGCCCGCGCCGAAACAGCGGGTGGTCGTCGACGAGCACGACTCTGGTCGGGGGTGTCGAGGGCATCTGGTGTGTCGAGGATGACTGGCGAGTCACGGTCATGTGTCGCGGCGCTCCCAGCTCAGTGTCATGCGGGTACCGCCCTGGCGGGGTTGGGTAATGGCGAAGTCGGCTCCGATTTGGTGTGCGCGATCCTGCATGATGCCCAGTCCGAAATGGGCGGGGGCGATGTCAGCAGGGTCAAAGCCGCAGCCGTTGTCCTCGACGGTCAGCAACACTCGCGCCGCCGGTGGATGCCCAGAGGATTGGTAGAGCAATTGCAGGCGCAGGTGGGTGGCTTGGGCATGGCGCACGCTGTTGGTCATCGCTTCGCGCACGATGAACATCACCTGCAGGGCCTGGGCATCGGGGAGGTGCAGCGACTGGATGCGGTTGTCGAGCTCGAACACCATCCCCGAGCGTGTCTCGAATTCCTCGATCAAGTTGTCCAGCACACAGGCCAGCGGCGCGTCTCCCCAGGTGGCGTGCGCACCGTTGATCAGTTCCCGGGTCTGGCGGAAGGCGCGCCGGGCCTGGGTATGCACGTCCTCGGCCAGTGCCTGCACGTCCTGTGGCGCATGACGAGCGGCGCGAGTCAGGCGTGCGCTCTGCATCTGCAGATAACTCAATTCCTGGGCGAGGGTGTCGTGCAGCTCCGCGGCCAGATGTCGGCGTTCGTTCTTCAGTGCCTGCGCCACCGCTGATTTCGTGTCTTCGGCATGACGCGCCTGTTGCTGCTGATGCAGTGCCAGGCCACGGCTCAGGGTATTGATGACGACGTTCGCCAGCCCTGATTCGATGACTGCGGCTGTCGGCTCTCCAAGCCACAACCAGTCATCGCTCGTCTCCCCTCTGCCCGTCTCCCCTCTATCAGTGTCGTCCGTGAGGGCGATCAGCACGCCACCTGGCGTGCCGTCCATGTCAGACACCTGCTGTCGGGCGCCGGGATCGCGACCGATATCCCTGACGACTTCCTGCAATCTCTCACGCGTAGCGACTGGCAGGGCGAGGCCAATAGGGGAAATCACCTCATGGGTCGCCAGACCGAGGGCGCGATGCACGACACAGAGTTCGCCAGTCGCGAAGTGAGCCGCACCGCTGTCAAGACAGCCGTTCAGCATGTCCAGCAGCTCTCTCAGCACGGATGGCAACGCCTCCTTGAGGTCAGCGCAGGTAGCGATGTGCAAGGTAATGGCATCGAGGTGGTGCGTGTCACGCGGAGCAGACGGCGGGATGGCAGCAGGATGAACGGGAGGCTCGGCACCGGCGGGACAGGCTCGTGCGCGCTGGGCTTCAAGGCGATGGGCTATCCCTTGCAATGCAGGTGCCTTGCCTGCCTTCGATGCGCCGAGACTGAGTGCCATGCGAGTTCCTCTGTCGTTTCGCCGCCCCTGCGGCGCGCCCTGATTCGAGTGTCACACCAGCAAGCTTCATGCCAGTGAACGGCTTACCCCTTCATGGGTACCTCTCTTGATGGATTGTCGGCGCCTCTACTGTGAGTAAATTTAATTAACCATGAAGAACGTGGTGCGTCACAGAAGGGGGCATGCACCATCCAGGTACATCGGGGAGCTGCTTCGCCCCATCACGTGTGCAACGCCGAACCCACTTGCCATGACAACAAGAGGTATCACCACGATGGAGCTTGCAGTCGAGATACCCGCTGCCACGCCGTGCCAGCCGTATCGTTACCGAATACCCGGGCTGGATGCGCTGGCGCTGGAGCTGTCGCCGGGAGACAGCGTGCAGGTGTCATCTGCCGATGGGGCCCAGGCCTGCGAGTGGCTGCTATTGCCGCCAGGGGGGCGGGAGGGACAGAACAGTGAGGCTGGAGAAGCAGACGCTGGAAAGGCTGCAGATACCGTCGATGCAGTGACACTCGCGCGCTACGCCAGCATTACCTGTCTGGAAGAACATGCCTTTGCCAGCCAGCCACAAGGGGGAGAAGAGGGTGGGGCCGAGCAGGCACGAAGCCCGTTCACCCAGCAGCGTCTGGCAGCGCTGGGAGTCGCGCAGGTGCCATTGTCGCAGTGGCAGAGCCTGTCAGCCGCCGGGTTGCCGGCCGAGATTCGCTGGCCGCGTGAAGCGCCAGCCGCGCGCCTGATTCTGCTGGCCCCCGGCAATGATATGTTGCTAGATGGCAAGCATCTGGCCACTGAGCTTGAGGTCGCGCACTTCTGCGAGGGGCTGGTGGGGCAGGAGCAGCTGCCAGTGCCATTGGCGCCGATCAAGCAGGAGGTCAGGGTCTCGTCAGGCACGGCTCAGGTCTATGAGGTCAAGCAGGGCGAGTGGATCCAGATCATCGATGTCGCCGGTCGTCAGTGTTCTGACTTCGTGGCCTTCGATGCCAATGCCTGGGCACAGGGCGAGGAGCTGGGACTGGATGGCGGTGCCACGCGCAGCCTGTCCGGCCACTGCATGCCAAATCCGGGGCTTTATTCAGTGTTCTTCGATCAGCACATGCACCCGATGCTGGAGGTGGTACAGGACACGGTGGGCCGCCATGACAGCTTCATGCTTGCCTGTTCGCCGCAGTATTACGAGCACCACGGCTACTTCGGCCACGATAGCTGCACGATCAACTTCAACAACGCCCTGTCCGCGTCTCACGGCATCCGACAGCGCGCCAGCTGGCCGGCGATCAACTTCTTCTTCAATGCCTATGTCGAGCCCTGCGGCACCCTGGCGGTGGATGAGCCCTGGTCGCGTCCCGGTGACTATGTGCTGCTGCGCGCCGACCGTGACCTCATCTGTGCCTCATCGGCCTGCCCGGACGACATCGATGCCGCCAATGGCTGGGTGCCGACCGATATCCATGTGCGTATCTACGCCGCTGAACATGACTTCCCCCGCGGTATCGCCTATCGCAACCGGCCCGAGGAATTGCCGCGCATGACACTGCCCACCGCCTTTCACCCCTGCACGTCCGCCTTGACCAAGCAGTTCATCGATTACCACGGCTACTGGCTGGCCACCCATTACGAAGGGTGGGGCGCGCGGGCCGAGTATCTGGCCTGCCGCGAGCGGGTCGCGATGATGGACCTTTCGGCACTGCGCAAGTTCGAGGTCGCCGGACCGGACGCCGAACGCCTGTTGCAATATGCACTGACCCGCAACGTGCGACGGCTTTCCATTGGTGAGGTGGTGTACTCGGCCATGTGTCAGGAAACCGGCGGCATGCTCGATGACGGTACCCTGTTCCGCATGGGCGAGCAGACCTTCCGCTGGATCTGTGGTGATCCGGCCAGCGGCCAGTGGCTCAGGGACCTTGCCCAGCGCCAGGGCTATCGCGTCACGGTGCGTGATTCCACCCATCAGCTGCACAACATCGCCTTGCAGGGGCCGAAGAGTCGTGAGGTGCTGGCGCCGTTGATCTGGAACGCGCGTACCCAGCCGGACGTCGAAGGTCTGGGCTGGTTCCGCTTCATGATCGGTCGTCTGTCGGGCCCGGATGGCATCCCGCTGATGGTGTCGCGTACCGGCTATACCGGTGAGCTCGGCTATGAAGTCTGGTGTCATCCCAAGGACGCCCCATCCGTGTGGGAGGCGATCTGGGCGGCGGGTGAGCCTCATGGCATCGCGCCACTGGGACTGGATGCCCTCGACATGCTGAGAATCGAGGCGGGGTTGATCTTCGCCGGCCATGAATTCTGCCCGCAGACTTCCCCCTATGAGGCGGGCATCGGCTTCACCGTGCCGATGAAGAGCAAGGAGGATGACTTCGTCGGGCGGGCAGCGCTGCAACGCGAGACGCCGGAATCACGGCATCGTGTGATGGGCCTGAAGGTGGCCAGCAGCGAGCTGGTCAGCCATGGCGATCTCGTCTATCACGGCCGCTATCCGGTGGGCGTGGTGACCAGTGCCACCCAGTCGCCGCTGCTCGGTCGCTCCATCGCGATGTGTCGCCTGGCGCCGGACTTCGCAAGCCCGGGTACCCAGCTCGAGATCGGCCAGCTGGATGGCCATCAGAAGCGCCTCGCCGCAGAGGTGGTGACATTGCCCTTCCATGACCCTGAGCGCCTCAAGGTGCGTAGCTGATCCTGCTGTAATGAGGGGGAGCATGAGAGAGGAGTCGCGAGCAACGACTTGCGTATATGCAGCGCCCTGCAAGTCATCTCTCGGTGCATGCCGTGACCGGCATGCCTCAATAATGCCCATCCTCCTCGCAGGGAAGGCTTCAGGGGCTTCATATCTGAAGAGGAGTTCTCGGTTCCAAGAATAATTCAGTGAAAACAGAGAGTTGCTGAGGGTGGTCAATTTTGATCATCTGGCATGTCGCTTGCTTTATCCAGCAGGTCCCCTTGAAAAACAACAACAACCCCCGGACGGGCAGTGTCGCTTGCACAGTGAAGCGCGCTGATCCACAGGCTCCGGTAAAGGAGAAAAGACGATGGATGAAAAGACGTTGCAAAGCATATTGGATATGCATCAGGCGATGAACATCGAGGTGTTCTATTGGTGGTGTACCGCCATCATGTTCCTGATCCATGCAGGCTTTCTGGCCTACGAGATAGGTGCCTCCCGTTCCAAGAATGCCTTGGCATCCGGCATGAAGAACGTGCTGACGCTGGCCTCGATCATCCCCGCCTTCTACTTCGTGGGCTGGTGGATCTACAACGCCTTCCCCAACGGGCTGATCCCCATCGAGGCCTCCGCCGCTCTGCCGTGGAGCGCGAGCATGCGACCCGACGCCGATGACATGGGCACCGGCATCTTTTTCGCCGCCTTTGCCCTGTTCGGAGCGACCACCGGCTCCATCCTCTCGGGGGCGGTGATCGAACGCATCCGCCTGGGGGCCTTCCTGATTCTGGCGGTGATTCTCGGCGCGGGTGTCTGGATCATGGCGGGCGCCTGGGGCTGGCACCCGGATGGCTGGATGCTGCACAAGCTGGGCTACCACGATGTCGGCGCCGCCGGTGTGGTGCATGCCGTGGCCGGCTTCTTCGCGCTGGGCGTGCTGCTCAATCTGGGCGCGCGTATCGGCAAGTACAGTGACGATGGCAAGCCGCAGGTGATCGCGCCGCACAACATGCCGATGACCTTGATCGGCCTGATGCTGATCATCGTCGGGTTCTTCGGCTTCCTGGGCGGCTGCATCATCTTCAATACCGGTGATATCGGCTGGACCACCATCTACGGCAACCGCACCAACCTCTCTGCCTTCGCCTTCAATACCCTGATGGGCTTCGGTGGCGGCGTGATCGGCGCCTATCTGTCCTCGCGTGACCCGTTCTGGACCATGTCCGGTGCACTGGGCGGCATCATCACCGTCGCGGCGGGGCTGGATCTCTACAATCCGGGGCTGGCCTTCGTGCTGGCGGTCACCGGTGGCGCCCTGATGCCGAAGATCGGCGCGCTGCTCGAGAAGCGTGGCCTGGATGACTCCGTCGGCGCCTTCGCGGTGCATGGCTTCTGCGGCTTCTACGGCGTGGTACTGGTGGGTGTCTTCGCCGCTGGCTTCCCGAATGTCGGCGAAGGCGTGCCGGACATCTCCTTCACCGGCCAGCTGACTGGCGCAGTCGTGATGGCAGTGACGGGCTTCGTGCCGGGCTGGGGTGTCGCCTACGTGCTCAAGAAGCTCAATCTGCTGCGTGTGCCGCCGCATGTCGAAGTGCTCGGACTGGATCTGTTCGAAGTCCCGGCCAAGGCCTACCCGGAGAGCATGGCAACCGAGTCATCTTCCAGTGTACCGGCTCGTTCCGGTGGGGTGGTCGCGGCGCCAATGGACAAGCGTCCGGACATCAGCTGAGCCTTGGTAGCTGAGTCCCGGCGCACCTTCTGAAGGGGCCGGTCTGTCGAGATGATGTCGAGATAAGAGCTGACTGGCCCCGTTATTGCAGTACTGGTAGAGCCAACCGATATTCGCTTTCGCAAGGAGCCTTGCAATGGAAACTGTCGATACTGTGGTACACGCTGGCAACTACGCCTTCTTCTTCAGCAACTCTGGCGCCGTAGCGGTGTGCCTGCTGGTCGCCGCTGGCGTCTGCATTGCGCTGAGCGCCAACATCCTGCGTCACGAGAAAGCATCCTTCGAGAGCAAGAAGACGCCTTGACCCTCCGAGGATCACGACCCTTGCGCGGGCACTAGGTGCTTGCCAACGGTGCTTGCCAATGACACATCAAACGCCGCAGCGCTCAGCGCTGCGGCGTTTTTGATAGGTGTCATGCACCCGAGTGACTTTGCGCGAAGCCCGAACGACTTTACGTGAAGCCCGAACGACTTTGCGCGAAGAGAGCGTGGTGCGCGTCATGCAGTCGTCACCTGAGAGCTTGATAATGGCGGCCCCTCAAGGTGGCATTCATGGAACGCGCGAAAGCATGAAACTGATTCATCTGACCGACACCCATCTGGTCGCTCCTGACAAGCGACTTTACGGGCTGGACCCACGTGCACGGCTGGCGGCTGCCGTCGCCGATATCAATCTGCACCATGGCGATGCTCAGGGCGTGATCATCAGCGGTGACCTGACCGATCGCGGTGAGCCGGCCGCCTTCCATGCGCTGCGTGAGGTACTGGAAGAACTGTCGATGCCGTATTTCCTCGGCATGGGCAATCACGATGCGCGTGAGACTCTGCAGACCGCCTTCCCGGAGCTGCCCTGTGATGACGATGGCTTCGTACAGTATGCGCATGCCTTCGGCCCCGACGCCGATGATTGCGTGCTGGTGATGCTCGATTCAGCCGTCGCGGGGGAGCATGGCGGTCTGCTGTGCGAGTCCCGTCTGGCGTGGCTGGATGCCTGTCTGGCCGCGCATCACGATCGCCGTATCCTGCTGGCGCTGCATCATCCGCCCATGGCCCTCGGCATCCGTTATATGGACGACATCCGCTTGCAGAATCCACAGGCGCTGCATGAGGTGATCCAGCGGCATGGCAACGTCGAGCACTTGCTGTTCGGGCATGTGCATCGTCCGGCCAGCGGTGTCTGGCGGGGGCTCTCGTTCTCGACCTTGCCGGGCGTCAATCATCAGGTCGGGCTGGATCTGGTCTCCGCGGCGGACTGTCTCGCCGGCAGTCATGAGCCGCCGGCCTATGGCGTGCTGATGATAGGCGAGGAGCAGGTCGTCAATCACCTGCACCTCTACATGGATGACAGTCGCCGCTATTTCTTCCACGACACGCTCGAGGCCGCCCAGTCGCTCGAGGCGCTCGATGAATTGATCGCTCTACAGCGCGATGAGCGGATTCCGACTCGCGAGCGCGAGCCGTTGAGCAATACCTTGCAGGCAGCTGAGGCAGCAAAAGAATGAACAAGGCGCTATATGTCTTTGATTTTGATGGTGTGATTGCTGATAGCCTGACACTGTGCCTCAAGGCCTGCACACATGCGGCGCATCTGGAAGGGCGGACGATCGTGCTGGAACGCGATAGCTGGGAGTCGCTGGACAACGTGACCTTCGAGGAGATGGCGCGTGTGCAGGGCTTTACGGGCGAGGCCGTCGCGCGCTTTGCCGCACATGTCTTTGCCTATACCCGCCAGGCGACGCCGCCGGCGGTCTTCACCGGCATGCGCGAGGCCTTGTCGGCACTCGCCGAACAGGGCGACGTCATGGTGCTGTCGGCCAATCACAGCGAGATGATTCGTGCCACGCTCGTCGCCGCCGGTCTGGCGGACTGCGTGTCACAGGTGCTGGGCGGTGAGATCGCGGGCAGCAAGGGGGCCAAGCTGGCGCGTCTGTTGGCAGCGCCGCAAGTGGCGGTGGAGCGCAGCTGGATGGTGGGCGACGCCGTCAGCGACATTCGCGCCGCGCACGAGGCGGGGTGTCGTGCCGCTGCGGTCAGCTGGGGATGGCAGAGCCCCGAGCGCCTGGCTAGCATGGCGCCGGAGCGGGTCATCGCGCAGCCGCAGGCGTTGATATCACTTTGCGATATGCCAAGCAGCGACAGTCGCGAAGCGGTATAGGGCGTGAGCAGGGCGGCCGCAAGGCGCAGGCCTTTGCGCAGCTTGCTCTGATTCACTCATGCACGTGTGAGCTGCTGCACGTGTGAGCTGTTGTACTTGTGAAGTGATAGAACGATGCCGCCGAGTCGTGTCATGACTCGGCGGCATCGTTGCCTGGCGGATCAGGAAGCTCGTCGTCTCAGATGGCTTGCTCGCTCAGACGGCTGCTTGCTGCGACGGCCTGCTCAGGCGTCGTCAGTCGTGAGCTGCGCGGTGGTAGCTCTGTCGTCGCCCGTTTGTCTGGCGCTCTTGTCGGGCTGCGCCAGGAAGGCTTCCAGTGAATCATCCATCGCGTCGAGCCAGGGCGTGTGATGAGGAGGGGCCAGTGTGCCGGTCATCAGCGAGCGATAGGAGTGATCACGGAACGTCATGATGTTCTCATGCTTGTGATGTTCCCACTCGAGGAAGGTGCGATTGACGCCGTCGATATCGAAGCTCGGATAATCCGTCTCCGAGATCAGTGACTTAACGTAATCGCCCTGGAACAGGATCATTGATTCATCACTGTCCAGAGTCTCTTCCCTGTCACGCCATGACTGACTATCCGCCTGCATTGCCTCGCGGCTGGGCAGCGCGATTTCCCCGAGAATCACGTCACGCACCCACCATGCCTGGGCATCGAACATGTTGAAGGTGTACCACTGGTCCTGCATGCCGAGATAGAACAGGCGTGGGTTGGCTTCCCAGGCAGCGCCCTTGTAGAGACCCAGCGGCCACATGCGGTTGCCTGTCTTGAGGCGCAGTGGCTCATCCAGGAAGGGGAAGTGGTGGAGGTAGCCGGTACACAGGATGATGGCATCGATTTTCTTGCTGGTGCCATCGCGGAAATAGGCAGTGTCGCGGTCCACCTTGAGCAACAGCGGCTTCTCTTCCCAGTTGTCCGGCCAGGCAAAGCCCATCGGGGCGGTGCGATAGCTGGTGGTGATGCTGCGAGCGCCATATTTGTAGCACTGTGAGCCGATATCTTCGGCAGAGTAGCTGCTGCCGATCAGCAGCAGGTCCTTGCCCTTGAATTCCAGCGCGTCGCGGAAGTCATGAGCGTGGAGAATACGGCCATTGAACTGCGAGAACCCCGGGAATTCCGGCACGTTGGGAGTCGAGAAGTGGCCGGAAGCGACGATGACGTGATCAAACTGCTCCTGAACGACCGCATCGGCCTGCAGATCATGGACACTGACGGTGAACTGCTCGCGGGTGTCGTCAAAGCTGACGTGGCGCACCGGGCAGTTGAAGCGGATGTACTTGCGCACGCCTGCCTTCTCGACCCGACCCTTGATGTAGTCAAAGACCACCGCACGTGGCGGGTACGAGGCGATGGGATGCCCGAAATGCTCCTCGAAGGAATAATCCGCGAACTCCAGACATTCCTTGGGACCGTTGGACCACAGGTAGCGATACATGCTGCCGTGGACGGGTTCACCATTCTGATCGAGACCGGTGCGCCAGCTGTAATTCCACAGGCCACCCCAGTCACTCTGTTTTTCATAACAGACTATCTCGGGAATATCGATACCCTTGTCAGCGGCAGATTGAAAGGCGCGCAGCTGTGCCAGGCCACTCGGCCCTGCGCCAATGATCGCAATGCGTTTTGTCATGGGTATTTCCTGTTGAGACTGTAATGAGACGTCATGTTCCGTGAACCCCGTGTTGCGGGATGTCGTGTTGACCAGGTGCTTTTTCCTATGTAGTGGAACGCGATAATAATGAACATTATCCAGCGCTTGGGTGGCCTGGAAAGGTAAGAAATCCAGTTGACTGGCCACTTGTCATTTCGCTGAACCTGAACACGGAAGCCGTATTTTTCTTGCCTTGAGGGCATCCTGCGGCTCACGGAACGTGGGGCATCCTCGCAGAAATGATGCGTCATCTCAAATGTGAAGCATTGATTATGAGTGTATGAAGTGTACACGATCACGAGAGTATTTAGACTTTAGTGGCAAGATTGTTTTAGGTTGTATCTCTTTACAACGGTCAGGAAGAAGGATGTGGTTTGTTGGCTCATGGTTGCGGTGGTTTTTGTTCAAATTATTGATTTAGATGATATTTTTATATTTCTGGGGTGGTTTTGCATGGAATTGTCCAGCTTGTTATCTGTGAAAAAACTGGCTTGTTTTCTGTGTAGAAAGAAAGAAGATTTCCGTGTTGCAATGCCGATTCCAAGTTGGATGAGTTTTTGACTTTTCAAGGCATGCCGAGTCAAGCGGCTGGAGGGGGATAGCCTGTTCGTCAAGCAGGTAGGTGCTCGTAATTTTGAGGTTTGGGATAAACAAGGGAATGCGAAGGATGGAGGATTGGTATCAGAGTAGTGAGTGGCGGGTGAATGGAGAAAGATCCAGGGGCCGAAGGGAAAAGGGTGACAGATTATGGAATGATTCTCGCTGGAGGAATTTCTAGAGTATCTGCTGGTGTTCACTCGCCAAGCCAGCGACGAGAGGGCAAGCGGAGGTTGATCACTTTACATGCCGAAAGGGCGTATACTGGGTGTGATAGAGAAGCTACAGGAGAAGACACCATGACTCACAAGCGCAAGGTGCAGGACAACGCCCTCAAGGCAGTGCTGCGTACCCCGATGTTCAAGCAACGTGTGGTGAAGGCGCGCAAGGGCAAGGGCAGCTATCAGCGCCAGGGCAAGTCGCAGGGAAACAGGGGCGGCAGTGAAGCGCCTTCAGTCAGTGTGCACAACGCTGCCTGAAGACGCTTCATTGGTGCGGTTTCCCACGACCTGACTTGCATCACTGCAAGGGGCTGAAACATGAACGCCGCAGCGTCAGCGCTGCGGCGTTCTGCGTCTGTCCTACTGAAAACGTCTCAGTTCGAGAAGTGCGCGTTCCAGGTCTCGGCGCGCGCGGCGTCGCGGGCTTCATAGTCGGCCAGCACCGTCTCCAGTTCGCCCAGTGATTCATGCTCACGATCCTCACCCAGCTGCGTCAGGCGCAAAGTGTACCAGGCTGTCACACCGCCTTCCGGCGGCGTGCTGAAACGCGGGAATTCCGGCGCGAGACATTCTCCGTCCTGCCAGAGGGCGGGCAGGGACGGGTGCAGCGCCAGTGGGCGGGCCAGACCGACGAGATCGACGGCGCCCTGTGCCACGGCGTCTTCGGCCTGCGCGAGTGTCTTGAAGCCGCCGGTTGCCATCAAGGGCAGGGTCGTCATCTCGCGTGCACGCTTGGCGAATTCGATGAAGTAGGGGCCGCTGGCGCTGGCATCCGACGCGGAGCTCGCGCCGGGGAAGTAGGTGCCACCACTGATGTCGATCAGATCGATGGGCAGTTCATCGAGTGCCGCTATCACCTGCAGCGCTTCGGACTCCTCGAAACCGCCTTGCAGTTGGTCACTGGAGTTGAGTTTCACCATGACTGGGTAGTCGTGGCCGACGGCCTCACGCACGGCAATGATCACTTCACGCATCAGCCGCATGCGGTTGTCGAGGCTACCGCCGTAGTCATCCGTGCGCTGATTGAAGAGGGGAGACAGAAACTGGCTGAGCAGGAAGCCGTGTGCCGCATGCACCTGTACCCCGCCAAATCCGGCGTCACGGGCCAGGCGAGCCGTCGTTGCCATGGCAGCAGGCAGTGCCTTGATGGCCTCCAGGCTCATGGCTTCGCAACGTAGCCCGGGAATATCCAGTGCACTGGGGCCATGCGCCGTGCTGGTCGGTGGGTAGGCCATCGCACCGGCGTGTCCGAGCTGCAGCCAGAGGTCTGCACCGTGCTGTTGACCGCGCTGGGCCAGTTGCGTGAAGGCCGCGAGATCGGATTGTGCGTTGAGCACCAGATTGCCGGGTTTCTCGGCATGCTGGTGGTCAGGCTGTACCTCGCCGACCAGTGATGCCGCCACGCCGCCCTCTGCCCAGCGCTCGTAAAGGCGCAGCTGTGCCTCACTGGGATGTCCCGTGCCATCGCCGAGGGAATCCGACATCGCAGCCTTGACGATTCGGTTGGCGAGCACCCGGCCGCTTGGCAACGTGAAGGGCGTGAACAGGGCGGAAGCTGTCGGCTGGTCTGTCATGGGGGATGTCTCGTTGGGGGGGTGAATATGGCTCATAAGGAACAGATGACATGATGTCATGTGCAGTGTCTGGTGATAATCCGTTGTGTGCGCACAGCATTCGTGAGCCAATGGAACATATGAAACCGCATACGGATCTCGACATCTTTCACGCCGTCGTCGACGCCGGCACCTTCACCGGGGCGGCGCGCCAGCTTAGCATTACCCACTCGGCGATCAGCAAGCGCATCGCGCAGCTGGAGCAGCGTCTTGGTGCCCAGTTGCTGATTCGCTCCACTCGGCGGATGCGCCTGAGTGAAGCAGGCCAGCTCTATGCCCTGGAGACGCGGGAGTTGCAGGAGCGCCTGCGCCATGTCGAGCAGGAGATTGCCGAAGGTAGTGGCGCGCTCAAGGGGCGCATTCGCCTCTCGTGTTCCCATGCATTGGGCAAGCGGCAGGTGATGCCCCTGCTGTTGCGCTTCATGGAGCGCTATCCCGAGGTGATCGTGGACCTGACGCTGTCGGACGCAGTGGTCGATCTGGTCCATGAAGGGATGGATCTGGCGATACGCAGCACCACACAGCCCGAGCTCGGCCTGATCGCCAGGCGGTTGGCCACCAACCATCGCGTCATCTGTGCATCGCCGGACTATCTGGCAAGCCATGGCACGCCGCGCTCAGTACCGGAGTTGGCGGAGCATGTCAGCCTGATCCTGAATCTCCCCGGCGGCTTCAATGCCTGGGGGCTCACGTCGTTGCCCGACATGCGTTGTGGCTTCCTCTCCAATTCTCTGGAAACGCTGCACGCCGCCTGTCTGGGCAGCCGCGGCATTGCCTGTCTGCCGCACTACCTCATTGCCGATGACTTGGCTTCCGGGCGCTTGATCCCGCTGCTGGAAGACATACGTGGGGACGGCGCAGATACCAGCATATACATCGTCCGCCCGGAGACGCAGATTCTTCCTCGGCGGGTGAGGGTGCTGATGGATGCCTTGATAGAGGGATTTGAAACCGGCTAGGAGGTGTTTGCCAAGGCCATGACGTATCTGGTGATCATCAAGGTCATTACATGACATATTATCCCAAGGAGAGATAACAGGATTTCAGTGACGTACATCATGGAGCGATACATGTCACAGATTGGACGCAATAGATTGGCGGTACTTATTGATGCTGACAATGCGCAGGCTGCTATCTGCGAAGCGCTGCTGGCAGAGATTTCAAAGCTGGGGGTCAGCACCATCAAGCGGGCTTACGGAGACTGGACGACGCCGAATCTTGCGCCCTGGAAAGAGCATCTTCTGCGTCATGCCATTCATCCGGTTCAGCAGTTCAGCTATACCCAGGGCAAGAATGCGACTGACTCTGCGTTGATCATCGATGCCATGGACTTGCTGTACTCGGGGAACGTGGAGGGGTTCTGCCTCATCTCTTCGGACAGCGACTTTACGCGCCTCGCGGCTCGTTTGAGAGAGAGCGGCATGCTGGTGTATGGCTTCGGTGAAGACAAGACGCCTCAGCCCTTCGTGTCTGCCTGTGACACGTTCATCTACAGCGAAGGCCTGCGCAAGGTGGCTGAGAAGCCCGTCCCGGCCATGCCAGTCAGCAAGCCGGCTGTTGAGCCGGTAGCCCTCGTCAAGCCGACCAAGGCACAGAGGCAGTTGAGGTCGCATATCTTGAATGCGGTGAATGAACTGCAGCAGAAAGATGGCTGGACTTCCTTATCAGCAGTAGGAAGTTATCTAAAGAAGAAGATGCCCGACTTCAAACCGTCTGATCATGGGGCCAGCAAGCTTGGAGTCTTGATCCAGGGACTGGATTATCTGGATAAATGGAATCGTCCGGTAAAGGGGGGTGTGCAGCATTTATATATCCGAAAAAAGAGTAGCCAGCCTGCAAAGGCCAGCTGATCAGGCAATCTATTGAGAGAGGTAGTCAATCACACAAGCCGATGGATAATAATCGGCCGCTATTTCCAGGTAATGAGCAGTCGTCGCTTTACTCAGCCGCCATCATTCGCTCGTACAGACCATCCTTGAGCAGGCTGCGCTGGTGCTTGAGCTGGTGCATGGAGTCATCGCCGATCGGCGATTCATCGACTTCCAGGGCGTGAATCTCGATATCGATACGGGTATAGGCTTCCGCGATGCGGGCAAACTCTTCATTGCCATTGATCAGGCGCAGAATGAGATCACGTTGCTGAGGGAAGTCGTTGCACAGGGAGTGGT
The DNA here is from genome assembly GCF_016495405.1 of Cobetia sp. cqz5-12. Lineage (NCBI taxonomy): Bacteria > Pseudomonadati > Pseudomonadota > Gammaproteobacteria > Oceanospirillales > Halomonadaceae > Cobetia > Cobetia sp. cqz5-12. The sequence goes on from NZ_CP044522.1 coordinate 1,708,321, forward strand.
CATCGATATGCATGGTGTGGCTCCAAAATAGGGGTGGGAGAATCCAAAAAGAGGGAGTGTTGCCACTCCCCGAAAGGGCATCCTTGCTTACGTTGCAGGACGTATTCTCAAACAATGGACTGGACGTCGATCACGATCTGGTCCCAGCTGCGCTGGGCGGTCATGTCGTTTTCGACATCGCTGTCATAGGCATTCTGGAAGCGCTTGATGGCGGCGGTCTGGCGGGTGGCCTGATAGAGCCAATAGGCCTCTTACTTCAGGAATGGCGCCTTTCTGTTCAGCCCGGAACGTCGTAAATTTCTTGTATATCATTATGTTATCTCGGTTTGTTCTCTGCCCGTCGTGTGTGATTAACGTTAGCACCGAGTCCGGGGATTGATTACCGAGAGATTGGAAGAAAGAAATTATTCGATTGCTTGAGAGTGGGAGTTCGCAATAGGAATCAAGTTGTTATCGGGCAGCTTCAACAAGCGACTATAAAAAAAGTCCCGCGATAGTCGTGTCTGGCCACGACTGTCACGGGACTTTTGCCTCTGAGAGGGTCACAAGCGCAGTGGCAGGAACCTAGCCCTTGCTGTCGCCAGGGCTCTTGGCAGAGTCTTTGGAAGAGTGCTTGGAAGAACCCGCATCTTTCTCGGATTGCTCGTAGACGGGCAAAGCACCTTCATCAGAGCCAGTTTCTTCACCCGGGGCAGCATCTTCACCAGCAGCCTTAGCAGTGGAAGGCTGGGAACTTGAGGTGTTGGCACCGATACGCTTGGTCCAGCGCTGGCGGGCAAAGCGGCGCAGATTGGCCACGTTGTCCGTCTCGTCGATGATGTCCTCGCCCAGGATCGTCTCCATCACATCTTCCAGCGTGATGACACCCAGCCAGTTGCCCAGGTTGTCGTAGACCACGCACAGATGCTGGCGTTCGCGCTGCATGAGCCCAAAGGCATGCTCGACGTTGTCTTCGGCGTGCAGCTCGCTGATCGGGCGCATCAGGTCCTTGAGCGGGGTGGTGGGCTCTGCCTGATGGGCATCGGTCCGGTGAATCATGCCCAGCGTTCGCTCATCGTCGGTCATCACCGGGTAGCGGCTGAAGGGCCAGATCGTCAGCTGGTCATTGAATTCGGCCACGCTCATCTCGGGGCTGACCGTCTGGCAGACAGGGCGCGGTGTCAGCACGTCACGCACCTTCATCTCATGCAGATTGAGGATGTTGGTGATGACGCGTTGTTCATCATTTTCCAGGGCTTTCTTGTCGAGCCCCATCTGCGCCAATGCCTTGATCTCGCCACGCACATCGATGTCATGGGCATCCTTGCCGATGCGCGAGGTGATCAACTCAGACAGCCAGATCAGTGGCTTGAGTGCTAAGACCATGGCATTGAGCACACCGGGCAGCATCGGCGACAGCTGACGCCAGTAGGTAGCACCGATGGTCTTGGGAATGATTTCCGAGGCCACCAGGATCAGCAGCGTCATCACCGCCGAGGCCACGCCGACCCAGGCTTCCCCGAAGACGACCGATACCTGCGCGCCCACCCCCGTGGCACCGACGGTATGCGCGATGGTGTTGAGCGTCAGGATGGCGGCCAGCGGCTTGTCGATATTGTCCTTGAGTTTGGCCAGTGCGGCGTGGCGCTTGGGATGTTGATCTCTCAGGCTTGCCACATAGCTGGGAGAGAGCGACAGCAGCGCCGCCTCGAGCACTGAGCAGACGAATGAGATGCCAATCGCGATGGCGGCAAACAGGATCAACAGAAACATGAGGCGTGCTCCTTGGGGGAAAGGCATCCATTAGTGACATAAGGCACAGCACTGTCAAACCCGTGAATTCTCGCAGAGTTTTCAGCCTGCTGGCCAAGCTTGCCAGCCTATGCGGCCAAGTGCCGTTGACTCCAGGGATGCAAGAGGGCTGCAAGAAGAATGCAAAAGGTCTGCAAAAGAGAACAGGGCGTTAGATGAGACAAGATGCAATACTTATATGATAATGAGATTGTTTTGCTTTCGGTAATCATTGTATTTTGTTGCCTCGGCCGTATTCGAAAGCCTCGGCCTGACATGGCCGTTGAGTGGCACCGTTCGACTCTTCAGCCGTCAGTGCGATCCGCAGCAAGCGGTATGCCTTCATCAGGATTCACATTGCAGGGATTTGCAGCGACATGTCACAGCCGCTTGGAGACACTGCCGACAGTCGGGCCACTCGCCGCGTCATGGCCCCACCTCAACAGAGCCCCGCACCGCTCAGCGAGCGGCGCGGCTGGCGAATGGCGAAATATCCGCATTGCGAGGGACAGGTGCAGGAGCTGCATCCCTGGCGGGATGCGCATCTGACGCTGTGTGATCTCGAGGTATCACGCGCCTATCATGGGCAGCATCAATTTCACGAGGGCCTCTATCTCTGCCTGGTGCTGGAAGGACGGCTGACGCTATCAGGCGTGGACGGCGTGGGGGTCGACTTGCTCGCGGGGCAGGGGGGAATCTTTCGCCCGGCGAGAACGCAGTCTGCGCCGCCGACGCTGAAGAGCTACCACCCTGAAGGTCGCCTGCGCTGCTTGAGCTTGCATCTGGAGGGCGAGGCGAGCCAGTCGCTGCAGGTGCGACGCGGGCTGGCGAACTGGGATGCATTGCCGTGCGCGCGCCTTTCCAGACCGATGGGCTGGACGCCGGGGGGCTGGCTTCATCAGCAATTGGATGAGTGTGTCAGAGTCCCTGGCAGTGATGGCGCACGCGGGGAGTGCGAGACGCCTGTGGTCACCGCCTGCGAGGGGGAGATGCTGGAGTGGCAGGGGATTGCGCTGCAGTTGTTGGGGGCAGCACTCAAGCGGGGTGCTGGTGAGGTGCAGGGTGTGCCGGCTTTTTCTTCCTCACCATTACCGTCCCCATCGCGACCCCACGGCACCTGTCGACATCTGGAGGCGGTGCGCCAGCGTCTTGCCGCCGTGCCGCATGGCGCGCACTCGCTGGAGGAGCTGGCGCGGCTGGCTTGCATGAGTCCCTCCGGCTTGCGCCACAAGTTTCGCCAGGCCTTCGGGCAGTCACTGGGCAGTTACCAGCGTGAATGTCGCATGCGGTGTGCCGAGCAGGCCTTGCGGCGTGGGGTGAGCATTCAGCAGGTGGCGCATCAGGTGGGGTATGCCCATGCCTGCAACTTCGCCACGGCCTACCGGCGTCATTTCGGGGTGTCGCCACAGGTGGCACGAGCCAGGTTTCATCGCGTCGAGTGAGCCGTGATGGCGGCGGGCACCTGGAGGTGGGCATGGGGTTGTCACAATACGCAAGCGGGCACCCGATGGGTGCCCGCTTGCGTGTGTTGTACTCGGCAGTTGAGTACTGGTGATGCCAGATGGCCTTACAGGAAGGGGATCATCGGCAGCACCACGTCATCCAGCAGGCCTGTCGGGTAGTGCAGATTCATCGCCGCCTGCATCCCGAGCAGGAAGACTACCACGCCCAGCGCGAAGAGCCCTGCGAACAGCGGCGACTTGCGCGCGATGGTGAGCTGGAAGCCCAGACAGAACAGTACAGCGGTGGAGACGAAGCCCAGCAGCGCACTGACGCCGATCAGCACGAAGAAGCCGAGCATTACACCCACTGCCTTGGAGGCCGGTTGCTGGACGCGAATCATGCCGCGACGCCAGCCGTTGAAGACCACGGCGATCACCGAGAGCAGCGTGATGAAGGCGGCCAGCGTCGGGAAGGCCTTGCCCAGCGGCATCAGGTCCTTGATGTCGTAGAGCGCCCACAGGGCGGCAACGCCCATCATCAACAGCAGCAGGAAGTCGACGCCACCGAAGCCACGCGATTCCAGCACATCCTCTTGTGGAGACGGCGCGCTCTCGACCACTTCATGGGTCTGGCGGCGACGCATGATCGCCTTGCGGATCACCGGCAGGAAGAAGGCCAGCAGGATCAGGCCGAGGATGATCAGTACGCCCGGGCGCAGGAAGGCTTCGGCGCCGTGGAACTGCATGCTCTGATAGAAGTAGTTCTCGGCGCCCGGTGCCAGCACGAAGCCGATCAGGAAGGCCGGACGCGACCAGCCAGCACTCTTGAACAGCACACCGATCATGCCGATCATGCCCAGCGCGGCCCAGTCACCCAGCGAGCGGCTGGCCTGATAGGCAGCGAACAGGATCAGTACGGTGATGGCAGGGGCCAGAATGGCGAAGGGCACACGCGTCAGCTGCGCAATCGGACGCGCCAGCATCAGACACAGGCCCGCGCCCAGGATATTGGCCAGCGCCAGTGACCAGATGATGGTGTAGGTCATGTCCAGATTGGTGGTGATCATCGACACGCCGGGTTCCAGCCCCAGCAGCAACAGCCCGCCCAGGAAAACCGCCGCCGTGCCGGAGCCTGGCACCCCGAACAGCAGTGTCGGCACCATGGCACCACAGGCGCAGGCATTGTTGGCGGATTCCGGCGCGATGACGCCGCGGATGTCGCCCTTGCCGAACTGGCTCGGGTCCTTGGCGGTCTTGACCGCGAAGCCGTAGGTGATCCAGTCGACCACGGAACCCGCCAGGCCCGGGATGGTCCCGATCAGGCTGCCGATACCGGCACAGCGCGCGACCAGCCACTTGTTCTTGACCACATCCTTGATGCCGGCAGACCAGCCCTTGCCCAGGTCGGTGTTGCCGTTCTTGGCGATACTGCCACGTCCCAGCAGCAGCTCGACGATTTCCGGCAGGGCGAAGATGCCCAGACCCAGCACGATCAGCGGTACGCCGTCGTACAGGTAGTCGATGTCCAGGTTCATGCGGTACTCGCCGGTCGCCGGTGCGGCGCCGATAGCACCGACCAGCAGGCCGAGGCCGCAGGCAGCGGTGCCCTTGAACAGGTTCTTGCCGGACAACACCGCCACCATCGTCAGGCCCAGCAAGGTCAATACGAACAATTCGGCTGACGAGAAGGCCAGTACGAGGGGGCGTGCGACGAGGATGAAGCCGGTCAGGATGATGGCACCGATCACGCCACCATACAGGGAAGACAGGAAGGCACTGGTCAGCGCGCGGGCTGCCTGGCCCTTCTTGGCCAGCGGGAAGCCATCCAGCACCGTGGCTTGCGATGCGCTGGAACCGGGAATGCCCATCAGGACCGAGGCGAAGGTATCGCCGGTGGGAATGACCGCGACCATGCCCATCAGCATGCCCAGGGCGTAGCCCGGGTCCAGTCCATAGAGGAAGGGCAGCAGCAGGGCCATGCCGGCGATGCCGCCCAGGCCGGGAATGATACCGACCAGCAGGCCGACGAAGATGCCGATCATCATGAACAGCAGATGCGTCAGCGTGAAGACGTGTCCAAAGCTGGACAGGAGAGTGTCGATCATGGCGTTACTCAACCTCTTGTTCTTCTCTAGATGCTTCTCTAACACTCAGAGGCGGTGCCGGGGAGAGCATGGTGAGGCAGGGAGTGAAAGGCTCACGGGGCTACTGATCGGCAGCCCCGTGAGTAGGTCCCCATCACACCCGGGGGTCAGACCGTCATGGGTGTGATTGCGAGCCTCAACGAGATTGCAGGCGAATATTGTGGCGTTCCATCAGCCAGTTCTTGACCCATTCATGCTCGGCTTCGCTCAGCTGCATGGCTGCCTGGAGCTGGGTCGCGGCGGCCTTGCCGACCATCAGGCCATAGGGTCCGACCTTCTGAGCGGCCTCCTTGAGGAACTCGGGGTCCTTGGCCAGATCACGCGCGGCCTGGCGGTAAAGCTCCAGCAGCTTGGGGTCCACGTCCTTCGGCACCAGCAGCATCTTCTGCATGGCGTAACCGGAGGCGAAGAACTTGTGGAAGATCTGATAGGCCTTGTCGTCACGTGAATGGCCTTCCTGGGCCAGATACAGTTCGGAGAAGGTCGGCAGGTCCGGGAAGGACGGATCGCGCTCGATATGGCCTTCGTCATCCATCACGCCAAGGCTGAACAGCGGTACGGCCTGGCCGGCGTCGACCAGCGGCGTGACGTTGCTCTTGTAGGCGGAGGTGGTCTGGAAATCGAGGGCGACTTCGCCACGTTCGAAGGCCAGGCGGCCTTCACCACGGCTCTTCATGCCGAAGACCGGGTCGACCTGGAAATCGAGCAGATCGAAGGCCATCAGCACCGGCATCTCGAGCCCGGTCGGGTTCTGGCCGGCGAACTTCACTTCCTGGGAGGCGAGGGCCTCGAGCGCACTGGCGCTGTCCTTGCCCAGCGAGCTTGAGGCGTAGACGACACCCCCTGTCGGTGCGGCGAAGATCGGCTCCCAGTCGGCATAGTCATAGCGCACGCGACGATCGCGCAGCATGGCCGGATACTGGGTAGAGGCCGAGGTGACGACCAGCTCGTCGCCGTCATCGCCGGCACGCTTGCTGAACAGGTTGACACCGGTAATGGAGCCACCGCCCGGGACGTTGTCGATGACGACAGCCGGGTTGCCCGGCAGGTCCTTGGTTACCCAGTTGGACATGAAGCGTGCCCAGACATCCGTGCCGCCCCCGACACCGAAGGGGACGGTCCAGGTCAGGGTGTCGGGGACTTCCGCCGCGGCGTGAACGGCTGAGGACAGTGGCATCAAGCCCATGACAGGCAGCATGAAGGCCAATGCGGTGGTACGGGCATGACGCTTGAGGGTCTGGCGCTTGGGGGTAGACACGATGATGGACATGGTCTGACTCCTGATTATTGTTGGAATGCGTTGTCGATCAGTGATGCGCTATCTGCATGGCGGCGCAGTCAGGTTATTTCGTTTGGCGAAAATTCATTGTAAATCAATATACTGCAGTACCTTCTCGTTACCTGTCGACGAACTCTTCGCCTCTGGCGCTTGCCAGCGCGGTCGTCTGGCGTGTCGTCATGCACGCCCAGGCATTTCCAGCGAGTCGGGGAGGTTCAAGAACACCTCGCCACTCATGATCTTGCGTGCCGTACGCAGCAGAGACACACGGCTGGGGGTCATCGGGTCGGCATTGGCGTGCTCGATCTCGACATCCAGAAAACCGGCGGGATGTTCCAGATGAACGTTTGCCGCCAGGCTACCCGGTGCCAGTGTGCCGGCTGCGAGGGCCACACGATTGGCCAGGGTACCCGGGATGCTGGTCGCAACGGCCAGCGTGATGGCACCCGTGACGGCCAGGGCACCATGGCAGCGATGCGGCACGAAGTAACGGGCGCACAGCGTGCCGTCCTGAGTGCGCGGGGCGGAGAGAATCACCGGCTTGGGCAGCACCGAGCCGCTGACGTCGCCCATGCCCATCAACTCTCCCGCCTTGAGGCGAATCTGCTCGAGGCGTGCCATCGCCTCGCGGTTGGCGTCCATCTCGGCCGGGGCTTCGTTGCCCGCCCAGCCCAGACTTGCCGCCTCGATAAGTACCACCGGAGTCGCAGAGTCGAGACAGGTCACCTCGATGCCATCAATCATGTCGATGACCCGGCCGCTGGGCAGCATCATGCCGGTCTTGGCGCCCACTGCGCCGAGGAAGCCCAGCTTGATGGCGCTGCCGGCGCCGGGCACACCACTGATGCGCGTGTCGCCCTGGTAGGCCACCACGCCACCGGGTGTCGGCACCTGGCTGTCGATCAGCGTGCGGGTATTGAGGTTGTGAATCCGCAGACGTGTCAGGTCGCCCTGTGGCGCAATCATGCCGGTCTCGATGGCGTAGGGGCCGACGGCGGCCAGCATGTTGCCGCAGTTGGGCGAGAAGTCGACCTTGTCGCCCTCTACGTCGACCTGAGCGAACAGGTAATCGACATCTGCTTCAGGATGACTGGGCGGCCCGACGAGGGCGACCTTGCTGGTCAACGAATTGCCGCCGCCCAGGCCATCGATCTGCAGTACGTGGCCGGACCCCATGACCTGACGCAGAACGTCGCGACGGCCTTCGTCATCGGCGGGGAGGTGATCCAGACGCAGGAAGGGCCCCCGAGAGGTACCGCCACGTAGGATCATGCAAGGAAGTGAATGCATCATGTTGGAACGCGCTCCTGTCTGTTTGCGCCTTCGTGAAGCATCACAGCCGATGATCTATGCATCAAATGCAAATAAAACCTATACTGTCATCATTGTGCGCATTAATCCGAAAAATGAAACAATAAGGTAGTTGCATGCATAGATTGGAGTTTCTGGATCTGTCGGCGTTCGTCGAGGTCGCCGAGAATCATTCCTTCAACGAGGCGGCAGAACGCCTGCATATTTCGCAGCCGGCATTGTCGCGTCGCATCCAGAAACTGGAGGAGATTCTGGGCGCCAAGGTGCTCGAGCGCACCACGCGAAGAAGTCGTTTGACGCCCGTTGGGCGTGATTTTCTGCCCAAAGCCCGCAAGTTGCTCGAAGATTATGAGTCGTCTCTGGTCGGTGTACGTGAGCTGGCCACCCACCGCAAGGGGGTGCTGACCATCGCCTGCCTACCCACGGCAGCCTTCTATTTCCTGCCCAGCGTGGTACGCGAATTCAATACCGCCTATCCCGGTATCCGGATTCGCATCCTGGATGTCAGTGCCAATGAAGGGGTCGAAAGGGTGGTGTCGGGGGAGGCAGACTTTGGTATCAACATGGTCAGTGCCCACCATCCAGCGGTGGATTTCACCTCCATCTATCGTGATCCCTTCGTGCTGGCCCTGCGGCGTGACCATCCTCTTGCACAGAAACAGCGCGTGGAATGGAGCGACCTGGACGATGTGCGCCTGATCACGGTCTCGCGTGACAGCGGCAATCGCATTCTGCTCGACAACACTCTGCTGTCCGCCGGCCTGCATCTGGATGGCTTCTACGAAGTGCAGCACCTTTCGACGTCACTGGGTCTGGTCGAGAGCGGGCTGGGCGTCGCCATCCTGCCTTCGATGGCCATGCCGGGGCCAGAACACGAGGTGCTGTGTCAGCGTGAACTGCCCGAGCCGCGCATTGACCGCACCATTGGCCTGCTGCGGCGGCGCGGTGAGTCGTTGTCGCCGATCGCGGAACTGTTCATCGAGATTCTGCTCAAGCGCTGGAACTGAGTCGCTTATATGGGGCGAGGGGGCCAAGGCCACAATGGAGAGCAGAGTGGCAGGCACCTCTCGCCAGGGTTGGCGTGGCGTGGCCTAGTACATAAGATGGTTGTGTATAAGACATTCATGTTTCACGGCAAGGCCGATGAAACCGTCTTGATGTCGCGTGGTCAGCTGCCGCCGGGGATCGGTAAGGGGCGTCTCCTCACCCCTTGCTTCTCCAGCCATTGACGACGTGGCGTCTTGCCTAACACAAGGATGTACATGTCCATGAGTACCCGCACAGCCACTCACGCTACCTCTCGTCAGACGGCCCTCGCGCTGGGTCTGGCACTCGGGCTCGGCAGCGCGCTGCCTGTCAGCGCAGACGAGCCGATGGCGGCCGATGACACGGGCAAGCGCGCACCGCAGGGCGAACATACGCTCAAGCGTGCCCAGCTGGTCAGCTTGATCGAACAGGGCCGGCAGGAGCTGGCGCCGGACTTCAATGGCTTTCTGACCCAGGTTGCCGAACGCAATTCCCAGGACACGGCCGTCAGGGCTGCCATCGAGCAGTATCAGGCTGGTGAGACGCTTGAGGGCGATGCCTTCGTCAACATCTATCGTCTGCTGGGGGTCTACAACCGTCTGCAGTATGGCGATGACGTCCAGGCGCTGCTCAAGGAAATGGTCGCGATCCCGACCGCCAAAGTGGGGGAGAAGCCGCAATTCGAGAACCCGGAAATCGCGCGCTTCGGTGAGTTGATCAAGGCGCGCGCCGAGGCGTTCGGCCTGACGTTCCGTAACGTCGACAATCGCGTCTTCGAGGTTGAGCTCGAGGGGACTGGCGATGACGTGTTCGGCATTCTGACCCACGGCGATGTGGTACCGGCAGGCGAGGAGGGCTGGACACTCGACGACGGTACCCATCTCGACCCGTTCGCGATGACCGAGATCGACGGCAAGCTCTACGGGCGCGGCACCGAAGATGACAAGGCCTCTATCGCCGCGGCGCTGTATGCCATGAAGTCGCTCAAGGAGAATGAGGTGCCGCTCAAGCGCACCATTCGCCTGATGATCGAGACCACGGAAGAGACCGGTGGTGATGGCTTCGAGTACTACAAGGCCAGAAATGACCTGCCGGAATACAACATCGTGCTCGATAGCGGTTATCCGGCGATCACGGCCGAGAATGGTTTCGGCACCATCGATGCGCGCTTCCCCTTGACGCCCAAGGCGGGCGAGGTCTCATCTGATCAGGCAGTCGACGCGCTGCCGACGATCACCGACTTCCAGGGTGGCCTGGCGACCAACCAGATTCCGGAGCGCTCCACTGCCACGCTGCACGCGGCTGACGCAGCGGGCGCTAAGGCGCTCAGCCACAAGCTTGAAACGCTCGGCAGCCGCTACGTCAAGGAGCATGGCCAGGACTTCAGCGTCGCCAGTGAGGTGGAAGGCGAAGAGGTCAGCGTGACGGTGACCGGCAAGTCGGCCCACTCCTCGGCGCCGGCCAACGGCGTCAATCCTGTCACACGGCTGGCGGGCCTGCTCGCCACCTCCGGCATCGATTTCCATGACAATGCCTATGAAGATGCCATCCATTACCTGAACGACAACTACGGGCTGGACTATCACGGCAAGCAGCTGGGCATCGCGTATTCCCATGATTTCATGGGGCCGCTCAAGGTGACGCCGACTTATCTGGAGAAGGAGGACGATGCGCTGCGCGTCGCGGTCAATGTGCGTGCACCTGCCGGTGAGAAATCACCTCAGGAATTGAGCCAGATGATTCAGGACAAGCTGAACGCCTATGCCAGCGAGCAGGGCATGGACATGACGCTGAACGTCGAGATTCGCGACTGGATGCTGCGTGACCCCAGCGGTGCCTGGCTGCAGACGCTGCTCAATATCTTCGGGGATACCACCGGCATGGAGGCCGAGCCGCGCTCCTCCGCGGGCAGCACGACCGCCAAGTTGTTGCCCAATGCGATCAACTTCGGCCCGTCCATGCCGGGCGAGACCTATACCGGGCATACCTCCGAGGAGTTCAAGCGGGTCGATAACCTGATGCTCGACATCCAGATGTTCACCGAGATGATGGCGCGTATCGGCAATCAGGATTCGCTCAAGTAACCGGGGCGGCTCACGGGGCCGCGTTCATGTGGATTGCCTTCTGCAGAGCGTATTGAAATAGCCCTGTGAAATAGCCTTTTGAGACAGCCCTTTGAAATAGCCTGTTGCCTGGATGACAGGCATCACAGCCAACGCCCGCCACCGCCCTGATGAAGGGCCAGTGGCGGGCGTTGTCGCATATGAAGGTCGCCGGTCAGCCAGTGCGGCCGCGCGGCCTCATCTCGGACGGTAGGGCTCGGCGGGATGCGCGGTAGGGTAGGCATCCATATAGGCAGTGGCGGCCCGTAGCAATCGCACGTCATCGTGCTTGCCGCCTGCCAGCTGAAATCCGACAGGCAGGCCTTGAGACGTGAAACCACAGGGCACTGACGCCGCAGGTTGGCCACTCAGGTTGAAAGGATACGAGAACGGCGCCCATTCCTCCCAGTCATGCATCCGGCTATCCGGGGGAACCTGATGATTCAGTGCGAAGGGGGTGACGGCGACGCTGGGTGTCAGCAACAGGTGGAAATCCTGATTGAATTGCTCCAGTGCCTGAGTGATCCGGTAGCGCTCCTCGAGTGCCTTGAAGAGATCCAGCGAGGTCCAATCGCGGGCACGCATGGCGTTCTCGACCAGCCCGGGGTCGAGCTGTTCACGCTGCTGGGCATCGCATTCATCCCAGAGCCCCAGTGAGGCGGTGAACCAGATCTTGCGAAACGTCTCGAGGCTTGCTCCGACCGGGGGATCGACTGCCACGATATCTGCGCCAAGGTTTGCCAGGCGCTGCGCGGCGCGCTCCACCAGGCTTGCGATCTCGGGGTCGACCTCGACACCTCCGAAACATGGCGAGTACGCGATGCGCAGTCCTGCCAGCGACTTGCCGATATCCGCGCCCCAATCCTCGGGTTGGCCGCGGTTGGCGTAAGGGTCCTGGGCATCGTGACGGCCGATGACATTGAGCATGGCGGCGGCATCACGGGGGCTGCGGGTCAAGGGACCGATGCTGGACAGAAAGGCAGCCTTGGAGGGCGGCCACTGCGGTGTCCAGCCAAAGGTGGGTTTGAAGCCGAAGATGCCACTGAAGGTGGCAGGAATACGGATCGACCCGCCGGAGTCACCGCCCTGATGCAGCACGCCCAGATTGAGGGCGGCGGCGGTAGCTGCGCCACCGGAAGAGCCGCCGGGTGTCAGTTCAGTATTCCAGGCATTGCTGGTGGTGCCATGCACGCGATTATCGGTGACGGCCTTCCAGCCGAACTCGGGGGTGTTGGTCTTGCCCAGTAGAATCGCGCCCGCCTCACGCAAGCGTCTGACCGGCGGCGCATCCTGTCGGCATGGTGTGGCCGCCGTGGTGAGCGAGCCCTCGCGCCCCGGCATGCCGGCCATTTCGGTGAGGTCTTTCAACGAGGTCGGGATGCCATCAAGCGGGCTCAGGGGGTTGCCGGCCTGCCAGCGCTGTGTGGATTCACGCGCCTCCTTCAGTGCCGTGTCATGAGCGACATGCACATACGCATTGACCAGCGGGTTGAGTCGCTCGATACGGGCGAGCACCGCACGGGTCACCTGTAGCGGGTCGAACTCACCGCGTTGATACCCGCGTGCCAGTTGCCTGGCGTCCAGCGCCGTCAGGTCATCCTTGGCAGTATGGGGCGAAAGATGTTGAGGAAATTCGACATCAGGCATGGCGGCTCTCCTGCTACTGAATGGCAATATTCGTGTTGATGGTTGGCGGTACTCTGCTGATAAGCGTTCTCTGTCTCTCTCTCATGGCCTTGGGTCATCGAAGGGAAACTCAAGGCATGACGAGGCTTGAAAAGGGCGAAAGAGAGCCACATGGCTGAGAATGAGTGATGGCAAGCGGCATGGTCGAGCGCATGGCAGTCGACCATGGTTCCCGATATTCGCCCAAACGGAGGACAATCATGCCAGCCAAGTCCAAGGCCCAGCAGATGGCAGCCGGGGCAGCACTGTCAGCACGTCGTGGCGAGCAGAAGGTCAGCGAACTGGATGGCGCTGCCCGCTCGATGTATGACTCCATGAGTGAAGAGGAGCTCGAGAAGATGGCCTCGACATCACGTGAAGACAAGCCGCGACACGACAATCAGAGCTGAGCCCGCGGAATGCCCAGTGTGGCTTCTGATGCGATAGCTGAAACGACACGGCGCCTGGCAATCATTTGCCAGGCGCCTTGTCGTTAGTGCGTCTCGTGGGCGCGTATCATGGCTTGTGTCGCAGATGCGCTGCTGGCCTCAACGGCTGTCGGTCAGGCTCTCATGCGGCGGCTGGTGGGACTCGCTGTCAGGCGGGGTCGGGCCACCGTTGGCCTTGGGGCTGACATCGGGTAGCGGAATCTCGGCACGTTTCCGACGGCGCTCCTCGGTGCTGATGCCCAGGCGCTCATCACGGCGCTTCATCAGCTCCTCGTCGATCTGACCATCACGGGTGAAGGCCATCATCAGTTGCGGGATACCGTAGGGGAAGTCGTCGCGGTCGATCTGCCAGGTATGGAAGGTCTTGCCGTAGGTGGTGACTAGGTCCTCGAAGTAGCTGCGCTCCGCCAGTTCCGGAATCCCCGGGGCCACCAGAATGCCGGATTTCACCTCATAGTGATGGCTGTGCCAGAGCGGTTTCTCTTCCTCGGGCAGTTGCTCGTAGCGCTCGGCGCTGATGATGTATTCGATCCCGATCAAGCGGGCATCACTGCGGTTGGAATCGAAGATCACGCATTGGTGGAGATCATGTTCCAGATGGATACAGAAGTGGCTGGCCTCCACCTGACGCCCCATGTCATCGGCGTAATGGTGGAAGCCGTTGAGGTAAGTGCTCATCGCTTCCATCGGGTACTTGCGCTGCATGACCTGCGAGGCTGCATCGAGTACCTGATGCTTCAGCGGATGGCCGCTACTGACCTTGCGAGCACTGTTGAGGCGCCGGCCCAGAAAGAAGGCGGTCGCCGCGGCGGCGCCGGCCAGAAGGCCTGTGCCGAAGCCGGACGAGTGCGAGGGATGTGAGCATGTGCGGGAATGGCGATGACGCATACTTCCTCCTGCATGGGTGTCTTGATAAGGCAAGAATTCCTGTCATGACGTTGCCATTGCAGTGCATTACCCTTGAGCGCGTCAAGTCACCTGCCGACAGCCTTGCCGCGGAAATTCTCGCCCAGGTCTGCTGCAGAGTGTCGGGATTGCTTTTCCGTTTTCTGCCCTCATCAATGAGGGATATCACTTCTTGTGGCCGCTCAGTGCCTTGCGCGACAAGGTGTCTTGTTCATCACGTATTTCGGCCATCTTTTCTCGAATTGGAGCTCGCATGAAGCAACTTATCTTTGATTGTGACGGTGTATTGGTGGATAGCGAGATCATCGCTGATGGCGTGCTCAAGGAAAAACTTCCCGTCTGGCTGCCAGACTTGGGGAGTGCAGAGCAGATCGAGCATGAACTGGACCGCTGTCTGGGCATGATGACGCGCGATATCCTGCTGGATCTGGAAGCACGCAGTCAGCATACGCTGCCCGTGGATGCGCTCGACCAGGTACGCCATCTTGTCGATTCCCGCCTGGCCGACTCGCTCCAGGCCATGCCCGGGGTGCGCGAGACGCTGGAGTGGATTCGCGATCAGCGTCTGCCGTTGGCGATCGTGTCCAACAGTTCTGAGCAGCGCATGAAGATCAATCTCGAGAGCTCGGGGCTGCGCGGCATTCTCGATGAGATTGCCGCGGCCAATGGTGATGAGCAGCTGCCGATCTTCACCTCCGATGAGGTCATGAATCCCAAGCCGGCGCCGGATCTCTATCTGCTCGCCCTCGAGACGCTGGGACGCCCAGCCGAGGAATGTCTGGTGGTGGAAGACAGCCGCACGGGAATGCAGGCAGCCGTGGCCGCAGGCCTCAAGGTCGTCGGCCATCTGGGTGCCAGCCACATCCCGCCGGGCCACGCCGAGGTGCTGCGGACCACAGGTGCCTGGCAGGTCATGCAACACTGGGATGAATTCAGCCGCCTGTGCGCTGATGCCGGTTTCGTAGTTGACGATAGCAATAAAATAGAGCCTGCAATCAGTTAAAGAAATTGATGTTTAGGCAAGCAATAAAAAGCCGTCACTGTTGTGGCGGTTTTTTATTTTTTTATATGACGGATTGCTGTAAGATTAATTTACATGATTTTGGTGCTGGTCATAATTTTTAAAAAAGTAGGGTGTGTTTCTATGTATCGAATTGATAGAGTTTCTAATCGTATAACACCTGTATTGGCTAGGAGCTTCAGTGATCTTGGCTTCTCTGAACGGAAGCATCTTCAAGAGTGGCTGGCCTTTCATCCGCAAGCTTTAACTACAGGCGAAGATGATGAACTTCTTATTATTCAAAAAGAATTCGATGGTTTCGATGAGACGCGTGAACGTCTGGATTTACTAGCAATCGATAAAGAGGGTAATTTAGTTGTTATTGAGAATAAGCTGGATGATAGCGGACGTGATGTCACATGGCAGGCTTTGAAGTATGCAAGTTATTGTGCAAGTTTAAGTAAAATTCAGATTGTCGAGATATATCAGCGTTATTTGAATCAGTTGTCGCTGGGCTCTAGTGGAGACTCGCCTAATGCTGAAGTGGAGCTGTTGAATTTCCTCCAAGCAGATGACATCGATTCAATACAGATCAATACCCTTCAAAGTCAACGGATTATCTTTGTTGCCGCAAAGTATCGTAAAGAGGTTACTAGTACCGTGTTATGGCTTAGCCAATTTGGAATTCGATGCCAATGTTTCAAAGTTACACCTTATAAGGAAGGAGAGGAGCTGTTCATGAGTGTGGATCAAATCATCCCAACTCCTGAAGCCTCTGACTTCATGATCGGTATGATGGCGAAAGAAGCAGAAGAAAAGGAAACATCCAGTACTAAGAAGAAGCGCGAAGTCATTTGCTATCAATTCTGGGAGCTATTGATTGAAGCTTTCCAGAAAAGTAATTGTTCGTTACATGACAGTAGTGCGCCTAATGCTAATATGTGGCTTCCCGGCCCATCTGGCATTCCGGGAGTTTCATATAGTACTGTATTTGCTAAATCTTGGGTGCGAGTCGAAATCTATCTCGCTCATTGGAAGCCTCAACGTAACAATTATATATTCAATGCTCTTGAGTTACATAGGCTAGATATAGAGTCCAAGGTGGGCTGTTCTTTGAAATGGGATGAGCTTCCAAAGAAAAAAGCAAGCAGAATCTCTTATACATATCCTATCAACTCTGAAGATAAAACTCATTGGCCCGAGTTGATTTCTTGGATTATTGATTTTATGAGTAAATTAGAAGCAGTGGTGCAGCCTCATCTTGAAAGATTAAAGCCTAAGCTAAAAAATATTGATTTTGACGTTTATATTGAAGATGCTGAATCAGGAGTATAACTTTTTAGATTCTTTAGGGCGATGCGCTAGTGGTATCGCCCTGTAGTCTACTCGGTTTCGATGTTTTTTATTAAATTTGTTTGATCGTATCTTGAATAATACAATATGTTGGAATTTATGTGTTTACCGGAAACAGATGCGCGTACCCCAGGCGAGCAATTCTTCCTGATTGAGGCTGCGCGATTCGACCCCGATCATTTCATCTCCCCACTGGTCCGCCCAGGTCAGCACGCCGTGGCTGATGCCACGTGCGCCCATCAAGTCGCGTATCTCACCGGTGCCCTTGAACCAGAGCGCGCTGTGATCGTTGCGTGTCAGGTCCGAGATGCCGTGGCAATGATGGATTCTCACCTTGTAGATGCCATCCAGTGACATGACCTCGACCACCGGCACCATGCCGTGCTGCAGTGCCCGTGTCAGTGACTCGAGTGTCATGCTCGTCTCGTTCTGGTGGGCGAGCGACTGATCGGCGAGGGGGCTTTGATGCAGTGGGGCAACAGGCGACGTGTGAGTGGGACTAGCAGCGGTGCTTGGCTGGTGTGTTGCAGTGCTGGATGCAGGCATCGGGAATGTCCTCAGCGGTATGTCATGTCGGCGATGAAGCGAAATTTATAACTATCGTACAATTAATGTAGAAGGTTTTGACGATTTCGCCATCGTGACTGGCAGGCTATCCTGCCTGTGCTTTCCCATCTTCCTGTTCCCTCGTCACTGTCCTTCCAAAGCCTGAATTGTCCTTTCAGAACCGGCCTGGTCCTCCCACGCGGAGGCTGTGGCTCGGCTGGGGCGAGCGCTTGCCAGCCCAGGCACTGACAAATTTCCTGAGCTGCTGGCGTCATCTGCCCTTGAAGTTCTGGTGAATAAGGTTCATGTCTAGAAGGCACTGCGAATATTCGTTGGCGATACGCTACTCGTTTCTCGCTGGTGCGCGATTCACCTCACCGCTGTCACAGCTCACAGGGAGTAGCGATTTATGACATCTGGAGGAAAGCGCGTATTCAGCGCGTCGGTCATCATCATTCTGGGGCTGGTCGCCTTGGGGGCAGGATTCCCCACCCGTTTTGGTGAATTGGCCGATCAGGCGCTCGGCGCCGTGACCAGCATGTTCGGCTGGTTCTATCTGATATCCGTCTTTGGTTTCGTGATCTTTCTGATCAGTCTCGCGTTGAGCAAATACGGAAAGATCCGGCTTGGACCGCAGGATAGCCGGCCTTCCTATACCTTCTTTTCCTGGGTCAGCATGCTGTTGGCAGCAGGGTTCGGTGTCGGACTGGTGTTCTACGGCATGGCGGAACCCATGCAGCACTATCTGAAGCCGCCGTTTGCCGATATGCCGGGCGAGACGCCCGAGTCTGCGCGCTATGCCATTCAATATGCCTTCTTCAACTGGGGCGTCCATCAGTGGGCTGCGTTCTCGGTGGTCGGGCTGATCATTGCCTATTTCCAGTTCCGCAAGGGGCAGGCAGGGCTGGTGTCCTCGGTGCTGTCTTCCGTGACGGCCAAGCACCCAAAGGTTCGCCGCTACGGGCCCGTTCTGGATGTCTTTGCGGTGGTGGCTACCGTGATGGGGGTCGCGACCTCGTTGGGCCTGGGCGTGTTGCAGATGAATGGGGGGCTACACTTCGTCTTCGGGGTCGATGAGAGCTGGCAGTGGCAATTCATCATCATGGGCGTGATGTTCTGTGCCTATATGGCCTCGACCTGGTCCGGGCTCGACAAGGGCATCAAGCGCCTGTCCAACCTCAACATGAGCCTTTGCATCGCGTTGATGTTGTATGTGCTGTTCACTGGGCCGACGCTGGATATCCTCAAGACGATCACGCTGGGGGTCGGCGATTATCTGCAGAACTTCATCGGCATGAGTCTGCGCATGTCGCCCTACGACGGCAATGACTGGAACAGCTCCTGGACCGTCTTCTATTGGGCATGGGTCATCGCCTGGTCACCCTTCGTCGGCACCTTCGTGGCGCGTGTCTCGCGAGGGCGCACCATCAAGGAATACGTGGTAGGTGTGCTGATCGTGCCGCCGCTGCTGGCGTGCCTGTGGATCGGTGTCTTCGGTGGTGCGGCACTCAACATGGAGCTGGGCGGAGATATCGGCCTCGCGGCCGCGACGGATGCCAACATCACGTCCGCGCTGTTCGAGATGTTCGACCTGATGCCATTCAGCAGTGTGCTGTCGGTGGTCGCGATCCTGCTGATCTTCATCTTCCTGGTGACTTCTGCAGACTCGGCGTCCTACATCGTGGCGCAGATGACAGATGGCGGCTCGATCAATCCGCCGCTCTACAAGCGTATCGCCTGGGGTGTGCTGATCGCGGCCATCTGTCTGACACTGATCTCGACGGGTGGTCTCAAGGGCTTGCAGTCAGCTTCTGTACTTTCAGCCTTGCCCTTCACCTTCATCATCTATGGAATGATCGTGGTGCTGGTGAAGGAGTTGCGAGCTGATCGTCGCCAGATGCTCAGTCAGCTGTATCGCCGTCATGGTGAGACACCGGTCGGTGCAGATATCTTCGAGGCTGACAGCCTGGCCGAGGAAGATCGCATCCGTCGTGCGCCGGACGTCAAGAATCGTCGGGTGAACCCGCGCGATCATCATTGAGCCGAGCGTATGCAAGGTACTGATGCCTTGAACTGATGCTTGAACGACAGGACGCCGCTCACAGGTGATGTGAGCGGCGTCCTGTCTTTGCAAACCAGATAACGTGAAAGGGGGCTCAGGTCATTTACTGGTGTCAGGTGCCCGGCGCCCAGCGACCTTGGCGAGTATCTCGTAGCTCTTCAGGCGGTCGGCATGCTCATAGAAGTCCGAGTTGAACATCAATTCGTCGGCCTGCGTCACCTCCAGCAGATGCTCGAGTTCGCTGCGAATGCGCTCAGGCCCGCCGATGATGGCTGCGGCCAGGTTCTGACCGACCATGGCTTCCTCGCGTGCTGACCAGTCAAGTGTCTCGCGAGGTGGCAGGGCGCGCGTGCTCTTGCCGCGGATCAGATTGAGGAATTTCTGTTGCTGGGTACTGGCCAGGAAGTGGGCGCGTTCATCGCTGTCGGCGGCGATCAGCGGCAGACCGAGCATCACGTAGGGCGCGTCCAGCACCTCGGAGGGCGTGAAGTTCTCGCGATAGAGCTTGATGGCCTCCAGCATGTAGCCGGGGGCGAACTGACCGGCGAAGGCGAAAGGTAGACCTTTTTTCGCTGCCAGGCGTGCGCTGTAGTCGCTGGAACCCAATAGCCACAGGGGGACATGAGTCCCTTGCCCCGGCATGGCCTTGACGCGCTGACCGGGTGAGGCCTCGCCCAGATACTGTTCCAGTTCGGCCAGCCGCTGGGGGAAGTCATTCACGCCGGCGGAAGGGTCACGGCGCATCGCCTGCATGGTGATGCCATCGGAACCCGGCGCGCGGCCAAGTCCGAGATCGATCCTGTTCGGGTAGAGCGTGGCCAGGGTGCCGAACTGCTCCGCCACTACCAGCGGGGGATGATTGGGCAGCATGATGCCGCCCGAGCCGACCCGCAGGCGAGAGGTCTTGCCGGCCACATGACCGATCAGCACCGAGGTGGCGGCACTGGCGATGCCATCGATGTTGTGATGTTCGGCCAGCCACAACCGGTGAAAGCCCAGCGCTTCGACATGCTGGGCGAGACTGACGCTATTGTGGAAGGTTTCAGCAACACTGCCGGTATCGCGGATGGGGGCAAGGTCCAGCACCGAGAGCGGGATCGTACCCAGGCGTGAGATAGGGGCTGTCGTCATGTGCGCTCCTGATAGCGGATTGGCGTGCAGAGAGCAGCCGGGACGTGGCCCTATAGGGCATGTGGCTGGTCTGCTGAATGGCGTCCAGCATAGTGGACAGCCGCGGCTATGACAGCGCCTCGCCCTTCATTTCACTGTTTCTGATATGGCATATATGAGGTGGTCGATACGCCATGCCATTCACGGTAGTCAGTCACCCTGGTGCAGGTGAAGCCCAGGGCAGGTGAGGACCTGCATCGCACAGGAGGCAAACATGAACGGTTTGCAGCACAAGCAGCGCCGCAAAGGCGTGGGGCTCACGTTGATATGCCTGGTGGTCATCGGCCTGGGCGTCGCGCTCCAGCGCGACATCATCGTGCTGGAGCGCTGGATACCCGCTCACTATCTCCCGTGGGAGCCACTGCAATTGGAGGACCCGCCAGGCATGGTGACCGGCTGGAAGCTCTCACGGTTGAACGAGAACCCGGCCGCCTGTCGCGCATTTCTCGAGCGGGAGGCACCACAACGGGTGGCCTTCCTGCCGGACCGCCCCAGCGACAACGGCTGTGACCTCATCAACAGCGTACGCATGCGTTCGGCATCGGGCACGAATGATGAACAGGGCGTTCGCTTCAATCAGTCTTTCATCGCCAGCTGTCCGCTGGCCGTGAGCTGGCTGCGCTTCGAGCGCCATGGACTCAAGACGGCGGCGCAGGAAGTCATGGGCAGCCAGGTGACACAAGTGTCCCATGTGGGCAGCTACGCCTGCCGCAACATCTATGGACGAGAGAACGCACGCCGCAGCGAACATGCCACCGCGGATGCGCTGGATGTGACAGGCTTCACGCTGGCTGACGGCCGTCAGATTCGCCTGCCGCGCGATTGGACGGCACCCGAGGATGAAGATGCCGCGGGCCGCTTCCTGCGCGCCGTGCAGGACGCCGCCTGTGAGAGTTTCGGTACCGTACTGGGGCCGGATTATAACGCGGCCCATCGTGATCACTTCCACCTCGGCACGCGGGGCTGGCGATTCTGTCGCTAGATGCCGTGTCGCAGTGCGTGTGTTGCAGTTGCTGCGTCTTAGCCACTGCATCGTCAGTCACTCACGACATTGAAAAGGCTCCCACCAAGGCTGCCAATATTGTGTAAAAAAGGCACTGATGCGACCCGCACAGTGCCTTTTTTTGACTGTCACTTTCTCACCTCTCACGTACATATCTTCAGCACCACGAAAAGCCTCGCCTTGCCTTTGCTTATCTCGGAAACCCTTGATGTGACGCTTGACGACACATTGGTTTGCAGTTGGATTTTCAAAAAACGCTTAGTCTTCAATACGTGGGAAGCAGCTGCAGATAAGTCGCTGCTTGTGGCCACGATCCATTTGACGGGAAGTGCAGCTGTCGTAGATATCCTCACTGGAGATCCACAGATGAAGAAGACTATCAAGAAGTCCCAGGCAGGTTTCGTGATGACTACCGAGTTGGTGCTGATTCTCTCGGTCATGGTGATCGGCATGGTAGTAGGTCTGGTGACCATGCGTGATTCACTGACTGCCGAGATGGAAGATGTGGCAGAAGCCATCGGCCAGCTTGATCAATCCTATGCGTTTGATGGGCTGGTCAATGCCGAAGGGACTGCATTCCTGGAAGGATCCGGCTTTGTTGATGCGACGGATGCCAACGCTGGCGATCTCGTTACCTTCGACTTTATCGCAGCGGATTATAGTGAAGCGGCTACCAATGCTGGGGCCAACACCACCGCGGGAAGTGGTGCAGAGAATGCTACCGGAGCGAGTGCCTTCACGCCGTAATAGCCACCCTTGAGGTCGGAGGATGTCGAAGATTCTCCGACCTGTTTGCCCTGATGATCAATAGCGATGTCCATCAAGGAGGTTGACATGAATATTCGTCTCAATGGCAGCACGACAGTCGCCATGGTCGTTTTTCTGGTGTCGACCTCGATGGCAAGCCTGTTGGGGTACCGTCAGTACGAACGTGTGGGAGCCGAAGAAGTGCTGGTGGCCCATGACTTGATCGCACAAGGGCAGATCATCACGCCTCAGATGCTGGAACTCAAGATGATGAAGGATGTGGCGGGAGGGCTGCAGGACATGAGCATGGCGATAGGCAAGGTCATGACACGCAACCGGCTGCCGGGGGATGTCATTCAGCCTCAGGACCTGAAGCCAGTGAAACGTCAGAGTCTTTCGCAATATATCCCTGAGGACAGGGTGCTGTTCTCACTTCCCATGGCGAGTCATTCCTTCCCTGTCTCACAGATAAAGCCCAGCGATACCTTTGATGTGATCGGCAGTCTCAATGGGCGAGTGCGCGTGATAGCGGAGCAGGTACGTCTGATGGGAACGATGTACAACAATCAGCCGGCCCCAGTGGCAAACGGCCCGCTGGCGTCTCTATCGCCTCAATCCACTGGCAAGCAGACGACCCAATCCTCGGGGTTGGTAATTGCAGCATTACCGAAGGATATCTTCCGTCTTGCAAGCTTGAATTCCCAGGAAAGAGTGTCGTTGGTATTGCATGGAAGGGATGTGAAGCTCCGTCTTCCGTTGGCGCCTACCTTGCACACGCGTCAGATCGAGATTTTCCAAGGATTGCAGCGCAGAAAAGTGGAGATCGAGTTGTAATGTGTTGGCCGATATTGCGGTGAAATAAGAATGCATGGCTAGTTTTCGTTATCCGAAAAAGTACCGAAAATCTTTTTCTCCTGATCGCTTTCCTGGGTCACCCTGCGGGATCATCATGGCCTGGAGATAATATGAGAAGACCTTCTGCTTTTCTCGCTGAATGCACTGGCTTCATTCTGTGCGTGTCGCTTGTCTGCATCAGTACAAGCCAGTATGCCGTTGCCGCTGACGTGAACATCGATACGGATGACGCTGACAGTCCTGTTGCGGGGCTCATCAATGTGGACACCGCCTACAGTCGCGGCAATTCTCGCTCACGCACTCTGGTGCAATGGACACATGCGCGCCTGGCTTTCGGCAAGGACATTGAGCGCATTGCCGTCGGCAAGCAGAGCATCATCGAGGTCGAGGTAATCGGCGGGCGGGAAGTCCTGATGTTGGGCAAGGAGGTTGGACGCACCACGGTGATGGTCTGGTACGTCGATGGCAGCAATGAGTCCTTCCTGTTCAGCGTCAGTCCGGACCTGAGCGTATTGAGCAGCGCGTTGCGCGAGATTCATCCCTCCATTTCCATTCATTCGGCTCCGGACAGGCCGGTATTGGTAATGCGTGGCAAGGTGCCCACGGCGGAGTATCGACAGGCTGCGCAGCAGGCGGCAACGGATTATCTGCTCTCCGGACAGCGCGGTGCGATGCCCTCGATGGCAACCCCTGGCATGCCGGCAGGTACCAGCATGATGAACATGAAGGCGAGCATGTCGAGTCCGGTGATCAATCTCATCAAGGTGACCCAGAAGCCCAAGCCGATTACCGACAAGCTCAAGGAAGCCATTGCATCGTTGGGGGGGGAGGAGGTCGAGGTAAGGCGGTTGCAGTTCGGTGAAATGCCCAATGACCTCTTCGACACCTTTCTGCTCGAGGGCGAAGTGCGCGATCAGGTGGCATTGACGCGGATTCTCAATGTGGCAGCACGAGTCGTTGGCGGTAGCCCACTGGCCGGAGGAGAAGCCGGGATTGATGTGCTGGCGGATGAGTCCGGTGCCTTGATGGGCGATAACGTTCGCTCCAGCAGTTACGGAGGCTCCATCACCTCCGGCAGTGGTGTCGGTGGTGGTGATCTGAGCAACAACATCCGCAACAACATCGCCCGCTCCAAGGTACTTTCCATCGCTGGCGGGCGCCTGATCTCGATGATCGAGGTGCGTGATGTGCCCCAGGTGCGAGTGGCGATCCAGATGCATGAGGTCAACCGTTCGCGCATGAAAGCCTGGCGTCCTGACCTGAGCATCATGACCAACGGCTACAACGCCAGTGGGCCGCTGGCACTTGGGGAGACCGGTGCCGCCGGTGCCTCGGGGCTCGAGAATGCTCTGCAGATTCTGGACGGAACTCTCATCAACAACCTTCAGATCGGCGGCAGTGACATCGCCTTCGACCTGCTGTTCAGCCTGATGGAGAACGAGGGAATTTCACGCACTCTGTCACGCCCGACCTTGACGGTACTGGCCGGTGAGAGCTCGGTCTTCCAGGTCGGGGGCGAGATTCCCGTGCCTTCCGCGTTCGCGCCATCAGGCGTCGGTCAGGATGACACCTTGGGTGCCAATACCAACGGGGTGTTCAGCGGTACGGACTTCAAGTCGTTCGGCGTTCAGCTCAGCGTGCGCGCGCTCGTCGATGAAAATGACCGCATCACCTTGGATGTCCTGCCCACCATCTCGACACCGGACACCTTGCTGACGCAACAGATTGCCGACAGTACCGGTTCCGACCTCAACAGTACGGCCTTCAATGTGCGCAGTCTGCGTACCACCACGCGTCTTCGCGATGGTCAGCCGCTGATTCTGGGCGGTCTGGTCTCGCGTGACATGAGTGGTCAGGAAGATCGCGTGCCCGGTGCCAGCGATGTCCCGCTGCTGGGCTGGATGACACGTTCCTTCAATCGCTCCGATGTCGACAAGGAGCTGGTCATCATCGTGACGCCCACTCTGATTCGGGAGCCGATCAACGAAGTCGCCCAATGGAGTTTCCCGGATGGCGCCAGTCGCCTTGCCGATATGCCGCTGAGTCGC
The DNA here is from genome assembly GCF_016495405.1 of Cobetia sp. cqz5-12. Classification (NCBI taxonomy): domain Bacteria; kingdom Pseudomonadati; phylum Pseudomonadota; class Gammaproteobacteria; order Oceanospirillales; family Halomonadaceae; genus Cobetia; species Cobetia sp. cqz5-12. Next base: position 1,733,199 of record NZ_CP044522.1, read on the forward strand.
CTGCCATCTTCGCGTTGAGGAGTCCACCATGAACATTCGTGAATCCGTGTGTCGTCTGGGAGTGCTGGGCGTGATGGTGGGGTGGTTGGCTGGCTGTGGCTCCATCGACAGCATGCGGGAATCCCGTCCGGACGCTGGTGATCGCCTCGAGTACCTCAACGAGCGCTATCAGCAATTGATGGTGCAGGGCCGGACCTGTCTGGAGCTTGAAGACGTGGCAAGCCCGATGGTGGATTGCCAGCGACTGCTGCGCGAAGCAGAACGATTGCATGTCGAGTATCCGCGCAATCCCGAAGTCCTGTATTTCAATGCGTTGCTGAGTCATGCGGCGGGGCGTGGCGACAAGGCTCAGTTCTTTCTCGATCAGATGAGCATCGGGCCGTCCCATCCGCCGGAGGCCTTCGTGCTGCGCAGCCAGCTTGCGCTGGAGGAAGGCAACACGACCCTGGCACGCAATGTGCTCGAACGTGGCATGTTGCTGCACCCAAGCTACTCCGGCCTGTATGAGGGGCTGGCGGCCGTGGGCTATGTCGAGGGTCGCTATGATGATGCAGAGCAGCAGCTGACGTTGGCGTCCCGACTTGGAGCTCCCGCCTGGCGGGTGGACTATCATCGCGGCCTGATCAATGAAGCGCAGGGCCACCTGGCAGATGCCTGTCACCAATTTGATACCAGCCTGGCTCGCAAGCAAGACCACCAGCCCGCGCGAGCACACCTGCTGCGCCTGGCGACGGCGGGGCACTGCCGGGGTGATGCCCTGAAGCAACCGGCCAGTGGCGTGAGGGTTTCCTCATGATTGGCTCATTGTCGCGCATGCGCCGTGACCGGGAGCCTTTGCGTCATGAACCGGCCTTTCAGATGGACGCTTGCGGGAGTGAAAATGGCTCGAGCTCACGCCCTTCCATCGCGCCGGAGGTCATGGACCGGCTGAAACGTGTGCTGGTCACCCGTCTGGCAGATGAGCAGGGGCAAGCATTGCGCCGCAGCCACTCGACAATACGACATGAGATGGAGAGGGATGAGCAGGGCGGCATGGCAGACGTTCAGCAACGTCTAGCGGATTCCTTGACCGCCTTGTGTGACGAGTACCAGATACATCTGGATTCCGAGAGTCGTCAACAATTGCTCGATACGCTGACCAACGACCTCTGTGGATTCGGGCCGCTGACGAAGTTGATGAGTGATGAGTCCGTCAGTGACATCCTGGTCAATGGGGCGGGGCAGATCTGGGCTGATCGTGCCGGAAGTCTGGACCCCACCGAGCTTGCCTTCGATGATGAGGCGCACCTGCAGCGCTTCGTGTCGCGATTGATCGCCCCGCTTGGCAAGCATCTGGATGCCTCCAGTCCGATCGTCGATGCGCGCCTGGCAGATGGTAGTCGTCTACATGCGGTATGCGCGCCGTTGACTCCGGATGGAACGCTGGTCTCCATTCGCAAGTTTCGACGTCATTACCTCGATCGCCAGCGCCTGGTCGCGGCGGGCTTCATGAGCGACAGCCTTGTCCAATTGCTGGGGGCTGCAGTGGCCGCGCGCGTCAACATCCTCATCAGCGGAGGGGCAGGTGTCGGCAAGACGTCATTGCTCAATTATCTTGCAGGGCATATCAGTCATGGTGAGCGCCTGGTCAGCGTCGAAGAGTGTGCGGAGCTCGACTTGCATCATCCTCATGTCGTCAGACTTGAAAGCTATCCGGTGGCAGGGGCTTCACCCCGTCCTCAAGGATTGGGCGAGTTGTTGAGAGCCGCGTTGAGGATGCGGGCCGACCGCATCATCGTCGGCGAAGCACGCGGTGGCGAGGTTTTCGAGATGTTGCAGGCCATGACGGTCGGCCACGATGGCAGTCTGACCACTCTGCATGCCAACAGTGCACTGGATGTGCCTGTGCGAATGCTGTCATTGGCCTTGATGAGCAGCGCTCACCCGGATCGTCAGGTGATCGAGGAGATGGTACGCCTGAGTGGCGCGCTGATCGTGCATCTTGAACGCGACGCCGAGGGGCATCGTCAACTTGCCAGTCTGGCCTGGATGGGGGAAGAACGTCCTCGTGAGCTGCTGCACCGTCGCTCAATCACGGCGCCCGGTGAGCCCTGCGGTGAAGAAGCCTACCAGGCCAACCCCGATGTGCTGCATGCCTTCATTGCCCATCTCGAGGCCCGTGGCGCCACTCTGGCGCCTGGTGTCAGGGACGGCTGGTGTGAAGGTGTGTCTCGACAGGAGGGCTGACATGCTTATCCTGCTGCTGGTCTGCATCGCACTGTCTTCGCTGTGGTTGATCATCAGCATGATCAAGGCACAGCGTTTCATGGGGGCCGATATGACCCTGGGGCTGATGCATCGCCGAGAGATGTCGCGTCTTGAACGTCTGCTGGCCCTGCTGGATATCAGCATGCGCCCGGTGCTGTTCGTGGCGGGCGTATGGGGAAGCAGCGTGATGATCTTCGTGATCTTTCTGGGCTGGTTTCCCGGCAATTTGCTGCTCGCGTCACTGGCATTGATGACGAGCCTGCTTCTGGTCGGCTTCCTGCTCCACGAATTTGCCAGTCGGCGTATCTTCCGCTTCGAAGGTGATGTGATCCAGGCGCTGGATATGCTCGAAGCGAGCCTGAAACTGGGAGACAACCTGCGCAACGGGCTGCGCCTGGCGGGGTCTTCATCGCTCAAGGCCTCGCGTCGTGAACTGATGCAGCTCGTCTATCGGCTGGACATGGGCCTGTCACTGAATGAGGCCTGCGCAAGAATGTTGCGCCTCTATCCCTGTGAGAGCGTCAGACTCTTCACGGCTGCAATGATCAGCGCCGAGCGGCGTGGCATGAGCTTCGCCAGTCTGCTTCCCTCGCTACTGCCCACCCTGCATGAGCGTTACCAGATGAGGCGTCAGCTGCGTGCCGAACTGTCCGGTGCGCGCTATTCCCTGTTGGTCATCGCCTTGCTCCCCTACGCCATCGTGCCCTTCATTCTCTGGAAGGAGCCCGACTGGCTGACATTGTTGCTGGACCATCCTCTGGGCGGCGTACTGTTGCTGGGAGCCGTGTGCTGCCAGATTCTCGGCTTTGCCTGGTTGCGTCACATGATGAGGAAGCAGCCATGAATGTCTTTTCCGGAATCCCGTCATGGACGTTCCCCGAGGCTTATCTGCCGGACATCATCATCCTGTGCATGCTTGGCGCTCTGCTGGCGCTCTATCTGGCCTTGCACAGTACTTTCAAGGTGCGTCTGGAGCAGAGTGGAATTGCGGACGTGTTGCAGGAGCTGTTGCGCAACCCCGATAACATCAGCCAGGGCAGAACACTCACGCCACGTCGGCGCATGCGACAGGCTGGTCTGAACCCGCGTCGCGTGACCTGGTGGTGGGGGCTCCAGCTGTTGCTGCCTGCCATCCTGGCCTTGCTGATCCTGCGCGTGACGGGGACTGGCCTCGGAGGGCTTGCGGGCATGCTGCTCGGCATCGTATTGCCTCATCTATGGCTGGGGCAGAGAAGGCGCGAACGCCAGACGCACATCGCGGCTGCTCTGGGTCACCTGCTGGCCGTATCACTGGCGTACCAGCGCCATGGCCTGTCCCTTGCCGCTTCCCTACGAGAGGCCGCGCGTCAGGCGTTGCCATCTTGGCATCCGCTGGCCTTTGAGCTTGAGCTGTTCAGTGCTGAGCTGGAAGGCGGATTGTCGCTCCAGGAAGCAGGCACGCGCATTTCCAGACGAACCGGAAGCCGTGAATTGCATCAGTTCGCCATGTTGCTGGTCGCCGGCAACCGGATGGGCAATCCCTTGCACGATGTGCTGGAAGCCTTTGCGGCCCAGTTGGCGCGTCAACAGAATGAGCGGCAGCGCAAGGCCATGCAGCAACGTAGCGTCAAGGCACTGTTTCCGATGTTGCTCGTCGGTGGCCCGTTGTTCTTCGTGCTGGTGATCTTTCCGGCCAGCCTGCGTGTTCAGGAGGTGCTGATCCTGATGAGGCAGCTGTGGTAAGGCCTCAAGGTGGGCATCTTCGCAAGCGTAATCGTCTCGGGAGAGAGCATATGGTGGCAGGACATGATTCGGTCACTCACGCGTGTCGCACGCATCGCAGGCAGGGCGGTTTCATCATTACCATCGAGTTGATTCTGATCACCTCGATTCTGATCATCGGTTCGCTGGTCGGGCTGGCGGCGATTCGTGACGCACTCTTCAAGCATTACATGACCCAGCAGTCCCGCGAGCTCGTTGTCGAGGATGCCAATGGACGAGCACTGGGAGAAGTCTTCGATGTCGATGAGCATGATGCCCCGCGCATTCTCTATTTCGATCGCAGCCAACCCTCCGGCATCAACCGTGCCTTGATCGGGATTCGCGATGACCGTTTCTCCAGTCGAGAACCCCTTTATTACGCCACTCCCAATTGCAGTGGCGATCCTTGCATCAAGTCTGCCAGTGATGAAGCGACGGACAGTCGCGACATTGCCGGTGATGTGAATGCCGGAAGTGTCAGCTATCTGCATGCATTGCAGGGGGGGCCGGTCTATGCCATCGGGCCTGGCGATCCTGCTGCCTTGCCGGGCTTTCTCTATCGTGGGACACCCCAGCAGTGTCCTTTCGATGGCGTTGATGTGGCGTCGCGCTGGATATCGCAGAAAGTGATCGCGGGGGCTCCTTGTGAGCAATACACCCTGGATGACCCACAATCCGTCGCGGCTGATACCACCTGCCTGTTGAGTACCGGGATTGTCGACCTGTGTACGCCTCCTCCCGGCACAGTGGCGCAGGACGACATTCTGACCAATTACATTGGTCCAGTGGATGCCTTAGTGAATACGACTCTAGACACAGTCAACGCCTTGCCGACATGCAGCTTGCTCGGTGTGTGTGTCCCCGAGGTGGAGCTGGGTACCCTGTATTGTCCGGCAGGTACATCACTGGATGAAGGTGGAGACCTGGTCACGGCGCTGGTGCGTAGTCTGTTCGATCAACTGCGAGCCACGGCAGATCTGGGCCTGATCGAGCCGCTATTGCAGATAGTCACGGACCTGTTGCCCGGAGAGCTGACCTGCTCGGCAGTGGAAGATTTCCAGCTGGCGGAAAACGTCCCATCTGCTGATGACGCGACACGCAATGCGCTTGAAGACCTGGTGGCGCCATTCCAGCTACGTGCTCCGGCGACGGCTTCCAGCAACTGGATACGTACGCCGCCCAATGGGGAAGGGCTGTGAGTCGGTACTGTTGAAAGGCACAACCAAGGAGATGGGAGGATGTCGTGCGACATCTTGAGGCGTATTGAGGTGTCTTGAGGAGTCGTCACGTCATTGCCCTGATGATGGAAACGTTTGCCATGGAGCGAGCCGAGAGCAGGGCATGCAATAAGGACTCATAATCGTCAATTTCATGATGCATAAATTTACTCCATTACTCTGAAACAGAATGACGCGCTGATTCCTCGCATTTATTTGTGTTCACTAATACCCTGCGGACAAGCATGCCTTCCATGGCATAAATCGCGGTGAAGCCTCTTGTTCAAGACAGGGAGTCAAGAATGACAGGAAAGACAAAGGCGTCATTGGCAGCATCCATCACCTTCGTGATGACAGGCTGTACCTCGGTGCAGGTTCAGCCTCTGGAGCGCATGTCCTATCTGGATACCGTGTGCATCGAGCGCAATGAGGCCGTGACCGTGCCGGGCTTCCTGAGTGTCATCAAACGGGGCTTCAGTCGCAATGGCTTGAATACGCGAGTCTATGACGCTCCGGTCCCTGGCCATTGTGAAGTGATATTGACGTATACCGCTTTGCGCTCCTGGGACGTCACGACCTACCTGTCACACGCAGAACTCTGGCTCAATGATCCGTATGGCGATGAAATCGCCTATGCGCAATATCATCTTGTCGCAAAGGGTGGTCTGACGTTCTCCAAGTTTGCCGGGGTCGAAACCAAGATGAACCCGGTCATCGATGACTTGCTCGTCAATTACTGACGCCTTCGCCGTGATGGGCGTCCAAGCCATCTCCTTGCACGCTCACCGGCATGTCATCTCTCGCCATGATGGCGCACTTGATATCGGGGCCGGCGCAGTTGTCATGCGCCGGCCCCAGCGGAGAGTCTTGAGCCCGCTAGTGTGCTGGACTCTCAGGGTGCCATGCCCATGCCACGGCTGATCGTCGGGGCGCAGCGCTCGGGATTGATGCTGACCACGCGTAGGCGATGCCCATCGGGGAGGACGCAATCGAGCACCTGCCAGGCACAGCCGGGGGAGCTGCTGCCGTGACTCTCGATCAGGTGCGCTCCCTGGGCCTGCCATTGCTCGCGGAAGCGGGCAAAGTCCGTTTGCTCGATCTCAAGCGTCAGCTGGCGGCTGTCGGGTTGCTCGGCACTGCGCTGCAACAGCAATACGCTGGTCTGCTTGTCTCGGCGGTGGTTCAGCTCCAGGGTCGCGCTGGTGGCATTGCGCAACAGGATGGGCAGGGCGAGTGTTTCGGTGAAGAAACGGCAAGCGGCATCGAGGTCGCGCACTTCAAGGATGGCTGGATGCAGGGAAAGGCGCTGAATCATGGCGAAGCCTCATGGCGTGAGGGGAAGAAGGGGATGGGGGACTGGCTCAATGGCATGAGCATGGAGACAGTGTCGTGTCCGTCCCGGTGAGACGCACTTTGAATCTGATGATGGTGGTGATGGCTTTACGCTATCTGGCGCCTTGTCGCGCTCGCGAAGGCCTGGGGGAATCGCTGTGGCAACTTGTCGCATTAGTGGTTTTGCGGGTGTGAATGGTTAGCATCCCTGTCTCTGACCCTGCCGCCAATATCTTCCCTGCACGCCACGCTGGAGTGTTCATGTCGCCGCGCAAGCTGATCCTGATGGGACTCAGTGCTTTTGCCCTCGTCATTATCGCGTTGATCTCGGGGCTTTCTGCCTCGCATCAACCGCGTGATGCGTGGCCGACGACGCTCGAGCTGCCTTCCACGCGTGGTCTGCTGCACGCGGACACCTTGTCCCGGGGGGAAGCGGGCCACCTGAGCGTACTGATTCCCGGTTTTACGCATTGCCCGGATATCTGTCCGTTGTCGCTTGCCCGGCTGCAGATGGCCTGGCAACGCCTTGACGAGACCTCACGCGCGCATCTGCATCCGATGTTTCTGACGCTGGATCCGGCGCGCGACACCTTGCCAGTGCTGTCACGTTATCTGTCTGCCTTCAGCCTGCCGGTGACCGGCCTTCGCCTCCCGACACAGGACGACACGCGTCTGGAGGAATTCACCCAGCGCCTCGGTATCCAGTTTCAGCAGCGAGAACTCGAGCAGAAGCATCCCCCTGAACACGCGCAGGCCTCGGCCGGTGAGGCCGATTACATGATCGACCACAGCGTGGCGATCTTCGTGATCGACGAGCAGGGCCGGCTACGTGACACTCTGCCGCTCAGTCAGACGCCTGCGCAGCTTGCCGATCGCCTGACGTTCCTGCTCCAGTCCGTGGCTGCAGCGCCATCCTCTGCCGGTGTTGCGAACGTCAACACGAGCGCAAACGCGAACATGCCGGCCACGGGAGGCGCATGACCGCGACTTGTCTCTCGACTCGCCACGCCAGGCGTGAACCTGTCTCCTATCATCGCGCCCTGTCACGCCTGACCGCGGCCAATGGGCATGTCGTCTTCGTGATGCTGATCGCGTTGGCCGCCATGCTGGTCATGCCGCTGGCGGCCCCGCGAGTGGTGATGGTCAACGACCATGCCGTCTTCGAGAGCGTCGGTACCGGGCGTTGGGTGAGTGCCGATAGCGACTGGATAACGCGTGCCGCTCGCGAAAGCGGTTCGCAGGCGCAGATCACCCATAGTTCCGCTGCCTCGGATTGTCCGTTGGCCAGCATGGCGGCCTTCACGCTGGCATTGGTCGCCGTTGCCCTGTTGCTGGCGTTGGGGCGTTTGTCTCGCGACGCGGCCCCGCGTCCCTGCCTTGTCGCGTTCCGCGACATCAATGTCTATCTGCGTCCGCCCGGGCGCGCGCCACCCCACGATTCCCTCGCGCCATGAATTGCTGGGTCACCTCGCGGTGGCTCTCCATAGTGTTCGGTGACCTCACGTTGACCGACGGACAAAGCATCCGTCGCGCGTCGTGGCACCTGTCGATGGGTAATCGAGATGAGTTCAACAACCAATACCGACTCCGCGGGTCGCGCCGCTCGCGGTTTCAGCGATATCTACCGCGCCGTGTGGCGCTGGCATTTCTATGCCGGCCTGCTGGTGCTGCCTTTCCTGACCTTGCTGGCCGTCACCGGCGGTCTTTATCTGTTCCGTGAAGAGATCGATCACTTCGTGCATGCCGACCTGATGAAGGTCAACACGCCGGTGGTGCAACAGGCGAATGGCCAGGCACAGGCGAGTGTTCCGCTGAGCGAGCAGGTGCGTGTCGCCGTGGAAAGTCTGCCCGGCAAGGCCGTGCGTGTCGTGCCGCCTGCGGCCAGTGACTTGACCACGGAAGTCGATATCGTGGCAGCCGATGGCAGTGGCAAGCAGGCGGTCTACGTCAATCCCTACAGCGGTGAAGTGCAGGGGCAGATGGCCTACCGTGACAGCATCATGTGGACGGTGCGCAATCTGCACAGCCTTGCGATCACCGGCCCCATCGGCAATGCCGCGATCGAGATCGCCGCCGGCTGGAGCATCCTGCTGGTACTCAGCGGCCTGTATCTGTGGTGGCCGCGGGGCCAGAAGGGGGGCGTCGTCACGCTGCGTACCACGCCTGCGCGTCGTCTGTGGTGGCGTGACCTGCACGCCGTGTGCGGCATCTTCGCCGCTGGTTTCATCCTGTTTCTCGCCGTGACCGGCATGCCGTGGTCGATGGTGTGGGGTGCCAAGGTCAACGAGTTGGCCAACGGGCATAATTTCGGGTATCCCGATGGCGTGCGCGTGAATACGCCGATGTCGGATACACGCCTGGTGGACCAGGAGCGGACGACCTGGTCGCTTGAGCAGGCCGTTATCCCGTTATCTTCCTTGCCGGCTGCAGCGACAAGCCCCGTCGTGGACGAGGGAGAGCATGCCGGGCATGGCGGTGGTAGCAAGACTGGTGCCGAGCAGGCTTCCGACGTCGCGGCCGTGCCGCTGAGCGCTGCCGCGATTGCCCATGCCGATATCGGCCTCGATCAGGCTGAGCGCATCTTCGCTCGCGAAGGTCTGGCGCCGGGGTATGCCATCAATCTGCCGAGCTCGCCGCAAGGCGTCTATACCGGCTCCATCTATCCGGATGCGCTGGAGCGTCAGCAGGTGGTGCATGTGGACCGCTATTCCGGCGATGTGCTGCTGGATATGCATTACGCCGATTACGGTCCGCTGGGCCGAGCGCTGGAATGGGGCATCAATGTCCACCTGGGGCAGCAGTATGGGCTGATCAACCAGCTGGTGCTGGTACTGGCCTGCATCGCGATGGTGATGATGAGCGTCGGTGCGGGCGTGATGTGGTGGAAGCGTCGCCCGGTGGGAGGTATCGGTATTCCGCCGCTGCCCAGGGAGCGCAAGCGTATCGCCGGGGTCTGGGGCTTGATGATGATCATCGGTGTCATCTTCCCGCTGGTCGGCCTCTCGCTGATCGTGATGGGACTGCTGGATTGGCTGTGGATTCGCGCCACGCACAAGCGAGGAAATGACCTGCAGGAGGCCAGCGCATGACACTGTCTCTCGTCAATTTCCCGATCCGTGCGCGTCGCCTGTCATCGCCAGTGAGCGCATCGCGCGGTCGTCTGCCCATGGCCATTGCCGCCACGATCGTGGGTAGCGGCACGTTGCCGGTTTACGCCGATGCTGACACCACCAGCGTATTGCCGTTGATCAGTATCGAGGCGCAGGCGCCCATGGCCAGCCCCGTCCACGATGTGCATGCGGGGCATGCCAAGGGCGACATGGACCTTGGCGAACAGCTGCGTGAGGTCAATGGTGTCAGTGGCTCACGTCTGGGCAGTCACGGTGTCTCGGCCATCTTCCGCGCGCAGGGCGGTGAGCGCCTGATCCAGCAGGTGGATGGCGCGACGCTGTATCCGGCCTGTCCTGGCGGAATGGATACCACCCTTGGCTATGCCACCACCGGTAGCCAGTCGGATCTCACCCTCTACAAGGGCGCGCAGACCGTCAGCCGTGGCCCCAACTTTGCTGCGGGCACCGTCGAGGTGACACGTCAGACGCCATTGCGCAGCGACGAAGATGGTGTGCATGGCACGCTGGGCGCTGGCTGGCGCAGCAATGATGATGCCACCAGCGAGACGCTGTCGCTGACCGCCAGGCAGGGCGATTTCTGGGCCGCGCTGGACGTCGAGCATTCCGAACGCAACAACTACGAGGATGGCAATGGCGATACCCAGTCAGGCGCCTATCGCAGCGACAATGGCAGTGTCCGCATTGGCGCCTTCGCCACCGAGGATGTCGCCATTGAGGCGGGGGTAGCGGTTGTCAGGATCGACGATGCGCTGTATCCGACCATGGATGCGCCACGCAGCGACATGGACCGCCAGTATCTGAAGTTGACCGTCGACAATGCCGGGCCTTTCTCGCATATCGAATCGCAGATCAGTCATGCGCGCGTGGTGCATGACATGGACAACGTCACCCTGCGTGACTTTGATGATTCCAGCGCCAACTCGATGAGCATGGACATGAGCTCGGGCATGGACATGAGCTCAGACATGGACATGGACATGAGCGACATGGCCATGTTCTCCAGCGCGACCACTGAGACCTGGTATGCCAGCACCCAAGGCGATATCCCGCTCACGATCGCCGGACATGATTCCATCCTGACGCTGGGTGCCGATGCTGAACGGCTCGAGAGCAATACCCACTCCCGGATGGGCATGTCACTGGATAGCCTGTCGGATAGCCAGACCTGGCCGGATGTCGTGCGGACGCGCGGTGGGGTGTTCGCGGAACTGGACACCACCCTCGATGCCGACAATCGTCTCGTGACAGGTGCGCGCTATGACGTCTCCCTCAGTGATGCGCGAGATGCCGGTGAGGTGGTGGGTAGCAATGCCGCGGCCATCTCCGCCTGGCGTGACCAGTATGGCGATGATGTCGAAGCCAGGCAGCGTGACGGGGAGTTCAGTGCGCTGGCGCGTCTGGAGCATCGCGTCAATGAAGCGGTGAAAGGCTATGCGGCGCTCAGTCGCAGTGTGCGCTTCCCGACGGCCAGCGAGCGCTATTACAACCGCCAGTCCGACACCGATGGTTGGTTGGGCAATCCCGAGCTTGATCCCGAGATCCATCAGCAGCTTGAGCTGGGGGTGGCGGTCAGACAGGGGGCCTGGCGCTACTCGGCGGATACCTACTACAACCGGGTGCATGACTGGATCGAGCTGACCGAAGGCGACTCGCTGACCACCTACGACAATGTCGAGGCCGAGATCTACGGTATCGAGCTTGAAGCCAGCTGGCAGCAGCATGGCTGGCGGCATTCCGCAGGCGTTGCCGCCACGCACGGCACCAACCTGAGCGATGGGACGCCGTTGTCACAGGTGGCACCGTTCAATGGCTATCTGGCGACACGCTATGACGCGAATCGTTGGTGGGCAGGGGCACGCTTCGATGCGGCCGCACGCCAATCGCGCATTTCCGACAGTGAAGACGCGACGGCAGGCTTCGGCATCGTCGGTTTGGAGGGCGGGTACCATGTCACTGACGCCATCGAGTTGAGCGCCGGCATCTCCAACCTGTTCGACAAGGCCTACGCCTACCACGTCAATCGCTTCTACGACGATCCGTTGCAGGGCGATGTACAGGTCAATGAGCCGGGGCGTATCTTCTGGACGCACGCCAGCTGGAGCTTCTGAGACCCGCACCGCAGTAATAGTGCGTGACAGGCGTTAGAACGACAGAAGCCCGCCACCGGTCGCCAATCAATGGCCGGTGGCGGGCTTCTTGTTATCTGAGGGGACTTGGGTTGGGGCATTGCGTCAGCAGCGCATCAGCTCAAGTGACGCATCACCGCAAACCTTCAAGCGCGGCCGATGTGCTCGCGCAGGTGCTCACGATAGGCCTGGGTGTAGGCGGCGATGTCCGGGTTCTTGATCACATCAGTGGCCAGATAGGTCGGCAGTGCCGTCATGCCGAGGAATTCCATCGCCTTGTGCACCGGGAAGTAGACGCCATCGATGCCCTTGCCCTCGAAGAAGTTGCCTTCTTCATCAAAGGCCTCAAGTGGCGCATTCCAGGTCAATGACAGCATGTATTGGCGGCCCTGCATCAAACCGCCGGTGCCGTAGCCCTGGGTCGGGCTGGTGCGATGACGTCCATCGCTGGCGTACAGCGCGCCGTGGCCCTCAGTCAGGATGTCATCGAGATACTTCTTCACGGTCCACGGCAGACCCATCCACCAACCTGGGGTCTGATAGATGATCAGGTCCGCCCACAGCTGCTTCTCGATTTCCGCCTTGGCCTCGAATCCTTCCTCGATGACGGTCTCCTTGACGGTGTGACCCAGCTCGGCCAGTTCACCGCGCGCCAGTTCATGCAGCGTCGCGTTCAGCTCGCCATTGGAATGGGCAAAGGCCTTGCCGCCATTGATCAGCAGAATGTTCATGTTGTGTGCTCCAGAATTGTTGGCTTTTCAGCAATGGCGCGCAGCATGAGCGTTCGCAAGTCCTTGATAAAGCGGCACTGGCGTAAAACACCTTTGCTGTGAGTGCAACAATCCAGGCGGGGCACCTACTTAAACCCTGAGAGTCGACGGCCCGTGGCTCGCTCAGTTCTCCTGTTTCACGACTTAAGGATGAGTCTTGTTATCGACTCTACCTAGCTTCTCATGGGAGATTTCGGCTTGGCCGATTGTCTCGATAAGGTGTCGATTGCGGTTAGGCAAAATCAAGTGCAGAAGTATTGGGCTCTACTAAACACGATATGCCTATGTGCCAATAGCTTCTCTGTCTTGCCTATCTCTGGGGGTAGTATGTTTCAGAGCTTAGTTTGAAGCGCAATTGCTGTGCTCATCATGAACTTGAATTACATAGGTACCTATCGCATAAACTATCGATGACATACATCGCTTATCTACTGAGATTTTATTCCTGTTAGTGTTAAGATTTATAGGAAGTGGGTGCGTTATAGTTTAATAATGGTTGAGGGGAATATTGGAGGGATCGTGTGGCGAGAAGATCAAGTGGGCTGAAGGCTGTTGTCAAGACAGCTAAAACTCTCAATCGAATTTCAAAGCAAATAGAAAAAGATCGCCAACGGCAGCAGCGAGAGCAGAGTCGTCAAGAGCAGGCTGCCAATCGGGCGAGGGAACGCTATCACCGACAGATAGAGCAAGAGGAGCGTAGGGCTGAACTGGAGCGAGCACGTATAGCTCGCGAAGAAGAGCGTGCACGCCAGCAGCACGAGCGTGATCTTGCACGTATTACGCGAGATAAATTACGCCAAGAAAAAGAAAATCAGAAGTCTATCGAAAAAGCAGCGCGCGAAAAATCACGGAGCCAAAAGCAATTCTGGAAAGATGAAGCTATTGCGGGTAAAGAGGCGTTAGCCAATCGAGAGCAAGAACGTGCGTCTGCCAAGCAGGATGCCATCGCGAAATTTTTGAGGTGAATTTATGGGCGATAATGTCGGAATGATAATTGTTTTTCTGATTTTTTACGGGGTCCCCATAGGCTCCATTCTTGTCTATTCACGTGAGAAGCGCAAAAGGCTTGTAAAAGAGTTGGAGAACAAAGAGCTTGCCATTCGCGTTGAACATCATGAGAGGGCTATCGACTTGGAGGCCAAGCGAGCTGATCTGGATCGCAAAGCTGAAGAGTTTGGCTCTTTGGAAGATGCGATAGTGGGTTTGGATAAGCGTCGTGAAGCCTTGGCGCTTGAGTTGACTAGTACGACCAGCCAACTCGAGGAAGCACAATCCGCTTTCAATATAATAGATCGTGAGACTTTAGATTTGCAGCGGCTCAAAAAAGACGCTGATGCTATTGCTGCTCAAAAAGAGCGTAATGTTCAAGAGATTGAAAGTCTTAAAGATAAGTTGATTGAGCATCGCATCAAGGAGACCGCGGGCCAGCGCACCATGCGACAGGTGATGTCCAAGCTTGACCTCTATACGCGGGTGGAGGAGTTTGTCGATTATGGTCATTTCGAACTCCCCGAGTACCTTTATGAAACCAGCGAGCGTTTTGCAGCTGAGATCAAGCAAATACGTCAAGCTCAGAAGGCTATGATCAAGGACAAGACGGCGTTTATCCAATATGGAGATGTTGTTATTACGGGTGATGAACGCCTTGACAAGAAGATCATTGAAGGGCAAATGAAGCTTGTCATGCGTGCCTTCAATATTGAGGCAGATGTATTGATCGGAAAGGTTAGTCCTTCTAATTTTGAGCGAACTTTGAGTCAGTTCGAAAAAATTGCGAGTGACCTTGAGAAACTGGTTGCATCACTCCGCTGTGGGCTGAATACTGATTATGTCGCTCTCAAATACGAGGAGTGTGGGGTTCAATATCAATACACGCTGAAGAAGAAAGAAGAGATTGAAGAGCAACGAATCATTCGTGAGCAAATGCGAGAAGAGGCCAGGGCTGAAAAGGAATACAGAACTGCTATCGAAGCTGCGCAGCGTGAGGAAGAGATGTATCAAGATATTCTTACACGCGCCAAGAATGAGCTTGAGCAGGCGTCAGCAGAGGAGCGAGCATTGGCTGAAGCCAAAGTGGCTGATCTCGAGCAGCGTCTACAGGAAGCGGAAGCAGCCAAGGAACGTACCAAGAGTCTGGCAGAGCAGACACGTCGTGGTTACGTCTATATCATCAGTAATATTGGTTCTTTTGGCGAAAATGTCTACAAAATTGGTATGACTCGTCGCCTCGATCCTATGGATCGTGTGAAAGAGCTAGGTGATGCCAGCGTACCGTTCTCATTTGACGTTCATGCTTTGATCTTCTCGGATGATGCTCCGGCGATGGAAACAGCACTTCACCGTAAGTTTTCACATCATCGAGTGAATGCCGTGAATCTGCGCAAAGAGTTTTTCCATGTTGAACTCTCTTCAATTCGAGAGGCGGTGATTGAAATAGGTCATGGTGATGCTGAGTTTAAGACCACTATTGCAGCTGAAGAATACTTTGAGTCTCAACGCTTGAGAGAACAGGTCGCTGCTTAAGCTGGTATAACTTTTCAAGCAATTTCTAGATGCTAGCTTTACCCAAGCCCTCATGACCCTTGGCAATATCCAGTCGGGTTATGGGGGCTATTGTTATTGAGCTTGTTTCTGGAGTGCCTCTTTCTACCTGAGTTTAGGTTTAGGCACTTCCATCGTTTCTGTACCTGCAGTAGAGAAGTCAGTTCATATCCACTAACGCAACCGCTTCAATTCCTGCCAGTTGGTGGTGTAGCGGGCGCTGCGGTGGGCGCAGCGCAGTTGCCAGGCGGCGTCGGGGCGTGCGACGCCCAGGCGCACGGTGCCGCGGCCCATCTTCTGATTCATGGCGTCCAAGGTCGCCATCAGCTGTTGGCTGCGTTCGCGCCTGGCGATGTCATCTTCGCTTTCCAGCAACGAGAGCTGCTCGCGTGGATGGTCGATGAGGTCGAGCAGCATCACGCCGGCTTTCATGAAGCGATATCCGCGCAGGTAGATGCGCTCCAGTGCCTGTTGTGCGGCGGCGAGTATCTCGCGGCTGTCATTGGTGGGGGCGGGCAGCTCGATGATGGTGCTGGGTGAGTATTGCGGCAGGTCGGGGCGGTGGCGATTGCTCTTGAGGAAGACCAGCACGGCGCGTGTCAGGCTGCCTTGATGGCGCAGCTTCTCGGCGCCGCGTTGGGCATGCTGGCGGATGGCGTCCCTGAGTTCATTCAAGTCACCGGTCATGCGCCCGAAGGAGCGCGAGGTCATGATGCGCTGGCGAGCGTCATCGGCATCATTCATCTCGAAGCAGGGCGTGCCTTGCAGTTCGCGCGCGGTGCGTTCCAGTACCACGGAATACCGCTGGCCGATGGCGCGCGGGTCGGCGCAGCGCAGGTCCCAGGCCGTGTGCAGGCCTTGCAGTGCCAGGCGTTCGACCAGTCGTCGGCCCACGCCCCAGACATCGCCCAGTGGCGTATCGGCCAGCAGGCGCTGGGTGCCGACTTCATCGGGTTCCAGCACGCAGACACCACCGAATTCCGGACGCTTCTTGGCAGCGCGATTGGCCAGCTTGGCCAGCGTTCGAGTTGGCGCGACCCCGACACATACGGGGATGCCGGTGAACTTGCGGACATTGCGGTGCAGGGTGCGGCTCAACGTCAGCATCGAGTTGCGATCAAAGCCATCGAAACGCACGAACATCTCATCGATGGAGTAGGGCTCGACCCCGGCACAATATTCCTCCAGCACCTCTCGCACACGCGCCGACATGTCGCCATACAGCTCGTAATTGGAGGAGAGCAGGTGGATGCGTCCCTCACGGACGAGTGACTGCAGCTGGAAGGCGGGGGTGCCCATCTCCACGCCCAGCGCCTTGAGTTCATTGGAGCGCGCGATCACGCAGCCGTCATTGTTGGACATCACGCCGACAGGGCGTCCTACCAGGCGCGGGTCGAACACTCGCTCGCAGCTGGCGTAGAAGTTGTTGCAGTCGACCAGTCCGATCATCGGCGTATTCATACCGCGTACTCGTGGATGACGGAACGCACCACCCCCCAGACCTGGCATTCGAGGTCGAAAATCGCGACCGGTGGATACAGAGCATTGCCGGAGCTCAGATAGGGGCGCTGACCGATCAGCTCATAACGCTTGACCACTACCTCGCCCTCGACCAGCGCCACCACGATGTGCCCGGGACGGGCATCGATGGAGCGGTCCACCACCAGGGTATCGCCCTCATAGATGCCGAAGCCTTCCATGCTGTCACCCGCCACCGTCATGAAGAAGGTCGCTGCCGGGCGCTTGATCAGCCGCTCGTTGAGGTCCAGCGTGCGCCCCGCGTAATCCTCCGCCGGTGAGGGAAAGCCGGAAATGCCAGCGCGCCCCGTGATGTGGGGGTGCGGCAGCGCACAGGGCTCCGGCGTTGGATGAGGGCGAGCCAGCGAGGCGTGGGACGGCTGAGCGGCAGATACGGTCATGGGTGGGGTCTCCTTTCGATACTGTATTCATGTACAGTATCGGCGCTGAGAAGCCCTCAGGCAACCGATAATCCCTGTGAGAGCTGCACATTCACGAGACGCAGCTCAGACGGGGTGTACCTGTGTTCAATGGTGGACGACAGGTAAAGCTGCTAGCGGATATCGCTCGGCGGTATCTCACGAAAAAGCCCGGCCTTCAGGAGGTCGGGCTTTTTGGGTCTTTCTCAATGCTTTTCTATCAACCCGCCGGGCTCAGGATGCGGATATCGCCATCGGCGATCCAGTCACCGGCGTTGTCGCGGAAGCGCTGCATATGTTCGGTCTCGCGGTGGGCCTGCAGGGCATCGTGGGATTCCCAGGCTTCCACCACGGTGATGGTGTCGGGGCGTGGGTCGTTGTCCTTGTCGGCGGCGCGTTCGGAATCCAGGCACGGGTGGTAGGCGTGGCAACCATCTTCCTCGCGCACGGTGGGCGCGACGGCGCAGAGTTCATTGAAGACATCCTGAACGTGGCCTTCCTTGGCGGTAACGGTGGCGATTACCCAGATCATCTTGGCTCCTTGTGACGGTACTGACCGCCGGTGTTGTCGGGATTCTCGTGATGAGATGTCCTGATTATGTGGAGCCGTTTCTGGCCACTGCAAGGGGGAGGTGGCTGACTGCCGGCATGACCCTGCCTGATGAGCACACGAAAGCGCCGGACAGCAGGGCTGTCCGGCGCAGTTGTTATCCGACGATGATTTGCGGATCAGAACGGGAAGGCGATCGATCAGGACGGGAAGGCGAACTGGGCGCCTTCACGCAGACCGGCGGAAGGCCAACGCTGGGTGATGGTCTTGCGGCGGGTGTAGAAGCGCACCGCGTCCGGGCCGTAGGCGGACAGATCGCCGAACAGCGAGCGCTTCCAGCCACCGAAGCTGTGATAGGCGACCGGTACCGGCAGCGGCACGTTGATGCCGACCATGCCGACCTGGATATGATCACTGAAGTAGCGGGCGGCTTCGCCATCACGGGTATAGATGCAGGTGCCGTTGCCGTATTCGTGATCATTGATCAGCTTCATGGCCTCATCCATCGAATCGGCGCGCACGACCAGCAGCACCGGGCCGAAGATCTCTTCCTGGTAGCAGGTCATCTCCGGGGTGACGCCATCGATCAGGGTGCCGCCGACGAAGAAGCCGTTCTCGCCGCCTTCCACCTGCGGATTGCGGCCATCGACCACGACAGTGGCACCTTGCTGCTCGGCGCTGTCAATGTAGCCGACCACCTTGTCACGATGGGCCGCGGTGATCAGCGGGCCGAAGTCATTGCCCTTGTCGCTGTAGACACCGACCTTGAGGCCTTCCATCTGCTGCTTCATCTGCGCGATCAGCTTGTCGGCGGCGTCATCGCCTACGGCCACCGCGACGGAGAGTGCCATGCAGCGCTCACCGGAGGAGCCGAAGGCGGCGCCATTCAATGAATTGGCGACGTATTCCATGTCGGCGTCCGGCATCACGATGGCGTGGTTCTTGGCACCACCGAGGGCCTGACAGCGCTTGCCGTTGGCCGCGGCGCGGCTGTAGATGTATTCGGCGATCGGGGTGGAGCCGACGAAGCTGACCGCCTGGATGCGCGGGTCATCCAGCAGCGTATCGACGGCTTCCTTGTCGCCATTGACGACATTCATGACGCCGGCCGGCAGCCCAGCCTCCATCAGCAGCTCAGCGATGAACAGCGTGGAGGTCGGATCGCGCTCGGAGGGCTTGAGGACGAAGGTGTTGCCGCAGGCGATCGCCATCGGGTACATCCACAGTGGCACCATGGCCGGGAAGTTGAACGGCGTGATGCCGGCAACCACGCCCAGCGGCTGGAATTCGCTCCAGGAATCGATGCCCGGGCCGGTATTGCGGCTGTGCTCGCCCTTGAGCAGTTCCGGGGCGCTGCAGGCATATTCGACATTCTCGATGCCGCGCTGCAATTCGCCCAGCGCATCGTGACAGATCTTGCCGTGCTCCTGACCGATCAGGCGGGCGATCTCGTCGGCGTGTTCTTCCAGCAGCTGCTTGAAGCGGAACATCACTCGGGCGCGCTTGATCGGCGGCGTGTTGCGCCATTCCGGGAAGGCGGCCTCGGCGGCCGCGATGGCTTCCTCGACCGTCGCCTTGCTGGCCAGGCGCACCTGACCGCCGACGTCACCGGTGGAGGGATTGAAGATGTCCTGGGTACGGCCTTCGCTGTGATCGATGTTGCCGTTGATGAGGTGTCCGAGCGTCTTCATTGGGTGGGCTCCATGGGATGACGTGCAGGAAAATTGGCAGTGAAGATAGGGTCGGCGCTCGCCGTGCCCCTCAGTGCTGGGCGGCGAAGGCATCGCCGAGGGCGTTGATCAGGCGGTCCAGCTCATCGTGTTCGGTGATGAACGGCAGACCCAGCTGGATGGTGTCGCCGCCGTAACGGACATAGAAACCGGCCTTCCAGCAGTGCATGGCAATCTCATACGGGCGCCGCGCCGGCTCGCCGGGATAGGCCTCGACCTGCAGGGCGCCGGCCAGGCCGTAGTTGCGGATGTCCGTGATGTAGCGGGTGCCCTTGAGCTCATGAAGCTTCTTCTCGAACACCGGGCTCAGTTCGCGGACGCGCGGGAGGAGCTGATCATTCTCGAGCACATCGAGAGATGCCAGCGCCGCGGCACACGCCACCGGGTGACCGGAATAGGTGTAGCCGTGGGGAATTTCCATCATGTAGTCGGGGCCGCCGTTGTCCATGAAGGTCTGGTAGATGTCGCCCTTGACGACCACGGCACCCATCGGCACCGCGCCATTGGTGATCTGCTTGGCGACGTTGAGGATGTCCGGCGTGACCCCGAATTCCTCGGCGCCGCTCATGGCGCCCATGCGCCCGAAGCCGGTGATGACCTCATCGAAGATCAACAGGATATCGTGCTGGTCGCATATCTCGCGCAGGCGCTTGAGATAGCCCACTGGCGGCGGCAGCACGCCGGCGGAGCCTGCCATCGGCTCGACGATGACGGCGGCGATGTTGGAGGCATCATGCAGCGCGATCAGCTCCAGCAGCTCATCGGCGCGCTCGGCACCGGTCTGGGGCATGCCGGGGGTGAAGACGTTCTCCTTGAGCAGGGTATGCGGCAGGTGATCAGCATCGACCCCCTGACCATAGAGCGAGCGGTTGGCGCCGATGCCACCGACACTGAAACCCCCGAAGTTGACGCCGTGATAACCCTTGCTGCGTCCGATCAGCTTGGTCTTGGTCGGCTTGCCTTTCTTGCGCCAGTAGGCACGCGCGATCTTCAGTGAGGTGTCGGCACTTTCGGAGCCGGAGCCGGTGAAGAAGACGTGATCCAGCCCCTCGGGCATCAGCGTCTTGATGCGATGCGCCAGCTCGAAGGCCTTGGGATGGCCGTACTGGAAGGCGGGTGCGTAATCCAGCTCGCGTAGCTGCGCGCTGACCGCCTCGGCGATTTCCGGACGACAATGGCCGGCACCACAGGTCCAGAGGCCTGACAGGCCATCGAAGATCTGACGGCCCTGTGAGTCCGTGAAGTAGGCTCCCTGCGCCTTGGTGATGATGCGCGGGTCCTGCTTGAACTGCCGATTGGCCGTGTAGGGCATCCAGTAGGCATCGAGCTGCTCCTGGCTCAAGCCTGCCTGGGCGGAAGGGGATGTGTCGAAGGCGGTCATGATGTCTCCCGAAGAGTGCTGTTGTTGTTAGATCTCGGCTCCTGTCTGGCTAGATTAGAAAGCCCTTTTGATAAGATAAATGCCGTTGTCTTTATCTTCAGGAAAGCATTTACTTAACTTTCCATGTCGTGGAACTCAGGAGGGCAGACCATGCGCAAGGACGGCATGAGGGGACAGCTTGGCGATGCCGATCTGCGCTTGCTGCGCATCTTTCGCAAGGTGGTGGAGTGCGGCGGTTTCTCGGCGGCCGAGATCGAGCTCAACATCAGTCGCTCCGCCATCAGCATGGCGATGAGTGACCTGGAGACGCGGCTTGGCCTCAAGCTCTGTCAGCGGGGGCGCAGTGGTTTCGCGCTCACCAATGAGGGAAGAGACGTGCATGAAGCCGCGATGCAGATGCTGGCGGCGGCAGAGGGCTTTCGCACGCGCATCAACGGACTGCACGCCTGGCTCAAGGGCGAGCTGAACATCGGCATCACCGACAATCTGGTCACCATGCCCGAGATGCACATCACGGATGCGCTGAGTGCGCTGAAGGGCCACGGCCCGGAAGTGATGATTAACATCCGCATGATTCCCCCCAACGAGATCGAGCGTGCCGTCTTGGATGGCCGCCTGCATACCGGGGTCATTCCGACACTCAAGACGCTGCCGGGGCTTGAGTATCGCTCGCTCTACGAGGAAACCTCCTGCCTTTACTGCGCGCGGGGCCATGTGCTGTTCCGTGAACCCCGCGCGGGCGACACCCTCGCGCGGGGGCGTCCGGTGGGCGAGGAAGAGATTCGCCAGCATGATGCGGTGCTGCCGGCCTACGCGCAGACGCCTGCGATCAAGGCGCTGCATGAGCCGCTCAAAGCCGCCGCCTCCGCGACTGACCGCGAGGGCATCGCCTTCCTGGTGCTTTCCGGGCGCTATCTCGGCTATCTGCCCACCCACTATGCCGAGCGCTGGGTGCGCGATGGCCAGATGCAGGCGCTCAGCCCGGTGGCCAATTCCTATGTCACCTATTACAGCGCCATCACGCGCAAGAGCCGCCCGCCCAATCTGGTGCTGGAGCGTTATCTGACCGAGCTGGATGCCCTGCGTCAGGCGAAACCGGCCCGAAAAGCGCAGTCAGTGAGGGAGAGCAAGCCATGAACAAGCCCAAGCGTGCCGGGGTCAGGGAAGTCGCCCAGCTGGCGGGGGTGTCGGTCGCGACGGTCTCGCGGGTGCTCAACAATCCGGAAAAGGTGGTGAAGAAGACGGCCGACAAGGTGCTAGCGGCGGCCGACGCTCTTGATTTTCTGCCCAACAATGCCGCGCGCGTGCTGTCTCAGCATCAGTCGCGCACCCTGGGAATCGTGATACCGACCTTCGAGAATCAGATCTACGCCAAGTTCATCGACGCATTGGAAGGCGCGCTGGCGCGGGCGCACTACAGTCTGCTGGTGACCACGACGCAAAAGGGACGGGTGTCGGAATTCGACAAGGTGCGCGAGCTGGTCAACATGGGGGTGGACGCCGTGATTCTGCCCGGTGGCAGTCATTCTCCCGAGACGCTGGATTATCTGACGCGTTTTTCGGTGCCGGTGGTCTTCAACAGCATCTATCTGCCGGACTCGCCGTTGATCACGGTGGGCTATGACAACTACGGTCTTGCCAGGGCGCTGGCGGAGTATCTGATGTCCCTGGGCCATCAACGTATCGTCATCCTCTCCGAGCCGCTGGCGCACAACGACCGTGCACGCCTGCGCTACGACGGCGCCGTTGCCGCACTGCGGACGCTTGAAAGTGCCAGCGCCGACCGCGAGCTGGATCAGTTCGTCGATGTCACCACCGCGGGGGCAAGTGTCGCGATAGGCGAGCTTCAGTGTGAGCTGGGGTGCGCGCTCGATGGCGAAGGGCAAGGCGGCCTGCGGGATGGCATCACCGCCGTGATGTGCCTCAATGATGTGCTGGCCAGTGGTGCCATGCTCGCATTGCAGCGGCGAGGAATCCGTGTGCCGCAACAGGTCTCGGTGGTGGGTTTCGATGACCTGGAAATGGCGGAGTTCCTCAATCCACCGCTGACGACCGTAGACTTGCCGGTGGAGGAGATGGGCGAGGTGATCGCCCAGTCGCTGATCCGCCATCTCGAGGACGACGCGCCCTTGACGTCACGCTTGCTGGACGCATCGCTGGTGATTCGCGGCAGTGCAGGCCTGGTACCCAGCTCGGACTGAGCACCTGCTCAAGGGGGCTGATTCACAGCGTCTTGTCGTCGACCCAGCCCGGGCCATAGATCGGCTGCAACCAGGCGCGGTGCAGGGGGTTGTCCAGCGACTCGGCCTGAAAGCGCACGTACTTCCAGTCACCGTCCAGCTCCAGCTCCCACTCTGATGCAGCGGTGGGGGCCGTGATCTCGATCAGCTGCGGCGCGTCTGGCTCGCTCGGGCCTGCGGAGTCCATGTCTCGCTGAACCATCGCCTTCCATTTCACCTTGCCAAGTGCGCTGACACGGAAGGTGTAGTGACCCTCCTGTTCAGACATTGCCAGTGGCGTATCGGCCAGCATCACCCCGGTGCTGGCATAGAAGCGGTTACGCTTCACGTTGCGCAGGATATCGGCTTCGGTGAGGGCGGCCTCGACCATGATGAAGCCGAGCGGGGCATAGTTCTCGTAGATGTACTGCTCACGATAGAACTCGTCATTGCCGGCAAAGCCGGCACAACGCACCCCCTCGCAGAGCAGATCATCCCAGCAGGGCTCTGCCATGTGTGGTGCGTAGGGTCTGGCCCCCATGTGTTCTTCCAGGATGGAAAGGCCGTTGTAGACCTCCATGCCCATGATGTTGAGCTCGGCAAGGCGTTCGCAGGGTGTGAGCAGCGTCTTCTTGATCTGTGCCCATTCGCCGCCTGGACGCGGTCGGGTGGTCTCGAAGAAGTTGGGATGCGCGCAGATCGACAGGCCGCCGACCTTGCCCATGCTCAGCACATGCAGATATTTCGAATGCTCGCCGGCGAAATAGCCGTCGAGATAGCCGCCATCGTCGATGGTGTCGTTCTGGATCTCGCGTCCCGGAATCACCACGAAGTCATCACGCTGCTCGCCACGTGAGAACAGCTCGATGTTGTTGAGGTAGGGGTGAACCGACGTGCACACGAAATCGAAGTGGAAGGGGGCGGCCTGTGAGCGCCGGATCACCTCGTCATGATCCTCGCCATGAATCCGGTCCATCGAAATGCTCTCATCGAGCGCTTCGCAGGTATGCACATGGATATTGCCCTTGAGCCAGCGCGTGCCGGGCTGACGCTCTGGCTCGCCCAGTGGGGCGTAGGGGTTGTGGACACGATGGGTGGCTGGCATGGCGGCGCTGCGGGAAGTCGGTACTGCTCGGGTCATGTGAGTCGTCCTTGTCATGACGGCGTGCCAGAGAGTCCTGCTGATCAGTCAGCGGGTGAAGAGATCACAAGCAAGCGGCAAGCCAGGCACCAGGGGGCGGTGAAATGGCTCGTGGCAACGACAAGCCCCGAGCCACTTCCTGTCTTTACGGTCCTGGTGATCTGGCCTCGCTCAGCTGGCCTTCGAGGCCAGTGCGATATCCGGCTTGGCGGTGTCCGCAAGAGCGCTTGCGGCGTGTGACTCAGCACCATCCCAGTAATAGGCCGCGACATCCTCGCTGGGGCCATGGCGGGTCAGCTTGCTGACCACCACCAGCACGATCAGCGACGTCATGAAGCCTGGGTAGGCGGGGTCGATGCCAGTCGACAGCAGGGGCCAGAGGGCGGTGACACTCAGGGCACTCGCCATGCTGCTGATGCAGCCCCTGGACGTCGCATGCTTCCAGAACATCACCGCGAAGAACGGGAAGATCAGCGTGGTGGCCGAGATGCGCAGCGCCCATTGGTAGGCCGAGATGATGTCGGTCATCAGGAAGGTGACGCCCAGACCCAGCACGCTGATGATGACGACGCTAAGACGCGCCGAGGCCATCTTCTGCTTCTCGTTGGCTTGCCGATTGATGAAGTTGCCGTAGAGGTCATGCGCCAGATTGGAGCTGCCCTGCAGGATGTAGGAATCCGCCGAGGTCATCAGGGCGGCCAGCAGGCCCACGATGACCAGCCCGCCGATGGCCGGATGCAGCAACTGCATGGTGACGTAGGAGAAGACGTGGTCAGCCGAGGTATCCAGTGGCACGAATTGACGCGCCAGTACGCCGATGCAGTAGGGCAGGAAGGAAATCAGCATCACGATGGAGAAGCCTGATACGCCGGCCTTGATGGCCACATCTTCACTTTCGGAGGCGAAGATGCGCTGCCAGGTGCACTGCCAGACGAGGTAGAACGGCGCCACCGTCAGCGCGAAGGTCACCACCTCCATCGTCTTGCCCTCGGGCAGCGGGGCGAGGAACTCGATCGGTGTATTGAGCAGGGCGTGTTCCAGGCCCCCGGCATGGCTCAGGGCAGTAAAGCCCAGCACCATGATGCCGGCGATCAACAGGATGCTCTGCAGAGCATCGGTGACGATGGCGGCTTCAAGTCCTCCCAGAATGGTGAAACCGAGAATCAGTGCAAACGACACGAAGATGGCGGTATTGAACTCTAGCCCCAGCACCACGGTGAGAATGGTGCTCATGCCGATGATCTGGATCGCGGTGGCAGGCACGGAGTAGACGAAGGCCGAGAAGAATGAGGGAAACAGACTGGCCTTGCGGCCGAAACGTCGCCCGAACAGGTCTGCCAGGGTATAGAGCTTCTTGCGCCGCAACGGGCGGCTGAAGAAGATGACCAGCATCAGGCTCGCGACGATGCCGGGCAGGGCGAACATGAAGTAGCCGGAAAGCCCCTTGGAAAAGCCCATGCCCATCCAGCCGATGAAGGCTGCCGCGCCACACCAGGTGCTGATGGTGGTGCCGGTGATCTTCCAGTAGCCCATGTTCCAGCCGGCAATCAGATAGCTGTCAGAGGTCTTCACCTTGCGGAAGTAGTAGTAGCCGATCGCGAACATGATCACGAAATAGCCAATGATATAGGAGTAGTACCAAGCCATTGTCGAGTCTCCGTTTATTGTTGATTGTTCTATGAAGGTCATGCATGGAGCAGGGCGTACGTGGCGTAGCAGGGACTGAAGCGACCCTCTGATTGTTGGGGATGATGCAGTGGGGCAGGTAGCGGACATGACCGGGGCAACCATGTCTTGTCTTCGAATGTAACCCGTTACATCGACTCAATCTAGCCGAGAAAAAGGCACTGTCAAAAACAAATTTCACCGGCGGACGAAAGTCTCATGCCGGCGCGCTGGCAAGAGTCTCTGGGGAGGGGAGCCATGCGAGAGGAGGTGTCTTCATGCCTCGGCGTGCAGAAAACAGGTGCCGTAGCTGGAGGAAACGACGACAACTCTGCCGCCATTCAGGCGATACGACTGCCAGAGGAATGAAGGGCTATACAGGTCGCGTCTCGCAACGCTGTCATGGCAGGCGATTTTTTCTTCGGCCTGCAGGGCATGGCAGGGCATGAACTCGGGGCGTGCTCAGTCAGGAAGGCGGGCGAGCTCAGTCAGGAATGTGGGCGAGCTCAGTCAGGAAGGCGGGTGAGCTCTATCAGGAAGGCGGGCAGAATCACCTAGTCATCTGAAAGACGCACTGTGTCTTGGCCAGCGTAAAGCCGCAGGCGGCATAGAACTTCCTGGCGATGTCGCGTGCCTCATGGGTACGAACTCGCAGGGTCAGCGCCTCGTCGGTTGCCCAGGTGATGGCCTGTCTGGCCAATGCCCGTCCTGCGCCTTGTCGCTGCGCCTCCCGGGCGACGGACAGGCCCAGTATCTCGATGAAATCCGCTGAAGCGACGCGAAAGACATGTTGGGCATGCAGCCAGCCAATCACTTTACCCGCTTGCTCAGCCACCCAGATGCGGTCATGGCGTGACGCCAACAGGTGCTGCAGTCGTTGCAGGATCAACGCATCATCGTCGTGGGGCAGATAGCCCAGTGCGGATGCAACGCGTGAAATTCCCAGGGCATCCTCGGGTGTGGCAAGGCGAATCTTCATGGATGTTGTCCAGTCCCCATGACGATGATGATGGATGTTCGAGGGGCTCATTCGTCAGAGAGGCTCATTCATCGTCGTAGTGAATGATCGACAGCAGCTGGATCGGCACCTCGTTCAATTTCTCGGGACCATGCGGCACTCCGGCATCGAAGGCCAGGCTGTCACCGGGCCCCATGTCATAGAACTTGTCTCCATGACGGTAGGTGAGGTTGCCGGAAAGCAGGTAGATGAATTCATGCCCGGCATGACAGAAGTTGGGGAAGACTTCGCTGGCATCATCCATGGTGATCAGGAAGGGTTCGTAGCGCTTCTTGGGGCCTTGTTTGTAGCTCAACAGTTGATAGGCATGGCCGACTTCCGTGCCGGTGCGTACCACCTGCATGCCTTGCCCGGCCTTGATGTGCTGGGCACCACGCCCATTGACATCGTAATCGCTGAACAGCTTCGAGATCGGCAGGCTCAAGGCATTGCACAGCTTGTTGAGGGTATCGAGGCTGGTGGACACCTGGGCGTTCTCCACCTTGCTGATCATGCCCTGACTGACACCGGCGATACGCGATACATCGGAAATCTTGTAGCCCTGCGAGACTCGCTGCTGCTTGAGCGCGCGCGCAATGTGCTGCTCAAGTCCCAGGCGCGTCTCGTCGGCTGCCGCGGTGATGGTCTCTTTCACCTCGGACTGCGCGGCAGGTTCTGCGGTCAGCGACGCGGTTTTCGTCTCAGTCGCTTTCGTGTCCGGCGCTGTCGGTTGAGGTGTGTCGGAGGAATGGGAGGATTCTCGCGGCATGGATAACTCCTGTGGCGGAGGTGGATGCGATAGGGATGAGCAGGCGGGACAAGAAACGCGTCCTTGTGGGAGTCATTGCGCGTCACCCGCGTGCGGATATCGGGTGAGATTATCAAGTTTACCGCCACCCCTCATCCACGTTGGTGGCCAGTCCTCGCGGCAAGCATGCCTCAGCCTGACTCCATGGCAGTGATGCAAGAGGCCTCCTCGACGCCATGCCGAGGAGGCCTCTCAGGTTTCACGCTATCCAGCATCGCGCGATTCGCGCTGTTGCCTCGGGGCTTTGGCTATTGCCTCGAGGTTGTGGCGTGCGATCAGCCGCGCGCCAGTCGCTTGGCCTTTTCCGGGTCATCGAAGGGCAGGGAATGACTGATGGCCGAGAGGCTGGTCTCGCCGTCAGTGCCGGTCTTGAGGGTCAGCGGGGTGCCATGCTCGGCATAGCCGGGTTCGAGACGTGCCAGCGCCATGGAGCGATCGCTCAGACGCGAGTACATGCCCTGGGTGATGACACCGACGCACTTGCCATCGGCGTAGATCTTGTCACCGATCTGGGCGACGTCTTTCGAGTCCAGCAGCACGCCGAAGACCTTGACGCGCTCCTTGCCCTGCAGCGCGAAGTGTTCGCTGGCGCCACGGAATTCGGTCTTGCCCGGTGAGACGGTGAAGTCCAGGCCCAGCTCCCATAGGGTGTCGCCCACCGGCTGGTCGGGATACGGGTAGGTTTCGGAATTGTCCGCCGGGTAGAACAGCAGGTGGCTCTCGACCCGCAGCCAGTCAAGGGTGCCGAAGCTGCACGGCTTGATGCCCATGTCGGCGCCATCTTCGAGAATCTGTTCCCACAGAGAGGGAGCGTCCTTGGCCTTGCAGAAGATCTCGTAGCCCCGCTCGCCGGTGTAGCCGGTGCGCGAGATCATCACGTGGTAGCCGAACAGCTGGGTCTGCAGATGGTGGAAGTAACGCAGCTCACGGATGCCCGGCACGTGACGCTCAAGGAAATCCACCGCGACCGGCCCCTGCAGTGACATGTCATGCATGTCGTCATCGAAGGTCAGGCTGACGGCACGCCCCAGGGCACTCTTGGCCAGCATTTCATTCGCGGTGCCCGTGCCGTGCACCACGAGGTAGGAGTTCGGTGCCAGGCAATAGACGATGCAGTCGTCGACGAACTTGCCGGCCTCATTCAAGACGCTGGCATACACCGATTTGCCCGGATACAGCTTGGACATGTCCCGCGTGGTGACGTAATCCAGCACGGCCTGGGCGTGAGGGCCATTGCAGTGGATCTTCTTGAGCCCCGAGACATCCATCAGACCGGCGCGGGTGCGAATGGTCTCGTGGTCATCGGCCGTGTCCGAGACGGCGTAATTCCAGGCGGTGCCCATGCCATTCCAGTCTTCAAGCTCCGCGCCCAGCTTGCGGTGTTGTTCGGCCAGTGCCGAGATGCGCCATGAATTCGCCATGCGTCCCTTTCTCCTGTGAGTCGTGCTGCCTAGCGTAGATGGGTAGTGCCGTAGTCCTGCTGATGTTGACGAAGATGGCGCGCAAGACGCGCATCCGCCGCAGGAAGTGTTGTTGTTCTTTCGCCTCTTCCGGCGCCTCTTCAGGCGCTTAACAAGGGCTTGTGCCTGTTGCTTGCCTTGCCTGATCGCACGAGGGTCGATTCTTGAAAGGAAAGAAACATTCCTCATGGTTAAGCAAGGGGCTTGCCAATTCCGTCAAAGGCCATGGCCACGGCAGCTCTTGAGCGAGTCAGGCGCCGCTTGGCAGCACGAATTCGGGCGTGAATATCAGCGCTTTGCGTCATGCTGGTGCGAAGAGGGAGCTCTGGGCACCGAAATGATGCCTATTTCGAGAAACGAGCAGGAATTTACTCAGGATCACCTGGCGTTTTCTATGGGGTAAAACGAGCTGGGAAAATAAATTCCCATGCAAAACAAGAGGTTGATGAAAAGTTCTGGGTGGCAACTGGCGAAATGGCATGCTGCATGCTTTTCTTTGGGGGAAATAAAGTTGACCAGCAGGAATCACAAAAACTCGTTTCATCCGCTATCTTGACGTGGCGAGTCACCACAAGGGGTCAGGTTTCCCGGGGTGGCAGACAGTGTCGAGGGAGATGGAACCCGGTCCGCTCTCAGAGGAAACCCAGATGTCACCCGAAAACGCGCAACAGTTCATCAAGGATCAAGACATTCGCTATCTGCTCGCGCAGTTCGTGGATATTCATGGCGCTGCCAAGACGAAGTCCGTGCCGGCCAATTGCCTGATGGATGTGGTCGAGAAGGGCGCGGGCTTTGCCGGCTTCGCCGTCAGTGGTCTCGGCATGTCGCCGGAGGGGCCGGACTTCATGGCGCGGGGTGATCTGAGCTCTCTGTCGCTGGTGCCGTGGCAACCGGGCTATGCGCGCATGGCCTGTGATGGCTACGTCAACGGCGAACCGTTCGCCAATGACAGTCGTGTGGTGCTGCTCAAGCAGCTGGAGCGCCTGAAGGAGAAGGGCTGGACGCTCAATACCGGGCTGGAGCCGGAATTCTCGCTGTTCCGCCGGGGGGAAGCGGGTGAGCTGTTGCCGGTGGACGAGAGCGATACCCTCGCCAAGCCCTGCTATGACTACAAGGGCCTGTCGCGTTCGCGTGAATTCCTCGAACGGCTGGTCGAATCGCTGCAGGCGGTGGACTTCGACGTCTATCAGATCGATCACGAGGACGCCAACGGCCAGTTCGAGATCAACTACACCTACAGCGATGCGCTGACCTCGGCAGACCGCTTCACCTTCGTGCGCATGGCCGCCGGCGAGATCGCCAATGACCTGGGCATGGTGTGCTCCTTCATGCCCAAGCCGCTGGCGGACCGCCCGGGCAATGGCATGCACTTCCACCTGTCCGTGTGTGATGACACCGGCCGCAACCTGTTCGGCGATGACTCCGACGCCCAGGGCATGGGCCTGTCACCGCTGGCGTACCACTTCCTCGGCGGACTGCTGGCGCATGCCCCGGCGCTGTGTGCCTTTGCCGCGCCGACCGTCAATTCCTACAAGCGTCTGGTCGGGGGTGGCAGCACCAGCGGCGCGACCTGGGCGCCAGTCTTCGTCGCCTACGGGGACAACAACCGCTCGGCCATGGTGCGTGTGCCCTACGGTCGCCTCGAGTTCCGCCTGCCGGACGCCGGCTGCAACCCCTATCTCGTGCACGCCGCCATCATCGCGGCGGGGCTGGATGGCGTGGCGCGCAAGCTGGACCCGGGCACGCCCCACAACATCAATCTCTACTCGCTGACCCCGAGCGAATGCGCCGAGAAGGGCATCGAGAAGCTGCCGCAGAATCTGGCCCTGGCCATCGATGCGCTCGAGGCGGACAGCATTCTGCGCGAGAGCCTGGGCGAGGGGATCTGCGCCGAGTTCATGCGCCTCAAGCGCGAGGAATGGCTGGATTACAACGCGCAGGTCAGTGCCTGGGAAGTCCAGCGCTACGCCGAATTCTTCTGATCTCATCCGGCGGCGCTCGCGGATCTCGCGGGTCATGTCAGACGAGGGTCGCCACTGTCACCACCACGCTCAAGACATCAGGCAGGAGACGTCTCCTGCCCGTGAGAGGACATCACCATGTGTGGAATCGTAGGGCTTTATCTCAAGAACCCGGCGCTGGAATCGCGCCTGGGGGAGCTGTTCGAGCCGATGTTGATCGCGATGACCGATCGCGGCCCGGACAGCGCCGGCTTCGCCATCTATGGCGATGAATTTGATGCTGGCATCAAGCTGACGCTGCAAAGCGATGGTGCCGATGAGGATTGGGAGGCGATCGCCAAGGGCCTGGGCGAGCAGGTCGGCACGGTGGCGGACTGGTTCAGCAATGCCAGTGTCGCGGTATTCAAGATCGCCGGGGAAGAGAGTGCCGTGCGCAGCTGGCTTGCCGACAGCGCCCCGCAGATTCGCGTGCTGAGCGTGGGGCAGAGCATCGAGATCCTCAAGGCGGTGGGCCTGCCGGCACATATCGCCAGCCTCTATGGCCTCAAGGGCATGCAGGGCAGCCACATCATCGGCCATACCCGCATGGCGACCGAAAGCGCCGTGACCCTGCAGGGCAGCCACCCGTTCTCCACCGGGCGTGATCTGTGCCTGGTCCACAATGGCTCGCTGTCCAACCACAACTGGCTGCGCACCAAGCTCAAGCGTGAGGGCATTAGCTTCGAGACCGACAACGATTCCGAAGTCGCCGCCGGCTACCTGACCTGGCGTCTGGAGCAGGGCGACAGCCTGGAAGCCGCGATCACCGGCGCCCTGAAGGACCTCGATGGCTTTTTCACCTTCACCATCGGCACGCGTGATGGCTTCGCCGTGGTGCGTGATCCGATCGCCTGCAAGCCTGCCGTGATCGCCGAGACCGATGACTACGTGGCCATGGCCTCGGAATACCGTGCCCTGGCCAGTCTGCCGGGCATCAAGGATGCCCGCGTGTGGGAGCCGGAACCCGGCCGCCTGTATCTGTGGGAAAAAGACACCGCCCGTTCGGAGGCCGCGTAATGATGAAGACACACGATCTGGCCGTTGAAGGGCTGCGCGAATTGAACCAGGCCCTGCACGATGCCGACACCCTGAAGGATGCGCGCGAGTGGCGAGTGGTCAACTCCGACGGCGCCCACAACATCGCCTGCGGTATCAATGATGACATCAGTGTCGATATCGATGGCCACGCGGGCTACTACTGCGCGGGCATGAATCAGAAGGCCAGCATTACCATTCACGGCAATACCGGGGTGGGGGTGGCGGAAAACATGATGTCCGGCTGCGTGCGGGTCAAGGGTGATGCTTCCCAGTCCGCGGGCGCGACCGCCCACGGCGGCCTGCTGATCATCGAAGGCAACGCCTCGGCGCGCTGTGGTATCTCGATGAAGGGCGTGGATATCGTCGTCAAGGGCAACATCGGGGCCATGAGTGCCTTCATGGGCCAGGCGGGACGCATGGTGGTCTGCGGCGACGCCGGTGAAGGCCTCGGCGATTCGCTCTATGAAGCGCGACTCTACGTGAAGGGCACGGTCGCATCGCTGGGCGCGGACTGCATCGCCAAGGACATGCGTGCCGAGCACCTGGAAGAACTGGCGGAGTTGCTGGCGAGTGCCGGAATCGATGAAGACCCGGCCAGCTTCACGCGTTATGGATCTGCGCGTCAGCTTTATCACTTCAAGGTCGACAACGCCTCAGCCTACTGATCAGGATGCCCAACATGACCGACGAGACTCAAACACAGCCCTACAACCCGGCACTGCGGGAATCCGCCACTTTCGGCCGCGATGTCATCCATGAGATCCAGCGGGCGGCAGAGACGGGTATCTACGATATCCGTGGCTGGGGCGCCAAGCGCAAGGTGCCGCATTTCGACGACCTGCTGTTCCTCGGCGCCAGCATGTCGCGCTATCCGCTGGAGGGCTATCGCGAGAAGTGCGAAACCGAAGTCGTGCTCGGCACGCGCCATGCCAGGAAGCCGGTGGTGATCAGCACGCCGGTCACCATCGCCGGCATGAGCTTCGGGGCCCTGTCCGCCCAGGCCAAGGAAGCGCTGGGGCGTGGTGCCTCGGAAATCGGTACCTCCACCACCACCGGCGATGGCGGCATGACCCCGGAAGAGCGCGGCCAGTCCTCGCGCCTTGTCTATCAGTATCTGCCGTCGCGCTACGGCATGAACCCGGATGACCTGCGCAAGGCCGATGCCATCGAAGTCGTGCTCGGCCAGGGCGCCAAGCCCGGCGGTGGCGGCATGCTACTGGGCCAGAAGATTTCCGAGCGGGTCGCGGGCATGCGCACGCTGCCGCAGGGTATCGATCAGCGCAGCGCCTGCCGTCACCCGGACTGGACCGGCCCGGATGACCTGGCGATCAAGATTGCCGAGCTGCGCGAGATCACCGACTGGCAGGTGCCGATCTACGTCAAGATCGGCGCGACCCGCACCTACTACGACGTCAAGCTGGCGGTGAAGGCGGGCGCGGATGTCATCGTGCTGGATGGCATGCAGGGCGGCACCGCCGCCACTCAGGATGTCTTCATCGAGCACGTCGGTATCCCGACCATGGCCGCCATCCCCCAGGCTACTCAGGCACTGCAGGAGATGGGCCTGCACCGTGAGGTGCAGCTGATCGTCTCCGGCGGGATTCGCAACGGCGCCGATGTGGCCAAGGCTATCGCACTGGGTGCTGATGCCGTGGCCATCGGTACCGCCGCCTTGATCGCGCTGGGCGACAACCATCCGCGTTACGCCGAGGAGTATCAGAAGCTGGGGTCCGCCGCCGGTTTCTATGACGACTTCCAGGATGGCAAGTGCCCGGCCGGTATCTCCACCCAGGACCCGGAGCTGAGCCAGCGACTGGACCCGGTCGCAGCCGGCAAGCGTCTTGCCAACTACCTGCGCGTGCTGACGCTTGAAGCCCAGACCCTGGCACGTGCCTGTGGCAAGTCACACCTGCATCATCTGGAACCGGAAGACCTGGTCGCCCTGAATGTGGAAGCGGCCGCCATGGCACGTGTTCCGTTGGCGGGCACCAACTGGGTGCCGGGACAGGGCGGTTACTGATAGCTCGATCTTCATTGTGCATGAGCGTGATTGGGCATCGCTGGCATTGCGCATGATTGTGATGGCAAAGGTGCAAAGATTTTTGTCAAGGAGGTCGCCGGAATCCTGCCCGGGAAATCTGTTGCAATGTCTGTTGCAATGTCTGTTGCAATGACAAGGGGTATTCTCCGGTTGATGTGGAGAGATATGACGTAACGCCATCGAGTCATCAAAGCGCCTCACCCTTCGGTGAGGCGCTTTCTTTGGTGGTGAGTACAATCAAGGAAAAAGGCCAATGTCATGCAAGCGAAAGTGCATCAGAATGCTGACGGTTGAGAAGCACGTAGTGTCGTGTAGATCGTGAGATCGTGATTCTCCCAGGATAAAATTTTCCCATTCTTTCAGCATCTTGAAGATATTCAATGAGAAATATGTCAAGCGTAGCAATTGGCTTATGAGGTGAGATTGGGTCAGGGCAATAATGGTGAATGAAAGCCGTTTGTCATGAGCTTTGTGTTCTGTTTTGGTGCGTGAATACCTTCATTTATTGTTCATATGTGAAGTGGGGATTTCAGACGATTTTGCCGAGCATGTGGGGCAATGATTTTGCCGTCAATGGCACGAAATATGCTCAAGAAATGGAGTGGTAGTCGGATGCACGTCATCGTCAAGACGGCGGCATTACAACAAGGACAATTTCTCAGAGCAGGGTCGTGTCATGAAAAGCCCGCAATCATCCTCTGTCACTGCCGGGATTCGAAGTCGGCAACACTATCCACGCATCGAGGCGCTGCCCGATGCCCAACGCTATCTGGTGGCATGCCAGTCTCCCGAGAGCCTGCCAGGCACTGGTGAGGCGGCGGGCAACGCCCGTCAGCAGATGCAGATGCATTGTCAGCTGATCAGTACGCTGCTGGGGCAGCTCGGTAGCCGCGAGGTGGGAGGCGCCGTGCAGTCCGCCCCGGCAACAGAGGCGTTGCCCACGGGCCCCGTCGACAACGCCCGTCTGCATCGCTGGTACGACGTCGATGACCGCCCGAAGGCCTGCGACGCACTGATCGGCGCCATCAGCGAGATCGGTGTCGCGGGGTGTCTGGTCATCATCGGCAGTGAGCATTTCGTGTGGCAGGTCGCCAATCTGGCTCAGCAGCAGGGGCTGCTGCTGGATGACATGGTGATGTTGCCGGTCGCTGCCCTGGGGCGGCATGTGTTCTGCGTGCACTGTCAGCAGGTCAGTGAGCATGTCATCCACTCGCCAGCAGCCTGTGATGGCTGCGGTTTGATGCTGGAAGTGCGTGATCATTTTTCCAAGCGTCTCGGCGCCTACATGGGCGTGCGAATCGATGCGGAAGCCCCGGGAGAGATTCCCCCACAGGAGGAGGTGGCACCATGTCTCGCTTCATGAAGGCGCGGGTCGCCGCGGTCGATCAGCTCAGCAGCAGCGTGCGCCGTCTCACTCTGGTGCCTGCCGATGAGGCGTCCCCCTTCACGCCGTTCTCGCCGGGCAGTCATGTGGTGCTGGGCATTCCGGGAGAGGGGCGGGTGTGTCGAAACGCCTACTCATTGATCAGCCCGCCGGATGATCCCTCGCATTACTGCATCGCGGTGCGTCGTCAGCCGGTCTCGCGTGGTGGCTCCGAAGCCATCCATTCCCGCGTGCAGGTCGGCGACGAGCTGGAACTCAGCCCGCCGGCCAACCTGTTTCTGCCGCACTGGCAGGCGCGCCACCACCTGATGCTGGCAGGCGGCATCGGCATCACGCCGTTTCTCTCCTACCTGCCGGAGCTCGAGCGGCGTGGCGCCAGCTGGGAGCTGCACCTGCGCAGCCAGGACCTCGACGTCGCCCGATTCCCGGAGGCCGCGCCCTATCTGGCGAGTGGCAACATCACCCAGCATCGTCTCGAACGCCCGAACCTGAAGGCCTTGCTGGCGCGTCAGCCCGCCGGTACGCACGTCTATCTCTGCGGCCCGCAGGCCATGATCGATGCCGTGAAGGACGCGGCGCGCGAGCTGCACTGGAGTCTCGCGCGCATCCACCACGAGGTCTTTGCCGCCCCGGAACCGGGGACTCCCTTCACGGCCGTGGCGCGCGCCAGCGGCGTGGAAGTGGCGGTCGGCGCCCAGGAATCGATGCTGGAAGCGCTGGAGCGCAGCGGTGTCGAGGTGACAAGCCTGTGTCGTGGCGGCGTCTGCGGGCAGTGTCGGGTCGAGATGCTGGAGGGGGAGGCGGAGCACCGTGATGCCTTCCTCGATGAACAGGAGCGGGCCAGTCAGTGCTGCGTGATGCCCTGCGTTTCCCGGGCACGCAGCCAGCGGCTGGTGCTAGATCTCTGAATACGTCTTTCGCGAGATGGACCCCCAAGGAGCAGGAACATGCAATTTTCCCCGCGAGATGACCAGGCGTTCCATGGTCTGTTCACCTTCAAGAATTCCGATCACGCCATCCAGCGTTTTCCCTTCCCGTTCCCGGAAGATGAGTACCGCTACTCGGTCAATATCGAGCCGCATGTCTTGCCGGGCAAGCCGGATTCCATCACCGAGCACATGCTGGATATCGATGAGCACTATCTGAGCGAGATCGCCGAGCGTGAGCGGGTGCTGGCCAAGGACCCCAGACGCTGTCTGGTGATGCCGCACATGCAGCCGGCCGCCTGGGACTTCCTGGAATTCGTGATGACGCATTACGCCCGGGACTATCCCGAGGCCTTCAGTTTCGAGCGCGACGGCGATGACTGCGTGTGGCGCAACCATCTGCTGGGACTGGAGCAGGCCTTTTGCATGGGCGATGACGCCAGCCTGCCATTGCCGCCGCTGGACTATATCGGCCGTCAGATGCAGGGCGATATCGCGCTGCTCGACCAGCGCGACGGTGACCTCTTCATGGATGCCGGCATGATCACCTGTCCGGCGGACTGGTCACTGGCCTTCGATGCCGGCATGAGCTTCAAGCAGTGGCATGGCCCGGTGCCGCTGGCGCATGAGATGGGCGTGTTCGATCGCGCGCTCAAATACCTGTGCGCCATCCAGGTAGGCGGGCCGGTGCGGCGTCTGAACTGGACCATGACCATCCACCCGCGCATGGACAGCTCGCCGGAAACCTATGCCGAGTGGGGCAGTGATCGCACCACCATCACCGCCGAAAACGCCGGCCGTGACGTGCATCTGCGGGTCGAGCTGCAGACGCTGGTGCGCATGCCGCGCAGTCATGCGCTGTTCTTTGGTATCCGCACCTATCTGATCAGCCTCGAGGACCTGTGTACCAACCCGGTCTGGCAGACGCGTCTGCTGAAGGTGCTGAAGACCCTGCCGGCGGAGCTGATCGACTACAAGGGACTGACGCGTTATCTGCCCAGCGTACTCGAGTGGCTGGAAGCCCGCGAGGCGAGTGTCGCGACCAACGCCGAAGCGACGGCGCAGGCAGCGATCTAGGCCACGCTCTCGGCAAGCTGCTTCTGGCAAACAGCTCCTGATAAGAGAGCTCCTGATAAAGAGCTCTCGGCAAACAACTCTCGGCGCCGAGGGCGTGACAGGGAATGGATCGCAAGCCACTGACCACAGCGCTTGCGGATAACAACAAAGGGGAAACGCTGGTGAATATCGATGTGCTGCAACTCAGCTACGCGCTGGATACGTTCTACTTCCTGATGTGTACCGCATTGGTCATGTTCATGGCCTGCGGCTTCGCGATGCTGGAATCCGGGCTGGTACGCTCCAAGAATACCGTCGAGATCCTGACCAAGAATGCGCTGCTCTACGGCATCGCCTGTCTGGTGTTCCTGGTGGTGGGCTACAACGTGATGTATCCCGGCGACAACGCCATCAGCAGCGTGATTCCGGGGCTGTCGTTCATGCTCGGCGCTGACAATACCCTCAGCGACATCAGTGCTGGCGAAGGCGCTGCCTATTACTCCAGCATGGCGGACTTCATCTTCCAGGCGGTGTTTGCCGCCGCGACCATGTCCATCGTCTCGGGGGCCGTGGCAGAGCGCATGCGCCTGTGGCCGTTCCTGATCTTCGCGGTGGTGATGGTCGCGGTCATCTATCCGGTGGAAGGCTACTGGAAGTGGGGCGGCGGTTTCCTGGATGCGATGGGTTATCAGGACTTCGCAGGCTCGGTGGTCGTGCACATGGCGGGCGCGGCGGCGGCATTGGCGGCGGTGCTGCTGGTCGGTCCGCGCAAGGGGCGCTACGGCGTGGACGGCAAGGTACGTGCCATTCCGGGTGCCAATCTGCCGATCGCCATGCTCGGCATGTTCATCCTGTGGATGGGCTGGTTCGGCTTCAATGGCGGCTCGATGCTCAAGATCGCCAGTCTCGATGATGCCAACAGCGTGGCGCGTATCTTCGTCAACACCAATGCGGCGGCCTCTGCGGGCATGGTGGCCGCGGCGCTGCTGTCACGCGCCATGTTCGGCAAGACTGACATGACCATGGTGATGAACGGTGCCCTGGCCGGTCTGGTCTCGATCACTGCCGAGCCGTTGCTGCCGTCTGCCGGCCTTGCGGTACTGGTCGGTGCAGTGGGCGGCATCATCGTGGTGCTGTCGGTAGTGGGGTTGGACCGCCTCAAGATCGATGACCCGGTCGGTGCCATCTCCGTACACGGCTCCGCCGGTCTATGGGGCATCATGGCGGTGCTGTTCTCCAATCCGGATGCGGCCTTCGGCACCCAGATCCTGGGCACGCTGATCATCTTCGCCTGGATGTTCGGCGCAAGCCTGGTGGCGCTGCTGGTGATCAAGAAGGTCTGCGGTGGCCTGCGTGTCAGCGAGGAAGAGGAACTGGAAGGCATGGACATGCACGAATGTGGCATGGGGGCCTACCCGGAATTCGTGAACATGTCCTCCCCGTCACAGGGAGAAGGCACTGCGTCCGGGCATGCCGGCAAGGCGAGCGCTGCAGTCCCGGCTGCGGTGCTCAAGGGGGCGGCGCGTTGAGCCTGCCCCCCCAAGTGCTGGAGTCTCAGAGTTTGATGTGATGAGCCCCGCCAGCATGTGACACGAGAAGGCCCGCCAATTGGCGGGCCTTCTCGTGTTCCAGGGGGAGCGTAAGGGGAAAGGGTGGGCAAGGGATAGGGAAAGGAGGGGGAAACAAGAGGGAAACAAGAGGGATGATGGACGTCCCGGGAGAACAAGCAGCGACCAGACGGAAACTGCCTGTCAGCGGCGGTGCAGGCCACCCAGCTCATGATTGATATGGCGGGCGCAGTCCATCAGCGCGCCGCGCAACAGTAGACGCCGGCGCTCGTCGGCCATCATCGCATCGGGGCCCGAGATATTGATGGCGCCCACCAGATGGCCGGTGTGGTCGTACAGTCCCGTGGCGATGGCGGTGGCGTAGTCGGAGCGACTTTCCACCCATCCCTGGCGGCGAGCTTCCTCGATGGCATCCTTCAGGGCCGGCAGGTTCTGGGGCGCCGGCGGTGGGTAGTCATCCAGGCGGATCTGGCGGTAGAGCTGCTGCAGTTCATCCTCGCCCAGCACCGTGAGCAGGATGCGCCCCATGGCGCTGACATGGCACGGCAGACGGGAGCCGATGGGGATGTTGACCGACATGCGCTGTGCGGCGAAGGCGCGGTAGAGATAGATGGCGTCCGTGCCCTCGCGAACGCTCAAGTGGCACGACATGGTGGTCTGGTCGCGCAGGGTGTCCAGGTGGGGTGCCACCACCTCGACCAGGTCACGACTGGCCAGATAGCTGAAGCCCAGCGAGATGACCTGTGGCCCCAGTTCATAGGTGTTGCGAGCGATCTTCTTGAGATAGCCCATGTCGGTGAGGGTGATGACGATACGATAGATGGCCGAATTGGTGGTGCCCAGTTCCTCGGCGAAGTCGTTGGTGGTCAGCACCTTGCGCCTGCTGCTGAACATCTCGAGGATTCTCAGCCCGCGAAACAGTGCAGGCACGGTGTAATCATTCTCGCGAGCAGGCGCGGTCGAGAGCGATGGGTCATCGGTCACGAGATCCTGCCCGGAAGGGAGCGAGGCGTGGGAATCGGGCATACCTGGTTCCTTTTGCTGCGTATGGCGAGCCGTAGGTGAAACGCAGTCTCCCCGTCGCTGCCTGGAAGTCAGACAACGACGGGGAGCGGGTGACAACGTGAGAGGCATGCGCGAGCGGATGCCAAGGTTGCGTCGCAATCGCTAGCCGTGATGATGGGCCAGCAGGGCAGCGGCTGTCACGGTCTGCCCCGAGTATTCGCGCATGGCATCGAGCATGACGCCCCACTGATAGTGGCTGGAGGCGATGTCGAACAGCAGGTGGAAGCAGGGGCACTGATGGCTTCCCACGTTGACGATGATGGCGTTGGTGCGTGCCACTGATGTCTGCGCGACGCTCCCAGGCGGGAAGGCCTCACTGCGCAGGTCCACCCCGCACAGCTTGGCCATCAGCGTCGGTACGTTGCTGCCACTCAGGCTGAACCAGGCGTGGGAATCCCGCCGTGGGAGGGAATGCACGCGCCTGCCCTGGGCCAGTGCGTCATCCGCCTGCGCGATGAGCGGCAGGTCGGCCACGCCCGCATCGGGAGTGATGGTCGGCGTCAGTTGCAGAAACTCACCCACTGACAGCCTGACCAGCCAGCTGCCATCTGACTGAAGCCTTGCCGTATTGGGCGTATCCGGTACCGTGAAGCCCCGCGAGGCCAGCCAGTCGGCGGCCTCGCGGCCGCGTACGCCTGCGCGACCCAATGCGCTCATGTCGGCGAGCGCACAGTGGCTGATGGCCGGCGTCATGTCACTTGAGCTGTCGGCGGTCGACGCGCCAGTGAGGCTTTGTGGCAGCGCGCAGCGCGCCAACGCCGTGGCGCCATCCAGGTGGTCCGTCATTGATGTCGTCATTTCACAGCTCCTGGCGGGCAGACTTGGGATCAAAGAAGGGCAGTGCCACGACCTCGGCCTGGACCAGTACGTCGCCCTGGGTGCGGATGGTGATCTTGCTGCCGGGCGTACTGCTGTCGATTCCGGCGTAGGCCAGGCCGATGATGGCACCCAGGGTCGCGCTGTACTCGCACGAGGTCACGTTGCCGGTGATGTCGCCACCGGGCTTGGCGG
Source organism: Cobetia sp. cqz5-12 (assembly GCF_016495405.1). NCBI lineage: Bacteria > Pseudomonadati > Pseudomonadota > Gammaproteobacteria > Oceanospirillales > Halomonadaceae > Cobetia > Cobetia sp. cqz5-12. The sequence continues at coordinate 1,774,280 of NZ_CP044522.1, forward strand.
CGTCGGCGCTCTGCTCCCCGCCGCTGAGCACCAGTTGACCTTCCAGCGGTTGCGGGCTGTCCTTGGGCAGCATGAAGCCGACCAGCTTGCGGGTCTGGGGCTGGGCGGCAAGAATCTCGATCGCACGACGGCCGACACAGAAGGGCTTCTTGTGGCTGACCGCCCACTCAAGGCCGATCTCGCCGGGGTGACTCATGCCATCGGTGTCCTGACCGATGATGATGTGACCTTTCTCGAGACGCAGCAGACGCTGCGCCTCGACACCGAAGGGTCGGATACCAGCTTCCTTGCCCGCCATCATCAAAAGATCCCACAGCGCTTCGCCGAAGCGGCTCGGCACATGGATCTCGTAGCCCAGTTCGCCGACGAAGCCGACTCGCAGCAGGCGGGCGGGAATCCTGCCCTGCGTGCCCAGCAGCTCGGTCTCGAGATGGCCGGTGCGCAGCTCCAGATAGGGGAAGGCTTCCGGGCTCAGGTCGATGTCGCGGCACACCTTGCTCAGCACCTCGCGGGCCTTGGGCCCGGCGAGATTGACGGCGCACCAGGCGGCGGTGACGTTGGTGATATCGACATCGAGTCGCCACTGGGCATTCCACTTCAGCATCTGCTGGTAGACACGGTCCACGCCGCTGGTGGTGGCGGTGACATAGAAGTGTTCTTCACCGAGGCGGCACGACACGCCATCGTCGATGATCACGCCTTGCTCGTTGGCCATGGTGGCGTAACGCGTGCGACCCACCGGCTGCTTGAGGAAGGCGAAGGTGTAGATGCGGTTGAGCAGCTCGGCGGCATCCGGCCCGCGCAGCTCGATGCCACCCAGGGTCGAGACATCGATCAGGCCCACGCCATTGCGCACGGCCAACGCCTCGTTCTGCATGGCGTCATTGCGCTCCTCCGGGCGGCCATAGAAGGCCGGGCGCGCCCAGTGGCCGGCCGGCATCATGCTGGCACCGAGAGCCAGATGGCGCTGATGCATCGGTGTCTGGCGGTAGGGGTCGAAACTGCGACCGGCCAGCAGCGGCAGCGGTTCGGCCACGAAGGGCGGGCGCGCGGTGGTCACACCGGTCTCGCTGACGGTGCGCTGGGTGGCTTCGGCGACCAGGCGCGCGGCTGGCAGTGCCGAGTGACGGCCCTGGGACGGGCCCATGCCCAGTGTCGAGAAGCGCTTGACCAGCTGGATGTCACGGTAGCCGTGTCGGGTGGCATTGAGGATGTCGCGAATCTGCAGATCTTCATCCAGATCGACGAATTCCTTGCCCTTGGGGTGTGCGAACAGCGGCCAGCCATGCTGACGGAAGGGGCGTGACGGCGTGACGGCCGCAGGCTCATTGGTCTCCAGCGTGGCATCCACGGCCTTGCCTGCGACGGCAAGCCCGTTCAGGGCGGCGCTCGCGGCACGCTGGCCATCAGCGATCACGTCCTTGAGGTGATAGAGGCCATTGGCGGAGCCCGCCATGTGCAGGTGTGCCGGCAGGCCGCTGAGGCTGAAGCGTGCATCATCGTCCAGATAGGAGAGCTTGGCACCCGCCTGGCAGGCCAGCTGATAGACCGGCATGTAGCCCGCCGTCATGCAGACCAGATCACAGGGGATCACCTCTCCCTCGGTGGCCAGTTCGCCGCGCGCGAGGATCTTGCGCACCTCGACGCCCGTGACGTGATGCAGCGACTTCTCCGCCTGCGCCTCGAAGATGGCGTGCTCGAGCTTCAGGGCGATGCCACAGTGACGGACGGCATCGGCCAGACTTTCATCATCGGGTTGGGTGCGCATGTCGAGCAGGGCGACGATGTTGACGCCGTGCTCCATCAGGTCGAGTGCTGCCAGATAGCCATCATCGCTGCCGGTGATCACCACGCCCTGCTTGCCCGGACGCACACCGTAGTGCTGCATCAGGCGCTGGGCGGCACTGGCGAGCACGATGCCCGGCAGGTCGTTGTTGCGAAATACCACCGGTTGATCGAAGGCGCCGCTGGCGAGAATGCATTCCTTGGCGCGCACCTTGTAGAGGCGCTTGCCGCGGATCACCGGCAGATAGTTGTCGGTAAACCAGGCATTGCAGGTCGCCTCGGTCATCACGTCGATGCGCGAATGCGCCGTGATGGCCTCGCTCAGCGTCTGCAGTGTCTGGTTGGCCTCAAGGCCTTCGGCATCAAAGCGTGCGTAGGTCAGTGCCCCGCCCAGCAGGCGGCCTTGTTCGACCAGCAGCACGCTGGCGCCACCGTCAGCGGCTGCCAGTGCCGCGGCCATGCCCGCCGGGCCTGCGCCGACCACCACCACGTCATGAAACAGGTAGGCCTTGTCGTGGTAGTCGCCGCGCACATCCAGATTCAGCGTGCCCAGACCGGCCTTGCGGCGAATCAGCGGCTCCCAGTACTTCCAGACGCCCTTGGGTTTGTAGAAGGCACGGTAATAGAAGCCGACCGGCATGAATTTCGAGAACTTGCCCAGACGCATGTCGCGGTCGTTGTCCAGGGTCCCATTCACGTTCTGGGCAGTGACCTCGAGCCCCGGGCTGATCTGGCGCTCATCGCCCAGCACGTTGGGCTCATCCGGCAACTGTACCAGGGTGTTGGCGTCCTGGCCGGCGAAGGTCAGGGCGCCACGCGGGCGGTGATACTTGAAGGAGCGCGACAGCAGCCAGCGGCCATTGGCGGCCAGGGCGCTGGCGATGGTGTCGCCGGCAAAGCCCTGGTAGCTCACGCCATCGAAGCTGAAGGTCACCGGCGAATCGCGCTCGATCAGACGCCCCATCGGCGCTGGCAGGCGGGCGCCGCTGGTCATGGAAAGTTTGGCGTTCATGCGCGCTCTCCCGAGGTGTCAGAGGGGGGCAGAGGAAAATCGACACGCTGGGTGAAGCGTTCGGACGGATCGAAGGTGCGCAGGATCTCGTCGGTCACGGTGTGACGCTCGGCGAGGAACCAGTAGCTGGAGGCGGCGTGCATCCACCATTCGGTGACGACACCGGCGGTGTTGTCGCTGAAGAAGACGTAGTCGGCCCACTCGCGGTCACTGCAGGTATCGGGGTCTGGCATGTCGGCAAGTTCACCGCCATACACGAATTCGCTGATATTTCGGGGCCCATTGAGTGGGCAGGGCATAATCTTCATCGCGGAAATCCTTGAGCGTTGTTCTTGTGCGATAGCCTTGTGCGCCGGGCGTTCGGGACTGATTGTTGCGATGCGCTTGCTGGACAGCCCCTGGCGTCGATCCTGTACGTCAGCCGCATGGCGTCAGTGGCTGGCGGCGGTGGCGCCCATCTCGTTGACCTGGCGGAAGCGTGCAAAGCGTTCCAGCGCGAAGGGGGCGATCAGGTCCGGGGTCTTGCCGCCGGAGGCGACCAGCTCGGCCATGGTCTTGCCGCAGATCGGCGTCGCCTTGAAGCCCCAGGTGCCCCAGCCGGCATCCAGGTAGTAATTCTCGACGGGACTCTCGCCCATGATCGGGCTGTAATCCGGGGTCATGTCAGTGGTGCCTGCCCATTGGCGCATCAGACGCGCCTGTGACAGGAACGGGAACATCTCCAGCGCCGCGGCGATCAGGCTTTCCTTGAGGTCCAGCGTCGAGCGGGTGCTGTAGAGCGGGTAGGGGTCGGAGCCACCGCCGAACACCACCTCGCCACGGCTGGTCTGCTGCACGTAGCAGTGCAGGGCAGAGGAGCTGACCAGCGGATCCAGGAACGGCTTGAACGGCTGGGTGACCATCGCCTGCAGCGGGTAGCTGATGATGGGCATGGTGAAGCCGGCCTTCTTGGCGAGCACCGAGCTGTGCCCGGCCACCGCTTGCACCACGCAGCCACACTGCACGGTGCCGCGATTGGTCTTCACTGCACGAATCTTGCCGCCTTCGACCACGAGATCCTGTACCTCGGTGAGCTGATGGATCTCGACACCGCGCTTGGCGGCCTCCTTCGCATAACCCCAGGCGACGGCATCGTGACGCGCAGTGGCACCATCGATATGCCACAGGCCCGCCATGACCGGCAGGTGGCCGGGGTCCAGGTTCAGGCTCGGTACCAGCTCGCGGATCTGCTGGCGATCCAGCATCTCGGTGCGCCCACCGAAGTGGGTGTTGACCTCGGCCCGCTGGCGGAAGGCCCGCACGGTGGAGTCGGTATGCGCGAGGGTCAGCTGGCCACGCTCCGAGTACATGATGTTGTAGTCGAACTCGTTGGACAGTCCCTGGAACATGCGCACCGATTCGCTGTAGAAGCGCACGCCTTCCGGTGTCAGGTAGTTGGAGCGGATCACGGCGGTATTGCGCGCGGTATTGCCGCTGCCCAGGTAGGCCTTCTCCAGCACGGCGATATTGGTGATGCCGTGATACTTGGCCAGATAGTAGGCGGTGGCCAGGCCGTGCCCGCCGCCGCCGATGATGACCACGTCGTAGCGGGACTTCAGCTCCGTAGGCGGGGGGAGGTCGACTTCGGCCGGATACTCGGAGGACAGGCCGTACTTGAGCAGGGAAAAGGGCATCGGTGACTCCCGGTACGCGCAGGCGTACCTCTAGTGGTTCAGGCCGACTGGCGACGCGCGGCAGTCAGGGTGTTGGCAAGCAGGCAGGCGATGGTCATCGGGCCGACGCCACCGGGCACCGGGGTGATGGCACCTGCGATCTTGCTGACCGCAGCGAAGTCCACATCCCCTACCAGTCGCGTGCGTGCCTTGCCGGTGGGGCTTTCCTCGGCGGACTGCGCGATGCGGTTGATGCCCACATCGATGACCACGGCGCCGGGTTTGATCCAGTCGGCGCCGATCATGTTCGGGCGCCCGACGGCAGCCACCACGATATCGGCCTGGCGGCAGAGTTCGGCGGGATTCTGGCTGCGCGAGTGCAGCTGGGTGACGCTGCAGTTGGCGGCCAGCAGCAGACTGGCCATCGGCTTGCCGACGATGTTGGAGCGCCCGATGATCACCGCATGCAGACCAGAGAGATCCCCACCGCGCTCGGCGAAGGTGTCACGCAGCAGGCGCATGCAGCCGGTGGGGGTGCAGGGCGCCAGGGCATCGGCACCCTGCACCAGTGCGCCGACATTCATGCGATGGAAGCCGTCGACATCCTTGGCGGGATCGATGGCCTCCAGCACGGCGTCTTCCTGGATATGGGCCGGCAGCGGCAGCTGGACGAGAATGCCGTGCACATCAGCATCGGCATTGAGCTTCGCCACCAGCGCCAGCAGCTCGGCCTGGGTGGTCTCGCTGGGCAGGATGTGCTCGAAGGACTGCATGCCACACTCGACGGTACGCTTGAGCTTGTTGCGCACGTAGACCTGGCTTGCCGGGTCCTCGCCGACCAGCACGACGGCCAGCCCCGGTATCACGCCTTGCTGCGCAAGGCTTGCGACCTCTGCCGTGACTTCCTTGAGCAGTCGCGCCGAGGCGGCCTTGCCATCGATCACGGCGGCGGTGGGCTGTGCGAGTGTCTCGTCCGCGATCGCGGTGGGTGTCGCTTGGGTATTCATGACTGCGCTTCCTCCCTTGGGTGACGGCCGATGATTCACGCGTGGTCTGTCTTGAAGGCTTGCTTGAAGACTTGTTTGACGCCTTGTTTGAAGACTTGTTTGACGCCTTGTTTGAAGACTTATTTGAAGATCACGGTGCGATCATTGGCGAGGAAGACGCGGTGTTCGATGTGATAGCGCACGGCATTGGTCAGCGCCTGAGTCTCGGTATTGCGGCCCGCTGCGACCAGATCTTCCGGGGCGAAGTTGTGTTCGACCCGCTGCACGGCCTGATCGATGATCGGCCCTTCGTCGAGATCCGCGGTGACATAGTGAGCGGTGGCCCCGATCAACTTCACGCCTCGCGCGTGTGCCTGGTGATAGGGCTTGGCGCCCTTGAAGCCCGGCAGGAAGGAGTGGTGGATGTTGATGGCGCGTCCGGCCAGCTTCTGGCACAGCTCATCGGAGAGAATCTGCATGTAGCGCGCCAGTACCACCAGTTGAGTGCCGGTTTCCTCGACGATGTCCATCAAGGCCGCTTCCTGGCGCGCCTTGGTGTCCTTGGTGATCGGCAGGTAGACGAAGCGGATGCCTTCGCGCTCGACCATCGGGCGCAGGTCCAGGTGGTTGGAGACGACCGCGGTGATCTGCATGTCCAGCTCACCCTTGCGGTAGTGATAGAGCAGATCGTCCAGACAGTGATCGAACTTGGAGACCATGATCAGCACCGGCATCTTGTCCTGGCCACCGTGGATCTGCCATTGCATCTCGAAGGGTGCCGCCACGTCCTCGAAGGCCTGACGCATCTGGGCGATATCGCCTTCGACGCCTTCATTGAAGCGGAAGCGGGCGCGGAAGAAGAACTGCCCCTTGTCCTCATCATCGTATTGCGCCAGCTCACTGATGTAGCACTCATGGGTGGTCAGGAAGGTGGTGATGGCCGCCACGATGCCGGACGTCGCCGGGCAGCTGATGGTGAGAATGAAGTGATCGTCTGAGGTGCAGGTCGCGTGAGGCATTCTGGGCTCCGATGTCGGCAGAGAGGCATTGTTGTTGTGATGTGAAGAGTTTCATTCACTGACGTGGCTGTGGCTCGGTTATTTCCTGCCAGTGACTTAATTTTCTTCTCAAGTAAATAACAATGTTTTTCTGGCGCTGGGTCAAGCCTGATCGACGCGCCAGTCGACGTTAGCGTCCATGAAATGAAGACAATCATTCACTGGTGAATCTTTTGGCACTTCAGGGGACCGCGGAGCAGGGAAAGACATGAGACGGGCGAGGGTGGGACAGGTGGCCAATGAGACACGCTCGTCTCGGGATGGCTACAACTTTCGGATAAGGTGAAAGAAATCGTCATGTCAGGGATCGGCAATTGCGAGCTTGAATATCAACACGTTAGTGTCTGCTCAAGACAAACCTCGAGGGATGCCCTCCAGGACCCGGTATTCATGCAAGACGATGAGGTAGACACGATGCGCAAGTTGACGATCGCAGCACTGATGGTGGCCAGCATGGCCGGTTCCTCCGTAGCACTGGCCGGCAATCCGACGCTTGAGGCTCACAAGGACAGCGCCAAGGCTCAGTACTCCCAGACCAAGGACGGCGCCAAGTCCCAGTACTCTCAGACCAAGGACGGCGCCAAGTCTGCCGCCCAGACTCACAAGGCCACGGCTAGCAGCAAGGTATCGGACAAGACATCCCACGCCACCCAGGCGGCCAAGTCAGCCAAGACCAATGCCAGTCACAAGGCGAGCGATACCCAGTCTCGTTACCAGAAGAAGAGCTACGCCGACGTGCTCAAGAACGAGCGCCATTGAGGCATGACATCGCTGCCTGATGGCAGCTGAGTGTCCCGGATGATGAAAGCCCCCCGCAGCCAATGGTTGCCGGGGGCTTTTGCGTTTCGGCCTCTTTTGTTCAGGTCTTGCCTCCTGCCGCTGTGGCCGAGCCCTTTGCGTCAGGCCCTCGGGTCCAGGGCATTTGCGTCAAGCCCTTGGGTCCAGGCTCTTGGGGCAGCGCCTTGGCGTCTTGCTCATGACGACAAGCCGTAAGGAGCGAGTGGATCTCAGCGTTCTCGAAAGCGCGACCTTCACGCCGTGCCGGGTGTCTTTCGGGCATGTCGACTTCATCGCGTGGCGAAGTGCTCAGCTCGCCATCTTCAAATGAACGTCAATCAGCGGTGGAGCAGGCTTCGATAGCGGGGCATCACGGGTCATCACGGGGATTGGCGACCCCGGGGCGGGCCGTTATCGGGAAATACATATGGAAATTCATATTTCCGTATGCACACGAAAGTCCCCTCGTCATGCGCATTCCTGAGGAATGTCTTCGGACTGTCATGCGAGCGCATCACATTCGCAATGCAAGCGTCATCCAATCTTCATACGAAGCGCCTACTTTACATCCGCAGCTGGATCTCGGTTCGAACGAAAAAAACTCAAGGGGCAGGGAATATGAAGACGCTTGGCTTGGTGGTAGGCGCGATGATGCTGGTTCCTTCGATGGCACAGGCGGCGTTCAGTCTGGATAGCCGTTACAACGATGCCGATGGTGATCTGGTGGCGGACATTCCGACGGATGCCTCACAGCTCAAGGACCCGAGCACGCTGGTATTTGCCTATACGCCGGTGGAAGACCCGGCGGTCTATGCCGATGCCTGGTCTGACTTCCTGGATTACCTGGCCGAGAAGACCGGCAAGAAGGTGCAGTTCTTCCCGGTACAGTCCAATGCCGCCCAGATCGAGGCCATGCGTGCGGGTCGTCTGCATATCGCCGGCTTCAATACCGGTTCCAACCCGCTGGCCGTGGCCTGTGCCGGCTATCGTCCGTTCACCATGATGGCGGCGGCGGATGGCAGCTACGGCTACGAGATGGAAATCATCACCTACCCGGGGTCCGGTATCGACAAGGTCGAGGACATCAAGGGCAAGGAAATGGCCTTCACCTCCGAGACCTCCAACTCCGGCTTCAAGGCCCCGTCCGCCATCCTCAAGGCGGATTACGGCATGGTCGCCGGCACCGATTTCACGCCGGTGTTCTCCGGCAAGCATGACAATTCCATTCTCGGCGTCGCCAACCACGATTACGTCGCTGCCGCCGTTGCCAATTCAGTGATGGGTCGCATGGAAGATCGCGGCGTGATCAAGGCGGACCAGATCAAGACGCTCTATACCTCCCAGACCTTCCCGACCACCAGCTACGGGGTCGCCTACAACCTGACGCCGGAATTGCAGGAAAAGATCAAGGACGCCTTCATGAGCTTCCCCTGGGAAGGCTCCTCACTGGCGGCGGAGTTCTCCGAGTCCGGTGAAGCGCAGTTCGTGCCGATCTCCTTCCAGAAGGAGTGGGAAGTCATCCGCAAGATCGATGACGCCAACAACGTTCAATACAACTGCCGCTGAACCCCGCAAGAGGTAGCAGGCAGTGACATGACGGGCGTAACGCGACCTCCCGCTGGGTTGCCATGTGTGGCTGGACGGGAGGTCGTGAAAGGCCTAGGTCGTAAAGGGCAAAGGTCGTGAAGGAAGCAGACTCTGAACGCCAGCGCCGCCAGTCTGAAATATTGGCTTATATGGATCAGTGAATATTGTCGGGTGGCGTTGCCAGCTGATGATATCTGTCCCGCGCGCGAGGCGAGGGGCAGATCAGAGAACACACGGGAGAAGGGAATGAAGCGTCTTGGATGGTGGTTGGGATCATTGCTGTTGGTGCCGACGCTGGCGCAAGCACAGTTCAGTCTGGGCGAACGCTATAGCGATGCCGATGGCGACATGGTGGCGGATATCCCGACGGACCCCGCTCAGTTGAAAGACCCCGACACCCTGGTCTTTGCCTATACCCCGGTGGAAGACCCGGCAGTCTATGCCGACGCCTGGTCTGATTTCCTGGAGTATCTGGCCGAGAAGACCGGCAAGAAGGTGCAGTTCTTCCCGGTGCAGTCCAACGCTGCCCAGATCGAGGCCATGCGTGCCGGCCGTCTGCAGATCGCCGGCTTCAATACCGGTTCCACCCCGCTGGCGGTGGCCTGTGCCGGCTTCCGCCCCTTCACCATGATGGCCGCGGACGATGGCTCCTTCGGTTACGAGATGGAAATCATTACCTACCCGGGCTCGGGGATCGACAAGGTCGAGGACATCAAGGGTCGCGAGATGGCCTTCACCTCCGAGACATCGAATTCCGGCTACAAGGCACCGTCGACGATTCTGAAGTCCGACTACGGCATGGTCGCCGGTAGCGACTACACCCCCGTGTTCTCCGGCAAGCATGACAACTCGGTCCTCGGTGTCGCGAACAAGGACTACCCGGCAGCCGCGATCGCCAACAAGGTCGCTCGTCGCATGGAGCAGCGCGGTGTGATCAAGCCTGAACAGCTCAAGACGCTGTATACCTCCCAGACCTTCCCGACCACCAGTTACGGCGTGGCGTACAACCTGACGCCGGAATTGCAGGACAAGATCAAGGACGCCTTCGCGACCTTCCCGTGGGAAGGCTCGTCTCTGGCAGAAGAATTCACCCCGGTGGGGGAAACCCGGTTCATCCCGATTTCCTTCAAGAAGGAGTGGGAAGTCATCCGCAAGATCGACGCGGCGAACAACGTTCAATACCACTGCCGTTGATCGGCAGGGGCGGGAGTCAAACGTGCTGAAACTAGAGAAAGTCACCAAGACCTACAAGACGGGCGATCTGGCGCTCAACGCCGTCAGTCTTGAGGTACCGGCAGGGCAGGTGGTCGGGTTGATCGGCCCGTCAGGGGCGGGCAAGTCTACCTTGATCCGCTGCATCAACCGGTTGGTCGAGCCGACTTCCGGCGAGATCAGTCTGGCCGGCGAGTCCCTGACGGGCCTCAAGGGGAGCGATCTGCGCCGCGTCCGGCGACGTATCGGGATGATCTTCCAGGAATATGCGCTGGTCGAGCGACTCACGGTGATGGAAAACGTGCTGTCCGGCCGTCTGGGCTATGTCTCCTACTGGCGTTCGCTGTTGCGTCGCTATCCGGCAGACGATGTGCAGCAGGCGTTTGCATTGCTGGAGCGGGTGGGGCTGGCGGGGCGTCACGACAAGCGTGCCGATGAGTTGTCCGGTGGCCAGCGTCAGCGTGTCGGCATCGCGAGGGCACTGGAGCAGAATCCGGAGCTGTTGCTGGTCGATGAGCCGACTGCCTCGCTGGATCCCAAGACATCACGTCAGATCATGCGCCTGATCCAGGGCATGTGTCGTGAGCGTGGCTTGCCGGCGATCATCAACATCCACGACGTGATGCTGGCCCGTAACTTCACGGACCGCCTGATCGGTCTGCGCGCGGGTGAGGTGGTCTTCGATGGTCCTCCCGATGCGCTGACCGAAGATGTCCTGACCACCATCTATGGCGCCGAGGACTGGACGCAACTCAACGAAGAGAAGGGTGAAGACGCGCTGGAGGACGCCGAGGAGATGCCCGCCGAGGCCATGGTGGCGATGTCATGAGTACCTCCTTGAGCACTTCGTCCAACCCGACGCAGTGGCGGCGACCGCCGGTCATGTTCAAGCGTCGCTGGCACGGCTATCTGTTTCTCGCGGCAATCGTGATCTATCTGATAACGGCGACCTGGTCCATCGAGGTGGATTGGGGGCGTGTGCAGGAAGGCATGGCCCGCGGCTGGCGCTTCCTGCAGGGCTTTTTGGTCCCGGATTTCACGACGCGCTGGCGTGATATCCAGCAAGGGCTGATCGAGAGCCTGACCATGACCTGGACCTCGACGCTGGCGGGTATCCTGATCTCGATTCCCATCGGGATCGGCGCAGCACGCAATCTGGCGCCGGCGCCGATCTACTTCCTGTGCCGCTCCATCATCACGTTGTCGCGCTCCTTCCAGGAAATCATCATCGCCATCCTGCTGGTGGCCATGTTCGGTTTCGGGCCCTTCGCGGGTTTCCTGACGCTGACGTTCGCCAGCATCGGCTTCGTCGCCAAACTGCTGGCCGAGGAGATCGAGGCCTGTGAGGCCGTGCAGATCGAGGCGATTCGTGCCACCGGTGCCGGCTGGTGGCAGGTGGTCAACTATGCCGTGCAGCCCCAGGTCATGCCGCGCCTGATCGGCTTGTCGCTCTATCGTCTCGACATCAATTTCCGTGAGTCCTCGGTGATCGGCATCGTCGGCGCGGGCGGGATCGGCGCGACACTCAACACGGCGATCGATCGCTACGAATACGATTCCGCCGGCGCCATCCTGATCATGATCATCGCCATCGTGCTGGTGGTGGAATATTCCTCTTCCTATATCCGTCGGTGGGTGCAATGACAGTCATGACAGACAGTTCCCCGTCTCACGCCCCTGTCTGGCAGCGTTCTTCGTCGCGTCAGCGCCTGGTAAAGTGGGTTGGCCTGTTCTGGCTGGTGGCGTTCAGCGTCTACTGCTGGCAGGTGATGAATGAAGACACCATCTGGGCCTTCGTGGAGGATGCGCCCGCCCAGGCAGCCGATATCGGCGAACGCATGTTCCCGCCTGAGTGGAGCTATCTGGGGCGCCTGTGGCAGCCGCTGTGGGACACCCTCAACATGGCGACGCTGGGCACCGTGCTCGGCGTGATCATGGCCGTGCCGGTCGCCTTCCTTGCCGCCAGCAACACCACGCCGAGCGTGCGCTTCATCCGTCCACTGGCGCTGCTGATCATCGTGGCCTCACGTTCGATCAACTCGTTGATCTGGGCGCTGCTGCTGGTCGCCATCATCGGCCCGGGGCTGCTGGCGGGGGTGATCGCCATCGGGCTGCGCTCCATCGGCTTCGTCGCCAAGCTGCTCTACGAAGCCATCGAGGAGATCGATGAGCGTCAGGTCGATGCCGTACGGGCCACCGGTGCCTCGGGGCTGCAGGTGATGAACTATGCCGTGGTGCCGCAGATTCTGCCGGCCTTCTGGGGCATCAGCGTGTTCCGCTGGGACATCAACATCCGCGAGTCGACGATTCTGGGGCTGGTCGGGGCCGGTGGACTGGGGCTCAATCTGCAGTCCTCGCTCAACGTGCTGGCGTGGAACCAGGTCAGCATGATCTTCGTGGTGATCCTGTTGACCGTGATCGCCTCCGAGTGGGTGTCGGCCAGGGTGCGCCAGGCCGTGTTGTAACCTGGTCCATCCCCGGATCCAGACCCTGAGGCATGGCCGCAACACGCTCAAAACAAGACGCCAACACCTCTGTCGCGTGCAATGCGCACAGAGGTGCTGGCGTTATGGTTGCGGCAATTGTCTCGCCAGATCGACAGACGGCGCGCCGACAAATGACGAGGCTGCTGTCCTTGAGCCCTGATCAGGCCGATTCGCTGAAGGTCTCGACCAGGTGCTGGGCAAACGCCTGCACGCGACGTGGTTGGGCGCGTGCAGGCGGAAACAGCAGCTGCAGCGGCGAGGGCGGCGCGGCATGTTCCGGCAGCAGTTCGATCAGGCGGCCCGCACGGATATCCTCCGTCACATCGACTTCCGATTTCAGGGCGATGCCCAATCCTTCCAGGCACCATTGGCGCACCAGTTCGCCGTCATTGGCGATCCGGTTACCCCTGACGGTGACGATCTGCGGCACCTTGTGACTGCCGAAGCGCCACTCGTTGTCGAGGCTCTTGCCGAAGCGCATCACCAGGCAGTTGTGGTGCTTGAGATCCACCGGCGTCAGCGGTGCTGGATGCTGCGCCAGATAGGCGGGGGAGGCGCACAGCAGGCGGCGTTTCTGGCCCAGATGTCGCACGCGCAGCGTGCTGTCCATGATGGTGCCGAAGCGCAAGGCAAGATCGATCCCCTGGCCGACGATATCCACGTAGCTGTCTGACAGCAGCAGTTCTATCTCGATGGTGGGGTGCAGCTGCTGGAATTCGGTGATGGCGCGTGACAGGGCATTGCGGCCCAGGTCGCTGGGCGCACTGATACGAATGCGGCCGGTGAGGGTCTGGGCGCCCAGGCGGATGCGGGTCTCCAGTTCCGACACGCTATCGAGTAGGCCGCGAGCTTCTTCCCTCAGTGTTCGGCCTTCTTCGGTCAGGCTGATGGCGCGCGTGGTGCGGTTGAGCAGGACCACCCCGTAATGGGCTTCCAGCGCGGCGAGGCGCTCGGACACGGTGGTGGGCGACAGCCCCGTCTCGCGTCCTGCCGCGGTCAGGCTGCCTTTCTCGATGATGGTAAGGAACAGGGCGATATTATCCAGCAGCATTGTACGGTTTTTCCGAATTATCTTTGCGTAAGTTGGATGTTTATACGGCTGAGGCTTGTGACTAGGATGGCCACATCGCTTGCAAAACTCAAGCTTCCCGATCACGTCACGGAGTGCCTTTCATGCCCCAGCTGACCATCATCGCCAATATCCATGCCAAGCCGGACCAGATCGAGCAGGTCAAGGCAGCGCTTCTTGCACTGGTGCCCATTACCCGTGCCGAGGAAGGCTGCCTTGGCTACACCCTGCACCAGAACAACGATAACCCGGCGCACTTCACCTTTCATGAGAACTGGGCCTCGCGGGAACTCTGGCAGCAGCACATGCAGGCCCCGCACCTGGAAGAGTACATGGCAGCGACGGAAGGCGCGGTCAGCGAATTCACCCTGCAGGAAATGACCGCCTTCGACTGAGAGGCGGGCCCTGGCCTTGGATATGGGCCCTGGCTTACCACCGCGGCCATGCAGGCCTGCTCGCTTTCTTTCTCCTTCAATAACCCACTCGAGGCAGTCATGTCAGATCCCATCCGTATCGGCCATATCGCGTTGTCCTTCCACGAGGTCAGTGCTCGGGAAGTGGCGCGTGTTCTGGAGAGCCACGGCCATGAGGTGACCTTCGCCTCTGCTCCTCACGAAGAGGCCTTCGCGATGCTGGGGCGAGGGGAGGTCGACATTCTGGCCTCCGCCTGGTTGCCGTCGAGTCATGAGACCTACCTGGCCCCCATGCTGGAGGACTTCGACAAGATCGCCGTCATCTATGAACCGTATTGCCTCTGGGGAGTGCCGGATTACGTGCCACAAAGCGCGGTGGCAAGCGTTACGGACCTGCTGCTGGAGCCGGCGCTCAGCAAGATGGAGCTGATCATCCAGGGCATCAACCCGGGGGCCGGCATCAGTCGCTTCTCGGCCGAGATGATGAAGCAATATGGTCTGGACGCCGCCGGGTATGTCTTCCGCACCGGCAGCGAAGCGGATTGCTTCGATCGTTACGAAGCGGCGGTAGCGCAGGGGCGTTGGGTCGTGGTGCCGCTGTGGCATCCGCAGTTTCTGCATCACCGCTACCGGATTCGCGCCCTCAAGGAGCCCAAGGGGCTTCTGGGCACCCGGGATGACGCCACGCTGGTGGTGCGCAAGGAGGCTCGCCTGCGCATCGGCGCCGCGGCCCTCAAGGATCTCTCTCAGCTCTACATCGGCAATCCTCGCTTGAGCGAACTGGAAGACGACCTGCGTCGCCGCGCCTGATCCGTCGCGCCTGAATTCAGACATACCACGGGCGATGGTCACGTCACCGCCCAGTCTCTTCATCTCATCATCATCGACCCTGCCGGTGCACGCACAGCGCCAACCGGCGGGCTAGGAGCCCCCATGCCGTTTTCTCGTCTCAAGACTGCCATTCTCATCGCCTCACTGGGCGTTGCCACTGTCGCCAGCGCCACTCAGGCGGCCGCTGACAGCACGGCCGTGAACCCCCAGAATGTGCAAGCCGCCTCCCTGCGCGACGGCACGCTGACCACCGTCGCCGAATATTCGGACACCCGCCCCGGCAACATCACCTTCACGCCGGATGGCCGCTTGATCATGTCCCAGCAGCCACTCGATGCACCGGCGCTGCGCGTGGTCGAGATCACCCAGGACGGCAAGCGTGTGCCGTTCCCGAACCTGGACTGGGCCGATGGCCCGGAAAAGGGCGAGGTCGGCATCGCTTCGATCATCGGTGTGCACTCCGACAGTCAGGGCGTGGTGTGGATGCTCGACATGGGCAGCCAGGACAGTGCGCCCAAGCTGGTGGGCTGGGACACCCGCAGTGATTCGCTCAAGAAGGTGATTTCGCTTGCCGGTGACAGCGTGCTGCCGATCTCCTTCCTGCAGGATTTCGTCATCGATGAGCAGCGCGGCAAGATCTATATCGCTGACATGACCTTTACCGCGCCGGCCGCCAGCATGAAACCGGCCTTCGTGGTGGTGGATATCGCCAGCGGCAAGACGCGTCGCGTGCTGCAGAGCGATGAAAGGCTGATGCCGGTGGAACACGACATGGTCATCAATGGCCATCTGATGGCAGCCAAGGGCGACAAGAATGGTGAGCCGAAGCCCTGGTACCTGGGCTTGAACGCCATCGCCTTCGATCCGGCAGATGACGTCGTCTATTTCGGTGGCGTGAACGGCAGTGAGATCTATCGCCTGCCGGCGGCTGAGCTGGCCGATGACACTGCCACGCAGGCGGAACTGGCTCGCGCCATCACGCCTTACGTCCCCAAGCGCCCCAATGATGGCTTCATCTTCGATGCCAAGCACGGCGGCATCATCGCCGGTGACGCGGAGCACAATGCACTGACCTTCTCATCGCCGGAGGGCATGTCGGTGATCGCCCAGGATGACGAGCGTCTGCGCTGGCCGGATGGCTTCGCCTTTGCGCCGGATGGCAGCCTCTACCTCACCACCAACCAGCTGAACGCCCATCCGGCACTCAATCAGGGCGTGGACGGCAGTGACAAGCATTACTATCTGCTCAAGCTGACACCCGCCAACTGACTCTTGCTCCCTTGCTCCCTTGCTCCCTTGGGGCTTGGTCCTCGGGCAACTCATTGCCTTGGCGCCATGGCTGCCTCGCTAGCCTGTGATCTGCGCAGGATGTGTCTCACGACCGTCCTGCGTTGTCGTTTTTGTGGCTGGCCGACACATCTCGTATCGGAAGCCGATGACCCGTCGGCGTCTCCTTGCCCGCAACACGCAAACTCGCCATATATTATCCGCTTTATCCGGATTAACCTTGCGGTAGAGGGTTGTTTTTACGCCAAGACCAGAGAGTTAACATGCTGTCATCGCATCACGGCAAGGCCATTCAGCGCTGCCGTGACTGACAGGATCTTCAGGAGAGACTTTGATGAAAGCCATTGGTTACTACGCTGCCGGTTCCATTGATCGTGACGACGCCCTGGTCGATATCGAACTCGAGACACCGGTCGCCACCGGTCACGACCTGCTGGTCAAGGTCGCCGCGGTGTCGGTGAATCCGGTGGATTACAAGATTCGTGAGAGCCGCGAGCCGGCCGCCGGCGAAGCTGCCGTCATCGGGTGGGACGCCGTGGGCGAAGTCGTCGCCATCGGTGACCAGGTTACGGCCTTCGCTCCGGGCGACAAGGTCTGGTATGCCGGTGATCTCACCCGCGCCGGCACCAACAGCGAATTCCACCTGGTGGATGAGCGCATCGTCGGTCATGCGCCCAAATCCGTGGCGGTCCATGAGGCGGCTGCGCTGCCGCTGACCACGCTGACCGGCTTCGAGATGCTGTTCGATCGTCTGCGGGTCACCGAGCCGGTGCCGGGTGCTGCACGTGCCATTCTGATCATCGGTGGGGCCGGCGGCGTGGGCTCCATCACCATCCAGCTGCTGCGTGAGCTGACCGACCTGACCATCATCGCCACGGCGTCACGTCCTCAGACCCGCGAGTGGGTGAAGTCGCTGGGCGCGCATCACGTCATCGACCACAGCCAGCCGCTGCCGGCCCAGATCGAAGCATTGGGCATCGGTGCACCGGCCTTCGTATTCTCGACCAACTTCTCAGAGCACTACGCGCCGCAGGTCGCCGAATTGATCGCGCCGCAGGGCCGTTTCGGCATGATCGATGACCCGGAGACCCTTGATGTGGTGCCGTTCAAGCCCAAGGCTGTTTCCATCCATTGGGAGTTGATGTTCACTCGCTCACTGTTCACCACCGCCGATATCACGCGTCAGGGCGAGATCCTCACCAAGGTGGCGGGTCTGCTGGACTCTGGCAGAATCACTTCCACCGCGACGGAAACCTTCGGCACCATCAATGCAGGCAACCTCAAGCGTGCGCATGCCTTGCTGGAAAGCGGCAAGGCCAGGGGCAAGATCGTCCTCGAAGGCTTCTGATCGAAGCCACTGTTGAGGCGGTGATGTGAAGGAGTGCGGCCGGGCAACCGGTCGCACTCCTTTTTTGTGTGATAAAGGGCGGCAGGGCTCAGCCATGCGCGGCAGGCCGTCTGCCATCGCGTGCTCTACGATCATCTGTCATCTCGGTCAGATGGGTGATATCTGGCGTCAAGTGCTTGTCATTGAAGCGAAAATCTCTGGATGGGAGGGGTATCCGACCGCAAATTGCGTTGCTGACACGGTATGCTGGTAGCGTGACATGGCGATCAACTCGTCCCGCTGCTTGATGGCAATCGCCGTTGTCTGAACCTGACTCGGCACGCCAGGGCATCCAGCCTGATGAGGAGGCAAGACATGAATAAAGAGGCTTTGCGCGGGCTGATTCTGGCGTTGGCCGTGTTGGGGGCTTCAGTGGCGCAGGCCGCGGAAGACGGCAAGGACAGTGACGACCATCTAAAGAAGAAGCATGAAGCGCTGGAAGGGCAGGCCAAGGCTCAACGTGTCCAGGCCGAGCAGATGCGGGAGCTGAAGCAGATCCAGAAGCAACAGCAGACACAGGAAGCCCAGGAAAAACAGCAGCAGGCACAGGAAGCTCAGGAGAGGCAGCAGGCTCAGGAAGCTCAGGACAAACAGCAGGCTCAAGAGAAGCAGCAGGTACAGGAGAAGCAGCAGGTACAGGAGAAGCAGAAGGGGCCGCAGCCAGGCAAGTCCGATGATGGCTCTGCGGCACCCGGGCCTCTCCTCAGACGCGGTGGCCAGCTGCCTGATGCACTGGCCTCCGACGAAAGACTCTGGGTGAAGGATTGGCAGCAATCCCGTCTGCCCGAGCCAGGCGAAGGCCAGCGCTGGATTCAGCTCAACAATGGCTATGTGTTGACGGAGATCCAGAGTGGCATCATTGAAGAGATCCTTCTGGGGCCCTGATGCGTTGCCCAGACCCGATGCACAGGCGTGAGCCCGCGGATGTCGCCGTCTGCCAACATTGGCTGCCTTTCTTGCGACATGCGCGGGCACATTGTCAGGAAAAGTGAAAGAAGTGCGTGGGCCTTGCAGTTTTCCTTCACAGCCTACAGAATTATGGAACAGTGTTTTCTAATTCTCGGCACCCTTCGTGCCCGGCATGACAAGGAGAACGAACATGCGACTCCGGACTCTGACAGCCCTCGGCATGGCCATCGCGCTGATGAGCGCTTCCGTGGTTCAGGCGGCACCTGGCGATCATGATGATCGTGGCCAGGGTCAGCAACATCAGCAGCAACAACGCAATCAGCAAGGCAATCAGCAAGGCAATCATCAAGGCAATCATCAAGGCCAAAAGCAACACGCCAATCAGGGACATGGTCAGTCCCGTGCCGCACGGCATTCCAATGGCCCCAGAAACTGGAAGCGTGGTGATCATGTATCGCGCGCTTACTACAATGACAAGCGTTACTGGGTCAGCGACTGGAAGGCCCATCACCTGTCCCGGCCGCCAGAAGGGCACCGCTGGCTGAAGGTGGATGGCCGTTACGTTCTGACTGCGGTCGCGACCGGCGTGATCACCTCAATCATTCTCGGCCGCTGAGCCGAGACAGGACGATTCGCTGGCATCCCCTGTACTTATCCCAAGTACTCATCCCAAGTACTGGAGATGCAAAAGGGCCTCCCGTCGGGAGGCCCTTTTTTGTCATGCCAACAGCCGTGTATCCCAGGCGCTGGTGCAATGATTCAGCATGCCACCTATTGCGCGAGCAGTGTCTCCAGCGCCTGGGCGACGCGCAGCAGCGCCACATCCTGGCCCTGAGGGCGCGACAGCATCAGGCCCAGTGGTTCCTCGTTCTGTGGTGCTGGCGCCGGAATCGAGATCGAGCTGGCATCCAGGTAGTTGAAGACGCTGGTGTTGCGCAGCGCGCGCTTGTTGAGCTGGGCGAAGAGCGCGCCATCCTGCTCCAGCAGGTCACGACGCGGGGCACGCATGGCAACGGTCGGCATCAGCACCGCATCGACATCCTGCACCTGCTGAGCGAAGCGTTGCTGGATGGCGGTACGCGGCCACAGGCGTGCCAGATACTCGCTGGCCGTGATGTCACGCCCGCCGTTCAGGCGTTCGGCGATCAGCGGATCATACTGGGCTTCGTGGGCGGCCAGCAGTTCGTGATGCACGGCGGCCGCTTCCGGAATGACCAGCCCGCCGCGCTGATTGATGGCGTAAGCGGCCTCGATGGCCTCGACCGGCGCACGCTGGAGGCGAACCCCCAGACTCTCGAGTCGTTCCAGCAGGGCGGTGAAGTCGGCGGCCACATCGGCATCCACTTCACTGACCAGCTCGCTTTCCGGCACCAGCAGCGTCAGCGGGCGGGTGAGCGGCGTCGGGTCAGCGACCTCACCGCTCAGGACTTCCCACAGGCGGCGACAGCAGGCGACGCTGGGCGCGATGGGGCCGATGCAGTCCAGGCTCGGTGACAGCGGGAAGGCGCCATCCCCCGGCACGCTGGCCTGTGACGGCTTGAAGCCTGTCAGGCCACAGAAGGCCGCCGGAATCCGCAGCGAGCCGCCGGTATCACTGCCCAGGGTCGCCGCGGCCAGCCCGAAGGCGACGGAGGCCGCCCCGCCGGAGGTCGAACCGCCGGTGATGCGCTCGCCGTCGAAGGGGTTGGGCGGCGTGCCGACGTGGGGGTTGAGGCCCAGGCCAGAGAACGCGAACTCACTCATGCTGGTGCGACCGGCGTGCAGAATGCCGGCGGCTTTCAGGCGGCTCAGCGCCACAGCGTCCTGGCTTGCCGGGTGACTCTCTGTCAGTGCCCGCGAGCCTGCCAGCGTCGTCATGCCGGTCTCGTCGAAGAGATCCTTGATCGAGACCGGGATACCTCCCAGCGGCAACGACGTCGCAGCCGCCTTGAGTTGCTGCTGAGCGGTGGCCTGGACGCTCATGCCAGCATCATCGCGGCTGATGATGCTGTGGCTGGCGCTCTCACCCAGGGCCTGATGGCGCTCGGCAAGCACCGTGGCGGTCTGCTCGGGGCCGAAACTGCCTGTCTGATAGGCGGCCAGCAACTGCGTCAACGTGCGCTGGCGGGGCGGGCGTGCCCAGAATTCACGCGCCTGCCCAAGACGCTTGTTCTCATCACTCATGCCACCACCTCAAGTTCTTCCACCTCATAACGGTGCTCGATGCGACGACCGGTCTGCGGGTCGATCAGGCGCATGGTAAAGCTCGGGCTGGGGCGAATGCCACCGATTGCCGGCACGGTGCCGCACAGCAGCACGCTGTTGGGGGCCAGGCTGCCGTCCTTGGCGATGGCAGCGGGCAGGCGTTCCATCAGGGTGGCGACCGGCAGCAGCTCAGCGAGAGTGCCCTGCTGATAGCGCACGGTCTTGCCGGCGTCTTCGATCTCGCTTTCGATCTCGAGGCTGTCCCAGTGGTCGATGACCTCACTGAGCTTCCAGGCATGGCGCGCAATCGGCTTGGCGCACAGCTGCTTGGATTCGGCGACGCCGACGGCTTCGAGTTTGCGGTCGGTGTGGTCCGAGGCGATCGTCACCCACAGGGTGCCCTCGGCGTCGCTTACCAGACAGGTCTCGACTTCACCGGAGCCTTCGCCGCCGAGCATCGCGACCTGAGAGGCCTGGGTCAGGGTCTCGCGGCTCACGCGGTAGAACAGCGGAGTCTGGGAGGGCGGTGCCACACCCAGTAGCTTGAGCTCGTCGATGTGATGCTGCACGCCCGCCTGGTCGCGTCCGGCCCAGCCGGCGATCGCGACGCGCTGGATATCAAGGGTGAATTCGCCGTTGTCATGGGTAAAGGTCAGCATGGGAATCGCTCCGTTATCGGGGGTTGTCGTTGTTCTGTGCAAGAGGTCTTGAATGAATGGTGTGGCGCCAATGGCACCTGCCGGCTTGCCAGCAGGTGCCAGGCAAGAGCAGGTCTACAGTGCCGAAGGCAACCACAGCGCGATCTGGGGGAAGGCCACCAGCAGCGCTGCCATCACCAGCATCGCGCCCAGATACGGCAGGGTGCCGATGATGACGTCGGCGAAGGCTTCGCCACGCCGTGAGGCCTGCACGATGTAGAGATTCAAGCCGACTGGCGGGGTGATCAGCGCCAGCTCGACGAACAGGATCATCACGATGCCGAACCACACCTTGTCGTAACCGGCCGCGACGATCAGCGGGGTGACGATGGGAATGGTGATGACCATCAGCGACAGGGTCTCGATGAAGAAGCCGAGCACGATGAACAGCGCGATCACCGCCATCAGCAGCGCGAAGGGCCCCAGGTCATAGGCCTCGAGCAGGCCAGTGACCTGCTGGACCATGCCGGAGGAGGCCAGCGCGAAGTTGAGGAAGGAGGCCGCCATGATGATGAACAGGATCATCGAGGTGGTCTTGACGGTGCCATCCAGTGCGCGGCTGATCATCGCCATATTCAGCGAGCGGTTGATGGCGGCGAGACCCAGTGAGGCCAGCACACCGATGGCGGCGGCTTCGGTGGGCGTCGCCCAGCCCAGATAGATGGAACCGACGATGACGATGAACAGCACCAGCAGCGGCAGCAGGAACGACAGGCTCTTGAGGCGGGTGCTCCAGCTCGCGCTCTTGCGCGGGCCGCCCAGTGACGGCTTCCAGACACACAGCAGCAGCGAGGCCAGCATGAACAGCGCTGCCAGTCCGAGGCCCGGCACCAGGCCGGCCATGAACAGCTTCGGGATGGAGGTCTCGGTCAGGAAGCCATAGACGATCAGGTTGATCGACGGCGGAATCAGGATGCCCAGGGTGCCGCCCGCGGCGATGCTGCCGCAGAATAGCTTGGGGTCGTAGCCGAGCTTCTTTCCCTGGGGGAGCGCCACGGTCGAGACCGTCGCCGCTGTCGCGACCGAGGAACCCGAGGTCGCCGAGAACAGCGCCGAGGTAGTGATGTTGGCATGCAGAAGACCGCCCGGTAGCCACGACAGCCAGTGGTCCATGGCGCGGTAGGCCTTCTCGGCGATGCCGGCGCGCACGATGATCTCGCCCATCAGCACGAACAGCGGAATCGCGATCAGCAGGAAGGAGTCCGCGGCAGACCACAGGTTCTGGCCCAGTGCCTTGGTCAGCGGGAAGAAGGAATAGAACTGGTCGATCCCGAAGGCGAGCAGAAAGAGAGTGACCGCAACCGGAATGCCGGCCAGCAGCAGGGTGAGGATACCCACCGAAAGAAAGCCCAACATCAGCGTGTCTCCTTGGTCGTGGAGGCCGCCTGGGCCAGAGCCCCTTCGCTTTCTCCGTGATCGGGGCCGGCCAGTGTCTCCAGCGTGGTGGTATCGCGCAGACAGGCGGCAACGAGAACGCGCAGTCCCAGCACGCTGGTGGTGATCGCGAACCAGGCATAACCGGACAGCCACAGCAGCTGCGGTATCCACAGCGGCGTCGCCAACGGGGTATTGGCGGTGGAGCCGTTGCTCAATGACTTGCCGAGCACCGGCCAGGCATTGATCAGGATCACCCAGGCCACCAGGTTCAGCGCCAGCATCGCGAGGATGTCCAGGGTGTGACGCGAGAAGGCCGGCAGCTTGCCGTGCACGACATCGATACGGATGTGGGCGCGCTCCATCAGGGTGTGGGACAGACCCCACGCCGAGAGCATCGCCAGCACATAGCCGGCATATTCATGCACGCCGGGCAGCGGATGGTTGAACAGTTGGCGCATGAGAATTTCCGCGCCGATGAAGACCACGACGGCCAGCAGCAACAGGCCCATCAGGCGTGCGGCGTGGCGCGATATCGCACGTGTCAGGGACACGAGGATATCGAGTGCGTGAAGGAAGGAGTTCATGAGTCGGGTCCTGCTGGGGCGCTGAACGACGCTGATCCGTGCCAATCAGGCGAGGTGCGGGCGTTCAGCGCCGTGTCTCTGGGGAGCATGTCTGCCGTATCAGGGCAGGGCGGGGCTATCGGCCCCTGCTCACGAGCGAATTTTCGCGAGCAGGGACCGGTGGATCACTCCGCGGTGGCGGTCAGGCCGACGACCTTGCCGACACTCTCGTTCCAGGCCGTGCGCGTCTCGGCATCGACACGCGCCGCCCAGGCAGGCAGGACGGTGTCTTCAAGCGCCGCACGTGCACGTTTGGCATCGTCATCGCTGAAGTCGACCAGCGTCATGTCGGCGCTCTTGCCCAGCGGACAATCGCCTTCGCCGGTCAGGCAGGCCACGCCCCGCGCGGTCTCGCCACGCGCGTTTTCCCACACCGGCGCGGTGAACTCGCTGTCCACCTGTTGCTGGATAAGCGTCTGGCTATCAGCGCTCAGGCTCTGCCACTTGTCCTGATTGATGGCGGTGATCACGTAATCCCAGCCGCCCAGCGGCAGCGGCATCAGGTGGCTGGAGACTTCGTGCCAGCCGGCGCTGTAGCCGGAGAGCGAACCGGTGACGGCGCAGTCGATCACGCCACGCTCCAGTGAACCCGGCACCTCGTTGAAGGCGATGTTGAGGCTCTGCGCGCCCAGCGCCTCGATGAACTCACCGGTGGAGCGGCCACTGGCACGTACCTTCTTGTCCTTCAGACCATCGAGCCCTTCGATCGGGGTATTGCAGAACAGCACCTGGGCCGGATACGGCACGATCGCCAGCACGTGGCTATTGAAGCGCTTGTTCATGGTGCTTTCTGCCAGCGGGCGGAAGGCCTCGGCGACCTGCTGCGCTTCATCGGCCGTCGGGGCCATCATCGGCAGATCCAGACCTTCGAGTTCCGGCGCGTCCGACACGGTGTAATCCGCCACGGTCATGCCGACATCGAAGACGCCATCGCCCAGGTAGCGATAGACGTCGGAGCCGGGGATGCCCATCTGGTCGAAGGTGGTCACCTGGGTGCTGAGTTCACCGCTGCTGGCAGCTGGCAGCGTCTCGCTCCAGAAGGGCTTCTCGAACTGACGGTTGAGCTCCAGGCTGCTCCAGCTGCCTACCACGTTGAGGGTGTCGGCAGCATTGGCACTACCGGCAGCGGCGAGCGCGAGACCAAGGGCGGAGAGGGCAAAACGTGTCTTCATGGGAGTCACCATTGTTGTTGTGCATCTGGTGTTATCGAAAGGATCTGACGGTCTTGTCTGTTGCGGAGCAGGTCCGTGGCTCCCACAAGCGGTCATCCGTATTTGAGGCGATGATTGGGGATATCGGTGATCAGCATGTGGCCCGGGCTGTGTGCGATGGCCAACGGCAGGCGAGCATTCTCCAGCGCCAGTTGTGGCGTGACGCCACAGGCCCAGAACACCGGCAGGTCGCCTGTCTCAAGCGTAGGTGCATCGCCGAAATCAGGGGTGTTGATATCGGAAATGCCGATCAAGGCGGGGTCACCCAGATGGACGGGCGCGCCATGGACGCGGGGCATGTCGGTAGTGATCTGGATCGCGCGAATGGCATGCGCCGCCGACATCGGGCGCAGGGACACCACCAGGTTGCCGTGGAAGCGTCCGGTACTGACCAGCGGGATATTGGTGCGATACATCGGCACGTTGCGCTTCAGGCGCGCATGGCGAACCTCGACGCCTTCGTTGAGCAGCGCCTCTTCAAACGAGAAAGAGCAACCGATGGAAAACGCCACGAAATCGTCCTGCCACAGGGCGGCGATATCCGTGCGCGTTTCTTCACGCTTGCCGTGACGGTAGATGTGATAGGCGGGCAAGTCATGGCGCAGGTCGATGTTCTCACCGAGCCCTGTCGGGGCGGGAGAACCGACGGCCGTGACATCCAGCAACGGGCAGGCCTTGGGATTGGCCTGGCAGAATTGCAGAAATTCGCCGGCAGCCTCGGCAGGCAGAATGATCAGGTTGGTCTGGGCGTAGCCTGCAGCGATACCGCTGGTGTGGCTGGCCCAATGACCGCTGCGGATCTGCTCGCGTGCCTCGCGGGGGGACGACGCGGCACTGAGAAGTGTCTGGGGCATCGTGGGGGCTTCTTGTGAAGTTGTTGTTGTCTGTCTTCACCATAAGAAGCACACTCAGATAAATCCAATCGATTTTTGTCGAGTCAAGGCATCGGAAATTCCTTTCATGTGGTGTGTGAAATGGCCCGCCGCAGGCCCGAGAGACGTGAGCGAGACAGGAACAGTGGGAGCAGGAGCATGGGAATGCGAGAGCGTCGTTGGCAGACAGCGATGCTCAGGACAGGCGTGAATGCGCCTCCTGATCCTGGCGGGCGATCTCGATGGCAAGCTCGCAGACCCCTTCGGCGAGGGCGCTTTCCATATGGGTCGGCCAGGAGGCGGTGAAGGTCAGTTCTGGCAGGTCGCAGGGCAGGCTGAGCAGGGTGCCCTGGCGGATTTCCTCGGCGACGATGCGCGGCGGGATGGCGCCGACGCCGAGGCCATCCAGCGTCATGCGCACGATGGTCCATAGCGAGCTTGAACAATGCAGCTTCACGTCATCGAGTCCCATCTGATGCAGCATGGAGCCAAGTTCATGGTGCGGCCGGCTGTTGCGGGCAAATGAGATCAGCGGCAGAGCATTCAGGCGTCGCAAGGAGAAGTTGTCTTCGGTGAAGCCCAGCGCTGGGCTGATCACGAAGCCCATCGTGTAGTTGCAGAGAAACCGATTGAGCACACTCTCTGCCGTCACCGGCCCCATCAGAAAGGCGAGGTCGATATCGCCGGCGGTGAGCATGGCGGCAAGCCCCGGGGAGCTATCGACCTCGAGTTCCAGGGTGAGGTCCGGGTAGCGGCGCGCCAGTTCGGCCAGAAAGCCGGGCAGCCAGCTATGGGCGACGGTCTCGACGACACCCAGTCGCAGCACGCCCTGGAAGGGCGTATTCAACTCCATCATGGATAGCGCTTTCTGGCGCGCTTCCAGCAGCGCCTCGGCGTGGCGATAGAATTCGCGCCCCTTGAGCGTCGGCTGTACCGGTCGGCGAGTGCGCTCCAGCAGACGGGTTTCCAGGGTGGTTTCCAGCTTGTTGATACGTTCGGAAATCGAGGGCTGGGTCAGATGCAGGTGCTGGGCAGCCAGCCGGAACGATCCCAGGCGGGTGATCCACACGAAGGCTTCCACTTCCTTGAAATCGAACATGGCCAGATCCTGTCGTGATTGATGCCGCAAGCTTGGGACTTACATTACCACTCGTTGAGAAATTGCGTTCTCGATGGCATGCATTCCGGTACGATGTGAGCATCGAGAAATGTGTATTTTCATGAAAGGGAATGATGATGAAGTCTAGCGTGCGAGTTGTCAGCCTTGTGATGTTGAGCGCCCTTGTAATGGCAGGGTGCAGTTATACACCGGCGCGGATCGATGCCGAACCCATTATCGAGATCGGTGATGGACACCATGACCACAAGCGTGGAGGCGGCGACTTCTGTCCGCCCGGGCAGGCCAAGAAAGGCAACTGCTGATCACGTCGAACTACAAGGAGCCGCCCAAGCGGCTCCTTTTTCGTTGTCGATCACTTCACGATATGGGCCTCTGGAGTCGCTTGATCTGCAGGGATATCCTGAGTGATCCGAGTCTTGCCTCTTCCTCCACTGCTGCTGGCGGGTACTGTCTCCATGCTCAATCCCAAGGCGCTGACGGCGCTGAATGAAATCATCCGCCGGGGCTCACTGCGGCGCGCGGCGCGGCATCTGAATCTTGACCCTTCCGCGGTCAGCCGCCAGATCAAGCAGCTGGAAGAAGAGGTGGGTGTCGCGCTGTGCGAGCGCAGCGAGACGGGCATGCGCGCCACCCAGGCCGGGGTGTTGCTGCTGGATCATTTCCATCGTCAGCAGGCGGCGGAGGCGGCAGCGCTCTCGCAGCTGAGTGCCTTGCAGGGCCTGCGTAGCGGTGAGGTGCGAATCGCGGTGGGCGAGGGCTTCATCGCCGACCTGATCTCGCTGCCCTTGCAGAGCTTCATGGCACGTCATCCCGGCATCGAGGTGGTGGTACGCATGGCCGGCGTGAATGAGGCGACCGAGCTGTTGCGCGACTTCGAGGTGGATATTGCGCTGCTCTACGCCCCGCCGGTGGACCCGATTCTCTGCTGTCATGTGGAGACCTGCCAGCCGCTGGACCTGATCGTGCCGGCGGCACATCCGCTGCTCGAGATCGGCAAGCCATTGACGCTTTCGCAGGTGGCGGACTGGCCGCTGGCCTTGATCGACGACTGCACCGGCATGCGCCAGATGGTGAACCAGGCGGCGCAGCAGGAGCGGGTTTCGCTGCGTGCGCAATTGCGCACCAACTCCGTCTCGGTGCTCAAGAATTTCGTGCGCTCGGGAATCGGTGTGACCTTCATGCCGGAGCTGAGCGTGCTGGAGGAACTGCGGCGCGGCGATATCTGCCTGCTGCCCATGCAGCACCCTGCGCTGGCACAGACCCGCGCGCAGATGTGTACGCGGCGAGGGCGTGAGATGACGGTGGCCGTCGAGGCCTGCCTTACCCACCTGCAGCAGGGACTGCGGTTCTTCACCGCAGACGCGCCACGTCTGCTTGGCATGTGATGTCCGCTGCATCCAGTGTTTGCGCATCCTCGTATAGGGGCAGGGCAGGGTGACAACTCATGACAACCATTCCTGATGCGAGGACTTCCTCCGATGCTGAGCCCCCTCAAGAAAGCACTGGCGCTGGCAGCGCTTCCTTTCAGTCTGCAGGCCCAGGCCTATGAGATAGAACCTCTCGGAGAGGGGCTCTATCGCTTCATCGATGATCGCCACCGCTCCGTGTTCATGATCACCGATCAGGGCGCGCTGGTGACGGACCCGATGAATCACGCTGCGGCGAGCTGGTTGAACAACGAGATCAAGCAGCGCTTCGACACTCCGGTTCGCTATGTGGTGTATAGCCACAACCACAGTGATCACATCTATGGCGGCGAGGTCTTCGACACCTCGGAGACCACCTTCATCGCGCACCGGCTGGCAGCTCAGGATATCGCCAATACCCGGGCGAAGGCCGTGCCGCCGGATCTCGTCTTTGATGATGAAATGACCTTGCGACTGGGCGGCAAGGAAGTCCAGCTGCGCTATCACGGACCGAATGACGGGCGCGGGTCGATCAGCATGTACTTCAAGGATCACGCCACGATGTTCGTGGTGGACTGGATCGTCATCGGACGCATGCCGTGGCAGAAGCTCTGGAGCTACGATATCCAGGGCATGATCAACTCGACGCGTGAAGTGCTGGAATACGACTTCGATACCTTCGTTGGCGGACATGCCGAGGTTGGCGACCACGCAGATGTCGAACGCTACCTGGCCTATCTGGAGTCACTGTATTCCCAGGTGACGGACGGCATTCTCGCCGGCAAGTCACTCGAGAAGATCCAGCAGGAGGTCGATCTCTCCGAGTACAGTGATCTGGCCCAATATGAGGAGTGGGTCGGCCTCAATATCGAAGGCGTGCATGAGCGCCTGATGGAAGAGTCCGGCATGGGTTGGCGCAGTGATCTCAAGGGGGAGCATACCCACTGACGATGTAGCGCCTCGTCAAGCCCTGCTTCGATCAGCCCTGTTTCGATCAGCACTGCTTCGATCAGCACAGCCTCGCCGTGTCATTGAAATGGCCCCGAAAACTCCGGTTTTCGGGGCCATTCTGGTCTGTGGGTACGTCAGGACTGTGGGTACGTCAGGTCTGTGGGTACGTCAGGTCTTGGGTACGTCAGGTCTGTGGGAACGCCAAGCCGTGTCAGGTTCAGTAGGTGTGGACGAAAAAACAACACCTGTACGATTGATTAGTCTACAGCGACAACGCTACTTTCGACGTGTGGGAGCAACGCCCGACGTCTGGCTGGCCGCAGTGCCATACCACCAAGACGGCGTTTCTCCGACCGCATATAACAGATATCTACAAAAACAAAAGGGAATCCACATGTCCTTGTCCAAGACATCTCTGCTGCGCAAGACGCTTACCGGTTCCACTCTGGCGCTCAGCCTGCTGGCGGCCAGCGTGCAGGCCCAGACCATCAATCTCAGCTACAACGGTGCACCGGATGCCGACAAGAATGCCGTGCACGTCTTTGCCAGCAACCTGAAGACGCTGGTGGAAGAGAAGACCGATGGTGAACTGGAACTCAAGCTCTATCCCAACAGCATGCTGGGTGAAGAGCAGGAACGCATGGAGCAGGTGATCAGCTCGCCGAGTCTGAACATCGCTTCCTTCGCGGGCATGGCCCCCATCGTGCCGGAAGTCTATGTCAGCGCCACGCCGTTCATGTTCGACGGCTTTGAGGATGCCCGCCGCTTCTTCGATGAAGGTCAGTACTGGCAGCAGGTGCAGCAGCTGTTCAGCGAGCGCGCCAATGGCGCCGAGATTCTGGCTGTCGTGGAGGAAGGGGGCTTTCTGGCGTTCACCAACGACAAGCGCCCGATCACCAGCCCGGATGACTTCGAAGGGCTTCGCTTCCGCGCGATGGACCCGAGCCAGGTAGCGCTCTATGAGGCCTTCGGTGCCTCGGGTACGCCGATTCCGTGGACGGAAGTCTACATGGCGCTGCGCACCGGGGTGGCGGATGGCCAGATGAACCCGCCGATGTACATCCTGCTGGGCAGTCTGCAGGAAGTGCAGAAGTACCTGACGCTGGCCAACATCCAGTACTCGGATCAGTTCCTGGTCGCCAATGGTCAGCTGCTGGAGAGCCTGTCGGAGGAGGAGCGCACGGCACTGCTCGAGTCAGTCAAGGAAGCCAATGCCCAGGCCCGTCAGGACAACCAGAGCCAGGTCGAGTCACGCATCGCATCGCTTGAAGAGCAGGGCATGCAAGTGATCCGCCCGAGCGAGGCAGACCTCGAGGCGTTTCGCATCAAGGGCCAGCCAGCCTATCTGGAATGGCTCAAGAGCCAGGACATCGCGCCAGAGCTGATCGACACCGCGATGCAGGATGCCGGCATCTCCTCGTGATACCTGAACGCCTCAGATGAAGGCTCTCATGATCCGAGAGCACTTCCACCGATGCTTGAGTCTGTCTGGCAGGATGTCACGCTGTATGGCTCAAGCATCGGTGCACTGAAAATCCCTCCTTTCTGGCGGATGGCAGTCAATGATTTCTCCTTCATCTTCAACGCTTCCTTCCTTGAGGGAGCGTGTGCTGCATGGGTGTGGCCGCGTGACGCTGGCGATCGCGGCGGTACTGATGGCTTCCACGGTGCTGATCATGCTCTACGGCGTGGTGATGCGCTATGTACTGGGCGGCGCGCCCATCTGGGTCGATGAGCTGACCCGCTATCTCATCATCGCCAGTGTCATGCTGGCGATCGGCGTCGTCTGGGCGGAAGGGGCGCACATGCGGGTGGCGCTGCTGGAACGGCGTCTGCCTCCGCGCCTGGCCAGGGTGCTGATCCATTACCAATGGTGGCTGACGCTGGTACTGATGGCCGGCGCGACCTGGATGACCTGGCACTACGCCATGTCGGCGAGCATGTTCCGCACCATGGGGCTTGGCATCAGCCGCAGCGTGCCGATGCTGTCGATGCCGATCGGTTTCGCGTTGATCACGGCCCAGGTGCTGCTGCATGGCCCACGGCCGCTGAGATCCCAGACACTGGAGATCACACCGGACGAGGAGGCCGCCGACCTTCCGGCGCATGATGACAAGACTGGAGGGCCGCGCACATGATCTGGGCTATGCTGGCCATCTTCGTCGTGCACGTCCTGCTGGGACTGCCGCTGTTTCTCTCCCTGCTCGCCACCGCCGTGACCGGCTTTCTGTTCATCGATCTCTCGATGCTGGAACGTCTCGGACCACAGCAGTTCTTCGGTGGTATCAATGCCTTCTCGCTGATGGCGATTCCGCTGTTCATCCTTGCCGGCAACCTGATGAACATCAGTGGCCTGACCGAACGCCTCATGCGTCTGGCACGGCTGATGGTCGGGCATCTGCGCGGTGGCATGGGCCATGTGAATGTCGTTTCCAGCGTCTTCTTTGCCGGCGTCAATGGCTCGGCGGTCGCCGATACCTCCGCGCTTGGCTCGCTGCTGGTGCCCGCCATGCGCAAGGAAGGCTATTCGACCTCCTTCGCCGCAGGCCTGACCGCAGGTAGCTCGCTGATCGGGCCGATCATTCCGCCCAGCATCTTCATGATCCTCTACGCCTCGCTGACCAATACCTCCGTGGGCAGCCTGTTTCTGGCCGGTGTCGTGCCCGGGCTGGTGCTGGCGGTGGCGTTCATGGCGATGAATGCCTGGTATGCGCGTCGACATGGGCTTGAGGCGCGCGGTCAGGCTCCGGCACGCAGTGACGTGATCTCGGCGATCATCGGGGCGCTGCCGGCACTGGTGGCACCGGTGATCATCGTGTCCGGTATCGTGCTGGGCATCGTGACCCCGACCGAATCCGGTGCCTTGATCGTCGCTTACGTTCTGCTCTGCGGCTTGTGCCAGGGGCCGCTCAAGCTTGTCGAGGTGTGGGGTGCCATCAAGGACACCGCGCGTCTGACCAGTGCCATCTTCGTGATCATGGCGGTGTCGTCCATCGTCAGCTGGCTGCTGTCCTATGCCCAGGTGCCCAATCAGTTCGTGGCCTTGCTGACGCCCTACATCGACAGCCCGATCCTGATCCTCCTGCTGCTCAGTGCCATCACCTTCGTCACCGGCATGTTCATGGAAGAAGTCTCGGCGTTGATGTTGCTGACGCCGATCTTCGTGCCCGTGGCCATGGCCGCCGGCATCGATCCCGTGCATCTGGGGGTCATCATCACGCTCAATATCACCATCGCGCTGATCACGCCGCCGATGGGGGCCTGCGTGTTCGTGGCCGCCGCGGTCAGCAAGCTCGAGATCACTTCACTGTTTCGCACCATCTGGCCCTTCGTGCTGGTGGCAGTCGCGGTACTGCTGATGCTGATCGTCTTCCCGCCCTTAACTCTGTGGTTGCCGACCCTGTCTGGATAACACCTCATGACGTCATCACTGACTTTTACGCCTCCTGCCATCCCGAGTCATGACGAGCCGGATTGGTCGCAGGTGACCTGCATTCCCGTGAAGGGCTGTGACAGTACTCTGGTGCCGACCAGCCTCGGGCCGTCATGCCTGAAGGTCTATCCCGCCTACGCACGCCTCGGCATCCCCGGGGCGGTCAATGAATGTCTGGTGCGGCGTGCGGTGTATCAGCGCCTGCTGCAGGCCGCACGCGCCTTGCCGGAAGGGCTGTCGCTGGTAGTGATGGATGGCTGGCGACCCTGGCGGGTACAGCAGTATCTGTTCGAGACGCTGTATCAGTCGCTCAAGACACATGACTCCTCGCTTTGCGAAGCCCAGCTGCTGGCGCGGACGCGGGAATTCGTCTCCTTGCCCAGCCGTGATCCTGACGCGCCGAGCCCGCACCTCACCGGCGGTGCCGTGGATGTCACGATCTGCGATGCCGATGGCTTGCTGCTCGAGATGGGGACGCTGTTCGATGAGGCGACGCCTGAATCTCACGCCGATTATTTCGAGCGTCATCCGCCTGCCAGTGGCACGTCCCAGAGTGAGGCGCGCGACAATCGGCGGCTGCTCTATCACGTCATGACCGAGGCCGGTTTCACCAATCTACCCAGCGAATGGTGGCACTTCGATTTCGGTGATCAGCTCTGGGCCTGGTACCGTGGCGAGCCTGAGGCGTTGTTCGGCCCGGCGGAGGTGGACAGCATCGAAAGCCTCTGGAAGCGTTCTCTGCAATAGCGGCTCATGGCGGGTCGTACGGATTGGCCATGTACAACGGCAGACACAAGACGCCCCGCTCGATGACCTATCGAGCGGGGCGTCTTTCATTCTGTGCAAGGGGAATCACGCCTCAGCTGACGATCTTGGCCTGATCGAGCATGGCGTGGAAGAGCACGTTGCATCCGGCGTGCAGGTCCTTTGGCGCCGCGTTCTCGATCTCGTTGTGGCTGATGCCGCCTTCGCAGGGCACGAATATCATGCCGGCGGGAGCGATACGACCCATGAAGATGGCGTCGTGACCGGCGCCGCTGACGATGTCGAGATGCGAGTAGCCGAGCTGGCTGGCGGCATTGCGCACCGCATTCACGCAGTTGTCGGCGAAGTGTTCTGGCACGAAGTCGGCAGTCGGGGTGAGCTCGAAGGCCAGACGGTGACGTTGGCTGACGGCTTCGACGACCTCTTTCAGCTCCGCGACCATCGCGGTGAGGGAGTCGGGCTCCAGTGAGCGCAGATCGATGGTCATGTTGACCTGCCCGGGGATGACGTTGCGCGAGCCCGGATGGACCTGCATCACGCCCACGGTACCGCGACCGTGCGGGGCGTGATCGATGGCGATGCGATTGACGGCGACGGTGATCTCGGCCGCCCCGAGCATGGCGTCCTGGCGCAGCGACATGGGCGTGGGGCCCGCGTGCGCCTCCTGACCGGTCAGGGTCAGATCGAACCAGCGCTGGCCCAGTGCGCCCATCACCACGCCGATGGTGGTCTCTTCATCTTCCAGAATCGGGCCCTGCTCGATGTGGCTCTCGAAGAAGGCGCGCACGTTCTCGCGGGGGATCTCATCGCTGCCGCGATAGCCGATGGCGTCCAATGCTTCGCCCGCGCTCACGCCGTCGGTATCTTTCTGCGCCAGCATCTCATCCAATGACAACTGACCGGTATGCACGCCGGACCCCATCATGCAGGGCGCGAAGCGACAGCCTTCCTCGTTGGTCCAGACCACCACCTCTACCGGGCAGCGGGTCTTGATGTCGTGCTGGTTGAGGCTACGCAGCACTTCCAGGCCCGCCATCACCCCGAAGCAGCCATCGAACTTGCCGCCCGTGGGCTGGGTATCGATGTGGCTGCCGGTCATCACCGCCGGGGCATCCGGATCGGTGCCGGCGCGGCGCGCGAAGATGTTGCCGATGGCATCGATACGGATCGTGCAGCCCTCGGCCTTGCACCATTGAATGAAGAGGTCGCGCGCCTGGCGGTCCAGCTCGGTCAGGGCCTGACGGTTGACGCCGCCTTTGGGCGTGGCGCCCAGCTCGGCCAGGGTCATCAGTGATTGCCACAGGCGATCGCTGTCGGTGCGCAGCTCGCTCAGGGTGCTGACGGGGGAGTTATCCATCTGGACAGTTGTCATCGGCTTGATCCTTTCGTGGGTATTGTTGTTGTGATGTGTCGTGCGCTTTCAGGCTCTGCTGTCGGCCATCAGCTGCGCGGGGGTGACGAGCAACTGATCGGCCATCTCCACCTCGAGGGCCGTCATATGGTGCTCGGCATCCTGCATGTGCTCCGCCATGAGCTGACGGACCTGTTCATGATCCTGCTGGCGGAACGCCGTGATCAGCCCACTGTGATAATGCTGATTGGCCTGGTCGAATTGCTTGCGCTCCGGCAGATAGGCCTTCTTGATGACGACCAGCTCATGCAGCATGTCGTTGAGGAACTGGCACATGAAACTGAGCAATGGATTGGGGCAGGCGCGCGCCAGCACCTGATGGAATTCGATTTCCAGGAAGCGCTGACGCCGCTGGTCCTCGTCCTGTGGCTGGTGACAGCTACAGTCATGGACATTGTTCTCGAGCGTCACCAGGTCTTCTTCGCTGAGCAGGCCCACCACCGATACCGCCATCTCGACTTCCAGCAGCCGACGCAGTTGATAGACCTGAGCGCCATTGAGCGTCTTGAAATGCAGGAAGCTTCTCAGCATGCGGCTGGCGGGCTCCATGCTCGGCGCATTGAGCACGGCGCCGCCATTGGGCCCTGTCTTCAGCGTGATCAAGCCTTCGACTTCCAGAATCTTGAGGGCTTCGCGCAGCGTGCCCTTGGCGCAGCCGTATTGCGCCATGAGCGCCTTCTCGTTGGGTAGCCGGTCACCTTCACGCAACCCGTCGCGCACGATGCTGCGCCTGAGGTCATCACTGATCAGTTCGGCCAGCTTCTGGCGTCTGGGGGCACCAGCGGCGTGGCCGGTGCGTGAAGAAGCCAAGGATGGGGGCGATGTCGGCATGCGATGTCCTGAGCGGCAGCGAGTCAGTCAATTTATTCGTATAAATAAGCTTTAGTCGCGGACTCGAGCGCTGTCAAACGTCAAGGTGGCTTGCAGCGTTGCGCAGGCGATCACGCCCATGATGCGTCGCATCAAAGGCAGCGCATTGGCGGAGTCAGGCGTGTCAGTCTTGAAAAGCGCCTGGTCTGACATAAGGTTTCTATATTCGACCCCGCTAAAGGAGGCCCTATGGAAACGCATGATCCTCAGCGAACGCGCGACGCCGATATCGTCATCGTCGGTGGCGGCGCCGGCGGTCTGGAGCTGGCAGTTCGCCTCGCCAAGGCAGGCCACAAGGACGTCTTGTTGATAGACCGCGACACCAGTCACGTATGGAAGCCGCGTCTGCATGAGATTGCGGCGGGCCTCGGGCGGCGTCAGGTCGATGAACTGGGGTATGCCGGCCTGGCCGAGCAGTGGGGGTTTCGCTACGAGTGCGGCACACTCGAAAGCGTGGACCCTGAACAACGCCAGATCACCCTGGCCGCGATCTCGGGCAGGGAAGATCAAGCGAGCGCTGAGGTGCCGGCGCGCATCAGGGGTTATCGTCAGCTGGTGCTGGCGCTGGGCGGTGTGACGCCGGACATGGGAGTCGAGGGTGTGCTGGAGCATGCCTGCCTGCTGGATTCCCCCGACGACGCCGAGCGCATCGCCCAGCAGTTTTCGCGTGGCCTGCTGGCCAATCATGTGGCGATGGAAACAGCACCGACAGGCGATGCTGGCGCGTCAACTACCCAGGATGGCGCTCTGAATGGTGCCAGTAATGGTGCTCATGCGTCTCCGGGGCGACCGTATCAGGTGGTGATCGTCGGTTCCGGCGCCACCGGTGTCGAACTGGCCGCTTACCTGCATGAGGCGCGTGGCATGCATGATGCCCCTGTGCCCAAGGACGCGAGGGTCGAGATCACGATCCTCGAGGCCACCGAGACCTTCATGCCCGGTGTCTCCCAGGAACTGCGCGAAGCGATCCATCAGCGACTCGAGGAGCAGGGAATCCGTATCGAATTGTCCTGCCAGGTCGCCAGGGTCTCATCCAGCAGTGTCGAGATCGGTGATGGCGACGACTCCGTGACGCGGGATGCGGATCTGGTGGTATGGGCGGCAGGGCGCGTGGGGCCCGCCATCGTCGAGAAGCTCGACGCCCTGGAAAGCAACAAGAAGCGTCAATTCACGGTCACGCCCGGGCTGCAATGCCTCGGCCATGACGATATCTTCGCGCTGGGGGACTGTGCCTGCATCGCCGAGGCGCCATTGCCACCCACGGCGCAGGTGGCCAGTGAGCAGGCGGAGTTTATGGCCGATGACCTGTTGCGTCGTCAGAAGGGAGAACCCGCTCAGGTATTCGAGTTCAAGGACCGCGGTACCTTGCTGTCACTCTCCAGTGCCGGCAGCGTCGGTGAGCTCAGCGGCAAGTTGAGTGACAAGCTGGGCAGTGCCCAGGGCAGCAAGGGCAATGATGATCTGCAGGTGAGGGGACGTTTCGCGCGCGCCGCCTATCAAGGACTGCAGCGCCAGCACCAGTTCCTGCTGCTGGGTCCGCTGAAGGGCTCCGCCGAGGTGGTCAGTGACGTTCTGCGCCGCAGCATGGGGCCGCGTCTCAAGGTGCACTGAATCCTGAGCTGTCTCTTGAGAGAAGCCTTGAGTGACTCTTGAGAGAAGCCTTGAGTGACTCTTGAGAGAAGCCTTGAATGACTCTTGAAAGTGCCTCAGAGATTCGCGATCCAAATCATGACAGGCCGACAGGTGCCGTGGTGGATTCCACTGGCACATGTCGGCCTTGTGGTTTTCAGGGGATTATTGCTCCGCCGCCGTGTTCAGGATGACGTACCCAGTGCCTCATGAGGCTCCATCCGGCGTGACTCACGCAGCGCTCCGCTATGCGTGCTGGCCACCGGATAGGTGCCGGGCCTGAGAATCCGCGTATCCACGTCATGGATATCACGCAATCCACACAGGGCCAGCGTGGTGTCGAGCTCCTTGTGGATGATCTCCAGGGATCTGGTCACGCCTTGCTCGCCCATGGCGCCTAGCCCATAGAGGAAGGCACGCCCCAGGTAGACGCCCTTGGCGCCCATCGCTACCGCCTTGAGCACATCCTGGCCAGAGCGAATCCCGCCATCCATGTGGACCTCTGTCCTGTCGCCGACCGCCGCGAGAATGTCCGGCAGAGCGGAGATGGAGGAGGCCGCCCCATCCAGCTGACGTCCGCCGTGGTTGGAGACGATCACCGCATCGGCCCCTGCCTGCACGGCCAGCTCGGCGTCCTCCGGTTCCATGATGCCCTTGATGATCAGCTTGCCGCCCCAGCGGTCCTTGATCCACTTGATGTCGTCCCAGCTCAGGCTCGGATCGAACTGGCTGGCGGTCCATTTCGAGAGAGAACTCAGGTTCTCGGCATCCTTCACGTGGCCGGCGATGTTGCCGAAGGTGTGGCGCTTTGTCTTGAGCATGCCGGCGCACCAGCGCCACTTGGTGGCCAGGTCAAGCACGGTTGCCACGGTGGGGCGAGGGGGCACGCTCAGGCCGTTGATCAGGTCCTTGTGACGCTGGCCGATGATCTGCAGATCAGCGGTGAGTACCAGCGCGGAACACTCCGCGGCCTTGGCGCGATCGATCAACCGTCCGATGTAATCCTTGTCGCGCATCACGTAGAGCTGGAACCAGAAGGGGCGTGAGCTGACGGACGCGACGTCCTCGATGGAACAGATGCTCATGGTGGAAAGCGTGAAGGGGATACCGAAGTCACTCGCCGCGCGCGCGGCCAGCATCTCGCCATCGGCATGCTGCATGCCGGTCAGGCCGGTGGGCGCGATCGCCACCGGCATGGCCACCTCTTCACCCAGCATCGTCGTGCGCAGAGTGCGATTGTCCATGTCGACCATCACCCGTTGGCGCAGCCCGATCGCGGCGAAATCGGCTTCGTTGGCCCGATAGGTGGATTCCGTCCACGAGCCGGAGTCGGCATAGTCGTAGAACATCTTCGGCACGCGGCGCTTGGCGAGACGTTGCAGATCATTGATGCAGGTGATGGTCATTCCGGGCTCCATCCATGGTGGGTCGCGCAGGGGCTGGCAGGGTCGCCTGCGCTACTGTCACCGAATCCGGTCCTGTCCAGCTATAGGCGATACGTCTAGGGGGAAGCGTTGGGGTGGTGGAATTCAATGAAAGAACGCCCTCCAGCCTGGTCAGCCATCAGCAAGAGAAGTCGACTCCTCCAGTGCGTGTCATGGATTGTCATCTTTGGGTGGAATACTGTGGCATTGGGATGATTTCCGAGTGGATGGAGAGATGGCATGGATCAGGCCTGGCCTGAAAGCACGCGCGATAACCTTCGATTTCTGTGTTCGGAAGTGGATAGCCAATATGGCTGGCTGCAGGCCTTCGTGTCCGCGCCGACGGCGGCCATGGCACGCAAGCTGCTGGAGCGCCAGGGTTACGCCGAGAATCTCTGCCAGCGTATCGAACAGGCATGCCCTGAAGCCCGAAATCACAAACGCTCGCACGCGCGGGCCCGCTTCCAGCAGAGTCTGGTCGTGGTCGCCAGCGGTCTGGCGCGACTCAGTGAGCTGGCGCGCAGTTGCCTGGAGCAGCTTGTTCGCGTCGATGATGTCCAGCTGGTCGATGATGTGGTGCTGGTCAAGTCGCTGCGCCGTGTGCGTCGCGGCATTCTGCGCAGTGAAATGTCGCTGGAGAACGGCTCCCTGTCACTGGCGCTCAAGCTCGCACGCAGCCGCGAGACGCTGAAGCGGGACAGCGATGACCGTATCCAAGCGCTCACCGGCCAGCTCAAGAAGAGGCGCGCTCCCGCCGAGGATCTGACACATCTGCTGTTCGTGGCCCGTGAAATCAGTCAGATGGGCGAGGTGCTGGGGCAGCTGGGTGAGGCGGTCATCTCGGCAACCCTCGGTCAGTCACTCAACTTCGAGCGCTATGCCTCGCTGACGCACCTGGTCAATGAGCTGGGCGATGACAGCCAGCCCGCGAACGAGATGCGCGTCGACACCCTGGCCGAGACACGCTCCGGCAGCCGGATATCGGGCATTGCCAGTGAGAAGGCGACAGAGCCTGAATGCAGTAAGCACGGCAAGCTAGTCAGCAATGACAAGAGAGAGAAGAAAGGCAGGAAAGTCAGGAAAGACAGGAAAGAGAAGAGCACCGACGAGCTGACGCTGGCAGCGCCAGAGTACCTGGCGATCTTCAAGGATGGCCAGGGGCGCAAGGTCGAGGAGGAGCGTCAGGGGGTCGAGCGCTGGCACGACATCTATCCCGGCATCGCACCCCGCATCCTCTCGCATCACCAGCAGGGCGACAGCGCGGCGCTCTTGATCGAGCATCTGCCGGGCATGACCTTTGAGCATCTGTTGATCAACGAATCGTCACGCCTCAATCGTTGCGCCCAGCAGGCGCTGGTCGAGACACTCCACTCCGTATGGACCACCACCCGCCGCGACAAGCCGGTCACTGCAGGGCACATGCACCAGCTGCTCAAGCGGCTGAGTGATGTCTATCAGATTCATCCGGAATTTCGCCACTGCGGTGCCTCGCTGTGTGGGCGCGAGATGCCCTCGCTGGAAGCGTTGATCGAGCAGGCCGCAGGACTGGAGCGTTCGCTCGAGGCCCCCTTCGCCGTCTATATCCATGGCGACTTCAATGTCGACAACATCCTCTTCGATCCGGCCAAGCAGAGCATCCGATTCATCGATCTTCACCGCTCGGCCTATCAGGACTATGTGCAGGACGTGTCCGTGCACATGGTGTCCCATTATCGCCTTCAATTGACGGATGCGGCGCTGCGGGCCCGTATTCTGGCATTGGCCCTGAGTTTCGGTCAGCAGATGCGTCGCTTTGCCCATGAGCAGGGCGATACCACCTTTGAGTGGCGTCTGGCACTTGGCCTGGCGCGCTCCTTTGCCACCTCGACACGTTTCATCCTTGATGCCGGGCTGGCAGGGCGCATGTTCAACCGCGCACGCTTTATACTCGAGCATGCGCTTGGCGCTGACCCTGATCGGCCGGCCGATTACCGTATTCCCCTGGAGGAGTTGTTCGTTGACTGATTTCAAGATTGGCGTCGTGGGTATTCCCGGCAAGTGGTCGACCGAAGTGCTGGCGGATGCCATCGAAGCACGGACGGGCTTTCGTCTCGTGATCGACATGGCGGCCGTCTCGCTGGACCTGACCCGCAACTGTCTCGAATTCCGTGACTCTGCCGGGGCGCGTCATGACCTGACCGAGCTGGATGCCCTGATCGTCAAGAAGATCAGCGCGGAATATTCCCCGGGCAGCCTGGACCGCCTGGAGCTGCTGCGTGTCGCCGAAGCC
The DNA here is from genome assembly GCF_016495405.1 of Cobetia sp. cqz5-12. NCBI lineage: Bacteria > Pseudomonadati > Pseudomonadota > Gammaproteobacteria > Oceanospirillales > Halomonadaceae > Cobetia > Cobetia sp. cqz5-12. Next base: position 1,814,974 of record NZ_CP044522.1, read on the forward strand.
AGGGGGGTGCGCGTCTTCAGTAGCGCGGAGAGCATGATTCGCCTGATCGACCGCCTGAGCTGCACGGTGACGCTGGCCAATGCCGAGGTACCGATGCCGGCCACGCTGGTCACCGAAGAGGTGACGGCGGCCTGCGAGGCCGTCAAGCGCTTCAAGGCCGCCGTCTTCAAGCCGCTTTTCTCCACCAAGGCGCGGGGCATGTGCATCATCGAGGACACCGATGATGATGCCGCGCTGGAAGCTGGCGTGCGTGAGTTCGCCGCCGAGCATCCGATGATGTATCTGCAGCAGCGCCTCGACCTGCCGGGGCAGGATTACGGCATGGTCTTCGTCGGTGGCCGTTATCTGTGCAGCTACGCCCGAGTCAGTGGGGGCGATGCCTGGAATACCACCATCCACGCCGGTGGCAAGTACGCGCCCTTTGAGCCCTCCGAGAAGCTGATCGCGCTGGCGCAGCGGGCCCAGGCGCCGTTCAAGCTCGACTTCACCACCGTCGATGTCGCGCTGACCGATGACGGCCCGATCATCTTCGAAGTCTCGGCCTTCGGTGGCTTCCGGGGGGCACTGGAAGGCGCCGGTGTCGATGCGGCGACCGCCTATCTCGATCATGTGATGGAGTGTCTGTCATGAGTACGACGACCTGTGACAGCTCAGCCAGCCTTGCCATGCTGCCGTTTGCCGAGTGGACGGCCTCCGCCTGCTTCTCGGCGCTGACGCCGTCACGCCAGTGCCTGAGCGAGGCGTTGCTGTTCGAGGTGGATGACTTTCGCCTGTGTGTGATGACGGACATGCCACGGCTGCTGCAACGTCTGGCGACATATTTCCGCCATTGCGCGCGCATCGTGGCGCTCGACAATGTGCCGGGGGGAGCCAGGCTCGTGCATGTGCTCAAGGCGCCGGCCCTCAAGGACACGCCAGCGGCAGCGAAACTCGGCATCGTGCCCGAGGCCTTCGTCGATTGGATGCCGGAGCCCGGCAAGACACGCCGCAAGGACGCCATCATCGACCTGGCCGACGGGCGCCTGATTCACAAGGTGCGCACGGGCATGGCCTTTCTGCGCAGCAACGACCACAACCTGGCGTTCGGGCCCTGTGAAGACAACGAGAGCCAGGTGATCAACTTCCTGCTCAATCTGCACATGTCGCATCTGCAGCAGAATGACGGCTTGATCTGTCACGCCTCGGCGCTGTCGAAGGGCGATCGCGCGGTGGCCATCGCAGCCTTCTCTGGCGGCGGCAAGTCCACCACCATGGTGAAGGCGCTCGACAATCCCGGGTTCGACTTCATCAGCAATGATCGGCTGTTCCTGGACCGGCCGGGGCGGGAGGGAACGCTGCGTGCCCGCGGCGTCGCCAAGTTGCCACGCATCAATCCCGGTACCATGCTCAACAATCCGCGTCTGCGCCCGCTGCTGGACCCCGCGCGTATCGCTGGATATGAGGCGATGCCCCAGGAAGCGCTGTGGGATCTCGAAGAGAAGCATGACCTGATCATCGAAGACGTCTACGGCCCCGGGCGTATCCGTGCCAGCGGAGAGCTTGCGGCCATGGTGATACTCAACTGGACGCGCGGCAGCAAGGCGCCGCTCGAGGTGCGCGAGGTGGAGGTCTGCCGCAATGAAGCACTGATACGCGCGGTGATGAAGACACCGGGGCCCTTCCATCAGCAGCGGGATGGCCGTTTCGTGCCCAATGGCGCGAGCCTTGATCCCGCGCCGTATCTGGAGCGCCTGGCGGGAACCCGCGTGCTTGAGGTGACCGGGCGCGTGGACTTCTCCGCGCTGGTCGAGGATCACCTGACCCCCTTGCTGGAGGCCTGAACATGCGTCGTGAACTGCTGTTGATGCGCCACGCAAAGTCGGACTGGTCAGTGGCAGCTGACGACTTCCATCGTCCGCTCAAGGAGCGCGGCAAGCGGGGCGCCCAGCGCATGGGGGCCTGGCTTGCCCAGCAAGCGCTGGTGCCGGATGCCATCCTGAGCTCGCCGGCCCTTCGGGCGCGCGCCACGGCGGAAAAGTGTGTCAAGTCGATGGGCCTCGGCGTCGACATGATCGAGCTCAAGCCTGCGCTTTACTGCGAGGAGGAGGCACCGCTGCTCAAGACGGTGCGCGCCTGTCCGGATAGTGTGCAGCGACTGATGATCATCGGCCATAACCCGGCATTGGAAGATGCGCTGGTCTGGTTGACCGGCAAGCGGCCGCGCCCGCCCAGGGAGACCAAGCTGCTGCCGACGGCAGCGGTGATCAAGCTGAGCTTCGAGGGGCGCTGGGAAGACCTGCGCTCCGGCCAGATGAGCCTGGAGCTGATCCAGCGTGTGCGTGCCTTGCCGGATGGCTTTCCCTGGCCATTCCCGGCCGGTGAGGAGCGCCGCGAGCGCCCCGCCTATTACTACCGCCAGTCGGCCGTCCTGCCTTGTCGCCTGCAAGGGGAGGGCGATGATGCCCGGTGGGAGGTGCTGTTGATCGGCTCTTCCTCCAACCGTCACTGGAGCCTGCCCAAGGGAATCGTCGAGCCGGGGCTGAGTCCGCTTGAGTCCGCGCTCAAGGAAGCCCGCGAGGAAGCGGGCATCGAGGCGGAGGCAATGGACAACGCAGCGTTGGAATTCAGTTATGAAAAGTGGGGGGCCCCTGTCGCTTCCAGTCTGCACGCGGTGAGAGTCGTGCACGAGCAAGAAGAAAGCGAGCGGGAGGAACCGCATCGCAGTCGGCGCTGGGTGGCGGCGGAGGTCGTGCCGAGCCTGTTGAAGAACCACGAGATGGGGCACGCCGCCATGGCATTGCTGGCAAGGCTTGAGGCGTCGCGCCAGGCGAAATGATTGCTTGGACTGGCACCGTACGTGTCGACGCATGGCGAGGACCGCCAGCATGAATCAATACCGAGTGAAGACGGGAAGAGCGACGGCCGATGACTGATGAACCGACAATCCGACGTGTGGCATTGATTCGTCATGCCGACTATCACCAGCAGATTGATACCCCGAGCGCACTGCAGCCGTTTCCCTTGACCCGTCGCGGTGAGCGTCAGGCGCGTGAGGGAGCCGAGGAAGTGCTGACGCTGTGTCAGGCACATGGCTGGCAACCGGCCAGCACGGTACATGCCTCCAGCCTGTTGCGTGCCTGGCAGACGGCGCAGGTGATGAACGAGGTCATGGGTGACAGGACAGGGCGTGAGTTCTCGCTCATGGCACACGATGCCCTGTGGGAGCGCAGTCTGGGCAGCGCCGCCAATCTGACCACGGCACAGATCGCCGAAGCGGTGCGTCATGACCCGCGCGTGGATTTCCTGCCGGCCGACTGGAAATCCAACAGCCATTTTCGTTTGCCGCTGCCGGGGGCTGAATCCCTGATGCAGGCCGGTCAGCGCGTGGCCGACTTCATGGCGTCGTTGCCGGCTTCCCCATCAGCCCTCACATCGGGCACCACGCTGACACTGATCGTCGGCCATGGTGCGGCGCTGCGGCATGCGGCGCATCTGCTGGGCGTGCTGGACTTCGATCAGATTGCCGGGCTGAGCATGCATCATGCGCGGCCGGTGGTCATCGAGGAGCATCTGTCCGGGTCATGGCGGCATGTGGCTGGCGAGTGGAAGGTGCGCCAGCGTCACGAGCCCGCGCAGGATTGAGTGGGCGGCCCAGCCGGCGGAGTGCTGCGGACCCGGGGCGGACGGGGAGCTGGAAAAGCAGCGGGGCGGGGTGCTGGAAAAGCAGGGGGCGGAGTCATTGACAGCAAAGAAGCAGGCCTACGTACCAGCGCGATGCGAGCCTGTCATCTTTCTGCGATCAAACGGTCATAAGCTTGTCGCCCTGTGCTCGTGACCTCATCCCACATTCCGCATACCTCAGGAAGGTCTCCAAGGAGCGGCAAGGCGCTTGCTTGCCACAAGCCGGTGAGTTCAACGAGGCAGGCAGATGCCACAAGGAGATATCCCAATGACCCTCAATCCCCCCATGAGCGACGCCGTACCGCGTTACCGGGGCCCGACGCGCTATCTCAAGGCGCTGCCCAGTCATGCGGCTCAGTGGCCCGAGACACATCAGCACCTGCGCGCCGGTGACAAGGTGTCCCACGCCGCTCGCAAGCTGGGCAGCAAGGACTGGCCGCGCCGCGATGTCATCTTCATCTCCGATGCGCATGCCGACGCGGAAGCCTTCATCGCGTCTCTGGTAGCCAGTGGCGGCGTGCGCCTGACCTCACGGGACCACCTGGTGTTGACGGCGCGGGGCAAGCGCAGTGTCTTCGTCATCGGCGGTGACTGCCTCGACAAGGGGCCCAGCAATCTGGAGCTGTTGGAAGCCCTGCGAACCTTGATGCGCAGCGGGGCGCGTCTCAAGTTGCTGGCGGGGAATCACGACATGCGGCTGATGCTGGCGCTGATGCGGCTGAGTCATGATGATTCGGCGCGGACCGATCATCTGTTCGTGCGCATGGGCGCCAAGGGGCTGGCGTTGCTCAAGGAAGTCTTCGATCACTATCTCGCTGACAGGCCGCGGGCGATGAAGAGCATTCCCTCGCGAAGTGAATGCCGTCGACGCCTGTACCCGGGACCGGACTGGGCGGAGCAGTTTCGCAAATCGGCAGGCCATGTGCTCAAGGGGGAGGCGCTGGAGAAGGAGATCACTCGCCTGAGTGCCAAGGCCGATGGCTTCGAGCATGCCTGTGAGAAACATGGCCTCTCGTTGCGTCAGACCTATGCCGCCGCGCTCAAGGCCCACGAGCTGTTTCTCAAGCCCAGCGGGCGCTTTGCCTGGTTCTTCGACGAGATGCGCCTTGCCTATCGCAGTGGCGCCTTCCTGCATGTTCATGCAGGCGTGGATGATGCCTTCGCCAGACGACTCGGCCGCCAGAAGGTCTCGCAGGTCAATCAGGAATTCCGGCGCATCCTGCGCGAAGACCCGTTCACCTTCTATTACGGTGAGCTGGCCAATGTACTGCGCACCAAATATCGCAAGAGCGACATGGTGCTGAGCGCCGCAGGCGTCAAGCGCCTGCACAAGGTCGGCATTCGTGCCGTGATGCATGGCCACGTCAATCATCAGGCGGGCCAGCAACTGGGCTGGCGCCATGGGCTTCTGCATATCGAGGGCGACGTCACCCTGGATCGCAATTCACGCCGCAAGGAAGGGCTGGATGGCGTGGGCATGGGGGCGACGCTGATAGAAGCCTGTGGACGCATCGTCGGCATCAGCAATGACCATCCCGAGGTCAAGGTCTACGCGCCCTGAAACACGCACAGGAGAGGCAGGTGAAAGACGACAAGCAGGACAAGTCGCTGTTCCGACATGAATCATTGCAGTCCATTGATAGTGTCCAGGACATTCTCAAGGCGATCATCAAGGGGCTGGGCAAGGGGCTTTTGTCATTTCGCGATGAGGACGGCGAGATACGGCTGGCACCGCGCGGCCTGATGACCCTCAAGATCACGGCGCGGCGAGAGGATGACCATCATCGTCTTGATATTCGCCTGTCATGGCATGCCAGGCCCGGTGCCAAGCGCAACAAGACGCTCAAGGTGCTTGATGAGTGAGGGCAGCGTGCGCTGGCATTGATCCAGATCAAGTCTCTGCCAGTCCGCGGGCAGCGGAGAGATGGCCGGCATGTCCGCGCTCACGCGGCTATGGTACATGTAGCATGCTGCATATTGGGTCGTGTCTGCTGCGACACGCCCCCTCCCCATGATCAGGACATGTCATTGATGCCTTCCTCCCCTCAGCGCCTGTGCGGTGCCGATCAGCTCTCGTCTACCTTGCACTTCGCCAGCCCTGCGATGAATCCTGCTGTCAGGCCTTCAAGGCGCTGGCAACAGTGGCTGACCGCCGTCGCGTTTGCCTGTCTACCGCTGGGTGCTCAGGCGGCAGACGATGCGCCAGCCGCTGACACGGCGCTCTCGGCGTCGGCCATTCAGGCCATCGAATCAGAAGTCGGCGCGCGAATCGGCGTGACCGTTCTGGATACCGCCGATGGCACCCGTTTCAGCTGGCGGGGAGATGAACGCTTCCCCATGAGCAGCACCTTCAAGGTGCTGGCCTGTGGTCATCTGCTCTCGCGGGTGGACGAAGGCCAGGAATCGTTGTCACGCAAGGTGGAGATTCACCCGGCGGATCTCGTGACCTATTCCCCCATCACCGAGCACCACACCCAGGATGGTGGCCTGACGCTTGAGGCGTTATGCCATGCCACCATCACGACCAGCGACAATACCGCGGGTAACCTGATTCTCGACGCTCTGGGCGGCCCTGCCGCACTGACGGCCTATCTACGGCGTCTGGATGATGACAGCACGCGGCTGGACAGGCGTGAAACGGCGCTCAATGAGGCCACTCCCGGTGACCCGCGTGATACCACTACGCCACACGCGATGGCTGCCACCCTGCAGCGATTGCTGGTGGGGGATGCGCTGAGCGAGCCATCGCGCCTTGCACTGCAGGGCTGGATGCTGGCCAACACCACCGGGGATGACAAGCTGCGGGCGGCCTTGCCCGATGACTGGCAGATCGCGGACAAGACCGGCGGCGGGGGATATGGCACCAACAATGATGTTGCCATCCTGTGGCCACCGCTGCGTGCCCCGTTGATCGTGGCGGTCTATCTGACCGAAAGCGAGGCCGATCTGGCAGCGCGCAATGCCGCGATTGCCGATGTCGGGCGTCTGCTGGTCGAAGAAGTGCTGGAGGGCGAAGCGAGTCGCTGATGATGACGTTCCAGCAGGGCTTGCGTGAAGCATGGGCAACTCAGCGTTGCCGTCATCGCGGCCAAGTTGCGCTTGTGGCGCCACCTCGGTGCCCGCATTGTGCTTGCACTGCGTCGGCAATGTCTGCACGGACCTTCTCGCCATGTTCGCGCCTGCACCTTGTCGAACCCGCCCTGTCTGCATCCAGAGGAATCCCATGTCCACACTGTTTTCACCGCTTGCCCTCGGCCCGCTCACGCTGGACAACCGCATCATCATCGCGCCGATGTGCCAGTACTCCGCCGAGGAAGGACAGATGCAGGCCTGGCATGACCAGCATCTTGGCAATCTCGCCCAGTCCGGGGCCGGGCTTCTGATCTTCGAGGCCAGTGCCGTCGCCCCGGAAGGGCGCATCACCCACGGCGATGTCGGACTCTACGATGCGGCATGCCAGCAAGCCATGCAGGGGGTCGTCGAGCGTATCCGCCGCTATTCACCGATGCCGCTGGCGGTGCAGATCGGTCATGCGGGACGCAAGGCATCCTGCCAGAAGCCCTGGGAGGGCGGCGCTGCCATCGCGCCCGGCAACGAAAACGGCTGGCAGGTACTCGCCCCCAGCGCGATCCCCTTCAGCGAAGGTGGGCCGCTGCCCGAGGCGATGAGTGGTGAGCAGATCCGCCGGACCATCGCGGACTTCGTGGCGGCGGCGCAGCGCGCCGTCGACATCGGCCTGGATGGCATTGAGCTGCATGCGGCGCATGGCTATCTGCTGCATGAATTCCTGTCGCCGCTCAGCAATCAGCGCGAGGATGACTACGGTGGCTCGCTCGAGAACCGCATGCGTCTGACGCTTGAAGTCTTTGACGCCGTGCGGGCCGCGATCCCGGAGTACGTCATGCTGGGCATCCGGATCAGCGCGACGGACTGGGTCGAGGGCGGCTGGGACCTCGAGCAGAGCATCGAACTTGCCAAGGCGCTGGACCGTCGTGGCTGTCACTATCTGCATGTCTCCAGCGGCGGGCTCAGCGCGCAGCAGCAGATTCCGGTGGAGCCCAACTACCAGGTGCCGCACGCCGAGGCCCTGAAGGCGCAGGTGAAGATGCCGGTGATCGCCGTCGGCCTGATCACCGAACCGCAGCAGGCCGAAGACCTGCTGGTGAACGAGCGTGCCGATGCCATCGCGCTGGCGCGTGGCATCCTCTACGACCCGCGCTGGCCCTGGCATGCGGCCGCCGCACTGGGGGATACCGTCAAGGCCTCGCCCCAGTACCTGCGTTGCCAGCCGCATGGCCTGAAGTCATTGCTGGAGAATCAGCAGGACTGAGCCGTGTGAAGCAACATTGAGGACTGACGCCCGCGTTCACGAGCTCCTGCTCGCTGATCGCGGGCGTTCTTGTTTGCTCAATCCCCCCTGGCGCCGTGATGCCTCGAGTTGAGGGAGGAGAATGGAGAGATATTTGAGGGAGGAGAATGAAAGATGTTTGCGTCTCCCCTTGTGGCTCAAGGCGGTGCTGCATCAGAAAGGCGATGAGGGAGCAGGGGAGCACGTGATGGTTGGCAGTAATTATACGAGTGTGCAATAGTGACGGAAGATCCATCGCAACCCATACGCTGCCAGTCGTGACACAAGGAGAGCCAATGCCAAGCCAAGCCCCGATTCTGGGTGTCTATCTGAGTGAATCCCTGGACCTGGACAGCGTCTACGGTGAAGCACTGCGCCAGCTGGGCGACGATGTCGTGCTGCAGAAACCGCATGAGATCGAGGACCCCACGGAGGTCGCGTTCGCCATCTGCTGGCAGCCGGGTGAGGACGCCTTTGCGCCGTACCCGAATCTTCGGCTTGCGATGTCGATCGCGGCGGGAGTGGATGCCTTGCTCAGTCATCCCGGACTCTCGGCCGAGGTGCAGATCGCACGGGTGCGCGATCCGCATCAGGCGTATCTGATGGCCGGGTTTGCCGCGCATGAAGTGCTGCATCAAGAGCGCGAGTTTGCCGTCATGGCTGACAATGCCACACGTGGCGAATGGCAGCCTTTGGCAATGCGCGCGCCAGAGAAGGCCAAGGTGGCCGTGCTGGGGCACGGCAGCATGGGGCGCGCCGTGGTCACTTCGCTGTCGACCCTGGGGTTCTCGGTGACGGTCGCCTGTCGCAGCGAACCGGCCGCGCCGGTACCGGGCGTGCGTTACCTGACGGGCGACAATGCGGTGATGGCGGCGGCCGACGGCGCCGGTTATCTGATCAATATCCTGCCGCTGACCCCGGTGACCGAGAACGTGCTGAACGCTGCCTTGTTCGCTCAGCTGCGTCGTGGCGCCTGGCTGGTGCAGATCGGCCGCGGTGAGCACCTGATGGAAGCCGACCTTGAAGCCGCGCTCGACGCCGGGCAACTGGCAGGCGCGACGCTGGATGTCTTCCGCGAGGAGCCGCTGGCACCCACTCATCGTTGGTGGCAGGACGCGCGCCTGCGTATCACACCGCATGTGGCGAGTGATTCGCTGCCGGAAGTAGTGGCCGAGCAGGTCGTCGCCACGGCGCGGGAACTGCGCGATGGCGAACCTCTGAGCCTGGCGGTGGATCGTCAGCGCGGCTATTGAGGCCGCCTTCCCTCTCAGTCTTTCATTCCAGGCTCACTGGAGCCTCATTCAACAGGAGACAGCGACATGCCGGCATCGACCATGAGTGACGCAGAGTGGCAAGCACGCCTGGACCTGGCAGCCTGCTATCGGTTGGCGGCGCACTACCGCATGACCGACCTGATCTACACCCACATCACGGCGCGAGTGCCGGGTGAGGAAGGGCACTTCCTGATCAATCCCTATGGTTGGCGCTGGGAGGAGATCACCGCATCCTCGCTGGTCAAGATCGATGTCAACGGCGAGAAGGTCGATGACAGTGCCGCGCGCGTCAATCCGGCCGGTTTCACCATTCACTCGGCGATTCATGCGGCAAGCCACTCAGCCAGCTGGATCATGCATACCCATACGCGCGCCGGCGTGGCGGTATCGAGCCTGGAAGAAGGGCTGCTGCCACTGAATCAGATCGCCCTGCAGTTCCATGGTCGCGTTTCCTACCACGACTACGAGGGCATCGCGTTGGATCTGGATGAGCGCGAACGCATCGTGGCAAGTCTTGGCGACAATCCGGCGTTGATCCTGCGCAATCATGGCCTGCTGACCACCGGTGCCTCTGCCGCCGAGATGTTCAACAACATGTTCTATCTCGAGCGCAGCTGCGAGATCCAGGTCGCGACTCTGTCCATGGGCCAGCCGGTGCGCCGCCTCTCGCCCGAGATCTGTGAGCATGTGGTCGGCCAGTACGACATGGCCATCCATGAGGATGGCGATCTGGCACTGGAATGGGATTCCCACCTGCGTCTGCTGGAGAGCCTTGGCAGTGACTATCGTCGATAAGCCGTCCCTCGCTGAGTGGCCGCTGTCACCTGAGAGTGAGGCAAGTGCGGCAATCCGGGCGTTGAGTGAAGGAGAGGCATCCAGATGAGTCGCAAGGCCTTCCAGCGGCTTTCCCAGGATCAGCGTCGTCGCGACCTGCTGGAAGCCACCCTGAGCTGTGTCGCGCAGCACGGTCTGGCCGGTGCCAGCGTGCGCCGCGTGGCGGAGGCGGCCGGGGTCTCGCCCGGACTGATTCGCCATCATTTCGGTACCAAGGATGACATGGTGCGGGCTGCCTACGCCTACATGATGGGCCAGCTGACCTCCGATATCGCCGATGCCAGCCCGGCCAGTGATGAATCCCCGGCGTGTCGTCTGGCACGCTTCATCGCGGCGAGCCTCACCCAGCCCAATCTGGCTGCCCACAAGATTTCCCTGTGGGCGACTTTCATCGGTCGGGTGCGCCACGATGCCAGCTATTCGGCGGTGCACCAGGAAACCTATCGCGAGTTTCTCGATCTGCTCGCCCAGCTGGTCCAGCCGGTGCTGAGTGTCCATGCGCTGCCTGCCGCCGAGAGTGATTGTCAGGAGCAGGCGATCGCCCTCAATGGCCTGATCGATGGGCTATGGCTGGAAGGTGGGCTGGAACATGGCCTCTATCCGGTCGAGCGCCTGCCCACGATCGCGATACGGGCGGCAGAGGGCATTCTTCGCCTGCCCCGGGGCACCTTGCTTGAGCACATCGCTGACACGACATCACCCCCATCCCACAGGAGTTGAGCATGCGCTACGCCACCATTACCGAGCGACTGAGTGACCTGGGCGGTGACAAATGGGCCGTTCACAGCGCTGCTCGCCAGCGTATCCAGGCCGGCGAGCCGATCATCGAGCTGACCATCGGGGAACCGGATATCGCCACCCATCCGGCCCTGGTCGAGCACTGCGTCGAGGCGTTGCGCGCCGGGCGTACCCGCTACTCCGATGGCCGTGGCGAGCCGGGGCTGGTCGATGCACTGGTCGAACGCTATACCCCGCGCATGCCCGAGATGACGGGCGACAACGTGCTGTGTTTCCCCGGCACTCAGACGGCGCTGTTCGCGGTGATGCTGGCGCTGGTGGAGGAGGGGGCCGGCGTGCTGACCGGCGACCCCTACTACGCCACCTATGAGGGCGTGATCCGCGGGGCTGGCGGTGACCTGCAGCCGGTACCGCTGCGCATGGAGCATGGTTTTGTGTTGCAGCCGGAAGATCTGGCCGCGGCCATCACGCCGCAGAGCCGTGTATTGCTGCTCAATACTCCGCACAACCCGACCGGCGCGGTCATGGACCGTGCCACGCTCGAGCGTATCGGTGAGCTGTGTCGCGAGCATGATCTGTGGATCGTCTGCGATGAGGTCTATGAAGCACTGATCTTCACGGGAAGATTCGTCTCGCCGCTGGAAATCGAGGCACTGCGTGAGCGCACCGTGGTGGTGTCCTCCATCTCCAAGAGCCACGCCGCCACCGGCTTTCGCAGTGGCTGGGCCATCGGCTCGGCGGAATTCTGTCGTCGGCTGTTGCCGGTCTCGGAAACCATGCTGTTCGGCAACCAGCCCTTCATCGCTGACATGACGGAAGCCGCGCTGCGCGGAGATTTCGATACTACCGAGCGTCTTCGCGAATCACTCGGGCGCCGCGCGCGCCTGGTCCATGAGGCGCTGGCGGCCATCCCGCAGCTGTCCTCCAGCCTGCCCCAGGGCGGCATGTTCCTGATGGTCGATGTCTCACGCACCGGCCTGGATGGTGAACGATTCGCCTGGCGGCTGCTGGAACGGCAGCAGGTCGCGGTGATGCCCGGCAGTGTCTTCGGCGACTGCGGAAGGCCACTGATACGTGTCGCCCTGACCGTGCCGGATGACACCCTGCTGGAGGCGGTGCAGCGCATGGCGCTACTGTGTGATCAGCTCGAGGCCGATGCAGTGACCTCAGATGTGACCTGAGGCGCGGCCTCGGCGGTACCGGGACTATCGAACGATTCATCAGGTCAACGCAGACACGCCGCCCGAGGGCGGCGTGTCTGCGTTCAGCGAAGCGTGATTCACAGCGTCATTTCCAGCCCATCTGCCAGACGCCGTCTTCCTTGAGTTCACGCCAGGCGAGGGTGTAATCCTTGCGGGTCAGTACCGCCTGCAACACCACCTCTACCACATGTTCGTCCTGCTCATCACGAATCAGGCGCGTGACGATGAAATGTCGCTCTCGATTCCTGGGAGTCACGGCGGTCCATTTGCTCTGCAACAGCTTGTCGGGATTCAGGCGATTCATGTCGGGCTCTCGAAGGTGAAGAGTGATGAGAGGCTCACGATGTCATACGGCAGGCGGGCTCTCGTTGAGCAGTTGCCAGAGTGCATCGGTCGCTGTGCTGTTGTTGTCATTGCGGCAATAGCAGGCTACCTCAAGGGTCGGCCCACCCAGATCATCCAGCAGCGAGACCAGCCTGCCGCTCTCCAGATCATCCTCGATCAATCCATGGGGCAGCCAACCGACCCCCAGTCCGGCCATCACCAGTTCACGAATGCCCAGCGTGAAGGAGGTCTCGCAGATGATGTCGATGTCCTGGGCGCGCTGAAGATCCATCAGATAGGGCGAGGCCAGAATCTGGCCCAGAAAACTCTCCGGATCATAGGCGATCAAGGGCAGGCGTTGATCACTGCGTGGCAGGTGCAGGGGGCGACCCAGGGTATCTGGCGCACACACCGGCAGCAGGCGCTCCAGCCCCAGCGAGAGGCGATTGATACCGCAATTCCCCTCGAAGACCGGCGCGCCCTGAAGCTCGGAGCACAGCAGCAGATCGGCCTGCCCATGATCGAACAACTGCAGGCATTCACTGCGGTCCAGCGACTTCACCTGCAGTCCGGCGTCGGGGGAGTTGTGCCGGAAATAGCGCAGCAACCGTGGCAGGTAGCTGACGGTGAGGGTGTGCTGAGTGGTGATGATCGCCTTCGGCCCCTGGCGGGCCTCGCTGCGTAGCCGGCTGCGCAGCGTATAGAGCCGCGCCAGCCATTCCCGCATTTCCTGCTCATATTCCAGCGCGTGCTCGGTGAGGATCATGCGCTGCGACTGGCGATAGACCAGCTCGACCCCCAGCCACTCCTCGAGCTGCCGTATTCGGCGCGAGAAGGCGGGTTGCGTCACGTTGCGTCGCTCGGCTGCCAGCGAGAAGGTCCCGGCCTCGATCAATGCGAGAAAGTCTTCGATCCATTCGATCTTCATGCGTCGCCTGAGGAGATGTCGGTTGTTGTTGGAGGTTGGCCATCATGCACCGCTTTCCCATTGTGGTGAAGCCTGCAGCGACACCGGCGGACATGGCACGACGCTGACCGGGTGTCCCATGAGAACGAGGCTTTTGGCAATGGATATGACTGCCAGTCGGCGTTGCGGACATGTCGATCTTCTGGATATCTGAGTCGGATCAGAGGATGGGACTGGTCATGCAGAAAAGTAACAAACTTTGAGAAACATGGCATTGGGACTGTCGAGAATCGCGGCTTACTGTTGTGAAGACCGCTCGGCGGCGTGCCGGAGTGATGTCACACATTCGACGAACGTCGTTATGAGAGTAATCCCTATGACAACAATGACTCGCCTGGAGGCTCGTATGCATCTGTCCCGTTTTCCCCGTGTTCGCCTTGGTCACCTCTCGACTCCGCTGGAGCCGATGGACAATCTGAGCAAGCTGCTGGGTGGGCCGCGTCTCTGGATCAAACGTGATGACTGCACCGGGCTTTCCACCGGTGGCAACAAGACCCGCAAGCTGGAATTCCTGATGGCGGACGCGCTGGAGCAGGGCGCCGATACCATCATCACCCAGGGCGCAACCCAGTCCAACCACGCGCGTCAGACCGCTGCCGCTGCCTGCAAGCTGGGTCTTGAGTGCCACATCCTGCTGGAAGACCGTACCGGCAGCGACGACCGCAGCTACAACTACAACGGCAACGTCTTCCTCGACCAGCTGCATGGCGCGACGGTTGCCAAGCGTGCCGGTGGTGCCGACATGGCCGCCGAGATGGAAGCGCTGGCCGACAAGCTGATCGGCAAGGGCAAGAAGCCCTACATCATCCCGGGGGGTGGCTCCAACGAGATCGGCGCACTGGGTTACGTGAATGCCGCCCTCGAGCTGCTGTCCCAGGCCAACGACATGGGCCTCAAGATCGATCACCTCGTTCACGCCACCGGCAGCGCCGGCACCCAGGCGGGACTGGTGACGGGCCTGACCGCCTGCAACTCCGGCATTCCGGTACTCGGCATCGGTGTGCGGGCACCGAAGGACAAGCAGGAAGGCAATGTCTTCGCGCTGGCGCAGAAGACCGAAGCCAAGCTGGGCCTGTCGGATGTGGTCAAGCGTGAAGATGTCGTCGCCAACTGCGATTACGTCGGTGAAGGTTACGGCATTCCGACCGAAAGCATGGTCGAGGCCGTCACGCTGCTGGCCCAGCAGGAAGGCATCCTGCTGGACCCGGTCTACTCCGGCAAGGGCATGGCCGGTCTGATCGATCTGGTGCGCAAGGGGCATTTCAAGGAAGGCGAGAACGTGGTCTTCCTGCACACCGGCGGTGCCGTGGCCCTGTTCGGCTACCCGGATGCCTTCAACTTCGCGGATTACCAGGCCTGATAGCGTTTGCGGCCAGTGATGCGTCCCGCCTGAAGGCCACGGCGTGACTGACGCATCCCGTAACGACACGCTCCCGGGCCCAGGTGGCAAGGGAGCGTGATGATCACAGCAGTTTTCGGGGAATCACAATGACAATCAGACACCTCAAGCTGGCTGAAGCAGCCGACGGCGTGGCAGAGGAAGATCAGCGCACCACAGCCATCGTCCAGGACATGCTGCAGGACATTCGCTCGCGTGGTGAAGACGCCGTGCGCATGTATGCCGAGAAGTTCGACAACTGGAGCGGCGATTTCGTCCTCAGTGAAGATAAGCTGGCCACGCTGATCGAGAGCGTGCCGCAGAGCGTCAAGGCCGATATCGATTTCGCCCATCGCCAGATCCGCCGTTTCGCCGAAGCGCAGCGCGACAGCCTGACGTCCTTCGAGATCGAGACCGAGCCGGGTGTCGTGCTGGGTCAACGCGTGCTGCCCATCGATGCCGCGGGTTGCTACGTGCCGGGTGGACGCTACGCGCATGCCGCCTCGGCGCTGATGAGTGTCGCCACGGCCAAGGCCGCCGGCGTCAAGCACATCACGGCCTGTTCGCCGCCGCGCGGTGACAGCATCAATCCGGCGGTGGCCTACGCCATGCACGTGGCTGGCGCCGACCGCATCCTGGAAATGGGTGGCGTTCACGCGGTCGCCAGCATGGCCTTCGGCCTGTTCGGCGGCCGCGAAGCCGACATCCTCGTCGGTCCGGGCAATGCCTTCGTTGCCGAAGCCAAACGTCTGTTGTTCGGGCAGGTCGGTATCGACGTCTTCGCCGGCCCCACCGAATCGGCGGTGATCGCCGATCACACCGCAGATCCGATGACCATCGCGGTTGATCTCGTCTCCCAGGCGGAGCACGGCCCGAACTCGCCGGTCTGGCTGTTCACCACCAGTGAAGAAGTCGCGCGCCGCGTCATCGAGCTGGTACCGCTGGTCGGCAACGACATGCCCAACGCCGAGGTCATCCACGCCGCCTGGCGCGACTACGGCGAAGTCATCCTGTGCGACACCCGCGAAGAAGTGGTCCAGATCAGTGATCAGTACGCCTGCGAACACCTGCAGGTGCTGTGTGAGGACCTGGAGTGGTGGAAGCAGAACCTCGGCAATTACGGCTCTCTGTTCCTGGGCGAAGGCAGCACCGTCACCCACGGTGACAAGTGCTCCGGCACCAACCACATCCTGCCGACCAAGCGGGCCGGTCGCTACTCCGGCGGCCTGAATGTCCACAAGTTCATGAAGGTACTGACTACCCAGCAGCTCAGTGCCGAAGCCAACCTCAAGTTCAGTGCCATCGGTTCGCGCATCTCGCGCACCGAAGGGATGGAAGGCCATGCGCGTGCCTGTGACTGGCGCCTCACCAAATACTTCCCCGAGCAGGATTGGGACTTCCCCGTCTATGCCCAGAAGCGTTACTGAGGAGGCTACATGCGTCGTTTTGCCAAGTCATTCACCCAGCAGGAAGCCATCTCCGACACCGCCATCGAGGCTGCCGTCGCCGTGATGCGCAGTGGTCGCCTGCATCGCTACAACCTGGCGGAAGGCGAGCAGGGCGAAACGGCGCTGCTGGAGCAGGAATTCGCGGCGAGTCTGGGCATTCCCCATGCGCTGGCCTGTGCCTCCGGCGGCTATGCCCTGCAGCTGGCGCTGCGCGCCTGTGGACTCGAGGCCGGTGACAAGGTGCTGTGCAACGCCTTCACCCTGTCTCCGGTGCCCGGCAGCATCGTCGCCGCCGGTGGCGAGCCGGTATTGGTGGATATCCTCGAGGACACCACCGTCGATCCGGAAGATCTGGCGCGTGCGGCCGATCAGAGCGGGGCCCGCTTCTTCATGCTCTCGCACATGCGCGGCCATATCGGCGACATGCACGCGATCATGCAGATCTGCGATAGCCGCGGCATCACGGTGATCGAGGATTGCGCGCATACCATGGGCGCGAGCTACGACGGCAAGCCCAGCGGCACCTTCGGCAAGGTCGGCTGCTACAGCACCCAGACCTACAAGCACGTCAATTCCGGTGAGGGTGGCCTGCTGGCGACCGCCGATGATGAGGTGATGCGACGCGCCATCATCCTGTCGGGCTCCTACATGCTGTACGACCGTCACCTGGCGGCGCCGGCAGCGGAGAGCTTCGCTGAGACGCGCCTGCAGACCCCCAACATGAGTGGTCGCATGGACAATCTGCGTGCCGCCATCCTGCGTCCGCAACTGGGAGAGCTGGCTGAGCGTCGCGAGCGCTGGAATGCCCTCTATGCCCGCATGCAGGACCGACTCTCGGCCATGGAGGGCGTCACGCCCATCCTGCGTGGCCCGCTGGAAGGCTACGTCGGAAGCTCCATCCAGTTCACGCTGGCGCAGTGCACCCACGAGCAGATCGCCGCCTTCATCGCAGGCTGTGAAGCGCGTGGGCTACCGGTGAAATGGTACGGCAAGCCGCTGCCGGAGGATTACACCAGTCGCTACGACAGCTGGGCCTATCTGGGCAGCCATCGTGCGGTGCCCAATGCCGACCGGGTGCTGGCGACACTGTGTGATCTGCGCCTTCCGCTGACCTTCGACGTCCAGGACTGTGAGGTGATCGCTGATTTGATTCAGGACGCTCTGCACAGCGCACGACCTGTCTCGACCGTCGCATGACGCCGTCTGGCGGCAGCGTATGACAGTGGTGAACCCATAACGATAACGCTTTGAAAGCCACATGATCTTCAATCCACATGTCCTGGTGACAGGGCATGTGGGCCCGCAACCAGTGGAGTAATAACAATGTTCAATAAAGCTCTCTTGGCAACCGCAGTGATGTTGGTGATGTCAGCGACCGCTCAGGCCAAGACCTTCAAGGTCGGCATGGGCGATCCGATGGATTCGGATCAGGGCGCGCTTGCACAGCGCTTCGAGGAACTGGTCGAGCAACTCTCCGATGGCGAGATGCAGGTGGAGTTGTTCCCGGGCGGTCAGCTGGGCTCCGAGACCGGCATGATCCAGGACACGCGCATCGGCAAGCTGGACTTCGCGCTGATCGGTGTCGGCAACCTGACGCCCTATGCGCCGCGTCTCGGCGCGCTCACCATGCCCTATGCACTGCGTAGCCATGCGGATGCCGTCAAGGCCACCACCGGCCCGCTGGCGGATGAATGGAACCAGATCGCCGAAAAACAGGCCGGCGTCCACATCGTCAGCTGGCTGTATTCCAATTTCCGTTATCTGACCAACTCCAAGCGTCCGGTGACGTCATTGGAAGACCTTGAGGGCCTGAAGATCCGTGTGCCGCAGAACAAGATCATGCTCGCCACCTATCAGGCCTGGGGTGCCAGCCCGATCAGCATGTCGTGGCCGGAAGTCTTCACCGGTCTGCAGCAGGGCGTGATCGATGGTCAGGACAACCCGGACATCGTCAACTACACGATGAAGTTCCAGGAAGTGCAGAAGTATCTGACCGAGGTCCACTACCAGTACTCCCTGCAGCCGATCGTCATGGGGGTGCGTACCTACAGCAAGCTGTCTGACGAGGAGCGCGAGATCATCGATCGCGCCGGTCTGGAAGCCCAGCTCTATGCGCTTCAATTCCAGCTGACCGAGGCCTCCCAGGCGCGTGCCGGCATGGAAGCGGAAGGGGTGCAGTCCGCCCAGCTGACCGACGAGGACAAGTGGATCAGCATCGCCAAGGAAAAGGTCTGGCCGCAGTTCTATGAGGAGATCGGCGGCAAGGAATCCTTCGACGAATTGCAGAAAGCATTGGGCCACTGAGATCGAGTGGTCGGGGGGCGCTTGCGTCGTCAGCGTGAATGACGCCTGAGCGACCCCCGCTGCATTCAATGCTCTCGAGCAGGGATACTCGCCAGTGCGGGTATCCCTCTCACAGTTCATCGTGAAGGAGGCTCGCATGTTGGCCAGATTGAACAATATCGAGGATTACGCCTGTCGTTTCCTGCTGGCGGTCTTCGTACTCCTGCTGTTTTCCCAGGTGGTATTGCGTGTCGTGTTCGGTATCGGCCTGGCATGGATGGAAGAGCTGGCACGTTACGCCTTCGTCTGGTTCGTCTTTCTGGGCGCCGCGCACGCGGCTCACCTGAGTGCCCACAATCGGCTGCAGACCCATATCAATCTACTGCCGCGCAAGGTGGCCAACGCCATCCTGCTGTTCGTCGATATCATCTGGGCGGTCTTCAGTCTGATCATCGCCTACAAGAGCCTGGATCTGATCGGGCTTCTCACCGAGTTTCCCTATGAGTCACCGGCGCTCGGCTGGTCGCTCGCCTACGTCTATTACATCTTCCCCGTGGCCTTCACCTTGATGGCCTTTCGCGTATTGCAGGTGCAGTTCCTCAAGCTGGTCAGAGGCATCGAGCCTGGCAACGTGGACGACGAAGAAGTGAAGCGCATCACGGAAGCGGCCCCGGACGCCGCCGATGATACCCGCACCGTCAAGATGGGAGGCTGAGACCATGGCCGCGACTATTCTGTTCTCTCTGTTCGGCGCGCTGCTGTTTCTGGGCTCACCCATCGTCGTTGCCCTTGGGGTGGCGTCCATGGCGGTCTATGTCGTCAGTGGCGATGACATCACCTCGCTGGTGGAACTGGCGTTCTCGGCGATCAACTCCTTCCCGCTGATGGCGCTGCCGTCCTTCATCCTGGCGGGCGCCCTGATGGGCGATGCCGGTATCGCGCGGCGCCTGATTCGCATCGCCGAGGAGCTGGCGGGCCCGGCCGCAGGTGGCCTGGGGGCGGCGGCGGTGATGGCCTGCATGTTCTTCGGCGCTATTTCCGGCTCTGGCCCGGCGACCACGGCGGCCGTGGGCATGCTGGTGATTCCGGCGATGATCGAGCGTGGCTACGGTCGAAGCTATCCGGCGGCGATCACCGCCACGGCGGGTGGTCTGGGCGTCGTGATTCCACCCAGCATGCCGCTGGTCATCTATGGCGTGACGGCCAATGAGTCGATTTCCGCGCTGTTCATGGCGGGCGTGATTCCGGGCATCCTGCTGGGCGCGGCGCTGATGATCGCCAACTACATCACCGCCAAGCGCAACGGCTATCAGGCCCAGGGCGAGCCGTATGACAAGGCGCGTGTCTTCAAGGTGCTCAAGGAAGGATTCTGGTCACTGATGGCACCGGTAGTCATCCTCGGCGGCATCTACAGCGGTCTCTTCACGCCGACCGAAGCCGCCGTCGTCTCGATCTTCTATGCGCTGTTCGTCGGTGTCTTCATTCACAAGGAGTCCTCGCTGCTGGGCTTGAATGAAGCCTTCCAGAACACGACCTGGCTGACCGGCCGCGTGCTGATCATCATGTTCACCGCCACCGCCTTCGGTCGCATCCTGGTGGAGCATCACATTCCGGCCATGATCGCCCAGGGCATCCTCAATATCACCGACAGCCTGTGGCTCGTGTGGATTCTGGTGATCGCCTTCCTGTTGATCGTCGGCATGTTCATCGAGATTCTGGCGACCATCATGATCGTCACGCCGGTGCTGCTGCCGGTGATGGTGGAGCTGGGCGTGGACCCGGTGCACTTCGGGATCGTGCTGGTGGTCAGTCTGGGGATCGGCTTCTCGACCCCGCCGCTGGGCGAGAACATGTTCATCAGTTCCAGCATCGCCAACGTGTCCATCGAGAAGATTTCGGTGCGTGCGCTGCCGCTGGTCGGCACCATGGTGCTGATCGCCTTGCTGCTGGCCTTCGTGCCGCAGCTGACGATGTGGCTGCCGGACATGATGGGCTTCTAGCGGCGCAGCGGAGGGCAGTGGCTCGTCATCACGGTTCCTCGAGAGGATGCGGGCCACGTCGCCATCCTCTCGAACCTTTACCTTCAGTGAGAGTTTTGTCGGAGAACAATCAATTTGTCGGAGAACAACCAATGAGAAGCTCGCATGACGCCTCGGGCGCAGAACATATCGTCGTGGGCGTGTTGGGCGGCATGGGGCCGGATGCCACGGTGGCCTTCATGCAGCAGGTGATCCAGGCCACACCGGCCGAGGATGACATCGATCATGTGCACATGGTGGTCGACAACAATCCCAAGGTGCCGTCGCGCATCAAGGCTCTGCTGGAAGGGGGAGATGTCTCTCCGGGGCCTGCCATCGCGGAAATGGCTCAGCGACTGGAGCAGTCTGGGTGTGATTTTCTGGTCATGCCCTGCAACACCGCGCACTACTACTGGCAGGATGCGCAGGACGCCGTCTCGATTCCGGTGTGGCATATCGTCGAGCGCACACTGGACCGAGTAGCGGCGCAGTGGCCGGGCGCACGTGTCGGCATGCTGTGTTCTCCGGCGCTGCGCAAGATCGGCCTTTACGAAGGCTTCATCGAATCGCGTGGCCTGTCGCTGGCCTATCCCCAGGATGAGGCCGCGATGCTGGAGGTGATCCGCAACGTCAAGAAGGGGCAGGTGAGTGATGAGGTGATCGGCGATGCCTTCCGTCAGGCGGCCGCGGATCTGGTCTCACAGGGCGCCGATGTGCTGGTGCTGGCCTGCACGGAGCTCTCCATCATCAGCCATCTGCTGGATGTCAGGCTGCCGATCGTGGATTCCGTCGAAGCGCTGGCGGTCAGCGTGGCGCAGGCTGCCACGCGGTAAGCGATGTTCGATTATCGTCCCGGGCCCCGAGTCGTCAGTGCAACGGCGACTCGGGGCCTTCCTGTCTCGTAGGAGACATCACGCTGTCGGGGCCTGCGGCTAGTCTGAAGGCTCCTCGGCCGAGTCGAGGGTTTGGGTGCCGACCGCGCTTCCCGAGCTGCGTTGTGCCCGCTCCTGAAGATAGCGGGCAGGCGTGGTACCGAGCAGCTTCTTGAACATGCTGATGAAGGCATTGACGGACTGATAGCCGACTTCCTCCGAGACGCGCTGCACGCTCATGCCCTCGGCCAGCAGGCGGATCGCCACCACCAGGTGCAATTGCTGACGCCAGCGGCTGAAGCTCAGGCCGGTATCGCGCTGGATCAAGCGAGCGAGGGTGCGTTCGCTCATCGCCAGTGCGCTTGCCCACTCGGCGAGGGTGCGTCGGTCGTCCGGGGTCTTGATCAGGGCATCGCTGATGCGGGTCAGCCGTGGGTCTTCAGGCAAGGGCAGATGCAGACGTTCGCTGGGCATGCGGGCCAGTTCTTCCAGCAGGACATCGACCAGGCGCGCTGTCGGCCCCTGTTCTGGATATGGCTGGGGCAGCTCCGCCAGACGCAGCACCAGCTCACGCAGCAGAGGCGAGATCGACAGCGTGCAGCTGTGGCTTGGCATCTCGAGCGCACCGGGCTCGATGAACAGGTGGCATACGCGGCCGCCACGGGTCAGGTGGTTGCTGTGGGGCAGGTTGCCGGGAATCCAGACCCCGCTGTGCGGCGGCACCATCCACAGACCTTCCGGCACGTGACTGGTCACCACGCCATGCAGAGCGATGACCAGCTGTCCCTTGCGATGCTGGTGGATCGGGACCTCCATCACCTGCTGGCCGGTATCCACATGCAGGGCGCTGGCCGGGATCTCGTAGATGTCCGGGTCGTGCTCGCAGACGCTGCTGGAGAAGGGCACAGCGGGATGGCCGCCAACGACCTGCTCCGCTGACGTCCCATCAGGCGTGGCAAGGGGCTCGGATGAGCTGGCTGGAATAGCTGCTGGCATGGCGACTCGTAGATTGTCCGATTTCAGTGATCTGATGTCATGATGGCTCAATTCTGCAGCGATATTGGCGATTACGCTATCGTTAATCTGCGCGGGAATTCACCTCTGATGTGTCGTCCCGCTATCTGTCCGTTCCAAGTTCGCTGCGAGCGTCTCATGACTGAACTCTGCCACTCGTCTCCCGTTCGGCGATTGAGCCATCCTGCCGTGTTGATCGCCGGCATCCTGCTGATCGCCATGAACCTGCGTGCGCCCTTCACCAGTATCGCGCCGTTGCTTGAGCGTCTGCATGCGGCGCTGGGCTTCAATGCCACGGCGGCCGGCCTGTTGATGATCCTGCCACTGCTGGCCTTCGTCGTCGTCTCGCCCTGGGTGCCGCGTCTGGCCAGAAGGATCGGGCTCGAACGCAGCCTCTTCCTGGCCCTGATGACGATCGCTGCGGGTATCGTGCTGCGGGTGCAGGGCAGCACGCTTTCGCTATATGTGGGTATCGGCCTGATCGGGGCGGGCATCGCGGTGGGCAATGTGCTGTTGCCCAGTCTGGTCAAACGCAGCTTCGCGCAGCATGTCGCGCTGCTGACCTCCTGCTATGTGCTGACCATGGGCATCATGGCCGCCATCGCCTCGGCGCTGATGGTGCCGCTGGCGCAGGGCAGTAGCGCTGGCTGGCAGTTCGCGATGCTCGTGGTGGTCATCCTGCCAGTGGTGACGATGGGGGTGTGGTGGCCACAGTTGTCGCATCGCTCCCTACCGACGGCGGCGAAGGAAGCTGAGAAGGGAGCCGAAAAGGGAGCCGAAAAGGGAGCCGCGCGTCCGGTGCGTCAGGCAGCGGTGTGGCGCTCGCCACTGGCCTGGCAGGTGACGCTGTTCATGGGCATCAATTCGCTGCTGTTCTATACCGTCAACAGCTGGCTGCCGAGCATGCTGGCGGACAATGGCTTCTCGCCGGAAAAGGCGGGCTCGCTGCATGGTCTGCTGCAGCTGGCTTCGGCCTTGCCGGGATTGATTCTGGTGCCCCTGATGCCGCGCCTGAAGGATCAACGCCTGATCGCCTTCGCGACGCCTTGCATGTCGCTGGCAGGGTTCATCGGGCTGTGGCTGATGCCGGGGTGGGCGCTGGTGTGGGTCCTGCTGCTCGGTGCGGGGTCCGGAGCGAGCTTCATTCTCGCCCTGTCGTTCATGGGCCTCAGGGCGCGCGATGCCATGCAATCGGCATCGCTTTCGAGCATGGCGCAGACCCTGGGCTACCTACTCGCGGCCATGGGGCCGCCGTTGATCGGGGCGCTCTACGATCGGCAGGGTGATTGGCAGCTGGCATTGATGGTGTGTGCTTCCCTCAGTGTGCTGATGGCGGGAATCGGCTGGTTGGCGGGCAGGGACCGCCAGTTGCCTGAGGCGTCGGCATCTGAATAATGGAGCGTTGCCCTGAAGGGCCACAGGAACATCCCCCCATGACAAGGAAGTGAGAGATGGCGAATGCATCATCCGGAAGGAAAGGTCAGCCGACCTCTGGTACCAAAGAGGGTGCGGGGAACACCCGGCGTCCGCGTGCAATGCGTCGCCTGCGGGCAGCCATTCTCGGTCTGGCCAGCATTGGGGGTATCGTGATGATCGCTCAGCCAGCCAATGCCGCGACGCTGTCACTGCGCGTGATCGAGACCACCGACATCCACGCCAACGTGATGGATTACGACTACTATAAGGACCGGCCCAGTGTACGCATCGGCCTGGTGCGCGCGGCGAGTCTGATCCAGCAGGCGCGTGCCGAGGTGGCCAACAGCGTGCTGCTGGACAACGGAGATTTGATCCAGGGCAGCCCGATGGGCGATTACATGGCGGCGGAGGGGCTCAAGGAGGGCGATGTCTTCCCGGCCTACAAGGTCATGAATCAGCTGGATTACGATGTCGGCAACATCGGCAATCATGAGTTCAATTACGGGCTCGAGTATCTCGAACGGGCGCTTTCCGGCGCGCAGTTCCCTTATGTGAATGCCAACCTGCTGGACGCCACGACCGGCGAGCCGTACTTCACGCCCTACCAGATCACCGCTCATGTCTTCACCGACAGTGAGGGCAACGCTCAGACCTTGAAGATCGGCTATATCGGCTTCGCGCCGCCGCAGGTGATGACCTGGGACCGCAAGCATCTCAAGGGCCGCCTGACGGCCGAGGACATCACCGAGAGCGCCAGGCGCTGGGTGCCCGAGATGCGCCGGGCGGGCGCGGATGTGGTGATCGCCATCCCGCACTCTGGCATCTCGACCGACCCCTACCGGGTGATGGCCGAGAATTCGGTGTATTACCTCTCGCAGGTGGAAGGGATCGATGGCATCGCCTTCGGGCATGCCCATGCCGTCTTCCCCAGCGAGGAATTCGCCGAGGTACCGGGGGCCGATATCGCCAAGGGCACCCTCAACGGCGTGCCGGCGATGATGCCGGGGCACTGGGGCAGCCATGTCGGCGTGATGGATCTCGAACTGAGCAATGCCTCGGGTCAGTGGCGGGTGGTAAGTGGCCAGACAGAGGCGCGCCCGATTCAGGTGGGCGGCGAGGCACAGGTGGCGGAAGACGCCGAACTGGCGGCGCTGGTCGATCATGAGCACGACGCCACGCGCGAGTACGTCAATCGCAGTATCGGCCGCGCCAGTGCAGCGATGAAGAGCTATCTGGCGCTGGTGCAGGACGACCCGACGATCCAGATCGTCAATCGTGCCCAGGCCGATTACGTCAAACGCTTCGTCGAAGGCGACCCGGACCTGGAAAGCTTGCCGATTCTCTCGGCAGCCGCGCCATTCAAGGTCGGCGGCCGTCACAATGACCCGACCCAGTTCACCGAGATGGAGGCCGGCGAGTTGAGCTTCCGCAATGCCGCCGACCTCTATCTCTATCCGAATACGCTGGTGGCGCTCAAGGTTACCGGAAGGGAAGTGCGGGAATGGCTTGAGTGCAGCGCCGGCCAGTTCCATCGCATTGACCCGGATCTCGCCACGCCCCAGCCCCTGCTCAACTGGGAAGGGTTCCGCAGCTACAACTTCGATGTGATCGACGGCGTCGACTATCGGGTGGATGTCACGCAGCCGGCGCGTTACGACGGCAATTGTGCGCTGATCGATGCCGATGCCCACCGTATCCAGGGGCTCACCTACCAGGGCGAGCCGGTCAATGACGACGATGTCTTCCTGCTCGCGACCAACAACTATCGCGCCTACGGCGAGGACTTCCCCGGTACCGGTGAGTCAAATGTCGCCTTTGCGTCACCGGATGAAAATCGCAGCATTCTGGCCCAGTACATCTCGCGCCAGACGCAGCAGCAGGGCGCGGTGGACCCGGCGGCGGATCACAACTGGCGGCTGGCCGCGATCGACACGGACACCCCGCTGGACATTCGCTTCACCACCGCCCCCGGCGAGGATGCGCAGCAGTTCATCGATGCCCAGGCGGTCTATCCGATGACGCTGGTGGATCAGGACGAGATGGGCTTTGCCCGCTATCGCGTCGGGCTGGACCGGATGAAATAGCCGAGGTAGCTCATTGTTGAGCACCTGGTCATCGGGAAAGAACGCCAGTCAGCGATAGCTGACTGGCGTTTTTTTATCGCCAGGCGTTACCCGCTGTCTGTTCCACTATCCGCTTTCACTTCACGACTCTCGATTGCAGGCTCACTGCGGATCAGCGCCAGGGTGCGTGCAAGGCGATGCTCAGCAGCACACGTTTGCCGCGCTCGATGCGGCTGACGCTGTGTTCGTGAAGGTCGGGGCGAAACAGCACCACGCGGTCCGCGAGGCGAAATAGGCTGCCATCGGTCTCGAAGACACCGCCCTGACGGGGTTTCTTGAGCACGATATTGAGCTTGTAGTAGCTGCCGCTACCCATCGGGTCGTTATGACGCATTACGCTGTGGCCCTCGGGGTAGGTCACCAGATTGATGGTAAGGCGGCGAAGATCGAGCAGACTACGGTTGATGACACGGGCCATTGGGCTTTCCCTTTGAAGATTGCGGCTATTGAAACGTATTTTGAGCAATCAATCAAAATCGTGCTTGAGTGATCGCTCAGGAATTCGTAAGGTGACACCACGTTCACGGCGCACAAGGTCGGCAATCGAGATTGCCGAGGCCGTGATTGAGAATCGAGCAAGCAAGGAGGTCAGCAATGAGCCACGACAACGTGACAATGGAAGCCTTGGAAACCCGTTATGCAATGATCGAAGGTCACCGCATTGCCTACAAGGAAATGGGGGAAGGTCAGCCGCTGTTGTTGATTCACGGCATTCCGACCAACAAGCTGATGTGGCGCGATGTGATGCCGGAATTGGCCAGACATTACCGGGTCATCGCCCCGGACATGCTCAACTATGGCGAGTCGGACATGCCGGTGGATGCTGACGTGTCCATCAATGCCCAGACACGCATCTTCATCAAGCTGATGGATTCACTGGGTGTGGCGAGTGCGGATGTCGTCTCGCATGATATCGGCGGGGGTATCGGTCAGCTGATGGCCGTCAATCATCCCGAGCGTGTTCGCCGTCAGGTACTGATCGACAGCGTATGCTTCGATTCCTGGCCGATTCCGGAGTTCAAGCAGCTGCTGGAGCCGGGCGTCGAGGAAGCGACCAGCGTCGAGGAATTCATCAGCACTATGCGCGGCTTCATGCCCAGTGGTGTGCATGATCCGGCCGTCGCGACCGAAGAGATGGTCGAGCGCTATGCCTCCCAGTGGAACAGCGAGCAAGGCAAGGCGGCTTTCTTCCGCAACATGCGTCGTCTCAACAAGGAATACACCCAGGCCATCGCCGGAGAGCTCAAGAATATCGAGATCAAGACCCTGGTGCTGTGGGGCGACAAGGATAACTTCCAGAAACCGGATTACGCCCCGATGCTGGCAGATGCCATTCCGGGTGCCGAGCTGATCTGGGTGAAGGACGCCGGCCACTGGGTCACTGACGAGAAGCCTGAAGAAACCGTGCGCCATATCCTGGACTTCCTCGCCCGCTGAGGAGGAGCCCATCAGCCATCAGCTGAGGAAATTCTCACCCCTGATGGTGAATGAGCCCTGAACGACAATGCCCGGTCATAGGACCGGGCATTGTCGTATCTGGCGGAAATCGCGCACGGGAAATCGCCTAATGATGCGCGATATCCCGCGCGGCTGAAGGGGACTGTCGCTTGCGCTTGGCCGTGATCGTCAAGGCGTCTTCATCGATAAACTCGTCGATGATTGTGTCGAGAGGCGCTTTGCCCGACAGGGGCAAGGGCGCGTGATCAACCCGCGGGGAGAGCGACGGCGCTGCCTGAAAGGCGAGGGGGCGTTCCAGCGCCATGATGCTGCCACTGCGCGTCGGGGTGCACTGCTCATTGACCAGGGAGAAGCCGTGGCGCTGGTAGAGCGCCAATGCCGGGCTGTCGGAGAAGACTCTCAGGCGCAGCGCGCGCGGGCAGGGCTGAGCGCCCGGGGTTAGCTCGGAGGCACGGTCTTTCACCAGCGACTGGCCGTACTCCTGTTGCGTTGCCAGCTGGATCAACCAGTTCAGGCAGGCGGAGCCGACACCACGGCCTTGCCAATGTGGCACCAGTTGCAGGTCACGCAGATACAGGATATCCGGCAGGGCCTTGAGGCTGATGAAGCCGACCCATTCGCCATTGATACGTATCGCGTAATTCTCGTTGTCTCGCCAGCGCTCGCTGAACAACTCCTCGTCCCAGCTCATGCCATGCCGTTTGTAGGTCGCGAGCATGTTGCCACAGCACAGTCGCCGTGCCGCGGCGCTCAGATAGCTGCTGCAAGCCGAATCGCTGATAGGGGTAATGCTGAGATCATCCATGATCCTGTCGCTTATTGTTGAGGGTAAGGGCACAGATGCGCGGACTGATGACCATTCGTCCATGATAGCGGACCAGTCGGTTAGCGCATACTAATGTAATCTGCCATCTATCATCGGATGTTGGATTGCCGCTGACAAGT
Organism: Cobetia sp. cqz5-12; assembly: GCF_016495405.1. Lineage (NCBI taxonomy): Bacteria > Pseudomonadati > Pseudomonadota > Gammaproteobacteria > Oceanospirillales > Halomonadaceae > Cobetia > Cobetia sp. cqz5-12. The sequence goes on from NZ_CP044522.1 coordinate 1,843,276, forward strand.
GAATGCCTGTCCAGTACTTGTCCTGCACCTTTCAAGTGCCTGTCCAGCTCTGCCTAGGCGCAGAAGGTGAGTCGAGAGTTGCCAAAACGTAATGGTTACACTATAACATTGCGTTTTTTTGTGGGTCGGCGCCGGTTGCGCGTCGGCAACCACGCTCTTGCTCAGGACGCGCGATATCGATGGTCAAATTGCTCTCAGGACTTCGGTGGCAATACCGAACCTTCCTTCACAAACGTAGGCAGCTGGCCGTCGCCAGCGTCCTGATGAGCTTGGCCGTGGTGCAGCCCAGCCATGCGCAAGATGCCTCAGCGGCGCAGGCATCGGCGGCTGACACACGACGTCTGGAGATCGTCGCTCCCTTTGACATCAAGGGGGCAGACCCGCTGTTGAGCGGTATCCTGTTTCAGCGCATGCAGGTCGTCGAGACCCTGGTGGATGTCGATGCCACGGGCGAATTGCGTCCAGGCCTTGCCACGGATTGGAGCGTCTCAAAAGACGGCCTAGAGTGGCGCTTCACGCTGCGTTCCGGCGTGCAGTTCCATGATGGCAGCCGTCTGGATGCCGAAGTCGCGCGTCAGAGTCTCGAGATCGCACGTGCCAAGCCGGGCATCTTGAAGTCAGTGCCGATCGAGCGGATCGTCGCTGAAGATGACCAGACGCTGGTGATTGCCCTCAGCGAGCCCTTCGCGGCACTGCCGGCCTATCTGGCCGATTATCGCCAGCAGATTCTGGCCTCGGCAGCCTACGATGGGTCGGGTACTGCCCAGGAGGTCATCGGTACCGGCCCTTATCGCATGCAGCGCATGACGCCGCCGCTGAGCCTGGAAGTCGTCGCGTTCGAGAACTACTGGGGCGAGCAGCCCGAGGTACGTCAGGCACGCTATCAGGCGGTCAGTCGCGCCGAGGGCAGGGCATTGATCGCCGAGAGCGGAGATGCCGACTTCACCTATGGGCTGGACCCCGCCAGTCGCCAGCGTCTCTCCCAATCGCCGCGTGTGACTCTGGCAGCGGCCGCGACGCCGCGCACGATGCTGTTGAAGGTCAACGCCAATCATCCGGCCTTTCAGGACCCCGCTGTACGGCGTGCATTGAGTCTGGCGATCGATCGTACCGCCATCGCGCAGGTCGTGCTGCGCTATCCGCGTGGCGCCAGCCAGCTGTTCCCGCCGATGGTGGAAGGCTGGCATGACCCCGCACTGCCCGAACTCCATCAGGACGTCGCCAAGGCGCGTGCACTGCTGGACGCCGCAGGTTGGACCGTCGGCGAGGAGGGCATCCGCCACAAGGATGGCCAGCGTCTCGCGATCAGTCTGATCACCTTCTCGGACCGTCCGGAGCTGCCGCTGGTTGCCACGGTGCTGGAGCGCCAGTTCCACGCCATCGGCATCCAGACACGTCTGGATATCACCAACTTCTCGGCGATTCCGGCTGGCCACCACGACGGCAGCCTCGACATGGCCCTGTTCGCGCGCAATCTGGCCATGGTGCCGGACCCCATCGGCAACGTGCTGAGCGATTACGCGGGGACGCCTGAATCCCCCGGCGGTGATTGGGGGGCGATGGGCTGGTTTGACGCCGACTTCACCGCTGAGCTTGAGCGCATGGCACGTGAGGGCTACGGGCCCACGCCCGCAGGAGAGGACCCGCGCGCCCAGGCCAGCGGCGTGATCCAGCGGGCGCTGCCCGTGATCCCCATCGCCTGGTACTACCAGAACCTGGCGATCTCCAATCGACTGCAAAGCGCTCAGGTAGACCCCTGGGAGCGTAGTTTCGGCCTTTCAGAATTGCGGTGGGCACAATGAATATCCCTTCACGTCTGTTGCAGCTATTGATGGTGGTGCTGATGGTCGGCGGCGCCAGCTATCTGATGATGCAGAGTCTGCCCGGCGATGCCGCCTGGCGCATCGCGGCCGGTCGCTATGGTTATGACGCGCTGGATGCGGCCGCTGCGGCCTCGGTGCGCGCCGAACTGGGTCTCGAGGCACAGGGCGGCTTGCACTTCCTTTACTGGCTGGGCGATATCCTGCGCCTGGAGCTTGGCACCTCGCTGATTTCCGGTGAATCGGTGTGGGTGGAGATTCGTCACCAGCTGGGCAACTCCTTGTCACTCGCCGGCGCGGCGCTGGGCATCTCGCTGCTGATCGGCCCGCCGCTGGGGCTGCTGGCCGGTCTGCGTGCCGGTGGCTGGCTGGACCGAAGCCTGCTGGCCGTCTGCAGCCTGCTGCGCGCCACGCCGCAGTTCTTGCTGGCGCTGGTGCTGATCCTGCTGATCTCGGTGGAGATGGGCCTGCTGCCGGCTGCCGGTCACGGTGAGCCGCAGCACTTCATTCTGCCGGCGATGACGCTGGCGCTCGGGCTGGCAGCGGTATCGGCACGTCTGGCACGCGATGCCATGGCCGCTGTCACCCAGACGGCCTTCCATGATTTCGCGCGCTGGAAGGGCCTCAGCAACGCCCAGACCTTCTGGCGTCACGGCCTGCGCCATGTGGCCTTGCCGCTGGTGACCTATCTGGGGCTGCAGTTCGTGACCCTGGTGGAAGGGGTGGTGGTGATCGAGAGCATCTTCGGCTGGCCGGGCATCGGCCATGCGCTGGTGCACGCCATCTTCTCGCGCGATGTGCCGATGGTGCAGGGCACCGCCCTGGTGCTGGGCGTCGGCTTTGTCTTGATCAATCTGCTGGTCGATCTGCTGGGTCGCCAACTGGACCCACGGGGTGTGAAATGAATCAGGTGGTGGAAGGGCTCGCGCCGCAGCGCGTGGACGCCGTGCGTCGTCCACGTCTTGACTGGCCATTGCGCCGGGTGATCGGGGCCGCGCTGGTCGCGAGCCTCGTGCTGCTGGCTCTGCTGGGCAATCTGGTGATACCGGGAGACCCGCTGGAGCAGCATCTCTATCGTGCGCTGCAGGGCGCAAATGCCGTTGGTGCCACTGACGCCGGTGAGATGATCACCAGCGCCCCGCTGGGCTATGACCATCTTGGGCGCTCCCTGTATCACCGTCTGGTGGCGGCGCTCGGGCTGTCGCTTTCCATTGCCGCAGGGGCGGTGATTCTGGCCGCGTTTTCAGGCATCTCGCTGGGTTTGCTGGCCGCGGGACGCGGTGGCTGGGCCGAGCGCCTGTTGAGCCTGGTGTCAGACAGCCTGCTGGCATTGCCGGGGCTGCTGCTGGTGCTGATGGTCAGCGTCATCCTGCCGTCGACGCCGCTGGCATTGTGGTTGGGCCTGTCGCTGGTGCTGTGGGTGGAATTCTTCCGTCTGGCCCGTGCCACCGGTCGCAGCGTGCTGGCGAGTCCCGGCGTCGAGGCCAGTCGTCTGCTGGGCTTCGGAGCCTGGTACCGTTTTCGTCATCACCTGTGGCCGGAAATGGCGCCCGTGATGATGACGGCGATGGCCTTCGGCATGGCCAACGCCCTGATGGCGATTGCCGCGCTGGGTTTCGTCCACGTCGGCATTCCGGAGCCTACGCCGGAGCTGGGCACCATGATGGTCGAGCTGTTGCCGTATTGGCGTGAAGCGCCGTTCGCGCTGCTGACGCCGGTGCTGGTCACCTTCCTGCTGTTGCTGGGACTGTTGCTGATGTCCGGCAGCAAGGCCAGAACGTCAACCGCCGCAGACACCCTCGAAGGAGCGCGCCCATGAATGTCGCGACAATGACCACGCCTGTCTCTCACACGCGGCATGGGGCAACGGCGGATGATGTGGTGCTGTGTGCCGAGGATGTGAGCGTGAGGGTCCGCGGCGCGCAGACGGCGCTGCTGGCACCTGTCTCGCTTGCGCTCAAGGCGGGAGAACCGCTGGTGGTGATCGGTGAGACGGGGTCCGGCAAGAGTCTGCTGGCTCAGGCACTGCTGGGCACGCTGCCCCCGGAACTTGTGGCCTCCGGCAGCCTGTGGCTCGACGGCGAGCAATATCCTCTGCACACGCCACAGAATCGTCGCCCGCTCTGGGGTCGTCGCCTGGCGGTATTGCCCCAGGAGCCCTGGCTGGCGCTGGACCCGTTGATGAAGGTAATTCGTCAGGTCGGTGAGGCATATCGTCTGGTTGCGGGGCGTTCGGCGCAGGCCTCCCACGCGGCCGCGCGCAGCGATCTGGAGCAGCTGGGTGTCGCCGCGGCCAGCGAGCAGCTGCCGGGCAAGCTGTCCGGCGGCATGGCGCAACGCGTGGCCTTTGCGGCCGCCCGCGCCGGCGGCGCACCGCTGTTGATCGCCGACGAGCCGACCAAGGGGCTGGACGCCGCCCGCGTCAGCGAGATCGGCGAGCTGCTGCTCAAGTCACTGGCCGAGACACCGCGTGCCGGCTTGATGGTCATCACCCATGACATGGCGCTGGCGCACCAGATCGGTGGCTGCCTGATGGTGGTACGCAAGGGCGAAGTGATCGAGCAGGGCGCGACGCGTGATGTGCTGGCCGCACCGACACATGCCTATACCCGACGCCTGGTGAATGCCGCGCCACAGGCCTGGCCTGAGGCCGCCTTTAAGCCGGCAGCCGACAGTGCAAACCGTGATGGCAAGGCGGCAGGCGAGACCATCATCCGCGCCGAGAATCTGACCATCGCGCGCGGGGAGACCGCGCTGCTGCGTGACGTGGAACTCAGTGTGAAGAGTGGTGAGATCATCGGCGTCCAGGGCGCTTCCGGCTGTGGCAAGTCATCGCTGGGTGATGCACTGCTCGGCCTGTTGGCACCGCATTCAGGACGCGTAGTCCAGCATGCCGAACGCCTGGAGTATCAGAAGCTCTATCAGGACCCCGTAGTAACTTTCCCGCCACGCCGGACACTGGGGCGCCTGTTGAAGGATCTCAGCGCACGCCATCGTCTCGACGACAGCCAGCTGCCGCAGCTGATGGCGCAACTGAGCCTGGCGCCGGAATTGCTCTCGCGTCTGCCGGGACAGGTCTCGGGTGGCGAGCTGCAGCGTTTCGCACTGTTGCGTCTGATGCTGATCAAGCCGCGCTTCGTGTTCGCCGATGAGCCGACCTCACGCCTCGACCCGCTGGTCCAGCAGGAGGTGATCGCCTGCATGGTGAAGATGGTGCGCGAGCAGGGCACGGCGCTGGTACTGGTCAGTCATGATGCGGCACTGCTGCGCAAGGTCGCGGATCGCGTGCTGGTGGTGGAGGAAGGTCGCTTGAAGGCGCGTCAGGAAATCTGATCGCTCAACAGGCCCACGGCGGCAGGGTCGCGACAGCAAGAGGGCGTTGGCGTGTCTGTTGCGTGCACCAGGATGAGAGGCACATGGAGCGCAGCTCAGCTCCCCAGCAGGGCCGGATTGGCTTGCCAGACGGACCAGGTCAGCGCACTGGCCAGGGTCACCCACGCCAGGTAGGGCAGCATCAACAGTCCGGCGAAGCGATCGATGCGCCAGAAGGCGAACAGGGTGACGGCAATCAGCGTCCACAGTATCAGTACGTCGATGAAGGCCGCCTGACCGAGATGCCAGGCGAAGAACAGCCAGCTCCACAGGGCATTGACGATCAGTTGCACCACGAAGAGTCCGAGCGCCAGACGATGGCGCGAGCGGAAACCGTTGCTGGCATGCAGACCATCGCGCGCGACCCGCCAGGCGGCGAGTGCCATCATCACGAACAATGCCGTCCAAACTGGCCCGAAGGCGCCCGCTGGAGGTGCCCATGCGGGCTGAGTGAGGCTTGCGTAGAAGGTCTTGGCATCTACCGAAGCCAGTGCACCGATGGCGGCAGTGAGAAAGCTCAACCCGAACCAGATTCCCATCTGCACGGTGGCGCGCAGGGCGGTGGGGGGTGAGGATGGTGAGCGCTGCAAGGTCATCGGCTGCCTCCTGCTTTCATGGGACGTGATGAAGGAATGAACGATATACCACGCTGGGCCATGAGAAACGACCATGCCTCATACGTTGCTCAGTCCGGTATCGGGGCGTCGAAAACGTCCGTGCGGCGACCGGTCAGCGTCGTGCCAACCGAGGCGGTGATCACAAGTCCAATCGCAAGCCATTGTAGTAGGCCCAATGCCTGGCCGAGGAACAGCAGTCCGGACAGCGCCGCCACGGCCGGCTCCAGACTCATCAGAGTGCCGAAGGTATGGGTCGGCAGGCGCGGTAGAGCGATCATCTCGAGCGTGTAGGGCAGGGCGGTCGAGAGCACGGCGACGGCCAAGGCCAATGGCAATATCTCGAGTGAGAACATGGCGCTGCCCGCTTCCATCACGCCGATGGGCGCGACCACCACCGCCGCGATCGTGATCCCCAATGCGGCACTCTGGGTGCCGTTGCCTGCCCCGGCCTTCTGGCCGAACAGAATGTAGAGCGCCCAGCACACGCCGGCCCCGAGGGCGAAGGCGGCACCGACGGGGTCGATCGGCGCAGCGGTGTCCTCACCCAGCAACAGCAGCAACACCAATCCGATGATCGCCAGCGCCACCCAGCCCAGGTCAAGCCAGCGACGTGAGCTCAACAGTGCCACGGCCAGCGGACCGGTGAATTCCAGTGCCACGGCGATGCCCAGCGGTACTGTCTTGAGGGCCTGGTAGAACAGCAGGTTCATCACACCCAGCGCCACGCCATAGAGAGTGATGGACTTCCAGGCCTTGCGTGTCACCGGTTTGCGCCACGGGCGCAGAATGGCCAGCAGCAGAACCGAGGCGATGATCAATCGAATTGCCGTCGCGCCCGCTGCACCGATCATCGGGAACAGGGAAGTGGCCAGCGAAGCACCGCTCTGGATCGAGCACATGGCGACCAGCAACATGGCGACGGGCCACAGACGAGAAGAGGAGGCTGCGACAGCAACGGACATGGTGTCTCCTTGAGTGATCCTGTGGGTGATGGTCATGGTCAGCCAGCAACACATGCGGCATGATTCGTGGACATTGAGGTAGCAAGGGGAGGGAGCTTGAGGCCAGTTGAATGCCGGCTTCCCTCATCGTCAGCGGGATTGTACGGATGCGCACTATATTGCACAACAGGAAAGATCGACCCGATGTTCTGGTCCATGTCGCGGCCAATGTACGCCGCCTGCGTCTGGCCGCCGAGCTGAGCCAGCAGGCACTCGCGGATCAGGCCGAGATCAGTCGCCGCATGCTGGTGAACATCGAGAAGGGCGACGTCAATGTCAGCCTCGGTACGCTCGACAAGCTCGCCGAGGCGCTTGGAGTGCTCTTCTACGCGCTGGTGCAGCCCCCGGAAAGCGAAGACTCGGCACGCATCAATGAGGTGGCCTGGGTCGGGCAGGCGCCCGAAAGCCGCGCCGTGCTGCTGGCCAGCAAGCCGGCGACCCAGGAAGTCGAGTTATGGGACTGGGCCCTCGCCCCCGGCGAGCACTATGACTCCGCGCCCGATGATGCCGGTTGGCACGAGATGCTGGTGGTCACGCAAGGTGAGCTGACTCTCACGCTGGAACGCGAGAAAATCGTCATTCGCGCCGGGGATTTCCATGTCTATCCCAGCGATCAGGCCTACCGCTACCACAACACGGGCACGGAGATGCTGCACTTCATTCGCAACGTGCTGCATTGATCGCCCGACATGACATGAACTGCCGTGTGCCCGGGCGCCTGCCCGGACTCTCCGGTTCATGAAGATGGTGCAGGGGACAGGTGCAGGGGGCCGGTGCAGACGACAGGTGCAGACGACCAATGCTTACCCCTTTACCGAGCATCTGCTGATCCCTAGCTGCGCCCCCGTGCGGCGCTGACTTCAGTCCAGCCTTCACCCACGCCCATCATCCCGGCGTTTCCCTTTTCCGTAATGTCCGCCCCTGCAAGCTTTTGCAAGGGCGGGGATTGAGGCGCGTGTCGAGACACATGTAGAGCTGCATGTAGAACCGCGTTCTGCCTCAAGGCCCCAGCCCGGCGAGCTTTCGCAGCTGATATTTTTCTCCAAGACCGTCTCTCGTCATGATGTTTCTCTCCAGTACTGCCTCTTTCAAACATTGCCTTGCGGCAACGCTGATTGATGCGTCAGCACCCTGACAGATCACTGTCCTGTCACTGCTTTGGTATGTGAAATTCCTGATTTTCTAATATTTGGCAGAGAGATTGCTTGGTCATGTGCAAAAGTAATCGTTTGCCATCGATTTTGGCATTGGTCGTCACGCAAGTGGTTCGCATAGCCTGTGGCTATCTGGCGGGGGCTTGGGATGTCATGTGCAGACCCGCCAGGGAAGGATGACTCCAATAACAAGACTCGCGTGTGAGGGACAAGAATATGCAGCAACAGGATACGAAGGAATTGGTGTTTCGGGGTGGAGTGATGGGCGCCCTGGTGCCGCTGATGGTGCTGGTGGCGGGGCTGATCTACCTCTCGGTATTCGAGCGTGCGGGCACCCAGCCTTTCTGGGCCTGCGCCTGGCTGGCGATGGGAGTCGGGCTCTTTCTGTGTCGTGATCGCTCGGCCTACTGCGAGAGCCTGCTGCGTGGCATGGGCAACCACACCGCGACCGCCATCATTGCCCTATGGCTGCTCGCCGGGGTATTCGGCAAGTTGATGATGGCAGGCGGACTCATCGATGGCCTGCAATGGATTGGTGCCTCGATGGGTGCCACAGGTGGTGTCTTCGTGGTGCTCGCCTTCGCCATCTGCATGGTGTTTTCGCTGGGTACCGGCACAAGCGTGGGCACTGTCATCGGCCTTGGGCCCGTGCTCTATCCGGCCGGCGTGATGCTGGGCGCAGACCCGACGATGCTGGCGGTGGCGCTGCTCTCGGGGGCTGCCTTTGGTGACAATCTGTCGCCAGTCTCGGATACCACCATCGTGTCGTCCTTCACCCAGGGGGCGCAGGTCGCGGATGTCATTCGCACGCGTCTGCCGCTGGCACTGTCCGCAGCTGCCATCTGCGTGGTGATCTTCCTGGTGGCCGGTGGCAGCGAGACGGCGCTGACCGAGGTGCCTGCGCTGGCATCAGGCAATGCGCTCGGCCTGGTAATGCTGTTGCCTCTGGCCGTGGTGGTCGGCTTGGCCCTCAAGCGCCGCCATATCATCGAGGCGATGTTCTTCGGCAACCTGGTCGCCATGCTCTGTGCTCTCGTGATCGGCGCCATCAGCCTGGGCGATATCTTTGCGCTGCCGGCACAGCGCGGTGAAAGCACAGGCTTGATCGAGAACGGTATCGCCTCGGTGACCGGCGCCGTGCTGTTCGCCCTGATGGTACTGGCACTGACGCAGGTGATTCTGGATGCTGGCCTGATGCGGCGTCTGCTCGACAAGGCCAATGACAGCTTGATCAGGTCGCGCACGGGAGCCGAGACAGGCATCGTGGCGGTGACGATCGCGGCGTCCATCCCGCTGTCCGCCAATGCGCCGGCGCTGTTGCTGGTTGGCCCCGGGCTGGTGCGCAAGCTGGCCGAGAAGTTCGCAATCGCACCGGAGCGCAGTGCGAACCTGATGGATTGTGCCGTCTGCACGGTCTTCTTCCTGCTGCCCTGGCATATCGCGGTGGCAGTCTGGCAGCAGGTGATCGCTGCCAGTGCCGCCGAAGCGGGCGTCGCGGCGCCGAGTGCAATGGCGTCCTTCTTCACGCCTTACCCCTGGGCGATGCTGGTGGTACTGGCCATCTCCATCACCTGGCGTGCGCGCAGCTCTCGCAAGCAGGGTATTCACGCGCAGCAGGCTGCAACCGCTCAAGGTGGGAATCCCGAGACGGTGCTGGCGGCGCCGGCCAGGGAAGTGTGAAACGTACACCGCTGGCCAGTGCGTGATTCAGCGCCCTGACGATTGATGCTTGATACACCCAGCGCCCCGCGACACTCCTGCCTCTTGGAGTCTCGCGGGGCGTTGTGGAGTCTTGAAGATGCTTTTCTGTTTCTGTCTCAATCCCAAGATATGTTCCAGGGGTAGCCCCTGTCATTGGCCTGCCTGAGGCAGGGCGGCATGCACTGCCCCGAACTCAATCCCGCATGGCCTGTCCCACTGTCATGACGTTTCATTTCAAGGAGCATGCATGGCGAAGGTAAGTATCACGCAACAGGGCACGATCCATTGTTTTCCGGCCGGCTTGAAGGATGAGGATGGCAAGCTGGTGAACGCCGAGATATCCGCCGTGGCCTATGACGGTGAGCGATTGTTGATGGCGAGTGACAAGCCGATTCCGGGAGAGGGACGCTCGGCGGTCTTCTCATTGCCACTGGATTCGCAAGGGCCCGATGACAGCCGGCTTGAGTATCTGACCACGCCGTTGATCCGTCAGGCGGTCAAGTATGAAGACTTCGCGCTGACCACCGATGGCCGTCACATGTTGGCAACCACCGGGTTTGATCGTATCGATAGCGAGAGCCATGCCCTGAATGCCTACAACCACCTGTTGATCTGGCCGCTGGGTGAGCCGGACAAGGTGCAGGTGGTCGACCCGGACCCGCGTGACGGGGTCGAGGGCTCATTGGAATTCCGTCAGAAGCTGGAAACGGCCATTGGCCAGCCGTACTACAAGATCGAAGGCCTGGCGGTCGTGCCGAGTGACAAGGGCGATGGGCTGATCCTGTTCGGGGTAAGAGAGCAAGGCAACTCGCATGATGACTTCGCGTACGTTCGTCGCGTCATCGGGGCGCGCTATGCCATGACCGACAGTGACAATATCGAGTTCATCGAGGACCTTCACGACGTCTATGCCTTTGACCCCGCCGAGTATGAGGGGGTGAATCACGAGTGTGGTCTTTCGAGCCTGGAATATGATACCTATCACGCACGTCTCTATCTGGTGACCAGCTTCGAGACCGAGCAGGGCAGTGAAGAGGTGATCGGGGGATATCTGTGGGTGCTGTCGCTGGCCGACTTCCATGCAGGCAAATCCCCGACGCTGGTGACGCATGAGGATGGTCGCGTGCTGGAGTTCGAGCACAAGGCGGAGGGGCTTGCGGTACTGGATCGCGAACGGCTGTTCGTGGTCTATGACAATGATCGCAACCATGAGCTGGGCAGCGTGGATGAACGGGATGAGCGCCACTCCTGTGAAGCGCCCTATACAATGCTGGCGCTGGTCTGACGGCAGCTTATCGGATCAGAGGTCGGTTCACAGGCCGGGGGAATAATCTCACGGCTTTGGCACCGAAATGGGAGGCTTGACCGTCTTCGTGATGGCTTCCCTTATCACCTCTTTTAGCGCCGCTGTTATCGCCTGCATGATCACCAGGTTTTGCTTGTTCAATTTCATGCTGAATCATCATTTCCCCGCCAGGATTGATGACGACAAAGCCCCGACATGCCTGTGCATGTCGGGGCTTTTCATGATCGCACCTTCCCTGTGTCAATGCGCTTTGTCACACGACATCGAGTGGTGAATCCATTTTATTCAAGGCTTGAGATTACATGGCCTTGTAGAACAGATAATCGGCCTGGTACATCACGATTTCGACCTTGTCCTTGTGAGCTTCATCACAGGCCATGTCAGGTGCGGCACCGCCCTGGGTATTGAGGCGCTGAACATAGGTGACGCCCTGCATATGCCCTTCACCTTCGGCCGGGTTAGCCTCGACCAGCTGCAGCGGAATATTGCCCTTGCCGTTGGGCTCTACCGCCAGCTGTGTGCCGGTGATCTTGGAGCCATCCATGGATTCCCAGGTGGCGGGCGGACCATAGTATTTGCCGACCTGCTTGCCATCGGCATCATTCAGAGCGGCATCCGGACCCTTGAAGACCCAGCCCATGGTGCCATCGTCTTTGGCTTCGCAGGCCCATTTGATCTTGCCGACACCGACGGTTTCCATGGCGACTTCATTGCCTTTTGGCACCGTGACGCTCTCGGGAACCTCCATGGCCTGAGCCAGCGGGCTCAATGCGAGGGCAGCGAAAATACCAGAGATACAGGCGATTGTTTTCATCTTGACGACTCCGTAGACAGATAAGGTTCAGCTAGCGGTTGCAGGTGTGTCGTTGTCTCCCTTGCACTGTTCATAACGCTGGCCTTTCTCGTCTGGATGTCACAGGATCAGATTTTTTTCGTGGTTTTTTTGTGGCCTGTTTTCAGCGCCTATCAGCGGCGTCATGAAAAGAGGCCAAAAGCGCAAGGCGGGCGAGGTGAAGGCCAGGTGGCAAGCAATAGGCCCAGACACACAGACGCCCCGCAGCACGAGGCTGCGGGGCGTCTGTGTAGCGACGTGAACCCTGAGGGATTCAGTCGTAATCGCGGGTGCCGCGAATCGGGTAGTCGTTATCCGGCTTGCGGATGAACTCGATGCCCCCGATGAGGGTATCCAGATCAGGGCGCACGAAGGGCGCGTTGGCGATTTCCTGAATCTGGATCTTGCCTTCGCCATTGACGATGAAGAAGGCAGGCTCCGGGAAGTCGTGATCGGTTTCCTTTTCGCTGCGCGGCGTCGAGATGAACAGTCCCAGCGATTGCATCTGGTCGAGGGTCAGCCCATACGCGAGCGGGAAGTTGACCTCCAGCGACTCGCGATGCTGTGTGAGTTGCTGCTCATCATCGGCAGACACGGCGACCAGATCGACGCCCTGGGCGCTGAAACGCTCGCGGTAGTTCTCCAGCTTGTTGAGAAACTTGGTGCAGATCGGGCAATGCTTGCCGCGATAGACCACGACCAGCTGCCAGTCATGCTCGCCCTGGGGCTTGCCGAGGGTCAGTGCCTCACCGTCGCTGCCTTTGACCTGAATGGCCGGGAATTCACTGCCTGGATGAAGCTTGCGTGTATACATGCAATCTGACTCCCTTTGGAAGATCACGGCGTTGGCTTTCCTGTCTCCGCAGATCAAGCGGCGGATATCATGTGTCTGGATATCGAGCGCCTTGAATGACCAGCGACAGGATACGCCATGTGTCCCCCTTGAATGACGCCATTGTCAGTGTTTTCAAGGGGGCCCCTGGCGCAACGCGAGGGTGCGTTCATCGCCAGGGGGGCGCTACGGGGCCGTTCAGGGCACTTTTCAGCAGAGGATCAACCCAGGTAGCCGGTGTGATCCAGCAGGATGGTCGTGCCGATGCCGATCAGCACCAGGCCACCGATGATCTCCGCGCGCTTGCCGACCATCTTGCCCAGCACACCGCCCAGCATCACGCCGGTGGTGGCCATCACGAAGGTGGCGGTACCGATCGCCAGCGCAGTGGTGACGATGTTCACGCCCGCAAAGGCGAGCCCGGCCCCCACGGCCATCGCATCGATACTGGTGGAAAGACCGGTCAGCATCAGGCGGGGCAACGATTGCGGCGTGGTGCATTCCTCGTCTTCCTCGTCCTTGGAGAGCCCCTCATGAATCATGTGCAGACCGAGCAGCAGCAGCAGGGCGAAGGCGATCCAGTGGTCCCACTGTTCGACGTAGACGGCCAGTGAGCGACCGATCAGCCAACCGATCATGGGCGTGATGGCTTCGATGACCCCGAAGATGAGGCCGATGCGCAAGGCATCTTTCAGAGAGGGACGGCGTATGGCGGCACCCTTGCACAAGGCGGCCGCAAAGGCGTCGCAAGACATGGAAAAGGCGAGCAGGAATGTCGGTAGAAGAGGCATTTGTCAGGATGTTCCAGGCCGGTTGCGAGTCAATAACAGCGAGACACCACCGGCCGGAAGCGTCTGACTGTCATTGGTCTCGCCGAACCTCGTCCTGACTGATCACGGGCATGATCGGATAGGTGGGTCCTCGGTGCCACGGCAATGCCTGCCGACCATGTTGACATCCGAGACTCTCGTTGGGTGACGAGAGCGGGCTACTCCCCAAAAACTGGTGGCATACTAGCAACAAAAACTTGTCATTTCATCCCCTTGTGTCCCGAGCGCCTGACCGCCATAACTTGTTTACCGAGTCAGAGCGGCGCAACGTCGATGCGTCTGATGCCAACGAAGTCTTGAAGCTTCAGTCGTGAAGCTTCAACAGGATGCCAAGGAGTCAAGGGTATGAGCGACAGTTATCAGCCACCCAAGGTCTGGAAATGGGAAAGCGAGAGTGGCGGCAAGTTCGCCAGTACCAATCGGCCGATCGCGGGCTCGACGCATGACAAGGAGCTGCCGGTCGGCGAGCATCCCTTCCAGCTCTACTCCATGGCGACACCCAACGGCGTGAAGGTCACCATCATGTTCGAGGAGCTGCTGGCGCTCGGTCATGGCGGTGCTGAATACGATGCCTGGCCGATACGAATCGGCGATGGGGACCAGTTCGGTAGCGATTTCGTCGCGATCAACCCCAATTCCAAGATCCCCGCGCTGATGGACAGAAGCGGCGGGACGCCTATTCGCGTGTTCGAATCCGGCTCCATCCTGCTGCATCTGGCCGAGAAATTCGGCGCTCTGATCCCCAAGGACCCCGCCAAGCGTGTCGAAGTCATGAACTGGCTGTTCTGGCAGATGGGCTCCGCACCCTATCTGGGCGGTGGTTTTGGCCACTTCTATGCCTACGCGCCGGAGAAGCTCGAATACCCCATCAACCGTTTCGCGATGGAGACCAAGCGTCAACTGGACGTGCTGGATCGTCAGCTGGCCGACAACGCCTACATCGCGGGTGACGAATACAGCATCGCGGATATCGCCATCTATGCCTGGTATGGCGCACTTGTCGAAGGCAAGCTCTATGATGCTGCCGAGTTTCTTTCCGTACAGGACTACACGCACGTGCAGCGCTGGGCCAGGTCGATTGCCCAGCGTCCGGCGGTCAAGCGGGGTCGCATGGTCAATCGTTTCTGGGGCGAGCCTGAGGAGCAGTTGATCGAGCGCCACGCGGCGAGTGACTTCGAGACCAACACCGAAGACAAGCGCACCGACTGATCTGTGTGATGCGTGCTTGTGTGACGCAGACGTTCGGCAGTGAAAAGGGCTACCCATCGGGTAGCCCTTTTGCGTTGTGGCCATCAGTCCAGTGGAGAAACTGGCTCAGTCCTGACGAACCTTGAGCACGACCTTACCCACATGACCTTTTTGCTGAAAGACCTCCTGGGCAGTGGTGATATCGGCCAGCGCGAAGACCTCGGCGACCAGCGGCTTGATGTTGCCTTGCTCGATATGGTGCACGAGATTGGGGAAGACTTCCGGTTCCAGCACCGTGCAGCCGAAGAAGCTCAAGTCCTTCAGATACAGGGTGCGCAGGTCGAGTTCCACCATTTCGCCACCGATGGCACCCGCGACGGCGTAGCGCCCCTTGTGGCCGAGAATATCCAGCAGCTCTGGCCATTGCGGGCCACCCACCAGATCAATGACCACCTCGACACTGTTGCCTTCGATCACATCGGCCAGTGTCTACTCACGCAGGACGATCTCATCGGCGCCGAGATCGCGCAGGGCGTCGGCCTTGGCCGCACTGGTGACGGCAATGACGTGGGCGCCATGTGCCTTCGCCAGTTGAACGGCCGCGGAGCCGACGCCCCCTGAAGCACCGGTGATCAACACGCGCTCCCCCTTGGCAAGCTGCGTACGTGTCAGCAGGTTCTCGGCGGTGGAGTAGGAGCAGGGGAAAGAGGCCAGCTCCACATCGCTCAGTGCGCTCTTGATAGGGTGGGCATGGCGTGCTGCCACCTTGGTGTATTCGGCGAAGCCGCCATCGCACTCAGCGCCGATGTACCACGCGGAGGCGAGGTCCTGGCCATCGTGCTCCTGCAGGCAGGGCTCGATCAGGACACGCTCGCCGATTCGCACATTGTTGACCTCTGCCCCGACCGCCACGATCTCGCCGCAGATATCAGCGCCCTGAATGCGTGGGAAATGGATCGGTTGGCCGGACCAGCTGGCATCTTCCGCGTCACCTTCCCCCTTCGAATACCACGCCAGGCGGGTATTGACGTCGGTATTGTTGACGCCTGCCGCGCCGACTCGCACCAGCACGTCACGCGGGCCGGGTGCCGGGCGAGGGATGTCATCACGCACTTCCAGCACTTCCGGGCCGCCATGGCCGGTCAGGTAGACGCCGTGCATGCTGTCATCGCTTGGGGCAAGTGAGCTCACTTTTGTTGTGCTCCCAGTAGCGTGAGTGTGGTGGAAAGTGCGGCCTCGATGGCCTTATCGCCGAGGACCAGCCAGGCGGATGAGGCCCCTTCATGAATCAGGAACAGCTCGGTGGCGAGATCTTCGCGCTGGCTGCGCTGGCCCAGCCACTCAAGAATCTCGCGCTTGTGGCGGTCCACGGCCTCGCGCACTTCCTGATTGTCAGGGAAGGCGGCCATGGCATTGACCGACATGCAGCCGTTGGGTGCCTCAAACTGCATCCAATGGCCCAGGCGCTGGTACAGATGGCTGAGGGCTGCGGTGCCATCCTCGGGCACCGCCTCTTCAAGAAAAGCCATATAGCGTTCGTGACGATGCTGAAGCGCACCGATCACCATGCTTTCCTTGGAGGGGAAGTGGCGATAGAGGGTGCGCAGACTGACGGCTGACGCTGCCTTGAGTTCGGAAACACTCGGCTCTGCGAAGCCGCGCTGGCTGAAGAGGGTCTCCAGGCGGGCGGCGATGTCGTGCTGGATCATGTCGGGACCGTGGTTCAGATATCAGGGAGAGCGATCGTTCTACTCGAGTTGCGATGCAGGGTAGAGCGATCGCTCTCCCTGTGTCAATGCGACGTTTCCCGAGCCTTGTGTGGCAGCTCCCATGATCTGACGTCGCGCATTGCGCGTGAGGCGCTTCGATGTCGGTAGAATTACGCAAATAGTTGTTTGCTGGGCGTTGAATAAGGCAAAGCTCAGGACAATCAGCGGAAAAATCACGCACTTTACGTTGCGATGGCATTTGATAAAGATTAGCATTCGCGACTCATTTGCTGGCGCGGGGGGCGTCAGTCATGGCCACTTTCTGCTCATCGAGCGGATGAAAGGTGTGGTTCAGCAGGACGCTGTCGCATCGCGTACAAAGGGTTTTCAGGTGCCAAATCATTTTCGGGATAGCGCTGCAAGCACGCACAAGGGGCATTTCTCCTGCCTGATCTTCAGCCTGATGGCATTGCCGGGCACTTCGCTGGCGGCAGAGAGTGCCACCTCAAGCGAATCGCCAGTCACGAATTCGGTGATCGTGGTGACCGGGGAGCGTGAAGGTGAAGTGGCGCCGGGCAGCTACCGCGCCGAGGCCTCGAGCCTGGCCAACAAGCAGTCGGTGGACTTTCTCGAGCAGGCACGCACCATCAATGTCGTGACCCAGCAGGTCATGCATGATTTCAATCTGGATGACCTGGAAGAGGCGCTGCAGCCGGTCGCGGGTATCCAGCTGGGCAACACCCTCGGGGGCACCGAAGACGGCTTCATCAAGCGAGGCTTCGGCAGCAACAGCGATGGTTCGATGCTGATCGATGGCATCCGTCAGCCACGCCGTACCTACACCACGGCGACCGTGGACCGCGTCGAGGTGCTCAAGGGGCCGTCATCGCTCTTCCAGGGCCAGCAGAACCCCGGCGGCGTGATCAACATGGTCACCAAAAGTCCGCAGTACGAGACGCACACCGAGATCAGTGGCGAAGTCAGCTCCTTCGGCGGTGGCAATACCACCCTGGACACCACCGGCCCCATCGAGGACACCGGTCTGGCCTATCGCTTCATCCTGTCGCATGAGGATGAAGACTCCTGGCGCGAGTACGGCAATGACCGTCGTACCACCATCGCTCCGTCACTGCGTTGGGAAGGCGAGCACAGCAGCGCCCAGATCAGCTACGAGTATCAGGACTACGAGCTGGATATCGATCGTGGCACCGTCTTCTACAACGGCAGCGCTGCCAACGTCACGCGTGGCACGCGTTTCGATGAATCCTGGAACCGTGTCTATGGCCATGACGAGTCCGTCAATGCCTGGTGGAAGCAGGAAGTCACCGACAACTGGGACATGAAGCTGACCTACGGCTGGACGCGTCGCCAGTACAGCGATGCGCGCGCCAACGTCACGAATGTCAGCGACAGCGGTGATGTGACCGTACGTGCCGAAGAGAACCAGGGCTATGATCGCAGCGAGCACTACACTGCGCTGGACGCCATGGGCGATGTCGAGATTGCGGGGCAGCGTCACCAGCTCGTCATCGGTGCCGATTACGAGACCACACGCGACTATCTGGATGAGCGCTATTTCGGCGACTCCGTCACGGTCTCCACCGTCACTGACGTGAACCACGGCCAGCTGGCCCAGGTGACCTCCGACGACATCAACACCTCGCGCAGCAATCGTCTCGATGAAAGCCAGGCCATCGGGGTCTATGTCAGCGACCGCTGGTATCTGACCGACAAGTGGATTCTGGGGCTTGGCGGGCGCTACACCTGGTTTGATCAGCAAAGCGGTGAGGGCGAGGACTTCGTATCTGACCCCGATTACAGCGATGACCTGTTCCTGCCCTCCGCGAACCTGCTGTATCGCATCGACGATGCCAGCTCTGCCTACATCAGCTACAGCGAATCCTTCGTGCCGAACGGCAGCGACAGTGACAGCGGCGAGAGCCTCGATCCTGAGCTCGGCAAGGGCTACGAGATCGGCTACAAGCGTCAGTGGAATCCGCGTCTGGCAACCTCCGTGGCGCTCTACCAGATCCGCAAGGAGAACGTTGCAGTCACTGACAATGGGGTGACTCGCACCATCGGTGAAGCCGGCTCGCAAGGCCTGGAATTCAGCCTCGAAGGTGCCCTGACGGATCGCACTTCCTTGCTGTTCAGCTATGCCTACACCGATACCGAAGTGCTGGAGGATACCGAAGGCACCGAGGGCAATCGTCTGCCGAATGCGGCGCTCAACGCGGCCAGCCTCTATCTGGCACATGATCTGGCGATCGATCCGTCCTACGGCGAGTGGCGTGTCGGCGGTGGCGTGCGTTATGTCGGTGAGCGTGAAGGCGATGACGACAACAGCTTCTCGATGGATGCCTACACCGTGGCAGATGCCTTCGTCGGCTGGCGTCATGACTTCTTCGGCCCGGACACCGAATTCAAGCTGAATGCGAAGAACCTGTTTGATACCGGCTACTACTACGGTAGCGGCGGCGATACTCGCGTGCTGGTGGGTGACCCGATGGAAATTACCCTGTCAGCCAGCGTCGGTTGGTAAGACGGCCTCCTCTGGCAGACTGACTCGCCAGGGGCGGCTAGACCCCAGAGTAATCCCGGCACATAGAGAGTCACGGCATATAGACAGTCACGACATACAGACAGGCAAGACGGACGATCTTGGCCAGTTTCGGATGTCGGGTGATCTTGTCACCATCTGGTGATCAGGGCATAAGCTGGTGATCTGGTAACAGACTGTTGAGCAGGAAATAAAAAAGGGGCGCTCATCAGCGCCCCTTTTTGCATATGTTGTATAGCGCCCAAGACCCCCGCGCGCCACTCGTCGTCGGGGGAGACATTGTGATGAAAGCCTGCGCGGCCGCTGAAGCCGTCGATGCGGCTGGTAGACTACTGGCAAGACGCGCTGTGACTGACTGTCTTTGAGCGCGTGTCTTCGATTGACTGTCCTGGCGTGCTGCCTCTGTGTTCCTTCTCGACATCCCACCTGGCTGGAGAGCCCCATGCTCGAGTCACTTCCCCTGGCCGATATTCGTGCCTTCGTCATGACGGCGGATCATGGCAGCTTCACCCGCGCCGCCGAGCAGTTGGGCGTGTCGCGGTCGCAGGTCTCCAAACAGGTGACTGCGCTTGAACAGGCCCTGGGCGTGTCGCTGATGCAGCGTTCGACACGCTCGTTGCGACTCACCGAGAGTGGTCATCTGCTGCATGCCCAGTGTCGCAGTGCGTTGGGCGACATTACCCAGATCGTGACGCTGGTACGTGAGGAGCGCAACGCCATGCGCGGGAGGCTGCGCATCAACAGCGTCGGCGGGCCGATCGGTGAGCGGCTACTGGCGCCCGCCGTGCATGCCTTCATGCAGACATGGCCGCAAGTGCAGGTGGAGCTGGATTTCAGCAGTCATCGCGTGAATCTGATTCGTGACGATTTCGATATCGCGCTGCGCATGGGCGCCCTCGAGGATGCCGATTTCATCGCGCGTCCGCTGCGGACATTGCCCTACGTGGTGGTGGCAAGTCCCGACTATCTCGCCCGCCATGGTGAACCAAACACGCCCGGTGAGCTGGTGGATCACCGCTGCCTGGTGGGCTCGATCTCGCGCTGGTCCTTTACCGCTCGCGGGACAGAGACGCGAGAGTTGCAGGTGGATGTCGGTGGCCAGCTTGAGTGCCGCAACGGGCATGTGCTGGTCAGTGGTGCCATTGCCGGCAACGGCATCATTCGCGTGCCAAGGCTCTACTGTGAATCCGCCCTTGCGCAAGGGGAGCTGCAGGAATTGCTGAGTGACTGGCAGCCGGCGGATGTACCGTTGTCATTGATCTATCATCGTGAGCGCCATCGTCCGCTGCGTACGGTGCGCTTGATCGAGCATCTGCTGGAATGGTTCGCGAGATGATATGCGCGCGTCTCTGAGCGCTGTATGACTCATGATGCAATACGAACAAGGCAAGGATTTGATGAAGAAACATTGAGACTCATCATTATTATCGCCTAATATTCACCAAGTACTTTTTATCACGTGCTTTCTATCAAGCCCTTTTTGGCAAGTGCAGGGTCTCGGAAGAGCTGTTCTTCAAAACGGAGATGAAGGCGCGAGCTTGCGAGGCGGATGTGAAACACAAATCTGAAAACGAACGAGAAATCTTCGTTCGTCATTCCGGGCTGATGCGACCCCATCTGGCGCATCGATCATGAGCCCCCTGATGACTCACGACCCGTGATAGGCAGATTGAACAGGGAGCCCCCATGAAAAATGCCCTGTGCACAACGAGAGTCGCGCCTGACGGTGATGTCGCCTTGCCGGATTACCTCTCAAAGCCGCCCCCCGGGGCGAAGTCGCTCGAACCCGGAGTTCTTGCCCTGGCGCGCCTCCTTCAACGTCACCATGGCGATACCCTGGCGCATTCCTGGCGGGTGGCGGGGCTGACGATATTTCTCTACGCAAGGCTGTTGCCGTCCGCTCAGCGCAAGGTGCCACTGCATGACCTGCATAGCGCGGCCTTGTTGCATGATATCGGCAAGGTCGGTATCTCGACGGAGCTTCTGAATGCCCCGCGTGCGCTCAGTGATGAGGAGCGCATCACGATGCGCGATCATGCCGGTCATGGCGGACGCCTGCTGTTTTCTCTACGCGGCCCCCTGAGAGCGCTGGCCAGCCAAGTGGCGATCACCCATCACGAGGGCTGGAATGGCAAGGGCTATCCTGCCGGGTCCGCCGGGGGGGCCTTGCCACTGCATTGTCAGGTGGCCGCAATGATGGATGTCTTCGATGCTCTGGCCTCGCCGCGCGCCTACAAGCCGGGCTGGTCGTTGAAGCGTCTGGTCGGATTGTTCAGCGAGGAAGCCGGCAAGCAGTTCGATCCTCGTCTGATTGCCCGCATGGCGCCGCTATGGACATCGCTGCACGCCGAACATCGGCGTTTGTATGAGCAGACAAGCCGACGCTGAGGCGGCGATGCCCGTTCACGAAACGTCAAAGCCCCCTGTCGAGAGTCTCGGCAGGGGGCTTTGTTACATCAGTATTCGCTAAACGCGATCAGCGTGCCAAAAGCTGCCTCAGCAGCAGCGCTCACGCTTGATGGCGGCCCAGCCGGTAGTGGGGTGCTGGCGGCCGTGGTTACCGGCGTAAGCCGCGACCCTGGGCGACTCCCAGCCTGCGAGAACGTCGCCTTCCAGCCGGTAGATCTCGACGCCGAGCGGGTTGCAGGTCTCGAGCGGATCACGCGCATCAGGGCCCCACAGGTCCACTGACAGATCGCCACCCGGGCAACAGGACATTGCGCACAGCAGATCTGTCTCGGCGAAGAACTCCAGATAATCGCCCTTGCGTGCCGGGCAGGCCTTCATGAAGTACTTGTCTTCATTGTTGAGGCCGGTGCATTGGAAGATGTTGAGCACATCGTGGATATCAAATTCGGTCAGGCCCCAGGGTTCCACCGCGCGGACCAGATTGGAGTGGCAGTGGTGATCGAAGTCCTCGCCGGTCAGCAGGCGATTGACGTAAGGGTCGCAGCGCGTGCCCAGCAGGTCATGCACGCGACCACCTTCTGCATCGACGCCATAGTCGGCGAGGGTGTCATCGATGATGGTCGCCATCGGGCGCAGGTAGGGCAGAGTGGACCACAGGCGATCATAGGTGCTGACATGCGCGCGCTGCAGCTGGCGGGTGCGAGACGCCCACATGCGCTCACGCGGGTTGTGCAGGTTCCACATGTTGAAATCACCGACCTGTGAGCCCTCGGTGATCTTGATGCGCAGCACGTGGCCCGCCGGCACTTCCCACGCCAGGCCATCGCGCAGCGGCACGGTATGGGTCGCGACCAGGGTGCGCTCGGCCTTGCCTTCGGTGAGGCTGTCGTAGAAGTCGCGATCGACGTCCAGAATCGACCCCTTGCTGGCTTGATAGGCGGCAGGTACATCACTCATGACAGGACTCCCGGGGTTGTCAGGTCTGGTCTCTCATTGAGGTTCGATGGCGGCATTGTCGGATAATGAAATCGAGCAAGGACGACGTCTACTGTCAGATTGCCACGTCAGGCGCTTCAGTACATTTTTCGGTGAAGATGAAACCTTCGGGGGGATGAAACAGAACTGGCGCAGGGATTTCTCCCTGCGCCAGTTCTGTTTCATACCTGAGTCCAATGTTGTCCTCAGGCCGATGGGGTTCTTGGCTGACAGCAGATCCGATCAGCCGTTGAGCACGCCCAGCCAGGCCCACAGGCCGAGCAGGGCGGCGATCAGTACCGGCGGTGTCAGCACCAGGCCGACCTTCATGTACTGCCCCCAGCTGATGTGATGGCCTTTCTGATCGAGCACATGCAGCCACAGCAGTGTGGCAAGGCTGCCGATCGGGGTGAACTTGGGCCCCAGGTCATTGCCGATCACGTTGGCGTAGACCATCAGCTCACGCGTCGCGTCATTGACCTGCTGCGCGGTGAGGTGGTCGATGGCCAGCGCGCCGATCAGCGTGGCCGGCATGTTGTTCATCACCGAGGCGGTGACGGCGGCCAGCACGCCGGTGCCGAGAGTGGCGACCAGCTCGCCCTGACTGGCAAGCCAGGCGAGGATGTCGCTGGCGTGATCGGTCAGGCCGGCATTGCCCAGCCCGTAGACCACCAGATACATGCCCACCGAGAACAGCACGATCTGCCACGGCGCACCGCGCAGTACCGGGCCGAGTTCGATCACGGCATCACCGCTGCTCAGCCAGCGGCCGGCGATGGCCAGCAGAACCAGCGCGGCGCTGCCGGTGACGACGGCGAGCGGGATGCCCAAGGGTGCGGTCACGAAGTAGGCCACCAGCAGCACGCCGAGCAGCGGGAAGGCCGCGCGGAATACCAGGGGGTCCTTGATGGCGCTCAAGGGTGCCTCGAGCTTCTCCAGCGCGTAGTGCGAGGGCAGCTCCTTGCGGAACATCAGCCACAGCACGATCAGCGTGGCGGCCAGCGCGATCAGGTCGACCGGCACCATCACGGCGGCGTAATGCGTGAAGGAGATGTCAAAGTAGTTGGCGCTGACGATGTTGACCAGATTCGAGATCACCAGCGGCAAGCTGGTGGAATCCGCCACGAACCCGGTGGCAATGATGAAGGCCAATGACGTCGCCGCCGAGAACTCCAGGCGCACCAGAATCGCGATTACGATCGGCGTCAGCAGCAGGGCGGCGCCATCATTGGCGAAGAAGGCCGCGATCACCGCGCCCAGCAGCACGATAAGCGGGAACAGCTTGCGCCCGTTGCCGCCGCCCCAGCGCGCGACATGCAGTGCGGCCCAGCTGAAGAAGCCCGCTTCATCGAGAATCAGCGAGATGATGATCAGCGCCACGAAGGTGAAGGTGGCGTCCCAGACGATATCCCAGACCACCAGCACATCCGGTAGATTGACCACGCCGCAGGCCAGCGCGACCACGGCGCCGCCGAGGGCGCTGGTGCCGATGCCCAGCCCACGTGGCTGCCAGATCACCAGTGCCAGCGTGATGGCGAAGATTGCCAAGGCAAGCATGACGTCTCCTTGTCGAGGGTGAAAAGTAAGTGAGAAGCCGCGTGTGCGACTGCGGGCTGCGTCAGATCGTGCTCTGATTGACGCGTCGGGAGACCTCTTCGGCGCTCTCGACACGCTCCGAGTAGCGCTCGGTCAGGTAGGCGCTGCGGTCGCGGTTCATCCAGGTGAACTTCATCAGCTCTTCACAGACATCGACGATGCGCAGATACAGCGGTGATAGGCGCATGCGGCCCTGCTCATCGAATTCATTGAAGGCCCTGGGCACGGATGACTGGTTGGGGATGGTCAGCATGCGCATCCAGCGGCCCAGAATGCGCATCTGGTTGACGCTGTTGAAGCTCTGGCTGCCGCCGCTGACCTGCAGGATGGCCAGCGTCTTGCCCTGGGTGGGCCGCACGCCGCCCAGTGACAGGGGAATCCAGTCGATCTGTGCCTTCATGATCGAGGTCATCGCGCCGTGGCGCTCCGGGCTCGCCCACAGCATGCCCTCGGACCACTGGGCCAGCTCGCGCAGCTCCTGCACCTTGGGGTGATCGGCCTCGCAGTCATCCGGCAATGGCAGGCCGGCCGGCGAGTACAGGCGCACCTCGGCACCGAAGGCGCGCAGCAGGCGCGCCGCTTCCTCGGCGGCAAAGCGCGAGAAGGAACGCTCACGCAGGGAGCCATAAAGCACCAGTATGCGCGGCGCATGACGTGGAGCATCCGGGCCGACCAGGCGGTCGATTTCCAGCGGTCGCCAGTGTTCGGCATCGATATTGGGCAGGTCGGCCAGTGCCGCTTTCATCGCGTCGGTCATGTTGTCTTCTGTCAGCAGGTGAGACGTGTCGGGAGTGTGTGCGTTCATGATTCAGGTCCTGGGGGCGTGGACGATGTCGCCGTCTTCCTTGGTGTATTGCGCGACCGGATTGTCCAGAAGCTTCAGTACCGTCTCCGATGGTCGGCACAGGCGCGTGGCCATGGGCGTCACGACGATGGGGCGGTTGATCAGGATCGGGTGGGCCATCATGGCGTCGATCAGCTCGGCATCGCTCATGGACGGGTCATCCAGATTGAGCTCGTCATAGGGCGTACCCTTGCGGCGCAGCAGCGGGCGCGGGCCACCTCCCATGGCGGCAATCAGCGACTCCAGCCTCTCGCGCGTCGGCGGGGTGACCAGATACTCGATCACCTCCGGTGTCTCGCCGGAAGCCTTGAGCATGGCCAGCACATTGCGCGAGGTGCCGCAGGCCGGGTTGTGATAGATCGTGATCTTGCCGGAAGAACGGTTGGAATCAGTCATCGTTGCGAGACTCCTGGGAAGCACAGGGGGTGGAGGAGACGCTGCAATCGGGCACGGTGAGCGAGGCCAGCAACGGGTCGCAGACCACCGAGGAGCCGGCGCAGCAGTCGCGTACCAGAAACTGCACGGTGGCGAGCATGTGCTCGAGGTTGGCGCGATAGATCAGTGAACGGCCTTCGCGCTGGGAGTGAATCAGCCCCGCGCGGCTCAGTACGCCCAGATGGGTCGAGAGCGTGTTGTGCGGCACCTCGAGACGCCGCGCGATCTCGCCGGCAGGCAGGCCTTGTGGCTCATGGCGGACCAGAAGCCGAAACGTGTCCAGACGCGTGGCCTGGGACAGCGCCGCGAAGGTGTCCAGCGTGGCCTGCGGGTCGGGCAGGCTGTCGGAGTCATTCATTTGATCTGTCCATATGTCGAGACTTGTCGAAATGACGATGGTGCGATGATAGATCAGCTCGCCGCAGATGGGAAGATGCTCGGGGCGATGTCGGGAGATGGTGCCTGGAGGATGACGCAAGGGACGAATGCGAGCTTCACGCCTTTGGCCAGACTTGATTGTTTGCGGGACTCGCATTCCGGTCAGGCATTTGCCCAGCAGTATTGGTAGCATGTGCGCCATTGATTACCGGACAAGGGAAGATGGCGCGATGATGATGGTATTGCAGATTCTGGGCGGCTTCGTGCTGACAGCAGGGGTACTGCTGGCGGCAGTGCCGGAGCTGGTCAACCGCTTCAAGGGACCCGACGACACCCCGCTGACCGTTCCGAAGGAAACCGGCGCGGCGATTTCGCGGCGCATTCGTTGGGGCTGGGTCATCGCGGTAGGGTATCTGCTGATGTATCCGCCGATCGGCCTGGGTCTCTTGCCGGTGCTGGTGACGCTCGCGGTGGCAGGTATCGCCGGCATCATGACGGCCCGTCTGATGGGGCTGATGCTGGATGGCATCGAGATGCGCCATCTGTTCCGCTTCGCCGCCGAGTCGCTGATTCTGGGCGGCCTGTGGACCTGGTTCGTCAGACTGTCCGCCTGACGTCACTGTCGTGCTCGCTGTGCCGTCAGATCGCGGTTTACTGCATCCCGGGAGTCTTACATGCCGCTCAATGCATCCACGCAAGCTTTGTTGGCAGGGCTGGAGCGATCGCGACCGGTACTGGTGACCGGCGCGACCGGCTATGTTGCGGGGCAGCTGATTCGTCGCTTGCTGGAAGAGGGCCTGACGGTGCATGCCGCCGTGCGCGATCCCGGCAATAGCGAACGTCTGGCGGCGCTCAAGGCGCTGGCCGAACGCTTGCCGGGGGAGCTACGTGTCTTTGCCAGTGATCTGCTCACACAGGGCTCTTACGCTCAGGCGATGGCAGACTGTGGGGTGGTCTTTCACACCGCCTCACCCTTCGTGGTCAGTGTCGAGGACCCCGAGCGTGATCTGGTGCGTCCGGCGGTGGAGGGCACGCGCAATGTGCTGGAAGAGGCGAATCGTCAGGCTAGTGTCGAACGTGTGGTGCTGACCAGCAGCTGTGCTGCCATCTACAGTGACAATGCCGATGCGCTGGACACCCCGCGCGGCTGTTTCGACGAGGGTGTCTGGAACACCACGGCCTCGCTGACACACCAGGCCTACTCCCACTCCAAGACGCTGGCGGAACAGGCCGCCTGGCAGATTGCCGAGCAGCAGTCGCGCTGGCGGCTGGTAGTGATCAATCCCTCGCTGGTGCTTGGCCCCGCGATCAGCGATGACACGCACGGCGAATCCTTCAGCCTGATGACGCAGCTCTGTGACGGCACGCTCAGGATAGGCGCGCCGGATTATGGCATGGGCGTGGTGGATGTACGTGATGTCGCCGAGGCGCATCTGGCGACGGGATTTCTGCCCACGGCCAATGGGCGTCATCTGGTCGCCGGGCACTCCTCAAGCTTCATCGCGCTGGGGCGCCTGTTGAGTCAATACGCAGGCCCGCAGTACGCGATTTCCACTCGCCAGTTACCTAAATGGCTGGTGTGGCTGGCGGGTCCGCTGGCCAACAAGGCGGTGACGCGAAGGATCGTCGCACGCAATGTGGGCCATCCCTTCGTCTTCGACAATACCCGCAGCCGCGAGCAGCTGGGCCTGGTCTACCGGCCTCTCGAGACCACCTTGCACGACATGTTCGACCAGCTGGTCGCCAGTGGACGCTTGTCCTGATACTGGTTAATACATCGTAGGGAATAGTCCCAATGTTCCACTTGGGTCATAGCCCATTCTATAGCGTATCGTCGTATTGGGAGTAATAGTGTCCTTTACTTCTTTGACACCAGTTTCACAAAGGCCTTGATCTGCTGAAGCGCTGATTATATATGTCCCCGGGGTCAGATCCAGCGAGACGGTTTCGGCTGGATTGAGTTTGGTTGTGAGGACGCCATTGATTTTTATCATGATACCGCAAGCGCTACCCAGCAGCCCGCTATCACGGGTTAAAGTCAATGTTCCATGCTCTTCCTGTAAGGGTTTATCATGTGCATAAATTCTTTCAGGAGGGACGGGGTCAGCATCTAATGATGAAATTGGCGTAGTAGAGCAACCTGTAATGGTAAGCACGAGTACAGTTGTTATTAGTGTGCGTGTCATCGCTGCCTCAGAAATGGTGAGCATGAAGTTAGAAACGTTCAAAGACCATCGTATATTTTGATTGCTCGATGGTATATTTAAATCAACTTAATCGACAGTATGATTTTCTTTGGCTTTAGCATTTCCTCAACGGCTCCAGCAGTGCATTCAATCCGTTGTGATCAATCTCGTGCATCAGCGCGAGCAGGCGACCGATCTCGCCCTGCGGAAACCCCTTGCGCGCAAACCAGCCCAGATAATCCCCGGGCAGGTCGGCAATCAGGCGTCCGGCATACTTGCCATAGGGCATCTGGCAGGTCGTCAGTGTCTGCAGGTCTTCAGGGCTCATCCTTTGACTCTCATTCAGTTCGGGTAGGGGGCGGGTTCTCAGCTAGCGGTGCCATTCTGGCATAGCTGTGATGCAACGGTTGGGTTTTGCCACACTATCGCCATCTCTCCTGCATACCCACAGCACGGAGAGACTCATGCCTCGCGATTACCAGAACCTGGAGCAGCTCCCTCTCGCCGGTGAATGGCGTGCCGGACGAGCCGGCAAGACGCTCGAGGTGGTGGACCCCTTTGATCAAAGCTCGCTGCTTTCGATCTCCATGGCCAATGCCGAGGATCTCGATGTCAGTTATCGCAAGGCGCGTGATGTTCAGCCTGACTGGGCTCTGACACCGGCAAGCGAGCGCGCTGGCGTGATGCACAAGGTAGTGGAGCTGATGGACGAGCGACGCGAAGAGCTGCTCGGCTGGTTGATTCGTGAGTCCGGCAGTACCCGCATCAAGGCTCAGGCGGAACTGGCGGCAGCCCGTGCGATCACGCTGGAGTCCGCCGCGATGGCCAACCGCGTGGCCGGAATGGCGATGGAGGCCCAGGTGCCGGGCAAGGAGAGCCGTGTCTTCCGCAAGCCGCTGGGGGTCATCGGCATCATCAGCCCGTGGAATTTCCCGCTGCATCTGACCCAGCGTTCCCTGGCGCCGGCACTGGCGCTCGGCAACAGCGTCGTCATCAAGCCGGCCAGTGATACCCCGCTGACCGGCGGCCTCCTGCTGGCCAGATTGTTCGAGGAGGCGGGGCTGCCTGCCGGTGTCCTGAGCGTGGTGGTCGGTGCCGGCAGCGAGATTGGCGACGCCTTCGTGGATCACGAGGTGCCGCGGCTGATCTCCTTTACCGGTTCTACCCAGGTGGGCAAGGGCATCGGCAAGCGCGCCGTCGGTGGTGATCATCTCAAGCACGTAGCCCTGGAGCTGGGTGGTAACAGCCCCTTCGTGGTGCTTGATGATGCGGATATCGAGCAGGCGGTGGACGCCGCTCTGGTCGGCAAGTTCCTCCATCAGGGGCAGATATGCATGGCTATCAACCGCATCATCGTCGATGAGTCGGTCCATGACGCCTTTGTCGATCGCTTCGTGGCGCGTGCCCGTGCACTCAAGGTCGGCGATCCCGCACAGGACGATACCGTCATCGGGCCGATCATCAATGCCAAGCAGCGTGATGGTCTGCTCGAGATGATCGAGACGGCCAAGGGCGAGGGCGCCCAGGTGATGCTTGAGGGCGAGACGCAGGGTCAGCTGGTGCCGCCGCATGTGTTCACCGATGTCACCAATGACATGAGCCTGGCGCAGAACGAGATCTTCGGTCCGCTGGTCGGCATCCAGAAGGCCCGTGACGAAGCGCATGCGCTGGAACTTGCCAATGGCACCGAATATGGCCTTTCGGCTTCCGTCTTCACCGCGGATATCGCACGCGGCGAGCGCTTCGCGCGCCAGGTCGAGGCGGGCATGGTGCACGTCAACGACATGCCGGTGAATGATGACCCCCGCGCGCCCTTCGGCGGCGAGAAGAATTCAGGCCTCGGGCGCTTCAATGGCGACTGGGTGCTGGAGGAATTCACCACCGACCAATGGGTCAGCCTGCAGGTCGAGCCACGCCAATATCCTTTCTGATCCCTTTTATCTGTAGTTGCGCATGACAAACAACGCCCCGCTCAGCCTGCTGGCTGAGCGGGGCGTTTTAATGGTGGGTAATGTAGACACGTCATGGTGGGTGAGGCAGGCAACAAGGCCTGGGGATCGTGACAACTAGGGCGGCCCTATCGAGAGGACAGGCACGCAAGCTGCGATCATCAGTAGGGATCGAGGGCGGAAAGCGTCACGACCAGCCCCAGTACCAGCGCCGCCAACAACACTTCCAATCGGGTCATCCACACAAGGGCTCGTGTGGTGCCGCCCGGGCCAGAAAGCTGCGGCACCAGCCAATAGCGATTGAAGAGGGCGATACTGACCATACTGAGCACCAGCCCGATCTTGATGGCCAGCAGTCCCTGATAAGGGTGGGACCAGTCCAGCGGAGGTGTCCCGAGAATCAGCCCGGTATTGAGGGCCCCCGTCACGACCACCAGAGCGACCGCGAGGTGGCCCATGCGGGAGAAGCGTATCAAGGCAGCTCTGGCAGCTTGGCAAAACGTTTCGGCATGCAACGCACGCAGGGTGGACACCACCGGGAACAACGCCCCGATCCAGAAGCCGCCACTGAGCAGGTGCAGCCATTGATTGGCGCGGTGAATACCTCCCAGCCAGCCACCGTGCATGGCGGCGTGACCGGAGAACGCAAGGCTTGCCAACATTGCCATGCTCGCAAGCGCCAGGAACACCAGGCGATGTGCGGGAATCACCATCAGCGCCAGCACTGCCATCGACAGGATGCCTGCCTTGCCTGCCCAGGCAAGCCCCGAGGTCGTCTGGGTCATGACGCTCCATGCCAGGGAGACATTGGAGAGATCTCCCCAGCCAGCCCCGATGATGGCAGTCTGGAGTGGCAGTTGGCAGGCAGTGGCGATCACGGCCAAAGCCAGTGCCAGGCGCAAGGCCCCCGACCAGCGCTCCTCAAGCCAGAGGCGCAGCTCGCGCGACGACGATGTCAGCAGAAAGCCGCTGACGCCCCAAAGAAACACGACCGCTCCGTCAAGGACGAAGCGGCTCGCGGCAAGGGCGTTATCGGGGCCGATCACGGCGTGACGGTGAACTGATACTGGCCTTCGGTCTTGTGACCATCGGTGGAAAGCACATGCCATTTGACGGCATATTTCCCTGCCTCGAGCGTCTTGCTGACCGGAGCGCTCAACGTCTTGCCGCCATTGTCGAGAGTGGTATCTCCCAGTGAGACGGGATTGCCATCGACTCTACTGAGACCCAGGCCACTGAAGGGCAACTCCAGCCCTTCGCTGAAGGTCAGGCTGATGCTCGTTGGCGAGGTGATTTTGGCGCCGTCCGCGGGATTGGCACTGCTGACATGGGCGTGAGCAAATGCCTGGCCACTGAACAGCAGGCTGCCAGCGACGAGTGTGGTGAGCCAGTGTCTTGCATGCGCCATCTTGATGTCCTCTGGAATTCAGTCGCGTCGTCTTGTGCACGGTCTGGTCATGGGGATCCACATCCTCTGACCAGAGGTATGCACTTGCAGAAGGGGCACGTTACCTCAGCCAGCACTGTGGTGTCCCCCGCAATAATGTCGCACCCCAAGCTTCGCCTGGTGGCGGATCAATGACCGATCAGAGAGACGCTACCCAGCCAGGCAAGCCTGAGTGCCAGCAATGACAGCGCCCATTTGAACAAACCATCGAAGTGCCGGTTGGAGACGCGATCCAGAAAGCGCAGTCCGAGTCGAGTACCGATCAGGCCCGCACCGATCATCAGCACGATCAGGGGCAACCACTCCTGGAAGACAAACCCTGCCATGCCGAAGATGAAGGCCTTGGTGAGGTGCTGCGCGACCATGCAGGCCGCGAAGGTCGCCACCTTGGTGTGACGCTCGCCACCGCCTTGCTTGATGAAGCTCGCGACCAGTGGGCCGCTGGCCCCGATCAGACTCGAAAGGAACGTCGTGATGGCACCGGCTATCAAGGTGCCCGTGCGGCTCAATGCCCGCTTGGGCAGCGCCGGCCCCCAGCAGGTGAACAGCACGAACAGCGCGATGGAAAGCTCCAGCACCCCTTCAGGCAAGCGGATCAACACCCAGGCCGCGACCAGCGCACCCAGCGCCACACCGGGCAGAAAGGCCAGCAGACGGCGCATGTCGATATGGCGCCATGTCATCGCCATACGCCCACCGTTGGAGCCCAGCTGTACCATGCCATGCACAGGAATCAGGGCAACGGCAGGCATCAACTGCGCCATGAACATGATCAGCAGCGTGCCCCCACCGACTCCGACAGCCGCAGACAGTGCGGAGGTGGCAGCAGCCAGCAGGATCAACGCGAAGACGATGGGCAGCGAGAGCGGGAAATACTGCCCGAGGCCGTCAAGCAGGCTTGCGAAATAGGGGATATCGGTGGGACTGACGGGCATTGCGGGCATCCTGTACAGATAGCCAATGATGAAGTGACATTCGGCTGGCGGCTGATAGGGAGTAGCGTGGCTGGCCGGCACGCAAGGCTACCGTGCCAGGAAGGCTCTGCCCAGTATGGGGCAGGCATTGCCTGAAGAGGTTCTCGATCCATCGGAGGGTTCACCCGATGATGAGGCGGCAGATATCAGCGCTTCTGGATATCACCAAGGTATTTCCCGCAGGCAATGGTGTAATGTCCGGTACCGGTCATTACCGTTTCGCGCTCTTTCAGTCAGCACTCAGCTTACACCTGCAAGATGGAGGTGTTTTTATGCATAGGTTGCTCTTGCCATGGGGGCAGTGTTCATTGGGGGTCATGGAATGAAGGAGGAGTGTCATGAAGCTGTTGTTGCTTGAGGATGATGACCTGTTGGCAGAAAGCCTCGCTGAACTGCTGGAAGATAATGGCTACCGACTGGATGTTTCCACCAGTCTGAATGATGCCCAGGCTTTCATGGCAACCGAACAGTATGCGCTGGCGATTCTGGATCTCGGGCTTCCCGATGGCTCGGGACTGGAGTTGCTCAAGCGCTGGCGACAGTCCCACGTGGATATTCCTGTGCTGATCCTTACGGCGCGTGATACCTGGGAGGACAAGGTAGTCGGGTTGCGCAGTGGGGCGGATGATTATCTGACCAAGCCATTTCATGAAGCCGAGTTGCTGGCGCGACTACACGCGCTGCTTCGTCGTCGGCAAGGGGGAGGTCATACGTATCTTGAGGTCAGCGGGATTCAGCTGGATGAAGAGTCGCAACGTGTCAGTTGCGACGGAGAGGATTGGTCTTCCTTGACGGCTACCGAATTCCGTTTGTTGCGCTACCTCATGCATCATCCGGGTAGAGTGCATTCCAAGGCGCAGTTGCTGGATCAACTCTATGCACTGGAGCAAGATGCTGCAGCACCCAACCTGGTAGAAGTCTATATCGCTCGTCTTCGCCGCCGCTTGGGCAAGGACTTGATACAGACCCGTCGCGGACAGGGGTACCTGCTTGTTTCACATCGATCGTCGTAGCCTTCGTTTTCGCCTGCTGACACGCCTGGGAGGTGCATCCCTCGCGGTGGTGTTGTTTGCCTGGTATCTGCACGGCTTCTTTCTCCACGAGCTGGCGAAGGACTTTCTTGGCGAGCGCCTCAAGGATGAGGCATCGCATATCGTCACCTTGCTCAAGAAAGATGAGCGTCCTGTAGCCCAGCTCATGGCGGCGGCCCGTGAGGAGTCCCTGAGCTTTCATCATTTCTATGTGCTGCGAGTCGGGGAGAAGGTCAGTACTTCGCTTCCTGCCGTGCCGTCGGAGATGCTCCCTTTGCTTGAGGGCAAGGGAAATGCGTTGATCATGCATCAGTTTCAGCAACAGCCTCTGTTGGCCTATCGGCACGTCTTTGATATTCGCGGGAAGGCGGTGCAATTGCTGATTGCCGAGAATTTCTCGCCAGTGGAGCAGGGCTTGACCCGAGTGCATTGGTGGATCGCCGCCAGCGCCATCTTGTTGTGGGGGATTCTGATATCACTCAATCTGCTGGCGGTAAGGCGAGGGCTCAAGCCGTTGAGTGTCCTGCGTCATCAATTGGGCGAACTCCAGTCCGGGTACCGAAAGCGAATTGTGCTTGATGCCCCTTCGGAGCTTGACGCGCTGGTATCACAGCTCAACAAGCTGCTGGATGAATTTGATCGCCGGCTGACTCGCTCGCGAGAGTCCGTTGCCAACCTGTCTCATGCCCTAAAGACACCTCTGGCGGCATTGACTCAGGTGTTACGTGGTACACGCCCGATCAATGAGGTACGCCGTGGCAAGATGTTGGTGCGAGTTGAGGCAATACATGCGCAGCTCGCAGCTGAATTGAGGCGCGCTCGCATCGCTGGTCCGCGTGCAGGCCAATCGACTCACCCTATTGAAGAAGCCGGTCGTCTGATCGAGATGTTTCAGGGAATCTATCCGCAGAGATGTTTTCAACTCGAATGCTCGGGCCTTGCTGCAGGACATGCCGAATACCTGGTGAATATTGAAACCCAGGATTTTACCGAAATACTGGGTATATTGCTGGATAATGCAGGCAAGTGGTCCACCCATCAGGTGCAATGCCAGATGCGAATGGATAAGGACCAGCTCTCAGTAAGAGTAGAGGATGATGGCCCGGGCGTTCCACAGAAGGATCTGACGCATCTTGGGGTGCGTGGTTGGCGACGAGACGAAACACAACCTGGGTATGGACTGGGACTGTCCATTCTCGGTCATCTTGTCGAGCATTATGCAGGTTGTTTGACATATTCCTCTGGTCAATCTGGTGGGTTGAGAGTCGATATTCGCTTGCCGACTCGTAATTGATTCAGTCTTTCAGGTTCGTTTCAGCTTGACGTGGCTTCATCTGTGTCATGACTCATCTTTCATGACCCGGGAGAAACAATGGCCATGGCATCAGGAACGTCTGATTTCTCTGTATCACGTCGTCAATTGCTGAAGGGAGGTTCTGCCCTGGGGCTTGGCACAATGGCACTGGGGATGGCACCTGCCTGGGCCAATCCCTGGGGGCGAACATCGACTTATTCTCAAGGGGTTGTACATGGCCCCGAAGTCTCGCTTGTCATTCGTCGTGAAGATTTCGACATCGACGGGCAGTTCGCGCGTCCCATCACGATCAATGGCAGCAGCCCCGGCCCCATGGTGCGTTTGAAAGAGGGGCAGGATGCTGTCATCAAGGTGACGAACCTGATGGATGAGCCGACCTCCATCCATTGGCATGGCATCATACTTCCCCCGGAAATGGACGGTGTGCCGGGTATCAGCTTCGCGGGAATCGCACCGGGCGAGACCTTTACCTATCGGTTTCCTGTCACCCAGAGCGGTACCTACTGGTATCACAGCCATTCAGGCCTTCAGGAGCAGGAGGGCCACGCAGGCCCACTGATCATAGACTCCGCAACACCCGAAGCCTTCACATATGATCGTGAGCATGTCCTGCTGCTCACTGACTGGACGTTTGAAGATCCCAAGACAGTCTTTCGCAACCTCAAGACCATGGAGGGTTATTACAACTTCCAGGAACGGACTGTCGCTGATTTCTTTGCGGATGTGCGGCGTAGAGGCCTGGTAGACACGATCGAGGCACGCAGCATGTGGGCTGAGATGCGCATGAGTTCGAGGGATATCGCGGATGTCACCGGCAGTACCTATACGTATCTTCTCAATGGTCATTCACCAGAAGAAAACTGGAGCGCGCTATTCAAGCGTGGGGAAACCGTGCGTCTGCGTGTCGTCAATGGCTCGGCAATGAGTTACTTCGATTTACGTATTCCCGGCTTGAAGATGACCGTGGTCGCTGCAGATGGTCAGCCAGTGCAACCGGTAGCGGTGGATGAGTTCCGTATTGCCGTGGCGGAAGCCTACGATGTGCTGGTGACACCGGAAGACGACAAGGCGTACACCATCTTCGCCGAAGCCATGGACCGCAGTGGATACGCGCGAGCCACGCTGGCACCTCGCGCCGGGATGGAGGCGCCCGTACCTGAACGACGACAGATCGCTGATCGCGGGATGGAGGCCATGGGCGCTCATGCAGGCATGGACCATTCGAAGATGTCAGGCATGGATCATTCGCAGATGGCCGGCATGGACCATTCGCAGATGGCAGGCATGGATCATTCGCAGATGGCAGGCATGGATCATTCGAAGATGGCCGGTATGGATCATTCGAAGATGGCCGGTATGGATCATTCGAAGATGACAGCGATGCAGGCTGACGCGGCAACCAATCATATGTTGATGGCCGGTGCCATTCAGCAGGGGGCTCGTTACGACCAGGCAGGCATCGGTCTGGATCAATCGCTGCGTCGTGTACTGGTCTATCAGGACCTCAAGGCCCATGCGCCCTGGCCGGACAGGCGTGGCCCCATGCGCGAGATGGAGCTGCATCTGACCGGCAACATGGAGCGCTATATGTGGTCCTTCGATGGCAAGAAGTTCAGCGAAGTCAATGGCCCGATTCACTTCAAGAAGGATGAGCGACTCCGTCTCATCCTGATCAATGACACCATGATGGAGCATCCCATACACCTGCACGGCATGTGGATGGAGCTGGAGAATGGGCAAGGAGACCTGATTCCTCGCAAGCACACCTTGAATGTCAAGCCGGGTGAGCGAGTGTCAGCCTTGATCACTGCAGATGCAGAAGGTAGCTGGGCTTTCCATTGTCATCTTCTGTACCACATGGACGCAGGTATGTTCCGTGTCGTAAAGGTTTCTTGAGGAGTCATCATGTCAATCAGACATCATTCAATTCGTCTTGCCAGCGTGACGGCGTTTCTATTCTCCAGTGCTGGTGTCTCTCAGGCGTTTGCTCAGGATGGTTACGATGCCCCTCAGTCATGGCCATCGCCCATGGCAGAACATCTCCAGTGGAGTGCCGCATTCGATCGCCTGGAATATAGCCTTCCGGATAAGGGCGAGGACTCACTGGTATGGGATTTTCAGGCCTGGTATGGCGGAGATACCCATCGTGTCTATCTCAAGTCAGAAGGGGAAAATACCCAGGGCGATGGCGAAGACGCCGAGTTTGAGTCACTTGAGCTTCTTTATAGTCACCTGATTGCCGATTTCTGGGAATTCCAGATTGGAGGTGGCTATCAGGGCGGCGTACTTAGTGATGATCATGATGAAAGCGTGTATGGGGTCTTCGGGCTTCAAGGGACTGCACCCTACAGGATCGAGACGGATGCAGCAGTGCAATATCGAGAGGGAGGCGTAGTCACTGCCAGTCTGGAACTTGAACATGATATACGCCTGACACAGCGTTGGTATCTACAGCCACGTAGTGAAATTGTCCTTGCTGCCAATGAATCCAGACAACAGGCTATCGGATCGGGTCTCAATTCTGTGCGAATCGGCTTGCGTGCTCGCTATGAGGTGACTCGTCGAGTAGCTCCTTATGTAGGTGTTTATTGGCAGCGAGAGTATGGCGAAACTGCTGATATGCGGCGTGAGGAAAGTGAGACGGTAGAAGATACGGGTGTCGTGATTGGGATCCGCATGATGTTCTGAAGCACGCTGGCGGCGGTGTTCAGTCATCAGGTTACGCCTCCGCGACGGTGACCAGCATTCGTGGCATTCGTGAAGACCTGCTCATGATTGGATACTGCGCCTTTCCTAAATTTCAGGAAGCATGACGAGGCAAGACCCCATTGTCTGCATGGTGTCAGACGATCTGTTCATTGAATATGCTTGCTTGACCAAGGGATATGACATGAAAAAAATGCTATGGGGAATGTGGCTGACGTTGATGATGCTGGCAACTCTTGGTGCGGGGGCGGTTTATTCCGGGGTCATCAGTGTGGCCGCGGATGACCCGCATTGGGGTTGGGTGTACGAAGTATTTGAAACGGCGCGTGATCGCTCCATCGAGTTCCACTCCAGTGCTATCCAGGCTCCCCTGCTTGATGATGAAGCCATGATTGTCGCCGGTGCAGGAAATTATGCCTCGATGTGCGCCTCCTGCCATCTGGCACCTGGTATGTCAGAGACAGAACTCAGTAGGGGGCTTTATCCCAGTCCCCCGAATTTCGCAGCATCTACCATGAGCGGTGAGCCTCATGAGCGTTTCTGGGTCATCAAGCATGGGATAAAAGCCAGCGGAATGCCGGCATGGGGTCAGAGCATGCAGGATGAGTACATCTGGCAGATGGTCGCTTTCATGGAAGAACTTCCTGACATGAGTGCTGCGCGTTATACGGCCCTTGTGGCAGCAAGTGATGGTCATCAACATGGCGGAGGTGAGACTACGCTATCGCAGTCATCGCACCATGCTGATGGGGTTGGAGAGTTACCCCATGATGATGGGCATCATGATGCTTTGCAGGAAAGTCCTGCACAGGAAAGTCATGGTCTGAAAAGCAACGGTGATGCAGATGGTCATTCTCACGCCGCGCATGATCAGGAGCATCAACATTGAAATCGCGTGCCATACTGGGCAGCCCCAGGCTTGTATGGAAACTTTCGGGGCTGCCATTTCTTTACGCCATCTTGATGTTCGAGTATCAGACCGTAGGCGTTGCCTCGACCCGCTCCGCGCGTTCGGCACGCTTGAGCATGCGATAGCGCGAGCGTACCTCGTCACGCTCCAGGTAGCAGCCCTGCAACCAGCGGCTGCCGCTGTCGCCTTCGAAGGCATCGCGGGCGTGCAACAGACGGCGATTGTCGAAGATGACCATGTCGCCGGGGGCATAGGTGAAGCGCATGGCGAAGCGCGGATCACGCAACATGCGCTGCAGCGTCATCAGTGCTTCATAGGCGGTCTCGGTCTGCTCGAACGGTGCCATCATCGGCCCGCGCAGGAAGTCGGCGATCCGCACCTCCAGCAGTTCGCCTGCCTGACCCAGCACGATCATCGGCGAATACCAGACATGATCGGTATTGCGCGAGGTGTTGGCGTAGCGCCACTGTACCGTGGTGAGTGTCTCGTAGGCCTTGGGGTGTTCTTCCTTCAGCGCCGTGGCGATGGCGAAGCCGTCCATCATCACCGCCATGCCGCCTTCCACGGTGTTCTCGAGACAGTAGAGGCATTGCAGGCCCGGCTGATATTCACGGGTCGGCAGGTCCACGTGCGGTGGCAAGGCGATCGAGGTATAGGCGTTGGAATCCGGATTCTGGATCGCACGGACATTGAAGAGGTGGCCGAAGTTGGTGGTGCGGATCGAGCCGATGCGTTCGGCGACCTTCTCGATGGCGCCTTCTTCTGTCGGCAGGTTGCGCAGACGCACCAGTCCCTTGCCGAGCAGTTCATGCAGGGTCGGATACAGAATCTCCGCCTCCTGCACGCTGCCTTGGTCGGCCTCGGCCAGGCGAGCGGCATCGATGGTCGGCGGCTGATCCAGCTGCTCGGCGTGCCAGAGCGTCATCGGCGGCAGTTCCGGTGGCAGCGCGTCCTGGTTGTCATAGTCATTGCCGCGCAGGAAGCCCGGGTGGAAGCGCAGACGGCGGTCTTCGGGCGTGAATAGCACGCTGAGTGCGCCGTCCTCATCGATGCAGGCCTCGGCGATTTCCGGCCAGGCAGGAATCTGGGAGAGGTCCAGAATGCGTTCGCGTGTCGCCGGATTGACGGTGGTATCGTCCGCGGCGTTCTCGCGCAACCAGACACTATGAAAACGGCTGACGCGGCCATCGCTCCAGGTCACGCTCAGAAAGCGTGCTTCGTGAACGACCTTCACGAGAGTCTCGTCAATTGGCCAGCTGTCGTAATCGGGTGTGATCGGGAGCGCCATGGAGAGTCCTTCCTTCTGTCAGGTGAGCGATTCCCCGACAGAATGGCAGCCCACGGCGTTCGCTACTGTGCCCAATTCGACACCCACTGTGCCCAATTCGACATCGCGTTGCGGGGGCGGGCATAGATCATCCCAGAGGTCGTGGTGGCTGGCGGCGGGCCTGGGTCGGGGTGATCCCGAAGCGACGGCGAAAGGCGCGGGTGAAACTCGAATGCGAGGTGAAACCGCAGGCCAGCGCGATATCGGTGACGCCATGGCGGGTATCGTGAAGCAGGCTGCGTGCATGCAGCAGGCGACGCTCACCGTGATAGGCACGAGGCGTGCAGCCGAGCCCTTGCTGGAAGCGGCGCTCCAGCTGCCGCCATGAGAGGCCGAGCTCCTCGGCGAGTGCCTCGATGCTGAGCGGGGCCTCCAGGGTGTTCTCCATACGCGTGATCGCGCGCCTGAGCAGCGGGTCGGCCAGATCGGCCGTCTGCTGACTGATGCCGCGCTGGCGGCTTGCCGGCAGGCGTCCTTGATCGAGAATCAGCTGTTCACGCACTGCCTGATAGAGCGCCTCGCCATGCTGGCGCCGAATCAGCTCCAGGCTCATGTCCAGCGGGGCGCTGCCGCCGGCGCAGAAGAAGCCATCGTCACTGATTTCATACAGTGACTCGACGGCGTCCACCTCATCGAAGCGCTGGGTGAATTCCGGCAGGCTTTCCCAGTGCAGCGTGACCGTCTTGCCGGTTAGGAGGCCGGCGCGCGCCAGCACGAAGCAGCCGGTGTCCACGCCCCCGAGCTGGCAGCCGCCATGGGAGCGCTCCTGCAGCCAGTGCAAGGTGCGATCTTCCAGATAGGCTTCCGGGGCAAAGCTGGTGCACACCACCAGCTTGTCTACCGAGGCGAGCTCATCACGTGCGGTATCCACCGGCAGCACCATGCCGTTGGAGGCCTTGACCGGCGCGCCATCCTGGCTTGCGAGTGTCCACTGATACAGGCGTGTTCCGCGCAGTCGATTGGCGATGCGCAGCGGTTCGATCATCGAGAACAACGCGACCATCGCGAAGCCCGGCAGCAGGAATATGCCGAGTTGGTGACGGTCAGCAGGGGCAGGCGAGGCAAGGGTGGCGGTCAAGGGCGCAATGCTGGTGGGCTGGTCAGACAACACGCCGTCTTCCGAGAGGCCGAAGCCATAGGACGCATCGGGCGGCGTAGCGCTGGAATCGTGTGAAGGCATGAGGGTAGGCAACGACGACGTCGGGTGGCTCGGCAATAGGGGATGGGCCTGACCTTAGCGTGTTCGCTAGCTGAGTGCGAGAGGAGGGATGGCGTGACGCGGGGGCTTTGGCGAGAGGGCCTTGACGAGAGCGCTTCGGTGAGAGAGCTCTAGTGAGAAGACTCCGTCCTGTTCTGACTCCTGATCAGGGCAGGCGGGACGGAGCAATTCACGCATCATTGCGTTACAGCATCCTGAGGCAGTTGCGCCCTTCTTCCTTGGCCGCGTACATGGCTTCATCGGCGCGTGCGATCAACTGCTCACGTGTGGCGCTGTCATCGGGCTCCAGGCAGGTCATCCCGATGCTCAATGACAGGGGCAGACGTTGGCCCTCGTACTCCACGACACTGTCTTTCATCCGCTGGCGCAGCGTATTGATACGTGTGGCAGAGTCGCTGAGCAGTGAATTGGGCAGGATGGCCAGAAATTCCTCACCCCCCCATCTGGCGAGGGTGTCGCTGGGCAGCAGAATCTCTTCGGCGAGAACGTTCAAGTGTTGCAGGGCAAGATCGCCGGCGTCATGGCCGTGGTTGTCGTTGATCTTCTTGAAATGGTCGAAATCCAGCAGTGCCACACACAGGGGCTGATCTACCTCGGCGGTGGCCAGTGCCGCGATGTTGTCATCCAGCACTTGCTGGGCATGACGTCGGTTGTAAAGGCCGGTCAGTGGGTCGGTGATGGCGATCTTCTCGAGCGCCTGATGGGCATCCTTCAAGGCATTGATGTCATTGGCACGCGCGACTTCGTGACCGGCCCACAAGGCGATGAGACGCACCAGCTCGATGTCCTGAGCCGTGAACGGCGGCACCGGGTCAGGGCTCGAGAAGTTGAAGGTGCCGTAGCGCTCACCATCCACGATGACCGGTGCTCCGATGTAGGCTTCAAGATTGAAGTTGGCATAGCAGGGATGGTTGCGGATCTCGCTGCTGGCCACATGATGGAAGGCCTGGACGCAGTCAGCCTTGTAGACGTGATCGCAATAGGTATCGCTGAGGGAGAAGCTCAGTCCCGGCTCCAGCAGGTCTTCCGGGTGACAGGCGCGCTGGACGACGTATTCGCCGCCCCGGATGCGGCTGAAGATTCCGATCGGCAGGCCGAAATGGGCGCAGCCCAGTTTCAGCAGCTCATCGATGCGCTCATTGAAATTGAGTTCACGTGATGAGGTGATGGCATGCAGGCTGTGCAGGGTATGTTCCGCTGTCACGCGGCGTGAAACATCGCGGATCAGCCCGAACATGAAGATATTGCCGCTGGTGGGGTCCTTGATGGGGCCGCCGAGCGTTTCCCCATAGAAGTAGGTGCCATCCTGTCGTCGGTAGCGGATGACCCGGCCTTCCTTGGCGGGCTGGGCATCGACACGAAAGCGCCTCTGACCCTGGCGTTCGAACTCATCGCCGGAGGCATACAGCATACGTGTCTGCTTGCCGATCAACGCTTCACGAGGGTAGCCGAAAGCCTTCACCGCGCTGTCATTCAAGTAGGTGATGTGGCGCTGATCATCCGCAAGCAAGATGATGTCGTCGATCTGACCCAGCATCTGGCCCAGCAGGGTTTGAATCATCTCAAAGCGTTGCATGACGCAGGCTCCTTGTGGGGTGCCGCTATCTCGGGAGAGGCATTCCTTGCCGCAGACATTCATCCTGTCGCCGGGAAGGGACGGTCATTGCTGTCATCAGGCTCAGGCTTCACGCCGGATGTTGTACGATACAGAATTCATATTATCGTATGAGGATGCAGACGCGTCTTGCTCTCATCCTGCCCGGCATTCGTATATTCAACGTAAAGGTAATGCAGTGCCAGAGGCCGCATCCGAAGATCCCCGCCAAGCTCCTGTAGAACTTCATGGCTTCCTGCTGACACGCCATTGGCGGGACACGTCAGAGGGGGTGGTGATCAGCTTCTGGATTCGCACAGAGAAAGGCGCCGTTCGTGTCGAATGTGCACCGCAGGACGTCGTCGCTTTCCTGCCGGCTGAACAGCAGGTTCTCGCACAGACCCTAGTCGGCTTTCAGGCGGGAGCTGAACTGCGCCCCCTTGCGCTCGAAGATTTTCAACACCGTCCTGTGGTGGGGCTCTACTGCCGTGAATACCGCATGCTGTTGCAGCTGACTCGTCGCCTGAAGGCCATCGGCGTCGATGTCTATGAAGCGGATGTGCGCCCGCCTGATCGCTACCTGATGGAGCGTTTCATCACGGCAGGCGTCACGGTACGCGGCGAGCGAAAACCGGATGGAAGCCTGCTTGACGCCCGGCTGGTGCCGCTTGACGGCTATCGTCCTCCGCTACGCTGGGCATCGCTGGACATCGAGACCGATGCCCGGGGCAATCTGTATTCCATCGCGCTTGAAGGTTGCGGGCAGCGTCAGGTGTACATGCTGGGCCCTCCCAATGGGGAGAAGAGCGCCAGCCGCGATTTCTCGCTGGAATACCGCGATAGTCGACGTGGGTTGCTCCAGGCGCTGATCGACTGGATGACCCTGCATGACCCTGATGTCATCATCGGCTGGAATGTCATCCAGTTCGATCTGCGCATGCTGGTGCGGTTGTCAGAGGCCGAAGGCCTGCCCCTGCGACTGGGACGTGATGGCGGCGTGATGCAGTGGCGGTCACATTCCCGTCAGGACGACCATTTCTTCGCCGAGATCCCCGGCCGCTGGGTGGTGGATGGCATCGAGGCGCTCAAGTCTGCCTTCTGGCATTTCGAGTCGTTCAGCCTCGAGAATGTCTCGCGAGAGCTGTTGCAGGAAGGCAAGGCCATTGATGACCCCTATGGCCGGCTGGACGAGATTCTGCGCATGTTCGCCGAGGACAAGCCGTCTCTGGCGCGCTACAACCTCAAGGACTGTGAGCTTGTCACGCGTATCTTCGCGAAGACGCGGCTGATGGAATTTCTGCTCGCACGGGCCAGTGTCACCGGACTTGAGACGGATCGCAGCGGTGGCTCGGTGGCTGCCTTCACGCATCTGTATCTGCCGAGATTGCACCGGCTGGGCAAGGTCGCGCCCAACCTGGGGGACGTGGTGGGAGAGGACAGCCCCGGCGGCTTCGTGATGGATTCCCGGCCCGGCCTCTATGACTCGGTGCTGGTGCTGGATTTCAAGAGCCTGTATCCCTCCATCATCCGGACGTTTCTGATCGACCCGCTCGGGCTGATCGAAGGTCTGCGTGAGTCGAACGTGACCGCTGAAGATACCGTCCCCGGCTTTCTCGGCGCACAG
This sequence comes from Cobetia sp. cqz5-12, assembly GCF_016495405.1. Lineage (NCBI taxonomy): Bacteria > Pseudomonadati > Pseudomonadota > Gammaproteobacteria > Oceanospirillales > Halomonadaceae > Cobetia > Cobetia sp. cqz5-12. The sequence continues at coordinate 1,887,117 of NZ_CP044522.1, forward strand.
TTCTCACGCGACAGGCATTGCCTGCCCGCCATCGTCGCGGATATCTGGCAGGCGCGGGACGTTGCACGTGCGGCGGGCGATGTGCCGCTGACCCAGGCACTCAAGATCATCATGAATGCCTTCTACGGCGTACTGGGGTCACGCGGTTGCCGATTCTTCGACCCGCGTCTGGCCTCATCGATCACCCGCCGTGGCCACCAGATCATCCAGCAGACAGTCGAGTTGATCGAGGCGCGCGGCTACACCGTCATCTATGGCGACACCGATTCCACCTTCGTGTGGCTTGGCAGTGCGCATGACGAGGAGAAAGCCGCTGAGATCGGCCGCGAACTGGCAGCCCATGTCACGGACTGGTGGCGACAGCATCTCAAGGAGACGCTGAATCTCGAGAGTGCATTGGAACTTCAGTTCGAGACCCATTATCAGCGTTTCGTGATGCCGACCATTCGTGGCGCCGAGGAGGGCAGCAAGAAGCGCTACGCCGGGCTGCAGCACAAGAGTGGTACGGGTGACGGGAAGACTGACCAGACAGAGCTGGTGTTCAAGGGGCTTGAATCCGTGCGCTCTGATTGGACGCAACTTGCCAAGACATTCCAGCAAGGACTCTATCGTCGCATCTTCGAAGGCCAGCCCTATCAGGATTACCTGAAAGGCTATGTGCAGGACTATCTGCAGCGTCATGTCGAGAATGAACGGCTCGGAGATGGCCCGACATCTGCACGACAGCTTGCCGATATCGAAGCGCTGACCTATCGCAAACGTCTGCGGCGCAAGCTCGACGACTATCAGCGCAATGTGCCGCCTCATGTGCGCGCAGCGCGCCTGGCAGATGACGAGAACCGCCGACGCGGACTGCCACTGCGCTACCAGCGCGGAGGTTGGATCCGCTACGTGATGACCACCGCCGGGCCAGAACCGATCGAGTATCTGCGCTCGCCCATCGATGTGGAGCACTATCTCAGCCGTCAGCTGAAACCGATCGCCGATGGGATCCTGCCGTTCGTGGGAGATGATTTCGATCGTCTGCTGGATCGTCAGTTGTCGCTATGGTGACGCTTGTTACGTAGTGATAATCCTTCTCATTATTTCTTGCATTAATGTATGTTCGACGTAAGATCCTCTCTCGGTGCAGCCATCAGGCCTGCACAGCAGTCTTGTGATGGCGATCAGCTCGCCAGAATATCCGGGAGCAGGTGTGACGTTATTGAAAGTGGTTCTTGCCCATTATCGCTGGTCCTTTGTTGGCGTGATGCTTCTCAGTCTTGCCAGCGCGGGACTGGGTATCGGTGTCATCGCCTATATCAACCAGCGACTCATCACACATGCTGATTCCGTCCCCCTGGATGAAGGGCTTGCGGCCCATGTCGGGGTGCTTCCGGAGTTTCTCGGACTGATTCTGCTGTTGCTGGCGATCACCCTGGGGGCACAGCTGGCGTTGACGACGCTGGGGCATCATTTCGTGCACGGACTGCGCGGGCGTCTGGTCAAGCAGATTCTCGATACCGATATCGAGCGGCTCGAGCAGCTGGGCAGTGCCAATCTGCTGGCGAGTCTGTCCAGTGACATCCGCAACATCACCCTGGCGTTCGTGCGCCTGCCCGAACTGGTGCAGGGCATCGTGCTGACCCTGGGGGCCGTGTTCTATCTTGGCTGGCTATCCCCCGGCATGATGCTGGTCACTGCCATCTGGGTGACCTTGACCATCATGGGGGGCAGCTGGCTGGTCACGCGAGTCTATCGCCACCTGGCCGAGGTGCGAGAAGCGGAGAGTCGCCTTTACGCCGACTATGAGGCGGTCATCGATGGTCGCAAGGAACTGGCGCTCAATCGACCCCGTGCGCGTGACTATTTCGACACCCGCTACAGCGTCAATGCCCGCGAGTATCGTCACCACGTCGTGCGTGCCGATACCTACCACCTGAGCGCCGTCAACTTCTCCAATATCATGATGCTGGGTGCCATCGGCATCGTCTTCTATCTGGCCAATGGCCTGGGGTGGGCCAGTGGTGAGGTCGCCGCGACCTTTTCCCTGACGCTTCTCTTCCTGCGCACGCCGCTGATTCAGGCAGTAGGCGCATTGCCGACTCTGCTGGGGGCGGATGTGGCCTTCGCCAAGCTGCGCAAGCTGGCACTGGCTCCGGTCAACGCCGATTTCGCGTCTCCTCAAGATGTGCAGCCTCAGGCACAGGCATCAGCCGCAGACACGTCGGCCGAGTCTGGCTGGCAGACCCTGAGTCTGCAGAGTGTCTGCTTTCGCTATGGCAGTCACGAGAATAGCGAGCGGAGCGCACAGCAGGGCAGTCAACAGGCCTTCTCGGTCGGCCCGCTGGATCTCACCCTCAGGCGCGGGGAGCTGGTGTTTCTGATCGGCGGCAACGGCAGTGGCAAGTCGACTCTGGCCAAGCTCTTGACCGGTCTCTATCAGCCGACATCAGGCTCACTTCTGCGCGATGGGCGCCCGATTCAGGCGCATGAGCGGGAAGGTTGGCGTCAGCAGTTCTCGGCAGTCTTCACCGATTTCCATCAGTTCGATCGTCTGCTGGGGCCGACCGGCGAGCCGGCGGACCCGGCACTCATCGCACAGTGGATGGACTATCTGCAGATGCGAGAGAAGCTGATGCTGGACGGAAATCGCATCGTCAATACGGAGCTGTCGCAGGGACAACGCAAGCGACTGGCGCTGTTGATGGCCGTGGCCGAGTGTCGTGACATCCTGTTGCTGGATGAATGGGCGGCAGATCAGGACCCGCAGTTCCGTCGTATCTTCTATCGTGATCTGTTGCCGCGTCTGCGCGAGATGGGCAAGACGGTCTTTGCCATCAGTCACGATGATCATTATTTCGAGCAGGCGGACCGATTGTTCGAGATGCGTGCCGGCAAGCTGCAGGAGTTGTCGGGCGCCCAGCGCGATCGCATCAGTCAGGATGCCGTCGCGCGTCTGGATGAAGCCTGAAACAACCCGTTCGGGCTGGCGGAAGGGGCGGCTGCGGGATGCCGCGGTCGCTCATTTCCGCCGACATCACCAGACAGGCAGTGGCAGGACGTGAGCCCAGGAGCCGGACTCATGTGATGGGCCAGGGAGGATACCCACGGCAGCAGGCTTCACGACTTACGCTGCTGCAGTGTGGTGACACGCGCGATTCTCGGGATTGCAGGCAGGATCTCCATGAAATGGCGGGCCATCATGATCGATGAAAGATAAATACGAATCATCCTGATTCCTTTCCGTATTCGATATCAGCGTGCCAGTGAGATGCGCATCGAGACGGAAGGGGAGATTGACCACACAACGATCGTTGCAAGGGAACACGACATGTCCAGATACCCAACATCACGGCAGGCACCTGTCCGGCCGGCACTCACCCCCCTGTCACATGCCATACGACTCTGTCTCGCGGCGGGGCTCCTGTCACAGTCGGCCAGCGTGCTGGCCGCCGAGACCGATGACACCCTGGTCGTGGTCGGCACGGCACTGAAAGTCGATGCGCCGCTGGTGGAAACGCCGCGTCCGGTCTCGACGGTCAATCGCGAAGAGCTCGACACGCGCAACGTCCAGCAGCTCGATGAAACCTTCCGTTACCGTGCCGGCGTCCTGTCTGGCCATTATGGGTCAGACAACAATACCGACTGGTTCAAGGTGCGAGGCTTTGATCAATCCACCTATCAGGATGGCCTGCGCATCTACCGTGAAGGCTTCTATCAGTGGTTGCCGGAGACCTGGGGGCTGGAGCGCGTCGATCTGTTCAAGGGGCCTTCTTCCATCCTTTACGGGGAGGCGCCTCCCGGCGGATTGATCAACGCCATCAGCAAGCGCCCCACCGATGAGCCGCAGAGCGAGATTCAGATTCAGGTCGGCAATCGCGGTCTGCGCCAGACGGGGCTCGATACCAGTGGCTATCTGAGCGATGACGGCGACGTACGCTATCGGCTGGTCGGGTTGTACCGCGAACGTGATGGGGATCTCGATCACACCGAGAACGAGCGCTACTACTTCGCGCCGAGCCTGACCTGGGACATCTCGGATGCAACCCAGCTGACGCTGCTCGCCAGCCTCCAGAAGGATGATGGCGTGCCCACCAATGCCTTCAAGCTGGCCTATGGCACCGTGGACGATACGCCGTTCGGCAAGGTGGACCCCCAGACCAACTACAGCGAGCCGGGGTATGACAAGGATGAGCGTACCCAGACCTCCCTGGGCTATGAGCTGCGCCACCAGCTGAACGACACCTGGGCGCTGGAGCAGGATTTCCGCTATAGCCAGCTGGATCTCGACCTGATCAGCAGCTACATCCTCTATCAGTCCTCGGCGCGCGAGGGACAGCGGGGGCTGCTGTACCGCGAGGGCACCATCGACAGCTATACCGTCGACAACCGTGCCATCGGCAAATGGTATGGCGAGCGCACCGAGAACACCTTGCTGCTGGGCGTGGATTATCAGAATCTCAGCCTGTCCGGCAAGGAAGCGGATGACTATGCCTTCGGCGATCCGATCGATCTGTTCGACCCGCAATACGGGAATTACACCGCCTTGAGCGATGATCAGATCACGCGGCGCGATATCGACAAGGAGCAGATCGGCCTCTACGTGCAGGATCAGCTGCGCATCGATGACAAGTGGGTACTGCTGGCGGGGGTGCGTTACGACCAGGCCGAGACCGAGAACGTCAATCAGTCCACCGGTACCCGCGAGCGCTCCGATGATGACGAGATCAGCTGGTCGGGTGGGGTGATGTATCTCAGTGACTTCGGCCTCAACCCCTACCTGAGCTATACCGAATCCTTCGAGCCGATCAGCGCCGTGGATGATGGCGGCTCTCTGTACGAGCCCCGCGAAGGTCGCCAGTGGGAGCTGGGCGCCAAGTATCAGCCCGCCGGCTGGGATGGCTACGTGACGGCGGCTGTCTTTGACCTCACCGAAGACAATACGCTGGTCACCACCGGCGGTGTCCAGGTGCAGGAGGGCGAGCGCCAGTCGCGTGGCTTCGAGCTGGAAATGGTCGGTTATCTGACGGACCACCTCAAGCTGACCTCGGCGTATACCTATACCGATGCACGCCTGGAAGACGATGTGCGTGCGCCGCTGATACCGCGCCACCAGGCTTCCAGCTGGCTGGATTACGCCTTCGAAAGTGGCACTCTGGATGGCCTGCGTCTTGGGGCGGGGGCCCGTTATGTCGGTGAATCGGTGGATGGCGAGACCACCGTCTCCGACTATCTGCTGTTCGACGCGATGGTGGGGTATGACTTCACCCGCGAGCTGAGCGCTCAGGTCAATGTCAGCAACCTCACTGACAAGGAATATGTCGCCAGCTGCAGCTACTGGTGCTACTACGGGGAATCCCGCAGCATCATCGGCAGTCTGAGCTATCGCTTCTGATCCCTGGCGCCTTTGCATCACGTCCTTTTGAACGACAACGCCCCGCAGGCAGCAGCCTGCGGGGCGTTGTCGTGTCTGGCCGGGTATCACCTTCCTTCCCGTCATGGGGGCTGTTGTCACCCCGTGTCGCCGTCTACATCAATGCCAGATGGTTGTCCCAGTGGGTATTGGCCAGGCGCACCGGCCCCAGTACCGGCAGGCCATCTTCATCGATCAGCAGCCATTCCCCACGTCCATTGCTGACCACGAACCCCGCGGGAGTCTCCTGCGTCGCCGGTACCGCCAGCACCCCGGCGCAATCGGCAAAGTCCAGCGTGGTCTCAAGCTCACCGGTCTCGAGGTTCCACAACGTGATCAAGTTGCCGCGGGGCACGGTGGCGACGGCCAGGTGGCCCTGGGGGGCGATGGCGATGCTCGCGATGTACTGCTTGAACTGGGGGACGTATTCCCGTGGTAGCGGCAATTCCTGCAGGGTCTCGCTGGCGGGGCGCTTCATCACCACCAAGGGGTGATGGTCCGAGGCAGGCCCCTGATACTGATACCCCGCGACGATGGTGCCATCACGGCTGACATCCAGGTGTCGCAATGACAACTGGTGATGCGATGGCTCGCCTTGCCAGCGAATCTCGCCCGACACGCGATCCAGCAGCGTCAGATTGGGCTGCATCGACTCCAGATTGAGCTTCACGCGCCCGGTCTCCGGGCGCGTGAGAATTCCGCCATTGGCGATGATCAGATGCTGGCCATCCGGGTGCAGGCGAATCTCGTGCGGGCCGATCCCGCCACTGGCGAACTCGCCGAGTCGCGCGAAGTCGCGATGCATGTCGTAGATCCCGATACGGCCTTCCCCGGAGGTGATGGCGTTCTCGGTGGTGTAGAGCAGACCACCGTCCGGGCTGAACACGCCGTGCCCATAGAAGTGGCGGTCTGGTGCAGCTTCGAGGCGCGTGATCCGCTCTCCGCTCTCGAGATCGAAGACATTGATTTCCGTGCCCGGGCGACGGGCGAAGATCAACGCCCACGGCTTGTGAGGATGACGGGTGGCGCCGTGGGCACGCTCCTTGATGGGCTGACGCCAGCGTTCCACGCCGCGGTAGCTGGTGCAGCTGGCAAAGTGCTGTCCCGTGTCATCGTCACAGGCCGAGATGGCCACTCCCAGCGGGGCACGCCCCTGGGCACTGGCGGCATTGTTGCCACCGGCCAGTGCTGCGCCGCCGGGTAACCCCAGCAGTGGGGTGCAGGCCAACGCCTTGAGCAGCCGACGGCGCTGACGTGCCTCCGCAGGATGGGTATCCAGCATGCCATGTCCTGTTTTGCTCACGTGCTTCACTCCCGAATCAATCACCATCGGTGCTGTTGAAGCCCAGAGACAGCCCGAGTGCCGGGTTGAGCGTGTCAGCGAAGCCCGCCTGTAGGGTCTCGAGGTGGATCATGGCCTGCTGCAGATCGCCATTGCGCGGGTCGTCACGCAAGATGCCAGCAAGATCCGCCGGCAGGGCGGCGAAGGCGTCACGCGCGTCGGCAAAATCTCCGGTGATGGAGGCCACCATGCGTGGGTCGACCTGCTGATTCAGATAGCCATGAATGCCTGCGACCTCGTCATTGCCGAGCCAGAGCGTCTCCATCATCGCAAGCGTCGCCCCGATGTTGGCAAGTCCCATGCCGCCACGCCAGGACTCTGCCGCGTAGGGGTTGGCCGTGCCGCCGTTGTCGAGCCCGATCGGGCGGCGCAGCTTGCGGTCCTTGATGGCCTCAAGCTGGACGGTCATCGCGCGCACCAGGGAAAGCACGGCGTCACGCGGATCGCTGAAAGCGCCTGTGCCTTCGGCCAGTTGTGGCGCGAACTGCTGCCACTCTTCAAGCAGCGTCTTGCCGGTGTTGGCGGCATAGGCGGTGTTGGCCGTCATCAGCTCGCAGCGACGAGTATCGGCGGTGAGGGGGGAGTCGGCGTAGCGTGCATCGAAGAGCTGATATTCCACACTGCCCAGCCCCTGCATGACGATGGATTGCTCGGCCAGGCTCGCGGCCGTGATCGGGGCATCACCAGCGAGCAGGGCGCGTGTCTTGCCTGAGACGAGATCCTTCTTGTCCGGCCAGAAATACAATTGCCACTGACGGGAATTCTGCAGGATGGGGCCCATCTCGACCCAGTTGACCTGATTCAGCCCCAGCATGGCGCTGCGCCAATCTTCCTTTAGGGTTTCGAGGGTGATGCTACTCTCGGCGGAGCAGAACGCTTGAGTGTGCTGCGAGAGCTGCACCAGACGGTTGGCGAGTTGTTGATGTGCTTCGCTCAGAGTGTCAGCGGCAAACTGACTGACGGCATCCGCTCTGGCGACGTCTTTGTTGGCGTCAGAAGAATTCGTCGCCGCCAGTGTGCTCGTCGACAACAGCGCGGCGCCCAGCAGTGTCATGCCGCTGGCCAACTGGGCCAGGGGCGAGGTCTTGCACTGGGCAGGTTTCATCGGGGTTGCAGCTGGGGTGAAGAAGTCGCGGGGCATGAACGGGTATTCCTTGTCATAGTCGGCTAGCGGAAGAGACTGGGCAGAGTTCAGACCCAGAGAACCAGAGCCAGAGATCCAGAGCCAGAGTTCAGAGTCAGAGATCAGAGCGATTCCAGGAAGCGCAACAGCGCCTCACGCTGGTCAGTCGGCAGGGCCACGACGGCATCGCGGCTTGGTTGGGCTTCGCCGCCATGCCAGAGCACGGCCTCAAGCAGGGTGCGTGCACGGCCATCATGCAAGAAGCCTGTGGCTGGGTTGACCGTCTGGGCCAGGCCGATGCCCCAGAGGGGCGGTGTGCGCCACTCATTGCCGGTCGCCTCGAATTCGCGGCGATCATCCGCCAATCCTTCCCCCATGTCATGCAGCAGCATGTCGCTGTAGGGCCAGATCGTCTGATCGGCCAGTTGTTCCGCCACGCCGCCGGATTGGGTGGTCAGGCGTGGGCGGTGGCAGCTGGCACATTCAAGCTCCCGGAACAGCTGCTCGCCTTGGCGCACCGTCGGGTCATCGATGTCACGTCGTGTCGGTACGGCGAGATTGCGCGAATAGAAGGCCACGTTGTCCATGACATTGTCTTCCACCTCAATCGTTCCTCCGTCGGGGAGGTCATCGCATTTCTGGACCGGCGTGCAGTCGGTGGAGCTGACGAGATCCGATGTCAGGCCCATGTCCCCGGCGAAGGCCTTGGCACTCTGCTGTCGCACATCGGGCTGGCCGGCCTTCCAGCCGAAACGCCCCATCACCTCGCGTTGCTCGGCGAGTGACCAGACGGTATTGGGGCGGCCGCTGATGCCATCGCCATCGGCATCCTGCGGGTCTGCCCATTCACGCAATGTCTCGTCGCTGACCGCCTCGAGCAGCCCGAGACCCACCATGCCAGGCGCGAGGCGCGGTGAGAGTGCGATGGGCCCCGGGTCTCCGAAGCCGGGTTCGGCCAGAGAGTAGTGTGGCTTGCGAAGCGACACGACCTGCCCGTCCGCGAGTGGCACGAGGACTTCCTCGTAATCCACCTGCATGCGACCTTCGCGCTCGATGCCAGGCACGGCGGCATTCTGCAATTGGGTACCATAGACAGGATGCGGCATCACCCCGGCGATACGCCGGAATTCGCGCTCCTCATCGCTCCAGCTGTCCTCGTGACTGTCCGGCAGACCCAGGCGCAGGAAGAGGCCCACCGAGGGATCGCCCTCGGCTGGCAGGCTGCCGCGACCATCCTTGACGTGGCAGTTCTGGCAGGCGTTGGTGTTGAACAGTGGGCCGAGGCCATCGCGTGCGGTGGTGCTGGCGGGTGCGATCACCCAGGGGCTCTTGAAGAAGCTGTTGCCGACACTGAAGGACAGCCGCTGATCGAAGCTCAGGTTCTTGGCCGGCAGTGAGTAAGCGTTGGTATCGTGCTTGCGCACGCTGCCGTCGCCACCGCTTCTGGCAGTTTTCTGCATTGGCAGTTCGGCCAGGTATGCGCTCACGGTCAGCGGTGACTGGGCGGCCTGTGCCACGTCGAGGGGCAGGGCGGCAAGCATTATGGCGACAGACAATGCGTGAAGTGTGGGATGTTTCGGGATGACGTGTGACATCAATGTAGGTCCTGGCTTGCGCGGTCAGGCTGCTGATTGATCAGGATGCTCTGGGACGACTTGATGAATCAGCAGACGCGCATTAAATGCTGGCGCGAAAAGCATCAACGCCCGAACCTGTGCGTAGACGGGTTCGGGCGTGGGGCTGCGCTGCACGGGATGAATCAATCGTTACCCCATGGACTGGCAATCTCGAGCGTGTGCTTAGAACTCATGGTCCGCGGTATCGGCCTTCATGCCGCTGATGCCGACATCGTCGGCGATCTCTTCGATCAGGCGGGTCTGGGCGACCAGATCCTGAATGCTGGCATTGATGATCTCGGCGCCTTTGGCATTGCCCGGGGCGATCATCTGGTCAAACTTCATGCCGCCATCGGCTTCTGCCGTGTCGACCATCACCTGCAGCTGGCCCATGGTGGTGTCCAGCGCCTCATGCATCTTCTCAGCCAGTTCCGGGTCATTCTGGGCGACGAGCGCATGCAGTGACGGGCCTTCGAAGGTGCGACCATCCAGGGTCACGTACTTGCCTTCGTAGACGTTCTGGATGCCCTTGGCATTGTAGAAGTGCGAGTAGTGGGTGTTGTCGGAGAAACAGTCGTGCTCGTCTTCATAGGAGTTGGCTTCCAGCGCGACCTTCATGCGCTCACCGGCCAGCTCACCCAACGACAGGGAGCCCATACCGAACAGCATCTTCTCGAGACCTTCACCGGCCGGCAGCGAGGTCAGTTCCGCGCGGTAGTTGGCCTTGTCGCCCTGTGCCCACTGGCCGACCATGTATTCCAGATCACTGATCAGCAGATCATTGGCCGCCAGCAGGTAGGCGCCACGGCGGTCACAGTTGCCGCCGGTGCAGTCCTCGCCCTTGGCATAGTCCGACGCCGGTCGCTCACCAGCGCCAGACTCGAAGCCATGCATGTCCTGGCCCCAGAGCAGGAATTCGATGGCGTGGTAGCCGCTGGCCACGTTGGCCTCGAAACCGCCCAGCTCGTTGAGGGAGGCCAGCAACTCCGGGGTGATCTCGGTGGTGTCGATCTTGTCGGCACCGATCTGCACGCTGTCGTTGGCGATGATGTTGGCGCTGGCGCCCGGGTTGCCCAGCTCCGCCTGATAGCCGTCGCCTTCGACATAGTCGATCAGGCCTTCATCCAGCGGCCAGGCATTCAGCTGACCTTCCCAGTCATCGACGATGGCATTGCCGAAGCGGAAGACTTCACTTTGCTGGTACGCCACGCGCGCCTGTTTCCAGGCAGTGCGAGCCGCGGCAAGCGTCGCCTCGGACGGGGCTTCGATCAGCGCGGCGTTGGCGGCACGCAAGGCATTGGCGCTGGCCAGGGCATCGCTGTAGGTGGCGTGCGCGACGTTGGCGTACTGGGCGACGACAGCTTCGGCCGTCAGCGCCTTGTCATGTCCATCGCCATGGTGCTCAGCCAGAGCGGCACCGGTGAACATGGAGGCTGACAATGCGATGGCAGCTGCCAACGGCTTGCGTGAGGCAAAACGGAAAGAGGCAGTCATGTGAATCCCTTGGTCGGTCTGTTGTTATGCAGTGCGCGCAGAACGGCAGTGCGTGGGGCCGCTCGAGAAGTGGCGGGAAGTCATTACACGATCTCTCGATGGTCGGCCCGCATCTCACTGGATCATATTGAGAACCTTTATTATTTGCAATCGACAAAACGTGAGTCTTGCAACGCAGGGGTGCATTGACTGCAATGCGGCAATGCCCTGCTCATCACCTGTAGGTGCCCGAGCAGGGTGATCGTATTGATCGGGCAGATCAGAGCAGGTCAGCTCAGGTCAGCTCAGGTCAGCCAGTGTCAGGCCAGACCCGCGGCCTGTATCAAGGCGCGCGTATAGTCCTCGCGCGGGTTGCCGAGCACTTCAGCTGTCGTGCCCGTTTCCACCAGGCGGCCTTCACGCAACACCATTACGCGGTGGGATAGCGCGCGAACCACCGCCAGGTCATGGCTGATGAACAGATAGCTCAGGCCTCGGCGCGTCTGGAGTTCACGCAGCAGGGCAATCAGCTGCTTCTGCACGCTGCGGTCCAGTGCCGAGGTGGGCTCATCGAGTACCAGCAGTCTGGGCTCAAGGATCAGCGCGCGCGCCAGGGCAATACGCTGACGTTGGCCGCCGGAGAACTCATGGGGATAGCGATCGGCACACGCCGAGGGCAGTTCGACTTCCTCAAGTACCTGCGCCACCCGCTGGCGAACCTCGTCTTCGCTGAGTGTTGGATGGTGAAAGCGCAGACCTTCACTGATGATGTCCGCCACCGGCATGCGTGGGGATAGCGATCCATAGGGGTCCTGGAAGACGATCTGCATCTGGCGGCGACGCAGGCGCAGCGTGTTGCGATCCAGCGTATCGATGCGTTCGTTCTCGAGGTGGATCTCGCCCTTGGCGGCCTGCAGCTTCAAGAGCGCCAGGGCGAGTGTCGTCTTGCCGGAACCCGATTCCCCGACCACGCCAAGTGTCTCGCCGCGCGCCAAGGTCAGATCCAGCGGATGAACGGCGATGAAGTCCGCGGGGCGCTTCTGGAAAAGCTTCTTGCTGCGCGAGAAGCGCACCTCCAGCTTGCGTGCGGCCAGAACCGGTGTCGCGGCGTCCTCGGCACTCAAGTCGCTGGCGTGCCCTTCGGGTTCGGCGGCCAGCAGCTCGCGGGTGTAATCGGCCTGCGGCGCATCGAATACCTCGTCGACGCGCCCCTGCTCGATGCATTCCCCGTCGCGCATCACGATCACGCGGTCGGCGTGACGGCGCACCAGATTGAGGTCATGACTGATCAAAACCATCGCCATGCCCTGATCGCGACGCAGGCGATCCAGTAGCTGGAGTATTTCCTGCTGCACGGTGACATCCAGCGCCGTGGTCGGTTCGTCGGCGATCAACAGCGGTGGCTGATTGGCCATCGCCATGGCGATCATCACGCGCTGGCGTTGGCCGCCAGAGAGCTGGTGCGGCCAGGCATCGATCAACTCCTCGGGGCGCGGCAGCTGCACCTGGCAGAGCAGTTCCAGCACTCGCTGGCGGGCGGCATTGCCACGCAGCCCCTGCTGGAGGCGCAGGCTTTCACTGATCTGTTCGCCGACACGCGTCAGTGGGTTGAGCGAGGTCATCGGCTCCTGGAACACGAAGCCGATCTGACCGCCGCGCACCCGCTGCCATTGGCGTGGCGTCAGCGCGGCCAGATCCAGCGCCTTGCCGCCAGGGCGCGTGAATTCGCGCTGCCCAGTGACATGGGCATGGCCCGGCAGCAGCCCGAGACTGGCCAGCAGGCTGACGGACTTGCCTGAGCCGGACTCACCGACGATAGCCAGGCATTCGCCACGCCTGACCTCAAGCGAGAGGTGCTTGACCACCGGTGTCTTGCCAAAGCGGATGCACAGGTCATCAAGGCGCAGCACGCAGGGAGTGTTGCTTTCATTTTCCGCGCTCGGGGATGGCGTCGGGGGGATGGAGGAATGACTCATGCGTTCTGCTCCCGGGCGCTGATATGACGTGGGTCGAAGGCATCGCGCAGCCCTTCGCCGATGAAGACCAACAGCGTCAGCATGATGCCGAGGCTCAGGAAGGCGGTCATGCCCAGCCATGGTGCCTGCAGGTTGTTCTTGCCCTGTGCGACCAGCTCGCCCAGCGAGGGTGAACCGGCCGGCAGGCCGAAGCCGAGGAAATCCAGTGCGGTCAGGGTGGTGATGGCGCCCGTGAACAGGAAGGGGATGAAGGTCAGGGTGGCGACCATCGCGTTGGGCAGCACATGACGCCACATGATCAGGCGCGAGGGCAGGCCCATGGCGCGAGCGGCGCGCACGTATTCCAGATTGCGTGCGCGCAGGAATTCGGCGCGTACGATATCGACGATGCCCAGCCACGAGAACAGCAGCATGATGCCGGTCAGCCACCACAGGTTCGGCTCGACGATGCTGGCGAGAATGATCAGCAGGAACAGCACCGGCAGGCCAGACCATACCTCGATCAGACGCTGGCCGATCAGGTCGACCTTGCCGCCGAAGTAGCCCTGCACGCCACCGATCAACACCCCCAGCACCAGCGACCCCGCCGTGAGTACCAGCGCGAAGATCACCGACAGTCGGAAGCCATAGATGACGCGCGCCAGTACGTCACGGCCTTGATCATCGGTGCCCAGCCAATGACGGGCATTGGGAGCCGACGGCGCCGGAGAGCCCAGATTGAGATCCAGGGTGTCGTAGGAGTAGGGAATCAAGGTGTTGAGCATGAAGCCCTGCGCTTCAATGGCCTCGATCACATAGGGGTCGCGATAGTCGGTGGCGGTGGGCAAAAAGCCGCCGAAGGTGGTCTCAGGATACTCGTGCAGCATCGGCAGGTAGGTCTCGCCCTGATACTCGACCAGCAGCGGGCGGTCATTGGCGATCAGCTCGGCCCCCAGCGAGAGCAGGAACAGCACGCCGAAGATCAACAGCGACCACCAGGCGCGACGGTTGTCACGAAAGGCCGCCATGCGCCGTCGGGTGATGGGCGACAGGCGAGAGGCGCGCGGCCGATGCAGTGCCTGCTGGCTGTCGTCGCTCTTGTCGTGAGCGGGTGTCTCGTGAAGGGTTGTCTCATGACGCATGTCAGGCCTCCCGTGTCGCGAAGTCGATGCGCGGGTCGATCCACACATACATCAGATCAGAGACCAGCTTCAGGATCAGGCCGATCAGGGTATAGAGATACAGCGTGCCGAAGATCAGCGGATAGTCGCGCTGCAGGACAGCCTCGAAGCCGAGCAGCCCCAGGCCGTCGAGGGAGAAGATCACCTCGATCAGCAGCGAACCGGTGAAGAAGATGCCGACCAGCGCCGCTGGCAACCCGGCGATGATGATCAGCATGGCGTTGCGGAAGACATGCCCGTAGAGGATACGGTTCTCGCTGGCTCCCTTGGCGCGTGCCGTCAGGACGTATTGCTTGTGGATCTCGTCCAGGAAGCTGTTCTTGGTCAGCATCGTCAGGGTCGCGAAGCTGCCGATGGCGGAGGCCAGCACCGGCAGGGCGATGTGATGGAAGTAATCCAGAATCTTGCCGACGGTGGACAGCTCCTCGAAGTCCGGCGAGGTCAGCCCTCGGAGCGGGAACCAGTCCAGATAGCTGCCGCCGGCGAAGACCACGATCAACAGGATCGCGAACAGGAAGCCCGGAATCGCGTAGCCGACGATGACGACGCCGGAGGTCCAGATGTCGAAGCGCGAGCCGTGCATCAGTGCCTTGCGGATACCCAGCGGGATCGAGACCAGATAGACCAGCAGTGTGGTCCATAGCCCCAGCGAGATGGAGACCGGCAGCCGCTCCAGCATCAGGTCGATCACCGGGCGATCACGGAAGAAACTGTCGCCGAAATCGACCTGCGCGTAGTCGACGACCATGTCGGTGAAGCGCTCCCAGACCGGCTTGTCGAAGCCGAACTGCTGCTCCAGCTCCTCGATCAAGGCCGGGTCGACCCCTGATGCACCGCGATAGGTCGAGGCACCACCGCCGCCACCGCTGGTGACACCATCACCGCCGCCACTGTTGAGGCGGGTGCTGGCACCGGCACTCATGCCATCCAGACGTGACATCAGTTGTTCGATCGGGCCACCGGGGGCGGCCTGAACGATCAGAAAATTCAGCAACAGGATTCCGAGCAGCGTCGGAATCATCAACAGAATCCGGCGCAGAATATAGGCACCCAATGGCAATCTCCCTGCGTGCCCTCCATTGTCGGCATCTGACGTACGTTGCGGAGGGCATCGTTTGTTTGTGTCGTTGCGGCATGCGCGAGATGTCAGTCGCGACGTTCATTCACCAGGCGCATCTGTCGAGCTGGTTCGCTGTGCCTGTTCAGTCGTCGGACTTGTGGGTCGGGCTTAGTTGTTGGATTTCAGCGTCCGGCTCATTCGCCTGGTTCCAGCGAGGCATCCTTGTCGGGCTCGACCCACCAGCTATCCAGACTCAGCTGGTATTCCGGGAAGGGCTGCGGATAGCCGAACTTGTTCCAGAGCGCGATGCGCGTCGCCGCCAGGTGCCACTGGGGCACGACATGGAAGCCCCAGCGCAGCACGCGATCGAGCGCCCGAGTCGCACTGAGCAGGTCTTCGCGGGTCTGCGCCTGGATCAAGGCATCGGTGAGGGCATCCACCACCGGGCTTTTCAGGCCGATCAGATTGCGTGAGCCAGCCACGTCGGCATAGTCGCTGGTCCAGTATTCACGCTGCTCGCTGCCAGGGCTGTTGGACTGCGGATAACTGCCGACCACCACATCGAAGTCGAAGCTGCGACGGCGATTGATGTACTGGTTGACGTCGACGGTGCGAATCCGCGCCTTGATGCCGATGCGCGCCAGATTGCGAATCCACGGTTGAATGATGCGCTCGAACTGGGTGTCGTAATTGAGCACCTCAAGCGTCAGCGGCTTGCCGCTGCTGCGGCTGACCAGCTGGCCCTTGACCACTTCATAACCTGCTTCGCGCAGCAGCCCCAACGCCTTGCGCAGGCGAGGGCGCAATTCCTGTGGCTCATCGATCGGCAGAGGCTTGTCGAAGACCGCGCTGGGCAGCTCATCCTTGAAGGGCTCAAGCAGTGCGAGTTCCTTGCCGGTGGGCATGCCATCCGCGGCCATGTCCGAATTCTCGAAATAGCTGTGGGTCTGCTGGTAGGCGCCGTAGAAGAGGTTGCGGTTGATCCAGTCGAAGTCGAAGACCAGCGCCAGTGCCTCGCGGACTTTCGGGTCCTGGAAGCGCTCGCGGCGCTCGTTGAGCACGAAGCCCTGCATGCCCGCTGGGTTGCTGTCCGGAACTTCCAGCTTTTTCAGGCGGCCCTCGTGAAGCGCGGGGGTGTCGTAGGCGGTCGCCCAGTTCTTGGCGCTGCTCTCGACATGCAGATCGATGCTGCCAGCCTTGAAGGCTTCCAGTGACACGGTCTGATCGCGGTAGTAGTCGTAGACCAGTGTCTGGATATTGTGGCGACCCTTGTTGACCGGCAGGTCCTTGCCCCAGTAATCGTCGACACGCTCGTAGCGAACCTGGCGGCCGGCATCCAGAGACGCCATGCGATACGGGCCGGAACCCAGCGGGAGTTCCAGGGTGGCGCGCGTGAAGTCTCGGCTCTTCCAATAGTGCTCCGGCAGCACAGGTAGCTGCCCGATGATCAGCGGCAATTCGCGCGCGGCGTCTGGCGCCATCTCGAAGCGCACGGTGTCAGCATCGATCACGCTGACGCCGGTGACATCGTGGTAGTAGCTCTTGAAGAACGGCAGGCCTTCATCCTTGAGCAGGCGATAGGTGAAGACGACATCCTCGGCAGTCACCGCTACACCATCGTGAAAGCGCGCCCGATGATCGATATCGAATTCGATGGCACTGCGGTCCTTGGCCAGGCGAACGCCGCTGGCCAGCAATCCGTATTCGGTGAAGGGCTCATCGGCGGAGGGGATCATCAGGGTGTCGTAGATCAGTCCGCCGAAGTAGTTGAGTCCCGCCACCGAATTGCCCTTGAGAATGAAGGGATTGGTGGAGTCGAAACTGCCGATGGCGGCGCGCGTCATGCGGCCGCCAACCGGCGCCTCAGGATTGACGTAAGGGAAGTGCGTGAAGCCGGGCTTGTGGGCGGGCTCGCCATAGATGGCCAGGCCATGCACGGTCGGGACGTCCAGCGGTGTCTGCACGTTCGAGGTGGGGGCGGTGCTGGTTGTCTGTGTGCCCGGCGCCATGTCGGCGCTGGGGCGTGAATCGGCAGGTTGCTCGCTATTCGCAGTGGACTTGGCCGTATTGGACTCAGCCGCATTGGCCGTGGCAGTGAACGAGCCGCTCACCATCAGCGCTCCCAGGCAGAGCGCACGTAGCGCGGCCCAGCGGCGGTGGGTGAGTGAAGAAACACGCTGCATCGAAGACTTCCTTGACTGAATGACCCGGGCCTCGCGGCCGTGATGAAATGACCAGCATATGAGCAGCGCGGCTGGTTTGCGCCTGACTCGCTATCAACTCCGCTGGCTTGGGGAGCCTGCGCGGCTGTCGACAAGTGTGGCCGGCCATCGACACACTACCTGAGCTGCCGTGAGCTGAAGGAGAGCTGCAGAAGCGGTACGGAAGGACTGCGTCACGCGCCGGGCTGCGGCCGGTCTCCTTGCATCGACCCCGCCAAGAGTAACGAAGTTCCCTGTCAGCGGCCATGCTGCGGCGTTTGAATCGCAAACGCCCCCACCATCACGGATGGCAGGGGCGTTGGGGAGTCGCGTATCACGGTCATTGCCAGACGCGTGAAGCGACTGGCTCAGTCGGGCTGAAGGCTCAGTTGACGCTGTAAAGGGTCAGCATCTGACCGGGGCGCAGATAGTCCGCAGATGACAGCTTGTTCCAGCGCGCGAGCTGTCGGGTGCTGACATTGTGACGTGCGGCGATCAAGGACAGGGAGTCGCCACTCTTCACGCGCACCTTCTTCTCGCCGTTGGCCGAGGCCAGCTGGGTGGCCACCGAGGCGCCGCGGTCCGGCACCATCAATGCCTGGCCGATGCGGATGGTGTTGCCCGAGAGACGATTCTTCTGCTTCAGCTCGGACAGCGTCAGGCCATTGCGGCGTGCGATGACGGACAGGGTATCGCCGCGCTTCACACGATAGCTGGCCCAGCTCTGACGCGCTTCCTCAGGTAGCGTCGCCAGCTGACTGAGGAAGGTGTCGCGGGCGGTGGCGGGAATGACCAGCGAGCTGTCACCGGGTGTGGTGGCCCAGCGCTTGTAAGCCGGGTTCAGGGCGCGCAGCTCATCTTCACTGATGCCGGCAAGCTCGGCGGCGGTGGACAGGTCCAGCTGTCCGCCCGTCTCGACGGCCGCGATTTCCGGTCTGTCGTCAATCTTCGGAAGCGAAAGCCCATATTCTTCAGGGTCGCGAATCACCGCGGCCAGTGCCAGAAGCTTCGGCACGTATTCCATGGTCTCGTTGGGCAGCTTGATGTTCCAGTAATCTTCATCGCCACCGGCGCGGCGGCGTGCGCGGTTCACGGTGCCGGCAC
Organism: Cobetia sp. cqz5-12; assembly: GCF_016495405.1. Classification (NCBI taxonomy): domain Bacteria; kingdom Pseudomonadati; phylum Pseudomonadota; class Gammaproteobacteria; order Oceanospirillales; family Halomonadaceae; genus Cobetia; species Cobetia sp. cqz5-12. The sequence continues at coordinate 1,905,567 of NZ_CP044522.1, forward strand.
CGGCATTGTAGGCGGCCAGCGCCAGCTCCCAGTCGCCGTCATACCAGCGCTCGCCCTGGGTCTCCAGGTAATCCAGTGCGGCATCCGTGGACAGCAACACATCCTTGCGACCGTCATACCAGCGGTTGCGTGTCAGCCCCATGGCGTCACCGGTGCGCGGCATGAACTGCCACATGCCAGTCGCACCGCCCGGATGCGCGGCGTCCGGATCGTAGGCGCTCTCGATGAAGGGCAGCAGTGCCAGTTCTGCCGGCAGGCCACGTGCTTCGGTACGCAGTGTCACGTACCGAATCCAGGGGCGGGCCTGTTCCGCGATACGCTCCACGTGGTGGGGGTGTTCCTGATACCAGCTGATCCATTTGCGCACGCGTGGACGACCGGTGTCCTGCTGGAGTTGATAGCCGGCGCGCAGGCGCTCCCAGACGTCGTCGTAGCGTGCGGGAATGGCGTCGACGGCCTCCATGAAGTTCAGTGGGGCTCGCTGATACTCACTGCTGGGCGAGACCCCGGACACCATTGCTGAATTGGCGCTGGCGGTCAGCGGCATCAGGCACAGGGTAGCGCCCAGAGAGGCGAGGCGAATCAGGTGACGCAGTCGAGCCGGACGGAAGGGGGCCTGGGTCGGAGTGACACGACACGGCGTGTCGGCGGCCATCTGGCCGTCGGTACGGAGGTCTTGCTGATGCATTGACGAAATACTCTCTGGCGAGCCGCGGCTGGATGGGTCAGCAGCGGCTCGGCTGGCCGGTCATGCCGGCACGAATCAGTGACTGCGGGGGCTGATCGAGATCAGGAATGTTCTCGACCCGCTGTCACGCGAAATGCCATTTACGCCGTGCTGCAGCCGCTCAACTGGGTGGCGTCAGAACGGGGGCAATGGCACGCGGGCAGCAGGGCTAGAAGTTGTCCTTCCACTGACGCAGTGCCGTGAAGGCTGCCAGTGGAGAATCTTCCTGACCCGAGGGTGCCGAGAGGCGACCTTCCTGCTCGAGGTGGCGTTGCAGCGCCACCTCATCCGTGCGCAGGAACGGATTGATCTGCTTTTCTCGGCCGATGAGGGTGGGCAGCGTGGGGCGGCCCAGTGAACGCAGCTGTTCACATTCTGCGTTGAGGGTATCTCGCGCCGGGTTGTTCGGCTCGGCGGCACTGGCGAAGGCCAGATTGGCCAGCGTGTACTCGTGTGCCGGGAAGACAAGCGTTTCTTCCGGCAGGGCGGCGAGGCGCGACAGGGAGTGATGCATCTGCTCTGGCGTGCCTTCAAACAGGCGCCCACAACCGCCACTGAACAGGGTGTCGCCGCAGAACAGCAGACCCGGCATGCCGGAGCTTGCGAAGGCGATGTGATCCAGCGTATGGCCCGGCACTTCCATCACCTCGAAGAGGCGGCCCTGCAGGCGGAAGCTGTCGCCATCGCCGACACGTTCGTCGATACCGTGGATGGCCGGATTGTGCGGGCCAACCACGCGAGGTTGATAGCGTTCGATCAGCTCCGGCAGGCCGCCGGTGTGATCCTGGTGGTGATGGGTGATGAGAATGGTGTCGAGGGTCAGGCCCCTGGACTCCAAGGCCTCCATCACCGGACGTGCATCACCGGGGTCGACGACCGCCACGCGGGGGTTGTCGTCGCTCTGTATCAACCAGATGTAGTTGTCCTGAAAGGCCGCTATGGGCGTTACGCTCATCATGGTGGTCAGGTGCTCTTGATGTCTTGCAGTCGTCGATCGAAGCAATGACAGGCCATTGACGCGAAAAGTGGCTTCATACTTCCTCGCCGAGGGTTCGGCCAGGCTGAAGCAGATGAACATGGCATGTCATCGTCGCCTGCAAGGCTGATGGGCAGGCGGTTGGATCGACTCCTTACTGAGAGTTAGTTGTCGAAAGCGGCATCAGATCATGCTCACAGACGGCTCAGGACGGACGTGCTCCTGGCCGCTCCCCTGGCCGCTCCCATAGCCGAGTATGTGGGCGGGAGGGGTAATCCGAGGGCTCTATCATCGACAACGCATATTTATGGGTCATTCGCAGGATGTTGGGCAACACCTTGCTTCACTCTATCCTGAGTGTCGGGCCGGGCGTGTCGAGACGCTCGGTGCCACAGTCCTGTTCAAGACTCGCTTGTCGGGATTTCGTTCCCGGTCAGGCTCGCCGTGTGCGATCGGGTGCCGGGTGGTTGATGCCGGTTCCTCCAAGGAAGCCCAGCTGGAAAAGTCACGACTGGCCGCCTGTGCCAACGTCCATGAGCGCCATCAATTGCAAGGCCAACAGCCAGCACGATGATGTCCAGTGGACTGATTCTTGGCGGGAATCTGAATTTTCCGGATAACAAGCCTGACGAGCCAGCGGGTAAGTGTCAAACCTCTTATGGTGTGAGAATGTAGACAAGTGTCAAAGCCTGTCTATGCCGTGGGGAGTGTCTCCCCGCCTGAAGCCCGGGAGATGCAAGATGTGGAAAGGCCCCTTTGGTGTGAATGAATCCGGCGCGGACAAGGCCAGCGCGTCCCTGACCGCCGAGGAGCGCCAGCGGCAGCATGCGCGCCAATTGAGTGCCCATGTGCGCGCCATGCGTGCCTTTTTCGAGGGCCCGGATGGGCAGGATATCCTGACGGCGGAGCGCGAGATGCTGACGCCGCTGTTCGAGCGCTGCTTCGGTTTTCACAGCCTGAATCTGGGGCCGGGGGGCAATGACCTCTTGTCACTCTCTGCCATACGTCATGCCATCCAATGGAGTCCCGAGGCGGCGCTTGCCGAGTCGCCGTCCACCTTGATCTGCCCGCTGACCCAGCTGGCATTGCCGGACGAGAGCATGGATCTGGTGATGCTCCACCATCTGTTGGAGGTGGCGCCAGAGCCGCACCGACTGCTGCGTGAGGCGGCCCGTGTCCTGCGCTCCAGTGGCTGTCTGGTCATCGTGGCCTGGCAGCCTCTCTCTGGCGAGGGGCTGCTGCGTCTGGACCCGCGCCGTCGCCACATCACTCCCTGGGAGGGAAGCTGGCGAACGCCGGCGGCCCTGCGCGATTGGCTGGCCTTCGTGGATTTCGAGATCGAGCGTATCGACTATGCCGGCTTCCATCTGCCGGGGTTACGCCTGCGACACGGTTGGCTTGAACGCATGGGGCGCCGCTACAACCTGCCGTTGGGCAGCCTGATGCTGATACGGGCGCGACGCAATGTCGGGTACGTACAACCCTTGAATGCCAAGCGACCGCGTGTCGCCATCCCCGGTGTCTCCATCGGGCAGGCCACGCGGGTGCATTCGCGGGAGGGCCACATGAAGCGTGAGTCGCGCAAGGAGTTATCTGAACGAGGCTAGCTCGGCAGCTCGCTGCAGGGCTCCCTTATCTATAAAGCTTCAGCTCGGTGAGAGCTGTAAAAAAACACAGGGACTTTGGCCATGCTGGATGCGAGTGGGTAGAATGGCGCTCATTGCGGCGAAGCCTGCTGTGGTCGCGTGGTGGCTCCCGGCGAGTGATTGCCAGGGGGGCGGTTTCGAGCCCCGCCTGCGCGAGCCGGGCTTGCCCCTGACGTGACAGCCAGCGCCGTCGTACCTGCCCGTCTTCGTTTCCTTTGTCGAGAGTGCCGTTTGTGAGCCAGAGTGCATCCACGCCCGAATCCCAGAATCCCTCCGCCGCTGCGACGTCCGAATCCAAGGCTGCGCCGACTCGCGTGGTCATCCACACCGATGGAGCCTGTCGTGGCAACCCGGGCCCGGGTGGCTGGGGCGCGATTCTCGTCAGTGGCAAGCATCGCAAGGAACTCAAGGGGAGTGAGGCCCAGACGACCAACAATCGGATGGAGATGATGGCAGCGGTCGAGGCGCTCACGGCGCTCACCAAGCGCTGTCAGGTAGTGCTGTGGACCGACTCCGAATACGTCAAGAACGGCATCACCAAGTGGGTGCACGGCTGGGTCAAGCGCGGTTGGAAGACGGCAGCCAAGCAGCCGGTCAAGAATGAAGACCTGTGGAAAGCACTGTTGGCCCAGAGTGAGCGTCATGATATCGAGTGGCGCTGGGTCAAGGGGCATAGTGGCGATGAGGGCAACGAGCGCGCCGATGCGCTGGCCAACGAGGCCATCGACGAGATGCAGCGACGCCGTTGAGTGCCTTGACTGGCATGCACGCCGAGCACGGTGGCCAGTCATGTGTGAGCACGGACATGCAGGATCCGATATTGAGGCACCCTGGTATGCGGCCCGAAGCTGAAGCTCAAGGCAGAGGCCGGTCAGGGAGCTGTCACTGTTTACCAAGAGGTCTGAGATGCGTCAGATTATTCTCGATACCGAAACGACAGGTATCGATCCGAAGGAAGGCCATCGCCTGATCGAGATCGGCGCGGTGGAGATGATCAACCGCCGCCTGACCGGACGCACCTACCACCAGTACGTCAATCCTGAGCGCTTGATCGATGCAGAGGCGATCGGGGTTCACGGCATTACCGATGAGCGAGTCGCCAACGAGCCGGTCTTCGCCGAGATTGCCGATGCCTTCTGGGACTTCATCAAGGGTGCCCAGCTGGTCATCCACAATGCGCCCTTCGATGTGGGCTTCATCGATCACGAATTCGGGCTGATCAATCCCGGGCGTACCAACCCGTTGGGCCCGGTCGCCGATCACTGCGCCATTCTCGATACCCTGAAGCTGGCCCGAGAGAAGCACCCCGGACAGCGCAACAATCTGGATGCGTTGTGCAAGCGCTACGATATCGACAACGGGCATCGTGTGCTGCACGGCGCCTTGCTGGATGCCGAGATTCTCGGCGATGTCTATCTGGCGATGACCGGTGGCCAGACGGCGCTGGGCCTGGACGTGATAGAGGAAGGCGATGGCGAGGAGGGCGGTATCGTCGGGGTTCGTCGCCTGCGTGCCGATCGCCCACGCCTGGTCACGCCCGGGCTTTCCGCGCTGGAGCTTGAGCGTCACTCGGCCTGGTGTGAAGAGATTCGTGGCAAGGCGGATGAATGCCTGTTCGATCGCCTCTCGATCGATGCACTGGGCAGTCTTGATAGTGCCAGTCTTGATGGCGCCGCTCTTGATGGCGCCAGCCTGGACAGCCGAGGCAATCGCGGAGACGACGCCTGATGTTGATTCGTGATCTCTCGCGTGTGACCCGGCGCCATGGTTATCTGATTCGCGTGGGGCGTGATGGCGTGGCGCCTGCGCCAGATGGCGGCATCATTCAGCCCATCGCGGACTGGCCCAGCGGCGCCGTGGCCCTTGGGGAATGGCAGGGCGCGCCGATTGCGGTGTTCGGTGAGAATGGCAGTGCCGATTGGCCCGCCGCGCGTCAGTGGCTGCATACGCTGCCCCGCGATCAGTTTCCGCTGCTTTCCAGCGCGCTGCAGGTACTCAAGTGGCTGCGTGACCATCGATTCTGTGGCCGTTGTGGCAAGCGCATGAAGCGTCTGGAGCATGAATTCGCCATGCACTGCACCGGCTGTCAGCATCGCAGCTACCCGCGTATCTCGCCGTGCATCATCACGCTGATCACCCGGGGCCGCGAGATGTTGCTGGCGCGCAGTCCGCGCTTCGGGCCGGGCATGTATTCGACCCTGGCGGGCTTCATCGAAGCCGGTGAAAGTGCCGAGGAAGCCGTGCGGCGTGAGGTGCACGAGGAAGTCGGTATCGAGGTCGGGCGAGTCAGCTATTTCCAGAGCCAGTCGTGGCCGTTCCCGCACTCGTTCATGCTGGGCTACTACGCGGAATATGCCGGTGGCGACATCACCATCGATGGTGTCGAGATCGAGGATGCCCAGTGGTTCACGCCGGAAGACTTGCCGGGGCTGCCGCCGAAGTTCTCGATCTCGCATGCCTTGATCGACAACTTCCTGCGCTCGGTGGCGACGGGCCGCTGATATTGCGCGCCTCACGCCAAACCTCTCCCCAAAGAAAACGCCCCGACCATTGGCCGGGGCGTTTTCTTTGGCTGGTGTATCAAGCGAACCTTTCTATCGGGCTTGTTCGCAGCGGTGCACCTGCTCAAGCAGACGCTTACTTGTTCGGAAACAGAGACGTCAGCTTGGTGGCCAGCATGATGTTGCCGGTGGCTTTCAGGCGGCCTGTCATGAAGGCCTGCATGCCGTCGACTTCGCCCTTCATCACGCCCTTTAGGGTGTCGCTGTCGGTGCTCAGGGTCACGGACGGATCATCGTGCTCACCTTCGCCGACGTCCAGCGTGCCGTCCTTGACGACCATGTAGTAGTCATCGCTGTCGGTGATGTTGAATTGAAAGACCTCATCCATGCCCTTGGCGGCTTCGGGGTTGAAACGGCTCTTGAGCATGTCGATGACGGCGTTGGCGTCGGCCATGATGATATTCCTTGTCAGTGCTAGCGGTGGAGAAAGGCCAATGATCACGGGGAAAGATGACGTGCATGGCGAGGGGTGGGGTGTCGTTCATCACCTTGCTCACCATGAAGTGATCACGCTGTTGGCCTTCAAGACTGACATCAGACTATTTCAAACGATCGTTCCAATCAAGTCGTGTGATCGATCTGGCGTGTTCCGCGCTTCAGCGCTCAGCTCTGAACCCTTTAGAGATAGCGTGCAGAGATAATGTGCAGAAGTAACGTACAGAGATAAAGTACGGGTGGCGTTCATGCCACCTGGAGAACCCGCACAGGCGCCTGCCAGCCTTGCAGGCGGGCAAGCTTGCCCCCATATCGAGTACCATCCCGCACCGGCCCCCTAGCCGGTGATTTCGTTATGGGGTCCTGGTCGTGTGGCAGATGTCTTGACCTTCTGCCTGACAGCCATGCACTCGAGAGCGAGCGATCGTCGCTCATGTGCTGGCGAGAGATCAGACACCTTCTTCAATGTTTCAGGAGCAAGTGCATGCAATGGATTTCACAGTACGGCCTCTTTCTGGCTCAGGCGATCACCGTGGTGGTCGCGATCGCGGCCATCGTGCTCATCATTGCACGTGCACGTCAGGGGGAAGCGGGTGAGCGCCAGGCCAAGCTGAAGATTCGCCCCTGGCATGAGCGCATCAAGGGCTATCAACGCGAATTGAGCCACGCCGGACTGGAAGAGGCCGAGTACGCCGCCAAGGAGAAGGCGCGGGCCAAGAAGCACAAGCAGGAAGCCAAGGCGCTCAAGAAATCGCTCAAGGCCAAGGCGAAAGCCAACAAGGGCGGCAATGCGGACAAGGACGATGCGCCGGTCAGTGCGCGTGGGCGTCGGGTCTTCGTGCTCGACTTCGTCGGCGACATCAAGGCCAGCGGTGTGGAAAGCCTGGCGGAGCAGATCACTGCGCTGGAAGGTGTGCTGGGTGAGCAGGATGAGGTCGTGCTGCGACTGGAGTCCGGTGGTGGCCTGGTGCACGCCTATGGTCTGGCTGCGGCCCAGCTGGACCGCCTGCGTGCCAGTGGCGCGCGCCTGACGATCACGGTCGACAAGGTCGCGGCCAGTGGCGGCTACATGATGGCCTGTGCGGCGGACCACGTGGTGGCAGCGCCCTTTGCGGTCATCGGCTCGATCGGTGTCGTGGCTCAGGTGCCCAACGTGCACCGTCTGCTCAAGAAGCATGATGTGGATGTCGAGATTCTGACGGCGGGACGTTACAAGCGCACCTTGACCATGCTTGGCGAGAACAGTGAAGAAGGGCGTGAGAAGTTTCTGTCGGACCTGGCGCGCACCCATGAGCTGTTCAAGCAGCATGTCGGCAGCCGTCGTCCGCAATTGGACGTCGAGGCAGTGTCCCAGGGCGATATCTGGTATGGCAGTGAAGCCATCGATATCGGTCTGATCGACGAGGTCGGTACCAGTCAGGCGTTGCTGGCGCGCTATCTGAAGGAGGAGGTCAAGATCTTCGAGGTGAGTCTCGAGAAGCCGCGTCGCGTGATGGACCGTTTCGGCAAGGGCGTGACATCGAGTCTGGATCGTGTGCTGGACCGCGTGCTGGAGCGCAATGCGGAGTCGCGCTGGCATCAGCAATAAGCGGCAGAGTGTCATCGCGTACGAAGAGGAGAGGTTTGGAAGGCCATTCCGTGGCCTGCCCGATCTTGTTGGAGTCGGCGAGTGATACAGATGTCTAGCGGGTCACGATCAGCGTGACTCAGCGACATTCCCCTCAAAGGGCGTCAGTCACCGGCTGGCGCCCTTTTTCAGTTATAGAGATCCTGCAGGGCGCGAATGACGCCTGCGGCGTTGGGGCCTTGCAGCGAATAGTAGATGGTCTGTGAAGCGCGGCGCGTGCGCACCATGCCTTCACGACGCAGAATCGCCAGATGCTGCGACAACGCGGATTGCGACAGTTCCAGGCGCGAGTTGAGCTCGCTCACCGACATTTCGCTGTCGCTGAGCAGGCACAGGATGCGCAGGCGGTTCTCGTTGCCCATCGCCTTGAGCAGGGCAGTGGCTTCTTCGATGACGCGGTCACCGGCCTGGTGCAGGGTGATGGCATCGCTGGACACTGGCATGGGGTTGTTCCTTGCAGCTGTAGAAAGTGTTGCGTTCATGCTGTCTCTCCCGGTCGGTCTATCTTGGTGCATCCCGAGGGACGCAATGGGCCATTGGCATGTTGTTATGACCTAACCTTGTTTTAGTGAATGATCAATAACTCCGCGTGCTACGTCCAAGGCAATCTTAAACGATAAATCATCGTCTTTGTCGTTCTCAGGCTTTGACTTTTTGTCGCATCTGCTGTGAGACCGTGTTCAAGCGTATGTTTTATTGCGCGAATGACGCCTTTCACGCTGTCAGGTCGTCTGCGACCAAGGATTGAGTATAAGACCATCAGACGCTGAAAACGGTGGGCCGGGCGCGTTTGAAGGGCGATTTTTGGCCTAAGGTTTCAACGTAACTATCGGTTCAGGTGTCTCTGTACTGCCTATCCTTTCTCCACCGTCATTTGTCGCATCGCCCTTGGCTGGCGGGTGCCAGGCAAGATTCAAGGTGCGTCGCTCGATAGCAACATCCATGGCGACGTGGCGACGTGGCGACATGAAAAGAGGTCCGGCCAACGGGCCCCGGAGACAAGGTCTTGCGCCAGGACAGGCAAGAGATGCCCACAAAGCCATTCGTGGATCACGAGGTACGCCATGCCCGACGTCAATCACTCCTGTGCACGCGAGCGTTATCTCGCCCTGACGGCGAGAGCCAACGAGACGCCAGAAGACTTCTGGGCTGAGCAGGCGCAACGCATCGCCTGGTTTCGCCCGCCGCAGACCATTCTGGCCTGGGATGAGCAGCAGCATGCGCGCTGGTTCATCGATGGCGAGATGAACATCTGCCATGCCGCGCTGGACCATCACGTCGCCAATGGCCGAGCGGATCAGGTCGCGTTGTATTGGGATTCACCGGTCACGCAGAGCAAGCGGCAATACACTTTCCGTGAGCTGCGTGATGAGGTGGCCCTGCTGGCGGGAGTGTTGCGCAACCTCGGGGTGGAGAAGGGCGACCGTGTCGTGCTCTACATGCCGATGGTCGCCGAGGCCATGATGGCGATGCTGGCCTGTGCACGTCTCGGGGCGGTGCATTCGGTGGTCTTCGGCGGCTTTTCCCCCAAGGAGCTGGCGGTGCGCATCGATGACGCCACGCCCAAGGTCATCATGGCAGCGTCCTGCGGGGTGGAAGTCGATCGCATCATTCCTTACAAGCCCTGGCTGGATGAAGCCATCGAGCTTGCCGAGCACACTCCGCAAGCCTGTCTGATCCTGCAGCGTGAACAGCAGCGGGCGACACTCGGGCCGCGTGATCATGACTGGCATGACTGTCTGGCCAGCGCCCAGGCCACCGAAGCGGTCAGCATGCTGGGCAGCGAACCTCTCTATGTCCTCTATACCTCCGGCACCACCGGCAAGCCCAAGGGAGTGGTGCGTGATCACGCCGGCTACGCCGTGGCGCTGCATTATTCAATGGAGCTTCTCTATGCGACCCGCCCCGGGGATACCTTCATGGCGGCCTCGGACATCGGCTGGGTCGTCGGCCACTCCTATATCGTCTATGGCCCGCTCTTGATGGGGGCCAGTACCGTCATGTATGAAGGCAAGCCGGTCAAGACACCGGATGCCGGAGCCTTCTGGCGCTTGATCGAGGAATACCGCATCAACTGCTTCTTCACTGCACCGACGGCGTTTCGCGCCATGAAGAAGGAAGACCCGGAAGCCAGTCATATGGCCAATTACGACCTTTCCAGCCTGCGCAGTCTGTTCCTGGCCGGAGAACGGCTGGATCCGCCGACCTATCACTGGCTCGCCGATCTGCTGCCGGTGCCGGTCGTCGATCACTGGTGGCAGACCGAAACCGGCTGGCCCATCGCCGGCAACCTGCTGGGGCTTGACATGTTCACCGAAGGCAGCCGCGAGGTGAAGGCGCCGGTCGAGGCGCGTGCCGGCAGCGCCACCTGGCCGTTGCCGGGCTTCAATGTGCAGATTCTTGATGGCATGGGAGATGAGGTGCCTACGGGAGAGCAGGGCAATGTCGTGTTGCGTCAGCCGTTGCCGCCGGGCTGCCTGACCGGACTCTATCAGGACCCCGGACGCTTCCATGCTGCCTATCTTGCCGCCTACCCAGGCTATTACCTGTCCGGTGATGGCGGCTACTTCGATGAGCAGGGTTATCTGTTCGTGATGGGGCGCATTGACGATGTCATCAACGTGGCGGGGCATCGGCTTTCGACGGGCGAGATGGAGCAGGTGCTCGGTGCACACGCCGCGATCGCGGAATGCGCGGTGATCGGCATCGAGGATTCGCTCAAGGGCGAGATGCCGTTGGGGCTGGTAATTCTCAAGGATGGCTGGCAGGGGGATGAAGCCAGCCTGTGCGCCGAGCTTGCCCAGCGGATACGCCAGGAAATCGGGGCCTTTGCCTCGCTCAAGGAGGTGCTGATCGTCGAGCGCCTGCCCAAGACACGCTCCGGCAAGATACTGCGCAAGATGATCCGTCAGATCGCCGCGGGCGAGCAATACCAGGTGCCCTCGACGATAGATGACCCCTCAAGCCTGGAGGATGTGCGTGAGGCGCTGAGCGAGGCCGGCGTCGGTCAGGCGAGTGAGGCACGCAGCGCATGAACTGGAGAGCATGAACCGATGCAGTGATATCGCGGCCCCATTACGCGGCTCGCGCTGCTCCAATAATGAAAAAGCCCCCGCCATGAGATGGCGGGGGCTTTTTTTCAGCAAGGTGGCATTTATTGCATCAGGTGCGTGCCACGACCGGATTGGCCATCTCGCGGCGTGCAAGCCAGGCAATGCTGATGACCAGCAGGCCCGCCAGGCTCAACCAGCCGAACAGGGTGCTGTCGGTCAGGCCCATCACCAGGTAGGCGATCAACGAGATCGCGGCACCCAGCAGGGCGTAGGGCAGCTGGGTCATCACGTGATCGATGTGATGGCAGCTGGCACCCGTCGAGGACAGAATGGTGGTGTCGGAAATCGGCGAGCAGTGATCCCCGAACACGGAACCGGCCAGCACCGCGCCCATCATCGGCAGCATCATGGCGAGCTCGGTGGCGGCCGCCATGTCACCGGCGATGGGCAGCATGATGCCGAAGGTGCCCCAGCTGGTGCCGGTGGCAAAGGCCATCAGGCCGGAGAGCACGAACAGCAGCATCGGCAGCCAGGTCGGAGACACGACGCCCTCGACCAGCGTGGCCAGGTACTGGCCGGTTCCCAGAGAGCCGATGATGCCGGTCAGCAACCAGGCGAAGACGAGGATGTAGACGGCCGGCAGCATGGAACTGGCGCCTTGGGCGATGGCGCTGAGACTGCGACCAGCGCCCATGCGATGCCGCAGCAGCATCGCTACCGCGGCCAGCAGGCCGATGGCGCCGCCGATGATCAGCGACTTGGCGACATCCGTCAGCTCGAAGGCGCGAATCAGGCCGAAGGCCTCGCCCTCGGCGGCCAGTGCGCTGGCACCGGTCTGCACGATCATGAAGAAGGTCGCGATGACCAGCACGATGATCGGGATCAGCAGGTCCATGGGACGGCCACGCTCGGACTCTTCCACATGGGTGTTGCCCGGCGGGTTGCCGCGCTTGGCATCGAAAAGCTCACCGTCGCGCGCCGCGATGGCATGGCGGCGCATGGCGCCGAAGTTGATGTCGAACCAGGCCGAAGCGATCACCAGCACCAGCGCCGCAATCGCGTAGTAGTTGAGGGCGGACAGCTCGAGGAAGGCACCGAACGGACTGACATCCGTGATGTGATGCGTTGCCAGGATACCGGCGATCAGGCTGATGATGTAGGCACCCCAGCTGGAGATCGGCGTCAGCACGCAGACGGGCGCGGCGGTGGAATCGATCAGATAGGCCAGGCGCGCGCGCGACAGTCCCTGACGATCGGTCAGCGGACGGCAGATGTTGCCTACGGCCAGGCTATTGAAATAATCATCGATGAAGATGAATACCCCCAGCAGCACGGTCATCAGCTGCGAGCCACGGCGTGTAGTGACTCGCGCCCGCGCCCAGTTGCCGAAGGCACGGGTGCCACCTGCCAGAGTGATCACGCCGACCATGGCACCCAATGCCAGAAGGAACAGCAGGATATAGACATTCCAGCTATTGAGGCTGGCTTCGGCCAGCTGACCGCTGTCCGGCATCTCGATGAAGACGGCAACCAGCTGCTGCCAGAGATAGTGCAGCGTGACGAGTGGCGAGAAATCATTCAGCAGCAGGGCGCCTGACACGATACCCAGCCCGAGGGAGAGCATGACACGACGTGTCAGTATTGCGAGACCGATGGCTATGATCGGGGCGAGCAGCGAAAGCGGGGACGCCGCGTAGCTGGTCAGTTCCATGTATCACCTGTAATCAAAGGCAGGCGCCGGGACAAAGCGCGCTACCGGGTGCCGTTATGGCGGTTATGGTGCGTGGGTGTCAGGGAGTTGCACCGCCTGATCGCAGCGCACACTCACGGGATCGCCGTTGCGCAACGGCAATCGATGAGTCGCGAGCATGCGCCCGACAAGTCCTGAGCCGCCACTGGCAGGCGGCGACTTCCGGAAGGGGGCGCATTATGCCCGAGCCAAACAAGACGTGAAACATTCCCGTGTTCATCTAAAGTCTAGGTCGCAGTGAAAAACACCGCCATTACGCTATTTTTCCCCTAGAATTCGGGCGTAGAAGACCGCTTTACAGTGGGCTCTTCTTGCTTATCCCCGTGGGATATGAAGAATGGCGCTCACCAAAGCATGTCGAGCAACCCGATCGTAGTGGTTGCTCGCTGTCAGTCGCAGGAAAGTCATGGGCTTTCCGTTGCTCTGCCAGCGTCGACAAGACCAAAAACCCGCCAAAGCGAGACCGACATGTCGGAAACAACGTCCATCATTCCAGCGCCGATCCTGGCGTTGATCGATGCAGGCAATGGCCTGCTGTGGGGCAGTGTATTGATTTACCTGCTCATCGGAGCGGGTCTCTTCTTCACGGTCATGACCAAGGGTATCCAGTTCCGTTATTTCGGACACATGTGGAAGCTGCTGGCCACATCTCGTCAGGGCAGCGAAGGCGGCATCTCTTCCTTCCAGGCACTGGCCACCTCTCTGGCGGCGCGCGTCGGTACCGGTAACCTCGCCGGTGTCGCCGTGGCGATTTCCCTGGGTGGCCCGGGCGCCATCTTCTGGATGTGGATGACGGCGCTGGTCGGCATGTCCACCAGTTTCATCGAGTCCACTCTGGCGCAGGCCTACAAGGTCTCCCATGATGACAATACCTTCCGTGGTGGCCCGGCCTACTACATCGAGAAGGGCCTCGGTCAGCGCTGGATGGCGATCCTGTTCTCCGTGTGTCTGATCATCGCCTTCGGTCTGGCCTTCAACTCCGTGCAGTCCAACTCCATCGCGCTGGCCATGGAGCAGGCCTTCAGCGTGCCGCCGTGGATCATGGGTGTGGTGCTGGTCGTGGTCATGGTGCCGATCATCTTCGGTGGCATGAAGCGCATCACGCGTACCGCCGAGCTGATCGTGCCGATCATGGCGCTGCTCTATCTGCTGCTGGCCATCTTCGTCGTGGCCATCAACATCACCGAGCTTCCGGCGGCGTTGGGTACCATCTTCCGCAGTGCCTTCGGTCTTGAGCAGGCCGCGGGTGGCGCGCTGGGTTACACCATCGCCCAGGCGATGATGAACGGCATCAAGCGGGGTCTGTTCTCCAACGAAGCGGGTATGGGTTCCGCCCCGAACGCCGCCGCGATGGCGACCACCAAGCACCCGGCGTCTCAGGGCTTCGTCCAGATGCTGGGCGTGTTCATCGACACCCTGGTCATCTGTACCGCGACCGCAGCCATCATCATCATGAGCGGCACCCTGGGCAACGATGGCGGCAATGACGGCATCCAGATCACTCAGGCGGCGCTGTCCTCACAGGTCGGTAGCTGGGGTGGCGGCTTCGTGGCGATCGCCATTCTGCTGTTCGCCTTCACCTCCTTGGTGGCCAACTACTCCTATGGTGAGTCCAATATCGAGTACATCTCAGGCAAGAAGAACGCCAAGGCCGTCATCATGGTCTACCGCTTCGCCGTCCTCGGCATGGTCATGCTCGGTGCTGTCGCCAGCCTGAAGAACATCTGGAACTTCGCGGACCTGTCGATGGGTGCGATGGCCTTGATCAACCTGATCGCCATCCTGCTGCTGTCGCCGCTGGCCTTCCGTATCTTCAAGGATTACGACCGTCAGCATAAGGCCGGCAAGGAACCGACCTTTGATCCGGAGCAGTTCCCGGAGCTGAAGGGCAAGGTCGATGCCAGCATCTGGAAGAAGTGACTCTGATACTCGCTTTCATTGCATCGCTTTCTTTGCAACGTAAGGGGTGCCAAGGGAGACAGACGGCCTGACCCTCTGGCCAGATTTTACCCGCAGGTACCTGTCAATGGCCGCGCATCGTGATACGATGCGCGGCCATTTTGCGTTCTGACGACGTGCAAGCCTCCTTGCGGTTGTCAGTGGAGCATGTCGGCTGCCGCTTGCCAGTAGCGCTCAATCGCTTGCGCCAAGGCGTCAGCGGCCGAAGGCCGGTCGATGGCAGCGATGTCAGAATGAACGATGCAAACCTCAACACGCTCGTGACAGGGTTCCCTCACCCCTGGACGACGGCTTTGATCCAAAAAGGACCTGCAATGCTACTCCTCTCGTCTGCCCAGACGCAGCGCGCACTCGTCGCCCTGGCCCTGTTTCACATCCTCATCATCACCGCCAGCAATTACCTGGTACAGTTGCCGATGACCCTGTTCGGCTTCCATACCACCTGGGGCGCCTTCAGTTTCCCGTTCATCTTCCTGGCAACGGATCTGACGGTGCGTCTGTTCGGCAAGTATCAGGCGCGGCGCATCATTGCGCTGGTCATGCTGCCGGCGTTGCTGGTCAGCTACATGGTGTCGGTGATGTTTCAGGCGGGCAGCTTTGCAGGGGTAGAAGCACTGGCTGACTTCAACCTGTTCGTGGCACGTATCGCGCTGGCAAGCTTCATTGCCTACGTGATCGGCCAGTTGCTCGACATCCAGGTATTCGATCGTCTGCGTCGCAATGCCCACTGGTGGATCGCGCCGCTGGCGTCGACCTTGTTCGGCAATCTCGCTGACACCTTTGCCTTCTTCTCGGTGGCGTTCCGCAATGGGCCTGATGCCTTCATGGCGGCTCACTGGGTCGAGATCGCCTGGGTGGATTACGCGATCAAGCTGGCCATCTCGATATTGCTGTTCCTGCCGATGTACGGATTGTTGCTCAATCGCCTCACGAACCAGTTGCTCAAGCGCGGCCTGGTCGATGAGCGAGAGCCTGTCTGACATAAAACTGTCATATCATTTTCTCTCGTTTCGCCGTTGTCAGTCAGGGACACGGCACCGGATTGTGCTAACGTTGCACCATCTGGAATGACGGGAGGGAGCCATGAAAATCGCTGCGGTGTACAGCATCAAAGGGGGCGTGGGCAAGACCGCTTCTGCCATCAATCTGGCGCATTGTGCCGCCAACAGTGGCCTGCGTGTGTTGCTGTGGGATCTTGATCCGCAGGCCGCTGCGACCTTTTATGTGCGTACCAAGCCCAAGCTGAAGGGCGGGGTCGAGAAGCTGATCAGCGGCAAGCAGGACATGTCCCGCGTCATCCGTTCCACGGATTATCAGAACCTAGATGTCCTGCCGGCGGAATTCTCCTACCGCAACCTCGACCACATTCTCGAGGAAGAGAAGCGTACCCGACTGCGCAAGGTCCTCAAGCCGGTTCGCGATGACTACGACCTCGTCATCCTCGATTGCCCGCCGAGCATTTCCAGTCTTTCCGAGCAGGTCTTCGCCTCTGCCGATACCCTGCTGGTGCCGATCATTCCCACGGTTCTGTCGCTGCGTACCCTTGAGCAATTGAACGCCTATCTGGCCGAGATCGATCTCGATGTGCCCGTCTGGCCGTTCTTCACTCTGGTGGATCGCCGCAAGACATTGCACAAGGATGTGATGGAATCGCTCAAGCAGGATTATCCGCTGCAGCTCAGTGGCTGTATCCCGTATTCCAGCGTGGTAGAGCGCATGGGAATCGAGCGCAAACCCATCGGAACTTTTTCGCGCAACAGCTCACCGGCCGTCAGCTATCGCAGCCTGTGGCAGGAAATCGGCCAGCGCCTGAGCCTGCTCAAGGAGCCGACGGTGGCGTCGGCGCCAGTCGCCGGCAAGGCCGCTGAGACTGGATCAACCGACACCGCCGCTGCCGCCCCTCAAGGTGCTGCCACCGGCAAGGCCAGCGTCAAAGGGAAGGCGGCCAGCAAGCCAGCAGCCAAGTCTGCCAGCAAGAAAGCGGCCGGCGCTGACAAGAAGGCGGCGAGCAAGGACTCTGCCAGCAAAGATGCCAGCAAAGACACCAGCAAAGACACCAGCAAGTCGGCCGCCAAGGGCAAGAAGAAGGGCGGCAATCTGGGTGATTGATGCCGAGAGCTTGCCAGCCAGAAACACAAGAGCCCCGCCAATTGGCGGGGCTCTTGTGTATTGCAGCGGCAGTTTGTAACTAAAGTCAGGTCATGAAAGACATGTCCTGAAAGTCAGGTCATCACAGCCGTATCTCTAAAGTCTTCTACCCAGCACTTCAGCACTTTACCAAGTGCCTCCCCTACAGCCCCGGCAGCCCTGAACTGGCATCGGCTTCCTCCAGCAGGCGCTTGAGCGGGGCATGCAAGGCCGGTGAGGCCACCACGATATTCTCGCCATAAAGCTCATCGGGAATGCCGTCCGGACAGCGATACAGATGACCCGTGCGTGCGCCGGCTTCACGCGCGATCAGAAGGCCTGCCGCAAAATCCCAGGGGGAAACGCTTTCGTAATAGGCATCCAGTCGTCCGCACGCCACATCACAGAGGTCCAGCGCGGCACTGCCGTTGCGGCGCACATCCTGACAGACCAGCAGCATCGCCGAGAGACGCTTGAGAAGCGGCGGGCGGCTGTCGCGGTTGTAGGGGAAGCCGGTCGCGACCAGCGCGCGGCTCATCTCATCGGTCTCGCTGACCGAGATGCTCTCGCCGTTGAGCCAGGCCCCCTTGCCGCGGATGGCGGTGAAGGTCTCGCCGAGGAAGGGCGCATGCACGACTCCCATCTGGATCTTGCCGCGCTCGCACCAGGCAATGGATACGGCGACATGGCGCAGGCCATGGGCAAAATTGACGGTACCGTCGATGGGGTCGATCACCCACAGACCGCCCTTGGTACCGATCACGTCCCGCTCGGGCGACAGCTCTTCGGTAAGGCGCGCATCCTCGGGAAATTCGGCTTCGAGCGCTTCCGCCAGGAAGGTGTCGATCGCCACGTCGATGTCGGTGACCAGCTCATCGCCTTTCTTGTAATGGTGCGCGAAACCCTGTTTCTCGCGCGCTTGCACCATGCGTTCACCAGCCTGTTTGGCCAGTTCCGTTGCTCGTTCCAGGCGTTGTTCCAGCGTCATGTGGCTCTCCGGCAGCGATGATCAGGTCGGATGAGGCAACCCTCACTCATCCGATGCCTCCTTGTATAACAGACTCATGTGGCGAGTTCAGCCTCGGGCAGTGAGCGGCGGCGCATGAAACAGGTAATGAAAGCGTCGATCCAGCTCATTCATGCCCCGTCATGGTGCCTGGCAGGCAAGGCATGCACTGTCAGGGCGACACCGAGCAGTGTGGTCAGCAATCTTATAGCGTTATCTTGTGGTTATGCTGTCTTGCACCAGGTGGCGTTCTGTCACTCGAGGCGCACGCCATGACAGGGCGGTGGCTCACGTCGAATACACCAGAAATTCAACATTTGTTTCATTCCTGAAATTCTGGCGCACTTGTTGCAGTAGTCTGGGCATGAGGCTCGGCGAGTTGGCGAGTCTTCCCGCATTCCATGCCCTGCTGCACGAGGAGCGACCGTGAGCCCGACCTTTGACCAGATTCATCCTCCCCAGCGCCTGCTGATGGGCCCCGGCCCGATCAATGCGGACCCGCGAGTGCTGCGTGCGCTTTCTGCTCCCTTGATCGGTCAGTACGACCCGGCGATGACGCATTACATGAACGAGACGATGCAGCTCTATCGCGGCGTCTTCGAGACCACCAATGATGCCACCCTGTTGATCGATGGCACCTCGCGTGCCGGCATCGAGGCGGTGCTGGTCTCGTTGATCCAGCCGAGGGAGCGTGTGCTGGTGCCGATCTTCGGCCGCTTCGGTCATCTGCTGCGTGAGATCGCCGAGCGCTGCGGTGCCGAGGTGCATACGCTGGAATGCGAGTGGGGCCAGGTATTCCGCCCGGAGCAGATCGAAGCCGCCATTCGCGACGTGAAGCCCAGTGTACTGGCGCTGGTGCAGGGTGATACCTCGACCACCATGTGCCAGCCGCTGGAAGACATCGGCGCCATCTGCCACCGCGAAGGCGTGCTGTTCTACAGCGATGCCACGGCCTCGCTGGCGGGCAATCCTCTCAAGACCGATGAGTGGGGGCTGGACGCCGTCACCGCCGGCTTGCAGAAATGTCTCGCCGGGCCATCAGGCAGCTCGCCGTTGACGCTGTCGCCGCGCGCAGTGGAGGTGGTGCATTCCCGTCGCCATGTCGAGGCAGGTATCAGCAGCGGGGCGGATCGACTGGCGGAGCCGGGCGCGCGCATACGCTCCAACTATTTCGATCTCTCCATGGTGCTCGATTACTGGGGTGAGCTGCGTCTCAATCACCACACCGAAGCCACCAGCATGCTGTATGGCGCACGTGAGTGTGCGCGCCTGCTGGTCAATGAAGGCATGGACAACGCCATCGCACGCCATGCGCTGCATGGCCAGGCGATGGTCGAGGGCTTGAAGGGACTGGGGCTTGTGCTGTTCGGCGACCAGGCTCACCGCATGAACAACGTCAGCGCGGTGATGATTCCCGACGGCCTGGATGGCGATGGCCTGCGCCGCAGCATGCTGGAGGATTTCGGCATCGAGATCGGCACCAGTTTCGGCCTGCTGCACGGCAAGGTCTGGCGTCTTGGCGTGATGGGCTACAACGCGCGTCGCGATACCGTGCTGACCACGCTGGCGGCGCTGGAACAGACTCTGCGCCGGGGGGGCGTCAAGACGGTGGTCGGCGGTGGCGTCGGCGCCGCGCTGGATTTCTATCAAGAGCAGCAGGGGCAGACGGCTAATGGCCACGCCGACCTCACCACGGGAGGCCAGCCATGAGCGATGCAGGATCCATGAGACCAGACGCCATCGCGCCGCTGGAAACGGCCGCCGATGTGCTGGCCGCCTGTGACACTCTGGCGGCGATCTCACGCAGCGATAGCGGGATCGACCGTCGCTATCTGACGCCTGAACACGCCGCCGCCAACGCCACCACGGCTGGCTGGCTCAAGGCTGCCGGTCTGCAAAGTTGGCAGGATGGCGCCGGCAATCTCTGGGGGCGCTGGTGCCCGGAAACGCTATCCAGTGAGCGTGAGGTGCCACGGCTGGTGATCGGTTCCCACCTGGACAGCGTGCCGGATGCCGGCCGTTATGACGGCATTCTCGGCGTCTTGCTGGGGGTCGCGGCGCTGACCCACTTCCGCCAGCGTGCCGAGGAGAGTGGGGGAAGCCGCTTGCCCTTCGCGCTGGAAGTGGTCGGTTTCGGCGATGAAGAGGGCACCCGCTTCGGAGCGACCCTGCTCGGTAGTCATGCCATCGCGGGTCGCTGGCAGCCAGGGTGGGAGATCGTGGAGGACGAGGACGGCATCTCGCTGGGGGATGCGCTCGAACGCTTCGGGCTCTCCGGACAGACGGCTGCCAGGGCCAGCCTGCAGGAGAACCCGCCGTTGGGCTATCTGGAAGTCCACATCGAACAGGGCCCTGTGCTGGAGGCCGAGAATCTGGCGCTGGGCACCGTGACGGGGATCGCTGGTGCGAGACGCTTCGCGGTCAACTTCGTCGGTCAGGCGGGGCATGCCGGCACCACGCCGATGGCACTGCGACAGGATGCACTATGTGCGGCGGCGGAGTGGACACTGGCGGTGGAAGCCCTGGCGCGTGATGTCCAGGCGGGCAGGCGCGCTGACATGGCGGACCACTCGCTGGTCGCGACCGTAGGCTGTTGCGAGCTGCGGCCCGGGGCGGTGAACGTGATTCCCGGTGGGGCGGCGCTGAGTCTGGATATCCGCGCGCTGGATGATGCGCAGCGGGACCGGGCGCTGGATGAACTCTTGAACGAGGCGCATCGAATCGCGGCGCGACGGGGCCTCACCTTCCACTGTGAGCAGACGCATGCAGCCGATGCCGTGGCCTGTGACGAGGGATTGATGCAGGCCGTCGATGCCGGCATCGCCGTCACCGGTCAGACGCCATTCCGGCTGCCGAGTGGCGCCGGGCATGACGCCATGGCAGTCAGCCATCTGTGCCCGGTGGGCATGCTGTTCCTGCGCTGTGAGCGCGGTATCAGCCACCACCCGCTGGAGGCGGTGACCGAAGACGATGTCGCCAAGGCCCTGGCGGCACTGATCGCCAGTATCGAGGCCGTGGCTGCCAAGTACGTGTAACACAGTGCGCATGAGATAGAACGGATAAGACAGTCACATGAGACACAACGCCTGTGCGGGCGCCACGGCGCTCGTCGCTAGCTGGCCTCGAGCAGACCCGGCAGGCGCACTGCAGCGATCGCATTTATCTGGGTCAGAGCCTCCTGGTATTCCACCTCGGTGGGTTGCGGCAGACGGCGCTCCAGTTCCTCGAGAATGCTTGAGGCGCTGTGGCCCTTGACGCAGATGATGAACGGAATGCCATGACGCGCCTGGTAGTCGGCATTGGCCGTCAGGAAGCGTTCACGGGTGGTGTCATCGAGTTGATCGAGCCCTGCGCCTCGTTGCTCGCCCTGCGAGGCGGGCGTCAGGGTCTCCAGCTTGCCGGCAGCCAGCTCAGGATGGGCCAGAATCAATTGGTGGCGCTCGGCATCACTGGCCTGGCGTACCGCATTGGCACAGGCCGTCAGCAGGACTTCCATGCTCGCGAATGGGCGCTCTGCCGCGGCGCGTTCCACCACCCAGTCCGAGTGCTCATAGAGACCACTCAAGCGTCGTGCCAGCGCCTCGGGGGGCAGGGCGTCGAGCGTGTCCAGCATCACCAGATAGTGCATCGGGGTCTCGATTGGCATGCGCCTTGCTCCAGGGAGGGGGATAGGTTTGAAAAGCTCACGGAATCATCAGCTTGCAAGGCGCATGCCGTCGCTGGCAACGCGCCTGACCAACGCTCGGTCACACGCTGCATCGTTGTACCAGCGGTTGACGTCACGGCTGTATTGCCCCTGACCTGCCTGACGGCACCGACAGGCGTCTGACATGGGGAGATACGGCTTGCACCTTGACCGATCGGTCAGAATGCAGCATTGCACTCATCGGGTGCAATACCACCAACCGCTGACGGTAGGGCTGAATAGACCAGACTAAAACCGGTCAGGTCAGATCAGGTCAGAAAAAGTGACACGGCCTTCTATCGTACAGCTTTCATTTGTACACGAGCTGGGCATACAGGGCTCAGCCGTACCCGCCACACCCACACAAGAACAGGAAATCGCCATGCCCAGACTGACGACGCATGTGCTCAACCAGGCCGAAGGCATCGCTGCCAGCGGTGTGCATATCACCCTGGAGCGCCAGGATGCGCAGGGTCACTTTCACGAGATCGCAGAGGTCACGACCAATACCGATGGGCGTCTCGATGCACCGCTGCTTGAGGAAAGCGACGCTTCCGCTGATCTCTCCGGCGTCTATCGTCTGACGTTTCAGGTAGGGGATTACTTTGCCAGCCGCGCGGTGGGCCGGGGCATGCTTGGCCGCGTGCCGGTCGAGTTCACGCTGGAGGCCAACGGCCATTATCACATTCCGCTGCTGGTCACTCCGTGGGCCTACAGCGTCTACCGCGGCAGCTAAGGAGCCGGCATGAGCGCATATCTTCTCGATTGGGCGATGTTGCTGACCCGCTGGCTGCATGTCATGGCAGGGATCGCCTGGATCGGCGCATCGTTCTTCTTCATCTGGCTCGACAATCGGCGACAGCCGGCCACTCATGCGGTCGATGGTCGCCCCGGTGGCGAGCTGTGGGCGGTGCACGGCGGTGGCCTCTACCATCTGTTTCGCCATGATGGGGTCAGCGAACGGCTACCCAGCGAGATTCACTGGTTCAAGTGGGAAGCCTACGTCACCTGGCTGTCCGGGATGGGGCTTTTCACGCTGATCTACCTGCTGCAGCCTCACGCCTACCTGATCGACCCGCGCGTGTTCGAGATGAGCGGCACCGTGGCCGTGTGCAGCGCTCTGGGCGTGCTCGTCGGTGGCTGGCTGGGCTACGAGGCGCTGTGCCGCAGTCCCTTCAAGCGCCATGCGGGGGCGCTGTTCGTCGCGGTCGGTGTGTGGCTGACGCTGGCGGCGTGGGGCGCGACCGAACTGTTCTCGGGCCGTGCCGCCTTCCTGCTGATGGGCGCACTGATGGGCAGCATCATGGCGGGCAACGTCTTCAATGTGATCATCCCGGGGCAGAAGGCGCTGCTGGCCGCCGCCCAGCGTGGGGAAACGCCGGACCCGATCCACGGCCAGCGCGCCAAGCAGCGTTCGGTGCACAACACCTTCATCACGCTGCCTGCGGTGCTGATGATGATCAGCAACCACTATCCGCTGCTGTATGCCAATGACTATCGCCTCGGCGTCATCCTGCTGTTACTGGTGACGGGCGGTCTGATCCGCATCGCCACGGTGGATCATCACAAGGGCGTCAAGCGCCTTTGGGTGCCCGTGGGGGCAGTGTTGGCGTTGATCGGCGTGATCCTGCTCTGCGCACCACGCTCACAGACAGCGCCCGCGACTGTTGAGACAAGTGCGCCCTCAGCATCTGTCACGTCCAGCAGCGCCGCTGGCAACGAAGCTCCGGGGGAGAATCAGGCCCTGCGAGACAAGGTCAGCCATATCGTCGAGCAACGCTGCGCCGGCTGTCACAGTGACACGCCGAACTTGATCGGCTTGACGGCTCCGGCAGCCGGCGTGGCCTTCAATGGCTGGGATGACATCCAGCGTCAGGCCATGCGTATCCATCAGCGCACGGTGGTCGACAAGAGCATGCCGCTGGCCAACATGACCCAGATGACGGATGCCGAACGCCAGCTGCTGGATGACTGGTGGCAGGCGACACCCTGAGGGGTAATGGATTAGGGGGCAATGGCCGAGAGAGTCATGAACGGGGGCGTACTGACCAGCGGCGCTCCAAGCCGCTGGTCAGAAGCAACTCGCAAGACCTCGTCAGCACCCACTCATCAGCAGGATCGCTACAGTTCTGAGTCCGGTGGCCGATAGACGTGATACTTCTCTCTTGGATCGGGGTATCGCGTAGTGATGACAACAAGAAAGCGTCTGGCCCGCGCCAGTGTCGGCAGCAAGCTCGCCTTGCTGGTATTGCTGTTGATGATGGCGGCCTTCACGGCGCTGGGCCTGGTGTTCTCGACGGCCAGCATGCATCAGGTGGAAGGCGAGACAGAACGCGCTCTCGCTCAGCAGCAGCAACAGATCACCAACACCATCGAGCTGTTCGATACCACCATGCAGTCCAGCGTGACGCGCATGCTCAATGCCTTCCTGGCGACCATTCCTGACAATTTCACGCTGATCGAGGACCGACGTCTGCCGATAGGCGAGCGCGATGCGCCGGCGCTGCTCAATGCCGGCTTCATGCTCAACAATCAATCCGGTTATCTGGCCGACTTTGCCAATCGCACCGGTGCGCCGGTCAGCTTCTTCGTGCGCGATGGTGAGGATTTCGTGCGCATTGCCACCACCCTCAAGACCGAAGATGGTTCAAGCCTGCTCGGGCTGACGCTGAGTGGTGGGGTCAAGGATGCGCTGAATGCCGGCCAGTCCTATACCGGCATGCTCTATCTGGCGGGCCGTCACTACATGACGCGCTATCGTCCGATCACCGACTTCAATGACAACCTCATCGGGGCCTCGTTCATCGGGGTGGATGTCGGCGAGCAGATCGATGAGCTGTATGCCACCATCACCAATATCCAGCTGCATGAGAAGGACTTCAGTCTGGTGGCGAGCACGGCGCCGGGCCAGCAGGGCAAGGTACTGACGACGGGTCAGTGGCAGGGCCGCTCGCTGATGGATTTCAAGAATGCGCAGGGTGAGCCGACCTTCGCGCCGCTCTTTGCTGCCGACAGCGGTCAGATCGATTACCGCCTGGCGGGCGAAGACAGCGATCGTATCACCAGCTTCCAGCACTATCCGGCCTGGGACTGGGTCGTGGCGACCACGATCGACAAGCAGGAAGTGACGGCGGGCATCACGCAGGTCCGCAATCAAGTCTTCGGACTGGCACTGCTGTTGGCGCTGGTCGTGGCCGGTATCCTCTACTTCCTCGAGCGTCGTCTGATCAGTCGTCCGCTGGATGCGCTGGTGTCACTGGCTCAGGCGCTGGCGCGGGGCGATCTGTCTCAGCGCATCACCAGTCAGCGTCAGGATGAGATCGGCAAGCTGACCGCGGCCATGAACAGCGTCGGCGAGGACCTGAGTCGCGTGGTGGGGCAGGTGCGGGGCACGACGGGGGCCGTCAATCAGGCCGCCGGCGAGATTGCCCAGGGCAACGAGGAGCTTTCGGCACGCACCGAGCAGTCAGCCTCCAGTCTGCAGGAAACCTCGGCCTCGATGGAGGAGATCACCACCACCGTGCAGCACAGTGCCGATTCCGCCCAGCAGGCCAGCCAGCTGGTCAATTCGACCTCCGAGCAGGCGCGCCGCGGCAATGACGACATGCGCAAGGCGCAGGCGAGCATGGAAGACATCAATCGTTCCGCCGAGCGCATCAGCGAGATCATCAGTCTGATCGATGGCATCGCCTTCCAGACTAACATCCTGGCGCTCAACGCCTCGGTGGAAGCGGCGCGGGCCGGTGAGCATGGGCGTGGCTTTGCGGTGGTCGCGCAGGAAGTGCGCACCCTGGCGACGCGCTCGAGCGATGCATCCCGCGAGATTCGCGGCCTGATCGACGAGTCGATCTCGCACACGCAGCAGGGCGTGGCGCAGGTGAAGGACGCCAGCCAGGCGATGGCCGAGATTCTCTCGAGTGTCGAGCGTGTCAATGACATGATCGCCGAGATCAGCGCCGGGGCGCGTGAGCAGAGTGCCGGTGTCGGCCAGGTGAATACCGCGGTCAGCGAGCTGGATGCGATGACGCAGCAGAACACTACGCTGGTCAATCAGGTCAGTGGCGCGGCCCGCAGCATGAGCGCTCAGGCTCAGGCACTGGAGCAGCTGATGGCAGGTTTCAAGGTGGCGGGCGCTCAGGACATGGCAAATTCAACAATGTCGCATCAGTCCATGTCGCACAGGAACACGCAGCCGAAGGCGGATGCCGAGCAGGCAGCTTTCCCGCCCCCGGCAAATGCCGCGCGCGGATCCCAGCGCCGTGAAGAGGAGGAGTGGGAAGCCTTCTGAGCGAGCTCTGCTCGAGGCTGAACCCTGAGTGCGGCCCTTCGCCAAGCCCTTGCCGACCGACGTCGGTGAGGGCTTTGTTGTTTCAGGCCGGATGTCGCGCCGCGAAGCGTGCCACCTCCTGGGGCTCGCAGCGCTCGCCGACGAAGACCTCGACATACTCGGCGACCCGGCTGATGCGCTCGCTGACGCTTTCCTGAGTGCGCATCGACAGGTAACCGATCTGGGTCAGATAGGTGGTGCGCGCCCGCACGTTGGCGAGTTGCTCGGGCTGGCCGTAGCGCATCAGCATGCGGGTCAGCGCCTGAATGCGTGCCTGATCGGCGCGGGCGACGGCAGCGGCAACTTCCCCGTTCTGAGAGGACCAGTTGCGGATCGCCAGCTCTAAGCGTGAATCGAACAGGGACGTATCCAGCCAGCAGTCGAAGACATTGAGCATGGCTTCCACCACCGTGGCGGCGTATTGCTCGCAGCGACCGATCAAGCCAGCGGTATTGTGAGCATCCCAGCGCGCCAGCAGCGCGCTGAGCAAGGCGTCGCGGTCCTTGAAGCTCCAGTAGAAGCTGGTGCGTGACAGCCCCAGCGTCTTGGCCAGTGTCAGGACGCGCACTGAATCCACGCCGCCCTGCAACAGTTGCTGATAGGCGGCTTCCAGCCAGTCTTCGGCCTTGCCGCGCCCGGCAGCCTGGGCGCCGTCACTTGCTGGAGGGACACTTGGGGACTCTGGCATGGGGGGTCTCCTGAAAGGCCGGGGATGCTGGGGATCATGTAAGGTCGATCGCGCTGACAGCATGAGCATGCTGTTTGCGACAACGACGAGTCTGGCTGCGTCAGCCGGGCGAGAACCGCGTGTTCACTGACGCATGGCCTGAAGCCTAGGACTATAGTCAGCGTATGTACACAGGTGTACTCAATAAAGACACCCCTGTTCTCGCTGTCTGCTCTTCAGGAGGCCACATGGCTCAGGACCCGCTGCTCACGCCGTTCACGCTCAAGCATCTGACCCTCAAGAATCGCTTGATGATGACCTCTCACGAGCCTGCCTATCCGGAAGATGGCATGCCCAAGGCGCGTTATCGCGCCTATCACGAGGAGCGTGCGCGCGCCGGCATCGCCTTGACCATGACGGCGGGCTCCGCCTCGGTGGCCAAGGACAGCCCGCCGGTGTTCAACAATATCCTTGCCTGGCGCGATGAGGTGGTGCCCTGGATGAGTGAGCTGACCGATGCCTGCCATGAGCACGGTACTGCGGTGATGATCCAGCTCACACACCTGGGGCGTCGGACGCGCTGGGACAAGGCCGACTGGTTGCCGGCGGTCTCGGCGTCCCATCGCCGTGAGGCGGCGCATCGGGCCTTTCCCAAGCGGGTCGAGGACTGGGACATCACACGCCTGATCCAGGACTACGCCGACGCCGCCGAGCGCATGCAGGCGGCCGGGCTCGATGGTATCGAGCTGCAGGCCTATGGCCATCTGATGGACCAGTTCTGGTCACCGCTGACCAATATCCTGGAGGGTCCCTACGGCGGCAGTCTCGAGAATCGACTGCGCTTCACCATGGAAGTGTTGAGCGCCATTCGCGCCCGGGTGGGCAAGGAGTTCATCGTCGGCGTTCGCTACACCGGGGATGAATGTCTGAGTGGCGGGCTGGATGCCAATGATGGTCTGGAAGTCTCGCGCCTGCTGCGCGATAGCGGTCAGGTCGATTTTCTCAATGTGGTACGCGGCCATATTGATACTGATGCGGGCCTTACCGATGTCATCCCGATCCAGGGCATGGCCAGTGCGCCGCACCTGGACTTCGCGGGACAGATTCGTGAGGCGATGGATTTCCCGACCTTCCACGGTGCCAAGATTCAGGACATCGCCACCGCACGCCATGCCATCGCCACCGGCAAGGTCGACATGGTCGGCATGACGCGTGCCCACATGGCGGACCCGCATATCGTGCGCAAGCTGTTGGCCGGCAAGGAAGAGGATATTCGCCCCTGTGTCGGGGCCAATTATTGTCTCGATCGCATCTATCAGGGTGGCTCCGCCTATTGCATCCACAACGCCGCCACCGGGCGGGAGCTGGAGCAACCGCATGACATCACGCCTGCCGAGGTCATCCGAAAGGTCGTGATCATCGGGGCGGGTCCGGCAGGGCTCGAGGCCGCACGTGTCGCCGGTGAACGTGGGCATCAGGTAGTAGTGCTGGAAGCCGCCGATCAACCCGGTGGCCAGATTCGCCTCACCGCGCAGAGCGGGCGGCGTCGCGAGATGATCGGCATCATCGATTGGCGAATCAGTCGCTGCGAGGCGCTCGGCGTCCAGATTCGCTACAACGTCTTCGCGGAAGCAGAGGATGTGCTGGCGGAACATCCCGATGTCGTCATCGTCGCCACCGGTGGCTATCCCGAGGAAGACATGCCGCAGGTCGGCAGCGAGCTGGTCGTCTCCAGCTGGGACATCCTCTCCGGCCATGTCACGCCTGGCCGCAACGTGCTGCTGTTTGATGACGCGGGAGACCACGCAGCACTCCAGGCCGCCGAGATGATCGCCAACAGCGGGGCCAGGCTCGAGATGATGACGCCAGACCGCACCTTCGCGCCGGAAATCATGGCCATGAATCTGGTGCCCTACATGCGCAGCCTGCAACGCCTTGCCGTCACTTTCACGCCGACCTATCGTCTCGGCAGTGTCACGCGCAGTGAGGAGGGCCAGCTGATCGCCCATATCGGCAGTGATTACCTGGATGACGCCGTAGCGCAGGGCAAGGGGACCGGCGCCTACGCGGATCAGCGAATCGTCGATCAGGTGGTCGTCAACTACGGTGCCCGCCCGATGGAAGATCTTTACTTCGAGCTGAAACCTTACTCGCGCAACGGCGGGGCAGTGGACTATGACGCCCTGATCGAAGGACTCGCCCAACCGGCGGACGGCCCAAGTCCTGAGCACACCGAGCGCGCAGCAGAGGGAAGCTTCCAGCTCTATCGCATCGGCGACGCCGTCGCGACCCGCAATACCCATGCGGCGATCTATGACGCGCTGAGGCTGATGAAGGTGGTGTGAGGGTGAGCAGAGAGATGGGATATCACAGGGGAGTCATGGCAAGTGGCAAAGAAAGGCTCACGGAGAGTCTTGAGAGAAGGTGTGGATTACCTGCCCCTTGACCAGGTGACAAGACAACAAGCCCATCTTTTCAGTCGAGGTACTGTCAGGATGGGTGCCTTCCAGCCATAGCATGCCGTCTGGCTGTATCGCGCGGATGCGCTTGATGATGCGGCCGTAGTGAGGGTGCTGTGCCACCACGATATCGCCGATGCGATAGCGCGATTTCCAGCGTTTCAGCGTCACGACGTAATCTCCCGGCGCAAGGCCGGGAGACATGCTGACACCATTGACACGGTAGAGTCCGATGGGCATCAGTTCACTCGTTATCCATTCGTTCGCACTTCCTGCTACACGTCATGAGACAACCATCAATCCAGCTTCGGATAGACGACGCTTTCAGACGGCGGATACGGGCAGGTGGCGGTAAAGGTGGTAAGCCCCTTGGTATCCCAGAACGCCGCGGCGAATTCATTGATGAGCGTCAGTAGCTTCTCACCCTTGTCGCGCTCGATGCCTTGTTTGCAGGCAGAACCGGCCAGCATGATGCTGTGCACCAGTGAATCGATATTTGGGTAGGCGTCACGCTGCGGCTGCTTGATGTAATCGCCCCAGATGATACGGATCTCGTGCTTGGCTTTCTCGGCGTGGCTTTCCTTCTGCTCCACCAGGCGTGCGAGCAATGCCTGATCTGACAGTGTCAGGCTGTCCTTCTGACCCAGCTCATTGATGAGGTCCATGAAACGAATCACGCTGAGTGCCGCGACCTGTGCAGCAGACGGGTCGTAGATCTTGCAGGGAATATCACAGTGCGCGGAAACTGCAGGGACTGATACCAGGCGGTCAATGCCGCGAAGCAGGGCGTGAATCATGCTCAATCCTCCTTTTGCTGAGTGTTCTGGCGCTTGTGACGCGACTGACGAATGACGAAGAACGCGGTACCGATGATGGCTGCGATGGCACCATAGAACAGGGTGTGAACGAGTGGGCTGCTCCAGTCACTGTGGTCATGTCCCGGGTGGGCCAGGGCCGTATTGGCGGCGGTCAGCAACAGCAGTCCGCTCGCGGTGAGGATTTTCTTCATGCCGTATCTCCTGTGAGGGTGAGAGTCAGTGATGAACCCGCGTCGGGGAGTATCCCGCGGGGTTCGCCTGGTGAGTCCGTCGCGCGGTAACGCCGAGCCATTGCACGGTGTTCATGATCTCCATACGTACCTGGCCGCTGCCGCGTAACAGGGCTTGTTGATGGGCATGGCAAAGACCCGGGGCGGAGAGCGCGTGGGATAGGCGCGCATGGGCAGCCTGAAGGGCGCGCATCGCTTGCGGATGTTGGCCCTGGGCGCGATAGAGCTCTGCCAGATTTTGGTAGCTCACGACCAGTGCCGCGACGCCGCCATCCGGGTCTGCTGAGGGCATCAGAAAGATGTCGGCAAAATGGCAGGCGCTGAGATAGTGCTGCTCTGCCATGGCGTAGTCGCCCTGTTCGAACAACACATTGCCTGCCTGTGTTTCACGCTTCCATTCGTCCATGAGGCCCTCCCGTGACTGGGTATCGTCTAAGTGAATCGCCATGATTATGATAATCATTATCATTCAATAGTGATGCAAAGCCTCAGCAACTGCAAGTGGGAATGACAAATGAGGGGGAAGGTAGCTTGGCCTCGTGGCATGCGCGCAAGATCAGACGTGAACTGTCAGTGCACAGACTGGCGGACGACGCGGTACTGGTGTGTCTTCTACGTTCAGACAGGTTGGCTTGCGATGCCTGGGCCCGGCGAGAACGAAGTAGCGTCTGGTGAGAGATCCGCTGACTGTGGCGCTTGTTCGGGCGCTGAATATCGCTGTTTCGCCGTGTGCATGATGGTCTCC
Organism: Cobetia sp. cqz5-12; assembly: GCF_016495405.1. Lineage (NCBI taxonomy): Bacteria > Pseudomonadati > Pseudomonadota > Gammaproteobacteria > Oceanospirillales > Halomonadaceae > Cobetia > Cobetia sp. cqz5-12. Next base: position 1,936,365 of record NZ_CP044522.1, read on the forward strand.
ATGCTGGCATACACCATGTAGAGATCTCCGAGGTGTCTGTCGGTCCGGAGCGTGGCATCGTGGATCGGCAGCAGGCCGAAACGCTTGAAGATCTTCATGTTGGCGCGTTTGCACAAGGCCAGAATGCCATCGCCTTCTCGAGATCTGACATGACGTGCTGCGGCTGCCATCAGCAGATTGCCGTGGGAAAAACGCTTGGCCTCCGGCGCCATCACCAGCCGACTGAACTCATAGATGGCGCCCTCCGGGATGGACACTGCATCGCTGTCATCGAAGAGTGTGCGCGACTCGAGACTACCGGGGGTGACGCGAATGCTGCCCAGTACCGTGTCAAGCTGGGTGTCCATCAGGCAGATATGCTGACTGTTGCTGTCGATCACATCATCGTGATCAGGGTGCTTCTTGAGGTAGGCCTTCGAGGCGCTGTGGTGGTCTTCACGTAGCGTGAGCACCTGGCGGAAGAGCGGGTGATTGCGACCAAAGAAAGACACTGTCTCGCGATGGGCTTGATGGGTGAAAGATGAGGTGAACTGCTGAATGACAGTAATGTCCTGAGTGTCCTGCATTCCCTTTCTGTCTCCTCGTGTCATGAGGTTGGTTAGTTTTCTCATGCTTTTGGGATGACAAAGCTAACACTTAATTAGTTTTAATGCATGTTTGTTGCAGCATCATGACGCGGGGCTGGATGTGGCGAAGATGGTGTAGACAGCAGGCTCGTCAGCGCGCTGATGAAATGAAGTCGACTTGGCGGATGATGTCTGTATGTGACGGTAACGTCGTTATAAGTGGCTTACATGACGCCAAAAGGGATGAAGTTGCGCTTTTCTACCTTGTTGCAGGCGGGCATGTGGTTGGCCTTGAGGCCTTTGGCTCCTCGAGGCATGAGAGTGGCATTGGCATGAGAAATGGTGGGGCTGCTGACGCAACATCAAATACTCTCCTGCGCTACCTTCGCAGGGAGTCATCAGCCGCCAATTGCAGATACTGTGGGTGACGTGCTTCATTGCCAGCAGGCCATGCCCCTTGCGAGTTTTGCAAAGGTGATGGCTCAGCAATCAATGAAGGAAGGGGAAAGAGTCAAAGCAGTCAGGCAGGACATTCATGGTAGGGAATGCATGGCTGGGAATGTATGGCTGAGAATGCATATTCATGATCTGTGTCAGGTGCATCACGAAGATTGATGCAGTGTCCTGCAACGTAGTGCATCGGTATTCAGAGTTCGGGATATGATGCAATGGAAGAGCGAATATCGAGCACAGGAATTCATTTCATGGGGCTCGCCACAAGGAGAGAACAATGGCGCTGAAGATTCTCGTCTTTCTGGGGTCGGTGCGAACCAGCACACCCCCTGCACCTGCACGTCTTGGGGAGAGGGTCGCCAGGTGCTGCGTCGCACAGCTCAAGGAAAGTGGCCATGAGGCGGTGTTGATCGATCCACTGGATTACGATCTGGCAGACCCCTTCAAGCCGCTGTTTTCCTATGCGCAGCGCAATGCCCCCCAGGACTTGCTCAATCTCGCCCAGCAAATCGAAGCGGCGGATGGTTACGTCATGGTCAGCCCCGAGTACAACCATTCCATGAGTCCGGCGTTGGCCAATCTGCTGAATCACTTCGGCAGCTCGCTTTACTCCTATAAGCCCTCGGTGATCGCGACCTATTCCGCAGGTCAGTGGGGTGGGGTACGCGCAGCGGTCAACATGCGCACCTTCTTGTCGGAGCTGGGCTGCCTGCCGGTCTCGGCGATGATTCATGTTCCCAGAGCGCAGGAAGTGCTCAACGAGGATGGCGGCTACTCCGAGGGGCACGATGCACGGGAATGGGCTGGCTATCTCGAGCGCGCCTTCGAACAACTTGCCTGGTGGGCGAATGCCGCCAGGCGTTATCACGAGAGCGAAGAGGGTGAGAAGCGCCCCGGCGCCTTCACCCGCAGCCCCTCGCAGCGCAATGCGCCTTGAAGAAGTGTTGGCGTTTCACGCCTCGACAAATAGGTGATGCAGCAAAAAGGGACTGCCTGGGCAGTCCCTTTTTGCATTGAGGGTCAGTCACATCTCGTCATGCCACTGACTGCCGGCTCACTCGAAGTAGCTACGTACCTTGTCCATGTCATCGGTTTCCGTCAGCGCCAGCGAGAGCAGAATGCGCGCTTTCTGAGGGTTGAGTGCACCGCTGCCGATGCCTTCTTCCTTGGCCGTCACGATGCCATTGCCGGTACGGGTGCTGCGCACGACCGGGATGCCATCCGCCATCGCCTGCTTGACCAGCGGCTTGACGGTGTCCGGAATCGAACCATTGCCGCTTCCGGCGATCACGATGCCCTTGGCTCCATTGTCGAGGGCGGCGGTGAACAGCGCCGGGTCCATGTCCTGGTGGGCGTAGATGATATCGACCTTCGGCAGTCCATCGAGGGATGTCACATCGAAGTGAGGTTTGTCGGTGGGTGTCGCCGGAGTGTAATAGAAGTGCGGCTTGCCACTGATGAAGGCACCCAGATAGCCCTGCTCGGTCGCCTTGAAGGTGTCCATCATGATGGCATTGGTCTTGGTGGTGTAATACGCCGAGCCGATACGGTCATTCAGCACGATCATCGCCCCACGACCCTCTGCGCCCTCATCGGCGGCCAGGGTGACCGCCTCCAGCAGATTGAAGGGGCCATCGGCGCTGATGGCTGTCGCTGGACGCATGGCGCCCACCATTACCACCGGCTTGTCACTGTTGACGGTGAGATCCAGGAAAAAGCCGGTCTCCTCCAGCGTGTCGGTGCCGTGGGTGATGACCACGCCGTGGGTGGTGTCCGTCGCAAGTTCTTCATTGATCGCCTTTGACAGCTTGAGCAGGATTTCCTGATCGATGTTGCTGCTGCCGGTATTGGCGATCTGTTCACCGGTCACCTCGGCGACATCAGCCAGCTCCGGCACGGCATCCAGCAGCGCCTGCACGCCGATGCTGCCGGATTTGTAATTGGTGGTGTCTGTGGAAGAGGCTGAGCTACCCGCAATGGTGCCGCCGGTGGCATAGATCTTCACCCCCGGGTGGTCCGCGGCGTTGGCCTGGATGCCATAGGCCAGAGAGCAGGCGGCGATCGAGATGGCAGCTACAAGGCGGCGGGGAGTCATGAAGGAAGCTGTTGTCATTGTGGTGAGTCGCTCTGTCGTTGTTATGAGTGCAGATGAAGGTCGTGTCGCAGTCTTTTCATTGTTTATGGATAAGGAATATCTAAACTAAGGGTGCCAGTTCTCCTTGTCATTCTGTGTGGCGATTGATGCTCAGCATGGGGTCGCGGTAGGAGTCAGGCGGAAGGCTTCATCCCCCACGAAATAAGCAAGAAGCCGGCCAGTTCTTGATATGACACTGGCCGGTTTTCATCAGGTCAGCGCCGCGCCACCATCGCTGCGTGGGTCGTGTGCGGCCTCGACCTGTCCATCCGGGTGGCGCATCACGGCGCCGGCGTGCCCGAGGGTATCGCTGAAGGCCTCATCGAGGACTTCCACCTCATGGCCCATGGCCGCGAGTGTCTGAGCCATCTCGCCCGCGAGGCGTGATTCGAGCTTGAGGCTGGTGCTGACATCCCCCCAGGTGCGGCCGAGCAACCAGCGTGGGGCGCTGATGGCGTCCTGGAGTGACATGCCGTGGCGGGCTATGCGCGTGAAGACAGCCGCCTGGGTCTGCGGCTGGCCTTCGCCGCCCATGGTGCCGAAGGCCATCACGCGGCCATCATCGAAGCAGGCCAGTGAGGGGTTGAGAGTGTGGAAGGGCTTGCGGCCCGGCGCCAGGCTGCGCAGTCTATCCGGCGCCAGATCGAATGCCAGCCCACGGTTCTGCCACATCACACCACTGCTGGGCAGTACCAGGCCACTGCCGAACTCCCAATAGACACTCTGGATGAAGCTGACGGTGGTGCCGTCACTGTCCGTGGTGCCCATCCAGATGGTGTCGCCCTCGGCGGGTTCGTAGGGCCAGCCAAGGGCGGCCTGCATGTCGACCCTGGCTGCCTGTTCTGCCAGAGCCTCCGCGGCAAGATGCCTCTGTTGAGTGGCGATACTGCCCGCCAGGCCACCTTCGAGGCATTCCGGCGAGGTGATCAAGCTGTCACGTACCAGGAAGGCGCGCTTGGTGGCTTCGATCAGCGCATGCAGGTGACGCGGTGTGTTGCCGTCCGCCTCACTGATGCCGTGCCTCGCGCTCAAGTCATCGTAGAGCCCCAGAATCATCAACGTGGCCAGACCCTGGGTCGGGGCGGGCAGGTTGTATACCTCACTATCGCGCAGGCGCACCTTGAGCGGCGTGACACGCTGGGCGCGATAGCCGTTGAGGTCTGCCAGGCGAAGCGGGCTGCCGGCGGCTTCCAGCTCCTGTGCCATGCGGGCCGCAAGCTCGCCACGATAGAAGTCTTCGAGTCCGGCATCTGCCAGACGCGAGAGCGTTGCGGCCAGCGTCGGCTGACGCAGCCGCGCGCCTTCTTCCAGCGCGATCGGCTCTCCCGACTCGCTCTGTCCCAGATAGCGCTCAGCGAAGCCGGGCTGTTGCGAGAGCACGGCCAGGTGTTTCTCGCTGAGTGCCTTCTGGCTGGCGCTGACGGCCACGCCATCATTGGCATGCCGGATGGCATGGCCCAACAGTGTCGAAAGCGGCAGGGGCGAGCGCTCATCCGCCGAGGTCTCGGCAGAGAAGGCCAGCGCTTCCTGCCAGCCGCCGATGGTGCCGGCCACCGTCAAGGCGGACAGCGGTCCCCGGGAGGGAATGCTGTCGCCATTCATCAGGGGAGCGCCTGTCTCATCATCAGCGACACCGTAGCCCTGGGCGGCATAGAACTCCCGGTTGGCGAGAGCGGCAGCCGGGCCACAGGCATCGATGGCGATGGGAGCGAGACCGGGGCGCTTGATCAGCCAGAAGCCATCCCCTCCGATACCGTTCATGTGCGGATAGACCACCGCGATGGTCGCGGCCATCGCGACCATCGCCTCGATGGCATTGCCGCCGTCACGCAGAGTGTCACGGCCGGCCTCTGCTGCCAGATGATGGGGGGCAGCGCAGGCCCCGCCGAATCCTCGTCGGGTATGCATCATGGCGTCTTGCTCCTGTGAATGTCGTTGTTGTTATTGCGCCGTTGTTATTGCGCCGTTGTCATTGCGCTGAGGGCGCAGATCAGCTGCCGGTGAACAGGTCGTAGAACATGCGCAACGCCGTGAACATCAGGAAGATGGCGAAGACCTTCTTGAGCTTGGCGGCATCCATCGCGTGGGCCAGCTTCGCACCGATCGGCGCACACAGCATGGTGGCCGGCACGATCGCGGCGAAACCGAGCAGATTGACGTAGCCGATGGAGCCCGGCAGCAGGTTGGGTTCACCGATGCCATTGAGCAGGAAGCTTGCGGTGCCCGGCAGGCTGATCACCAGACCCAGCGCCGCGCCCGTGCCGACGGCCAGGTGCATCGGGGTGCCCAGGGTGCTCAGGGTCGGCACGCTCAAGGTGCCGCCGCCGATGCCCATCAGGGTCGAGACGCCACCGATGAAGGTGCCCAGCGCGCCACTGCCCAGCGGGCCCGGCAGGCCACTGCCCAGCACGGTGGACTGACGGCGGAACATGTTGAGCGCCACGAGGAAGGCCACGGTGGCAAACAGCCCCATCAGGACCGCGCCGCTGAACAGGTTGGACAGCAGGCCGCCGATGATGACGCCGATGATGACACCCGGCAGCAGGCGCTTGAGAATCGCCGGGTCCAGATTGCCCTTGGCGTAGTGGGCCCTGGCCGACATGATCGAGGTGGGAATGATGGTCGCAAGCGAGGTACCGACCGCCTGGTGCATGCGCACCGCTTCATCGACACCCAGCAGGCTGAAGAGATGGAAGAGCACGGGCACGATGACGATGCCGCCGCCGACCCCCAGCAAGCCTGCCATCACGCCGGCAATCATGCCGGTGACGATGAGCGCGGCGATCAGGCCGATGATCCAGTGCAGTGGATAGGCTGAGAACAGTTCCATGGTGTTTCCTTGTAGTACCCGTATGGCGCGGGGTCATTCATTGCTGATGAAAATTGCCGACGAAAGCCATCGGCAGACGTTGCATGCCCCCTGAAGCACTGCCTGAGGCGCTGGCGGATGTGCTGTCTGAGGGGAGGCGAGCCGCAGGGCGGGCCACAAGACATTACGCGTTGCTGAATTACCTTTCCAATGGCCTTTGCGCTGAAGCGTCAGTCAAGTGTCTCGAGACGCGCCGGTACATGGCTGGCCGGCTTACCAGCCGATCGCCTCCGGCAGCCAGGTGGCGAGGTCCGGGAAGCAGAACAGCAGTACGACGGCCATGGCCTGCAGTCCCACGAAGGGCAGCACACCGAGATACAGATGGCGCGTGGTGACTTCCGGTGGAGCGACGCCCTTGAGGAAGAACAGTGCCCAGCCGAAGGGTGGCGTCAGGAAGGACATCTGCAGATTCATCGCCACCAGCACGCCCAGCCATACCATGTCGGTGCCATAGCCGATGAAGACCGGCAGGAACATTGGCAGCGCGATGTAGCTGATCTCGATCCACTCCAGGAAAAAGCCGAGCACGAAGAGTATCACCATCAGGAAAATCAGTGCGCCCAGTTCGCCGCCCGGCAGCAGGTTGAACAGATCATGCACCATGTTTTCGCCACCCAGGCCGCGGAAGGCCAGCGAGAAGGGCTGCGCGCACAGCAGGATGAAATAGACCATGGCGGTGATGGTCAGGGTCGAGTGCAGACAGGCCTTGAGCATGGTGAAGTCCAGCCGCCGCGCCAACAGCGCGATCAGCATGCTACCCAGTGCACCCATGGACGCCGCTTCGGTGGGGGCAGCCACGCCACCCAGAATCGAGCCGAGTACCGCGAACACCAGCAGCAGCGGTGGAATCACGCTGCGCGCCAGATCCCTAAGCAGTTCCTTCATGCCACCGGCGGCGGCGCGTTCTTCTGCGGGAATGGCCGGAACGAGTTCGGGCTTCCACCAGCCCAGCACCAACAGATAGACGATATAGATGACGGCGATGGCCAGCCCCGGGACGAAGGCGGCGGCAAACAGGGTGCCGACGGATTCGCCGAGGATTTCCGATAGCAGTATCAATACCAGGCTCGGCGGGATGATCTGCCCCAGGGTGCCGGAGGCGCAGATGGTGGCCGAAGCCACGCCCGGGTGATAGCCGCGCCGCAGCAGGGTCGGCAGCGTCAGCATGCCGACGGTGACCACTGTCGCGCCGACGATCCCGGTGGAGGCGCCCATCAGCACGCCGACCAGGATGATCGCGATGCCCATGCCGCCGTTCACGCCACCCATGGCACGCCCGATGGTCTCGAGCATGTCCTCGGCGACCCGGGATTTCTCGAGCATGACCCCCATGAACACGAACAGCGGTATCGCCAGCAAGGTGTAGTTAGTGACCACGCCATAGAGACGTGCCGGCATCAGGCTGAACAGCAGTGGGCCGAAGCCTGCCAGCCCTGCCACGAAACCGGCTACGGCCAGGGAAATCGCGACCGGAATCCCGATCAGCATCAGGATCAGGAAGCCGCCGATCATGCTCAGCGCGATCCACTCGTTCGGGCTCATGGCGTCACCTCGCGTTCCATCTCACCGCCAACGGGCTTGCCGGAAAGTACCAGTAGCGCGCGCAGGCAGTCTGCCACGCCCTGCAGTGCAAGCGCAGCGAAGCCGATGGGAATGAAGGCCTTGAGCAGGTAGCGATAGGGCAGACCGCCGGGGTCGGGAGAACCTTCCATCAATTGATACGACTGCTCGGTATAGCTCAGGCCCAGCCAGGCGATCGCCGTGCCGATGGCAATGGTCATCAGCGCACCGATCAGATCCACCAATGCGCGGCCCTTGAGGGAGAAACGGTCGTAGAAGACATCGACGCGAACGTCGGCGCGATGCTTGAGGGCGTAGGAGATGCCCAGCAGCGCGATGGGAGAAATCAGGTGCCACTCGAATTCCTGAAGTGGCACGGGGCTGATGCTGAAGAAGTAACGCAACAGCACGTTACCGGCGACCAGCAATACGAGCGCCAGCAGCGAGTAACGGGCGATGATGCCCAATCGCTCGATGATGCCCTCGAGAAAATGGATGACGTACAGCATGGCATGACCTCATGAACGCCACGACGGGACAGGTCGTGGCGTTGGACAGGGAAGCAGGGATGACACCAGTGATGACCCGCTCAGGCACTGGGGCGTGAGCCGCAGGAGCCGCGACGGGGAGGGAGGTTCGATGTCAGCCGTCAGAGTGCCAGGAAGGTCTTCTCGCTGACGGCAGCCCATTCCTTGTGTTGATCACGGAAGGCCATGAACGACTCGTGCACACGTGCGGTGTCCGGATCGGCGGCCGCCATGTCGGTCAGCGTCTTCTCGGTGACTTCCTTGAGACGTGCCACCACGGAATCGGGCAATGGTTGAGCGGTGACGCCCTCGTTTTCCACCAGATCATTGAGTGCTTCGGCATTCACCGACTCACACCAGGCCTGGCTCTCGACATTGCACGCCTGAGCAGCGGCCTTGACGATGGCCTGCAGGTCTTCCGGCAGGCCCTCCCAGGCGGCCTTGTTGATCATCAGTTCGGTGACGTTGGTCGGCTCATGCCAGCCGGTGGTGTAGTAGTACTTGGCAGCTTTCTGCAGCCCCAGACGACGATCCTGATAGGGGCCGACGAATTCGGCGGCATCGATGACACCGCGTTCCAGCGCCGGGAATATCTCCCCGCCCGGCAACAGGCGCACGGCGACGCCCAGCTCGGCATAGACCTTGCCGGCAAGCCCCGGGATACGCATCTTCAGGCCTTTCAAGTCCTCCACCGTGTTGATCGGCTTGCGGAACCAGCCGGTCATCTGCACGCCGGTATTGCCCATCGGGAAGGCGATCAGACCCTTGGGGGCGTACAGCTCATGCCACAGCTCCAGGCCGCCACCGTGATACAGCCAGGCATTCATGCCCTGGGTGTTCATACCGAACGGCACGGTAGTGAAGTACTGGGCGGCGGGAATCTTGCCGGCCCAGAAATAGGCATTGCCGGCATTCATCTCCACCACGCCACTGGCGACGGCATTGAAGCCTTCCAGTGCCGGAATCAGCTCACCGGCCGCAAAGTGCTGGATCTTCATGCGCCCGCCCGACATGGCTTCCACCTTGCGGCAGAAGTCGGTCGGGCTGCCCGGGCCCTCGACATAGAAGGGCGAGCCAGGACCGTAGGCATTGGTCATCTTCCATTGATAGGTCTTGCTGGATTCCGCGCGCACGATGGCGGGCGCACCCATCACGAGTCCAGCGGTTGAGGTTGCCAGTGCGGCACCCAGGAACTTGCGACGATCGAATGTCATGGGAGGTTCTCCTGCGGACGGATGACCAGTAGTGCCCCTGCGGCGGTGGATGTGCGGATGCGGCAAGGGGAGCCTGTACGGCGTGCTGACATCGAGGTCAGCGATCTTGTTGTGTCGGTGTTTCTGCATGCTCTTGAGTAGCGATGTCTTTCATTTGTCAGTTTTGAGGCTGTCATTTGTCATCGCGCTACGTGGATGACATTGCAAGCGGTGTGCCATTTCGCCGAATGAGGTAATTTCTCAATTATTTCAATTAGATGTGTTCAGAGGGAGGTCGCTGTTTTCTGTCGAGAATGCGCGCATGCGCTTCTGGAGTTGCACATGTAAGACCGTGGAGTCGCTGATGTGCGGAGTTCAGTGCCTGACAAATGTCACAAGATGACGCCAATCGCGGCATTTGTTCATCGATAGCGTCATGGAGGGTGACATCTGGCTCACGAATGTGGGGTGGTGATGATCGATTGTCATTCTTGCGGCCTGATGGTGCGTGCGATCGATCATGGTGCATCTGGATGGGGCGCTCCGCGTCGGTACGTCAGAGTCGGTCAGCCAGAGCCGGTCAATCAGAGACAGTCATTCAATGTTGATTCGCCCACCGCAAGTCTTCAGACGAGGAGTCACGGACGACAGTCTGGCTGGCTGGTGGCATCATGCGGCTTTGTTCTGAAGGAGCGTTAGATGTCACCTCATGAGCCTGAAGAGCCCGCCGCCCGTTCGGAGTCTTCGCCTGCCGCCGCATCCACTTCCGTAGCGAAGACTGCCGGACCTCGCCTGCCTGTCACGCCCGGGGCACCAGGAGAGGCACAGGTGCCACGCATCCTTCTGATCGCCATCCTGGTAGTGATGGCGCTGCTTGCCTGGTGGGAAGTGCCCCAGCAGTGGGCGCTGGATTTTCTCGACGCTACCCTTGGGCAGGCCTTCAGTGCCTTCGCCATCGCCAAGGGCCTCAACGCGACCATCTCGGTGCTGCAGTCCTCGACCATCGACCTGCAGGTGTTTCAGGTCTCGCCCGGGGAAGCACTGGACCCCGCCAATGACATGATCGAGCGTTTCTCGTGGGTGATGTTCGCGGCGACCGGCTCGCTGGCGCTGCAGAAATTGCTGCTGGGTATCTCCGGCTCGCTGATCATCAAGGCATTTGCCAGTGGGGCCTGCCTGCTGGCGGCGCTGGGGCTACTTACCGGCAGTCGCCAATCGGGCGAGGGGATGCATCCCCGCCAGCGCTGGTGGCAGGTGGCTATCCTGCGCGTGGCCCTGTGGGGAATTGCGCTGCGTTTTGCGGTGCTGAGTGTCGCGCTGGCCAGCGGTGCGGCAGGCCAGGCCTTTCTCGATGACAGTCGCGATACCCAGATGGCACAGCTGAGCGTGACGCAGCAGCAGCTGGCGGAAGTCGCGGACAAGCAGGTAGGCGGCGATCACGAGGAGCGCAGCTGGTGGCAGCAGTTCAAGGGCAGCATGGAAGGCTGGGTCGGCGGGCCGATCACCAGTGTCACCGAGGGCTTTGATGCCATGACCGACAAGGTGATCGACCTCACCATGCTGTTCATCACCCAGACGGTACTGTTCCCGCTGGGCTTTCTGTGGGTTGCACTACGGCTGCTGCGCGGGCTGGGAAGGTTGCAGTGACGCTTGCAGGGATAGTTGAGGTGTCGAGTGAGTTGACACTTCCGGCGTCGGCTGGGGCTGCGGCGTCAGAGGCAGAGATGTCATAGCCGCGCACCGCCACGCCGGTGCTTCACGCGAGTCATCAGCGACTTGCAGTCGACGGAGAGGATCTCGTCACGATTGAAGATATGCTCGCGTACGAAGCTGTCGAAGGCTTCGTAGCTGTCGGTGAGGGTGTGGATGTGCAGGCTTTTCAGGTCGCTCATGATGTAGAGGCTGACCACCTCGACACAGGCGGAAAGCTCCTCGGCGATACGCTCGATGGCGCTGGGCGCGACGGTCAGGTCCACGAAGGTGGAGATACCCTTGCCGAGCTTGTCCGGGTTGATGACGGCGGTGAACTGCTCGATCACGCCGCTCTCGACCAATGCCTGGACTCGCGTACGGGCGTGGGCACGCGAGATGCCCAGCTTGCGGGCGATATCGGCATAGGACATGCGACCGTCCTTGATCAACAGGTTGAGCAGTTCGCTGTCGGTGCGGTTGAGGTTCATGGGCCAGGGTCTCTACGGTCTTTGTTGTGGTGAAGCGCATGGCTTATCAAACCTGTGCGATCCGCACTTGTATAGTCCGACTTCAGCCTCTGGTGAGGATATCGCGGCTCTGGAAACGACAACGGGACGCCTTGGCGTCCCGTTGTCATCTATCTCTTGCGATTACGTCGTATCGCGAACGCCTTGAGCGTCACTGATAGACGATCTCGCCCTTCGGAGCGTACGCCGAGACATCGATCGGGCTCTGCTGGGCCAGATAGGCCTTGAGCACATCGGCATCGACGAAGCCGGTATCCAGGTAGCCCGGCAGGTCGGTGATCTTCGGATAGCCATCGCCACCGGCGGCATTGAAGCTCGGGACGGTAAAGCGATATTGCGCGCTTCTGTCCAGTGGCTGGCCCTGGATCATCACGTCGGACACGCTGCCCGCGGCCCGGTCGACCTGCATGCTGATACCGGCGAACTGGGCATAGGCGCCGGAATCCACCGGCTGGGTCGCCACGGCATTGAGGTAGTCGAGCACCTCGCTGCCCGTCATGGTCACCACGCCCACGGTATTGCCGAAGGGCAGAACGGTCAGCACATCCTTGTAGGTGATCTCGCCTTCAGGCAATGAGGCGCGTACGCCGCCAGAGTTCATCACGCCGAAGTCCGCCTTGCCGGCCTGCATGGCAGCGGTCGCGATCAGGCGGCCCAGGTTGGTCTGGGCAAAGCGCACCACATCACGATCACCCTCCAGCTTGCCGTTGCTCTGCGCGAGGCTGACGTTGAGCTGCGCCTGACCCTTCTCCTGATAGGGGCGCAGGAATTCCAGCAGCTCGCTGTCCTCGGCGATTTCTTCCTTGACCAGCACCTTGTGACGCTCGCCGTTCACTTCGACGCTCTTCTTGAGGTTCACCGGAATCAGCTGATAGTTGAGCATGGTCAGCTCGCCATTGCGGAACGCGTAATCGGCGCGTCCCACGTACTTGCCCCATTCATGCGCCTGCACGATGTAGGTGCCGTTCTGGCGGTCCGGCTGGCAATCATCGCCGGGCGCAAAATCCGCCATCCGGTTGACGCCTTCCATGCAGACCGGCTCCTGGGAGTGACCACCGACGATCATGTCCAGCGCACCGGTGGGCAGGTAGCGCGCAAGCGAAACGTCGCCCGGCGCATTGATGCCATGCTCGGCGTTCTGATAGTGCCCCATGTGGGTGACGGCGAAGATCAGGTCCGGCTGCTCGTGCGCATTGAGTTCCTCGATGGCCTTGCGCGCCTCTTCCTTGGGATCGCGGAAGTCGAGATTGCTGAAGTATTCCGGGTTGCCGATACGCACGGTGTCTTCGGTGGTCAGGCCGATCACCGCGATACGGACACCCTGTTCATCGAAGATCTTCCAGGGCGCGAACAGACGCTTGCCGGTGGTCTTGTCGTAGATGTTGGCCGCCAGCATCGGGAAATCGGCCCAGTCACGCTGCTTGAGCAGGACGTCCAGCGGGTTGTCGAATTCATGGTTGCCCACCGCCATGGCGTCGTAGCCGATGCGGTTCATGCCCTTGAAGTCGGGCTCGGCCTGCTGGAGGTCTGACTCGGGCACGCCGGTATTGATGTCTCCCCCAGACAGCAGCAGCACGCTGCCGCCCTCGGATTCCACCTCGGCACGGATGCGGTCGACCAGTGTCTTGCGCGCCGACATGCCGTATTCGCCATCGCTGCTGCGCCAGAAACGGCCGTGATGGTCATTGGTATGAAGTACCGTCAGGTGGTAAGTGGTGTCGGCCTGCCATTCGTGGCTTTGGTGGGTGGCACAGGCGCTGAGCGTGCTCAGCAGTGCCGCTCCCAGCAGGGCCTTCAGCGCCATGTGCGAGCGGGAGGATGCGCGCAAGCCCGGCGCGCGGGATGAGGTAAGTCGAGTGTTCAGCATGAGCGATACGTCCCTTGTGTCTGGCTCCGAGGCGCAATGGTGCCTTCCAGCCTCAAAGTGCTGATTGTCAGAGTGCCGATTGCATGACTGTTGATGTGAAAGCGCTCAGGTGTCGTGGGTGAAGGGTAACCGATGGCAAGGCACACCGCTGTACGAGTCTGTCTTGCCATTGTGGAAATTGGATGATCTGCTCAGGAAGTGCGAGCTGTACGCCGTTTGCGTGCGTCAATGAATGGCGTGAAGAAGTGCACCTGACCTGAAGAAGCGCGGCTGGCCTCAAGAGGCGACCGACATGAAAAAACCGGCCAATGGTGCGCCGGTTCTTTCATGTCTCGTTGCTGCGCCTGCGAGTCAGGCGTGTTCCTGATCTGCGCTGATGCTGTCGGTGGACTCACGCTCACTCGCTCTGGGATTGAACACCTCGGCGTCTTCCATCTTCGGCAGCAGCAGCTCGGCGATGATGGCGGTCAGGCCGCCCATGGTGATCGGCGAGCGCAGCGCATCGGCGAAGGCGCCCGGAATGGCATTCAGCACATCCGGCACCATGCCGACGCCAAGCCCCAGCCCCAGGGCCAGCGCGATGATCATCATCTCGCGACGCCCGATGGGCTGCGCCATCAGGATGCGGATGCCAGACACCGCGATCAGCGCAAACATCAGCGTGGTGGTAGCACCGAGCACCGGACGCGGCATCTGGGTCAGCAGGGTGGCGATGAAGGGCGACAGGCCCAGCAGCAGCAGGAAGCCGGCCACGTAGCGGCCCACATGGCGGCTGGCGATGCCGGTCAGCTGGATCACGCCGGTGTTCTGGCTGAAGGTGGTGTTGGGGAAGGTGCCGGCCAGCGCGCCGAGCGCGGAATTCAGGCCATCGCCCAGTACGCCGCCGCGCAGACGCTTCTGGTGCAGCTCATCATCCACGGCGAGCCCCGAGGCGCGTGCGCTGCCGGTGAGGTCACCGACCGTCTCGATGGCAGTGATCATGAAGATGAAGGCCACCGGCAGGAAGGCGGCCAGCGAGAAGTCGAAGCCGGTATTCAGGGTCGCCGGATACGGCAGAGCCAGCAGGGCGGCATCGGCCAGCTGCGGTGCATCATAGAGGCCACCGATGGCGGCGATGATGCAGCCGACGGCCATGCCGATGAAGATGGAGGCGATTCTCAGCCACGGATGACGCGAGACCTGACAGGCCAGCACCGTGATCAGCACACAGCCAGCCAGTGCCAGATTGGCCGGCGCACCGAAGTCTTCGGCGCCGAAGCCGCCGCCGATGTCCGTCATGCCCACCTGGATCAGGCTCAGGCCGATCAGCATCACCACCACGCCGGTGACCACGGGCGTGATGACCCGCTTGAGCCACGGCAGCACCGTACCCAGCGCCATCTCGATCAGGCTACCGGCCAGGCAGGTGCCGAACAGCACCGCCAGCACCTGCTCGTCACTGGCATTCTGCGAGCGTGCGATCAACCCCGCAGTGATCAGCGCGGACACGAAGCTGAAACTGGTGCCCTGGATGCTCAACAGCCCCGAGCCGAATGGTCCCAGGCGCTGGGACTGGATCCAGGTGGCGACACCGGAGACCACCAGCGCCATCGACAGCAGGCTGGCGGTATAGGCATCGAGGCCCAGCGCACTGGTGATGATCAATGTCGGTGCAATGATACCGGCCAGACTGGCCAGCAGATGCTGGGCGCCGGCGAGGGCCGAGATGGGGACCGAAGGGCAGCTTTCGAGGCCGAGCAGTGGTTCGTCGATCCCCTTGGAATCGGAAGAGGATTGGCTCATGTGACGCTCCTTGTTCTGCTCGCGATGCAATGGCGGAAATGGTGTCGGGCACTGGAGGATTCAGCGCGGGCAGCCAATTATAAGCAAGATGTAAACCAAGTTCAGTGCTCGCGTCGATTTTTCCATCACTTGTTGCAGGCCTCGCGGCCGAGATGCAGGCCAAGCCCGTGCGCCACAAACGCAAGATCCCCGCCGGGCGTGATGCCCGGCGGGGATCTGTCTGCGCTCTCGCGGCGTCTTGTCTGAGCGAAAGTACGCTCAGCGGCTCAGGGCGTCAGCAAACGCTGGATGTTGAGGTCGATCTCGCCTTCGCCGAAGGTGCTCAAGAAGCCCTGGAAGTGCTCGGTGGCCACGTGGGCTTCGATGGCGTCTTCATCCCACCATTCTTCCAGTACCACGAAGTCGCCTTCCGGTACCGGTTCACCTTCCGCGACGTTCTTGTCGATCGCGAAGAATTCGTACTGCAGGCAGCCCTTGTCGGACTGGCTCTTCTCGACCAGTTCGGCGAGAGCATCACGTGCCTTGTCCTGCTGGTCGGCGGGGAAGGTCAGTGTCGCGATAAGCTTGATGGACATGGCATGAATCCTGTCGTGGGCGTAAGAAGTGGACGTAACAGATGGGCGAAACGAATCAGGCACGCAAGCCGGCCATCGCCGCCGAGAATGTACTGCGCTGGCCTGCCTCGAGAAGGTGGCATGTCCGTCATCGGGATGCAATGCGGCGGGCACGGGTGGCATCTTGCCCCCGTGCCCGCCGTCTACCCGCAAGGCGGACTCGTCGATGCCTTGCGGACAGCTGCTCTGAACGGATCGTCAGAATCCGCTCTTGAGCGCCAGCTGCTGAGAGCCCGGCTTGAGGGCCCGGCCTTGAGAGCGAGCCTTACAGGCGAGTGAAGATCTCGTCTGCCGGCAGGCGGGACTTGGGCAGCTCGGCATTGAAGTCGTCAGCGGCGCGGTAACCCAGGCTCACGGCGACCAGGGCGTTGAAGCCTTTTTCGCGCAGGCCGAATTCCGCATCCAGCGCCACCGGGTCGATGCCTTCCAGCGGCACCGCATCGATGTTCAGGCTGGAGGCTGCATACAGCAGGCTGCCGTAATTGAGGTAAACCTGCTTGTCCATCCAGTGCTGCAGGTCCTTGAGGTCATGACGGTGCAGGTCGATGAACAGACGACGCGCGCCGTCCATCATCGCGCTGAACTCGTCATCCTTCTTGAAGCGGCCATCAGCGGCTTCGGTGTCCAGCAGGTGGTTCAGGTAGTCGTCGTCCAGGGTGGAGCGAGTGCAGAACAGCACGACGTGAGACGCATTGGTGATCTTCGGCGAGTTGAAGGCGTACTTGTCATCGGTACCGGCGCGCGCGAAGCGCTGCTTGGCATCGTCAGATTCCAGTACCAGGAAGTGCCACGGCTGGGAATTGACGCTGGAAGCGCTCAGGCGCATAACGTTTTCCAGTTCCTGCCAGTCGGCGGCGCTGATCTTGCGTGCCGGATCGAAGGCCTTGGTGGAATAACGACGTTGCATGATGGCGGTGGGAGTCATGATGACGGTCCTCGTAGTGGCAGGCCAGTCGCTGAGCGCCTATGACCTTGTAAGAAGCCTTGTGGGAGAAGATGTCGCCATCATAGCGAGTGGATTCAGCGTTGAGTATCCGTGTTGCGCGCATCTTTAAGATGAAAAAATGGCACCAATCCTGAGAATTGGCGCCATATGTCAATTACTTGTCATCGCTGTGATGCTGTCATGGCATTAATGCTGCGGCACGCTCTCTGGATGGCGTATCAGAAGAAGCACTCAGCATCAGGCCGTGCAGCTTGCGGCACTGGCCCGCCACATGGACTTCGCGTATCACGCGGTCGTCGCCCAGCATCATCAATGCGAACAGCACCTCCTGCAGTGATACCTGGCTGGACTGACCCCAGCGAGTGCGCCGTGCCAGCAAGGGCGTGGCGGCGGGGTCGAGCACGATGACATCGGCTTCCATGCCCGGACGCAGGTTGCCGATCTTGTCTTGCAGGCGCATGGCGCGCGCATTGCCCAGCGTCAGTTGATAGAAGCCCTGCCAGGGTGTCAGCGGTTGATTGGCGCGTGACTCAAGCCCTGCCACATCATGGGCGACCGCGCCGTGAAGCTGGCCGACCTGATAGGCGGCCTTGAGGCTCTCCAGTTGACACAGGCTGGAGCCACCGCCGACATCGGTGGCGATGCTGATGTTCATGCCCATGGCACGGGCACTGGCGCGATCGAAGAGTCCGCTGCCGAGAAACAGATTGGAGGTCGGGCAGAAGGCGATGCTGGCGCCCTGATCCGCGATGCGTTGGCGCATGCCATCGTCCAGGTGGATGCCATGGGCGAAGGTGGTGCGCTCATGACTCAGGCCGACATCCTCATAGACCGCCAGATAGTCGCGAGCGTCGGGGAACAGCTCGGCGACCCACTTCACTTCATCGAGGTTCTCGGCCAGATGGGTCTGCAGGTGCAGGTCTGGCTGGCTCTTGAGCAGTTGCCCGGCAGCCTCGAGTTGCTCGGGCGTGGAGGTCGGCGCGAAGCGTGGCGTCAGCACATAGCCGAGGCGGTCACGTCCGTGCCAGTCCGCGATCAGCCGTTCATCGTCCTTGAGTGCGGCGACCCCGGAGTCCAGCAGCTCGGGCGGGGCGTTGCGGTCCATCATCACGCGCCCGGCGTGTACGCGCATATCGCGCGCCTGGGCAGCCCGGAACAGGGCATCGGCACTGCTGGCATGTGAGGTGGCGAACACCTGGGCGCTGGTCGAGCCATGACACAGCAGCGCATCGAGGAAAGCATCGGCGACCTCGGCGGCATGTGCGGGATCGGCGAAGCGCTGCTCGGCGGGGAAGGTGTAGGTGTTCAGCCAGTCGATCAGGCAGTGGCCGTAGCTTGCGATGATATCCAGCTGCGGGAAGTGCACATGGGTATCGATGAAGCCCGGCATCATCAGGCCTTCAACCTTGCGCGGCGGACACAGACGCATCAGCTCGCCCACAGCCTCATGCCGGGCAAGCGAGTGATGATCTCCCACGGCGACCACATGGCCTGCATGCATCACCAGCAGCGCATCGGGGTAGTGTTCCACGGCGTGTGCCAGGGCCGCCGCCATGTCAGAGGCTCGTGTGTCTCTCTTATCGTTGCCATCGCTCGAGGCCGTCTCACTCAGCATGGCGTCTTCAGGGTCGGCGACGAAATGCAGCAGTGCTCCACGCAGCAGGCTGACGCAGGAAGCGTCCCCGGCGGCCGCGCGCAGGGCAGCCGTCAGGCGCTGCTCATCCAGGTGGCAGGCCGCAGTGTGCGACGTGTCTTGGTCAGTCATCATTCGGCCTTCTGTGTCGTTTCTGTCTGGTGCATCGCGTCAGGGGCAAAATGGGCGCGCAGCTGGCGGGCTCCCTTGCGTGTCAGTCCATGGCTGTCCAGTGATGCGCCTCGGGCTGACGTGCCCCGGGCTGACGTGCCTTGAGGAGACGCGCCATGACCGGTGGCCTTGTCGGGTGAGTTCACGGCCGCTCCGTCACTGCGCCGTGCTTCGATCTGCAGCGCCTCGATCTGCAGCAGCTCGGCGACGACGCCAATCGCGATTTCCTCAGGGCGTTTGCCGGGAATGCCGGGCACGCCGATCGGGCAGCGAACGCGGGCAATCTCGTGCTCCGCGAGATCGCCGCTCAGGCGCTGGCGAAAGCGCGCCCACTTGCTGCTGGAACCGATCAGCCCCAGCGAGGCCAGGTCATCTCGCGCTGCGAGTACGGCGATCAGTGCCTGGTCCTCGACATGGTCATGGGTCAATACCAGCACATGGCTGCCCGCCATCACGGGCAGTGACTCACTGGCGGGCGCGGCTTTCGCACGCGGCAGGTCAGTCAGGATATTGAACGCCTGACGTTCTACACGTCCCTCGCAACCCGCGGGAGTCGTGGCGGCCGTGAGCTGCTCGGCGCGTGAGTCCCGCCAGTCGATCTGCCAGCCCAGCGGGGCCAGCAGCGTGACGATCGCCTGCCCGACATGACCGGCACCGAACAGGGCCAACCGCGGCGCAAGCGCCGGGTACAGCTCGATCAGCACCTGCACATGTCCTCCGCAGCATTGCTGGGCATGCTGGCCGAGCGCGATTTCCTCGAGCAGGCAACCTGACTGTCCTTGAGCCAGCCCCTCGCGGGCGCGCTCGACCACCAGTTGTTCCAGCCGGCCGCCGCCGAGGCTGTCGTGCAGCGTATCGGGAGTGATCAGCATCTTGCTGCCGGCACCACGCGGGGCAGAGCCCGCCACCGTCACCACGGTGGCCAGTGCATGCGCCGTCAGCGCTGCCTGGGCCTCGGCGAGCGCCTGATACCAGCGGCTGGTCGCGGCACTCTTTGCATTCATGACGGCACTCTTGTCAACAGTCATGACGGCACCTGCGTTGGCTCTGCGCCAGCAGTGGCGTGCTGCTCCTGCCAGTCACGCTGTTCGCGCGCCGCCAGCATCACCCGCTCCGGCGTGGCCGGGGTATCCAGGCGCACCGCACGGCGGTAGTCGGTCAGCGAGGCCAGCGCATCGCGCAGCGCCGCCCACACGCTGATGGCGAGCATGAAGGGCGGCTCACCGACTGCCTTGGAGCGATAGATGCTGGCGGCTGAATTGGGGTGCCCCTCCAGCAAGCGCACCTTGAGCGCGCCGGCCGGCACGTCACTGATCGCCGGAATCTTGTAGGTCGCCGGGCCATCGGTGAGCAGGCGGCCATCCTCGTGCCACTTGAGCTCCTCCGTCGTCAGCCAGCCCATGCCCTGCACGAAGCCGCCCTCGATCTGGCCGATGTCGATGGCCGGATTGAGCGAATCACCGACATCATGCAGGATCTCGGCGCTTTCCAGGCGGTATTCGCCACTCAGCGTATCGACGACCACTTCGCACAGTGCCGCCCCGAAGGCGTAATAGTAGAAGGGGTGTCCGGTGCCGCTGGCGCGATCGTAATGGATATCCGGGGTGGCATAGAAGCCCTTCTCGGACAGTGAGATGCGTTCCAGATATGCCGCCTGGATCAGCTCGCCCCAGGTCATCAGCACACCACTCGGGCCATGCAGCTCGCCATCCGTGAGGCTCAGACTGACGCGTGGCTGGGCGAGATGCTCGGCGGCGAAGTCGAGCAGGCGCATCTTGAGGCGCAGGCAGGCATCACGCGTCGCCATGCCGTTGAGATCCGCCCCGGAGCTTGCCGCCGTCGGCGAGGTGTTGGGCACCTTGTCGGTGCGGGTGGCGGTGATACGTACCTTGTCCACGGCCAGCCCCAATTCGCGCGCCGCGACCTGGGTGATCTTGGTGTGCAGGCCCTGGCCCATCTCGGTGCCGCCGTGATTCACCTGCACACTGCCATCGGTGTAGACATGCACCAGGGCGCCTGCCTGATTGAGGTGCTTGGCGGTGAAGGAGATGCCGAACTTGACCGGAGTCAGCGCCAGCCCCTTCCTTACCACCGGGTTGGCGGCATTGAAGGCGCGTATCTCGGCGCGGCGCGCCCAGTAGCGGCCGCTTTCCTCGAGCTGATCGATCAGGGTCGCCAGCAGCGGGTGCTGATTGACGTGTTGCCCATAGTGCGTCGTCTCACGGCCTTCGCAGTAGAGGTTACGCTTGCGGATCTCCAGCGGGTCACGTCCCAGACGTCGGGCGATATCCTCCATCGCGGACTCGACCGCCAACATGCCCTGAGGACCGCCAAAACCGCGGAAGGCGGTATTGGACGCCACATTGGTGCGTGCGCGAATGCCGCGCACGTGGGCATTGCCCAGATAGTAGGCGTTGTCGGCATGGAACATGGCGCGATCGACGATGGCATCCGAAAGATCCGGCGAGTGACCGCAGTCGCCGGTCAGCTCGATGATGGCGGACTCGATGCGCCCGCTGTCATCGACGCCGAATTCATAGCGATGGTGGAAAGGGTGGCGCTTGCCGGTCAGACGCATGTCATCGCCACGTGCCAGACGCAGGCGTGCCGCGCGGCCGGTGCGCCGAGCGACCATCGCGGCCAGACAGGCCACCGGCGCGGCCTGGGTTTCCTTGCCGCCGAAGCCGCCCCCCATGCGACGGGTCTCCACCGTGATGGCGTGGAAGGGCACGCCGAGCACCTCGGCAATCAGCTTCTGGACTTCACTGGGGTGCTGGGAGGAGCTGTGCACCAGCATCTCGTCGTCCTCACCCGGCAAGGCCAGTGCGGCCTGGCTCTCCAGATAGAAGTGTTCCTGGCCGCCGCTTTCCAGTTCACCGCTCAATTGCCAGGCGGATTTGGCGAGCTTGGTGCTGATGCTGTCGAGATCGCCGGCGCGGCCATTGGCAAGCCGCGCCTGGGTGTGGGTCGGGCGCACCAGATCACCGCGGCTGGCCGCCTCGCGCGGGTCCAGGCACACCGGCAGGGGCGTGGTGGCGACCTTGGCCAGTCGCGCCGCCTGACGTGCCGCGCGCTCGCTGTCGGCGGCGACCACGAACAGCGCTTGACCATGATGGCTGATGATGTCACTGACCAGCAGCGGGTCGCCGGGGAAGACCGGCCCCACATCGCTGTGACCGGGGATGTCGGCGGCGCTGAGCACGCAGACCACGCCGGGGGCACGGCGCACCGCCTCGAGATCCAGCGCATCCAGGGTGGCGTGGGCGACCTCGCTCATGCCGATCGCCAGATGCAACGTGCCGGTGGGCAGTGGCAGGTCATCCACGTAACGCGCCGAGCCGCTGACATGACGCTGGGCGCTTTCATGCTGACGCGACTGGAGAACGGGGGTGGCCGGCGCGGCGCTGGCGTCGGACTCAAGACTGTGCAAGGTACGCATCGAGGCTCTCCAGTGGCGTGTGGGAGGTCGTGGGCTGGCGCTCATTCAGGATGCGTTGGGCCACGCGGGGAATCAGATGGCTGGCGGCCAGCAGGCGATACTCGCGTGAGCCGCGCACGTCACTGAGCGGTGAGAAATCGGCCTGCACCGCCTGTTCGATCTGCTGGCGAGTCTGCGCCGTCAGCCTGGCGGGAGTGAGAGATTCCAGCGCTTGCAGCGTCAGCAGTGCTTCCAGGTGCGGGGCGCGGGCCGGAACCCCGGCCATGCCGCCGAAGGCCACCCGCCAGTGCTGCGCCCGCCCGCTGGCATCCCGCCGCCAGGCGAAGACGCCGAGCAGGGTGGAGATGTCATCGTCACGCCGCTTGGACAGCTTGTGCACCGCCAGCCGCTGATTGTGAACCGGCCGTGGCAGGAAGACGGAGTGGATGATCTCGTCCGGCATCAGCTGAGTACGCTTGTAGTCGAGGAAGTAGTCCTCGAGCTTCAGGATGCGCTCATTGTCCTGGCTCATCAGCTGGATATAGGCGTCCAGTGCGATCAGCAGTGGCGGCATGTCACCGATGGGCGAGGCATTGCCGATATTGCCGCCCAGGGTGCCACGGTGGCGGATCTGTTCACTGCCCAGTCGCGTGAGCAACTCCGCGCCATCCGGGTAATGTTCCCGCAGTAGTGGCATCAGTTGGTGATAGCTGACCGCGGCTCCGATCCACCAGCCCGCCTGACCGGCGTGCTCGCCTTCCTCTATCTTGCCAAGCGCCGCGACCCGGGTGGTGTCGATCAAGGCCGGGAAGTCGCGCAGGCGCTGGGTGTATTCCAGCATCAGATCCGTGCCGCCGGCGATCAACGCGGCATCCGGGCGCTCGGCGCGCAGTGCCAGCAGGGCCTGCAAGGTGACAGGACGATAGAAGCGGCCGGTGTCTGGCTCGTCATCAGGAGCAGTGTCGTGCGCTTCCACCGTGCTGACGCCAGCGTCCTGCAGGCTGGCTGGCCCGAATTCGCCTTGCAGCAGGCGGTGAGCGGCCTCGCGGATCGGGCGATAGCCGGTGCAACGACACAGGTTGCCGCCCAGTGCATGGTCGATCATGGTGTCGCGTTGTCTGGCATCGATCACTTCGCCCTGATCGATCTGGCGCTGATGACGGGCATGCAGCACCGCAAGGCTCATGGAGATGCCCG
This sequence comes from Cobetia sp. cqz5-12, assembly GCF_016495405.1. Lineage (NCBI taxonomy): Bacteria > Pseudomonadati > Pseudomonadota > Gammaproteobacteria > Oceanospirillales > Halomonadaceae > Cobetia > Cobetia sp. cqz5-12. The sequence goes on from NZ_CP044522.1 coordinate 1,959,514, forward strand.
GGGTGCAGAAACCGCACTGGCTGGCATGGGTGCTGACCAATGCCTGCTGCACTGCCGAGAGCGATGACGCTTGGCTGGCATCCGCCAGCCCCTCGACGGTGATCAAGTCGCAGCCGGCCAGCTGGTGGGCGGGCATCAGGCAGGCATTGGCGGTGCTCACATTGTGGCCCGGCCCCTGCAAGGCAATGGTGCAGGCGCCGCAGTCGCCGGAGGCACAGCCTTCCTTGGTGCCGTCTTGCCCAAGTGAGGTGCGCAGCACTTCGAGTACGCTCGTTCCCGGTGCAGGTGAGGGCAGTCGGCACGCGCGCCCGTTCAAGGTGAAGTCGATCATGCGGGCATCCTGTCAGGTCGTATTGTCATTGTGGTGCCTTGTTGCGTACAGCGTGTTTCCAACACTCAAGTCCTTGTGCTGCCCTGTCAGCGGGCTTGTTCTGTCTTGCCAGCGGGCCTGTTGTATCCAGGCGGCGAGCGTTGGTCTGCAGGCTGTTGTCTCTATCAATGTAACAGGTCGTATTGTGATTCCTGCAAGAATCTGACCAAATGGTCAGTGCATGTTGTGGTATTTTGTTCACCGATGTCTCAACGGGCTGTTTTCACTGCTGTTCCAACGCCACGTGATAGTCGCTTGACCAGAGCCTCCTGCTTGCGCACATCGCCGCTGACAGGCGAGTGAGACAGACAGGGGGCTGTCGCCAAGAGACTCGTATGCTTTTTTCTGACTTGATGAGTGATGCCGATGCCCGCGGATTCTCCTTCTTCCCTTTACGCTGAAGTCCGTCGTACCCGTAGCGCGGAATTGAGCGTGCCGCCTGCCAGCTCGCCGCGTGAGCAAGCCGAGAGCCGTATTCTCGAGGCCGCCGAATGCGTATTCGCCTGTCACGGTTATCGCGGCAGCACCTTGAAGCAGATTGCGGAAGTGGCCGAGTTGCCCAAGGCCAATCTGCTCTATTACTTCGGTTCCAAGGAGAAGCTCTACGTTCACCTGCTGGAGCAGACCCTGACGCGCTGGAATGCCTCGCTCGAGGATATCTCGCCCGACGATGAGCCGCGTGAGGTGCTGGAGGCGCTGGTGCGCGTCAAGCTCAAGCTGGCGCGCCAGGCGCCGCAGGCCTCGCGTCTGTTCGCGGCGGAGGTGATCAGCGGGGCGCCTTTCCTGCGCGATTATCTCAGTGGCGACCTGCGTGACTGGGTGCAGGCGCGCTGCGATGTGATGAAGGCCTGGATGGCAGCGGGCAAGCTGCGTGAGGCGGAACCGATGTGGGTGATCTACCTCATCTGGTCCACCACTCAGCATTACGCGGATTTCGCCGCCCAGATCGATCAGCTGGGGGGAGCACCGCAGAGCGATGAAGACTGGGAGCAACTGGCGGATTTCGTGGCCAGCACGCTATGTGATGGTCTGTGCCCGAGACAGGCATGAGCGGCATGAGCGGCATGAGCGGTTGAGCGCTTGATTCGGCGGGCTCAGCCCTCTGTCAGTCGCCTGTTGTCAGTTGTGTGTCGTCAGTGACTTGCTGCACACCAAAAAGCCCGCCCCGGATTTCGGGACGGGCTTTTTGGTTGTTGGTTCTTGAGTCTGGAGTCGTTCTAGAAAGAGCGAAGGAAAGGGCCGTCAGGCGGTCAGCTTGCCATCTCCAACGGCATGCCAGGATCGCGATCCAGCACGGCATCCTCCTCCTGCTTGGCCCCAGATAGTTCGGCTTTCTCCAGTTGAGAGATGTCACAGTGTTGATGCATCTGCCAACCATCGCGGGCATCGTCGGCCAGATAGATCAGCGCGGCGTCGGCGCTTGCCCACAGCCGGGCGAGGTCACGTTGGTGGCGAGTGCGGTTGGCCAGTGGCAGCGCATCGGCGGTGACTACCACCACCGGCGCCTTGCGCAGCCAGCGCGGCGCATGACTTGGCCAGCTGTGATGCACGGCGTCCAGCCAGGGCGCCTGGGGATGGCCGGGCGATGACTGCCAACGCCAGCCACGCCCGACCTCGGTGATCCCGCGCGCCGTCCAGATCAGGCTGCGGCGCGGCAGCTGCGCCTCCAGGCTTTTCAGCAACGCATCGTCGCTATCCGTCAGCGGCTGGATGGCTCCTGACATCATGCTCAGGTACTCGCCAGCGTGCTGGCCGGCGGTCAGCTCCAGCTTGATGCGAGGCGCCGGGGCGAGGGCGATGCTGTTCTCCAGCGGTATGTGCATGCCGCATTCCATGCCGATGGTATAGACACTCATGCCAGCATTCCTCGACGCGTCATGCTCTGACGCAGCAGGGTGTGGTGGCGGTGCATCGCCTCCCAGTCAGCGTGAGCCTTGTGGTTGATGTCAGGGTTGAAGACGGCTTTCTGCTGCGCGATGGGCGATGCTGTCGAGGTCGAAGTCGGAGTGTATGTCTCGGCTGAGGTCTGGGCCGCCACGGCTGAGGCGGCAATGTCAGCCTGGCTGCGCGTGTCGTGGGTCGGTGAATGCGTCGTGGAGACCGCCGTTGCTTTCAGACTCAGCGGCGGTGCCTCGTAGCCCATCGCCATCACGCCCAGCAATTGAGCGGACTGGGCATTGGCGACATCCTGGGTGGCGCTGCTGGAGCGCGGCAAGAGGGTGAATGTCTGTGTCGTGACCTTGGCTGTCATGGCTCGGCAGGTATCGAGGAGGGCAGTCATCGTTGAGGTGGCCATGAGAATGCTCCTTGCGCATCGCGAGCGCTTTATCGGGAATATTGCAGTCCGGCAAGGGTCGTTGGCGTTACTGCGCGGCGTATGACCTGTCGGCTGGCTACTCTTGATGAAGCGGCTTGCGTGCCGGTTTGATGTGATGAACAGTAAAAACAGTCGCTTGTATCTGTCGCGCGGTGCGGATGGTTGGCGTCGTGCAGCGCTTTAGGGCGTCAGAGGCGTTCAGGATGAGGAAAAAGCGCTCATCGCGAGGGCTACGCCTTTCGTCTATGCACTGTCAGTCAGCACCTGGCCCAGGCTTTGCACTGTCTTGATGCAATCGTTGATGCAATCGTTGCTCTGCGCTCACGCAGAATCTTTTCAGGAGTGTGTCTTCATGCCACGAGCGCCCATAGATCACAGCGCGCCCTCCGAGGCTGACGTGTACGGTGAATCCCGGGTAGTGCACCCGGAGGGGGAAGCGCCTGCCCCCGACGACACTGTCAGTCTTGCCACCAGTCCCGCTCGCCATGCCGCAGGGCAAGGCAGGAAGAGCCTGAGTCTGCATCAACGCCTGACCCGTTCGCTTGAGGAGCTCACCCCGAATGAGCAGCGCATCGCGCGCTTTCTGCTCGCGCATCAGGATGAACTGGCGCTATACAACGCCGCGGAACTGTCACGCCTGACCGACGTCTCCAAGGCGACGGTCAGCCGCCTGTTCCGACGCCTCGGCTATCAGGATTTCCGTGAGGCGCGGGATCAGGCACGCAGTCTGCGTCAATCTGGCGTGCCGGTGGCGGCAGCGCCGACGGCAGACCATCACCAGCGTCACTATGAGCAGGAGTGTCGCAACCTGCGTCAGGCGCTGGCGGCGCTGGACATGCTCGACATGGAGGCCTTGAGCAGCGCTCTGGCCAAGGCCGAGCGGCTGCAGATCATCGGCTTTCGCAATGCCTATCCTCTGGCGCTGCATCTGCGCCAGCAATTGCTGCAGCTACGGGCGCAGGTGGCGGTGCTGCCGCAGCCTGGCCAATCACTCGGCGAGGAGGTCGCGCGACTGGGTAGCGAGGATGCCGTGGTGGTATTCGCCATGCGCCGGCGCCCGCAGGGCTTGGCGCGATTGCTTGAATGGCTGGGGCAGGCCCCCTGCACGGTGCTGCTGGTCTGCGATGACAGCCTTGGCATCATCCCCGCCGGTATCGAGCATGTCCTGCGTTGCCCGTTGGACAGCGTCAGTGCCTTCGACAGCTACGCCGCGGCTATGAGTCAGATCAATCTGCTGGCCACGCGGCTGCTGCATGATGATCTCGTCGGCGGACGCAGCCAGATACGCCGCGTGACGGATACCTTCGATACGCTGGAAGAACTGGGCGACGGCTGATCGTCCAGCTTGCAGTGCCCCTGCCTTTCCTTTCTCCCTCTCTATTCCTTCGGGTCGTCTGCCTTGCCTCTGACCTGTGTGGCGGCCCGATTCTACCCACCGCGCTCTGCGCACCCGCAGGGCGCATGCCCCTCTCGGGCTGCACCATCTGCTGCCATCTCACCGTTGTTTACGCTCTGATCTCGCCGCCAGGCGAGGGCGTCATCCTCGATTTCGACTCTCCCCTGACGTGTCTCGCTTCTTCTCGTTACTACTCGCCTGTCTTGCTTTCAGGCCAGTGCTCAAGCGCGTGCTCAGGCGTGTGAGCCGCCGGCACCTCTGCGCTGACTGGAACTCGATTACCTTGACGGAGCACCAGGCGGGAGTCTTTGGCACACCTGTTGCAAAGATTGATAAGGGAATCACTTGTTTCATTGGTCAGGTTCTGAAGACGAATGCGACAAGGAGTCACTGGAACTGACTCGGCGAGACATTCGGCAAGAAGCACGGCGGAACGATCAACAACCAACAACAATCAACTGCCGCAAGGCACCAGGTGCATGACGAGTCGTCCTCGCATCAGCGCCTGGCATGACGGATACCGGAGTCGACCGATGAGCAAGCGTCACGAGAGCAAGGCCCAGCAGCGCGCTACACAGGCAGACAACAAGCAGCGTCTTGGCAACTGGGTGCGCAAGGGAATATTGCTGGCCTTGTGGGGCACGTTGGCGTCCACCGCCTTGAGTGCACACGCGGATGCACTGAGTGACATCACCGATAGCGGAGTGCTGAAAGTGGCGGTGCCCCAGGACTTCCCGCCGTTCGGCTCGGTCGGGCCTGACCTCAAGCCGCGTGGCTACGATATCGACATGGCGCGCTATCTGGCGGATGAGATGAACGTGAAGCTTGAGCTGGTACCGGTCACCTCGGCCAACCGCATCCCTTACCTGCAGACCCGCAAGGTCGATCTGGTGATCTCTAGCCTGGGCAAGAATCCGGAGCGTGAGAAGGCGATCGATTTCTCGGATGCCTATGCGCCGTTCTTCCTCGGCGTGTTCGGCGAGAAGGGCAGTGAGGTGGATTCCGCGCAAGGACTGAGCGAGAAGACCATCGGCGTGACACGTGGCTCTGTGGAAGACATGGAGCTCAGCAAGGTGGTGCCGGAATCGACCACCGTGAAGCGCTTCGAAGACAACAACACGACCTTGTCGGCCTTCCTGTCAGGTCAGGTCGAGATGATCGCTACCGGCAACCTGGTCACCGCCGCCATCGCCGAACGCAATCCCTCCCGCGTGCCGGTCAGCGTGCTGCCGCTCAAGAATTCTCCCTGCTATGTGGGCATGCGGCATGACACGCCGGCGCTCAAGGCGCGCGTGAACGAGTTGATCGCCCAGGGGATCGAGGACGGCACGCTCAATGCGCTCTCCGAGACCTGGTTCAAGGCGCCGCTGCCGCCACTGGATGCCTGAATCGAGACGTCGCACGCCTGACTCCCTTTGCCCGTGAGGCTTGATCGATGAACTATCTTCCGGATTTCTCGCGCCTGCTGCCGTATCTGCCCGACCTGCTGGCCGGGCTGATGACGACGGTCTGGTTGACCACTCTGACCACCACGCTGGGGATACTCGGTGCAGTGCTGTGTGTCTGGCAGCGCCATCGAGCACCGACCAGCCTCTTCAGCCGGCTGCTGGGCATGCTGGTGGAGCTGCTGCGCAACACGCCCTTCATCGTCCAGCTGTTCTTCATCTTCTTCGGCCTGCCGGCGCTGGGGCTGTCACTCAGCGCCGAGATGGCCGCGGTGATCGCGATGACTTTGAACCTTGCCGCCTACAGCAGCGAGATACTGCGTGCCGGTGTCGATGCCACCGGTCGCGGCCAGTGGGAGGCCGGGCGTGCGCTGGGTCTCACGCCCTGGCAGCGCTATCGCCATGTGGTGCTGATGCCGGCGCTGGAACGCATGTATCCGGCGCTGACCAGCCAGTGCGTGATCGTGATGCTGGGCTCCGCCGTGGTCTCCCAGATCAGCGTGGCGGACCTGACCTTCGCGGCCAACTTCATCCAGTCGCGTACTTTCCTGAGTTTCGAGAGCTACGTGGTGACGGCAGGCATGTACCTGCTGCTGGCCATCGCGATGCGCGCCTTGCTCAACCGCATCGGGCGTCGTCTGTTCGGCTTTCGCCATCTGACGCCAGCCCCGCGCCGCCGTCTGTCTTCCCATGTGCTGAGAGAGGCCCACTCATGATCGACTTCACACTGTGGGACATTCTGCGCAACCTGCTGCTGGCGGCGCGCTGGACGCTGGCGCTGTCTCTGATCGCCTTCATCGGCGGCAGTCTGGTGGGGCTGGCGCTGACCTTTCTGCGTCTGACTCGTTGGCCGGGGGCGGCACTCTTCTGTCGCCTCTATACGGAGCTGTTCCAGGGCACGCCGCTGTTGATGCAGCTGTTCCTGGCCTTCTTCGGCGTGGCGGTCTTCGGGCTGGATGTCTCGGCCTGGACGGCGGCGGCGGTCGCGCTGACGCTGTTCAGCAGTGCCTTCCTGCATGACATCTGGCGTGGCTGTGTCGAGGCGGTGCCCAAGGGGCAGTGGGAAGGGGCGCGAGTGCTGGGGCTCGGTTATCTGAAGACCATGCGTCACATCATCCTGCCGCAGGCGCTGCGCATGGCCATCGCACCGACCGTCGGTTTCTCGGTGCAGATCATCAAGGGCACCGCGCTTGCCTCGGTGATCGGCTTCGTCGAACTGACCAAGGCCGGCACCATGCTCAACAACGCCACCCTGGAACCCTTCACCGTCTTTGCGCTGGTCGCGTTGCTGTATTTCGCCATGTGCTATCCGCTCTCGCGGCTGGCTCGCCACCTGGAGGCACGTCTCAATGTCACTGCTCGCTGAAGTTTCCCCGCTGGACACCGTCTCATCCGATTCCTCGGTCACCGAGAGTGCTGCCGTCTCCGAGAAGGCAAAGGCGCCGTTGGTCAGCCTGTCGGCGCTCACCAAGTCCTTCGGCGATCTGACGGTGCTCAAGGGCATCGATCTTGAAGTGCGCCCGGGCGAGGTGGTGTCGATCATCGGTCGCAGCGGCTCCGGCAAGAGCACCTTGCTGCGCTGTATCAACCAGCTGGAACAGCATGACGGCGGTAGCATCCACGTCGCCGGCAATCTGCTGGACGGTAGCGAGATGGACGCCGCCGCTCTGGCGCAGGATGTCGGCATGGTGTTCCAGAGCTTCAATCTGTTCCCCCACAAGCGCGTCGGCGAGAACGTGATGCTGGCGCCGATGCTGGTCAAGGGCGTTGCACGGGATGTCGCGGAGCGCGAGGCCCGCGAGATGCTGGCCAAGGTCGGGCTGGGGGAGAAATTCGATGCCTGGCCGAGCCAGCTCTCCGGTGGCCAGCAGCAGCGGGTGGCGATCGCGCGCGCCCTGGCGATGCACCCCAAGGTGTTGCTGTGTGACGAGATCACCTCGGCGCTGGCCCCGGAGCTGGTCGGCGATGTGCTCAAGGTGCTGGAGCAGCTCAAGCGTGAGGGCATGACGTTGATTCTGGTGACCCACGAGATGAATTTCGCCCGCGATGTGGGGGATCGCGTGATCTTCATGCATCAGGGGCGCGTGCATGAATCAGGCGACCCCGCGACGCTGTTTGCTAACCCGGCCACGGAAGAGTTGCGCCAGTTCCTCGGCGCGGTGCTTTGATGGCGTCCCGTATCAATGAAAGATCCCCATGTGTCGAAAGGAGTCGGTCCCAGTGGACAAGCGTATCTATGTATCACCTGCGTGTTTCTCGGGGCCGAAGGGAGAGGGGCCTCTCAATGGCAAGCGGCTGGTGGTGAAGGACCTGTTCGGGGTCAAAGGCGAGCGCACCGGACAGGGCAATCCTGACCTGCTGGCAAGCGCCCCCATCGAGCGGGAGACGGCGCCCAGCGTGTTGGCGCTTCAGAAGGCAGGGGCCGATTATCGGGCGCGCACCACTACCGATGAGCTGGCCTACAGCCTCAACGGCACCAATGCCCATTGTGGCACGCCGCAGAACCCGCGTGCGCCGCTGAGGTTGCCGGGAGGCTCAAGCGTAGGCTCTGCCGTAGCGGTGGCGCGCGGTGAGGCGGAGATCGGGCTGGGAACCGATACCGGTGGCTCCATCCGCGTGCCGTCCAGCTACTGTGGGCTCTATGGGCTGCGGCCGACCCATGGCCGCATTGACATGTCAGGCCTCAAGCCGCTGGCGCCGCGCTTCGATACCATCGGCTGGATGGCGCGGGATCTCGCGACGCTGACACAGGTCAGTGAGGTGTTGATGCCACCAACGACAGCGACTCGTCTGCCGGCGAGACTCATCCTGCTGGTGCCGGAAGGACTGGCGGCGGGGCCTTATCAGCGATTGCTGGGGCCGCTGGCGCGTCGTCTTGAATCACTCGGTTTTCGCTGCGAGCGGCGCATGTTGAGCCAGGCCTTCATGGCGAGGGCCAGTGAGGCCTTTCGGATTCTGCAGGGCTGCGAGATTCGTCGTACGCACCAGGCATGGTTGAGTACACCGGAGGAGGGCACCGACTCTCACTGGCCGCAGCTGAATCCTGATATCGCGGCACGTCTCAAATGGTGCATGACCCTGAGTGACGCCGACGAGCAGGCAGCAGAAGCCAAGGCAGACACCGTGCGCCGCTGGTATCGCCAGCAGCTGGCAGCCAGTCATGAGGGCGGAGAGAGTGCCTGTGACGATGGTAGTGCGGCTACCCATGCCCAGGCGGAGGCCACCAGCGAGGCGGTGTTCGTGCTGCCCACCACGCCGGGCGCCTCACCGCTGCTGGGCGCAAGCCTCGAGGAGATGGAGGCCTATCGTCATCGTTTGATGGGACTCACCGCACTGGCCGGCTTGAATGGCGCACCGCAATTGAGTCTACCGTGGCTGACCGATGACGCTGCGCGCCTGCCGGAGGAGGCTGCACCACCACCCTGGGGCGTCTCATTGCTGGGCCTGCCGGACCGTGATGAGAGCCTGCTGGCATTGGCCTGCATGTTGGAAGACTGACTGGCGCAGCCTTGACGGTGCGATCGCTGACCTTCTCTGGATTCAATCACAAACGCCGCATCCCGAAAGGGCTGCGGCGTTTCTGGTGCTGGCGCTTGAAGGGATGGTTCGTCAGCTGGCGGGGGGATAGGGATGCTCGCGCTGCCAGTGCTCGGCGATATCGATGCGACGGGTGATCCATACCCTGTCGTGGGACTGGACGTAATCGAGGAAGCGTTTCAGTGCCGCGAAGCGTCCCGGTCGTCCGGCGATCCGACAGTGCAACCCGATGGAGAGCATCTTGGGTGCCGTGTCGCCCTCGGCGTAGAGCACATCGAAGGCATCGCGCAGGTACTGGAAGAAATCTTCGCCGTTGTTGAAGCCCTGGGCGCTGGCGAAGCGCATGTCATTGGTATCCAGGGTGTAGGGGACGACGAGATGCGGCACCTGCTCGCCATTGGCGGTGGTCACCTCCATCCATAGCGGCAGGTCATCGCCGTAGTAATCGCTGTCGTAGGTGAAGCCGCCGTGCTCCACCACCAGTCGGCGGGTATTGGGGCTGTCGCGCCCGGTGTACCAGCCCTGTGGTGCATGACCGACCAGCTCGCGATAGCTTTCCACCGCGCGTTCCAGATGGGCGCGCTCATGGGCGTCATCCATATGCTGGTAATGAATCCAGCGCCAGCCGTGACTGGCGATCTCATGACCATCCTCCAGGAAGCGTGCGACCAGCTCCGGATGCCGCGCCAGCGCCATGCCGACGCCGAAGACCGTCAGCGGCAACTCGCGGCGCTTGAATTCATCCAGAATCCGCCACACGCCACTGCGCGAGCCATATTCGTAGATCGACTCCATGCTCATGTGCCGCGCGGGGTAGGCCTCGGCTCCGATGATCTCGGAGAGAAACTTCTCGCTCTCGCTGTCACCGTGCAGCAGGCAATTCTCGCCGCCTTCCTCATAGTTGAGCACGAACTGCACCGCGATCCTGGCACCACCCGGCCAGTTGGCATGGGGGGGATTGGCACCATAACCGATCAGGTCACGCGGATAGTCGTCGCCCCACAGGGCGTTGTCGTTGTCTGGCATCGTGCGGCTTCCTTGCGGGTGGCTAACGAAATGAAGTGCGAAATGAATACCCCATCACTCTCCATTGATGTGCAGGCTTTGTGCCATCAAGGCGCATCGTGCTGGTGTCACGCTTGCATCCCGCATCAATCCGTCGGTGTCCACCAGCGCGGCAGCAACCGTGCGACTTCCGGGCGCAGGAAGCGGTCATCGATCAGGTGGATCACGCCCTGATCCTGCTCGTTGCGAATCACGCGGCCTGCGGCCTGCACCACTCTGGTGAGCCCTGGGTACAGATAGGTGCAGTCATCGGCATTCAAGGGCTGGATGACAGGGCGCGGTGCACGGGTATCGTCGGGAGACTCGCTCGTAGGGCCCTCCATCTGTTCCGGCTGGCTACGACGTAGGGCATCGCTTTCCAGCCACTGCGCCAGGCGCTGCTTGAGCGCTTCATTCTCCGGGCTGAAGCCGGCCAGCCCCAGGGTGGCGATGAAGGCCCCGATCAGACGCGAGCCGGGCAGATCGATCCCTTCACCGAAGGCGCCGCCCAGCACCGCGAAACCTATGCCCTGGCCGTCTGGGGTGAAGCGCTGAATGAAGGTGGTGCGCTCCGCTTCCGTCATGGCACGGGTCTGGCGCCATTGGGGAATCTCCGGCGTCAGCTGTTGCAAGGTGTTGGCGACCTGCTCGAGATAGGCGAAGCTCGAGAAGAATGCCAGATAGTTGCCCGGGCGCTGCTGGTATTGGCGGGCCATCAGTTCGGCGATGGGCCGGCAGGAGGCCTCGCGGTCCCGCAGGCGGGTCGAGAGCCGATGGCGACTGACCTGCACCTGCGTCGCCCTGAACGGCGAATCGACACTCAACCAGACCGCATTGTCCGCCAGTCCCAGCAGGCGGTGATGATAGGCCGGCGGATTGAGCGTGGCCGAGAACAATAGGGTGGCGTGGCTGGCGCGCAGGCGGGGTGCCAGCCACGGCGCCGGGCTGACGCAGCGCAGTCGCGGTTGTATCTGGCGCACGCTGCGCCCTCGGGGCTTGCGAGGCCGGGCTGCTGCTACTGTTTCTGCTTTTTCTCTTGCAGCCGATGCTGCGCCGGTGCGTGAGCTTGAATCGCTGGTGAGCGTTGCCTGCCGCGCAGGGAGAGTGGCGGCGAGTTCGACCTCGAACAGCGAGTGATCGCCGAAGCCTTCGGCGAGTCGCGTGAGCGTCAGCGCCGCGAAATAGGCCTCCATCATCTCGACGTCAGGCTGGCGGCGGCTGGCCGCGGTGGATGTCGGACTGGAGTCTGATGGGGTGGTGCTTGAGGCCAGGGGAACGGCATCGCTCGCGATCAGGCCCAGCTGTTCGGGGGCTTGTGTGGCCGTGGCTCGCGCTGCCTGTTGTCTGGCCGCAGGAGCGGTTGCGGCCTTGTCGGGCTCCGCCAACCAGTCGCCCATCGCGCCCGTCCATTGCGTCAGCGCCTTGAGGAAGTCGCCGGGCAACGTCTCCAGCGCAAGACGTGCCTGTTGACTGCCATCATCGGTGCTGCCGTTCCCGTTGCTTGGATTTCCTGAGCTGCCGTTTTCCGGCCCGAGCTGCTCCAGCGCTCGCCACTGCCGGGCCAGCGTGCGGGAGGCCGAGCGCAGCGGGGCCGGATGGCCCGTGCGACTCAACTGCTTGAGCAGGAAGTGGAACTGTCGGGCGTCGAGTTCGGTGCTGTACATGCCGCGGGCGCGTTCGATGAGGTTGTGGCTTTCATCGACGAGCACCACGGAGCGCCAGTCATTGGCCTGGGTCAGGGCGAACAGCAGCGCATGACTGTCGAAGTAGTGGTTGTGATCCCCGATGATCACATCCGCCCAGCGCGAGAGCTCCTGGGCGAGAAAGTAGGGGCAGATCTCATGGGCCAGGGCGTGTCGGCGTGTCGTCGCCAGCGTCAGTGGCTGGTGGTCGGCAAGCGCGGCGCTGCGCGCCGCGGGCAGGCGATCATGGAAGCCGCGCGCCAGCGGGCAGGACTCACCATGACAGGCGAGAGTCGGGTGCTCACAGGTCTTGCTGCGCGCGCCGAGTTCCAGAATGCGCAGCGCTGCGGCAGGCGTGTCCGATGATTCCGCGTGCTCGACAATCTCCGGCCTCAGGGTGGTCAGCGCGTCCAGCGCCAGCGCGCGGCCCGGAGTGCGGGCGGTGAGGTAGAAGAGCCTGTCCGTGCCGCTTGCGGGCATCGCACGCAGCGCAGGATACAGCGTCGCCAGCGTCTTGCCGGTGCCGGTCGGCGCCTCGGCCAGCAGCTCGCGTCCAGTCATCACCGCCTTGTAGGCATGCTCGGCCAGCTGACGTTGACCGGGGCGCCAGGCAGGCCAGGGGAAGGCAAGCGTGCCAAGGGCGCTGTCACGGGCGCGGCGATGCGCCAGTTCATTGTCGGCGAACTCGCTGAAGCGTGCGGCCAGACGTGCAAGCTCCGCTTCCAGCGCCTCGCGGCTCCACCAGGCTTCCAGGCGTTGTTCATCCTGTGAAGCCCCGATGGAGTCACCGCCGGATTCCGGTTCACCCTTGGTAGCGCTGGCTGGTGCGTCCGCGGCGATATCCAGATACACCAGCGCCAGGGTGATGCCCTCGAGATCGCGACTGCGGCACATCAGGGCACCGTATACACGCGCCTGGGCCCAGTGCAGGGCGCGGTGATTCGCGGGCTGACGGGACAGGTCACCACGGTGGGTCTTGATCTCCTCGAGACAGTTGCGCCTGGGATCATAGCCATCGGCGCGGCCGCGAATCTCGAGATTGCCGATGCAGCCGGAGAGCGATATCTCGCTTTCGTAGTCCTTGCCACGCCGACGCACGATGCGCTGATGACCGCGAATGCCCTGTTGAGCGGTGGGCGAGGGCGTGAAGCGCAGATCCAGATCGCCCTCGCGTGCGGCGAAGGCGCACAGCTCGCGTACCGCGATTCGATAGCGCTCGGGCGCGTTGCTTGAGGTGTCGGCCGTGATCATCGCGCAGTCGGTGCCTTGCGTGCCGTGGCCTCGTCGTCGGGCGCATCAGCGGCGTTTACGGTCTGCCATTCGACACGGCACTCCAGCGCCGGAATCTCATGGCGTGCGAACAGGGCCAGCCACTGACGCTGGTTGTCCTGCAGGCGGTCAGTGGGTGCCTTGACCTCGATCATCCTGTAACGCTCGCGGGTGTTCTCGGGGAAGAACTGGATCAGGTCCGGCAGGCCAGCGCGATGCTCGCGGGGATTGGCCAGCAGGTGTCGGAAGCAGGCCTCCAGATGTGCCGGGGGGATGCAGTCCAGTGCGTGGGACAGCAGCTCCTCGCTCAACAGTGGCCAATGCACGAAGGGCGCTTGAATGCCCTGTTTCTGATGATGGCGCTCACGAATCGTCTCCCGGTAGCGGCCATCGGCCAGGCGCGCGAAGCAGTCCTCGAAAGCAGCCTGGCGACGGTTGACGAAGTCAGGGCGGTAGAGGTCCGCCGGACCGGTATGAAAGGCGTGGAAGAAGGCTCCCGGCAAGGGCGCGAACAGTACGTCCCAGCACAACAGGGTGAAGAGCGCGGGGAGCAGACCATTCTCGACATAGAAGACCGGTGCCTCGGGCGTGGCCAGTGCATGCGCGGCCGCGCGCTCGACCCCATGGATACCGGCGGCGGCCGAGGTGGCAAGGTCCGGCACCGCAAGGGTGATCTGAGGCGTGGCCGGCGCCTTGGCGCGTCTGGGGGCGGCCAGGCCAAGGCCACGGCACAGGCGAGGCAGGGCGCGCTCAAGTGCCAGCTGCTCATCCAGCGTGGTCTCGGCGCGCGCCAACCGCTCGCTGGCCAGTGTGTGGGCTGCGCTGATATCGCCGGAAAGCTCCAGCGCTCTCACTCGACGCGGCATGGCACGCGGCGCATAGGCGGAGTCTTGGAGACAGGCGTACTGGAGTGCGGCTGCGTGATGCCAGCCCTGACGCTCGGCATCGCGCGCCAGCGAGAAACGCAGCCGGTCACGTCGCTGTGCCAGCCAGGCATTGGCGCGATTCGCCTCTGTCGCGTCGCCTTCTGACGATGTCACCTCGTCCAGTGCCGAGATGATGCGCTGCCAATGCGGCTCCAGTTCAGCATGCGCCGTCTCACGGTTCAGACGCTCCCTGGCCGTCTGCCAGTCCTCACGCAGCTGCTCCAGGGCCAGATAACGATCCACCTCCCAGCGCTGGGTGAAGGCGCGCGAGTCTGGCGAAAGCACGACCGTCTCACAGCGCAGCAGGCCCAGTTCACTGAGCACGAAGTCCGACAGAGTCTGGCGCAGGTTGCCGAAGAACATCAGGCTCAGGCGTCGCGACAGCTCACCAAGCCCAACACTCAGCGTGTTGGCGGTGGGGTCATTCAGCCACTCGGGCAGTGACCGTGGCGTGGTATCGCCCAGCAGCTCGCTGAGGGCATCCGGCATCCGGCGTTTGGGCGTGCTTCTTGGCAGCTCGGGGAAGGCGTCCTTCAAGCGCGGCAGTGTCACAAGTGACAGCATTTCCTCCAGGCTCAGGTCAGCGTTCAGACGGCACAGACCATCAGGCGAGGCACTGTCGGTGATCGGTGTGATCAAAGGCTGGCTTGCGGCCTCGATGTCGCCGATTTCGGCATAGTGGAGCTGCGTGACCTCGTAATGATCGCCCTTGCGCATCAGCAGGCGGACCAGCAGGGCACGCGAGGCGTCCGGCAGGCGCGTGATGGCGTCCACCGTGGCACGCTCCGCCTCTGTCAGCAGATCGGCGTGACACTGACAGACCCAGTCGAGCAGGGTGTCGAAGTTGGCCAGGTAGTAGCGCGGATTGTCGAGGGAAGCGGCTTGCATGGCGACCTGTCGAAGTGGCGGGCAGTGCAGCGGTTTGCCCGAAAGCATGGGGTTATATACAGTATATGGCCAGCTGTCGCGCTGCAATCTCTTGCAAAGCCTGTCACGAGTCACCATCTGGCTGTCATCCAGTGGTAAAATCGTCTCATCTGCATGTCTTGAAAGCTACATGACACGACAGGTGGGCAGACGTGACAGTGCGTCGACCGCGATTCCTCCCCTCGGAGGCATTTCCGCGATGGTTCAGGACGGGCCATCGATCATCATTCAAGCAGGGCAGGAAGGCAGTCCATGTTTCTTGATCAGTTTCACCGGGTCGAAGAAGGCCGCGTGCGGATCACCGCCGAGCAGGCAAGTCGCTTCGCCAAGCAGATGGCGGGGGATTACAACCCCATTCATGACCCCGACGCGCGACGCTTCTGTGTGCCCGGCGACCTGCTGTTCTCCCTGTTGCTGGCGAAATTCGGCCTTTCACAGTGCATGACCATCCGTTTCTGCGGCATGGTCGGCAATGATGTGCCCTTGATCTTCGAAGCGCTGGAAGAACCCGACGAGAATGGCGTGTCGCTGCTGGTGCGCGATGAAGCCGGCAAGGTCTATCTGACGGTCGAGCGCAGCGGTGATACCACGCATGACGAGGAAGTGGTCGCCAATTTCACTCGCCAGTATATCGCCTTCTCCGGGCGCAACTTCCCGCACTTCCTGCAGCCGCTGATGCTGGAGAAGGGGGTGATGTTCAATCCGGCACGCCCGCTGGTGATCTATGACAGCATGGGCTTCTGTTTCGAACGGCTCGATATCGCCGATCTGCATCTCGATTTCGTGCGCTCCTCGCTTGAGGTCAACGGCAAGCGTGGTGATACCCTGCTCGAATTCGGTATCCATGATGGCGAGCAGTGCATCGGCAGTGGCTCCAAGAAGCTAGTCGTCAGTGGTTTACGTGATTATTGTGCCGAGACGATGGATGCCTTCGTGGAAAGCTTCGAGGCGCTCAAGCGCGAAGCCGAAGCCTGAGCCGGCCGAACCGATATGGCCGAACGGAGCCAGTCGAAGGTGAGATGGCCGAAGTGAGCTAGCCCTCGGACTTGCGTGCTGCAGAGCTCAAGACGCCCGCCAGAGAGATCTGGCGGGCGTCTTTTCGTGGGGGCAAACGACCGGCGGCAAGGGGGCGGCTGACGTCGTCGGTGAGTTGTCCCGCCGCGTTCAGCGCTTGATGCTGATCGGTGCCAGCGCGTCACCCTGTGGCAGGATGCGCCCGATGATGGCGCTGGCGTGATAGCCGGCGGCCTTGAGCGCGGCCAGGCAGGACTCGGCCTCACCTGCCGGCACACTGGCCAGCAGGCCGCCGGCAGTCTGTGGATCGAACAGCAGCGGATAGCGCGGATGATCGATGACGCCGGCCTGATCCTTCAGGGCCCGCTTGAGACGCAGGTTGGCCGGTTGCAGTGAGCTGACTACCCCGCGGGCGACGCAGTCCTCGGCGCCGTCCAGTATCGGCAGGGCGTCGATCTCGAGTTCGGCATCCACGCCGCTGGCGCGGGTCATCTCCACCAGATGGCCGAGCAGGCCGAAGCCGGTGACATCGGTGGAGGCGCTCGCCTGATGGGCGCGCAGGATATTTGCCGCCTGCTGACTGGATTGCTGCATGCTCTCCAGAGCGGCATCGATCCAGCGGCCGCGCGCTTCCAGGCGTGCGTGCGCTGCCAGCAGGGTGCCGGTGCCGATGGCCTTGGTGAGGATCAGCACCTCGCCTGGCTGCATGCCGCCCTTGCAGGTGACGCCGGCCAGACTCTCCTCCACCAGACCATTGAGCGCGAAGCCCAGCGCCAGCTCCTGACCTTCGCCGGTATGTCCGCCGACCAGCGTACAGCCTGCCTCGTTGAGCACTTCGGTGGCGCCTTGCATCAGCTCGCGTACCAGCGGTTCGACCTTGCGCTCGATTCCCTGCGGCACCGTGGCGACGGCGGTCGCGGTGTGGGGTGTCGCGCCCATGGCGTAGAGATCGCCCAGGGCGTGATTGGCGGCGATGCGCCCGAACAGATAGGGGTCATCGATGAAGGCGCGGAAGAAGTCGACGCTGTGTACCAGTGCCTGACCTTCGGGCACTCGCACGATGGCGGCATCATCCGGAGCATGCAGCCCGACCAGCACGTCCGGGTTCTCGCGTGGGGCAAGGCTCTGCAGCGCTCGGGAGAGCACACTGGCACCGACCTTGGCGCCACAGCCGCCACAGCGCATCGCCAGGGCGGACAGGGCCTGATGCGCTTCCTGCTCATCCAGCTCGGCGGTCAGGCGCGGGTGGAGCCTGCCATCGCCGCCCTTGAGCGCCTGCCAGGCAGCGCTGATGCGCTGTTGCAACCCGGCAAGGCCGCCGGTGTCCGCGGCGTCCTCCATGCTGGGCAGTTCATTGAAGCGTGCCATGAACTGGCGGTCGATATGGTCCTTCCAGCGCCACAGCCACGGGCGCAGCCACGGCGACACCAGCCCCAGATTGCCGCGTGAGGCAATGGCATCACGATCCCCGGTGCTGATCAGGGCCAGCCAGCGGGACTGCGGAATATAGGGATGTAGTGACTCTCCGCGCACGGCGCGGCGCAGGTTGTCAGCCAGCGGCCGTGACTGGCGTACGGCGAAGACGCCGGCCTTTTCACGCGGATGATTGACCTGATGCGCGATATCGCCCGCGGCGAAGATGGCATCATCCTCGAGCGTCTGCAGGGTATCGCGTACCTTGAGAAAGCCATCCTCATCCAGGCTCAGTCCTGTCTTCTCAAGCCAGCGTGCCCCTCCGGCGCGTGTCACCCAGATGGCCTCGTCGGCCGGATGGTGACTGCCGCTGGCACTGATCAGCTGGCGCTGGGATGACGTCGTGGACGATTCAACAGCGGTGATCTCCTCACCGAAATGTACCTGGATACCGCGTTCATGCAAGGTGGTAGCGAGTGCCTCGCTGACCTCAGGAGAATGCGTCGGCAACAGGCGCTGTCCGCGAGTGATCAGCGTCAGGTTCGGCGCAAGCGTAGCGGGCAACTCGGTGGCGAGGCGCTGCTGGATGGCCAGCAGCAGCTCGACCCCGCCGGCACCGCCGCCGACCAGCACGATGTCGAGAGGCCGCTCGGCGCTTCTGGCGCGCTCAAGCAGGCTCAGCCAGCGCTGCTGGAAGGTGCTGATCGGTTTGACCGCCACCACGGGAGCATCAGCCGATTCGGGATCACCGATACCGTCGATGTGGGACAGGCGAGGCGTGGAGCCGATATTGATCGACAGCAGGTCATAGTCCACCGCCGGGCGCTCGGCGCAGATCACGCGGCGCTGGCCGCGGTCGATATCGATCACCTGATCCCGATAGAAGCGTGCGCCGGCGAACTGACACAGCCGACGCAGGTCGATATGCACATCATCAAAGGTGTAATGCCCCGCCACGTAACCGGGTAGCATGCCGGAGTAGGGCGTGTCGGTGTCGCGACAGATGACGGTGAGGCGTACGCCAGGCTCAGGCTGCATGGCGAAACGCATCAACACGCCAACATGGCTATGTCCCCCGCCGATCAGGACGATATCGCGCACGATGGGCGCCTTGGCAGGCATGGACGCAGATGGCATCAGAGGTCTCGATAGTCAGAAGAGGACGGGGATATTGAATAATGGGTAATGATATCAGGAGTCTAGCAACTTGAACTTTCTTGGTCATGCGCACCTGTGTCTGGCGGGCAGCGATAACTTCCTGTTTGGCAACCTGATTGCCGACGGCGTGCGCGGCAGTGACCTGAGCGGCTGGTCGCCTGAGATAGAAGCCGGCATCCGTTTCCATCGCCGCTGTGATGCGGTGATCGATGCCCATCCCGAAACTCGCTGGCTGTTGACTCAGGTACCGCCCGCGTCACGTCGTGTGGCCGGCATCGCCTTTGACATGATGTGGGATCACCTGCTGGCTGGTGAGATGCACGATGACGATATCGAGCGCCTCTATCGCCTGTTGGCGCGTGAGGAGGTGCCGTCACGCCTGTCGAGCCTCATCGAGTGGATTCAGGTGCGCGATGCGCTCAGGCGCTATCAGGAGCTGGAGTTCACGCTCTCGACCATTGCCAGCATCGGCGAGCGCATGACGGCCAGACGCCGCATACGCCAGACAAGTGATCCTCGCCAGCAAAGTGATTCACGAAGGCAAAGTGATTCACGAAGGCAAAGTGATTCACGAAGGCAAAGTGATTCACGAAGGCAAAGTGATACGCGAAGCGGAAGGCGTACGCACAAGATGGGGGATCTGGAAGCTGGCGCCAATCCGCTGGCGGACATGACGCCGTGGCTGGCGGATAACCGCGCGATGCTTGAGGACAGCTTCGCGCGGTTGTGGCCGGACATGCAGGCATTGCGCCAGACGCCCGTTATCTGATGATCAGGCTTGCGCTCAGCGCAGCTCCAGACGCGTGAAGGGTCTCAGGAGATACGAGAGCACGCTGCGCTCGCCGGTCTCGATGTCCACCGTGGCGACCATGCCCGGCTTGATCGGCAGCGTCTCGCCATTGTGCTCCAGCGCCGCGGTCTCGCTGCTGACCAGCACGCGATAGTAGCTTTCCTCACCCCGCGGCGTTTCCTCTTCCAGGGTGTCAGAGCTGATGCGCTCCACCTTGCCCTCCAGCGTGCCGTAGACCGCATAGTCGTAGGCGCTGATGCGAATCGTGGCCGGCATGCCCGGGGCGATGAAGGCGACATCCTGCGGGCGGATGCGCGTCTCGAACACCAGGGTGTCTTCCAGCGGGGTGATCTGCATGATCTCCTCGCCGGGCGGGATGACGCCGCCACGCGTGGTGATGGCGATGTTGTTGACCACGCCACGCACCGGCGAGAGCAGCCGGGTGCGATCCAGCTGATCACGCCGCTGCACGGTAGTCTCTTCCAGTGTCGCCAGTTCGGACTTCTTGTCGGCAAGCTCGGCGTAGGCATCCTGCAGATAGGTATTGCGGATCTCGGCCTGACGGCCCTTGAGTTCGGCGATCTCGCGATCCAGCTTGAGCATCTCCATCTCGCCCACGGCACGTCGCTTGACCAGCGGGCGGATCACCGCGAGCTGACGCTGGGCCGCAGTGATCTCCTTGCTGACCGCATTCAAGGCGCTGTCACGCTTCTTGCGCCGCGCCGTGAATAGCTCACGCTCGGTGGCCGTCAGTGCCTCGTTGTCACGCACCTCCTGCGGAAACTCGATGCTGGCCTTGTCCAGTACCTCGGCTTCCAGACGTCCGATGGTCGCCCTAAGCGCCTGGGCCTGGCTCAGCGATTCCATGTAGGCCGAGCGGAAGCGGGTTTCATCGATGGCGGCCAGCAGCTGGCCGGCCTCGACGATTTCCCCCTCCCGAACCATCATCTCGTCGAGGATACCGCCCTCGAGGCTCTGGATGGTCTGTTGGCGGGAGGAGGGGATGACCTTGGCTTCGCCACGCGCCACCTCATTGACCTCGGCCCAGCTCGACCAGGCGATGAACAGTGCGATGACCAGGAAGCTGGCCCACAGCAGCGGGCGCGACCAGTGGCTTTCCAGCTTCTGGTCCGGCGCGCCCAGCTCGCGTTTGATGAGTTCGGGATCGAAACGCTGGCTCATGAGGCCTCCTGGCGCTGACGGGATGCGGAGGTGGCCGGTGTCTTGCCGGCCGATTGTCTGGCCATGATCTGATCCAGCGGGCCGTCCATGACGCGCTTGCCGTGGCGCAGCACCAGGGCACGTTCGACCCAGCCGAGCAGCGACTTGCGGTGTGTGGCGAGTACCAGGG
Source organism: Cobetia sp. cqz5-12 (assembly GCF_016495405.1). Taxonomy (NCBI): domain Bacteria; kingdom Pseudomonadati; phylum Pseudomonadota; class Gammaproteobacteria; order Oceanospirillales; family Halomonadaceae; genus Cobetia; species Cobetia sp. cqz5-12. The sequence goes on from NZ_CP044522.1 coordinate 1,980,153, forward strand.
TGCGGCCGGCAAGCCAGGGGCCGAGGGTCTTGATGACGTGTTGCTCGGTGGCCTGATCCAGCGAGGCGGTGGGCTCATCCAGCAGCACCACGGCCGGGTCCTGCAGGATCAGGCGGGCAAGACCGAGGCTCTGTCGTTGGCCGCCGGACAGGCTGTGGCGATCATGCAACAGCATGTCCAGCCCCAGCGGATGACGACGCACGAAGTCGCCCAGGCCGGTCATCTCGAGGACCTCCAGCAGACGCATGTCGCTGACATCCCGTCCGTCGATGCACAGATTGTCGCGCAGGGTGCCGCTGAACAGACTGATGTCCTGTGGCAGGTAGCCGATGGCGCGTTGGCGGTCGGCAGGGTCGATCTGACTCAGGGCGAGGTGATCGAGGGTCAGTTCACCGCTGGTAGGCGTGAAATAGCCGGCCAGCAGTCGCAGCAGGGTGCTCTTGCCGGCGCCATTGCCCCCCAGCAGCGCGATGTGTTCACCGGGCGCGATGCTCAGACGATCCAGTGCCAGAGCCTCCGGCGCTTCCTCGTCATAGCGCCAATGCAGATTCTCGGCATGATAGTGACCGCGAGCCTGGGCGAGTCGCGCGAAGCGACGATCACCGGGTCGCTCGATATCGGTCTCCATCAGCGCATCCAAGCCTTCCTTGGCCACCTTGACGTGCTGCCAGCGACTCAGCAGCGCGCTGATCTGCAGGGTCGGGCCGATGGCGCGCGACGACAGGATCGAGCAGGCGATCAGAGCACCGACGCTCAACTCGCCGGCCATGATCAGATAGACACCGGCAATGATGACGCCGACGTAGGCCAGCTGCTGCATGCCGGTGCCCCAGCTGGTCAGCCAGGCGACGGCATGGCGGAAGGTGACGCCACGGTGGGTCTGCTCGGAGGTCAGGCGCTGCCATTGACGACTGGCATGGCCTTCGGCGCGACAGGCCTTGAGGTTCTCGAGGTTGTCGAGGGTCTCGAGCAATACGCCATTCTTGACCGCGGATTCGCGCATGCCCTCACGGGACAGGCGTGACAGCCAGGGTTGCGCCAGCAGCACGGGAATCAGCATCAACACGATGGCGGCCACCGGTACCCAGACCACCGGGCCGCCCAGCAGGGTGATCAGGCCCAGGAACAGCAGGGCGAAGGGCAGATCACCACAGGCCCCGAGGGTCGAGGCGGTGAAGAATTCGCGGATGGCATCGAAGTCTCGAATCTGGCTGGTCATCGCACCGGTGGAGCGCGGCTTCGAGGCCAGGCGCATCTGCACGGCGTGGCGGAAGATGTGATCGTTGAGCTCGAGATCGATCTTCTTGCCCGAGTTCTCGATCAATTGCGCCCGCAGTGCGCGCAACAGCGCTTCCAGCGCGATGGCGAGAATCACGCCGATGCCCAGCGCCCACAGCGTATCGACGGCGCCGGTCGGCACCACCCGGTCATAGACCTGCATCGCGAACAGGGCCGTGGCCACCGCCAGCAGTGCAGCAAGCGAGGAGGACAGCGCGACCTCGGCGAAGACTCGCCAATGGGACTTGAGGCGTGATGTCAGCCAGTGACCCTGGCGGGTCTGGCTGTAACCTTCTGCGCGCTCCAGCGAGATCTCGCCATGGGCGAACAGCGCAATGCCGGCGTATGCGGCGTTCAGCTCGGCCTGTGGCTGCCAGTATTCTCCCCCGGACAGCGGGTCGAGCAACTGATAGCCGGGACCGCTGGGGGCTGCTTCCCTATCACCGTCTGCCGGGGTGTCGCTCGACTCGGCACTCGACTTGGTGCGCGATTCGATGCTCGACGTTTCAGGCCTCTGATGCGACGCCTCATGGGCCAGCAGGACGCGGCTGCTACCGTCTTCCAGCAGCACGACGCAGGGCATCAGGCTGGCAGGAATCTCGTCGAGGGGAGCCTGACTCAGACGTGCGGCAATGCCCTGGCGTGACAGGGCCTGCTCCAGATCCTGTGGCGCGAGCTGCCCCTTGGTCAGTGGCATGCCATGGCGCAGGCGTTCGAGGTCGATGCCGTGGCCCTGCAGACGCAGCAACTGGCGAACGCTCTCCAGCAAAGGGTCGGGTTGCGATGTCGCCGTGGCCGAGGGGGCGGTGGTTCGTGGGGCGCTCATGGGCTGACTCCCTGGCTGGCATGGGGATGAGAGTGGGGCAGCGAGATGTGCGCCGTCTCTGGCGGGGTGACCGCGGCTTCGGCCCGATAGGGCGAGGAGACCAGCGGCAGGGCACCCAACTGGGTCGCGAGGTCATATTGATCGGTGAGCAGCTGGGTATTGAGTTCGATCATCTGGCGCCGTGCGGCGAAGATCTCGCTCTCGATGGTCAGCAGATCCTCGATATTGCGCGAACCGGTGATGAACTGGTCGCGATAGCTGCTGCGCAGGCGCTCCCCGCTGCGTGCCTGCTGATCCAGCGCCTTGATGCGTGCCTCGACCGCTGGCTGACTGGCAGACAGTCGCTGGATCTGGCGGCGCAGCTCACGGGCAGTGGAGGCGGTCTCGAACTGGGCGGCGGTCAGGCGTGCGCGGTCCGCTTCAGGCTGACGGAGGGGTGTCAGGCCCTGAAAGACCGGGGCCTCGATGCGCAGGCCGATACTGGAGTCGCTGACCATGTCGTCGTTCGACTCATAACGTGAGCTTGTCGCCTCCAGTCGCAATTCCGGCCAGCGCTCGGCCTCGCTCAGGCTCAAGGCGTGTCGCGCGGCATTCTGCTGGCTGACATGACTGCGATAGGCCGGCGCGTTGGTGATGGCGGCATCTGTAGTGGCAGGGTCGCGGGCCAGGTCCGCCACGATCGGCAGGGGCGGCGGGGCACTAAGCGCAACATCCCTGAAGGAGCGGCCGCTGAGTATCTCGAGCTCCTGACGGGCGGTATCGGCATCGCCCTGAAGGCGTGCCAGCCATTCACGCGCACTGGCAAGGTCGACGGCGGCGCGGTCCAGCTCGACCCGGTCACCATAGCCCGAGAAGGTACGATCATTGGCCAGTGTCTCGAGGCTTTCGAGCTTCTCGATGTAATCACGTACGCGGCGCACCATGGCGCGATTGGCCCCGAGATCGACATAGGCGGTGATCGCCTCCTGGGCGATTTCCATGCGGGTCTGATCCAAGGTGTCACGTTCGACATCCCGCTCGGCCTTGCGTTGGTCGACCTCAGCCTCCACCTGGCCCCAGTCGTACAGCATCTGGCTCAGGGTGAGACGGTAGCCGCCTTCGGTGAAGTTGTCCTCGGTGCCGACGCTGCTTTCCAGGCGCGGCCAATAGCCATCCTCGGCAATCTCGATATCCGTCCCTGCGGCTCGGACATTGGCCCGGGCGGCGTCGATGCGAGGGTCATGCCTGAGTACATCGCTCAGCACGGCGGCGAGATCACGTGTCGTCTGAGCACTGGCCGGAAGCGAACTCGCCAGACCGGCTGAGACGACACAGACGGCGATGCAAAGCCTCTTCATTCGTATGCGCAGAGTTGTCGCCTGTCCGATGACGGACGGGCAACGAAATAGGGTGGGCATCATGTGACTCCTTGTCTTCAGAGTGTCCTCTGAAGTGCTGCGTCATCCTGACGCTCTAGTGTTTCTGAATCATGCTGATCATCAAGGGAGGTGCCCCTTGCGGGGCACCTCGATCAGGCTTATCCGTTGCTGGTATTCACGGTCACGTCTTGATCGATATACAGCGTTGCCTCACCAAGCTGATAAGTATCATACGTCGTGCCGTTGAACTCGGTCGTTGTCGCGGATGATGTTGCCCCAGCCGCTTCCACGCTATCGCCTTCATCGCCATCGATGTACAGCTCGTTATCACCATCGGTGAGGTTCAATACCGTATCGGCATCGATTTTCAGACTGGTGCCGGTCTCGCTGCTGGCCGAGATATCGAGCACTTCGATGTTGGTCATGACACTGGGCTCAGCCTGGGCGGACAAGGCGACGAGATCGATGCCTTTTCCTGTGCCATCGAACCTGACGGTATCGATGTCAGCGCCACCCTCAATGGTGAAGTCCAGGCTGGAAGTGACGATCAGGTCATCACCCGCGCCACCATCGAAGGTGTTGCTGCCCGAATCGCCAATCAGCAGATCATCCCCCGCGTTGCCGACCAGGGAGTCATCCCCCTCGCCACCTCGAATGACATCATTACCGAGGCCACCGATGAGAGAATCATTGCCGGAAAGCCCGAAGATCGCGCTGCCTTCAAGGTTGGCTGAAATATCGATTTCATCGTCGGTCAGCAGGCTACCAATAAAGGTGTTGCTTTCGTCGATACCGGAGAACAGGGGTTCATTGGAATCAAGCAGCTCCACACCTGCCAAAGAGGAGATGGCATCCGTGGTGCTGGCATCGTAGGCATCGGTTGCCGTGATGCTGTAGGCATCCAATAGGTCGATGTTCGCCAAGTTGAATTCGGCAGCACCGCCATCATCGAATCCGATGGTCGCCAGGAATTGAGTGAGCGCCAGGTTGTCGATATCCCCACCATCAGTCGCGGTAATGGTCAGCTCCGCGCTAGTGGCGAGTGTCCCGATGATCCCGCCATTGCTACTTGTAACTGATAGGCCAAGCGAAGTCGCCAGGTCGTTGTCCCAAGTGAATTGAGGATCAGTGAGCAAACCGCTCAGTGCACTGACATCCACGACTGCAGCGTAATTGATCACGACTTCGCGCAGGTTGTTGTCAGGGTCTGCGACGAAGACCTGGTTGTTGGAAAGGTCAATCAGGTCGATTGCCTCGAGACCGACCAGGCCCAACAGCTCAGAATCCTGCAGGGTGACGATAGGGGCGGTATTGGTGACCGCGTCCAGACTTTCCTCACCGACGAAGGTGATTTCACCCGTCGCCGTGTCGCCATCACCATCCACGACCGTGACACTGACATCAGACTCATTGACCTCCGTGCCCACCAACAACTGCTCGCCGCTGATGAGGGAGTCGATGACCTCACTGCTCGTCAAGGTGCCACCTTCGGTCAGATCGAGTCCGTCGATATTGATGACCTGGTTGGCGGACGCGGCAGGATCAGCGGTCAATCCACCCTCTGTGTTGATATAGAGGACGGTCGCACCGGCTGCCGAGACATATTCGGCACTGATATAGCTCGCAAGATTGTTGGTGGCGCTATCGACATAATAGGCCCCGGTCAACAGATCAGTCAGATCAAGGGTATCGCCAGATGTGGCATCGGTCTCACTGTCATTGTTGAAATCCAGCACGGTATCCGTTGCAGGTGTAGTGACGGTACCTTCATCACCGGCCTCCCATCGAATGACGTCTACGCCGGCCCCACCATCCAAGCTGTCATCCCCTGAACCGCCGATCAACAAGTCGCTGCCTGCCGCACCATTCAGGATGTCATCGCCACTCCCACCGCGCAGGATATTGCTTCCACTTCCACCATTTAGTGTGTCGTTTCCAGCATAGCCATAAAGGTTAGAGCCTGATTGTGAAGCGGTAACAGTGTCATTACCGGTAGTGCCTTCATTCACAGGGATCTCATAGTCATCGACAAGGAGCTCCACATTGGCCAATGAAGCATCTGTGTCAGATGAGGTTGCACCGAGTGAGTCGGTTGCATAAATGGTGGTGCTGCTCAAGATGGAGTCAGCCAGAGAATCCAAGTCGAGCAGGCTCAAAAGGCCACTAAGTAGCCCTGGGGAAGAAATTGTAAAATCTACACTAGCTAGCAGTTCATTGATTTCTATGTTGTTGATATCACTACCATCACTGCTGGAGATGGTAATAGTTTTCTCTGAGTCAGAATTAGTGTCAGTTATGACAGTAAGGCCCAGTTCAGAAGCCAATGCTTCACTATAGACCCAAGAACTGGTCCCCAGTAAGGCATTGATGGCAGCTTGAACTGGTATTAGTCCCAGTGTCAGCCCCTCGACCAAGCCAGTAAGAGAGCTTATAAGGCCATTAGTGCTAAGTGTAACCGAAGAAACATTGTCTTCGGCATCATAGACACTATATAGCTGGTCGTTGCTCAAGGTCACGATATCAAGAACATTGACGCCGACAAGGCCTAGCACACCATCGCTTTCAGTCACGTTGGCTTGCGGGCGTGTATTGGCCTCCTCTGTTGCGCTGAACTGGCCCTGGTGGCTGTAGCTATAGTCCCCTGAGTCGATATTCAGGCTGAAGGATTCACCGGACAGCGTTTCGACCGCCAGAATGCCATCGACGATGCTTACAGTATCGCCAGCCTCCAAGCCAATCTCGGTTGAGGTGCCGGTCACGTCCGCGTAGGTGCCATCATCAGAGACAGTGAATGTCAGGCCCTTGAACGTGAAGGACTGCACCTGCCCATATGCCGCATCAGCTCCAAATCCGAAGTCATCCTCACCATCGAAGATGGAGCCGGTGTAATCCGTATTCGAGCTCAGAGTCTCCACGACGGTACTTGCCGCAATCGTCGGTACATCATCAGCGATATCGATATTCAAGGTACTGCTGGTGCTCGACGCGCCGTCGGTCAGAGTGACAAGCACATCCACCGTGGATGACTCGGCATTCACCTGATCAATGTTGCCGAGCAGTTCTGCGCTGTAGATAACTTCCGAGCCATCCTCAGTGACGGAAACGACCATGACGGCCGTCGCAGCAGCATTGTCGGCATCACTTGCCAATGTGAGCGTGCGCCCTGCATCCGTAACGACCCATTCAAGTGCCTGGCCGTTGCTGGTGAGCGACTCGGTGGAGCTGAGTGAGAGAGTTGCCTCACCGCTGGTATCGGCGAATGACTGAGTGCTGGCGACGGCGCCCGCCGCAGAGGCGATCAGGGCTTCCGAGATTGTCAGTCGGTTGGCATTGCCCAGATCGAGGAAATCGTCGCTCAGCTTGGTCGCCGTATCGGTCACGGCGGCCACATTCTCATTTCCTGCATCGTCCGTTACGGTCATGGTCACGGTCAGCAGTCCCTCTGCCAGACCGGTGAGGTCGACGCCTGACACAGTCACTTCGCCCGCCGCCGAGACAGTGATGTTCTCGGTTGTGACGCTGACGGAGCCATTGTCGGTATCGGTGATCACGATCGTGAGGTTGCTGCTGGTCAAGCCGGCTTCGACAGTGCCTTCGAATGTCACATCTGTCGCTTCAGCAGCATTGAGAGCGTCCCCATCAGCATCCGTGAAGTTGATGACACTCCCTGTCGGAGCTGTCGTGTCGATGACGATGTTTTGACTCTCGATAGCGCCATCGTTGCCGGCAGTGTCCTGCACCTTGAGCTGCACGGTGGCAGAGGCTGTGAGGTCGGCATCGTTGTAGCTGACGGCAGTACCGGACACGCTGTCGGTGATGTCGACCCAGGTGGAGCCATCGGTGCTGTAGAGCAGAGCTTCCCCAGTGGCGAGCTCGGCACTCAGCGTGGCGGTGACCGTCAGGCCATCATCGTCATTGGTGATGAAGTCGCCGGCGGTACCGCTATTGTCGCTGATCGCGTCAATGGTGGCAGTGGTGGTCGGAGCGATCGTATCAATGACGACGTCTTGACTCTCGATGTCGCCATCGTTGCCGGCGGCGTCCTGCACCTTGAGCTGCACGGTGGCAGAGGCGGTGAGGTCGGCATCGGCATAGCTGACGGCAGTGCCGGACACGCTGTCGGTGATGTCGATCCAGGTGGTGCCATCGGTGCTGTAGAGCAGAGCTTCCCCAGTGGCGAGCTCGGCACTCAGCGTGGCGGTGACGGTCAGGCCATCATCGTCATTGGTGATGAAGTCGCCGGCGGTACCGCTATCGTCGCTGATCGCGTCAATGGTGGCAGTGGTGGTCGGGGCGACAGCGTCGATTACGACCGCCTGCGAGGCCACTGCGCCATCGTTGCCGGCGGCGTCCTGCACCTTGAGCTGCACGGTGGCAGAGGCGGTGAGGTCGGCATCGGCATAGCTGACAGCAGTACCGGACACGCTGTCGGTGATGTCGACCCAGGTGGTGCCATCGGTGCTGTAGAGCAGAGCTTTCCCAGTGGCGAGCTCGGCACTCAGCGTGGCGGTGACGGTCAGGCCATCATCGTCATTGGTGATGAAGTCGCCGGCGGTACCGCTATCGTCGCTGATCGCGTCAATGGTGGCAGTGGTGGTCGGCGCGACAGCGTCGATCACGACGGCCTGCGAGGCCACTGCGCCATCGTTGCCGGCGGCGTCCTGCACCTTGAGCTGCACGGTGGCAGAGGCGGTAAGGTCGGCATCGGCGTAGCTGACGGCAGTGCCGGACACGCTGTCGGTGATGTCGATCCAGGTGGTGCCATCGGTGCTGTAGAGCAGAGCTTCCCCAGTGGCGAGCTCGGCACTCAGCGTGGCGGTGATTGTCAGGCCATCATCGTCATTGGTGATGAAGTCGCCGGCGGTACCGCTATCGTCGCTGATCGCGTCAATGGTGGCGGTGGTGGTCGGCGCGACAGCGTCGATCACGACCGCCTGCGAGGCCACTGCGCCATCGTTGCCGGCGGCGTCCTGCACCTTGAGCTGCACGGTGGCAGAGGCGGTAAGGTCGGCATCGGCATAGCTGACAGCAGTACCGGACACGCTGTCGGTGATGTCGACCCAGGTGGTGCCATCGGTGCTGTAGAGCAGAGCTTCCCCAGTGGCGAGCTCGGCACTCAGCGTGGCGGTGACGGTCAGGCCATCATCGTCATTGGTGATGAAGTCGCCGGCGGTACCGCTATCGTCGCTGATCGCGTCAATGGTGGCAGTGGTGGTCGGCGCGACAGCGTCGATCACGACGGCCTGCGAGGCCACTGCGCCATCGTTGCCGGCGGCGTCCTGCACCTTGAGCTGCACGGTGGCAGAGGCGGTAAGGTCGGCATCGGCGTAGCTGACGGCAGTGCCGGACACGCTGTCGGTGATGTCGATCCAGGTGGTGCCATCGGTGCTGTAGAGCAGAGCTTCCCCAGTGGCGAGCTCGGCACTCAGCGTGGCGGTGATTGTCAGGCCATCATCGTCATTGGTGATGAAGTCGCCGGCGGTACCGCTATCGTCGCTGATCGCGTCAATGGTGGCGGTGGTGGTCGGCGCGACAGCGTCGATCACGACGGCCTGCGAGACCACTGCGCCATCGTTGCCGGCGGCGTCCTGCACCTTGAGCTGCACGGTGGCAGAGGTGGTGAGGCTGGCATCGGCGTAGCTGACGGCAGTGCCGGTCACGCTGTCGGTGATGTCGATCCAGGTGGTGCCATCGGTGCTGTACTGCAGTGTCTCGCCTTCGGCAAGCGGAGCATCCAGCGTGGCGGTGACCGTCAGGCCATCATCGTCATTGGTGATGAAGTCGCCGGCGGTACCGCTATCGTCGCTGATCGCGTCAATGGTGACAGTGGTGGTCGGCGCGACAGCGTCGATCACGACCGCCTGCGAGGTCACTTCGCCATCGTTGCCGGCAGTGTCCTGCACCTTGAGCTGCACGGTGGCAGAGGCTGTGAGGTCGGCATCGTTGTAGCTGACGGCAGTACCGGACACGCTGTCGGTGATGTCGACCCAGGTGGAGCCATCGGTGCTGTAGAGCAGAGCTTCCCCAGTGGCGAGCTCGGCACTCAGCGTGGCGGTGACCGTCAGGCCATCATCGTCATTGGTGATGAAGTCGCCGGCGGTACCGCTATCGTCGCTGATCGCGTCAATGGTGGCAGTGGTGGTCGGAGCGATCGTATCAATGACGACGTCTTGACTCTCGATGTCGCCATCGTTGCCGGCGGCGTCCTGCACCTTGAGCTGCACGGTGGCAGAGGCGGTGAGGTCGGCATCGGCATAGCTGACAGCAGTACCGGACACGCTGTCGGTGATGTCGACCCAGGTGGTGCCATCGGTGCTGTAGAGCAGAGCTTCCCCAGTGGCGAGCTCGGCACTCAGCGTGGCGGTGACCGTTAGGCCATCATCGTCATTGGTGATGAAGTCGCCGGCGGTACCGCTATCGTCGCTGATCGCGTCAATGGTGGCAGTGGTGGTCGGCGCGACAGCGTCGATCACGACGGCCTGCGAGGTCACTTCGCCATCGTTGCCGGCAGTGTCCTGCACCTTGAGCTGCACGGTGGCAGAGGTGGTGAGGTCGGCATCGTTGTAGCTGACAGCAGTACCGGACACGCTGTCGGTGATGTCGACCCAGGTGGTGCCATCGGTGCTGTAGAGCAGAGCTTCCCCAGTGGCGAGCTCGGCACTCAGCGTGGCGGTGACCGTCAGGCCATCATCGTCATTGGTGATGAAGTCGCCGGCGGTACCGCTATCGTCGCTGATCGCGTCAATGGTGGCAGTGGTGGTCGGGGCGACAGCGTCGATTACGACCGCCTGCGAGGCCACTGCGCCATCGTTGCCGGCGGCGTCCTGCACCTTGAGCTGCACGGTGGCAGAGGCGGTAAGGTCGGCATCGGCGTAGCTGACGGCAGTGCCGGACACGCTGTCGGTGATGTCGATCCAGGTGGTGCCATCGGTGCTGTAGAGCAGAGCTTCCCCAGTGGCGAGCTCGGCACTCAGCGTGGCGGTGACGGTCAGGCCATCATCGTCATTGGTGATGAAGTCGCCGGCGGTACCGCTATCGTCGCTGATCGCGTCAATGGTAGCAGTGGTGGTCGGCGCGGTCGCATCGACCGTCACGTCACCCAGGTTCACGGCGTCGCTGATATTGCCGGCGACATCGGTCTGACGGATCTGCACGTCGCCGTCGGCGTAGACACCTTCGTCCAGCGTGAAGGTGGTGCCGGTGCCATCGATCCAGTTGCTGCCGCCGTCGAGGGAGTACTCCCAAGTGGCGTCAGCTTCCAGACCACTGACGATGACTTCACCATTGCTGGTGATGCCGTCGTCGGTGACGTTGGTGTCGGTGGTGAGCGCAAGGCTCGGGGCAGCGATGGTCGCATCAACGATTACGGCGCCCAGGCTGACCTCAGTGCTGACGTTGCCGGCGACATCGGTCTGACGGATCTGCACGGCGCCATCGGCGTAAACACCTTCGTCCAGCGTGAAGGTGGTGCCGGTGCCATCGATCCAGGTCGTGCCACCGTTGGTGGTGTACTCCCAGGTTGCGTTGGCTTCCAGGCCGCTGATGGTGACTTCACCATTGCTGGTGATGCCATCGTCGGCGACGTTGGTGTCGGTGGTAAGCGCGAGGCTCGGCGCGGCGATGGTGGCATCGACCGTCACGGTGCCCAGGTTCACGGCATCGCTGACATTGCCGGCCACATCGGTCTGACGGATCTGCACGTCGCCATCGGCATAGCTGCCTTCGGCGAGCGTGAAGGTGGTGCCGGTGCCCGCGGTCCAGGTGGTGCCACCGTTGGTGGTGTACTCCCAGGTCGCGCCAGTTTCCAGGTCGCTGACGGTGACTTCGCCATTGCTGGTGATGCCGTCGTCGGTGGTGTTGGTGTCGTTGGTAAGCACCAAGGTTGGATTGGTAGGCGCAGTGGTGTCGACGGTGAGGGTGAACTCGCCAGACGGCGCACTCACGTTGCCGGCTTCGTCGGTCGCGGTGACACTGAAGACGTGATCGCCATCGGCGAGATCAGTGCTCGGGGTATAGCTCCAGCTGGCATTGGCATCCGCCGTCTCACTACCAACGACTTCACCGTTGTGAGTGATGGTGACGGTACTGCCGGCTTCGGCGCTGCCGGTCAGGGTCGGGGTCGCATCATTAGTGCTGTCGCCATTAGCGAGGGAGCCGGTCACGGCCGCCACGTCATCGGTGGCAGAGACGATGGTCGGGGTGTTCGGGGCGGTCACGTCAGCGTCCTCCGGCACCACCAGGGTGTCGGAAACCGCACTTTCATTGCCTGTCGCGTCAGTGACGATGGCGGTCAGCTCACTGCCGGCTTCCTGCTCCGGGGAGAGCTCGACAGAGAAGGTGCCATCTGCATCGACGACCGCTGTTCCCAGCACATCATCGTTGGCATTGGTGATCTCGATCGTGGTGCCCGCTTCACCGGTTCCGGCGACGATGGTGCCATCGGTCTCGGACAAAATCGGCGCATCCGGCGCAGTGGTGTCGACGGTGAGGGTGAACTCGCCAGAGGCTGCACTCTCGTTGCCAGCTTCATCGGTCGCGGTAACGCTGAAAACGTGGTCGCCATCGGCGAGCTCGGTCTCCGGCGTGAAGCTCCAGGCGCCATTGGTATCGGCGATGGCAGTCCCGATCACCTCACCATTGTGCGTGACGGTGACGGTACTGCCGGCTTCGGCGCTGCCGGTCAGCGTCGGAGTCGCGTCATTGGTGCTGTCGCCATTGGCGAGAGTGCCGGTCACGGCTTCCACGTTGTTGGTGGCAGAGGCGATGGTCGGGGTGTTCGGGGCAGTGACGTCAGCGTCCTCCGGCACCACCAGGGTGTCAGAGACAGGGCTTTCGTTGCCTGCGGCGTCAGTGACCGTCGCGGTCAGCTCGGCACCGGCTTCTTGTACCGGGGAGAGCTCGACGGAGAAGTTGCCTTCTGCATCGACGACCGCGGTGCCCACAACATCATCGTTGCCATTGGTGATCTCGAGCGTGGTGCCCGCTTCACCGGTTCCTGCGACGGTGGTGCCATCGGTCTCACTCAGGACTGGCGCATCCGGCGCAGCGGTATCGACGGTCAAGGTGAAGTCGGCAGATACCGCACTTTCGTTGCCCGCGGCATCGGTCGCGGTGACGCTGATGACGTGCTCGCCATCGGCGAATTCGGTTTCGGGCGTGAAGCTCCAGGTGCCATTAGCATCGGCGGTGGTCGTGCCGATCACTTCCCCATTGTGCGTGACGGTGACGGTGCTACCGATCTCGGCGCTGCCGGTCAGCGTCGGGGTCGCATCATTGGTGCTGTCGCCGGAGGCGAGGGTGCCGGTCACGGCTTCCACGTTGTCGGTGGCAGAGGCGATGGTCGGGGTGTTCGGGGCGGTCACGTCAGCGTCCTCCGGCACCACCAGGGTGTCGGAAACCGCACTTTCATTGCCTGCCGCGTCAGTGACCGTGGCGGTCAGCTCAATGCCGGCTTCCTGCTCCGGGGAGAGCTCGACGGAGAAGGTGCCATCTGCATCGACGACCGCTGTTCCCAGCACATCATCGTTGGCATTGGTGATCTCGAGTGTGGTGCCCGCTTCACCGGTTCCGGCGACGGTGGTGCCATCGGTCTCGCTCAGGACTGGCGCGTCCGGCGCGGTGGTGTCGACGGTAAGAGTGAAGTCGGCAGATGCCGCACTTTCGTTGCCCGCAGTATCGGTCGCGGTGACGCTGAAGACGTGACCGCCATCGGCGAGATCAGTGCTCGGGGTATAGCTCCAGCTGCCATTGGCATCGGCGGTGACTGTCGCGATTTCCTCACCATTGTGGGTAATCGTGACGGTGCTGCCGGCTTCGGCGCTGCCGGTCAGGGTCGGGGTCGCATCATTGGTGCTGTCGCCATCGGCGAGGGTGCCGGTTACGGCTTCCACGTCATCGGTGGCAGATGCGATGGTCGGCGCATTCGGCGCGGTGACGTCGGCATCTTCCGGGACCACCAGGGTGTCGGAGACAGCACTTTCGTTGCCAGCGGCATCGGTGACAGTGGCGGTCAGCTCGGTGCCGGCATCCTGCTCGGGAGACAGCGCGACCGAGAAGTTGCCATCGATGTCGACCTCAGCAGAGCCCAGGACGTCGCCAGCAGCATTGGTGATCTCGACCGTGGTACCGGCTTCACCGGTGCCGGTGACGGTGGTGCCATCGGTCTCGGCCAGAACGGGCGCATCCGGCGCGGTGGTGTCGACGGTGAGCGTGAAGTCGGCAGACGGTGCACTTTCGTTGCCCGCGGCATCGGTGGCAGTGACACTGAAGACATGCTCGCCATCGGCGAAGTCAGTCGCCGGTGTGAAGCTCCACGTGCCGTTACTGTCGGCGATGGTGGTGCCGATCTCTTCACCGTTATGGGTGAGAGTGATGGTGCTGCCGGCTTCGGCGCTGCCGGTCAGCGTCGGAGTCGCATCATTGGTGCTGTCGCCATTGGCGAGGGAGCCGGTCACGGCTTCCACATTATCCGTGGCGGAGGCGATGGTCGGCGCATTCGGCGCGGTGACGTCGGCATCTTCCGGGACCACCAGTGTGTCGGAAGCCGGGCTCTCATTGCCTGCAGCATCGGTGACGGTAGCCGTCAGCTCGGTGCCGGCATCCTGCTCGGGAGATAGCGCGACCGAGAAGTTGCCATCGGTGTCGACCTCAGCAGAGGCCAGGACGTCGCCAGCAGCATTGGTGATCTCGACCGTGGTACCGGCTTCACCGGTCCCGGCGACGGTGATGCCATCGGTCTCAGACAGAATCGGCGCATCCGGCGCGGTGGTGTCGACGGTGAGCGTGAAGTCGGCAGACGGTGCACTTTCGTTGCCCGCGGCATCGGTGGCGGTGACGCTGAAGACGTGTTCGCCATCGGCGAAGGCAGTCGCCGGTGTGAAGCTCCACGTGCCGTTGCTGTCAGCGATGGTGGTGCCGATCACTTCACCGTTGTGGGTGAGGGTCACGGTGCTGCCGGCTTCGGCGCTGCCGGTCAGGGTCGGAGTCGCATCATTGGTGCTGTCGCCATCGGCGAGGGTGCCTGTGACAGCCGCCACATCATCAGTGGCGGAGGCGATGGTCGGTGCATTCGGCGCTGTGACGTCAGCATCTTCCGGCACATCAAGTGCCGCGGACGTTGCGCTTTCATTGCCGGCCGCATCGGTTGCCGTGGCTGTCAGAGTGCTGCCAGCTTCTTGCTCCGGTGAAAGCTCAACGGAGAAGTTGCCATCGGTGTCGACCTCAGCAGAGCCCAGGACGTCGCCAGCAGTATTGGTGATCTCGATCGTGGTGCCGGCCTCGCCGGTGCCCGCGACGGTGGTGCCATCGGTCTTAGCCAGCACTGGTGCATTTGGCGCGACGGTGTCGACGGTGAGCGTGAAGTCGGCAGACGGTGCACTTTCGTTGCCCGCGGCATCGGTCGCAGTGACGCTGAAGACGTGCTCGCCATCGGTGAAGCCAGTCGCCGGCGTGAAGCTCCACGTGCCGTTGCTGTCGGCGGTAGCGGTGCCGATTTCTTCACCGTTGTGGGTGAGGGTGACGGTGCTGCCAATCTCGGCACTACCGGTCAGGGTCGGAGTCGCATCATTGGTGCTGTCGCCATCGGCGAGGGCGCCGGTATCGGCTTCCACGTCATCGGTGGCAGAGGCGATGGTCGGCGCATTCGGTGCGGTGACGTCGGCATCTTCCGGCACCACCAGGGTGTCGGAGACAGCACTTTCGTTGCCTGCGGCATCGGTGACGGTAGCCGTCAGCTCAGTGCCGGCTTCCTGCTTCGGAGACAGCGTGATGCTGAAGGTGCCGTCATCCGCGACGGTGCCAGAGCCCAGCAGATCGCCATCACCGTTGGTGATCTCGACCGTCCCGCCGGCTTCGGCGCTGCCATTGACCGTACTGCCATTGGCGGTTTCGCCATCGGTCTCAGACAGAATCGGTGCATCCGGCGCGGTGGTGTCGACGGTGAGCGTGAAGTCAGCAGACGGTGCACTTTCGTTGCCTGCGGCATCGGTCGCGGTGACGCTGAAGACGTGGTCGCCATCGGCGAAATCGGTCTCGGGCGTGAAGCTCCAGATGCCATTGCTATCGGCGGTGGTGGTGCCGATCTCTTCACCGTTGTGGGTAATCGTGACGGTGCTGCCGGCTTCGGCGCTGCCGGTCAGGGTCGGAGTGGCGTCATTGGTACTATCGCCGGAGGCGAGGGTGCCGGTCACGGCTTCCACGTTATCCGTCGCGGAGGCGATGGTCGGCGCATTCGGCGCGGTGACGTCGGCATCTTCCGGCACCACCAGGGTGTCGGAGACTGGGCTTTCGTTACCCGCGGCGTCAGTGACGGTGGCGGTCAGTTCAGCGCCGGCTTCCTGCTTCGGAGATAGCGTGATGCTGAAGGTGCCATCCTCGGCGACAGTACCGCTGCCCAGCAGATCGCCATCACCATTGGTGATTTCGACGGTCCCGCCGGCTTCGGCGTTGCCATTGACGGTGCTGCCGTTGGCGGTCTCGCCATCGGTCTCGGACAGAATCGGCGCATCCGGCGCGGTGGTGTCGACGGTGAGGGTGAACTCGCCAGAGGCTGCACTCTCGTTGCCGGCTTCGTCAGTCGCGGTGACGCTGAAGATGTGATCGCCATCGGCGAGATCAGTGCTCGGGGTATAGCTCCAGCTGCCATTGGCATCTGACGTCTCACTACCAACGACTTCACCGTTGTGAGTGATGGTGACGGTACTGCCGGCTTCGGCGCTGCCGGTCAGCGTCGGCGTCGCGTCATTGGTGCTATCGCCGGAGGTGAGGGTGCCGGTCACGGCTTCCACGTTGTCGGTGGCAGAGGCGATGGTCGGAGTGTTCGGGGCGGTCACGTCAGCGTCCTCCGGCACCACCAGGGTGTCGGAGACAGCACTTTCGTTGCCTGCGGCATCGGTGACGGTAGCCGTCAGCTCAGTGCCGGCTTCCTGCTTCGGAGACAGCGTGATGCTGAAGGTGCCGTCATCCGCGACGGTGCCAGAGCCCAGCAGATCGCCATCACCGTTGGTGATCTCGACCGTCCCGCCGGCTTCGGCGCTGCCATTGACCGTACTGCCATTGGCGGTTTCGCCATCGGTCTCAGACAGAATCGGTGCATCCGGCGCGGTGGTGTCGACGGTGAGCGTGAAGTCAGCAGACGGTGCACTTTCGTTGCCTGCGGCATCGGTCGCGGTGACGCTGAAGACGTGGTCGCCATCGGCGAAATCGGTCTCGGCGTGAAGCTCCAGATGCCATTGCTATCGGCGGTGGTGGTGCCGATCTCTTCACCGTTGTGGGTAATCGTGACGGTGCTGCCGGCTTCGGCGCTGCCGGTCAGGGTCGGAGTGGCGTCATTGGTACTATCGCCGGAGGCGAGGGTGCCGGTCACGGCTTCCACGTTATCCGTCGCGGAGGCGATGGTCGGCGCATTCGGCGCGGTGACGTCGGCATCTTCCGGCACCACCAGGGTGTCGGAGACTGGGCTTTCGTTACCCGCGGCGTCAGTGACGGTGGCGGTCAGTTCAGCGCCGGCTTCCTGCTTCGGAGATAGCGTGATGCTGAAGGTGCCATCCTCGGCGACAGTACCGCTGCCCAGCAGATCGCCATCACCATTGGTGATTTCGACGGTCCCGCCGGCTTCGGCGTTGCCATTGACGGTGCTGCCGTTGGCGGTCTCGCCATCGGTCTCGGACAGAATCGGCGCATCCGGCGCGGTGGTGTCGACGGTGAGGGTGAACTCGCCAGAGGCTGCACTCTCGTTGCCGGCTTCGTCAGTCGCGGTGACGCTGAAGATGTGATCGCCATCGGCGAGATCAGTGCTCGGGGTATAGCTCCAGCTGCCATTGGCATCTGACGTCTCACTACCAACGACTTCACCGTTGTGAGTGATGGTGACGGTACTGCCGGCTTCGGCGCTGCCGGTCAGCGTCGGCGTCGCGTCATTGGTGCTATCGCCGGAGGTGAGGGTGCCGGTCACGGCTTCCACGTTGTCGGTGGCAGAGGCGATGGTCGGGGTGTTCGGGGCAGTGACGTCCGCGTCCTCCGGCACCACCAGGGTGTCGGAAACCGCACTTTCATTGCCTGCCGCGTCAGTGACGGTGGCAGTCAGCTCAGTGCCGGCTTCCTGCTCCGGGGAGAGCTCGACGGAGAAGGTGCCATCTGCATCGACGACCGCTGTTCCCAGCACATCATCGTTGGAATTGGTGATCTCGACCGTGGTGCCCGCTTCACCGGTTCCGGCGACGGTGGTGCCATCGGTTTCGCTCAGGACTGGCGCATCCGGCGCGGTGGTGTCGACGGTCAAGGTGAAGTCGGCAGATACCGCACTTTCGTTGCCCGCGGCATCGGTCGCAGTGACGCTGAAGACGTGGTCGCCATCGGCGAAATCGGTCTCGGGCGTGAAGCTCCAGGTGCCATTGCTATCGGCGGTGGTGGTGCCGATCACTTCCCCATTGTGCGTGACGGTGACGGTGCTACTGATCTCGGCGCTGCCGGTTAGCGTAGGGTTCGCGTCATTGGTGCTGTCGCCGGAAGCGAGGGTGCCGGTATCGGCTTCCACGTTGTCGGTGGCAGAGGCGATGGTCGGGGTGTTCGGGGCGGTAGAGTCGGCCCCGGTATCCACGGTCGTTGGTGTCGAGGTGCTGCTGGTATTGCCAGCAGGGTCTGTGGCCGTCGCCGTCAGCGCCTCACCGTCCTGTTGCGCAGGATCAAGCGCGACGGAGAAGGTGCCGTCGTCTTCGACAACGCCGCTGCCGACCGTATCACCATTGCTGTTGGTGATCTCGATGTCGCTACCGGCTTCGGCGGTGCCGCTCACACTGGTACCGTCGGACTCGATCAATGTCGGCGCATCCGGCACGGTAGTATCAACTGTCAACGTGAACTCGCCAGATGCTGGGCTTTCGTTGCCTGCGGCATCGGTCGCAGTGACGCTGAAGACGTGATCGCCATCGGCGAAATCGGTCTCGGGCGTGAAGCTCCAGGTGCCATTAGCATCGGCGGCGGTGGTGCCGATCTCTTCACCGTTGTGGGTAATCGTGACGGTGCTGCCGGCTTCGGCGCTGCCGGTCAGAGTCGGCGTCGCATCATTGGTGCTGTCGCCGGAGGCGAGGGTGCCGGTCACGGCTTCCACGTTATCCGTCGCGGAGGCGAGGGTCGGGGTGTTCGGGGCGGTCACGTCAGCGTCCTCCGGCACCACTAGGGTGTCGGAAACCGCACTTTCATTGCCTGCCGCGTCAGTGACGGTGGCAGTCAGCTCACTGCCGGCTTCCTGCTCCGGGGAGAGCTCGACAGAGAAGGTGCCATCTGCATCGACGACCGCTGCTCCCAGCACATCATCGTTGGCATTGGTGATCTCGACCGTGGTGCCCGCTTCACCGGTTCCGGCGACGGTGGTGCCATCGGTCTCGCTCAGGACTGGCGCATCCGGCGCAGTAGTGTCGACGGTGAGTGTGAACTCGCCAGAGGCTGCACTCTCGTTGCCAGCTTCATCAGTCGCGGTGACGCTGAAGACGTGATCGCCATCGGTGAGATCAGTGCTCGGGGTGAAGCTCCAGGTGCCATTAGCATCGGCGGTGGTCGTGCCGATCACTTCCCCATTGTGCGTGACGGTGACGGTGCTACCGATCTCGGCGCTGCCGGTCAGTGTCGGGGTGGCGTCATTGGTGCTGTCGCCGGAGGCGAGGGTGCCGGTCACGGCTTCCACGTTGTCGGTGGCAGAGGCGATGGTCGGGGTGTTCGGGGTAGTGACGTCAGCGTCTTCCGGCACTACCAGGGTGTCAGAAACCGCACTTTCATTGCCTGCCCCGTCAGTGACGGTGGCAGTCAGTTCAGCGCCGGCTTCCTGCTTCGGAGACAACGTGATGCTGAAGGTGCCGTCATCGGCCACAGTGCCGGTGCCCAGCAGATCGCCATCACCGTTGGTGATCTCGACGGTGCCTCCCGCCTCGGCGTTGCCATTGACGGTGCTGCCGTTGGCGGTCTCGCCATCGGTTTCGGACAGAATCGGCGCATCCGGCGCGGTGGTGTCGATGGTGAGGGTGAACTCGCTAGAGGCTGCACTCTCGTTGCCGGCTTCGTCGGTCGCGGTCACACTGAAGACGTGCTCGCCATCGGCGAATTCGGTGCCTGGTGTGAAGCTCCAAGTGCCATTGCTATCGGCGGTGGTCGTGCCGATCACTTCGCCATTATGCGTGACGGTGACGGTGCTACCGGCTTCGGCGCTGCCGGTCAGCGTCGGCGTCGCATCATTGGTGCTGTCGCCGGAGGCGAGGGTGCCGGTCACGGCTTCCACGTTGTCGGTGGCAGAGGCGATGGTCGGGGTGTTGGGTGTCGTGATGTCAGCATCCTGCGGCACGGTGACCGCGGTGGAGGCTTCGCTCACGTTGCCGGCGGCATCGGTCGCGGTGGCGGTAAGTTCGGTGCCCGCTGCCTGCGCGGGAGACAGCGCGACCGAGAAGTTGCCATCGGCATTGGCAACGGCGCTTCCCACGCTGTCGCCGGCGGCATTGGTGACCTCGATAGTGGCGCCAGGCTCACTGCTGCCGGTGAGAATGTTGCCATTGGTCTCGTTGAGGACAGGCGCCTCAGGCGCTGTCGTGTCCTCATCCGAGGAGGAGCTGTCATCGCCGGTGGCAGCGGCCACGCCTACTCCGGCGGCCACGGCAACGCCGCCTGCCACGAGGCCAGCGGTGCTGATGCCAGCCCCGGCACCCGCACCTGCGCCCGTAGCGGCTTCTGCTCCAGCGGTGCCTGCACCCGCTGCTGCGGTAGTGAGTGCCGTCTCTGCC
The DNA here is from genome assembly GCF_016495405.1 of Cobetia sp. cqz5-12. Lineage (NCBI taxonomy): Bacteria > Pseudomonadati > Pseudomonadota > Gammaproteobacteria > Oceanospirillales > Halomonadaceae > Cobetia > Cobetia sp. cqz5-12. Next base: position 2,000,378 of record NZ_CP044522.1, read on the forward strand.
GTCGTCAAGGTCGCGGTACTGGTGAAGGGCACAGCGCCCCCTGCGCCAGCTTCACCCAGACCCACCTGAAAGAGCTCACCGGCGAACTCATCGCCTTGCAGATACAGGTGGCTGAGCTCGGTGGGGTCTGCGTAGAAGTTTTCGACCGTGATCAGTTCCCCGTTTTCGAGAGTGACAAGCAGGTTGTCTCCCTGGCGGGTCATCACCTCGATATCACGAGGATGGAGGTCCAGACTGACATCCGATGATCTATTGAGGGCAATGGTGTCGACTCCACGCAGGACCGTTTCCTGTTCCGCGAGCTGACCGTGGGGAGCGACCTTGGCAGTTACCGGCATATCGTTATCCTCAATGGCACTTCTTGTGCATTCGCGACTTTCTATTAATTATCAATAATCAACACGTTATTATGACCCGGGTCATTTTTCTAGTACCTGGGTGCCAATCCTTATCGTTAAAGTATAGTTTGTTTGTCTTTGTATTTTATTTTGATCCTTCGATTTCGCTACTCGATATCTCGATGTCTCCTCCATCCCTCGTCCTACTGGGGGGTTGGGGAGTTGAGCGTCAAATTCAATAACGCCAGGCTGGTGTGTTTGGATCATTCGCCTAGTATGATTTTTCTAATCGATCATGAGACTAAAGATGAACTGGTGCTAACTGGTTAATTTAGCGACAAAAAATGATCTTGGTTTAAGATATGCTTATAAACTGTTTGCTGTCGAGATATGGTGTACGTTGTTTAAACGCATGGAATATGTTTCGAAACTAAAAAAAGGCGCCACCCGTGAGGGTGGCGCCTTTGTCGTCCGTGGCGCGCCTGTATCAATCAGCGCTGAAGGGGGCGGGCATTCTCTCCGCCTTGCCATTCCTGGTAGGCGTCGATCTGTACCTGGGAGGCTTCGATCGGCGCCTTCATGACAAACCAGGTGACGGGCTCGGAGCATGGCGGGGTGGTAAGTGAGCCGGAGTACTGCCAGCCGGCATGTTCACGTGGCAGCAGCAGGTTGGCAGACAGGCCGCTTGTCAGGGTCTCGGAGAGGCCGCGCTGGGGCAGGCGGCTCAACAGGCGGCTGAGGGCCAGATTGTCATGCCCTTCCTCAACTAGTACGGCCAGCACGGCCAGCTTGCCTTCTGGCGTGCTGTGCACCAGATGGATTTCCATGGCGGCACGCTTGCCGTCGATGGCGTGCTCTGACGGCACATGCAGATGTACCTGCGACAGGGTGTACTGGGTGCCATCCAGCGTCATGGTATTGCCGCTGGCCCCTTCGATCTGCAGGGTGTGGCCCGTATCGCGCGTGACGAGCAGCGGCGAGTGGTAGTCAAGTTTCGGGCCAGCTTCGTTCAGCGTGCGTGACTGGCTGTCGATATCGATCGGTGACTGCTGGCTGCCAGCCGAGCACTCGGCATAGCCCGGGGTGAGCTCTCCCCAATGCTCGGGGCCATTGCCACCGGCGCTGGTGTCGTTCGCTGATTCACTCGCATAGCTCCACTCAGTGACCGACGTGCCCGGGGCGGGCGAAGTGGCATTGTCATCGGCGAGCGCCGGCAAGGATGACGACGTGGTGGCAAGCAGCACAGCCATGGCAAGTGGGCGTAACAGTGCGCGGGGCGACGAGGAAGAGGCTGGCATTGAGGTGTCCTTGCTCAAGAGTCCGTAACCGATCAGTATCCTGAACTGCACCAGGCAGTCAGAACGCAGATGAATGAAGGCAGTCAGTGTGCCGGACTCAGGGGCGAGGTCAAGATGACGCTGGAGTGTCACTAGGGTGTCGCATTCCAGCGTCATTTTTCGTGGCAGTTGTCGCGGCGGTTGCTACGGCAGTCGTCACGACAGTTGTAACAACAGCTGTAACAACAGGAGAAGAGTAGCGGTCTCAGCGCTCGAGCCACAGGCATTCCACGCTGTCACCGTGGTTCAGCTGTGCATGGGGCGGAATCACGGCCAACGCCTGCGCACCGGCGCAGGAGGAGAGTACCGCCGAGTTCTGGTCCGGGAAGGCATGCGCTTCAAGCTCCCCATCACTGCCGGGAGATAGCGTGACGCGCAGATGATCCTGGCGGATGGCGGTGCGGGCTGAGAAGGCTGCGCGTACCGTGAGTCGTTTCAGCTCGCGCAATGCAGTGCAGTCGGTCATCTCGCCCAGTAGCGGACGCAGGAACAACCAGCCACCGACCCAGCTGGAGACCGGATTGCCCGGCAGGCCCACGACACGCACCGCATCACCCTTGGGACTGTTGATGCGCCCCAGCGCCAGCGGTTTGCCCGGTTTGATGGCCAGACGCCACAGATCCAGGCTACCGAGCGCCTCGATGGCGGGGCGGACGTGATCCTCCTCGCCGACGCTGACCCCTCCGCAGGTGACGATCAGATCAGCCTGTTGTGCCGCCGAAGCGAGAGCGTCACGGGTGGCCTCGAAGGTATCGGCCACATTGAGCGGTGCCAGCACCACCTCAGCTCCGAAGTCGCTGAGCATCTGGCTGAGCATCACACGATTGGAGTTGTAGATCTGACCGGGCTTGAGCGGCTGGCCGGGTTCGATCAGTTCATCGCCGGTCGCGAACAAGGCGACTCTCACCTTGCGGCGCACCATCACCGTACTCAGACCTTGACCACACAGCAGGCCCAGCGCGGCAGCATCCAGTCGCGTGCCCGCCGCGAGCAATCGATTGCCCTTGCTGACATCCCGGCCTTGAACACGAATGTTGTCACCGTGGGTGCGAGGTCCGGGCAACCAGGCATGAGTCGCGCCATCGTCGCCTTCACGCAGTGTCACTTCTTCCTGCATGACCACGACGTCGGCGCCGTCGGGGATTTCCGCCCCGGTGAACAGGCGCGCACAACTCGCCACGGCCAGCGGCGTGGCAGGCTGGCCTGCCGCGATACGCTGACTGATCGGCAGCCAGGCACCGTCACCGATGTCTGCCACGCGCGCGCAGTAGCCATCCATCTGGGAGTTGTCGGCAGGCGGCACGTCCAGTTGTGCCTGCACATCCTCGGCGAGCACTCGCCCGGCGGCATCACTGACCGCTACGCGCTCGGCTGGCATCAGTGGACAGTTCTCACGCAGTGCAGAGAGTGCGCTGGAGAGCGGGGCAAGCCCCTTGGCGGCAGGTACGCTATCGCAGCCGCACTCAGCCGCCGCGGAAGGCGTTGGCTGGGAATGCGGGCCTTTACTGACGTCAGTGGGCATGGGTTCCGCGCTCCGGAATCACCAGGTTGGCGAAGTTGCAGGGGCGGTGACGGCTGTCGAGCTGTTCCTTGAGGATGCCGTTCCAGGCCGTCTTGCAGGCGCCGGTGGAGCCGGGCAGGCAGAACACCACGGTACGGTTGGCCAGCCCGCCCAGACAGCGGCTCTGGATCGTCGAGCTGCCGACTTCCTGGTGGGAAAGCTGACGGAAGAGTTCGCCGAAGCCCTGGATTTCCTTGTCAAGCAGCACGCGAATGGCTTCCGGCGTGGAATCACGCCCGGTGAAGCCGGTGCCGCCCGTGGTCAGGATGACCTGCACGGCCGGGTCCGCGATCCATTCGCTGACCACGGCGCGCAGTTGGTAGACGTCATCGGGCACGATGCGCTTTTCATGCAGGGTATGTCCAGCCGCCGTCAGGTTGTCGACCAGAGCGTCGCCGGAGCGGTCATTCTCCGCGGTGCGAGTGTCCGAGACGGTCAATACCGCGATGGTGAGGCCGATCTGTTCGTCATTGCCACTCATGATCAATCCTTCTTGCCTTGTTGGCGTGCCTCGAGCGCAGCCAGCTGCTCTGGGGTCGCCTTGGCCTGGTGATGTGTCTTCCACTCGGAATAGGGCATGCCGTAGACATGCTCGCGCGCCGCGTCGTAATCGAAGCTCACGCCGCGCTCCTCGCCAGCGGCCATCAGCCACTTGGACAGGCAGTTGCGGCAGAAGTCGGCGAGGATCATCAGATCGATGTTCTGGACATCCTTGTTGTCATCCAGATGCTTGAGCAGACGACGGAAAGCGGCTGCTTCCAGCTCGGTGCGGGTCTGTTCGTCCAGTTGGCCAAGGTCTTGTACGGCTTGAGGGGTCGGGTCGCTCATCGAATTCTCCTGAGAAGGTTCAGCCAGGCGGCAGCCTTCATGCTGTCGGGGTGCCTGGTAGACCCAGGCGGGATATCTGAAACTTTACGCAACTAATGAAGAGCTGTGAACCAGCGCTGCACGCCTGTGGGTTGGGCTATGGTTTGGCAGGTGGAGTGTTGGCGAATGGCATAGCGGGCACTGGCAAGCGAAAACGCCCGGCAGGCGAACCTGACCGGGCGTATCTTCACTCATCCAGCGGATGTCTGACACCGCGCTAATTCGGACGTTGTTGACGTGCCAGGCTATCGTCAGGCGCCGTGGCGGGGTCTGATGCCGGGTCTGCCGCTTCGGCCTGCTTGACCTCGTCGTACCACAGATTGTGGTGCTGCTTGGCCCAGGTCTCATCGACATAACCGGTCTTCATGCCCTCGAAGGCGCCCTCGGTACCCGCGGTACCGATATAGATGTGGCCGAAGGACACCGCGATCAGCATCAGCGAGGCGATGCCGTGGAAGACATTGGCCCATTGCATGTTGTCACGCGTCTGGCCGAAGATCGGGAAGTCGAGCACCAGCCCGCTGGCAATCACTACTAGGCCGACCGTGGCCAGAATCCAGTACCAGGCCTTTTCCCCGCCATTGGCGAAGCCGGCGTCCGGATGCTTGCCCTTCATCATGCCGCCACCCTGACGGAACCAGTCAAGGTCATGCTTCCTGGGAAGATTGAGCTTCAGCCACTTGGCCAGCACTAGGATCAGCATGATCGAGAACAGGGGGCCCACATAGTTGTGGATCACCTTGGTCGCCATGATCATGTTGGCCCAGAACACATCCCCGAAGACATTGCGGAACACGAACTTGCCCCACAGCAGATTGATGCCGGTGATGGCCAGCGTCAGGAACAGCGTCGCCAGCGTCCAGTGCATGGCACGCTCCAGCGCCGTCCAGCGCAGCATCAGCTTGCCGCTGCGCGGGTGGTCCAGGTTGTTGCGTCCCACCAGCAGGTAGAAGATCACCAGCACGGCGAGCATGCCACCCAGCGCGATCAGGCCACCCGGTGAGATCCAGCGATTTCGGATCTGACGCCAGGTCTCGCCGCTCTGGTTGATCAGGCTGTAGTTGGAGTCATGACGGCTGTCGATGGAGTTGTCTCCATTCTTGACCTGCCGCCAGGTATCGGCGTCCACGGTGCCGACCGCCTGACCGATCTCGCCGTCAGGGTTCGCGGCCAGTGCCTGAGGAGCCAGCCAGAGACTGGCCAGCATCAGGCACAGGAACATGGCGACCACGGTCAACCGTGAAGCTGTAAAGTGCGCGCGCATGTCGCCTCCTTACCCCTTGCGGGCTGCGTCGTAGGCCAGGTGGTCCGCCTGCTGAACGCTGCTGGTGGTCAGGTTGGCAGACGTCTCCGGGTGGCTGGCCTTGTCGACCGGCGACCAGGCGCCGTCTTCATGGCCACGGTAGACCACACGCTGACGGAAGATGTCGGAGACGGTCTCGGCATCGCCGGCCAGCAGGGCCTTGGTGGAGCACATCTCGGCGCACAGCGGCAGCTTGCCTTCGCTGATGCGGTTGGCACCGTACTTCTCGAACTCTTCTTCCGGGCTCTCGGCCGGGCCGCCGGCACAGAAGGTGCACTTGTCCATCTTGCCGCGCTCGCCGAAGGCGCCTTGCTGCGGGAACTGCGGGGCGCCGAACGGGCAGGCGTACAGGCAGTAGCCGCAACCGATGCAGATGTCCTTGTCGTGTAGGACGATGCCGTCATCGGTCTTGTAGAAGCAGTCGGTGGGGCAGACCGCCATGCACGGCGCGTCATCGCAATGCATGCACGCCACCGAGATGGAGACTTCGCTCGGCTTGCCGTCGTCCAGGGTCACCACGCGACGACGCTGAATGCCCCATTCCGTCTCGTTGGCGTTCTTGCAGGCTGTCACGCAGCCATTGCACTCGATGCAGCGCTCTGCATCACACAAAAATTTCATCTGGGCCATGGTGCTTCTCCTTCACGGCCTGTCGCCGGGTTCCTCGGTCAACAGGCCGGATGATTCTGGTAACGGATACGTCCGATCGTGTCTTGCGCTGCGTCCGGGCCGCGTCACCGGGGCGCGGCCGTCACTCGAGTCAGGCGAGGCTGACGCGGCACAAGGTGACCTTGGTTTCCTGCATCAGGGTCACGGGGTCGTAGCCGTAGGTGGTCGCGGTATTGGCCGATTCACCGAGCACATAGGGCACGGTGCCTTCCGGATAGCGGGACTCGAGGGATTCGCCTTCGTAATGCCCACCGAAGTGGAAGGGCATGAAGACGACATCCGGGCCGACACGCTCGGTGACCATTGCCATCACCTTGACGCGACCGCCCTCGGCGCCCTCGACCCACACCATGTCGCCGTCCTTGATGCCTTGGTCATTGGCCAGTGCCGGATTGATCTCGACGAACATCTCCTGCTGCAGCTCGGCCAGCCACGGAATGGAGCGTGTCTCTTCGCCACCTCCTTCGTATTCCACCAGGCGGCCCGAGGTCAGGGTGATCGGGTACTTGGCGCTGACGTCCTTCTCCTGGATGGAGGCGTAGAGCGTCGGCAGGCGATAGATCGACTCGGAATCCGGCCAGGTCGGGTAGTCCTTCACCAGATCGCGACGCGCGGTGTACAGCGGCTCGCGGTGCTTGGGGATCGGGTCCGGGAAGGTCCACACCAGGGCGCGCGCCTTGGCATTTCCGTAGGGGATGCAGCCGTGCTTGATGCACACGCGCTGGATGCCGCCGGAGAGATCGGTCTTCCAGTTCTTGCCTTCCGCCTCCTGCTTTTCCTCGGCCGTCAGGTCATCCCACCAGCCCAGCTGCTTGAGCAGCTTGTCGGTGAACTCCGGATAGCCATCCTCGATCTCGGCTCCCTTGGACCAGGAGCCTTCCGCGAGGATGTTGGTGCCGTTGTGCTCCACGCCATAACGCGCGCGGAAGTTGCCGCCACCCTCGGCCACCGTCTTGGAGGTGTCATACAGGATGGGCGAGCCCGGGTGACCCATCTCCGGTGTACCCCAGCACGGCCACGGCAGGCCGTAGAAGTCGCCGTTGGCCGGGCCGCCCCGGGCCTTGAGCGTCTCGAAGTCGAAGGTGTGCCAGTTCTGCTGGTGTGCCTTCAGGCGCTCAGGGCTCTGGGCGGTGTAACCCACCGTCCACATGCCGGCATTGAACTCGCGCGTGATGTCCTCGACGACGGGCACGCTGCCCTCGACCTTGATGTTGCGGAACAGCTCGTCGGCGAAGCCCAGCTTCTTCGCCAGCAGGTACATGATCTCGTGGTCAGGCTTGGACTCGAACATCGGCTCGATGACCTGATCGCGCCACTGCAGGGAGCGGCTGGAGTTGGTCACGCTGCCGGTGGTCTCGAACTGGGTCGCGGCCGGCAGCAGGTAGACGCCGTCGGTACGGTCGTGCATGACGGCGGCGATGGTCGGGTAGGGGTCGACCACCACCATCATGTCCAGCTTGGCCATCGCCTTCTTCATCTCCGGCCCGCGGGTCTGGGAGTTGACGGCATGGCCCCAGTAGAACATCGCCTTGAGCGCGGTCCGCTGGGAGATGCGGTCCGGGTTCTCGAGCACGCCATCGACCCAGCGCGAGACGGTGATGCCGTTGGTGTGCATCGGCTTGCCGTCATGATATTCGGTCTGGTCGTAGCGGTTCTGGATCCACTCGAAATCGACGTTCCAGACCTTGGACCAGTGCTTCCACGCGCCTTCGGAGAGGCCGTAGTAGCCCGGCAGGGAGTGGGACATCAGGCCCAGATCCGTGGCGCCCTGGACGTTGTCGTGGCCACGGAAGATGTTGGCGCCGCCACCGGACTTGCCGATGTTGCCCAGTGCCAGTTCCAGGATGCAGTAGGCGCGGGTGTTGTTGTTGCCGGTGGTGTGCTGGGTGCCGCCCATGCACCACACGACGCTGCCAGGACGGTTCTGGGACAGGCGGCGTGCGACGTCGAGCATGTCGGCCTCGGCTACACCGGTGATGCGCTCGACTTCCGCCGGCGGGAACTTGGCGACTTCGGCACGCACTTCATCCATGCCGTAGACACGCTGCTGGATGTAGGCCTCATCTTCCCAGCCGTTCTCGAAGATGTGCCACAGCAGGCCCCAGATGTAGGCGACATCGGTGCCCGGGCGCAGGCGCACGTACTTGTTGGCCTTGGCGGCGGTCCGCGTGAAGCGCGGATCGACGACGATGATCTCGGCGTTGGAACGCTCCTTGGCCAGCAAGATGTGCTGCATGGCCACCGGATGCGCTTCGGACGGGTTGGAACCGATGAACAGGATCGAACGACAGTTGTGCATGTCGTTGAAGGAGTTGGTCATCGCCCCGTAGCCCCAGGTATTCGCGACCCCGGCCACCGTGGTGGAGTGACAGATACGCGCCTGGTGATCGACGTTGTTGGTGCCGAACAGGGCCGCGAACTTGCGCATCAGATAGGCCTGTTCATTGCTGAACTTGGCCGAACCCAGCCAGTAGATGCTATCGGGGCCGTGCTCCCTGGTGAGCTCGAGCACCTTGTCGCCGACTTCCTCGATGGCCTGCTCCCAGGAGAGCTTCTTCCACTTGCCGCCTTCGAGCTTCATCGGGTACTTGAGGCGACGGTCAGAGTGACCATGCTCACGCAGTGATGCACCCTTGGCGCAGTGCGCGCCACGGTTGAAGGGGTGATCGAAGGCGGGTTCCTGCTTGGTCCAGACACCTTCCTGGACCTCGGCATAGACGCCGCAGCCCACGGAGCAGTGTGAGCAGATGGTGCGCTTTGTCTCGACCGGTGCGTCAGACACTTCGGTCTTGGCTTCGGCGCGTTTCATCATCGGGGCGGCCATGAAGCTCGCGGCGGCAAGGCCGCCGGTGGCGACACCGCTGCGCTTCAGGAACTGGCGGCGGTTGATGCCGAGTCCTGAGGTCTCTTTGGCAGAGGGGGTGGGGGTCAGTCGCATGACATCATCTCTCCTCGTCACCCGAATCATTGCCCGGGCCGCATGAGCGGGTCAGGGGGCAATGTCGGGAGCGGCGGTCTTTCAGATCAGGGGCAGTCCTGATCCGTGCCGACTTGTCACTGTCGATGGCGGGCGGAAACCTCTCCGCGCTGCCCGTTGTTCAGGCCGCTGGCCGCGCGCATGGCGCAGGCGCAGGGCACTGTCTATCTGGCATTCAGTCACGCAGCGTGGCGTAGAAGGCCTTAACGTGATCGCTCTCGCGATAGTTGTCAGTGCCCTTGTCCTTGACGGGGGCCTCTGGCGCGGCCTGCTCCGGAATCACGGCACCGGCCAATGACCCTGCTGCGGCAACCCCTACGGTGCTGGCGCCCAATACGCGCAGGAATTTGCGGCGCCCCTGGCGCGCCTGGTTATGGCTGTCTTTTGCGTCATCAGTCTTCATGCTGATCTCCTGTCGGGAATGCTGCTGGGTGATGCGAGATGGATAGCCTTGCAGTCTCGAATGTTGCTTCACGTCATGCGTGACATCAGTGTCTTGCGTCGGGCGCCACACTGGCTGGCGTGACGAGCTGGACGGCCTCGGCCGTCACCTGCTCGCCAGAGTTGTTTCCGGTCGCCGCATGCAGCGGGATCGAATCACCGAGGTTCAGGCGCTCTGCCCGCAGGAAGGCCTGCCCCAGGTAGCCGACGGCGGCATAGAAGGGGCTCTCGCGTCCCGCGAGGTCGGCGCAGCAGCGCTCGCCCCAGCTGGCCACATGACGGCGGAAGAAATTGACCTGCTCGCCGGGCACCTCATCGATCAGCATGGCCATCACTTCGCACAGCGCGCCGAGATGATCCTCGGGCTCATGCACATCGCTTTGACGTTCGAAGCCGAGGCGCTTCAGGTCCTGGCGCAGGGCGACCAGTGGCATCTCCATCAGCGAGCCGGTGAGGTACCAGCTGGCGTAGGGCACTACCTCGCCCTGCACCACGCCTACCAGGCTCTGGAAGAAGTCGTCTTCCAGGCGGCGCGAGTCGCTGACGCGGGCGGCCAATGACAGCGACGCCAGCGCGCGCGGCAATTGTTGCTCGGCGGCCCCGAGCAGGCTGATGGCGTCATGGTCGAGTTCGGCCAGAAAGTCGATCAGCTCCGCATCCGGTGCCGCGCGCAGCAGCCGCGCCAGCAACCGATAGAGGTCGGCGCGCAATGCCTGCTGTTCTTCACTATGGCTTATCAGAGAGTCGGCCGCAGTGGTGTCAGGTGCACGATCGTCAGTCCCACCTGCTGCAAAGTCGTCGGGAATCGACGTGGGTGATGTCATTGGCTCAAACCTTGAGTTGGGCATCGGGATTACGTGCCATTTCGTGCCAGATGTCCTTGACGCGGCAGTCGCTGCACATCTTCAGGCGCAGTGCGCCATCGCCCTGGAAGTAGGCATGCGAGGCCAGTTTGGTCTGCATCGCCGTGATAGTGGCGGTGGAGCCGAACGGCGTGCCACAGCTGATGCAGGGGAAGGGCACATCCTGCTTGATGAGCTGCGGTTCGCGGCGCACGTCGGGCTGCGGAGCAAAGCCTGGGGTCAGGGTGATGACCTGCTCCGGGCATGCCTGCTCGCACAGGCCACACTGCACGCAGTCACCTTGAGTGAAGGATAGTGCAGGCGACGTGCGATTGGCCGAGAGAGCGCTGGTCGGGCAGACGGCGACACATCCCTGACACAGCGTGCAGTTGTCGCTGTCGACGTTCACCACGCCGAAGGGCGCGCCTGTCGGCACGGCGACGCTGCCCTGCGCCAGGTCCGCGACCGACAGTGTCGCCAGGTGATCGAGCACCCGATTGAGGCGTTCGCGCTTGCCGGGGCGTGCCTGCGGCTGACCCAGCAGCCAGTCACGGGCGATCGGCTGGCTGGGTTGCTGCTCTTCTTCACTATCCGCGCCCGGTGCCAGAGCGACACACAGCGGCGTGATCGGGGGCAGGGGGTCAGCCTCGCGGGCATCCATTTGCGGCAGGGTGGCCGGCAGTGATACGAAGCGGATGCGCGGCTCGCCACTGTCCGCATTGGCAAGTCCCATGCTGTCGAGCAGGGTCAATGCCAGGCGACGTTCGCTCTCGAGCTGCTGGTACTGGCCTGCGGGCAGGTCGTGGGTCAGTTCGACGATGACCTGCGTCGCGCCAAGTGCGAGTGCGGCCAGCCACTCGTCGTGCCCGGTGGCGGAGATTTCCTCGAGGGTGATATCGAGGCAGCGCTCCTGGTCGACACTCGCCAGGGCAGTCTGCGCGGCAGGGGATTGCTCCAGCCGATAGCGCAGCAGCGGGTAGAGGCCCCCGCCATCCTGATAGCGCTCCAACAGGCGCTGGATCTGCTCCATGCGCTGCTCGGTGGGGGGCTGGGTGAAGCTCAGTGCGCCGGTCGGGCAGGCGCTGACGCAGCTGGCTGCGCCGTGGCACAGGTATGGGTCAATCTCGATATGCGCATTGCGACGACCGGCCACCGAGAAGATGGCATCGGCGCTGCACGATGACAGGCAACGCGTACAGCCGACATTGCCGGCACTGGAGTGCGCGCAGGTATCGAGATTGACGGTCACGTAATTCGGTTTGTCGAAGTTGCCGATCAGGCCCGCGAACTGCATGGCCCAGGCGGTCAGCTGTGACAGTGATTGCTGGGAGGCTTCAGCATCGGCGACCAGCTGATCCAACTCGGCGATGACGTCCGCACCGGCTTGCAGATAGCCGGGCGGTGGCAGTTCCGCCTGGTTGAGCGGCTGGCTGGACAGGTCAGCGACCAGGTCGAAATGGGGCGCGCTGCCGGCACCTTGCGGCACCAGTGCGGCAGCCAGATTGACGCCATCGCTGGCAAGGCTGAACTGGCCGAGGTGGCCGCTCAGCGCGAGCATGTCACGCGGGGCGCTGTGCACAGGCAACGACTCGCTGGCGGCGAGATGCTGTTCGTCCATCGTCACCAGCGCACTGTTGTCCTGCTCACTGATCAAGAGTGCCACCGGCAGCTGAGCGGTGGCCGGCAGGCGGGTCAGCAGGCTTGCCAGCGCTCGCACTCGCGCTTCGCTGCCGATGATCACGGTGCGTCCCAGACTGTGATAACGGATGGGCGCGCTACCGGCATCCGTCGCCAATAGCGGCAGGCTGGAGGCTGATGAGCCACCCATGGCGGATGACAGGGCGCGTTGGCGTGCTTGTTGATTGAGGGCGCGTTGAGCGCTCTCGAGGCTTGAGCTGAGCATCCTCATCCTTATTCGGTCGTGGCGGACCTTGCATGCAAGCTGCCGTCAGGTGGCAGGCGGGTGATACAGGTCCCGGTCGTCGCTGATTCTCGCGGCCTCTCGCGGTCTTTCGCGGTGAGGGCCGGGTCGGCGATCGACAGTCTTTCAGTGAGGGATTCATGACATGCCAACCGTCTTTGCATATTGTTGATGCCATTGCCGTTTTACGCCTGATGAGAGAAAGGCGCTGTCAGGTCGCGCAGGCACTCATCACCGTAGGCGGTTGACGCCAGTCATCATCTTCAAGTATTGGCATGTCATGCTGAATCTTGCAGGTGCGTTGCAGTCAGTGCGCCTTGAGCAGGCGCGTCAGGGTGACTCATGAGGCATCAGGATGACCTCGGTCAGATGTGTCCGGCTTACTCGTGGGTCATAATGACTCATGTCGGTTATGCGGCGCGTCATCCTGACGCCCTTGGGCCTTAGTCCTTAATCCTGAGCCCTGATGCGCTTATGGGGCCAGCCCCGGGTCACGGCTTGTCGCGGACGACGCCGTTATCATCTGACGCGGGAGCTGGCTCGGACGAGTCTTCTGCTGACATCGCTTGCGGGCTTGGTGATTCGACTATCTCGTCCCTGTGCGACGCGTGTGACTCATCCACTGGCGCCCCACCGTCAGGCGCCTGCTCAGGGATCTGTTCGCGTGTCTCCAGCGTCGTATCCGCCTGGGGTGTCTCGCTTGTCTCATCGAGCTTTTCCAGGCCTTCTTCGACCTTGCGGGTCCAGCTGCGCAGCGTGTCGGCGACACCTTCGGCGAGGGGGCGCATCTTGGAAAAGTCCTGGTCGTAGTCATCCAGCCCATCGCGCACCGAGTGCTCGCCACCCATGAAGATGCGTCGCAGTGCACGCTGGCGCAGCGCCGGATCCACGCCGCTCTGCATGAAGGCGCTGATGTCGGCGTCTGGTGTCAGGGTGTCGGGGTCTGGCAGCTCGATGGCTGACACTTCGGTATCGTCAGCGTCCGATGCCTGCTGATCGCCCTCAGGTGATGCCTGCTCGGCTGCCGAGGAGGGGCTGTCGCCGTTCAGGGGGGCGTGCTGCGAGGCGCTCGCTGCAGGGGTAACAGCGCTGTTGTCAGCGACGTCTCCCGCCTGTGAGGGCGGAAGGGTGTTGCCTCTGGTTCCCTCGAGGCTGTCCAGCTGTGCCAGTTGGTCTTCACGCCGGCTGTCGCCTTGCTTTCGGCGTGACCAGCGCGAGAACAGGCCTTCATTGGCAGGGCTTGCGTTATCGTCGTGCTGGCTCATGACGTGCTTTCCGTACCATCACCGGGTTGTTGCGCCTTGTTGGTCGTCGCGGCTTGCTGCTCTGCCTGACTGGCGCGCCCGGCGCCCTTGCGTTTCTTCTTCTTGCCTTCGTCGATGCGCTCACCGTGACGGGCGAGGTAGGCTTCCAGCCACACCATCAAGGCCGGCGGCATCGGCACGTCCAGCACCAGCTGGTCGCCATCCATCCACTGTGATGCCACCTCCTGACAGGCTGTCACCACGCGGGGCTGCATGCCGTCGGCTTCGCGCTCATCGCATTGGACGAACAGGCGCGGCTGCTCGCAGCGCAGGTTGTAGCGGTAATCGGTGCGCTCAGTCAGATGAAGCTGCAGCGGCAGGATGCGGCGATGCGCCACTTCTTCAGCGGCGGCAGGCTCTGCTGCGTGCGTGTCCGCCTCTGGCGTTGCGGAGGGCGAGAGGTCGGCAATCCGCCAGGTGTCGATGCTGAAACGCCCCAGTTTCTGCGTGGTGGGCGCCAGGGTGACGCTCAACCAGCGGGTGTCGTCACTGCGGGGAGGGATGGATTCAGACATGGCTTCCTTGATCACTGCTGTACCCGCAAGCGGGTCTGAAAAGAATGTTGCGATGGTACTGGTTTGCAAGATACATGCCGCTGCGCGGGATATCAGGGTCTCGATCAGTCAGTGCGGGGACAGCTCTGCCATCGGACTGGTACTCTACGGCGATTCAGCGCAAGAATTGCCATTCCAACCGGCTCGATCAGGGAGACCCGAGTTCATGATGCCCTCTGCACGGCCAGCGATCAGTCGCGCCACACTACCCACTACGCTGGACATCGAAGTCATGGATGAGCGCGGTGAGCGCCATCAGCAGTCCATTGCCGCCGAGCGCTCGCTGACCATCTATCTCAATCGTCGCGAGATCGTCACCTTGATGACCCTGGGCGCCGAACCTGAGGCGCTGGTGGCCGGCTATCTGCGCAATCAGGGCTTGCTGGGTGAGCTGGAGGACCTCGAGGCGCTGCAGGTGGACTGGGAAGTCGAGAGCGCCTCGGTGGTGACGCGTCATCTGCCCGAGGATATCGAGCAGCGCCTCGGCAAGCGCACCGTAACCACCGGCTGTGGGCAGGGCACGGTATTCGGCAATCTGCTGGAGCGCCAATCACTGGCCGCGCTGGACGCAGGCCCCTTCAGTCAGGCCTTGTTGTATCGCCTGCTGGAGGCGCTGGCGGCGCACAACGCGACCTATCGCAAGGCCGGCGCGGTACATGGCTGCGCCCTGTGCCGCGATGATGAGGTATTGGCGTTCATCGAGGATGTCGGCCGCCACAACGCCGTCGATACGCTGGCGGGGCTGAGCTGGCTGGCGCCGCTGAGTGATGATGCCAGTGATTATCAGGGGGCCAACATCTTCTATACCACTGGTCGCCTGACCTCCGAGATGGTATTGAAGGTGGCTCAAGCGGGGATCTCGGTGCTGGTCTCGCGCTCCGGCGTCACGCAGAAGGGGGTGGAGCTGGCGGAACGCTTTGGCGTGCTGTTGATCGCACGCGCCAAGGGACGCCATTTCCAGGCCGTGGACCCTGCCGGGCGGCTGGTGCTGGACGCCATCCCGCCGCTACGTGCAGGCGACGCCCTCAAGTCGTCTCGTCATGACGCGTCAGGCAAGCAATCCTCATCAGTTGCCGCAGCCGGGCACGACAAGGAGGGCCAGTGATGAGCCGTCTCTGTTCGCCGCTGGGCGACACACTCTCACAGGGCTTTTCCTCCGAACTCGGCGCACCTTCAGGCAGCTCTGCCGCTGAGTCTTCAGGTACGGCTACCGGCCGGCAAGCTCCGGTCCCCCACGACAACCCCTTCCTGACGGTGCAGGAGGTTGCGCGCCTGCTGCACCTCAACGAGAAGAAGATCTATCAGCTGGCTAGTGACGGCACCATGCCGGCGACCAAGGTGACCGGCAAGTGGTTGTTTCCACGGCGACTGGTGGAGCAATGGATTCTCGAGTCCAGCCATCATGGTGTACTGGCGGATCGCCTGATGATCACCGGCAGCGATGATCCGCTGCTGGCCGCGCTCTCCATGCGCCTCAATCAGCAGCATGCCGGTAGCGCCTTCTATGGCATGAGCGTCACTGGCACGCGTCTGGGGCTTGATCTGCTCAGCCAGGGGCGGGCTGATGTCTGCGCCATTCACTGGGGGCGTGCGGAGGAGGCGGCGCTGCGGCATCCGGCGCTGATTCGCGGACATGATGGCTATCGCCAATGGGTGATGGTGCGGCTTGCGCGCCGCACTCAGGGGTTGATCATCCGCAATGACGACCGCCATTTGTCCATCGACCCCAGCGGTCTGTTCGGCTCGCAGCGGCGTTGGGCGGTGCGACAGGAGGGGGCGGGTTCGCAGCGCTTCCTGCAGGAGTGGCTGTCCGGCCATCAGATGCGTGCCGAGCAGCTCAACACCTTGGCGATCGCCTATTCCGAGCGTGAAGTGGCCTCGATGGTGGCGCGGGGCGAGGTGGATGTCGGCCCCGGTACGCTGTCGGCCGCCAATGAGTTCGGCCTCGGCTTCGTGCCGGTCTGTGAAGAAGCCTTCGATCTGGTGGTGCCGCGCAATGTCTACTTCCGGGATCTCTTCCAGGGGTTGCTGGACTATCTGGCGACACCCAATGGCATCCAGCTGGCCCAATCCCTCGGCGGCTATGATCTGCGCGAATGCGGTCAATTGATCTGGCGTGGCGACGCCGCCCAGCACGATTGAGACGCTCGGTATCGAGACGCTCAGTATTGAGACGCTCGGTATCGAGACGCTCAGTATTGAGACGCTCGGTATCGAGACGCTCGATAAATTGAACGCCCAGCGGGTGCTGGCGGCCAGGACTCGGCGCAAGCCATGAGTGTCTTTACAACATCTCAAAAAATCGCCCATTAGCGCATGGCTAGTGGGCGATTTTTTTATTTCGGGTTGACGGCGAGAATGATCAAGCAAGTCGTTGTTTCGAATGGGTCGGCCAGGTGGTGCTCGCGTCGAGGCTGTCTTTACGGTTTAGCTTCTCGCCAGCGCGTTCTGCGTAGTTCAACTCGGCTCAGCTCGCTTCAACACAGCTCGGCTCACTTCACGACAGATCAGCTTGGGTCCGAATCATTGCGAGTGCACACCGACAGAACGATGGCATCTTCTTCGCTGGTAGAGACAAGGGCGTGACCCATGTCGGAGTCGAAATAGATGCTGTCGCCATCGCCCAGCGGCAAGGGTTCATAGAATTCCGAATAGAGCAGAATGCTGCCCGCCAATACCATCAGGAACTCCTCGCCGTCGTGACGCACCCAGTCGGGGAAATCATCGAAGCTGCGTGCGCGCACGCGAGTCTTGAAGGGAATCATGCGTTTCTGCGCCAGCTGCCAGGACAGTAGCTCGTGCTCATAGGTCGGTGTCGGGTGTGATTTGCCATCACCGACGCGCGTCAGGTCGCGACGCCCGAGAGTGCCAGTCTGGCGCTTGGGTGGGCTCAGCAGCTGCGGCAGGTCGATGTTGAGGCCATGAATCAGCTTCTGGACCGCCGTGAAGGTCGGTGAGATCTGCTCATTCTCGATCTTGGACAACGTCGAACGCGCCAGTCCCGTGCGCTGGCTGACATCTTCCAGCGTCCAGTGATGGGAGAGGCGAATCTGCTTCACGCGTTCGCCAAGCTTCAGGGGCTCAACGAAGGGTTTGCGACCGGAGGCGATCCGGACGGCGGCGTCCTTGTCTGTCGGTGTGCTCATGAGAGTGGCTTCGCTATGGGCGTGATATTGGCGGCGCACGACACTGGGTGTCGCAGTGCTGTCAGCTGGCGATAAAGTTTACTATCGGAAACTTTATCGCCAGCTTATCACAGCATGGCAAGCGCGCATCATCCCGACACGTAGCCAACATGGCTGTCCGCGACATGCCTCTTTGGGACACTGGAGGCTCGCTGGTACTCCCCTTGATCCAGCGGCAGGTTTCCTGGCTGCGGGAAACCTGTCGTGGGGAGTGGTGTGCGGCAAGTGCGAAAAGTCACCGGTACGGGGAATGCTCAGCGCTGGAACAGCCGGGCACTAATAGCCGAGCACTAGAACAGTCAGGCGCTAGAACAGCGGGTGGTCACGCTCATCCTTGGCGGGCTTGGCAAGCGGCGGCTGGACGCCGTCTGGCGTGCCAGAGGCGGAGCGGGACGCGAGTTCGAGCTGATCTGGCTCGGGTTTCTTTGACTCGGGTTTCTTTGACTCGGGACGCTCTGAGGTGGGTTGCTCTGAAGCCGGTTGCTCTGAAGCCGGTGGCTCTGAAGGGCGTTGGCCCGGGTGATGGCTGCCGGCACGCGCATCGAGACCATCCTGCATCGGCAAGCCCACCAGCGCCTTGAGATGCGCTTCGGTGCTGCGCCCCAGCGCCTCCAGGCAATACCCGCCTTCCAACACGGAGACGATACGCCCGTGGCAGTGTCGCCGCGCGACATCCATCGCCAGCAGGGTGACCCAGTAATAGTCGTCATCTTCCAGACACAGTTCCGCCATCGGGTCTTCACGATGCGCGTCAAAGCCCGCCGAGATCAGGATCAACTCCGGTTTGAAGTCATCGAGCTTCTTCAGCCATTGGGCTTCTATGGCCCGCCGGAAGGCCAGTGAGCCGCTGCCTTCACTCAAGGGCGTGTTGTGGATGTGCTCCCAGCGGCTCTCCAGGTAGCGCCACGGGTACATGGCGTCCTGAAAGGAGGAGCACACCAGCGTGTCGGGATCATGCTTGAAGATGTCGACGGTGCCGTTGCCCTGGTGTACGTCGAAATCGAGGATCGCGATCCGCTTCACGCCGTAATGCTGGCGGGCGTGCAGGGCGCCCACGGCCACGTTGTTGTAGAAGCAGAAGCCCATCGCATCGGCGCGTTCGGCATGATGGCCCGGTGGGCGCACGGCGCAGAAGACGTTGTCGGCCTGATCACGCATCACCTGGTCGACCCCACGTACCACCGCGCCGGCGGCCAGTCGCGCCGCGACCAGGCTATCGGCACACATCACGGTGTCTTCGTTGATGGTCAGCAGCTGCCCTGCCTGGGGTGGACATTTCTCCAGCGCCTGCAGGTGGCGCATGGGATGCACGCGCGCCAGCTGCTCAAGCGTTGCCGCTCGCGCACTGTATTGCTGGACATGCTGAATCACGCCGCTCAGCGCCAGCTGACGCTCGATGGCCTGCAGGCGCAGTGGGCTCTCGGGGTGGGTAGGGCCCATGAAATGCTGACCGCAGTCGCGATGGGATATGTAGGAGGTGATCATCGGCATGCCTGCGTAAGTGTGCGGGTCATAATGGTCTGCACCATGACGTAACAGTAAGAGTCGTCAATGGCATGAGCCAGTCGCCGATGGTCTACCTTGTTTCACGCATGAAGGGCGCGAGGATGGCTGTTCAGACCTGCGCTTTCGCGGCATGCTGCTCATATCGCGCTGACGAGGCGCAACCGCTGACAGGACAAGCCTATGGGAACGCGATTTCTGCGCAATTTCTTCGAGCCCGCCAGTATCGTGGTGATCGGCGCCTCGGAAAAGCCGCATTCACTGGGCGGGCAGGTACTGCGCAATCTGCTTGAAGGGGGCTTCAAGGGCGCCCTGACGGTGGTCAATCCCAAGGGATATGAGACGGTGCATGGCGTGGCGTGCGTCAAGCGGGTCAGTGAGCTGGAACAGGTGCCGGACCTGGCCATTCTGTGCTCGCCGCCGGATACCTTGCCGCGGGTGGTCGAGAAGCTGGGCCGGCGCGGTGTCAAGGCGGCGCTGCTGATTTCGGGAGGTGTCGCGCCGACACCGGTCAGCTCGTTGGCCCGCGTTACCGGCAAGGGGCTTGAGATGCTGTCACGCCGCGATGGGCTGAACTTCTCTGCCCCACGCCTGCCGGGCATTCACAGGCCCACTACTGGCAAGCCAGCCCCCAATTCCTCCGCCACCGAATTGTCGCATTTGGATCAGGCAGGCGAGCCTTCAGCATCGAGCGCCGAGCGCTACCCACGGATCGCCGACAGTACGGACGACGTGTTGGACGCCTCCCGGGCCCGTGAGCCAGGGGGCGAAGTCCCGCGTATCCACCGTGATCAGGAAAGCCTCAACAGTCGGTTGCTAAAGGCCGCCCGTGGCAGTGGGATTCGCCTGCTCGGGCCGGAATGCATGGGCATCTGCGTGCCCAACCGCCACCTGAATGCCTCCTTCAGCGGGCAGCCAGTGGCCAAGGGCAAGGTCGCCTATCTCGGCCAGTCGGGGATGTTGGGCAATGCGATGATCGACTGGGCGGCGGGGCGCGGCATCGGCTTCTCGCATCTGGTGACTCTGGGCGACAGCGTCGATGTGATGCTGCCCGATCTGATCGACTATCTGAACCAGTACGGGCCGTCGCAGGCCTTGCTGTTGCACCTGGAGCGCATCCACGACCCGATGCACTTCATGACCGCGCTGCGCGAGGCATCCCGCAATCGGCTGGTGCTGGCGATCAAGAGCGGACGCACCCCGGAAGCCGACCTGTTCGGCACACATGTCACGCGTGGGGTGCCCAATCGCGACCGGATCGTCGATGTTGCCCTCGCGCGTGCCGGCGTGGTGCGTGTCAATGACAGCGAAGACATGTTCGATGCGTTGGAGACGCTGAATCGCATGAAACCGTTGCGCGGTGATCGGCTGGCGATCGTCTCCAATGGGTTGGGCCCGGCCTTGCTGGCCATCGACAAGCTGATGGCGGGTGGCGGCAAGCTGGCCGAGCTGAGCGAGGAGAGCCGCCAGGCGCTGCTCAAGGCCGAACTGGATGTCAGCCTGCCGGGGCGCAATCCGGTGGATCTGGGCGGCAATGCCACGCCGGAAGACTTCGTGGCCGCGGTCAACATCGTGGCCAATGACCGAGGCGTGGACGCCGTGCTGGTCGTGCATGCGCCGACACGTCTTGCTCCCTCACGGGCGACGGCCGAGGCCCTGGTGGCGCATCGCAAGCAATTCCGACGCAACCTGCTGACCAGCTGGATGGGGCTCGAGCAGGCACTTTCGGCCCGCCATGAGTGCCATCTGGCCGGCATTCCGACCTATCTGTCACCAGAGAAGGGCGTCAAGGCCTTCCTGCAGATGGTCGATTATCACCGTGTGCAGACACTGTTGCAGCAGACGCCGCCGAGCCTGGCCTTCTCGACCAGTGCCGAGATTCGCGCCCGCGCCCATGACCTGGTGCACAGCGCGCGGCGTGCGGGGCGGGAATGGTTGACCCACTCGGAGACGGCGCAGGTGCTCGATACCTACGGCATCGCGACCGCACCGAGTCGCTATGTGCTTGATGCCGCCGAAGGTGCACGCGCCATCGTCGAGTTGCAGCGTTCCGCCGCGAATGGCGACCAGCCTTCTCGCCAGGGCCCCTATGCGCTGCGCGTGGTGCATGAACACAACAGTCAGCCGTTCCGCTATCGCCGCTACCCACAGCGGCTGTCTTCCGGCGTGGTGCAGGACCTTTCCGGTCCGGAGGATATCGCGCTGGCGATCCGCCGCATCACCCAGAAGGTGGCGGAAGGCGATGCCGAGCGCGGGCGCAGTGACCATGAGCGTACGCGCATTCATGAGTTCTGCCTGCAGCCGATGCAGCGTGGCAAGCACTCGCTGCAGTTGAGCGCAGGCATCACGCGTGATGACGAATTCGGCCCGGTGATCGTGTTCGGCATCGGCGGTTACAAGGTCAATGTGCTGGCGGACCGCCAGGTGGCCTTGCCGCCCCTCAATATGACATTGGCGCGTGAGCTGATCTCGCGTAGCCATGCCTCCCGCCTGATCGCCGAGCACTCGCCGGACCCGGAGCGCGATTTCGAGCGCGTCAGCACGCTGTTGATCAAGCTCTCGCAGTTGGCATCGGATTTGCCTGACATAAGAGGGTTGGAAATCAATCCGTTGTTGCTCAACCGCGAGGAAGCCGTGGCGGTGGATTTCGCGCTGGATCTTGGCAAACCGGCTCGTTTCGCGATCATGCCGTACCCGGAGGAGCTGCGTGAATGGGTGTCGCTGGACAATGGCATGCACGTCGAGGTGCGCCCGATACGCGGTGAGGATGCGCCCTTGATCACGGCCTTCCATGCCCGGCTCTCAGAGGAGAGCATTCGTTTCCGCTACTTCCACCACAAGGCGGCACTGACGCAGCGAGATCTCGCGTTGCTCGCCCAGATCAATTACGACCGCCAGATGGCCTTCATCGCCGAGCGTGAAGTGGAAGCCCAGCCAGGTGAGTCGCCGCAGCGCGAGATGCTGGGGGTGGTAAGGGTATGGAATGACCCGGACAACATTCGCACCGAGTTCTCCGTCATCATCCGTGATGACATGCAAGGCGAGGGAATTGGCAGCTTGTTGATGGAGAAGATGCTGCGCTATTGCCGCTCGCTGGGCACGCTGGAGATGGTCGGCAAGATCATGATCGACAATCATCCGATGCGCGCCTTGATGAAGCACCTCGGCTTCACTTGTCGCTACAACATGGAGGAACAGGTCATCGATGCCAGCATCCGTCTCAACGAGCCGGTCAGTGATTGGCAGCGCCTGAGACTGGAAGCCAAGGCCTGATGCACCTTGTTGGTGCGTGGGCTTGTTGATAGGCCTATGTCTGGGCTTATTGATAAGCGTGTGTGTGGGTTTGTTGTTAGACGTGTGGGAGGTGCTCAAGGCCGCATGCGCAGGCTTGCCAGGCGGTTCTCGACAGCACGCAATGAATGTCGGGTTGGAGAGCAATAGACCAATAACAACACGCAATATCGTGATTCAGGGAGGTATCAGCAAGAAGCGTCAAGGGCATACCACCTTGGTCGTATAAACGTCTGTTCGTGTTTGAGCGCTTATCAATAAAACTGTATTGTAATTACAAATATAAGAATCCTTTATGGATAATGGCGCAGGGGATGACACAGTATTCTGTCAGCAGGCCGGCAAGCGAGACTTGCGGCCAGGTTGCGCGATTTCAGCGGCAGGGCGAGTCACTCTCCCTGCCGGATTGAGTGTGTAATGGACAGAATCCGTGGTTATTTCCTGCCCGCTGACGACAGGAAAGCCAATGACTGACACTCGCGACGTGAAGATTCGAGTGCGCAATTTGAGCAAGGTGTTCGGCAATCAGCCCGACAAGGCGCTCAAATTGCGTGATGAGGGCATGAAACGCCCTGAGATTCTCGAGAAGACTGGCCAGACGTTGGGGCTTTCCAACGTGGACTTTGATGTGATGGAAGGCGAGTTGCTGGTCATCATGGGGCTGTCCGGCTCCGGGAAATCGACCCTGATCCGCTGCCTGAACCGGTTGATCGAACCGACGGAGGGCGAGATCCTCATCGACGGCGATGATGTCGCCAAGCTGGATGACAAGTCGCTGCTGCGCTGTCGTCGCAAGCATTTCTCGATGGTGTTCCAGAATTTCGCGCTCTTCCCGCATCGCACCGTGCAACAGAATGCCGAGTTCGGGCTTGAGGTCCGTGGCGAGGACAAGGAAGTCTGTTGTCAGCGCGGTCGCGATGCGCTCAAGCAGGTCGGCCTTGATGGTTGGGAAGATGCCTACCCCAGCCAGCTATCCGGCGGCATGCAACAACGTGTCGGCCTGGCGCGAGCGCTGGCCAACGACTCCACTGTGCTGTTGATGGATGAGGCCTTCTCGGCGCTTGATCCCCTGATCCGCAAGGACATGCAGCAGGAATTGCTGGCGCTGCAGCACAAGATGAAGAAGACCACCATCTTCATCACCCACGACCTTGATGAAGCCCTGTCCATCGGCGACCGCATCATCCTGCTCAAGGATGGCGAGATCGTGCAGATCGGCTCCCCCGAAAGCATCCTGACATCCCCTGCCAATGATTATGTGGCGCGCTTCGTCGAAGGCGTCGACATGTCGCGCATCCTGACTGCCCGCTCGGCGATGACCGATGTGCGTGCCACCGCACGCGATGATGATGGCCCGCGCACGGCGCTGCGCAAGATGGGCGACAACGGCCTCGACAGCCTGTTCGTGGTGCGTCGTGATCGCACCGTACTCGGGATCATCACTGCCGAGGATGCCGAACGTGCCGTGCGCGAGAATCTGACTGATCTCTCGAGCATCATCCACTCCGATTGCTGTCAGGTTTCCCCGGAAGAACCGCTGCACAACCTGTTCGCGATGTTTGCCGGTCATCACCATCCGCTGGCGGTAGTCGATGAGCAATCCCGCCTCTTGGGCGTGGTGATCAAAGGGTCCGTACTCGCGGAACTGGCGGAAGCAGGGGAGGCACACGCATGAGCGACGCAACCGGTTTTACCATCCCGAAGATTGAACTGGGTGACTGGATCGAGACGGGGCTTGATTACCTGACGACCAACTACTCAGGCATCACGCGCGGCATCTCCAAGTTCACCGAGACCGGCATCGATGTCCTCAACGATGCGCTGATGTGGCTACCCGAGTGGGCGCTGATCGCCCTGGTGACGCTGTTGTGCTGGCGGCTGGCCGGCACGCGCCTGGCCATCGGTTCCGTACTGGGGCTGGGACTGATCTGGAACCTGGATCTGTGGGATCCGATGATCGAATCGCTGACTCTGGTGGTGATCGCCACCCTGGTCGCCGTGGTCATCGCGGTACCACTGGGGATACTGGCGGCACTTTCGGATCGCTTCTACAAGGTCATCATGCCGGTGCTGGATTTCATGCAGACCATGCCGGCCTTCGTCTACCTGATTCCGGCGATTCCCTTCTTCGGCATCGGCTCGGTCTCCGCCATCTTCGCCACCGTGATCTTCTCGATGCCACCGGCGATTCGCTTCACCACGCTGGGCATTCGTCAGGTGCCCAACGACCTGATCGAGGCGGCCGATGCCTTCGGTGCCACCCGCAGCCAGAAACTCTTCAAGCTGCAGCTGCCGCTGTCACTGCCCACCGTGATGGCCGGCATCAACCAGACCATCATGCTGGCACTGTCGATGGTGGTGATCGCGGCCATGATCGGCGCCGATGGCCTGGGGAATGAAGTCTGGAAAGCCATCCAGCGCCTGCGTCCGGGAGATGGTTTCGAAGCGGGCATCGCGGTGGTCATCCTGGCCATGCTGCTCGACCGCCTGACCCAGACCTTCAGCAAGGAAAAGAAGCCTCGTTCGTGAGGGGCTTCATCAGTGGCCTCCGTATGCTTCATGGCTATACGGAGGCCGCCTCGAGCACTTTTCCTACCCGCCTCAGCGTTTGACTGTCGAGAGGACGATGGCTGTTGGCCGTCGACAAGCGCTCTTTGAACTCGTGTTTCGACAGACGTTCTTCGACAGATGCTTTTCGATAAATAATGAGTAAATTCGAATAAAGGGGATAACGATGAACAAGCAAGATGCCTCCCGCACTACCTTGAACGTCACTGCGAAGATGAATGCCGCCAGCAAGGCATTGCTGCTCGGCGCTGTCATGTCTTCCTCACTGGCCGGTGCAAGTGCCGTGTATGCCGCCGGTGACAAGGGCGATGTGACGCTGGCCTACGTCGAATGGTCCTCTGAAGTCGCCTCCACCAATGTGGTCAAGGCGGTGCTCGAATCACAGGGCTACAACGTCGAACTCAAGGCGCTGTCTGCGGCGGCGATGTTCCAGGCAGTTGCCTTCGGCGATGCCGATGGCATGGTCGGTGCGTGGCTCCCCACCACCCACGAAGACTACATGGCCAAGATCGCCGACAAGGTCGACGACCTGGGCGTCAATCTCGAAGGCACCAAGCTGGGGCTGGTCGTGCCGTCCTACAGCAAGCTCGAGACCATCGACGACATCAAGACCCACGCCGAGGATATCGATGAGCGCATCGTCGGCATCGAGCCGGGCGCAGGTCTGACGCGTCTGACCGAGCAGGTGCTCGAGGATTATGATCTCGAGGACATCGATCTGACCACCGGCAGCGGCGCGACCATGACCGCCGCGCTGAGCAATGCGATCAAGGGCGAGCGTGAGATCGTCGTCACCGGCTGGACACCGCATTGGATGTTCGCTCGCTGGGACCTCAAGTACCTGGATGACCCGCAGGGCGTCTACGGCGGTGCCGAGGAGATTCACACCCTGGCGCGCAAGGGGCTCGAGGAAGACATGCCGGAGGTCTACGCGATTCTCGACAACTTCGCCTGGACCCCGGCTGACATGGGCGAAGTGATGCTCAACAACCAGGAAGATGACGCTGACCCCTACGAAACCGCCAAGGCTTGGGTGGAAAGCCATCAGGATATCGTCAAGGAATGGCTGCCGGCCGCAGCTGAGTGATGCCTGACGCATGACTCACTGAGTCATGCATGACGAAACGCCCCCACAGGGTCTCCTGTGGGGGCGTTTCGTTGTGTGCCTGCAATGACGCGTCGCTCACACGGGGCGGACTCAGCCTGAATTGATCAGAACGGGCGGGCTCAGAAAGGACAGGGACTGCGCACTGCCATGCGCTCACCGCTCACCGGGTGATCGAAGCTGATCATCTCGGCATGCAGCATCAGGCGCTCGGCCATGAAGAAGGCCTCATCCGTCGCATAGAGGTCGCAGCCCAGGATCGGGTGGCCGATCTGCTGGCTATGAATGCGCAACTGATGCGTGCGACCTGACACCGGCGTGAACTCGACTCGCGTGCGCGCCGGATTCTCCAGGCGTTCAATGACGCGAAAATCACTGATGGCGGTCTTGCCGGTCTCGTGGCAGATCTTCTGCAGCGGGAACTGGTCGACATCCTTGGCGATGGGCAGCGAGATACGTCCGCTGTCCTCCTCAAGATGGCCATGCAGGATCGCGGTGTAGGACTTGCCGATGTTTCGATCCTGAAACTGGCGCGTCAGGTTGCCGTTGGCCGGCTTGTTGAGCGCGACCAGCATGATGCCCGAGGTGCCGAAATCCAGCCGATGCAGCAGCTTGGCGGTGGGATATTCCTTGACCAGGCGATGATGCAGTGAATCCAGATTGAGTGGATGCTTGCCGGATAGGCTGAGCAGGCCACTGGGCTTGTGGATCAGCAGGATGTCATCGTCGGCGTACAGTATCGCGTAGGTTTCGTGGCAGACGGGAACGATGAACGGATCGGCTTGTGGCTGCATAAAGGCTCGTCAGTGACGTCAGAAGGAGTCGGGGCGTAACGGCAAGTGGGCGCAAGCGCTGCCCCTATCTAGAGGGCAATGTCATCCCAGTGATACTCGTACTCGTCGTCCTCACCATCCTGGGGCGCACGTCCGATGAAGAGGCTGGCGGTGAAGGCACGCACGAAGATCACCTCGCTGCCGTCCAGTGCGGTCAGCAGCTCGCCTTTCTTGAGCTTCTTGATCCTGCGCTTGCGCGCCGCGGCGGCCTCACGCGCCGCGCGGGTGTCGGCGCGCCATTGGGCGGCAATTTCACCGGGCGCTGTCGACTGTTCGAGCAGCTCTTCCGGGCATTGCAGCGGAATGTCTGGCGTGCCCTCGTCACGGATATGGTATTCCCAGCGGCTGGGGTCACCATTCTTGGGTGCCTGCATCAGGTGCTGGCGAATGAAGGTATGGCCGTGAGGGTGCTCCAGCACGGCATACAGCACATTGCCGACCACGGCGTGATCGACCAGCGAGATGCCATGCCTGTCGGACGGGGTGTAGCCCGCCAGCAGTCGGTCTACGAGTGTCTGACGTGCCACCTTGGGGGTGCCGCTGTCATCCCAGGCCATGATGCCTCCAATCTGAGCGTGTCTGGCATCGCAGGCCATGTCGGATGCGCCGGTGAAGGGCGCAGGCTGACTAGCGTTCGAGAGGCCGAAAGGGCGGCCATTGTCCGGTTTGTGCCAGGCGAGGGCAAGCCGCTGACCGCGCGAATCTGTACCGCCAGGGTCTCAAGAGAAAGCGCACGCGACATCACAAGCGGCAAACCGGACGGTAACCCGAACGATAACGCAAGAGGCCCCGCAATAGCGGAGCCTCGAGAAGAGTGCTTGATGTGGCGCAGACTGGCTATCGGCACAGACTGGCGATCGGCACAGACTGGCGATCGGCACAGACTGGCGATCGGCACAGACTGGCGATCGGTTCAAGGCGCCAGCAGCTGCTTGTGCCATTTGCCGTCTTCGGTGTCCAGGCGCTGGTAGCGCACGCGATCGTGCAGGCGCGAGGGTTGACCCTGCCAGAATTCGATCATCTCCGGCACCACGCGATAGCCGCCCCAATGCTCCGGTCGCGGCACCTCGGTGGTGGCATAGACCTGTTCAAAGCGACCCTGACGCTCGCTGAGCCATTCGCGATCGGGAATCTCGACACTCTGCTGCGAGACCCAGGCGCCCAACTGGCTTCCCTTGGGGCGTGAGGCGAAGTACTGATCGGAGGTGGCTTCCGCGACTTTCTCGACGCTGCCTTCGATGCGCACCTGGCGCTCCAGCGCGGGCCACCAGAAGGTCAGCGCGGCGAAGGGCACATTGGCCAGTTCGCTGCCCTTGTGGCTCTGATAGTTGGTATAGAAGATGAAGCCTTCACTGTCGCAGCCCTTGAGCAGCACGATGCGCGCATGCGGCTTGCCCTGGCTGTCGACGGTGGAGAGCGTCATGACATTGGCGTCGTTGTCATCGGCGGACAGGGCGCTGGTCAACCACTCCTGGAACAGCTCGAAGGGTTCCAGCGGTGTGTTCGCAAGGCTCAGGCCATCACCGGAATAGGTTCTGCGCACATCGGCGATATCGCGGTTCATGGTGGGCTCCCTTGATGAATTGCTCATGTAATGACATGACTGTGACCGCTCACGTGGTGGATCGCAAGCCTCAGACACCACCCAGCTGCAACCACGCCATGTAAAGCCCGGTACCGACGGCAATCGAGAGCAGCGCATTGCGTCGCCACAGATGCAATCCCGCCACGCAAATGGCCGCGACCAGCATGCCAGCGCCCTCAGCGCTCTCAAGCCAACTCCGCCAGGCCGAGATGCGGTGCGCGGACTCTGACAGGTCAGGCAGTTGCATGGCGGACAGCGAGACGATGATCAGCACGACCATGACGATGGCCGGCAGATAGCGGCCCATATGCAGAATCAGCGGATGGGCCGAATGGCGGGACAGAAACACGAAGGGCAGCGCGCGCGTGGTGAAGGTCGCACCGGCTGACACGGCGATCAGCAGCAAGGCATGCAGGGTCGTCATGGGGTGGTGTGCTCCGAGGCTTGATTGTGCCGAGTCTGGCGCGCGCCAGACTTGCCGTGGGGGGGATGATCGTCACGCGGGACAGGCTTGCCGTGTGGCGGTTGTTTGCCACGCTGGTAATGATACTGCCCGAGCAACAGAGCGCAGGCTGCCGCGATGCTGCCCAGCAACAGCTGATCTTTTGGCAGCAGCCACAGGCCCGCGAACGTGACCAGCAGACCCAGCAGGAAGGGCCAACGCTCGCGCAGGGCAAACCACTGTTCGATCCCCAGCACCACGAATAGCGCCGTCAACGCGAACTCGATGCCGCTGCTGTCAAAGTTGAGCTGTCCGGCTGCCAGACCCAGCAGCGTCCCCAGTACCCACCAGGACTGGTTGAGGAAGGTGATGCGCAACATCAGGCGTTGGTCATCACGGCGCGCCACCGGATCATCGCGCTCGCCACTGCGCGGCAGACTGGCCAGCAGCGAGTAGGTTTCGTCGGTCAGCCCGAAGATGAGATAGAGCTTGCCAAGGCCCGCCGCGCGGAAGCGTTCCAGCAGCGACAAGCCATAGAATAGGTGGCGCGAATTGAGCAGCAGCGTAGCCACGAAGACCTCGGTGATGCCGGCTCCGGCACCAAGCAATGCCACCGCCAGGAACTGGCCGGCCCCGGCCAGAATGACCAGCGACATGAGAAGGCCCAGCCAAGGGCTCAACGGCAGCTGGGTGAACAGCACGCCAAAGGCTGCGCCCAGTGGGATATAGCCGAACATCACCGGCAGGGTCTGGTTAAGTGCCTGTTGCCATAGGTGACGACCGCTGACTGGCTGCCGGGGAGGCGAGCCCGCACAGGTGGTGTCGTCCCGGGAGGCGTGCGAGGTACTGGCCGTGGAAGGCGATGACATGGCGAGAGTTCCGTTCTGCGCAGGCGGGGTGAAGCCGGGCGACACATGCAGGGGGCCTCAAGTGGCCGAGACCCGGAAAGCCGTAGACAATCTCGTCAGCATATAATGTCATCGAGCATCAGGCGATGCTGCCAAGGTGGCAGCTGGTAGTGGAAAGTGCTGAATCAGCGCTTCATTGCTGATATTTCACATGTCTCATGGCGCCGCGGTGGAGTGATTTGCCGTGATCCGCCAGGCCATGGCCACCTATACTGGCCTATGACCACGTATTGGCTGCCTATCGCTGCCTTGCCCCGTGCCGTGCCATCCAGGGTTCATTCGCTGAGGGAGTCATCAGGATGAGTTCGAACCTATCCCGCAAGTCCTCGTCCGAAACGTTGCTTCTTGATCAGGGCGGGCCTTCATCGTTGCGCAGTGTCATGATCTGGGGGCTGGCCATCCGGCTGTTTCACCTGTTGCTGATTCTGGCGATCATCGGCATGTGGTACACCGCCGAGGTGGGCGCAGGGCTCGATTTTCCGATGGTCTGGCATGCACGACTGGGATATTGCGTGATCGGTTTGGTGGTATTTCGCGTCATCTGGGGGCTGGTGGGCACCGGGAATGCTCGCTTCAGCCGCTTCTTGGCGTCACCGCGCACGACCTGGCGTTACGCCGGTGACTTTCTGGCGGGACGCGCGCCACGTCATGCAGGCCATAACCCTCTGGGTGGCTGGATGACGCTGGCCATGTTGCTGGTGCTGGCAATTCAGGGATCGAGCGGGCTGTTTCTCACCGATGATCTGCTGTTCGAAGGGCCCCTGCATGACCGGGTCTCAGCGAGTGTCGCCGATGGGCTGGCCTGGGTGCATCACACCAATATTACGCTGTTGTGGGGGCTGATCGCCCTGCATCTGATGGCCATCGTCTGGCACGGGCTGCGCGGTGAGTGGCTGATCTGGGCGATGGTGCATGGCCGCAAGCATTTCAGGCGCAATCAATCGGTGGCAGGCGAGAACGCGCCAGCGCCACCTTCACGCCCCCGCAAGTGGCTCGCGCTGGGATTGGCGATCAGCATTGCCATTGTGGTCATCTGGCAGGGGGCTCAGTTGCCGTAAGCTCTGCTCACTCCTGCTCTCGCCCTCAAGCATGCCAATACACACAAGCGCCGCCATGAGCAATCTCATGGCGGCGCTTGTGTGTGGTGGAGCTTTGACTATCAGTCAGCGCGATACTGCTGATGACAGCCCTTGCAGGTCTTGGCTGTCTCGACGAACTGGCTGCGCAGGGCGTCAAGGTCCTGACTGGCGGCGGCGTCGGCCAATGCCCGGCTCTGGGTCATCAGTGCCTCTGCACGCTTGTCGAAGCCTGCACGGTCGGTCTCTATCTTGCTCAGCGCATCGGTATCACCGTCGTAGGAGCCGGCGATGAATCCCTCCCAAGGCATCTGAGCCAACAGTGCCAGTCGCTCGGCGCGAGTGCGAAACTCCTCGGCATCATAATCCTGCTTGCCCTTGACCATCGCGCCCATCGGGCTGAACTGCCATGCCAGCGTCTGGAAGACAGCCTGGCGATACTGGATGGCATCCTCCGTCTTGTCAGCCAGGGCCGCTGGTGACGCCAACAGGCTGGAAAGCACCACGCCAGCCGCCAGCATGCCAGTGGTCAGGGAGCTGCGCGATACGCCCGCAGGACGGTGATGAGACAAGTGTGTGGTCAGGCCGGTCATGTCAAAGCCTCGCTGTAGTCAACTCGCAAACACCGTTACATCATAGGCGGCTCGCGATGGTTGAGGGGTCTTGCAAGAAAAGGGGCGGGTAGCGCTGGGGTTGTGGCAAGTCGCCGTGGGCAAACCGATACCCGCCAATCTCGTCGGCAATTCTCGTTGGCTATTTTAGTCGCCTATTCCAGTCGCCTATTTTAGTGGATCAGGGCGCGACGAGAAGGGCGGGCAATGGAGAGATCAAGGCTTGATCAGGCCTGCGGTTGGCGCTTGAGATTGCGTGAGCGGAATCGGGCGTAAGCCATGCTGGAAATGAACAGCCCCAGCGCCGCCAGCGCTTCCAGTACACCGATGACGGCGTGGCCAGGCACACCGGCCAGCATCACGCCTTGCATGATGTAGAGCAGGCTGACGAACGCCAGCCAGACATGACCTCGTGCCCGGCGGGTGATGATGGCGGGCAGAAACAATGCGATGGGCAGCAGGCGGATCAGCAGCGGCAGCAGGCCATTGTCCTCGCTCTGCGCCATCAGCTGAATACCGCCGATCAGCAGCAGCAGGGCGACGGCCGCGAAACTTGCGATCACACCGCGACGGCTCTTGGCTTCGAGCGTATCGAGACCCTGCTCACGTTCCAGTCGTTCAAGCCAGGCGCGCATCTATTTCGTCTCCCTGAGAGGTTGCATGGCCAGGGCCAGGCGAGCGATACGCTTGCCTTGCGCCAGTGCCAGGCGCTGTTCGTTGTCATCGACATCGTTGTCGCCACGCTTGCCGCTGACGTGGGTCGTGCCGTAGGGCGTGCCGCCCTGGGTGGTCTCGAGCAACTCGGTGGCGCTGTAGGGCACACCGGCATACACCATGCCATGATGCAGCAGCGGGATCAGCATGGTGATCAGCGTGGTTTCCTGACCGCCATGCAGAGAGCTTGAGGCACTGAAGGCGGTGGCAGGCTTGTCGATCAAGGCGCCGTTCATCCACAGCTCACTGGTGGAGTCCAGGAAGTACTTGAGCGGCGCCGCCATGTTGCCGAAGCGAGTCGGGCTGCCCAGCGCGAGGCCCGAACAGTGACGCAGGTCGTCCAGCTCGACATACATGGCCCCGCTGTCGGGGATTTCCGGCGCGGTCTGTTCGCAGGTGGCCGAGATCTCGGGCACTCGGCGCAGGCGCGCCTCGACACCGCTGATGGACTCGATACCGGCGGCAATCTGCTCGGCCAGGGTACGGGTCGCACCGTGTCGCGAGTAATAGAGGACGAGGACGTATGGCGTCGCGTCGGGGGGCGTTGCGGACATGAGCTTCCTCAAATGGATGACAATCTATCGAAAGGGGCAAGCAGGGGGCTTGCGTGAGCACACCCTGTCATCAGGCGTCGCTCAACAGCACCAGCACATCTTCAGGCGGGCGGCCGATGACAGCACGCTTGCCATCATCGAGAATCGGTCGCTGCATCAATTTTGGCGTTGCGGCAATCGCGTCAAGGCGTTGCGCATCGCTGGGGTCTACCAGACCCAGTGTCTTCCACTCGGCTTCGTTCTCGCGGGTCAGAGCCCGCGCCCCGCCTTCCACTCGGGCGGCCAGGGCCTCGAGCTGCTCACGATCGAGGGGATCTTCCAGGTAACGAACGGTCTCGAATCCATCGCCCTCAAGACGCGCGGTCAAAAGCGCCAGTGTTTCCCGTGACTTGGAGCAGCGCGGGTTATGGTAGAGTTTCAATATTGACATGACTGTCTCCGTTTCCGGACAGGTGATGAGTTTCACGCAAGCGCTACTGGCCATGGCCGGCGGTGGCTAATGAATCAGGCACGCATTGTAGAGGGGCGCACAAGAATGCCACAACTGCCAGGGACCTCGCGGGTCATGCCCGCCATCGGCGTCATCCTCAAGCTGGTATCACGTTTCAACTATCACGACGGCAAGAAGACCGCGTCGGCGCTGACCTATACGACGCTGTTCGCCATCGTGCCACTGATGACGGTCATCTACGCGATGTTTGCCGTCATTCCGAGTTTCGACGGAGTGGGCGATCAACTGCAGTCGACGGTGTTCTCCCAGTTTCTGCCTTCGACCGGCGCCACGGTGCTCGAGTATCTCAACGAGTTCTCCGGTCAGGCGCGCAATCTGACCTCGGTCGGTCTGATCTTCCTGTTTGTGACCTCGGTGATGATGATGATCACCATCGAAGGTGCCTTCAATGCCATCTGGCAGGTGCCGGAAGGGCGCAAGGGACTGTCGAGCTTCCTGATGTACTGGGCCGTTCTGACGCTGGGGCCGCTGATGCTGGGCTCGGGCTTCTTGCTGTCATCCTTCTTGACCTCGCTGTCCTTCTTCGACTCGGCCGCCGAGATGCTGGGCGGCAAGGCTCTTCTGCTTCGTCTGTTGCCGCCGCTGTTGAGCGCCGCGGCCTTCACCTTCATCTATGCCGCGGTGCCCAACTGCAAGGTTCGCCTGCGTGACGCCGCGGTCGGCGCGCTGACCACGGCCCTGGCGCTGGAGCTGGCCAAGGCGGGCTTCTCGCTCTACGTGACGCACTTCCCATCCTATCAGGCCATCTATGGCGCCTTCGCAGCCGTGCCGCTCTTCCTGCTGTGGGTGTTCCTGTCCTGGTGCATCGTGCTGCTGGGGGCAGAAGTCGCGGCTTGGATGGGTGAGCGCTCCAATGCAGACTGGCATCGCTGGCCGCCGTTCTGGCAGACCCTCGGTGCCGTGATGCTGCTCAAGGATGCCCATGAGCGCGGTGAGCCGCTGTCCGATGATCGCCTCACGGAAGTGCTGGGCAGTCGTTATCGTCGCGTGCTCAAGCCGCTGATCGCCGAGAACATTGCCAGCCAGACCCAGGATGGCCAATGGGTGCTCGGGCGTGATCTCAGTCATTACACCCTGTGGGAGATGGCGCACGCCTTGCCGTGGGAACTGCCGGCCGGCGAGGCGGGCGAAGCGCCGCACCCGCGTCTGGAACCCCTGCGTGAGGCGCTGGCGCGTGCGCGTGCCGCCGAGAAGGAACGCATGACCTGCGGTCTGGTAGAGGTGTTGCCCAGTGTCGGTGACGTGGGTGATGAGGCCATGACTCGGGAGGAAAAAGACTCACAAGATCCGCAACTTGCGACTTCCTGAGCGGCACTGGAACGCGATTGCAAGGTGACAGTCTGAAGCCGAATGGGCAGAATGCGCACCCTGTGCCGTCTGCTCACCCCGACGAGGGTTGAGGCGGATGTTGATGTCGTTGTCTCGTTAGCGAAAGTGATGACGCCTGGCTGGCACCAGTGACTGACGCCAGTGATTGAAGTCAATGCAAAGGCCCGACACCTGTTCGGGCCTTTTCCTTTGTCTCTCGCGCATCAACCGGAACCGCTCGCCTGTATGGCCGCAATTCGGCCTGCACGCTGGCGAGCCAGGGCGAGGTATGAGCGAGGTATGAGTAAGGCATGGGCGAGGTATCAGCAAAATAGATCAGCTGGCGCTGCTCGCCGGGCAGACACGCAAGTGAAAGGTTCGCATGCCAGACTGGCGACGGCGTCTTGCCCGCTGTGTGAAGCCATCCTTGCGCTAGCGGGAGAGGCGAGACGATGCGATAGCTGGCTGCCTGTCGGTGGCCAGGCACGACGGAATTGACGATGTGGCGTGCCAGTCCCTGGCGCGCCTGACATGCATGAGGGTGCCGTTCGCGGCGCCCGCTGGAGGTGACAACCCGCCGATGAAAAGCTCTGCTCCTGAGAAGGCCCCGCTGGTCAAGCTGCGTGGCATTTCCAAGACCTTTGGTGATCGCAAGGTGTTGGACAGCCTTGACCTGGATTTGAACGATGGTGAGTTCGTCACGCTGCTGGGCCCGTCCGGTTGCGGCAAGACCACCGTGCTGAGAATGATCGCCGGCTTCGAATCGCCGGATAGCGGCACCATCACGCTCGAGTCGACGGCCTTGCATGAGCGTCCCGCTCACCAGCGCCCGGTCAATACCGTCTTTCAGAGCTATGCGCTGTTTCCGCACATGAACCTCTATGACAACGTGGCCTTCGGTCTGCGCATGGAGAAGGTCGCCAAGACCGAGATTCACGAGCGGGTGCGCGAAGCGCTGGAGATGGTGCAGCTGGCCCATCTGTCGGACCGCCGCCCGGACCAGCTCTCCGGCGGGCAGCAGCAGCGCGTCGCGATCGCCCGCGCCGTGGTCAAGCGTCCCCGTGTCCTGCTGCTGGATGAGCCGCTGTCGGCGCTGGATTACAAGCTGCGCAAGCAGATGCAGAACGAGCTCAAGCGCCTGCAGCGTCGTCTGGGCATCACCTTCGTGTTCGTCACCCACGATCAGGAAGAGGCGCTGTCGATGTCCGATCGCGTGGTGGTGATGCGCGAAGGCGGCATCGAGCAGATCGGCACGCCGCGTGAGGTCTATGAGTCGCCGAGCACCCTGTTCGTGGCACGCTTCGTCGGTGAGATCAACCAGCTGGCGGCGCAGGTCGTGCGCCCGGCGGCAACGGCCGGGCGCATCGAGTTGACGCTGCTCGGTCAGACGCTGGAACTCAGCAGCCATGGTCGCACCTATCAGGGCGGAGAGGCGGTGCAGGTGCTGCTGCGCCCGGAAGACATGCGACTCAAGGGCGCCGAGGACAGCGAAGGCTTCCCGGCGCGCGTCATCGAGCGCAACTACAAGGGCATGACGCTGGATACGGTGCTGGAGCTCGACAGCGGTCAGCAGTTGTTGGCCAGCGAGTTCTTCGATGAGGATGATCCGGACTTCGATTACCGCCTCGGCGAGCGCGTGCGCGTCAGCTGGGTGCCGGACTGGGAGATCATTCTGCCCGATGATGCGCCGGCCGTGACGGGGGTGGGTGCATGAGTCTGGTGCGCAATCCCTTCAAGACCGCCACCCTGGCCGTCATCTGGGGCTGGCTGATCGTGCTGGTGCTGGCCCCGACTCTGCTGGTGGTGCTGGTCAGTCTGATGCCGGAAAACACCGGCCAGCTGCTGGGCGGTGAGCTGTCGTTGAGCACGCTGTGGCAGGGCTTTCTGACCAACTATGGCCAGATGATCAGTCCGGTGTATCTGAGCGTCTTCGGCCATTCGCTATGGATCGGCCTGATCACGACCCTGATCTGTCTGCTGCTCGGCTATCCCTTCGCGTGGATGATCTCGCGGGCCAGCCCGCGCCTGCAGCCCTTGCTGCTGCTGTTGGTGATCATTCCGTTCTGGACCAACTCGCTGATCCGCATCTATGCCCTGCGCACGCTGATCGCGACTCGCGGGCTGCTCAACGATGTGCTGATGAATCTCGGCCTGATCGATGCGCCGCTGCGCCTGCTGTACACAGAGGAGGCGGTGATCGTGGGGCTGGTCTACATGCTGCTGCCGTTCATGATTTTGCCGCTGTATGCCGTCTTCGAGCAGTTGAGCCGCCCGACGCTGGAGGCGGCCCGCGACCTGGGCGCCAATGGCCTGGCCACCTTCCGCCATATCGTGCTGCCGCTGACCATGCCTGGCATCATCGCGGGCGTGCTGCTGGTGTTCCTGCCGGCGATGGGCATGTTCTATGTCTCGGACCTGCTGGGCGGCTCGCGCCACCCGCTGATCGGCAACATCATCAAGGGCCAGTTCCTGGAGGCCAACAACTGGACCTTCGGTGCGGCGATCAGCGTGATGCTGACGCTGGTGATGGCGTTCCTGCTGCTGGCCTATTACCGCAGCGTCAAGCTCTTCAAGCGTGAGGTGACCCTATGAAGGCGAGCGCCGCGCTGCGTTGGTTCAGCCGCTGTTACCTGACGCTGATCTTCACGCTGTTGTATGTGCCGATCCTGGTGTTGATCGGCATCTCGTTCAATGACTCACGCAACCCCTTCGTGTGGGGCGGCTTCAGCCTGCGCTGGTACGACAAGCTGCTGGGCAATGGCAATCTGATGGAAGCCGCGCTCAATACGCTGTGGCTCGGGGTGACGGCGGCAACGCTGGCGACGCTGATCGGCACGCTGACGGCCACCGCGCTTTACCGCTATCGCTTCCGCGGCAAGCCACTGCTCAATGGCATGCTGTTCACGGTGATGATGATGCCCGACATCGTGATGGCGATCGCCTTCCTGGCGCTGTTCATTGCGCTGGGTATCCAGCTTGGCTATTTCTCGCTGCTGGTCTCGCACGCCACCTTCTGTCTGCCGTTCGTGGTGATCACCGTCTACTCCCGCCTGACGGGCATCAACCCGCAGTTGCTGGAAGCGGCGCGTGATCTGGGGGCCAGTGAAGCCCGCGCCGTCTGGCATGTGCTGGTACCGGCGCTGATGCCGGCGATCGCCTCCGGCTGGCTGCTGAGCTTCACCCTGTCGCTGGATGATGTGGTGATCTCGACCTTCGTCACCGGGCCGACCTTCGAGGTGCTGCCGCTGCGCATCTACTCGATGGTGCGACTGGGGCTCAAACCTGAAGTGAATGCATTGGCAACCCTGCTGTTGGGGCTGTCGCTCTGTCTGCTGTTGATTTCACAGTTGTTGCTCAAGGAGAAAAAATAACATGCAAGGTACCCGTTTCCCGCTGCGTGCCGCTGGCCTGATGGCTGCCGTCAGCCTGGCTTCCGTGGCCTCATCCGCCCCCGTTCTGGCCGCGGATGACAGCGACAAGGTCCTCTACGTCTACAACTGGACCGAGTACATGCCCGATGAGGTCATCGAGCGCTTCGAAGAGCAGACCGGCATCGATGTCGTCTACTCCACCTTCGATTCCAACGAAGCGATGTACGCCAAGCTCAAGCTGCTGGATAGCGACAACAGCTACGACCTCGTCTTCCCGTCGACCTATTACATCGACAAGATGGCGCGTGAAGGCCTGCTGCAGAAGCTGGATGTCAGCAAGCTGGATCATTTCGAGGACCTCGACCCGAATCTGGTCGATCGTGACTTCGACAAGGGCAACCAGTACAGCGTGCCTTACATGTGGGGCAGCGCCGGTATCGGTTACAACCCGGACTATGTCGAAGAGGGCGCGCTGACCAGCTGGAACGATCTGTGGAACGACAAGTATCGTGACAAGCTGCTGCTCTCCAACGACATGCGCGAAGTCTTCCATGTCGCACTGGCAAGCCTCGGCTTCAGTGGCAACACCACGGACCCGGACGAGATCAAGGCGGCCTACGAGAAGCTGACCCAGCTGATGCCCAACGTGCGCGCCTTCAACTCCGACGCGGCGCGCGTGCCTTTCATGCAGGGCGAGGTCGATGCCGGTCTGATCTGGAACGGTGAGGTCTATCAGGCCAACCAGGAAGGCGTGCCGGTCGAGTATGTCTATCCCAAGGAAGGCATCATCCTGTGGATGGATACCATGGCGATTCCGTCCAATGCGCGTCACGTCGATGCGGCCTATCAGTTCATCGATTATCTGATCAGCCCGGAAGTCAGCAAGGAAATCAGCGAGTACGTGGGTTACACCACGCCGAGCCTGGCGGCCAAGAACATGATGGACCCGGAAGTGCGTGACAATCCGGTGGTCTTCCCGACTCAGCAGGATCTCGCCCGCGGCGAATTCCAGACCGATGTCGGCGATGCGCTGTCGATCTATCAGAAGTACTGGGAGCAGCTCAAGACCGGGCATTGATCCGTCCTTGAGGCGTGATGACGCAAGAAATCACGTCAGCGACTTGAGCTGAACCGACGCCCCGAGGCATGCTCTGTCTCGGGGCGTCGTCGTTTGTCGACCTTGACTACGCGCTCCACGTAATTGACACGTCCTGGTGAAGACTGGAGGGTGCCATGTCACGTTTTTCCCCTGCAATGATGTCAGCGGCGCATGCCCGTGAGTTGAGCAGTGCCGAGGCGGATGATCTGTTCAGTCGTGAGATGCAAGGCGTTGCTCCCCTGACGCGCGGCAAGGACCGCGCCGATGTCACCGCGGCCCGCAAGGGCCCCAGCGAGGCTCAGCTGGCACGGCGTGAAGACGCGCAGAAGAACTTGGGCAATGAGCTGGACGGGCTGTCCGACAGCTACGTGGAGCATCTCTCGCCGCACGACCCGGTCGAGTTTCGCCGCGATGGCATCCAGACCGGTGTGCTGGAGCGCTTGCGCCAAGGCGGCTACCCACCCGAGGCGCAGCTCAATCTGATGCGTCGTCCGCTCATCGAGTGTCGGCGTGAGGTGCATCGCTTCATTCAGGATGCCTGGCGCAACGAGTTGCGCTGCCTGCTGGTGATTCATGGCAAGGGACGTGACAGCGAATCGCATGCCGCCTTGATTCGTGCCTACCTGGTGCACTGGCTGGAGCAGATGCCTGAGGTGCAGGCCTGGAGCAGTGCCACGCCGCGCCATGGTGGGCTGGGGGCGACGCTGGTGATGTTGCGCAAGTCCCGCGCGTCGCGTGACAACAACCGCGAACGGCATCAGAAGCGACGCGGCTGATCGCTGCGAGCAGCAAGTTCCGCAAGCAGTCAAATCAGACAACAGAAACCCGACAGTAGACACAACAAAGCCCTGCCAGGCCGCGATCATCGCGAACTGGCGGGGCTTTTTCATGCTCATGGCTCAAGCGGACTATTGCACGCTGTAACCGCGACCGGTAAAGCAGGCACTCAATGCGCGGCGATAGGTGTCTGCGTTGCTGGCGGTCACGGGCGGCGCGGCAGAGTTGGCTTCGGCACCGCTCTGTTGATTGGCCCACCGATGGCACTCATAGCGATCACGCGCTTGCTGGTCTTCGCTCTGGCCCTTGGTGGGATAGGCGATGACATCGACCGCTGCGGCCGTGAGTGTCGCCTGAGCGGGGGCCTGGACGGGTAGATACTGCTGCTGGCTCTCTTCCCACAGGTAATAGGTGCCTGCCGCCAGGAAGTAAAGCGTAGCGCCCACCCAGACACCGCGTGCCCCTGCGGGCAGGCCATGACCGTGCCCCGGGCCACCCGGAGCCCAGCGGATCAGCCGGCCGGGGGCGCCATGCCCGATCACGATGTCGGGGCCTATGTAACCCGGCCCATCGAAGCGCCCATGCCCCGGGCCCGCCATGGCGGACGTGGTCGGCAGGGCACTCAACAGGGCGAGAGACAGCGCGAGCGCGCGCTGGGGGCCCTTGCCGGAATGATGATTGCGACTCATGCGTTTCCTCCTGTGTGACCAGCATGGCATGTGAGTGTGCCGATGACGTTGGGTGCTAGCGTGCAAGCATCAAGAAAAGAAATGGCATCCTGCGCCATGTGTGT
The DNA here is from genome assembly GCF_016495405.1 of Cobetia sp. cqz5-12. Lineage (NCBI taxonomy): Bacteria > Pseudomonadati > Pseudomonadota > Gammaproteobacteria > Oceanospirillales > Halomonadaceae > Cobetia > Cobetia sp. cqz5-12. The sequence goes on from NZ_CP044522.1 coordinate 2,040,726, forward strand.
TCCGAGAAGTTGGACGGTAGTTGGACAAGACATTGGTCATGTCAGCATCAGGTGATATTATCCGCGCGCAATCCGATCATGTTTTTTCATTATAGTGTTGTCTGCCAGCAGGGCGCCGAGACAGCTCACGGCGTCTCTCCAGGACACTCACAAGGAAATCTCCATGCGCAATACCCCTGCAGCGGGCGGTGGCGAAGCTGCCAGTGCCGAGCCGCGCACCGGCTTGTTTGCCAAGGTCAACCCGCCGGTCTTTTTCGGCGCGAATGCCATCATCCTGTTATTGGTGATCTTCACCGCGGTGTTCTCGGACACGGCCATGTCGGTGTTTGAATCGGTCCAGCATTGGATCACCAATACCGTGAGCTGGTTCTACATCCTGTGTGTGGCCATCGTGCTGATCTCGGTGGTGTATGTCGGCTTCTCACGTCACGGCGAGATTCGTCTGGGGCCGGACCACTCACTGCCGGACTACAGCAATGTCACCTGGTTCGCGATGCTGTTCTCGGCGGGCATGGGCATCGGCCTGATGTTCTTCGGCGTGGCAGAACCCGTGATGCATTTCCTCAATCCACCGACGGGCACCCCGGAGCAGGTCGAGACCGCGCGTGAAGCGATGAAGCTGACCTTCTTCCACTGGGGGCTGCATGCCTGGTCGATCTACGCCATCGTCGCGTTGATCCTGGCCTACTTCAGCTATCGCCATGACCTGCCGTTGACGCTGCGCAGTGCCTTGTATCCTCTGATCGGCAAGCGCATCTACGGCCCCATCGGCCACGCGGTGGACATCTTCGCCATCGTCGGCACCGTCTGTGGTGTCGCCACCACGCTGGGCTACGGCGTGGCACAGGTCAATGCCGGACTCTCGCACCTGACCGGCATGCCGAACAATGACTGGACCCAGGTCGCGATCATCGTCGTGATCACCGGCCTTGCCACCATCTCGGTCGTGACCGGCCTGGACAAGGGCATCCGCATCCTGTCCGAGATCAACCTCGGCCTCGCCGTGGTGCTGTTGCTGTTCGTGCTGCTGCTCGGTCCGACGGCCTTCCTGCTCAAGGCGTTCGTCCAGAATTCCGGCTTCTACATGGCGGATATCGTCGGCAAGACCTTCGAGCTCTACGCCTACGAACCCAATGACTGGATCGGTGGCTGGACGCTGCTGTACTGGGGTTGGTGGATGTCCTGGTCTCCGTTCGTCGGCATGTTCATCGCGCGTGTCTCGCGTGGCCGTACCATCCGGGAATTCGTGATCGGCGTGCTGTTCGTGCCGGCCGGTTTCACGCTTTTGTGGATGACCATCTTCGGCAACACCGCCATCTCGATGATTCTGGAGCAGAACGTCACGGCGCTGGTCGATACCGTCAACGACAACTATTCGCTGGCTCTGTTCACCTTCCTCGAGCAGCTGCCGCTGTCGTCCATCACCTCGGTGATCGCGCTGGTGATGGTCATCGTGTTCTTCGTCACCTCGGCGGATTCCGGCTCGATGGTGGTCGACATGCTGGCCTCCGGTGGTCGTGAAGACACCCCGACCTGGCAGCGTATCTACTGGGCCTTCGCGGTGGGCATTCTGGCGATCGTGTTGATGCTGGCCGGTGGGCTGGGCGCACTGCAGACGGCCACCATCGCCACGGCCCTGCCGTTCGGGATGATCCTGCTGGCCGCGATCTTCGGGCTGCTGCGTCAGCTCAATCTCGAGTCGGTCAAGCGCCGCTCGCTGTCGGTGAATACCGCAGCCGCGACCCCGATGGGCGAAAAGGGCAACTGGCGCAAGCGTGCCCAGCATCTGATGAGCTTCCCGACGCGTGCCATGGTTCGTGGCTTCTTGCGCGGTACCGTTGCGCAGGGCATGCAGGAGCTGGCCGAAGAATTGCGCACCCAGGGGCTGGAAGTCGAAGTCACTACCAGCCGTGATCGTGTCTACTTCAATGCGCGTCATGGCGAGGAAGATGACTTCATCTACGGCGTGCGCATTCGTTCTCACCTGCGCCCGGACCTCAATCTGGATCAGGAAGACGAAGGGGATGAAGAGGATTACTGTCGTGCCGAAGTCTTCCTCAAGGAAGGCGGCCAGTCCTATGATCTGATGGGCTACAGCAAGGACCAGGTCATCAATGACCTGCTGGAGCAGTACGAGCGCCATATGCACTACCTGCACCAGCTGCGCCTGAGCCAGTCCGTCGGTCAATGATCTGAGCGGGCAGTCAGTATTGCTTCACGCGTCGTCATGACACGAAAGCCCCTTGCGGAGAGATCCGCAGGGGCTTTTGTCTGTCTGGATAAGACAGGCTGGTTTAGGTGGAATGGAAAGTGCATCTGTCGAGAGACGCCGCGACCTGAAGTCTCGTTTTCTCAGCTCAGGCATTAGCTCTGCTTATCCAGACGACGTCGAGATCTTATTTGTCTCGCAAGCGGGGGCCCTCTAGCATGGATTCTTCCCACAAAGTCGTATACCGGCGGGGACCAGATGACATGCCGTGGTGGTGTCTCCTGCCAGGGTTCTCGCCCATGACTGACCGAAGGTGAACGCGATCTGCCCGCAATGTCTCCATGACGCCTGAGGTTCTCTGAGCCCCGGTATCCTCTGTGATGAACAACGATACCGGTGTCATGGAAAACGATAATAAAAACCCGTCACGAGGTAGAAACATGCTGAAAGGAAAGGAACTGGATGCACTGATCGAGCAGCGAGGTGTCCTGAAGGGACTCAACTCGACGCTCGGTATCACCGCAATCACCATGACCGTGTTCTTCATTCTCTATGCGATTCTGTTGGGCAAGACGGCCAGCGATCAGTTTCTGGGCATCAAGTCCTGGATAGAGAGCACCCTGGGCTGGTACTACGTGCTGGTCATGTTCTCGACCTTCGTGGTCTGTCTTTACGTGATGTGTTCGCGTGTCGGCAAGATTCGGCTGGGGCGTGACGATGAACGCCCCGAGTTCAGCAACTTTGCCTGGTTCTCGATGCTGTTCGGCTGCGGCACCGGCGCGGGCATGTTGTTCTTCTCGATGTCCGAGCCCATGATCCATTTCGCGAGTGACTGGAGCGGGGGCAATCCGTTTCTGAGCGCTGACATCAAGGCGGCTGTCGCTGCCTTCTTCGAGGCCAAGCAGGCAGCTCTGGCAAGTGGGCTCATGCCGGGGGACGAAGGCTTCCCGGTGCCTGACAGCCGGGTCGCGGAAGCGGCCGCCGGTGGCATCAAGCTCACCGTCTTCCACTGGGGGACGATTGCCTGGGCCATGTATGCCATCGTCGGGCTGTCACTGGCCTATTTCGCCTTCCGCAAGGGGCTACCGCTCTCGATGCGCTCGGCCCTCTATCCGCTGATCGGCAACCGGATCTACGGGCCCATCGGGCATACCGTCGATATCCTGACCGTATTCGGCACCATCTTCGGCATCGCCACCACGCTCGGCCTGGGCGTCGAGCAGATCGGCTCCGGCTTGATGTCGCTGGGTCTCATCGAAGAGAAGTCGCGCATGGTGACCGTGGTCTCCATCGTGCTGATCAGTGCCATCGCCACTCTGTCAGCGACCAGCGGCGTGGCACGTGGCATCAAACTGCTTTCCACCTTCAATACCTGGGTATGTCTGGGCATCCTGGCCTACTTCCTGCTGGTGAGCGATGCCAACTATCTGATCGCGAGCTCCATCACCGCGCTCGGGGATTACCTCACCGATGCGGTCTCGATGACACTGTGGACGGCGCGCACGCCGGACGAGCGAGTGTGGCAGGGCGGATGGACCATCTTCTACTGGGGCTGGTGGATCGCCTGGGCCGGTTTCGTCGGCATGTTCATTGCCCGTATCTCGCGTGGCCGGACCATCCGTGAATTCATTCTCGGGGTGATGGTGATCCCCTCCATCGTGGCGCTGGTCTGGTTCGGCGTCATCGGCTCGGCGGGCATCTACCAGTCCCTGTACGGGGCCGACATGGGCATCTACACGGCTGCGGTCACCAACTGGGATTATGCCGGAACCCTCTACCACTCGTTCGAGGTGCTCACACCCGGCATCGCCGCAACCGTAGCCAAGGTGGCGGCGCTGGTCGTGGTGATCATCTTCTTCGTCACGTCTGCGGATTCCGGCACCCTGGTGCTGGGACGCCTGTTGGCCTTCGGTCGTCGTCCTCCGGTTCAGCAACGCATCATCTGGGGCATGATGCTGGGCGCCGTGACCTTGATCCTGCTGTTGCTGGGGGGAGATCAGGCGCTCAAGTCCCTGCAGGCTGCCTCGATCGCCGGCGCCTTGCCGTTCACCTTCGTATTGATCGCCATGATGATCGGGTTGTTGAAATCGCTGCGCGAGGACGGTGAATCGATGATCGAGAACGAAGAGCATATCCGCAAGATGATCGAGAACGAGGTCCGCGACCTCTCTTGAGTTGCCGTTTGCCAGATGTATGCGTCTGGTGTGCAAGACATGAGGCCTCTGCCCCTGGGCAGGGGCCTCGTTGTTTCTCGCTGTCGGGTGAGAAGGTGAGGTCTCGTTCATCCACGTCAGCGATTTTCCGGCTTTTATACCGGGGCTGTTTACCTTTATGGGCTCAGGGCTGTTTTCCTGCTCCAGAGCAGGCCTGCGCATGTCACCAAGGTCGCAAGGCAATATCAAACGTACGTATGTTCCAATGCTGGCAGGTCCATCGATTCCGCCAACGGCGCGCAGCATGGGTTTGCGGCTATGCTGTCGACAGTGAAGAGCCCACAGGCTGACACCCACCCGACGGAGCCCCAGCAGCGCCTCACCACGCAACTCACCACGATGCCTTACGACGTAGTCTCGCGACGACGTCTTGCAACGACGTCTACAACAACAAGGTAGCGGGGGCAGTGACGCCGAGCGCCCCACGTACTGATCAAGGAGCAACGCCATGCATGATCCCCTAGCGGCTCGACCCGATGAGTCAGGCAAGTCCACTAGCGATACCACTGCCGATTCCAATACAGCGCCTTCCCACGTGGCAGATGCCTCGCCCGACGCTTCGAGAGCACAGCCAGCGGCAGGCGACATGAGCGGCATGTCGTGCCTACGGTCTTCTCAGGAGGTGGATTTCAGCGGCTACGACTCCCTGATGGACATGCTGGAGAAGGCCTGCTCGGCGCATGGCGAGCGTCCTGCCTTTACCTGCATGGACCGCACCATGACCTTTGCGGAGCTGGATGCCACCAGTCGCCAGCTGGCGGACTGGTTCCAGCATGAGACCGACCTCAAGCCGGGCGATCGGGTCGCCATCCAGCTGCCCAATACGCTGATGTTTCCGGTGGTCGCCTTCGCCGTGCTGCGAGCAGGCCTGGTGCTGGTGAATACCAATCCGCTGTATACCGAACGTGAGATGGAGCATCAGTTCAATGATTCCGGCGCACGGGCGTTGGTGGTGCTGGCCAACATGGCGGACAAGGTCGAACGCGTGCGGGAGCGCACTGGCCTCGAGTACGTGCTGGTCTGTGAGTTGGGCGACATGCACCCGGCCTTCAAGCGGCTATTGATCAACACCGTGGTCAAGCACGTCAAGAAACTGGTGCCGAGTTACCACCTGCCCGATGCCATTGCGCTGCGCACGGCCATCTCGCAGGGCAAGGCCGAGCGCTGGGAGCGGCCGACACTGGCACTCGATGATGTCGCTGTGCTGCAGTACACCGGCGGCACCACCGGGGTCGCCAAGGGCGCGATGCTGACCCACCGCAACCTGCTCGCCAACATGCTGCAAGGCAAGATGGCCCTGACGCAGGGCTTGAACCCGGGCCATGAGACGCTGGTGGCGCCGCTGCCGCTCTATCACATCTACGCCTTCACCATTCATATGGCCTGCATGCTCAGTGAAGGCAATCACACCCTGTTGATCCCCAATCCGCGCGATATCCCGGGCTTCGTCAAGACGCTGCAAAAGCACGACTTCACGATGTTCGTCGGTCTCAATACGCTGTTCGTGGCGCTGTGCAACAATCCCGGCTTCCAGGCACTGGACTTCTCGAAGCTCAAGATCACGACCTCGGGGGGCGTGGCGCTGACGCGCAAGGCGGCAGAAGAGTGGAAGCGGATCACCGGCAGTGATATCTCCGAGGGCTACGGCATGACCGAGACCTCACCGATCGTGTCGTTCAACCCGCTGGATGCCATTCAGCTCGGCACCATCGGTCGGCCCATGCCCTCCACCGAGGTGCGCCTGTATGACGATGAGGGTGCGCTGGTCGCGATGGGGGAGCCGGGCGAGCTGTGCGTGAAGGGGCCGCAGGTGATGAAGGGCTACTGGCAGCGTGAGCAGGCAACGAAAGACAGCTTCACTGCCGATGGCTTCCTGCGCACCGGTGATATCGCGGTCTTCCAGGACGATGGCTATATGCGCATCGTCGATCGCAAGAAGGACATGATCATCGTCTCCGGCTTCAACGTGTATCCCAATGAGGTCGAGGACGTCATCGTGCGTCACCCGGACGTGCTTGAGGCTGCCGCCGTCTCGGTGGTGGACGAGCGCAGTGGTGAGGCGATCAAGCTGTATGTCGTGCTCAAGGACGGCGCAGAGCTCGAGGCGGACGCGCTGCGAGACTGGTCGCGCAAGGAACTGGCCAGCTACAAGGTGCCGCGTCAGGTGGTCTTCATTGATGAGCTACCCAAGACCAATGTCGGCAAGGTGCTCAGACGTGAGCTGCGCGACTCGCCGCCGGAATCTGCCTGACCTTGGCTTTGATTTCTCCCTGTTCATGTCAGCCTGAAACCCGGATCGAAGAAATGAACCGTAAACGCAGGCCGTCAACACAGCCCTGAAACACGGTCCTTGAAACACGAACGCCCCGCTCAATGAGCGGGGCGTTCGTGTTTCAAGAGTGGGCGCTTGTGAGAGCGCCTACTGTCAGGCGTCTTTCTTCTGCTGGGTCGCGTTGTAGACCTCGAGGTCCAGCTCGTTCTCGGACTTGCCGACCAGGGTGGTGACCATCAGGTCGCCCGCGACATTCACGGTGGTACGCGCCATGTCGAGGATACGGTCGATGCCGGCGATCACCGCGATGGCTTCCAGCGGCAGGCCTACCTGACTCAGCACGATGGAGAGCATGATCAGACCGGCGCCCGGCACACCGGCGGTACCGATGGAGGCCAGCGTACCAGTCAGCACGATCATGCCGTAATCCATCATCGACAGCTCGATGCCGGTCATCTGGGCGATGAACAGTGCCACCACGCCCTGGTAGATGGCGGTGCCATCCATGTTGATGGTCGCGCCGACCGGCAGCACGAAACCGGAGACACCTTCCGAGACGCCGAGGTTCTTCTGGGCGCAGCGGATGGAGATCGGCAGGGTGCCGGAGCTGGAGGCCGAGGAGAAGGCCACGACCAGCGCATCGACGATACCACGCAGATAGCGCACCGGATTCAGCTTGCCCAGTGTCGCCAGCAGGCCGGAGTAGACCACCAGTACGTGCACGATGCTCGCCAGATACGCCACGCCGATCACCTTGGCCAACGGCAGCAGTACATCAAGGCCGTAGTTGCCGGAGACATGCGCCATCAGGCCGAAGACACCGAACGGCGCGAAGGCCATCACGAATTCGGTCAGCTTGTACATCACTTCGGCGAAACTATCGAAGACGCGCACGACCGGCTCGCCCTTGTCGCCGATCATGATCAGCGAGATGCCGATCCCGATGGCGAAGACGATGATCTGCATGATGTTGCCATTGGCCAGCGCATCGATCGGGTTGCTCGGCACCAGGTCGACCAGAATCTGCACCAGCGAAGGAGCGTCCTTGGTTTCCATCGCCTTGTCGAAGTTGAACTCGAAGCCGGCACCTGGCTGGAAGATGCTGGAGGCCAGCATGCCGATGGCGATCGCGAAGGCGGTCGTCAGCAGGTAGAGGGCGATGGTCTTGCCGCCGATGCGGCCCATCTTCTGCGGGTCACGCATCGAGGTGATACCGACCACCAGGGTGCTGAAGACCAGCGGCACGATCAGCATCTTGATCGCATTGATGAAGATATCGCCCAGCGGCTTGAACATGCTGGCACTTTCGCCCATCAGGGCGCCAGCGAGTATCCCCAAGGCGAGGCCGCCCAGGATCTTCTGCCACAACGGCAAACGGCGCCACAGGTTAGGGCGGGAGGAATCACTCATAAAACTGTCCTTAGGTGTCTAGCGATGATCATCGCTGATGATGCTCAGGGCGCGCCCGAGTCTGTCGTCTCGATGCCTTGTCACGATTGCGCACTGCATTAAGCACTTTTTTGGTGCGGGAAGATTAACAGTCAGCCTGCACTCACCCTCTGCACCTTTAGTCGCAAAAAAGCGTCCTTTCACGCGAATTCAGCTTTCCATGCCTAACGCGCATGAGCTCATGCTGCAAAAAGTTCCACCAAAGAAGTAGTTGCCAGGCAGGCATATCGTCTGTCTTTGCGTTACCTTGACGTTAACGTCAACTGTTAGGCTCCCAGAGCGACTTTCCACTAGTCTGATGGTAGGCACTGTTGTCATTGCCGAATCGACAGCTTTCGCTTCGGTAATTCTGAAAGTTCGCCATTGCCTGCCCGGCCTCACGAGGGCTGGGTAATCCCTCAAACGCCTGATCGGTAAGAGAGGACGCTGAGCATGTCCGATACAACAACACGCGGACCCGTATCCCCGGGGACCGCGCCGCCTGATGGCTCACAACAAGAGCTCAATGACCTGACCGCCCTGCCGACGGCAGACCAGATCGCGCCGCAGGGGCCGACGGTGCTGCATCATCTGGCCTTCATGACCGGCGATGAGCTCTGCATCCCGATCTTCAAGCGCCTGCGTCAGGATGGCACCCTTTATCCTGTCGATGCGGCACAAAGGCAGAGTGACGATGCCCGGGGAGGCCAGTCGCAGGACACTACATCCATCGAGCGCGATCCGATCGAGCGAGAGAAGGCACTCAAGATCTACCGGACGATGCTGTTCACCCGGGTGCTGGATGAACGCATGTTGGCCGCTCAGCGTCAGGGGCGCTTGAGCTTCTATATGCAATGCACCGGCGAGGAAGCCACGGTGATCGGCAGTGCGGCAGCACTGGAAGACGATGACATGATCATGGCGCAATACCGTGAGCAGGGTGCGCTTGCCTGGCGTGGCTTCAGCTGTGACGAATTCATGAACCAGATGTTCGGCAACGAGCGCGACTACGGCAAGGGCCGTCAGATGCCGATTCACTATGGGTCGCGTGACCTGCACTACATGACCATCTCTTCGCCGCTGGCGACCCAGATTCCCCAGGCGACCGGCTATGCCTATGGCCAGAAACTGGCGGGCAAGGGGCAGTGCACCATCACCATCTTCGGTGAAGGGGCGGCGTCTGAGGGTGATTTCCATGCCGCTCTCAACATGGCCTCGGTGCATCGGGTGCCATGTATCTTCCTGTGTCGCAACAATGGCTATGCCATTTCCACCCCGTCATGCGAGCAATTCGCCGCCGATGGCATCGCGCCACGCGCCTTCGGTTATCACATGCAAAGCATCCGAGTGGATGGCAATGACGTGATCGCCGTCTACGAAGCCACCCTGGCGGCGCGCAAGATCGCGGTCGAGACCCATCAGCCGGTATTGATCGAGGCGATGACCTACCGTCTGGCGGCGCATTCCTCCTCGGATGATCCCTCCGGGTATCGCAGCAAGAAGGAGGAGGCCATCTGGCGCGACAAGGACCCCATCCTGCGCATGCGCAACTGGCTGGAGGCGCAAGGCTGGTGGAGTGAGGAGGAGGAAAAGGCCACTGGCGATCAACTGCGTCGTGAAGTGCTTGAGTCCATGAAGCGTGCCGAGAAACTGGCGCCACCGGCGCTGGATACGCTGATCACTGATGTCTACGACACGCCGACGCCGTTGCTCAAACAGCAGCTGGAAGACGTGAAACAGCATATTCGCAAGTATCCGCATGCTTATCCCAAGGGCGCTGCCAGCATGGGGTTCACCGCGCAGGAGCTGGAAGACAGCCGCAAGGCGCATCAGGAACGCCTGCAGCGAATGCAGAGCCCTAAGCCTGTTGAGGGCCATCAGCTTGTGGAAAGCCATCAGCCTGTGGATGGAGGCCAGACATCATGAACGAGCAGATGAGTGAACAGCCGTTGGAGAAAACGCCAGTGACAGACTCAGCTGCGGCGGGTTCAGCTGCGCAAGAAGTGTCTGCCGCAACTGGCAGCAAGAATGCAGCAGCCTCGGGCTCGGGCAAGAAACAGATGAACATGCTGCAGGCGATCAACAATGCGCTGGATATCGCCATGGCCGCCAATCCCCGTGTGGTGTTGTTCGGGGAGGACGTCGGGGTATTCGGCGGCGTCTTCCGGGCTACCAGCCACCTGCAGGACAAATACGGGCGAGAGCGCTGCTTCAATACGCCACTCACCGAGCAGGGAATCATCGGGTTCGCCAACGGTCTGGCGGCGCAGGGCTCGACGCCGGTGGCCGAGATCCAGTTCGCCGACTACATCTTCCCCGCCTTTGACCAGATCGTGAACGAGGCGGCCAAGTTCCGCTATCGCTCCGGTGATCTGTTCGATGTCGGCGGCCTGACGATTCGCACGCCCTATGGTGGTGGCATCGCAGGCGGGCTTTATCACTCCCAGTCGCCCGAGGCTTATTTCGCTCATACCCCGGGCCTCAAGATCGTGATGCCACGCAACCCTCATCAGGCCAAGGGCCTCTTGCTGGCGGCGATTCGCGACCCCAACCCGGTGCTGTTCATGGAGCCCAAGCGGCTCTATCGCGCCTCGGTGGGCGAGGTGCCAGAAGCCGATTACGAACTGCCCTTGGGGGTGGCCGACGTCATTCGTGAAGGTCGCGATATCACGCTGCTTGGCTGGGGTGCTCAGATGGAGGTCATCGAGAAGGCCGCTGCCCTTGCCGAGCAGGATGGCATCGACTGCGAGATCATCGACCTGCGCAGCATTCTGCCCTGGGACATCGAGACGGTGTGTGACTCGGTGCTCAAGACGGGGCGTCTGGTGGTCAGTCATGAAGCGCCGCTGACGGGCGGCTTTGCCAGCGAGATTGCTGCCACCGTGCAGGAGCGTTGCTTTTTGTATCTCGAGGCGCCGATCCGACGCGTCACAGGCCTTGATACGCCGTTCCCGCTGGTGCTCGAGAAGGAGCATCTGCCGGACGAGCTCAAGATCTACGAGGCCATCAAGCAAAGCTTGAATTACTGATGACAGGGAGTGATGCGCGCCATGAATGATTTCATCCTGCCCGATATCGGCGAAGGCATCGTCGAGTGCGAGCTGGTCAAATGGTTGATCAAGGAAGGCGACGTGATCGAGGAAGATCAGCCGGTGGCCGAGGTCATGACAGACAAGGCGTTGGTGGAAATCCCCGCGCCCCACGCCGGTACCGTGATCAAGCTCTACTGTCAGGAGGGCGAGATTGCCCGTGTCCATGCGCCACTGTTCGCAGTGGATGATGGCCTTGGCAGCGACGATGATAGTGAGAAGCACCGAGAAGACACGCGTGAGGATGACCCCGTCGGCGATGTCGTGACGGTTGCAGCGCCTGCTCGCTCGACGGCACAGGCTCAGTCAGCCGCCAGCCAGGTGTCCAGCCGTCAGTCGAATGTCGCTGCGTCAGCTTCTAAGTCAGCCGGTACTGGGGCAACTGCCTCACAGACAGCCGCGACCCTTGAGCGGCGCTCACGTGATTTCATCCTGCCGGATATCGGCGAAGGCATCGTCGAATGTGAGGTCGTCACCTGGCACGTCGCGGAAGGCGACACGGTGGAAGAAGACCAGACGATCGTCGATGTGATGACCGACAAGGCGCTGGTCGAGATCACCGCCTCGGAGCCCGGGCGTATCGTGCGCTTCCATTATGCTCAGGGCGAAAATGCCCGAGTGCATACGCCGCTGTATGCCTATGTGCCTGATGAAGAGGCAGAGGCTGAAAGCACTGAGAGCACAGAGAGCGACGTCACCTCGTCTGAACGCAAACAGGCTCAGCCAGAGCTTCTGGCGGAGCACCGGCAGGAGGGCGACGACAAGAGCGACGACAAGAGTGGGCAAGACGGGCGTCACGAGGAGAGCCGGCCTCGCATACCCGCGACCCCAGCCGTGCGCCGCCTATTGCGCGAGCATCAGCTCGATATCCAGGCCATTGCAGGCTCGGGGCGTAACGGCCGGGTGCTGAAGGAAGACGTGCTGGCATATCTCAAGCAATCCGAGGCTCACGAGACTGACGTGACACCTGATGACTCTCACAAGGTCGGCGCGGCCGTCGAGACCGACAAGGCAGCTGCCGAAGCGTGTGCTGTGGCCAGTGACGTGGCCAGTGACGAGGTGCGATCGTCACGACTTGAGTCGAAAGCGGTACCGCTCAAGGGGGTCGCCGCGGTAATGGCCAGGCGTATGGTGCAGGCCAGCACGCAGATCCCGCATTTCCATTACGGCGATGAGCTCGATATCACCGACCTGCTGGCGCTGCGGGCACGCCTCAAGGCGCGCGCCCAGCAGCAGGGCATTCGCCTGACCTTGATGCCGTTCATCATGAAGGCCATGGCGCTGGCGGTGATCGAGGAGCCGATTCTCAATGCACGCCTCAGTGAGGATGAGAGCGAGATTCTCTATCAGGGGAGCTGCAACATCGGCATGGCAGTGGACAGCGCCAGCGGGCTGATGGTACCGAACGTGAAGGGCGTCGAACGTCTGAGCATTCTCGAGATCGCGCGGGAGGTCGGGCGGCTGACCGAAGCTGCACGCAGCGGGCGCGTTGCACAGGCAGACCTCAAGGGCGGCACCTTGTCGATCTCCAATATCGGGGCGCTGGGCGGCACCTACGCCGCGCCGATCATCAACCAGCCGGAGGTCGCCATCGTCGCGCTGGGGCGCACTCAGCGTCTGCCGCGCTTCGATAGCGAGGGCAATGTCTGTGCGCGTGACATCATGACCATCACCTGGGCGGGGGATCATCGCATCATCGACGGCGGGACCATCGCGCGCTTCAGCAATCTGTGGAAGCACTATCTCGAGCACCCTGACGAAATGCTGCTGTCGCTGTCATGACGCGCTGCTTGCTCCAAGGGCCCCGGCTAGAGAGCATCCTGCATGAGTGATGCGCGCGCCCACGAGCGCCTGCAACAGTTCTATATCCCGGAAGAGCAGTCGATCTATCTGCTCTCGCATCATGATGCCAAGAAACTCAAGGACTGGGTGGCGCTGTGCATCGCTCAGCTCGAGGGGCTGGGCTACCGGGATATCCATCTGGTCGGCAAGGGCGCCTACGGTTTCGTGTTCGCGGGCTGGCGTCCTGGCGAAGACCGGCGCATACCTGAAGAGCATGTCTTCAAGTTCACGCGGGTGACCCTGCCCCAGGCACTGCAGGACCGCCTGGAGGAAGAGGCCTATATGCTCGACCAGGTCGCCCACCCGCTGATTCCGCGTCTGGTCAGTTATCAGCGGGTACGGCGGCAGTCGATTCTGGTCATGCAGCGCGCGCCGGGCATCAATCTCGAGGAATATTCGCTGCGTCACGGGCGCATGTCGCCGCGACTGGTGGTCAAGATCGCCAGTCAGCTGGCCGATATTCTCAAGTCGCTGCGCGGGTCATCGATGGGAGCGGTTACGCCACCGGTCGTGCATGGTGATATCAAGCCGTCGAATCTGGTCTTCGATGTCGAGCGGGAACAGGTGGCATTGATCGACTGGGGCAGTTCGGTGTTCGCTCAGCTCGATGAGCATCAGCAATTCATCACCACCAACGTGATGCAGCTGATGTCGGATAATCTGCAGCAGACCAATGCGCGTCTGGGCGATGTCTATTTCATCGGTGAGGAGCAGCTCAATGGTGCGCTGTCCTCGCCGCGCTTCGATGAGCAGGGCGTGGCCGCGACACTCTATGCGCTGGCTTCTGGTCAGTCGTGTCGCTTCGGCGTGCGCGCCATTCCGGCGGTGTCGCTGGGGTTGCCGCGGGAATTCGCGCGTCTACTCGATGGCATGCTGGCGGATGACCCGCAGCTGCGCATGCAGGCCGGCGACTACTTCCTGCGCGAGATGAGCAGGATCTCGCGTCTGGTGATGCCGGAATTGCCTCTAGAACCGCCACAGTCTCTGCTGCCGGTCTGGGTAAGGCCGGCGATGCGCGAGATCGACACGGTCGTCTATACCTCACGCAAATCCTTCCTGCGTGAGGCCTTCGAGGCGGACGAGACCGTCGAACATGCTGGCAACGCGCTGGACGCCGTCAATGATGTCCAGCTGGATCGTTACTACAAGAACTTCATGCAAGGCATGGGCGGCACCGAAAAAGCCTTCCTGGCCGCGGTCAGTCGTCTGGGCAAATACCCGATCGTTGGCGGTCTGGCGATTCGCTGGGAGCCACAGGGCATCTTCGTGGATACTGCGCTGCACCTGCATGACCCTGCCTTGAAGGCCGCCTTTGTCGTCGCGATCAACAACATGGTTGCTCTGGCGCGTGCCATCTATCGCCAGGGCGTGTTCAAGGCGTGTCTGTTCAATGCTCGCGATACCCTGCACCTGGAGCGGGAAGACCCGGAAGCCGCCTTTGTCTTTGCGTCAACGGCAGACGGGGAGGCCGGACCTCGCTTGAGCTATGAGGTCAGCGCGGTGCCGGAGCTTGAGGATGACTCGCGTGTGCATTCCTACTTCGAGGATGGCCCGGACCCTGAGGAACTGCTGGTGCTGCCCGAGGAGATATTGAAGGCACTGGAGTCACTCAATGCCATCCACCACACCGGCATGCTGATCTTCGAAGCCCTGCCACACCACCTCAAGATTCACAGTTATTACCGGCTGCTGGATCCCTCGCGCGAGCAGGAATTCGCGCGTCTGCTGGCGGAGATTCTGGATGCCGTGCCGCTGATCTTAGGGCTGGGAATTTCCGGCTTCATGAAGATGCCCTACAAGAACACCAAGCATTTCGATCATATCGAGGCGCAACCCGAACGTTTCTATCCTCGGGATCCGCGTGCTGTGTAACCCAAACAAAAACCCGCCTGAGCAATTGCTCGGGCGGGTTTCATCAATGACATGCTATCGAGCTGCTTTCAGGTTCCCAGGACCACTCAGTCCTTCATCTGGCGCGGGCGCGTCATGGCCTGCGGGGACAGCAGTGCCTCCAGGCGCGCTTCATCCAGCAGGCCTTCCTCGCGCACCAGTTCCAGCACGCTGCGACCGCTGACCAGGGCTTCTTTGGCGATGCGGGTGGCGTTGTCATAGCCGATATACGGATTGAGCGCGGTGATCAGGCCGATGGAGTTGTTGACCAGCTCGGCACAGCGATCGCGGTTGGCGGTGATGCCGATCACGCAGCGATTCTTGAGCATGGTCATGGCGCGGCTCAGCTGGCGGATGGAGTCGAGCAGCTTGTAGGCGATCAGCGGCTCCATCACATTGAGCTGCAGCTGGCCGGCTTCAGCGGCCATGGTCAGCGCGGTGTCGTTGCCGATGACATCGAAGGCGACCTGATTGACGGCTTCCGGAATCACCGGGTTGACCTTGCCCGGCATGATCGAGCTGCCCGGCTGCTGTGGCGGCAGGTTGATCTCGTTGAAGCCGGTGCGCGGGCCGGAGGACAGCAGGCGCAGATCGTTGCAGATCTTGGACAGCTTGACCGCCAGCCGCTTGAGCATGCCGTGGAACAGCACGAAGGCACCCATGTCGCTGGTCGCCTCGACCAGGTCTGACGCCGGGCGGAAGTCGATGCCGGAACGCCGCGCCAGTGCCTCGATCGCCAGTGCGCTGTAGCGCGGGTCGGCATTGATGCCGGTGCCGATCGCGGTCCCGCCCAGATTGACCTCCTTGAGCAACTCATTGAGGTTGGCGATGCGGTCGACGTCTTCACGCAGGGTGTTGGCGAAGGCGCGGAATTCCTGGCCCAGCGTCATCGGCACCGCGTCCTGCAGCTGGGTGCGGCCCATCTTGACCACGTCATCGAATTCCAGCGCCTTGGTGGCGAAGGCATTGGCCAGTTCGCTCAGCGCGTCCACCAGCATCGAGTGGCTGCGCAGCAGGCCGACACGGATGGCGGTCGGGTAGGCGTCGTTGGTGGACTGCGCCATGTTGACGTGATTGTTGGGATGCAGCTGCTGGTAATCTCCTTTCTCGTAGCCGAGGAATTCCAGGCCAAGATTGGCGATCACTTCGTTGGCATTCATGTTGGTCGAGGTGCCGGCACCACCCTGGATCATGTCGACCACGAACTGATCGTGATGATCGCCATTCATCAGACGCGCACAGGCGTGCTGGATGGCATCGTGCTCGCGTGTCTCGAGATAGCCCAGCGCATGGTTGGCTTCGGCGGCGGCGGCCTTGACCAGCGCGAGTCCTTCAACGAGACGCGGGAAGTGCGACAGCGGCACGCCAGACAGGTGGAAGTTGTTCAGCGCGCGCTGGGTCTGCACACCGTAGTAGGCGTCAGCCGGCACCGGCTCGCGCCCGAGGAGATCCTTTTCAAGTCGGAAGCCGTTGGCCAGTGCCTCACGCTCGGCATGGCTCAAGTCGGCCGGCGCGGAAGTTGCCGGGGTGGCATTGGCGGCGATGGGGGTTTCCGAGAGATGGTTCACTTGGGCGGAACTCCTGGCTGAAGTACACTGTGGCGCTTGAATGGCGGCTAGGTGGACAAGGGTAACCAGCGCAGCCCCTCGGCGGCCAATGCCATTCAACGCTGCCGTATACGTCAAACGCATAAGACGAAGGTGGTGGTGCGCCGCGACGCATCATTCTCCATGACAAGACCCTGCATGACCGGCCAGGCAAGCCTCGCCCGGGCATGTTCGACATTTTTGGGAGTTCGGGTGAACCTGGAAACTAAGTGGTTGGAAGATTTCGTTGCGCTATCCAATACCCGCAGCTTCTCCACCTCGGCTCGCCTGCGACACGTTACCCAGCCTGCGTTCAGTCGCCGCATTCGTGCGCTTGAACAGGCAGTGGGCACTACGCTGGTCGATCGTTCGACGACCCCGGTCAGTCTGACACCGGAGGGCCAGTTGTTCCTGGTCACCGCGCGCAACCTGACAGAGCAGCTGTCGGAGTGTCTCGCCCACCTGCGTGGGCTGGGCATGGCCAACGAGACCCTGGATATCGCGGCCGCGCATTCGCTGGCGCTGGCCTTCTTCCCCAAGTGGATCTCGCGTCTTCAGCAGGGCCTGGGGGAGCTGCCGACACGCCTGTCCGCGATGAATGTCGGCGACGCCATTCACTCGCTGCGCGAAGGCAACTGCGACTTGATGCTGGCCTATTACGACCCTTACGCCAGCATGCAGCTGGACGCCGAGGCTTTCCCGTCCTTCTCGGTCGCCAAGGTCAACATGCTGCCGGTGTGCGTGCCGCTGGAGAATGGCGAGCCACGCTTCCCGCTGACCGGGCAGAGCGAGACCAGCCAGGATGCGATTCCCCTGCTGTCCTATACCCAGGGCGCATTTCTGGGCCGCAGCGTGAAGATGCTGCTCAAGAATGATCCGCTGCGGCTGCGTCTGCGCACCGTCTATGAGATGGCGATGGCAGAAGGGCTCAAGGGCATGGCCCTGCAGGGCGTCGGCATGGCGTGGATACCGGATTTCTGCATTCGCGATGAGCTGGAAAGCGGCAAGCTGGTGCGCGCGGGCAACGAGGCGTGGGATATCCCGCTGGAGATTCGTCTCTATCGGTGTTCGCTGGTCCACAAGCCCGGCATCGACAAGCTGTGGAAACAGCTGATGAACTTGCCGCGCGACTTCCTCGAAGCCTGAGCCTTGCCGGTGTATTGCCGGTTTAGAAGACCTGCGTGTCTCTTGGCCGAAAACGGCAGCCCACTGGGCTGCCGTTTTCGTGTGTGGACCACATCCCAGCCGTCAGAAACCGGTCTGTCCGGCATGCAGGCCGAGAAAGTTCTGAATGATGAAGAAGTGGTCTTCGAACAGGGTGTCAGGCTCCAGGTCCGCCAGCGCGACCCAGCGTGCCTGCTCCTCGTTCTCTCCACCGCCACTTCTGAGCTTGGGTAGCTGCTGCTCCGGCCGCAGGGCGAAGTAGAAGGCCTCAGCCAGGGTGCGTCCGCGCCAGCTGCGATGCGGCGCGTCAAACAGACGCTGACCGCGCAGAGAGCCACGCAGGACTGGTTCCGGCACCTTGAGGCGTACACGTTCCTTGAGCTCACGCAGGCAGGCATCCAGCAGGCGCTCCTGGGGTTGCACGAAGCCGCCAGGCAGGGCGTAAAGCCCCTTGCCGGGCGCCGCGCGACGCGTGGTGAGCAGCACATGGCCGGACTGCACCACCACGGCGTTGACCGTGATGAACAGTGGCGGGTAGGGCGCGTCGCTCCAGGCGGCGCGATATTGCTCCAGCAGGCGACGTTCCTCCACCAGCCCTTGCCACGCGGTCTCATCCAGAAAGCCATGCAGGTGCTGAGCTACCGGCGCTGGCAGCAGCTCCAACCCCTCGTTGTCCAGCCAATCCTCGGCGCGTGCACGCTCGGTGAAGATGACCTCACGAATACGGCTGGCTTCCATCCCCTCGCGCAGCGGCACCGCCACCGACTCCCACTGGGGGAAGAGGCTCAGGTAGTAGCTTGACTGGCTGTTGCTGTCACGACGATTGGCACCGATCAGCGCGATTCTCGGCATCCGATTGGCTTGCGGACGTGCGATATCGCGTACCTTGCGCTGCACATCACGCACCCAGACATCGTCGTTGTAGAGGGCGTCAAGCAACGGCACGATTTCCAGGCGCGCATTGTCAGCATCGTCAAAGCAACTGCGGATCATGCGCGTGCGTTCAGAGAAGGTGAACGGGTTGCGCAGTGAACGCGCCTGCCAGGCAGAACCGACCAGCACGATGACCTGCCGCGCGAGGCGCAGTGCCTCTTCCATCACGGCAACATGGCCATGGTGCATGGGCTGAAAGCGACCGATGAAGACCAGGCAGTCATATTGGGTGTCGGCGATCGCGGGAGAATCCTGAGTGCGAAGCGTTGCAGCGGGTGCGGAGGGCAACGTTGTCGTCGAAGGCATGGTGAGCTCCGTGGCAGGCAGGATGGGGCGGCGTATGAAGTGCTTGCCCAGCGAGATTCCGCTAGCGTATCAGATTATGTGCATGCGTCGAACGGCTCGCCATCCACCCCTGTCTGGTAAGGGGTATGTAAAAGTTTATCCCGTTATCTTGTTAAGCAAAACTTGGTAATCCCTAAACTTCTCGGTCTTTGGGGCCATAGGGAAGCTATAGCCCTGAAGGTGAGGCCTGAAGGGATAAGGGATAAGGGATAAGGGATAAGGGGGAAGTGGGAAGTGGGAAGTGGGAAGTGGGAAGTGGGAAGTGGGAAGTGGGAAGGAAAGGGGAAAGTGAACAAGCGCGAATGCCCTAACCGAGACAACGCCCGCCAGCAATGACGCTGACGGGCGTTGTCTCGGTTTGTGGCAAGGCCGGTGGCAGGCCCAGGCGAGCCTGCCGGGCGCGGGATCAGGACGCCTTGGCGGTCAGCACCTCGGTGATCCACTCCACGACCTTGTCGCCCTGGGCATTGACGCAGACGTCGACCAGCGGCGTCTGGGACCACTGGTTGCCGAGGAATTCGCGCCCCTCAGGGGCGAACAGCGTCTGACCTTCGGCCAGGCCTTCGACTTCGACATTCAGGTGGCCGCGCTCGGTGGTGAACAGCTCCGGCTTCATCAGCCAGGCGAGGGCGCAGCTGTCGTGCGGGCAGCAACCATCGATGCCGCGCGCTTCCTGATAGAAGGCCTTGTAGAACTGATAGCTGCCGGACAGCACTTCGCCGAGTGCGCCCTGCGCGACGCGAATGCGCTCGACATGGGCCGGAGACAGCACGCAGCGGTGCGTCGCATCGAGACCGACCATGGTCAGCGGCCAGCCGGCGGTCAGCACCTTGGCGGCGGCATGCGGGTCATTGAAGATGTTGGCTTCGGCGACCGGGGAGACGTTGCCGCCTTCACGGATGGAACCGCCCATGACGACGACCTGCTTGACCTTGCTGATGATGCTCGGGTCCAGCTGCAGTGCGGTGGCCAGATTGCCCAGCGGACCGACGGCGACGAGCGTGATCTCGCCCGGGCGCGCATTGACCTGCTCGACGATGAATTGCGGTGCGCTGATGGACAGTGCCTTGCCCTTGGGCTCCGGGATCTCCATGTTGCCCAGGCCATTGGCACCGTGGATGTGCGCCGGCGCCGGGAACTTGTCCTTGACCAGCGGCTGGGCAGCGCCCTGGGCGACCGGAATCTCCTGACCTGCCAGTTCGCCCAGCAGCAGGGCGTTGGAGGTGGCCGTCTCGATGGTGACGTTGCCGAAGGTGGTGGTCATGCCGAGGAATTCGATGTCCGGATGCGCCAGACAGATGGCAATCGCCTGGGCATCATCCACGCCCGGATCGGTATCAAAGATGATCGGTGTTTTCATGCTGACCTCGTGAAAGAAGTGACCTGCTAAAGAGGGCGTTACGCCGACAGGGTGCCCATGAGCTGACATGGGCACGGCACGGGCCACGTGGTGGTGCCCCGTGCAGGTAGTTCAGTTGTTCAGAGACTCGCTGCTCAAAGACTCAGTTACTCAGGACGTCGAGCGTCGGCCATTCGGCCAGGGCAGCGGCGACATCACTGGCCAGCGGAATGCTCGGCGCTGCGCCTTCGCGGCTCACGCACAGGGCAGAGGCGGTGCTGGCGCGACGCAGGCTTTCCTCGATGCTCAGACCTTCGATCTGGCTTGCCAGGTAATAGCCGATGAAGGTGTCACCCGCTGCAGTGGTGTCCACGGCATTGACGCGGTGCGCCGGCAGCTGGATGCGTTGTTCCCCCAGCTGGTAGCAGACGCCTTCACTGCCCAGGGTCATGACCACTTCGGTGTCAGGCAGACGAGTGTGCAGCGCGGCGAGCAAGGTGGCGACAGGCGCGCTCTCTTCCAGCTCGACCAGCTGTGCCGCTTCACCGCGATTGAGGAACAGCACCTGGCAATGCTCCAGTGGCAGGCGCAGGACATCAGCACCCATCGGGGCGGGATTGAAGGCGATCTTCATACCCTTGGCATGTGCCAGCTCGATGACCTTGCCCAGTGCGTTGCACTCATTTTGCAGCAGCAGCCAATCTCCCTGTGTCACGCCGGAGAACAGCGTCGCCAGATGCTCATCGGTGAAACCGTGGTTGGCACCCGGATGCAGAATGATGCTGTTCTCGGCGTGGTCGTCCACCTGGATGATGGCGTGGCCACTGGCGCTGGCGCTCAGCTCGACTTGCGAGGTGATGACACCGGCGCCTTCCAGCGGCTCGAGTGCCCAGCGATCACTGTTGCCAAGGCGGCCCCAGTGCGTGACGTCGCCTCCGGCGCGCGCAAGCGCGAGCGACTGGTTGGCACCCTTGCCACCCAGTACCTGACGGTAGGAGAGACTCGCCAGGGTTTCACCCGGTCGTACCAGGTGGGGTACCCGATAGACGTGATCGATATTGATAGAACCGTAGTTGTAAAGCATGCAGCCTCCTTGGGGTCGAGCATCCTAGCAAAGCCTTGGCCGCCTGTCCCCAGTCGTATCACCAAGGTCTGACCTATAGGTCATGTTTCAGCGTTGAAGCTATTAGCCTCTTGGAACGCAAGAGAAAGTGCATACTTCCTGTCATCTCGCTGGATTCAGGATAGTCGCCCATGTCGGAGTCGAAGCAACCCGCCGTCACGATCAAGAAGTGGGTCTGGCGAGCGCTCTTCACCAGTACCATGATTCCGTTGCTGTTGGTCGAGACCGCCCTGGTGGCGGTGTATTTCGTGTCCAATGACGAGATTCGTGATGCCAATCTCAATTATCTGCAATCCCAGTCGAGCAGTGAACTCAATCTGGCAATGCTGCGGGAGGCCAAGTCACTCAGCCAGCAACTGGAGCATGTCCAGAACCTGTCGCGCGGGCTCGGTGCCCAGGCAGGCGAACTGGCCATGGGCGACACTGGCACTGGGGTAGCGGCGCACGAGGTTGCTCGTCACGCAAGCCAGCCCAGCGGTGTCTGGGCCAGTCAGCAGACGGCGGACAATCAGGGCAGCGGCTTCTATCCCGCCTTGCCAGGCCTCGAGCAGGACATCTCCATGGCGCTGCGCATGACGGCGGTCGACCCGATTATGCGCAGTGTCGTATATTCGCACTCGGCCGTGGTGCAGTCCTTCGTCACGATGGCTGACTGCTATGTCCGCCTTTTCCCCTATGTCGATCTGGCCTCGCTGGTGCCAGCCAACCATGACTGTCGTGACTTCTCCTTCTTCTATCTGGCCGCGCCAGAGGCAAATCCCTCGCGAAACACCATCTGGACCGATATCTACGAAGATCCGGCCGGCAATGGCTGGATGACGTCGGCCGTCAGCCCCTTCTATTCGGAGCAAGGCGAATTTCTCGGTGTCGCCGGCGTCGACATGACCCTGGACGTGATCGTCAATCAGGTGCTGGCGATGGAGCTGCCTTGGCAAGGCTTCGCGATGCTGTTCGATGCCGACGGACGCTCACTCGCCGTGCCGCGCGCCGGTGAGCAGTTGTTGTCGCTGCTGCCGTTGGATATTCCCGATGCCTATGACCTGCAGGAAGAGGATGTCATTCGGCCAGCCCAGCTGGCGCTGAAAGGCCATGACGTCTTCAAGAGACTCGCGCCCCGTATCCTCGAGCAGCGGCGTGGCCTGGAGAGCGTCAATGTAGCAGGGGCACCCTACAAGGTGGCGTGGGAGCGCTTGCCGGGCAATGGCTGGATCATGTTGAGCATGGTCGAGGAGAGCGCCGTCTTCTTTCGTACCGCCGAGATCGGACGCAACTTCCAGCTGGTCGGCATGGCGCTGGTCGGTGGCCTGATCCTGTTCTATTTCACCTTCTTCATTCTCATGAGCTGGCGCACGCACCACATCAGCCGTCGCCTTTCGGTGCCGCTGGCCGAGCTGCGTGAGCGTCTTCATCGCATCGGCATGGGCGCGGACGTCGAGTCCGCGGGTGGCAGTGGCATCGTCGAGCTGGATGATGCCAACGCCACCGCCGAAGAGATGTACCAGCGGCTGCGCCAGACCCAGAAGGAATTGCAGTCCAGCGAGCGTCGCCTGCTGGATTCTCTCGAAGCCAGCGGCGATAGCCTGTGGGAAATGGACATTCCTGAACGCATCGTGCGCATCCATCCCAATCTCTGGAAGATGCTCGGCGCTTCGGGTCACGAGCCGTTGGCGATGCGCGAAATGGATTTCGACCGCTTGATCCACCCGGATGACCTTGAGCAGGTGCATGTGCTCAGGCATCAGGTCATCAATACTTACGGCGAAAGCTGTGAATGTCAGTACCGAATGCGTGCGCCGCAGGAGGAAGACCTTCAGCAGATCGAGGCGATGGGAATGAACGAGGCAGGCATGGATGCTGAAGCAGGCAAGGCTGGCGACAACTCCCTGCAACAGCGGAGCCTGATGGCTGACGCTGACGCTGATGGTGTGCTGGAGGGCGACGAGAGAGAGTTGGACGAGCAAGAGAGGGGCGAGAAAGAGGACGGCGCAAGAGAAGGCGCTACCCAGTGGGTACTATTGAGCTCACGCGGTCGTGTGGTGTCGTGGGACGCTGAAGGCAATGCCCTCAAGGCGGCGGGCATGCATATCCGTATTCGCTGATGCCAGGCCACTCATAAAAAGCCCCCGAACCGGCGCATATGCCGGTTCGGGGGCTTTTTCGTAATGTACCGATCACACCTGCCACTCGGCGTCAGCCCCTGTCACCGCGAGGATTTAGCGGTGTTAGGCGTGTTCGCTCAGGAATGTCTCGATATTGGCCAGACTGAGATCAAGCATGTTCTGGCGCGCCTCCTGGCTGATCCAGGCATTGTGCGGCGTGACGATCAGGTTCAAGGGCGCACTCGCCGAATGGTGCTGGCTTTCCAGAGCCGAGAGCAGTGAGTGGCCTTCACGTGGCGGCTCCTCCGGTAGGCTATCTACCGCCAGGCCGCCGAGTTGTCCGGTGGCCAGTGCTTCCAGGGCTGCATCCTCGTCGATGATGCCCCCGCGGGCACAATTGACCAGCAGTGCACCAGTCTTCATGGCGGCGAGCGCCTGTTCATCGATCAGATGCTGCGTTTCCGGTGTCAGCGGGCAGTGCAGGCTGATGGCGTCAGCCTGGGGCAGCAGACTTTCCAGCGCGGGGCGCTCGGCGGTGGGGGCAGTGCCCGGACGAGCGGCAAAGGTCACACGCATACCGAATGCCTCGGCCAGCCTACCCACCGCGGTGCCCAGCTCCCCCTTGCCGACGATGACCAGATGCTTGCCGGACAGCTGCACCACGGGGCGGCCCATCAGGCAGAAGG
This sequence comes from Cobetia sp. cqz5-12, assembly GCF_016495405.1. NCBI lineage: Bacteria > Pseudomonadati > Pseudomonadota > Gammaproteobacteria > Oceanospirillales > Halomonadaceae > Cobetia > Cobetia sp. cqz5-12. The sequence continues at coordinate 2,064,944 of NZ_CP044522.1, forward strand.
TCGGGCTGCGTTGCCACTCGCCCGCAGCGATGTCGGTCTGGTATTCCGGCAGGCGGCCAGCCAGTGCCAGTAGCAGCATCCAGGTGTGCTGCGCCACCGAGTGAGTGCCATAGGCATTGACGTTCATGACCCGAATGCCGCGTGCTTCGGCGGCCGCCATGTCGATGTTGTTGGTACCGGTCGCCATCACCGCGATCAGCTTGAGGGTCGGCAGCTCATCCATATGGTGCGCCTCGATGCGTACCTTGTTGACCAGCACGATGGAGGCACCGCTCATTCGTGGCACCACTTCCTCGGGCGCGGTGGCGTCATGGCAGGCCAATCCCTCCAGGCGGGCCTCGAGGCGCGAGAAGTCCAGCCCGTCACCGACGGAACCGGCATCGAGCATGACGGCCTGCGGGGCACTGGTGGACGAGGCGGGCTCGCAGTGGGAGGAAGAAGGCGTGGAGGAATGAGAGGGAGACTGCGAAGTACGATCGTGATCGGACATGGGTGCCTCATGATGGCGTAGGAAGATAGACAAAAAGACAGAAAGGCTGGCCCCGGAATGACGAGTACGTGGTGTCTGGGCCGGTTTGTGCTTGGGTGTTGCCCCGCACGGGGCCGAGCACGCTATAATGTGCCCCTTTCGCTTTGACTTGAAAGCCGCTCAACTGGCCTTATTGTAGGCGTCTCTTGCTGGTGCTTGCGAAAGCTCTCATGTTGGGGCTGCAGGTGCGCTGAACGCAAGACGCGCCGCAAGGCATAACATTGTCATGGTTCACGGTGCTCAGACAGCCCCGTGACCAGTATTGTCAGGAAAGAAGACCATGCCGATCTATGAATACCACTGCAAGGCCTGTGGCCATCGGATGGACAAGTTGCAGAAGATCAGCGCTGCGCCGCTGACGGAGTGCCCGGAATGCAAGACGGACCAGCTCGAGAAGCTGGTCTCCGCCTCCGGCTTCCGTCTGGCAGGCAGTGGCTGGTACGAGACGGATTTCAAGTCCGGCAGCAAGAAGAATCTGGCCGGTGGTAGCGACAGCACCGCCTGATGCAGCTGGGATAGTGCGTCAGGCATCAGCGTGATGAGGGTCAAGGGCGCCCAACGGGTACCCTTGACCCTCATCGCCAACGGCAGGCCCTCTGAGACAGATGCGCATCAGCGCGTCGATCATGAATTTGAGCAACAAGGAATCAACATGCGCAGCCACTATTGCGGCAAACTGAACGAGACCCTGATCGATCAGGATGTCACTCTGTGCGGGTGGGTGCACCGCCGTCGCGACCACGGTGGCGTCATCTTCCTCGACATGCGCGACCGTGATGGCATTGCCCAGATCGTCGTCGATCCGGACACCGTCGATGCCTTCGCCACTGCCGACAAGGCGCGCAGCGAGTTCGTGCTGCGTATCAAGGGCCGCATCCGTCTGCGCCCGGAAGGCACCCAGAACCCGAACATGCCGACAGGCATGATCGAAGTGCTGGCCAAGGACGTCGAAGTGCTCAACACCGCACAGACGCCGCCGTTCCAGCTCGACGACCACAACAAGGTCGGTGAGGAAGTGCGCCTCAAGTATCGTTATGTCGACCTGCGTCGTCCCGACATGATCGAGAAGCTGCGTCTGCGCTCGCGCATCACTCACAGCGTGCGCGCCCAGCTCGAAGCCCTGGGCTTCCTCGACATCGAAACCCCGATCCTGACACGTGCCACGCCGGAAGGCGCACGTGACTATCTGGTGCCGAGCCGTACCTACGCCGGCAGCTTCTTCGCGCTGCCGCAGTCCCCGCAGCTGTTCAAGCAGCTGCTGATGGTCGCTGGTGTCGATCGTTACTACCAGATCGCCAAATGCTTCCGTGATGAAGATCTGCGCGCCGACCGTCAGCCGGAGTTCACCCAGATCGACCTCGAAGCCAGCTTCGTCGACGAGCAGGACATCATGGGCATGACCGAGACCATGATCCGTGGCCTCTACAAGGAAGTGCTCGATGTCGAGCTGGGTGACTTCCCGACCATGCCGTATTCCGAGGCCATCAGCCGCTTCGGTTCCGACAAGCCGGACCTGCGCATCCCGCTGGAACTGGTCGATGTCGATGACCTGATGAGCGGCGTGGACTTCAAGGTCTTCTCCGGTCCGGCCAAGGACGACAAGGGCCGTGTCGCCGCACTCCGTGTTCCGGGCGGTGCCAGCCTGTCTCGCAAGGAAATCGACGCCTACACCAAGTTCGTCGGCATCTACGGTGCCAAGGGCCTGGCATGGATCAAGGTCAACGAACGTGCCAAGGGCATCGAGGGGCTGCAGTCGCCGATCGTCAAGTTCATGGAAGACGTCGTGGATGAAGTGCTGGACCGCTGTGGCGCCGTCGATGGCGACATCGTGTTCTTCGGCGCTGACAAGGCCAACATCGTGGCCGAGGCCATCGGTGCGCTGCGCGTCAAGCTGGGCGAAGACCTCAACCTCTACACTCGCGAGTGGGCACCGCTGTGGGTCGTCGACTTCCCGATGTTCGAAGCCGATGCCAATGGCCGCCTGAGCGCGCTTCACCACCCGTTCACCGCACCGTCCTGCACGCCGGAAGAGCTCAAGGCCAACCCGGAAGCGGCACTGTCTCGCGCCTACGACATGGTCATCAACGGCACCGAGCTGGGTGGCGGCTCCATCCGTATTCACGATCAGGCCATGCAGCGTACCGTGTTCGAAGTGCTGGGCATCGGTGAAGAAGAAGCGGAAGAGAAGTTCGGCTTCCTGCTCGACGCCCTGAAGTTCGGCGCGCCGCCCCATGGTGGTCTGGCCTTCGGTCTCGACCGTCTGGTGATGCTGATGACCGGCGCCAAGACCATTCGTGAAGTGATTGCCTTCCCGAAAACCCAGAGCGCCGGCTGCATGATGACCGACGCCCCGGGCGTGGTCAGCGGTGAGCAGCTCAAGGAGCTGAACATCCGTCTGCGTCAGAAGGTCAAGGTCGAGGACGAAAGCGGTCAGGCCTGATTCAGCGGCGCATGACCGAGGAAGTGACTGGTGGGGCCGTCTGGACTGATTCGATCAGGCAAGGGCTGTCCCGCCGTGGGAGGTTTGCCCCTGTGACCTGATAGGCAAGGGGGGCAAGCAAGCCCGACAAGGCGGTGCGAGACTGTTTGCTGACGTTCACGTCAGGCGTTGACAGTGTCGCACCGCCTTTTTTGTGGCATGGTGGCTGGTTATATACACAGTAAAAGCGATGGCGCGATGATGACAGCGAAGACCGAAGACCGAAGGTGTGAAAGACGAGGCGGCAGCATGATCATTCTTGGCATCGACCCGGGTTCACGTCTGACCGGGTATGGGGTGTTGGATGTCTCTGCGGCTCAGCCTCGCTATGTGGACAGTGGCTGCATTCGCATGTCACAGGTCAGCCTGGATCAGCGTCTGGCACAGATCTATGCCGGTATCAGCGAGGTGATCGCCATGCATCGCCCTGCGGAATTCGCCATCGAGCAGGTCTTCATGTCCAAGAACGCGGATTCTGCGCTCAAGCTGGGCCAGGCGCGCGGGGCTGCTATCGTGTGTGCGGCCAATCACGGCTTGCCGGTATTCGAATATGGGCCGCGACAGATCAAGCAGGCCGTGACCGGCACCGGCGCTGCGGAGAAGTCTCAGGTGCAGCATATGGTCACGCATACGCTCAAGCTTTCCGCCACGCCACAAGCCGATGCCGCCGATGCGCTGGCCATCGCCTTGACGCATTGTTTCGCGCGTCGACGCCTTACGCCCGGCAATGACCAGCTGGAAGCCTTGGGATTGGGGAATACCAGTCGACGCAAGGGAACCCGCGTGCGGCGCAGCAGCAGTTGGCGAGACTTCGAGCCCGACGCCTGACATGCCGCTGAGCGACAAATGCGGTATTGTGCTCAATTAATAGCGATTTTTCAGTCACTTGTAGAGTGTCTGCCGAGTCTGGCAGCAGCCGATTGCGTGATGTGCCAAGCCGCGTGGCATCAGGCTTCGTGTCATTCCTCAAGGTATGACTGTCAGAAAGATGCGACAAATTCGTCGTGACACTGGGACATGCCGCCTACGCTTCATCTTTGGTAGGCTTGCCCGCATTGTAACAATCCGTGCAGAGGATCGGGCCTGCGAGCAGCAGGATTCCACCGAACACGTTCTCTGCCGAGCAAGGACAGCCGCAACATGATTGGACGTCTGACCGGGACATTGCTGGAAAAACAACCGCCGCAGCTGGTGCTTGATGTACAGGGTGTCGGTTATGAGCTGGAAGCTTCGATGAACACCCTGTTGGGCTTGCCGGCAGTGGGCGAACATTGCCAGCTTTACACCCATCTGGTGGTGCGCGAAGACGCGCAGTTGCTCTACGGCTTCGGCAAGGAGCCCGAGCGTCGTCTGTTCCGTGAATTGATCAAGATTTCCGGTGTCGGCCCGCGTCTGGCGCTGGCGATTCTGTCGGGAATGGAGCAGTCAGATTTCATTCGCTGTGTTCACGATGAAGATAGCCGGGCGCTGACACGTCTGCCGGGTGTCGGCAAGAAGACGGCGGATCGTCTGATCATTGAGATGCGCGATCGTCTCAAGCATTGGACGCTGCCGGCGGATGATGGTCTTGATGAAATGGCGCGTGCCTCCCAGCCACAGCCGCCGGTCACGCATCCTCTGGCGGATGCCGAAGCCGCGCTGGTGTCACTGGGCTACAAGCCTGTCGAGGCAGCCAAGATGCTCTCCGGTCTCGAGACCGGCGCCTCCACGGAAGCGCTCATCAAGGCGGCTCTGGCGCGCAAGATGGCCAGCTGACGCCCCGCCAGGGCAGCAAACATGCGCCCTATAGTTTCCGCCAAGGAAACGGCGCATCGTGATTGGATTTATTGACTAGGGGTTGGCAGGTTACTGGGGTAGAAAGTGCGCGCTTGAACGCAGATGCGCTAGATCGTTGCACAGCCCCGACAAACCTTGCCACCTGCCACTGACGCACGTTCATGGCCCATGACCCGCGTCATGTACGTGATCTGCGTCATCAGGAGTTGAGCAAGCATCATGATGGAGTCGGACCGACTGATCTCCGCGGCGACGCATGATCCGGAAGAGCGGATCGATCGTGCCAACCGGCCACGCACGCTGAGTGATTACATCGGACAGCCTATCGTCCGCGAGCAGATGGAGATCTTCATCAGTGCCGCGCGAGGACGAGGCGATAGTCTGGATCACACCCTGGTCTTCGGCCCACCTGGTCTCGGCAAGACGACACTGGCGCATATCATCGCCAGCGAGATGAGTGTCGATATCAAGTCGACTTCAGGGCCGGTGCTGGAGCGGGCAGGGGATCTGGCAGCGATGCTGACCAACCTGCAGGAAGGCGATGTACTGTTCATCGACGAGATTCACCGCCTGTCACCGGCCGTCGAGGAAGTGCTCTACCCGGCGATGGAAGATTACCAGCTCGACATCATGATCGGTGAAGGGCCCGCGGCCCGCTCGATCAAGCTTGAACTGCCACGATTCACCCTGGTGGGCGCGACGACGCGCGCGGGGCTGCTGACGGCGCCACTGCGCGATCGCTTCGGTATCGTCCAGCGCCTCGAGTTCTACGATATCGAGTCACTCACCGACATCGTGGCGCGCAGTGCCAGGCTTTCCGGCATGGAAGTCGAGATGGAAGGGGCGCTGGAGATTGCGCGTCGTTCCCGCGGCACGCCACGTATCGCCAATCGCCTGCTGCGCCGGGTGCGTGACTTCGCCGAAGTGCGCTCGGATGGTCGCTTGACCCTGGAAGTGGCCGACAAGGCGCTCAACATGCTCAATGTCGACAGCCACGGCCTGGATCACATGGACCGTCGACTGCTGTTGGCGATGATCGAGAAGTTCGATGGCGGGCCAGTCGGGGTCGATTCACTGGCGACGGCCATCGGGGAAGAGCGCGATACCATCGAGGATGTGCTGGAGCCCTACCTGATCCAGCAGGGCTTCATGATGCGCACGGCGCGTGGGCGTCTGGTCACACGCTCGGCCTATCTGCACTTCGGGATCACGCCACGTGAAGAGCAGGCGCGCCTGGGACAGGAAGGAAATGACGCGTCATGACATCTGAAGACGCAGGAAATACGTTGAAGGGTGAAGCTGCATGTTTTCACCACACTGTGCGCGTCTATATCGAGGATACTGATGCCGGTGGCATTGTCTACTACGTGAATTATCTGCGCTTCATGGAGCGCGCCCGCAGTGAATGGTTGCGGGCGAAGGGCTTCACGCAGCAAGCCTTGCTTGAAAAAGGCATTCAGTTGGTAGTACACAGTGTAACAAATCGTTATCTTCGTCCGGCGTATCTGGATGACCTGCTGACCGTGACGGCAACGGCAGGCGCATTGCGCGGTGCACGCTTGACGTTCACCCAGAAGGCGCTGCGCGGTGAGCAGATCTTGAGCGAAGCCGAAGTCGTGATTGCCTGTGTCGATGCCACGACCTTGCGTCCCAGACGCTGGCCCGGGGAATTGCTTGCGGCACTTGAGGTCTGAGATCACGAGGCGCAGATGAGGCCGCGGTCAGCCAGGCGCTGAGACGTCAGGTTGATGAACAGATTATTTATCGTGTCACTGATTGACGGTGGCACAGACTGAACCAAGTAAAGAGGGATTTCCGTGGAAGATTCGATGTCGATCATTTCGCTGTTCGTGAACGCCAGTCTGGTCGTTCAGGCAGTCATGTTGCTGTTGCTGGCAGCTTCCATTGCATCCTGGGTGGTGATCTTTCAGCGCGGGATGGCATTGTCCCGTGCCAAGCAGGCCTACGCGGCCTTTGAAAAGCGTTTCTGGTCCGGGGTCGACCTCAATCACCTCTATCGTGAGTTGCCGACAGATGAAGAATCCACGCCGGGCGCGTCTGGCGTCTTTCGTGCCGGTTTCCGCGAGTACAGTCGCCTCAAGCCAAAGTCCAGCAATGCCGATGCAGTGATGGATGGTGTGCAGCGCAGCATGCGCGTCACGTTGTCACGTGAAGAAGAGCGTCTGAACGTTCACCTGCCGTTTCTGGCCACGGTCAGCTCCGTCAGCCCCTATGTCGGTCTGTTCGGCACCGTGTGGGGCATCATGGGCTCCTTCCAGGCGCTGGGCACGGCTCAACAGGCAACTCTGACCACCGTTGCTCCCTGGATTGCCGAGGCACTGGTCGCGACCGCAATGGGCCTGTTTGCGGCTATCCCGGCCGTCATCTTCTACAACCGTCTGGCTAGCCGTGCTGACCAGCTGCTGGGTCGCTATGAAGACTTCGCCGAAGAACTTCACTCCATTCTGCATCGTAATCTGCACGGTCGTGGCAGCAACGACGCTTGAAGGGAGGCGAGTCAATGAAAGGACCGTATAGCAGAGGTCACAAGCGCAAGCTGTCCTCCGAGATCAATGTGGTGCCCTTCATCGACGTCATGTTGGTGTTGCTGGTCATCTTCATGATCACCGCGCCGATGATGACGCAGGGGGTCCAGGTCGAATTGCCCAAGGTCACCTCAAAGCCGATCGACAATCCCGATGACGTGACGCCATTGATCGTCTCGTTGGACGATAGCGGCAATTACTACATCGACCTGGGGTCGGATGAAGACAAGCGCACCCCGGTGGCATTGGACGAACTGGGTAGCAAGGTCGCGTCCATCGTGGCCGAGAAGCCCAAGACGCCCGTGTTGGTGAAAGGTGCCAAGACAGCCCCCTATGGCGATGTCATGGGGCTGATGAGCACGCTGCAGGGTGCAGGTGTTCCCAATGTCGGGCTGATTTCAGAACCACCGACCGAGGGCTGATGGATGAGTCAGCCAGAGATAGAACAGCGGGTCGGGTTGGGATTGCCTGTGGTGCTGGCCGTTGGCCTGCACCTGGGCATCCTGATTCTGACTCTGGTGAGCTGGCCGGAATCCGAGCCGGAAAAGACCAACACCACCATCGTCAACGCGACACTGGTCAGTACCGAGACCACGACCAATCAGGCCCAGCAGGCGAAGTCGAGCAAGGCGCGTGATGCGGCCGAAGAATCCGATCAGCGCCAGAGCGCCAAGGAAGAAGCGGCCAGAGAGGCAGAGCTTGCAGCGGAGCAGCAACGTAGCGCCGCCGAGGAGAAGGCGGCTGCCCAGAAGGCTCAACAGCAAAAGGCGGCTGAACAGGCCAAGGCAGCGGAGCAGTTGAAGGCTGAGCAGGCGGCGGCAGCGGCGGCCGAGAAGGCCAAGGCAGAAGCGGCCAGGCGTGCAGAGGAAGCCAAGGCGATTGCACTCGATCGCAAGAAAGCCGAGGCGGAAAAGCAGGCCAAGGCCGATGCCTTGAAGAAGGCGGAAGCCGAGAAGGCAGCCAAGGCCAAGGCGGAAGCCGAAAAGGCCGCCAAGGAAAAAGCCGCAGAAGAAGCCCGCAAGAAAGCCGAAGCGGAGAAGGCGGCCAAGGCCAAGGCCGATGCTGAAGCCAAGAAGGCGGAAGCCGAGAAGGCAGCCAAGGCCAAGGCGGAAGCCGAAAAGGCCGAGAAGGAAAAAGCGGCCAAGGCGGCAGCGGACAAGGCCGCCAAGGAAAAGGCAGCCAAGGCCAAGGCGGCGGAAGAAGCGCGCAAGAAAGCGGCTGCTGAAGCTGCACGCCAGAAGGCACTCGCCGAGAAAGCGGCTCAAGCCTCTGCCGGCTCGCTTGATAGCCTGATAGACAATGAAAGTGACGCCATCAGTGGCGCCAAACAGGCCGCTCAGGCAGCCAATGGCTTCGAGAACCTGCTCAAGAAGTATGTCGGACAGAATTGGAATCGACCCTCGGGCTCCGTTCCCGGTATGACGGTCACGCTGAGAGTGTCATTGTTGCCGACAGGTGAATTGGTATCGGCAGCGGTCAGCAAGAGCAGTGGGAATGCCGCCTTTGATCGTTCCGCGATTCAGGCGATCCAGAAAGCGGCACCGTTTACCGAGATGCAGGATCTGCCAGCTGGTGCCAAGAGCCAGTTCCGAAACTTCAACCTGTACTTCAATCCAGAGGACCTGGGCCGATGAGACGATTGACCGCATGGATGATGGCAGCCGCCTTGCTGGCAGTGACCAGCCTGGCAAGAGCTGACCTGACCATCGAGATTACCAAGGGCAATGACAGCGCTACACCTATCGCCGTCGTGCCGTTCGAGAATCTGACCGGGGGGAGTCTTCCGCAGGACCTCGCACGCATCATCTCCGATGACCTGGCGCGCAGTGGCCAGTTCGACCCGATCAAACGCGATAATCTGATCGCGTTGCCGGGCACGACGCAGGACGTCTTCGTCAATGACTGGAAGCGCCTGGGGGCCAGTTACCTCGTAGTGGGTCAGGTAAAGACGGCCAGCAATGGCGGTTATAGCATCCAGTATGAGCTGATGGATGTGCTGGGCAACAAGCGCATGCTTGGCGAAGTCATCACCGGGAGCAATGGTGAGCTGCGCGCGCGTGGCCATTATATGAGCGATGAAATATTTGAGGAAATCACTGGAATTCGCGGTGCTTTCTCGACAAAAATCGCATACATTACCGCCAATGGTGTTGGCGACAATATTCGTTTTGCTCTGTACGTGGCGGATTCAGATGGCCACAATAGTCAGGAGATTCTGGCGTCCGATGAGCCGATCATGTCACCGGCATGGTCGCCGGATGGCAAGAAGCTGGCCTATGTCAGTTTTGAAGCCGAACGTCCCGCTATCTATGTGCAGGAATTGGGTAGTGGTCGTCGTGCAAAACTGACAGGTTTCCGTGGCATCAATGGTGCCCCGGCCTGGTCGCCGGATGGACGTAAACTGGCGATGGCACTGTCAAAGGATGGCCAGCCGGAAATCTATGTGATGGATATTGCCAGCCGCCAGTTCCAGCGTCTGACCAACAATCCTGCGATCGATACCGAACCGGATTGGTTGCCGGATGGCAGTGGTATGCTGTTCACTTCTGATCGTGCAGGCTCCCCACAGATCTATCGTCTTGATCTGTCCGGCGGCACGGAACGAGTGACGTATACCGGCAATTACAACTCCCGCGGGCGCATCTCACCCGATGGAGAGAACCTGTTCATGATCAACCGCGCAGGCAACGGTTATCAGGTTGCCAAGCAAGATCTGAAGAGCGGTCGGGTTACCTCCCTGACCGATACTCAGTGGGATGAATCACCAAGTGTTGCACCGAATGGCACTATGGTGATATATGCCACTCAGCAAGGAACCCGCGGGGTCCTGGGCCAGGTGTCGGCAGACGGAAGGGCACAATTCTCCCTGCCGTCAGCACAAGGCGACGTGCGTGAACCTGCGTGGTCGCCGTTCCTGAACTAAACCACTAGAATGCATCCGAGCCACCAAGAAAGGCTTGGCATTCGTACCCATTAGAGCAAGGAGTTTTACAATGCAGTTCACCCCGTATGCAAAAGGTCTGTTGGTTGCCCTGTCCCTGAGCGTCATGGCAGGTTGTTCCAGCAGCGGCGGCGCTCAGGACGGCGACATGGATTCAGCCAACAGCGGTGCGAACACTGCCGGCATGAACACTGGTGCCAACAGCAACGCCAACCAGATGAGCAACGCCGCCATGCCTGACGTGCGTACCATCTACTTCGCCTTCAACAAGGACACCATCCGTCCTGAGTTCGAAAGCGTCCTGATGGGTCACGCTCAGTATCTGAAAGCCAACTCCAGCGCCAATGTCGTTCTGGAAGGTCACGCTGATGAGCGCGGTACTCGTGAATACAACCTGGGTCTGGGCGAGCGTCGTGCCAAGTCTGTCGCACGCTTCCTGACTGTCCAGGGCGTGTCTCCGTCACAGATCGAGATCGTCTCCTACGGTGAAGAGCGTCCGGCTGTCCAGGGCCACGGCGAGTCTTCCTACGCCAAGAACCGTCGTGTGGTCTTCGACTACTAAGAACGGTTCATCTCCTCGGCTCCCTCAGGAGGCGCGGAGACGCTAGAAACTTGTGTTGAGCTGGCCCGGGCAAGAGGCGTGTCCTTGAACCCCGGGCTTGCTTGCGCGATACCATGATGATTCGGCGGAGCCGACAGCATGAAACACAGCCTGAAAGGGTTGTTCGGTGCGGGAGCCTTGTTGCTCCCGTTGTCCGTTTTGGCCGCACCGACGGTCGAGGACCTCACTGGGCAATCAAACTCGCTCTATCAGCAGGCCAATACTCGTTTGAGTGGCGGCGGCACCCTGACCCTTCTCAATCAACTCGACGAACAGGCACAGGAAATTGCCCGACTTCGCGGCCGGATCGATGAACTGGAATACCAGTTCAAGCGTCTGACCGAGATGTCACAGCAACGCTACCTGGATCTGGAACAGCGGGTTTCTGGCGGCGGTTCCGCCGGGGAGAACGGTCAGGTTGTCGATTCACAGGCAGCGGCGGCAGTCACTGGCGGCGCAAGTGCCGGTGGTGCAGCTAGCACCAATGGCACCAGCAATGCCGACAGTGGTGCAGCTGCCCAGAAGGATTACGAGAATGCCTTCGCCAAGGTTCAGTCTCGCGATTTCGACGGTGCCATTGTCGCCTTTGAAGCCTTCGTGGTGGACCATGGGGATTCCAATCTCGCAGCCAATGCCCATTACTGGCTGGGTGAGCTGTACTCGGCCAAGAACCAGCTGGATGCTTCAGCCCAGGCCTTCGATACCGTGATCAGCGAATTCTCGCAATCCAACAAGGTGCCGGATGCGATGTACAAGCTGGGCCTGGTCAAGGCGCGTCAAGGCAAGGCGCAGGAAAGTCGCTCCCTGCTCGAGAAGCTGGTCCAGCAGTATCCGGACAGCAAGGCTGGCACCATGGCCAAGGACTTTCTGTCCTCCGGCGCCTGAGTGCCCGTGGCGATTGGTCACCAGTATTCCCCAAAGCCCGCGCTTGGTATTCTACCAGGTGCGGGCTTTGTGTTATGCGCTCAGTAGGTCATGCCATCGACAGGCGGCTCTGGGGCGCTTCATTTGATTCATGTGGCAAAGCAAGTACTACCGGTGAAGAAGCAGTGACATTCATCGGCCGTTGACGACAGATCTCAGACAGGGATATCACCATGGCAGAGTGCAAGATCGACTATCAGGCCCCGGACGACATGCTGAAAGGGCGAATCATTCTGGTGACCGGGGCGGGGTCCGGCATTGGCCGTGAAGCGGCAGTCGAGTATGCGCGGCATGGGGCGACGGTGATATTGCTGGGCAGGACCATTGCCAAACTGGAAGAAGTCTACGACGAGATCGAGGCCTTGGGGGCACCACAGCCGGCCATCTATCCGCTCAACTTCGAAGGGGCCTCGCTCAAGGATTATCAGCAGATGGCTGATACCCTGAATACCGAGTTCGGTCGTCTGGATGGCCTGCTGCACAACGCGAGCCTGTTGGGAAAGATCACTCCGTTCGAACAGTATGATCCGGCGCTGTGGGAGCAGGTCATGCAGGTCAATATCAATGGCCCCATCTGGATGGTCCAGGCATTGCTGCCGTTGCTCAAGGCGTCGAAGGATGCCTCCGTCGTGCTGACAAGCTCCAGTGTCGGGCGCAAGGGGCGTGCCTTCTGGGGCGCCTACAGTGTCTCGAAGTTCGCCACTGAAGGCTTCTCGCAGATGCTGGCGCAGGAACTGGAGAATACCAGTCAGGTGCGCGTCAATACGCTCAATCCCGGTGGGACGCGGACCCCGATGCGCAAGTCGGCGTTTCCGGCCGAAGACCCCGATACCCTGCGTACGCCCGCCGACATCATGCCGACCTATCTATGGTTGATGGGGCCGGACAGCCGTGGTCATACCGGCGAGATGTTCGACGCCCAACCGCCGAAAGCCTGAGCCATCAAAGTTGAGCCATTGTCGGCTGTCATCTCGCTGGCCGGCGAGTGACGCCGCCAGGCGGGCCAATCGCCACGCCTCACAACAAGAACGCCGACGGCCATGGCCGTCGGCGTTCTTGTGTCTAACTGTTTGTGTCTAGCTGCTTGTGTCTATCTTCTGATGCTCATCTGCGGATCACCTGCTTGCGAGGGCCGGCTTGTGTGAGCTTCGTGCGAGCTTCGCGTGTGTCGCTCGGTCAGCGCAGGTCCGCTGCCCGCAGTGCGGCATTGATGACCTCTTCCGATGTGTCAAACCACACATCGGCAGGCCAGGCATCCACATCGTCGCCCTCGCGGACATAGCCGTAGCGCACCGCGACCGCCAGCATGCCCGCTGCACGCGCCGCCTGCATGTCACGGTCATGATCCCCCAGGTACCAGCACTCGGAGGCATTGACGCCGAGGCAGCGCGCCGCCTCCCACAGGGGCTCTGGATGCGGCTTCTTGACCGGCAGGTCATCGGCACACAGCAGGCAGCCGGGCGTGAGCTTGAGCGCGGCGATCAGCGGCTCGGCGAACTGACGGGGCTTGTTGGTCACGATGCCCCACGGCAGGCCTGCGCGTTGACAGACCTCGATAAGTGCGTCATAGCCCGGGAACAGCACACTATGAGCCGCGACATCGCGGGCATAGAATTCCAGCAGACGAGTGCGTTCGGTGGCATGCTCGGGATGATCGAGCTCATGGCCCAGGGCCAACGTCACCAGAGCGCTGCCACCATGCGAGACCTCGGCGCGAATCACGTCATAGTCCAGTGCTGGCAGAGTGTGGTGCCGACGCAGCTCATTGGTGGCGCGCGCCAGGTCCGGCGCGGTGTCCACCAGGGTGCCATCGAGATCGAAGATCAAGGCGGCGGGACGAGGTAGTGCTGCCGGCAGGCTCACGCAAGCTCTTCCTCGGTGGGACGACGAGTGTGCATCAGGTAGTTGACCGACAGGTCGGAGGAATTCAGGCGATATTTGCGCGTCAGCGGGTTGTAGGTCATGCCGGTGGAGCCTTCCATCTTGAGGCCAGCATCGCGTGTCCAGCGCCCCAGCTCGGCCGGACGGATGAACTTGCGATACTCGTGGGTGCCACGCGGCAGCATCTGCAGCACATATTCCGCGCCGAGAATCGCGAAGGCATACGCCTTGGGATTGCGGTTGATGGTCGAGAAGAACACCGTCCCCCCGGGCTTGACCAACCGTGCGCAGGCCGCGATCACCGAGGATGGGTCCGGCACGTGCTCGAGCATTTCCAGACAGGTGACGACGTCGAACTGGCCGGCCATCTCTTCTGCGGCAGCTTCGGCGGTGGTCTGGCGGTAGTCCACCTCGACACCGGACTCCAGCTGATGCAGGCGGGCAACGGAAAGCGGCGCATCACCCATGTCGATACCCGTCACCTGGGCGCCACGATGCGCCATGGCTTCGGAGAGAATGCCGCCGCCGCAGCCGACGTCGATCACGCGCTTGCCTGCCAGGCCAGCATGGGTGTCGATATAGTCGACCCGCAACGGATTGATGTCATGCAGCGGCTTGAATTCACTATCACGGTCCCACCAGCGACTGGCCAATGCCGAGAACTTGGCGATCTCGCTGGCATCGACATTGCCCAGATGGTCCTGGGGCTGGGCATCTTGCTGGGTGTCGTTATCGCTCATCTTTGCATCCTTACCGTTACGGAAGTGCTGTTCGGGAAGTGGCAGGCCTGTACAGGCACCTTACCCTCGGGCACGATTCCACCATTCTAATCCGACTACCGTCGCGGGTCAGCGTCCAGCGCAAAAAACTCATCATGACGGGCACTTGCGTTACGATGGGGCGGGGCGTCGCGCCACGCGCGATGACCAGTCGTCATTATTGTCATGTAGCAACGGGGAGTGGTCATGAGCCTGGTTCCGATTCGCTGGGTAAGCCAGCAAGAGTGTGCGTCGCGGGAAGAAGACACGGCAGGCACCCCGCCCGATGCCAGCGCTGACGTCACTCGTGATGTCACGTCTGATGTCGCTCAGCCGGCGGTGAAGCTTGCGCTGCTCGACCAGCGTCTGCTGCCGGGTGAGACCCGCGAGGTGCTGCTCGAGGATGCACGCGGGGTCGCGACTGCCATTACCGACATGGTCGTCCGCGGTGCACCGGCCATCGGGATCGCCGCCGCCTATGGCGTGGCGCTGGAGGCTTTCGTCATCAACCGCGAGGGCGGCGACTGGCAGTCACGCCTGGCCAGCGCCTGTGATGTGCTGGCTGCCTCGCGCCCGACAGCGGTCAACCTGTTCTGGGCGCTGGATCGCATGCGCAAGGTGATTGCCGCACACGCCACCCGGTCGCAGGCCCCGTATGAGGCGCTGCTGAAGGAGGCCGTGCGCATTCATGAGCAGGATCTGGACGATAACCTTCGCATGGCTGAGTTTGGCGCCCAGGTGATCGCGGCCTCCCTCGCGCAAGGCGAGACGCGGTGCGAGGTCATGACCCACTGCAATACCGGCGCGCTGGCCACCGGCGGTCACGGCACGGCGTTGGGCGTGATCCGTACCGCCTACGCCCAGGGCATTGTTGGCCGCGTGCATGTCAACGAGACACGCCCCTGGTGGCAAGGTTCTCGCCTGACGGCGTGGGAGCTGGTGCAGGAGAAGATACCCGCGCGTCTGGCCGTGGAAGGAGCAGCCTCGCTGATCATGCAGCAGGGTGCCCGGACGCCGGAAGGGGTGCGCTGGTTGATCGTCGGCGCGGACCGCATCGCGGCCAACGGCGATACCGCCAACAAGATCGGTACCTTCTCGCTGGCCGTTCAGGCCCGCGCCCACGGCATCAAGGTCATGGTGGTGGCTCCGCTGGCCACGTTCGACGGCACCCTGGCCAGTGGCGCGGACATTCCCATCGAGACGCGCGACGCCGCCGAGCTGCGCGAGGCGGGCGGACGTCAGATCGCGCCGCAGGACATCGATGTCTTCAACCCGGTCTTTGATGTCACGCCGCATGAGTATATTGATGCCATCGTCACGGAACATGGCGTGGTAGAGTCGCCTGATAGCGACAGTGTGGGTGCGCTGCTCGGGCGCGCCATGCGCCGCTGATGGCATTTCAGAGGGTGTAGCGCTTGGCAAGCCTCGGATAGTGCAGGAATTTCGCACTCCTTGATCAAACTGGCATAATCTCTGCCTATGATGAAGGATGGTCGTTGATTGTCTTCGACGGCAGTAACCCGGTAGAGGTCCTTCGACGGGCCTCACCACGACATAGACACAAGGAAGACGCTACATGATACGCAAGGCTGTTCTGCCTGTTGCCGGTCTCGGCACACGTTGCCTCCCGGCCTCCAAGGCCATCCCCAAGGAAATGATCACCATCGTCGACAAGCCGGTGATCCAATATGTGGTGGAAGAAGCGGTCGCAGCCGGTATCAAGGAAATCGTGCTGGTTACCCATTCCAGCAAGAATGCCATCGAGAACCACTTCGACAAGCACTTCGAGCTGGAAACCACCCTGGAAGCCAAGGGCAAGCTCGAGCTGCTCGAACAGCTGCGAAACATCATTCCTGATGACGTCAAGATCATCAGCGTGCGCCAGCCGGAGCCGCTGGGTCTGGGCCACGCCGTGCTTTGTGCCAAGCCGATCGTCGGTGATGAGCCGTTCATCGTCATGCTGCCGGACGTGCTGGTCGATGGCGAAGGGCTAGAGAAGAATGACCTGGCGCGCATGATGGAGGCCTATGAAGCCACCAATGCCGCCCAGATCATGGTCGAGAATGTCCCGCAGGACATGGCCTACAAGTACGGTATCGTCGCGATCGACGGTGACACGCCGGAAGCCGGCAAGTCCGCCCTGATCAATGGCATGGTCGAAAAACCGGCCCCGGGCACCGAGCCGTCGACCCTGGCGGTCATCGGCCGTTATCTGTTGCCGGGCCGTATCTTCGAGCTTCTGGAGAACACTCCGCCGGGCGCGGGTGGTGAGATCCAGCTGACCGATGCCATCGACACCCTGCGTGACGACAAGGCCGTCGCGGCCTACCGCATGGCCGGTGATACCTACGATTGCGGCCATCAGCTGGGCTATCTTGAAGCGACGCTTTCCTTTGCCAAGCGTCACCCGACCTTCGGTGAAGGCTTCCGCGAGCTGCTGACTCGCTACCAGGAGAAATAAGCCATGCAGGTGCTGGTGCACGGAAGCGAACTGGCGGCGGCAACGGCCAGCGCCGCTCTGGCGAGCGTGGGTCACCGCGTCTGGTGGTGGCCGCATGAGGACATGGACTGGGCTGCCTTGGAACGCGTCGACTGGTTGAACAGTGAGCCAGGCCTGCGCGAACGTCTTGATCGCCACCGGGAGCGCGGCGATCTCACCCTGGTCGAGGACCTCGCGTCACTGCGGCGCATCGATATCCACTGGATCGCCGTCTCGCCGGATCAGCGGGAAAGCGCGCTGAGCCGTGTCGAGCAGCTGGTGGCGACCCTGGATGAGCCGCTGGTGCTGGTCAACAACTCGACTTTCCCGGTGGGCACGACCGAGCGTTTCGAGGCGTTGTTGCCGCGTGACGACCAGTACGCCGTCGCCTTGCCGGACATGCTGGAAGAGGGCCGTTCACTGGCCACCTTCGAGCGTCCGGCCCGCTGGTTGCTGGGCAGCGAGGCGGAACCTGCCACCCTGCGGGTGCAGGAGCTGCTGCGTGCCTTCAATCGGCGTGAAGATGTCTTCCAGATCATGCCGCGCCGTGCCGCCGAACTGACCAAGCTCGCCATCAATGGCATGCTCGCGACGCGTATCAGCTACATGAACGAGGTGGCGGGTCTCTCCGACTCCCTGGGCGTCGATGTGGAATATGTGCGTCAGGGCATGGGCGCCGACCCGCGTATCGGCTTTGGCTATCTCTATCCGGGCTGTGGGTTCGGCGGCCCGAACTTCTCGCGTGACCTGATGCGTCTGGCCGATGTCCAGCACCAGACAGGGCGTGAATCGATGCTGCTCGAGCATGTGCTCGACATCAACGAGGCCAAGAAGGAGACGCTGTTCCGCAAGCTGTGGCAGCACTTCGATGGTGAATTGCGCGGCCGTACCGTGGCGATATGGGGCGCGGCCTTCAAGCCCGGTACCGCGCGTATCGATCATGCGCCGGTCTTGACCCTGCTCGAGGCGCTGTGGGCCCAGGGCGTGCGCGTACGCGTGCATGATCCCGCGGCCTTGTCGGCGCTGGGTGAGGCCTGTGGTGCGCATCCGTTGCTGGAGCTGGTCGATGGCAACATGTATGACGCTCTGGAGGGTGCTGATGCCCTGATGCTGGTCACCGAGTGGAAGTGCTACTGGAACCCGGACTGGCAGCGTCTGAAGCGTGAGCTGGGTGCGGGTCTGGTGCTCGATGGCCGCAACATCTTCGACCCGCGTTATGTGGCAAGCCAGGGACTGGTCTATCGCGGCATCGGCCGCCGTGCCAGCCCCTGACGGGCATTTTTGTGGGTCAGGCTGACGCGCTCTCTTTCAGGTTGACCCTTTCGTGCTCGGTACGTAAAAGCCCTCATCCGGTTCCGGATGAGGGCTTTTTGTCCTGGCCTCAGTTTTTACATCATGAGCGCCAGGCTATTCCTGCAGATCGCCGAGCTGTCTTCAGGCCCAGGGCTCGAGCACGAACTTGCCCACGTGGCCCTTGCTGAGAAACTGCTGTTGCGCGCTTACAATTTCGGTCAACGGGAAGCTGGCCGCGATCAGCGGGCGAATCTCGCCTTGCTCCACATAGCGGATCAGATTGGGGAAGGTGGCTTCACACCAGGCAGTGGTGCCGAGCAGGCGCAGGTTCTTGAGGTACAGGTCGCGCAGATCCAGTGTCACCATCGGGCCGGCGATGGCGCCGGTGGTCACCAGACGGCCGCCACGTGAAAGCAGCTTCATCATGATCGGGAAGTTGTCGCCAGCGACATTGTCGACCACCAGGTCGACGCTTTCGTGGCCTAGCAGCTCGAGCAGGTCGGCCTTGCGGTCCAGAAGTCTGTCGGCACCCAGTTCTGCCAGGGCCTCATGCTTGGCAACGCCCGCCACGGCATACACCGTCGCGCCACGGCGCTTGGCAAGCTGCAATGCAGCGGAACCGACCCCGCCCGAGGCGCCCAGAATCAGCACACGCTCGCCCGCCTTGAGCTCTGCCTGTTCGAGCATGTTTTCCGCCGTGCCGTAGGCGCAGGGCAGGGAGCCAAGCTCGACATCGCTCCAGTCACAGTCCACCGCGAACACTTCACTGGCGCGCACGCTGACGAATTGCGCGAAGGCGCCGTCGAAGTCCGAGCCCATCCATTCATTTTCCAGTGAGTCCCAGCCCTCGCTGCGCATGCAGGAGCGTACCAGCACGCGCTTGCCCAGCAGGCTGGCATCCGCATTCGGGCCCAATGCCACCACCTCGCCACAGCAATCCGTGCCCTGTATCAGGGGGAAGGGCGTCTCTCCCTTCCAGCCACCTTCCGGCGGCGCCGGCTTGTCAGTCGCCGCATCTGCGTCCGCGTTGTCATGCACGCTGCTCGCTTGTTGGGTCGCGGTGGTGATCGTGGAGGAATACCAGCCCAGACGCGTATTGATCTCGGTGTTGTTCATGCCAGCCGCCAGCACCTTGATCAGCACCTCGCCTTCACCGGGTGTCGGCACCGGGCGCTGCTGCGTCTCGAGGCATTCATAACCCCCATGGCCGGTGGTCACGATCGCCAGCATGGAGTCGGGCAGAGAGGAGGTCGAGGTGTCAGTGGGCATCGGTATTCCTTTTTCCAAAGTAGGTATTTCGCGCAGTCAAAGAATGCATTTCAAGCAGTGTGTGCCAACAATGTCGTCGAGTCTCTTGTCGTCGAGTCCCTGTGAGCGTGCAAGGGGACGCAACGAGGTAGAGCATACGTTCTACTTATCAGTCATTAGATAGGGGCGCCGCCGTCATTTGCAAGTCGAGAGACGAGATTCTTCTCCTGGTGGTGCATACCCAAGCGTAGCCAAGCCTTGCGTGTAGCAGGCTCGCGGCTGGGTGACGTTGTCTTGAACGAAAAAAACCCCGCCAGGTGGCGGGGTTTTCAGAGCAGGGCATCCAAGCGTCATATCAGGGTGACGTTGAATGCCTTGGCTCAGCTGGAGTTCCGAGCGGTAAACGACTCGGCTTCCTGAGGCTAGCGAATCTCGGTCTTGCAAAGCACGGCCTAGCCAGACTCAATCTGGAAAAGCTCAGGCTGCGAAGTTCTGCGCAGCGAATTCCCAGTTGATGATGTTCCAGATGCTTTCCAGGTACTTCGGACGCGCGTTGCGGTAGTCGACGTAGTAGGCGTGCTCCCAGACGTCGACGGTCAGCAGCGGAGTCTGACCAGACTTGGCGATCGGGGTGTCAGCATCGTCAGTGTTGACGATTTCCAGCTCGCCCTGGGTGTTCTTGACCAGCCAGGTCCAACCGGAACCGAAGTTGCCAGCGGCGGAAGTGTTGAAGGCTTCCTTGAAGTCAGCAACGGAGCCCCACTTGGCCACGATGGCGTCTGCCAGCGGACCGGACGGCTCGCCACCACCATTCGGGGACAGGCAGTGCCAGTAGAAGGTGTGGTTCCACACCTGAGCCGCCTGGTTGAACAGACCACCCTGAGCGCTCTGGATGATCTCTTCGAGAGATTTTTCTGCGTCAGCAGTGCCTTCGACCATGCTGTTCAGCTTGGTGACATAGGCTTGGTGATGCTTGCCGTAATGGTACTCAAGGGTCTCGGCAGAGATGGTCGGCTCGAGTGCGTTCTTTTCGTACGGCAGTGCTGGAAGTTCAA
Organism: Cobetia sp. cqz5-12; assembly: GCF_016495405.1. Lineage (NCBI taxonomy): Bacteria > Pseudomonadati > Pseudomonadota > Gammaproteobacteria > Oceanospirillales > Halomonadaceae > Cobetia > Cobetia sp. cqz5-12. The sequence continues at coordinate 2,085,454 of NZ_CP044522.1, forward strand.
ATGCCATGGGGATCAGCTCCTTTTCCTCACCAATTGGGTCGTACTCTGCCTTCGTGGGGCTTGGGGCTGAGTATTTCAATGCCTGACCCTCCATCGCATGATGGAAGAGGATCAGACAAGCACAGACTCAAGCTCCGCGACCAGCATCACTCCCGGCCCCGAGACTGGCCACCCGCTCAGGCAGCGGGCAAGGGCGAAAGTGCATGACTCGCCGTGCATCCTTCATGCCGTGGCTACGCGCATGAAATGTGCAATCAGCGTGAAAAACCTTGTGAATCCAGATAGCTACGAAGACAGAGGCTGCGCGTATCGCAGTGTCTGGCACTATAGCACCCAGACACCGACAGGCCAACGCTGGTGGGCACTGACCGCGGGATCCTCTCAAGCCTCTTGCAAGGCTCGCGTTCATTGTCGAGCTTTCGCCACATTCCTGCCACTCTGGCCTCGATGACGGGCCATCGCGGGAACCTGATGAGATGACCGAGGTCAGCTGTTAGACTCGATTTCCTGTACGTGAACCGTGACTTATCTTTTGCAGAACCTGCATTACTGTATTTCTATACAGCAGCGCGAAAAAGCGCACTTTCGGTCGCCTTGCCTCTGGTGCGATGGGACAGTGAGCCCACTGACATGCCCGAAGATGCTGCGCTGACCCTTTCGCTGCTGATCGTCTGCCGGAACTGGAGCCAGAATGCGGCCGCACAATGCTGAACCGTCTCTCAATGACTCACCGGACGATGCGCTGGTCGCGCGTCCCGATGATGCGCTTGGCGTGCATCACACCCGTCCTCCCGCGCCCAGACGCTGGCCGACGTGGCTTTGCCTCCTTGCCCTGGGGGGCGTGGTGGGCTGGCAACAGTGGCAGCTGAATGACCTGCAGACCCTCGGGGGCGATCAACGCGATCAGCTCGGCGCGCGTGTCAGTCAGCTCGAACGTTCCGTGGTCCAGCTTGAGCAGCAGGGGAATGAGCGCCTGAACGAATTGCGTGATGCACTGGGTGAGCAACTCAGCGCCCTGGACAGCCAGTTGAATGACACTGTCCTGCCGGCGCTGACCACCCTGCAGAAGGACAAGGCATCCCTGTCCAGCGAGGCTGTCGCACGCCTCGAGGCGCTGGAAGACAAGGTGGCAAAGGATGCGGATGGCGCTCAAGAGCGTCTGACCGCCATGGACGAGGTGCTTGATCGTCTGGATGGTCGCGTCACGACGCTTGCCCAGACAGGTGACAATCACGCGACCCTGATCACGGCGCTGCAAGGCTCGATGGCGGCGCTGGAATCCCTCAGCCGTGATGGCCGTGCAGCGCTGGGCGCGCGTCTGGATGCCCAGTCGGCCACGCTTGAGCACCTCGAGCCGCTGGTGGACAAGACCTCCAGCTCCCTGGACACGCTGACTTCCCGCGTCGAGACCTTGCAGAGCGATATTGAGCGCGCTGTCGAGAACACTAGCGCCGAGCAGTTGGCCTCGCTCGAGACTCGCCTCACGGCACTCCAGACGGAGCTGGCCACGCAACAGGCCCAGACTCGTGACTTGCAGCAATCCCAGCAGCAACTGAGCGAGACGCTTAAGGCACTGCCGGAGCCTGCAGCCGCCGCTGATGGCGATGAACTGGCCAGCAAGCTCAAGGGCCGCTTCGCGCCGCTTGACGAGCTGGCAGCGCTTGAGACCGCGCAACGCTCACTGGCCACCCAGCTGGGTGAACTGCGCCGTCAGCAGACAGCGCTCAGCGCCGGCCTGGAAGCCAGTTCTCAGGGTGCGTCAGAGGACACGCGCGACCAGTTGCGCTCGCTGGATGCCAGCCGCCGACAGCTGAGTGGCCGTGTCGCGTCGCTGCTGGGTCAGGTGTCTGAACTGGAACAGCGCGTCAATCGACTGGAACGCCGCTGAGTCTGCGCAGCAGGGATACAAGTAACGACGATATGGCGTGGCCCGCCATCCAGGCAGGCCATGTGAAACGCCCCGTGATGACCGAGCGCCGCACGACATGATGAACGGGAACGATGGACAGTGCTTTCCCCCAGCACTCAACAAAGGACGAATCATGAGTGGCGACAACAAAGAGCCTGCTCGAGCGACCAGGCCGCGCGGTTTGCCGCATCGCTATCTGACGCCGCTGATCGTGTGTGGCGGTCTGTGCTTCGCGCCGCAGGCACTGGCGATCGATGCCGCCGTCAAGGGAGTCAAGGGCGCGACGGCCACCAATGTGGTCAACTTCCTGGCCGGGATGACGCTCGAGGGCGATGCTCCGGCCGAGCGCTATGAGGATGAGATCATCCGGCGCACCCAGGAAGCGCTGCAGGCCTTCGGTTACTACGATGCCCAGATCACGCTCAGCTATCCCGAGAAGGGGTTGCTGGGCGGCGATGATGTGGTCGTGACGGTGGATGCCGGTGCGCCGGTCACCATCGAGACGCTGGAGCTGCGACTTGAAGGCGACGCTGCGCGTGACAAGGTCATGAAGAAGGTGCTGGCCGACGCCGACCTCGAGGAAGGCGATGTGCTGCGTCACTCTCGCTATGACAGCCTCAAGTCGACTCTGACGTCACTCAGTCTCGAGCGCGGCTATTTCGACACCTCCTTCTCCCAGCAGCGCATCGAGGTACGCCCCTGGCTGCACTCGGCACGCATCTATCTGGTCATGCAGAGCGGTCAGCGCTACCGCTTCGGCGATATCACCTATCTCAACAGTCAGATAGAGCTGGATCGCGTCAAGGCCATGCAGCCGTTCGAGACGGGCGATTATTACGAAGCCGGCAAACTGACCCAATTCAATCAGCGGCTGAGTGAGGCTGGCTGGTTCCGCTCGGCCGCGATCAAGCCACAGCTCAATTCGGGCGCCGAACTCAAGACCACCAGCCCCGACAGCGAGATAAAGACCCCCTATGCCGAGGCACAGGGCTATGAGGGATCATGGATTGCCGATGTCGAGCGGACTGAGGTAAAGGGGGCTGAAGTCAAGGGGACTGGGAGCGAGCAGACGGGGGTTGAGAGCCGCCGCGCTGACGCCTCGCCCCGCCCGTACTCGACGGTGCCTGCCGCGCAGGCTGCGGGGTCGGCGACAGAAGATCAAACGTCTCTGGCCGCCGGTAGTGACACGCCGGTACTGACGGGCGATGCGCTGGAGGCCGCGGTCAAGACGGCCAACGGTCCCATCATTCCCGTGGACATCAGCCTGATTCCCGCCGACCGCCACAAGTTCGAGACCGGTATCGGCTATGCGACGGATGTCGGGCCACGCCTGCAGTTCAGCTGGGAGATGCCGTGGGTCAATCGCTATGGCCATAGCCTGACCAACAGCCTGTTCCTGTCCTCGCCGGAACAGACCTTCGAGGGCGAATACCGCATGCCGCTCGAAGACCCGCTCAAGGATAGCTATGTCCTCGAGTACGGGATGTCGAATACCGACGATGAAGATACCGAGAGTCTCGAGACCACCGTGCGCTTCACCCGCGAGTGGAAGTTCGACAATGGCTGGACCCAGCGCGTGTTCTTCGGTTCCACCTATGAGGACTACACCCAGGCGGATGAATCCGGAGCCGTGCTGCTGCTGTATCCCGGTGTGAGCTGGAACCGCACCCGCACACGCCCCAAGACCTTCCCGATGTGGGGCGACCGCCAACAGCTGACCTTCGAATATGGCGATCAGATGTGGGGCTCGGACGTGACCTTCCTGCGTTCCCAGTTCAACACCAACTGGATACGCTCCATCGGCGACAACCATCGTTTCGTGGCGCGCATGGGCGTCGGCCACGTCGATACCGACAACTTTGATGACATGCCGCCCTCGATGCGCTTCTTCACGGGGGGCGACAACAGTGTGCGTGGCTATTCCTACGAGACACTCGCCCCGGAAGACGACGATGGCGATCTGGAAGGCGGTAGCTCGTTGCTCACCAGCAGCCTGGAATACGATTACCGCCTGACCGGCGACTGGTGGGGCGCGACCTTCTACGACGCCGGCAACGCCTTCAATGGCTGGGACGCACTCGAGCTCAAGACGGCGGCCGGCATGGGGATTCGCTGGATCTCGCCGGTGGGGCCGATTCGTCTCGATATCGCCCATCCCTTCGATGATGAAGACAACGATTACCGTATTCACTTCTCGATCGGGCCGGAATTCTGATCAGCTCGTGTCTCTAAAACGAGTGTCGTGCTGATCAAGCGCCAGCAAAGGACCATCAGCTGAGCGGGTGAGCTGATAAAAAGCTATGGAGATGTTGGAATTGTCTAATCCCTATGTACGTCGGGGCGGCCTGGTCATCCGGTTGCTGATATGGCTGCTCGTGTTCCTGATCGGGCTGACGATGCTGCTGGTCGGGGGCGTGCTGTCCCCGTGGGGCACCGGGCTGGTGCTCGATCAGGCGCGCTCACGTGGCTTCATCGATTATTCACAGGCCTCCGGCTCCCCTCTGGAAGCGCTGTCGCTCAAGGACGTCTCGCTGGACCTGCCGGGGCTGGCCATCAATGCCGACTCGCTGTCGCTGGCCTGGGGCGAGGACTGTCTGCTCAAGGGCAAGCTGTGTCTCGAGTCGCTGGAATCCAGTGGCCTCGCGATCACCCTGAGTGATGGCGGTGCCAGCGAGGAGCCTGAGCCAGAGAGCGGCGAGAGTCTCAACGTGCCCATCGTGGTGCCGATTCCCATCGAAGTGCGCAAGGTCGCCATTGATGACTTCGCCCTGGCGCTGGCGGATGGCAGTCGCGTCACCTTCGATCACTTCCATACCTCGGCCGCGCTGTCGGTGAGTACGCTGACCCTGGGCGAGACACGCCTGATCACCAGTCGTTTCATTCCGGCCGATGTCGCCGCGACGGAAGCGACTTCAGACTTTGTCAGCCTCGAGGGAATGAGCATCACGCCTGAGGCGCAGCAAGCGGCGAGTGCAGTGGTCAATGCTCAGGTCGTGGCGTCTCAAGCCGAGAGCGCCGCCAGGGTTATCGCGAACAAGACCATCTCGAACAAGACCATCACGGATGAGACCGTCACGGATGACGCCGCAGAAGTGTCTGGCAAGACTGCCGCTGAAACCACGGATCAGACACCACAGGCTGGGCGCATCGCCTTGCCGGAAGTCTATATTCCGCTGACCATCGAGGTTCCCGATCTCGCCATTGAAGACTTTGCGCTCGAGGGGCCAAGCCCGTATGAGGTCAGTCGCCTTTCGTTGGCGCTCAAGGCGGAAGGGCATGACATCACGCTCTCGCGTCTCGAGGTCGACTCGCGTGACGTGAACGCCGATCTCGTAGCGCAGGTCACCTTGAAGGACGAGTATCCGCTGAGCGCCACGCTCAATGCCGAGACCCTGATCGATCCCGTGCGTCATGAAAAGCTGCGCCTGTCTCTGGAAGGCTCGCTGGCGGATCTTGAAGCCTCTCTCAAGGCCGACGGCCCACTTGCTGCTGAGCTTGTGGCCAGCGCAGATGTGCTGGACAGTGATCTGCCCTTCGAGGCGCGCCTGAGCTCAAAGCGGATCACCTGGCCCTTTGCTGCCGTCGCTGATGCCTCTGATAACGCCTCCGCGGATGCGCAGAAAGGCGCTCAGACAGCGACGCAAGCCAACGCTGGCAAGAACAAGACGGCCTCCGCTGGCGCTACCTCTTTCACGCCTGACTATAGCGTCGAGAATCTGGCGCTGGTCGCCAAGGGCTCATTGTCGGGGTATACGACCACACTGGACGCCATTATCGAGGGGCGTGACATTCCGCGCGCCACCTTGTCATTGGCTGGCGACGGCGATCTCGCGCATTACCGCTGGCAGCCGCTTAAGATCGCGCTCAAACGTGGCTCCGCGATCACCCGTGGCGAGATTCATTGGCAGGAAGGGATCAAGGTCGCCGCCGAGCTGGCGCTCGACAAGCTGCATCCCGAAGACTTGCTGCCGGCCCCGACCGGGGGCGGACAGAAAGCCGTGCGTGGTGAGCTGAGCGGCAATCTCGTGGCCAGCTTCCATCAGCCTCAGCAAGGTCCGTGGGCCGTCGATGTCAGCAAGCTGGATATCCATGGCACCTTGCTCGAGCGTCCGCTCACGCTGACCGGCAAGCTTGCCGGCAATGCCGACATGCAGTGGAACGTCGACGCGCTGGAACTGCGCCAGGGGCAGAACCGGCTGAGCGCCAATGGCAAGATTGCCAAGACCATCACTCTGGCGGCCAACATCGATTTTCCGGCGCTCTCGACCCTGATGCCGGATATCGCGGGTGAGCTCAAGGGCAAGATCGATGCCTCGGGCACGCTCGACAAGCCTCAGCTGGCCAGCAACTTCACCGCACGACGCCTGCAGATCGGGGAGAACCGTATCTCCGACATGGCGCTGTCGGCCGGGGTCGATGCCCGCAAGCGGGGCATTGATGACCCGGCACTGGATATCGCCCTGAATGCCGATGATGTCAGAGCTGGCGGACAGCAGATCGCGACCGTCGCACTGACGCTGGGAGGCTTCCTGAGCGATCACACCCTGCAGTTCGATACCGAGATGGCCGGAGAGATGCCGCTTTCTCGTCTGGGACTGACCCTCAAGGGTGGACTCGACAAGGCGCGTGAGCATTATCGCGGCGCGCTGTCTCCGCTGACGGCGAATACCGATTTCGGGGACTTCACCTTCGACACGCCGGCGAGCTTCGATGCCAATCTCGCCAAGGGCAGCGTGCTGGTGCAGCCGTTCTGCTTGAGCCGCGAACAGGGCGGCCAGATCTGTGTCGCCGAGCCCTTGAGCGCGGGCAATGACGGTCAAGCCGTGGTGACGCTCGAGGGGATTCCCCTGGACATGGCCCAGAGCGCCATGCCGGAGAGCTGGACCATCGGCGGTGCCACGGGTGGCAAGATCACGGCAAGCTGGAAGCAGGGCGGCCAACGCTGGAATGCTGACGCGGAGCTGGCGGGCAAGTTGACGCTGGCCGGCGAAGACGCTGACGGCAACGCCTGGTCACTGCCCGAGACCACCTTGCAACTGGCGCTGGAAGCCACACCCGACAAGGCCGATCTCGATACCCAGATTCGTCTCGACAGCGCTGGCGGCATTGGTCTCACCGTGTCGGTCCTCGACCCGGCCGGCGCAGGACAGCTGGATGGCTCGCTAGCCATCCGCGATATCGACCTCTCACCGTATCGTCCGCTGGTGGCGGGCATGACTCAGCTGGAAGGCAAGCTGGCGGGTGACGTCGAGGTCGGCGGCAATCTCAGCCTGCCGTCGTTGACCGGCCCGATCGCGCTGACCGGCGTCAAGGTGCAGGGCGATGGGCTGCCGGTATCGCTGTCGGATGCCCAGTTCACCGTCGACTTCGATGGCAACAGTGCCGATATCGATGGCTATCTGGTGGGCAATGATGCGCGCTGGGGTATCGATGGTGAGGCGGCGTGGCCGACGCTTGAGGACTGGACGGCGTCATTGAACCTCGACGGCGAGAAGAATCCGCTCGAACTGCATATCGCCGGGATCGGGCGCATGCGCGTCGCGCCGGATCTGCAGATCAATGCCAGTCCCACGCTTCTCAAGCTGCGAGGTGACGTCAAGGTGCCGTGGACACGCATCGAAGTGGACCAGGTGCCACCGTCTGCCGTGTCACCCTCCAGTGACACCATCATCATCGAGCGTCCCAGTGATGATGACACCTCCAACCCGGCCGAGCTTGCCGATGGCAGCGACACCGCCAAGGCGCTCAATGAGGCGGGCATGGCGCTGGATGTGCGTATCGGCATCCATATCGGGCCAGATGCGCGTCTGGAGGCGATGGGGCTCAAGACCAAGCTCAGAGGCGATCTCGATGTGCGCCAGTCCAAGGGCGGCGTGCAGGTCTTCGGTGAGGTCAATCTGGTCGACGGGACCTACAAGAGCTTCGGGCAGGACCTGCAGATCAGCAAGGGGCAGGTCTTGCTGGCCGGACCGCCCTCGAGCCCGCGTCTGAATATCGAGGCGATCCGTGATCCTGACAACACCGAGGACGACGTGACTGCAGGGGTGCGTGTAACCGGACTTGCCTCGTCACCCAGCGTCGAGATCTTCTCGGACCCGTCGATGGATGAGTCCTCGGCACTGAGTTATCTGCTGCGCGGTGAAGGCCTGGACAGCGATACCAGCAGTGACAGTGCGGTCACGTCCGCCCTGATCGGCATGTCACTGGCGCAAAGCGGACAGGTGGTCGGCCAGATCGGGGAAACCTTCGGCGTGCGTGACCTGAGTCTGGACAGCTCCGGCAGCGGCGATGACAGCCAGGTGGTGGTCAGCGGCTATATCGCCCCGGACCTGAAGCTCAGCTACGGCGTCGGGCTGTTCTCGCCGATCGCGGAGCTGACGCTGCGCTACAAGCTGTTCCGCAATCTGTATGCCGAAGCGGTGTCCGGCACGGCGCAAGCCGTGGATCTGCTCTACAGCTTCTCGCTGGGTCGCAGTGAGCTGGCGCCCAGAGTCGGCAAGGACAGATGACGCGCCAGGCCAATTGATTGCACCGGGGTCAGCCCCCATCGACAGGTTCGGTGGGGGCTGTCTCGTTTGAGGGAGGGACGTTTCAGAGGTGCTCGTATCGCTTATGCTCGAGAGCTCAAGCTCAAGCGCATCAGTACCAGGCGCGGACGGTCACGCAGTGCAGCAGCGCTTGATCTTCTTGCCGCTGCCACAGGGACACAGGCTGTTGCGCCCCGGCGTCAATGTTTGCCAATCGGCATCACCGTCGACATAACGCCAGTGATGGCCATCGTGATGAAAGCGACTAAGTTCCTGCAATTGCTGGAACTTTCCCTGCTCGAAGAAGGTGGCGTGAAAGCGTACCATGCCGGTATCGGCGTCTTGTCCGCTGTCCAGAATCTCCAATGCCAGCCACTGCGGGCCAGCACCTTCGAGATCGGCGCGTGCCGGGCAATGGGCCGGGTCCCAGCTGTCGATCAGAAAGTCGCTCAGCGACAGGCAGAAGGCGCTGTAGCGGGCGCGCATCAATTGCTCGGGGCGTTCAGCGCGGGTGATGTCAGCATGAATCGGCTGACAGCAATCGACGTAGCGTTGCGCCTTTGCGCTGTTGGGCTGGCAGGGGCAGATCTTGGGGGGCAGAGATGACATCATTGAACCTATACACGATTGCACGACGCGACACAGGAGAGAGTCCGCCATGTGGATAACGGAAGATAAGCAGACCATTCCTTCAGCGCAGGACAGCTTGCCAGGGCGCAGTGAAGCGGTTCGCATCAGCGGCGTTCATCACGTCAATGGCCGCTCGATTGTACCGCCGTTCGACAGTGAGTGTGAGGAGATCGTGCTGGGGCTGGGTTGCTTCTGGGGAGCCGAGCGCCTCTTCTGGCAGCTGCCGGGCGTCAAGGTGACGGCGGTCGGTTATGCCGGCGGCCATACGCCGAATCCGAGCTATGAAGAGACCTGCACCGGCAAGACAGGCCACACCGAGGTCGTGCGTGTGATCTTTGACCCGACGGTGATCGGCCTGCCGGAGATCCTGCGGGCCAGCTTCGAGGCCCATGACCCGACCCAGGGCATGCGTCAGGGCAATGACATCGGCAACCAGTACCGCAGCGCGATCTATTACACCCGCGAAGACCAGCGCGCCATCGTCGAGAAAAGCATGGCCGACTACCAGCAGGCGCTGGACCAGTCCGGTCTCGGCCGCATCACCACCGAGGTCGCACCGCTGCGCGAGTTCTACTACGCCGAGGAATACCACCAGCAGTATCTGGCCAAGAATCCGGGTGGCTACTGCGGCCTGAAAGGCACGGGAATCAGCTGCCCCATCGGCTGACAGCCCGGCAGTCATGTCCTGCCTGCCATGACATCGCTGTCATGAGACTGTTGGTGACAGATTGCCGCTGAGAGACACGAAAGCCTCATGATCGCCGCGAAGTTCACGGCCGCCATGAGGCTTTTTTCTGTCTGGAGCAGCCTTAGGTCAGGCGCTGCAAGGCACAGTGTCAGCGGTAGCGCTGTCGATCCTGCTCGGCTTCCGCAAAGCGATCGATCCACTGCACCAGGGCACCATCGCCGGTGACGTTGCACGCGGTGCCGAAGCTGTCCTGCGCCAGATAGAGCGCCATCATCAGGCCAACGGCAGCGGCATCGAAGCCCAGCAGGCTCTGCAATACGCCCACCGAGGTCATCGCGGCGCCGCCGGGCGAACCGGGCGCGGCAATGATGGTCACGCCCAGTGCGGCGATGAACGGCAGCAGGGTGGTGAGCTCGGGCGTTGCCAGTGAGGGAGTGACCAGCATCACGCCAATGGCGCACACGGTCAGCGTGATGGCACTGCCGCACATGTGGATGGTGGCCAGCAACGGCACCGCAAAGCTCGCCACGGACGGAGAAATGTGATTGAGGTGCATCTGGCGTACGGTAACCGGAATCGTGGCCGCGGAAGACATGGTACCGGCGGCGGTGAAGTAGGCAGGCAGCATGTGGGCCAGCGCCTTCATGGGCGAGCGGCCGGTGCTGGTGCCGCTGGTAACGTAGAGCAAGCTCAGCCACAGCCAGTGCAATGTCAGTGCCAGCAGCAGAATCATGCCGAAGCTCTTGAGGGTATTGGCTACCGTGCCGGCGATCGTCATCTCGCAGAACAGACCGGCGATATAGAACGGCAGGGCAGGAATCAGCGCCTTGGCGATGAAGCGCTCGACGATGTCGCGGCCGCCGTCGGCCAGCTGGCGCATGCCGTCATGGTCGGTGGCGGAAATGCCGATACCGAACAGGAAGGCCGTCACCAGGGCGGTACTGATATCGGTCAGCGGCGGAATATCCAGAGTGAAGTAGGGGCTCAAGTGCTTGATGGCATGACTGACCGGCAGCTGGTCCTGTTGCACGATATGCGGCACGACCTCCAGCCCGACGATGCCCGCAAACAGTCCTGCCAACGTCGTCGAGGCATAGGCCAGCACGATGGTAAGAGTCAGCAGACGGCCCGAGGAACGCTCGAGACGTGCGATCCCGCTCATGATGAAGAACAGGATGATCAGCGGAATGGCGTATTCCAGCAGTTCACCGAACAGTACCTTGAAGGTCAGCAGGGCGCGTATCAGCGATTCGGGAGCCCATTGCCCCAGCAGTATGCCAGCCACGATGCCGAGCACCAGGCGAAAAATCAGGTTCATTATCAGGCCAGTAGAGTCTTGAACATAGGATGGGCGCGCAGTCTATCATTCTCCCTGAATCGTGACAGTGATCCGTGTCACCCTTCACACCCTCATCCTGTATACCGTTATCGTTTTTGTTGCTCTAAATTTAGCCATCTCAACAACGTATACGGTCGTAGTCGGGCTCAGGGCTTCCCACCGGATCTGAGGGTGGGAAGGCGAGCAAGGGGGGAAGAAACAAAAAGAGGCAATGAATGCCCCAAGGACAAGAAAGCCAAAGAGGGTAAGCGTGTTGGCGCCTGAGTGGCGGTTAATGCAGCCAGTTCGATGCACGACAGTTCAATGCAGGCAGCTCAGTGCGCTTCGCTCTGCACCTCTGCCTGCGCTTGTGGCTTGGGCAGTCCGCTCCAGGCATCCAGTTGCTGGCTGACACGGCGAGCCAGCCAGGAATTCAGTCGTCCACGGCGCCACTCAACGAAGCCAACATGCCCACCACGCTCACTGAGCTCGATACGCACGGCCTCGGAGGGTTGGTGGAAACGTGCAAACAGATCGCGTGGCATGAAGGGGTCATCCAGCGATTGCAGAATCAGCGTCGGCAGTTCGATCTCGCTCAGCAGACGGCCCGCCGAGGAGCGCGTGTAGTAATCACTCGCCGAGGTGAAGCCATGCAGCGGTGCGGTGACTTCGTTGTCATAGGCCCAGAAACTGTTGAGCTGCGTCAGTTGATGCGCTCCGATCGAGATGGGTAGCGGCCCATTGGCAAGCTTCGCCGCCACCTTGGCCTTCAAGCCCTTGAGCAGATGGCGCTGGTAGAGGCGTGAGAAGCCCTGATTGAGCACGTCCGCGCTGGCTGCCAGATCCAGCGGGGCGCTGATGGCGATCGCGCCGGCCAGATCCAGACCATCACCGCCTTGCTCGGCCACCAGCTTGAGCAGCATGTTGGCGCCCAGCGATACGCCACAGGCGACCTTGATGGCGTGCGAATAGCGTCGCCCCAGCTCGCCAAGCACCCAATAGGCGTCTGCGGTATCCCCGCTGTGATAGGCGCGTGGCAGCCGGTTGGGAGATTGCCCGCAGCCACGGAAATGCATCATGACCGGTCGCCAGCCCATCCGGGCGGCTGCATTGAGCAGCTCACGGGCGTAGGGCGAGCTCAAGTCACCCTCAAGGCCATGAAACAGCACGAACAGAGGCGCATCGTCGCTCAGGGCCGTCGTACGCTCCCGCTTCTCATGCCCGTCACTGATGACCCAGGCGAGCTCGACGAAGTCACCATCGGGGAGATTGAGAATCTCGGTACGACGACTCAGGGGCGCGCGGGGCAGTAATCTCGGTAACAAGGTCTGGACATGGCGATTGCGCAGGCCAAGGGCAGGGCGAAACTCTGACGTGAAGATGGAGTGCGGCATGTGAGGTAGCTCCAGTGGCTGGCCAGGGCGATGACGTTGGTGATCGGGTGATGAACATGCCCTTGATGGCGGTGGCCTGCAGCAAGATCTGACAGGAATTTCTGCATGGATGTCGTTGGCATCATTTCACTTGGCGACGCCAATCGCTAGTCGCAGTGCAGCATACGCATCGACGCCAATGGCTATCGCTCGGTTCTGGATCAAGTGCTTGATCCAGTGCATCGAATACGCCGGCTCACTTCATGCAACAAAAAAGCCGCCATCGGCACAGGGCCCATGGCGGCGTGAGGCAGGCGCGTGACGGCAAGCGTCACAGCGACAGACCTAGACGGTGTTGTGACAGGTCTGATTACAGGCCCGTCGCCGGGCTACGTGTCAGATTGAGAGCACCATCTGCGGTGATGACCAGGTTGTCCTCGATACGCACACCACCGTGCGGTGCCAGCGCCTCGACCAGCTTCCAGTCGATATGCTCACCGCGTGCATCGTTGCGCAGCGGCTCCAGCAGCATGGGGATGATGTAGCAGCCCGGTTCGATGGTGATGGCCATGCCGGGTTCGAGCACACGCGTCAGGCGCAGCATCGGGTGACCTTGCGGTGGATGACGGATGTCGCCGGTGGTGTGATCAGAAATGCGACCCGCCACATCATGGACCTGCAACCCCAGAAGGTGCCCGAGGCCATGCGGGCAGAAGGCTGCCGTGATGCCTTGTGCGACCTGATCCTCGGCGGGCAGGGACACCACGCCAAGTTCCCGCAGCAGCTCACCCAGCTCGCGATGCATCTCGAGGTGCAGGTCGACGTAGTCCACCCCGGGCGCGAGTCTTGCCATCAGACGCTTCTGCAGCGCCTCCACGCCTTCGATCAGCGCGCGATAGAGCGGCAGGGCATCATCGCCTGCCCAGCTGCGCGTGATGTCCGAGGCATAGCCGTGCACCTTGGCTCCAGCATCCACCAGCAGGCTGTGACGGGTAGCGGGGGCCTGCAAAGCATAGTGCTGGTAATGCAGAACGGCGGCGTGTCCGTTGAGACCGACGATGTTGCCGTAGGGCACATCCAATTCCCGTTGCCGAGACGCGCCAAGATAGGCCAGCTGGATATCGAGCTCCGCGCCGCCTTCCATGAAGCTGCGCCGGGCAGCCAGATGGCCACGCGCGGCACGCAGGCTGGCTTCCTGCAGACAGGCGATCTCGAAGTCGCTCTTGCAGACGCGTCCCTCGTCTAGCTGGCGCACCAGGCCGACCGGGTTGGGTAGCGCCTCAAGTTCGCTGACCACCTGCGGCTGAAGCTCGGCGATCTCGCCCAGCAGCGCCACGCGACCCTCGGGACGCTCTGGCAGTGCCGGCTTGCGCAGATGGATGATCTCGAACTGCTCGGCCCAGGGCGCAGTGTCCGGCGTCGGCAGGCTGGGTGACAGATGCCAGAAGTCATCGGGGGCGTAGAGGTAAAGCGTCGGTTGCTGGCCCGGACGAATCACCAGCCAGCTATCGCTGAGACCCGCCATCGGCACCCAGTGCAGGAAGTGGGCATGCGACTTGAAGCTGGCATCCTGATCATCGGCGAAATGCCGCTTCGGCTTGCCACTGTGCAGCACGATGGCATCCAGATCATGCTGCTGCATGGCAACTTCGTAGCCTGATTGCAGCGCCGCAAGATGCTCGCGGTGTGCTGCAGCGTGGGTGATAGTCGGGTCGTTGAGCTGGCTGTCAGACATCATGTTTCCTTGAAAACGGTCGGCACGCCTGACCTGGAGGTGTGAACGTCAATGGCGTGAGGTGATGGAGGATGAAGAAATGAAGGGGAGAGAAGAGCGCCGCTGAATCAGCGCCGTCGCCCCTCCAGTCCGGATGACTCACGAGAAGTGTGCTTCCAGCTGGTGCCAGAGTTCACTGACACTGTCATGGCGCGGCACGCGCGGGCGATACAGACGGATATGCAGACTCAGGTCCCAACGTGGGTCACCGGCACGCACCAGCTTGCCACTGGCGATTTCCTCTGCGGCCAGACGCTGCGGCAACCAGCCGATGCCATAGCCTTGCAACACCAGCGCCTTGATGTTGGCCGCCTGGATATTCTCGTTCATGGTGACCAGATGCGCCTGAATCGGCACCTGAGCGAGATGGGCCATCAGCGAGGTGGCGATGACGGCGCGCGGATGCGGGCTGATGAACGGTAGCGGATTGCGCCGCGTGCCCGGCAACTGGTGGCGGGGATTGCCGTCCGCGCCGGGTGCGCATAGCGGAATGAAGGATTCTTCGCCGACCACCAGGTATTGGTAGCTGTCCAGCTCAAAACCGAGATCGACACGTGCCTGGGGCCAGTAACACAGTGCCAGATCACATTCGCCGCGATCCAGCCCATGGAAATAGTCGGCCGCCAGCCAACCGGTGGCCCGCAGATAGGGCAGCACCTGTTCACGCAGCTGAAGCTGATCAAGCCAATCAGGCAGGAAGTGCGACACCAGCGACTGCGGTGCCCCCAGCGATATCTTGCTGGCTTGCTGCTGGGCCATGTCCTGCAGACGTTCACGTGTGATACGCACGCGCTCGGTGATCTGCTCGCACAGCTGGAGAAACTCGTCTCCGGCGGGAGTGAGCGACAGCGGCAGGGTCTGACGGTTGATCAAGGTGGTGCCCATCTCCTCTTCCAGCAACTTGATGCGGCGGGAGAAGGTGGGCTGAGAGACATTCTGTGCGTCGGCCGCCCGCGAGAAATGCCGGGTCTGAGCCAGAACGATGAAATCTTCGAGCCAGCGAATTTCCATGTAGTGAAGGTGCCTCGAAAGCCGGTCAACCGGCCATGTCAGGAGATCGGGGCAGAACTCTGGACCGCAACTGCTTCCAGCACCTGAAACAGTATCTGCAAGCGTACTGGTTGAAGTTGCTGGTGCAGAACTCGGGGCAGAGACGTGGGCCTTGTGGGGGCGCTCTTTATCTGACTATCCAGTCAGTTTGTATAGTGAAGAGATGTTGCCTTACCCGAGCCGAGAGATGCAAACCCTTGCCCGCGGCCTGTATCTTCCAGGGCCGCAACACAAGGGCGCCTGAGCAGGGACACTTGATAACAGGGACACTTGATCAAGGGCATGATCAGGGCCATGAGCAGGACCAGGAGAGCAAAGCACGGTTGACAGGCTAGCGACCGGCTAACCTGCCAACTGTACTTATCGAACTGTGCTCAACGAACATTGCTCAGCGAACAGGGCTCTGCAACTTCCCACTGACGCCATTGCATGACGCCTCATCGATATGAACGGTCGACACGTTCAGTCGATGCGGCCTTCTTCCACGGCGTGGCAGGCGACC
This sequence comes from Cobetia sp. cqz5-12, assembly GCF_016495405.1. NCBI lineage: Bacteria > Pseudomonadati > Pseudomonadota > Gammaproteobacteria > Oceanospirillales > Halomonadaceae > Cobetia > Cobetia sp. cqz5-12. The sequence goes on from NZ_CP044522.1 coordinate 2,101,225, forward strand.
TGACCGGTGTCCGTGGCGATCAGGCGCGGAATCTCCGTACGGCAACGCTGATTGGCATGCGGACAACGGCCATGGAAGACACAGCCCGAAGGCAGATTGACCGGCGTCGGCACCTCGCCCTCGAGACGAATGTGATTGGGCTTGTCATCGTGCAGCCGCGGTATCGCCGACATCAACGCCTGGGTATAGGGGTGACGTGGGCGGGCAAATAGCGAGCGGGTATCCGCCAGCTCGCACAGCGTGCCCAGGTACATGACCGCGACGCGGGTGCCGAAGTGCTCGACCACGGCCAGGTCGTGAGTGATGAACAGATACGTCAGATTGCGCTGCTCCTGGGCCTCCATCATCAGGTTGAGCACCTGCGCCTGGATCGACACGTCCAGCGCCGAGATCGGCTCATCGGCGACGATGAATTCCGGGTCCACCGCCAGCGCGCGGGCGATGGAGATACGCTGACGCTGGCCGCCCGAGAATTCGTGGGCGAAACGCTTGCCCCAGTCCGGGTCGATGCCCACCGAGCGCATCACCTCCTCGATCTTGTCGCGCACCTCACCATCCTTGAGCGTCGGCTGATGAAAGCGCAGCGGCTCCTCCAGCGTCTGCTGGATGGTCATGCGCGGATTCAGCGACGCATAGGGATTCTGGAAGATCATCTGCATGCGACGGCGGTAGGGCAGCAGGTCTCGCGGGGCCATATTATCGATGCGGGTACCGTCAAAACGGACCTCGCCACCGCTGGGCTTGAGCAGGCCCATCACGGTACGTGCCACCGTCGACTTGCCACAGCCGGATTCCCCGACCACGCACAGCGCCTCACCGCGTTTGACGTCCAGCGTGACGCCATTGATGGCGTGCACATATTCCTGCTTGCGACGCAGGCGCCCCTTCTCGAAGGTCAGCTGCTCGAGAAAGTCGCCAGACAACGAGAAGCGCTTCTCGAGATCACGGATTTCCACCAGAGTTTCGCCAAGCTCGGCGCTATCGACACGGGTGGAGGCCTGGGAGGAGGACTGAGCGTCCTTCAGAATTGCCGCGCTCATGCGTTCACCTCCGTGCGGTGGCTGTCAGTGGGAGTGGCGCCATTGCCGTTGGCATCGGTGATGATCGGGGTCCAGCGCTCGCCGGCGACCATGGCATCAACCATATGACAGGCCACCTTGCAGTTGCCGGAGTGGGCAAAGGCCGGCACCTTCTCGAGGCAGATACTCGCCGCGAAGTCACAGCGCGGGTTGAAGGCGCAGCCGGCCGGAATCTTGGTCAGGGTCGGCATCGAGCCACGAATCTGGTTCAGACGGCTGCCGGGTGTGGCCATCTGGGGCAGGGCGTTGATCAGCCCCTGGGTGTAGGGGTGCTGGGCATCATTGATGATCTCGCGGGTCGGCCCCTGTTCAATGACACGCCCGGCATACATCACCAGGGTGCGCTGGGTGACCTGGCTGACCACGCCGAGGTCGTGTGTGATCAGGATCAGCCCGACGTTGTGCTTCTCGCACAGCAGCAGCAAGAGCTCCATGATCTCGGCCTGGATGGTCACATCCAGCGCGGTGGTCGGCTCATCGGCGACGATGATGTCAGGGTCCAGCAGCAGCGCGATGGCGATGATGATGCGCTGACGCATGCCGCCGGACAGCTCATGAGGGTACTGCTCCAGGCGCTTTTCCGGTGAGGGAATGAAGACCTGATTGAGCTTGTGCAGGGCGATGGCGCGCGCATCCTTGCGGGAGATGCGGCGGTGCGCCTTCAGGCACTCGATCATCTGCTCGCCGATGGTCAGCACCGGATTGAGCGTCATCATCGGGTCCTGGAAGATCATCGAGATACGGTTGCCGCGAATCGACTGCATCGCCTTGGGCTTGAGGGTGTTGAGCACCTCGCCATCGAATTTGATCTCGCCGCCGGCGATGTAGCCGGGCTTGGCGATCAGATTCAGGATGGTGAAGGCCGCGACCGACTTGCCGGCCCCCGATTCACCGACAATCCCCAGTCGCTCACCGCGCTCTAGGGTAAAACTGACATCGCGCAGGGCGCGGACCTCACCGCCTCGCATGGCGAAGCGCACGTCGAGGTGGTTGACTTCAAGTAGTGCCATTGTCTTGACTCCTCTCGGCTTCAGCCCTTGTAGAGACGCGGGTTCATGACATCACGCAGCCAGTCGCCCAGCAGGTTGATGACCAGTACCAGCACGATCAGCACACCACCGGGGATCAGCGTGATCCACCAGCTGCCTGACTGCAGGTAGTCGAAGCCGGATTTGATCAGTGACCCTAGTGATGGCTGGGTCTCCGGCATGCCGAGACCGAGGAAGGACAACGCCGCCTCCGAGATGATCGCGTTGGCGATCTGCACCGTGGAGATGACGAAGATCGGCGACAAGGTGTTGGGCAGGATATGACGGAACATGATGCGGCGGGAGCGGAAGCCCATCACCCGCGCGGCATCGACGTATTCCTTGTTCTTCTCCGCCAGCACCGAGGCACGGACGGTACGCGCATACTGTGGCCATTCCGCCAGCCCGATGATCAGGATCAACAGGATCAGCGCGTAGTCCGAGAAGGCGGCACCGCCGAAGGTCGCCTTGATGATGGCGCCCACCACGATGGCCACCATCAGGGTCGAGAACGACAGCTGGATATCGGCCATGCGCATCAGGAAGGCATCGATGCGCCCGCCCAGGTAACCCGCCAGCAGCCCGAAGGTCACGCCGAGCAGTGCCTGCAGGATGACCGCGCCGAAGCCGATCAACAGCGACACGCGTGTGCCGTAGAGAATGGTGGAGAGCAGATCACGCCCCTGGGCATCCGTGCCCAGCAAGAAGGCGGGGTCACCGCCTGCCATCCATGCCGGCGGCAGCTCCGAGTTCATGATGTCGATGCTGGCCAGGTCATAGGGGTCGGCCGGGGCGATCCACGGCGCGAGGAAGGCCCCGAGCACCATGGCGATGAACACCAGCAGACAGGCCTGAGCCATCCAGTCACGCTTGAAGCTGTAGACCAGGTAGGACTCACGGAAACGCTGCCAGCGGCCGGGGACCGCGATGGAGCTGGTCTTCGGGGTGACGGGCGTGTTGCTCGATTGGGTATTGGATTGGCTCATGCCGGTTTCCCCGCAAGCTTGACGGTGGGGTTGACCAGTCCGTAGATCAGATCGACGAGGGTGTTGGTGATCACGAAGATCACGCCGACCATCATCAGATAGGCCACGATCAGCGGGATGTCGGAGCGGGTGATGGCCTCGAGGAACATCAGACCCATGCCCGGCCACTGGAAGACGGTCTCGGTCAGGATGGTGTAGGCCACCATGGTGCCGATCTGCACACCGCCGACGGTGATCACCGGCAGCATGGTGTTCTTCAGTGCGTGCAGGAAGTAGATACGCTTGAGACCGATACCCTTGGCGCGTGCGAACTTGATGTAGTCCGACTGCAGCACTTCCATCATCTCGGCACGAATCAGGCGGATGAACAGCGGCAGCATGATCGAGGCCAGCGAGATGGCCGGCAGTACCAGGTGCCACAGGCCGTCGGCGGTGAAGAAGCCGCTGGACCAGGTGCCCGCGACGTGTACCAGCTCACCACGTCCGTAGGAGGGCATGCCGCCATCGGTGGACAGCATGCCGTTCAGCACACTGCCCCAGGTGGTATCGCTGGGGAACCAGTCCACCGTCACGCCGATGGCGAACAGCTGGATCAACACGATGGCCGTCAGGAAGACCGGCACCGAGATACCGATGATCGAGGTGCCCATGAACAGGCGTGACAGCCAGTTTCGCGGTCGGATCGCCGCGAATACCCCGATGGGGGCCGAGAGCAGGATGATGATCAGGCTCGAGGCCATCACCAGCTCCAGCGTGGCGGGCAGGTGCTTGAGAATCACCTCGGTCGCCGGCTGCTTGTAGAAATACGAGGTGCCGAGATCACCTTGCAGGGCGTTGCCGGCAAAACGCAGATATTGGGTGATGAAGGGGTCGTTGAGGCCCAGTTCATCGCGCATGACTTCTCGCTGGGCTTCCGACACGGCCTGGCCGGTCATCTCGCGCAGCGGGTCGCCCAGATTGTCCTGGATGGCGAAGCTGATGATGCTGATCACGAACATGACCAGTACGGCGTGCATCAGGCGTTTGATCAGAAAGGCAATCATGGATCGCCACCTTCCTCGTGAGCATCACGATCTGGTGCGAGTCGGCCATCTTGATGTCGGCCGATCACGCGGGGTGTCAGGAGTCCCGCCTGTCGTTGCGCTGTCATCGGGCACAGGCTCCCCAACCCATCACCGAGAGGCGATGACAAAAGGGAAGGAACAGGCGGGGGTACGTCGTCGCGTTCAGGTCAGCAGGGCAACCAGAGAGTTCACTTTGGCTAACTCCGGTTGCCTGACTTGCCTGTCGCGAGGGGGGCGTGGCCAGAAACATGGCACTGAACGAGGCAAAGTGGTTCAGTGCCTGTCACTCACTCACGGCGTGGGGTCAGTCCTGGTCGATGACCAGATCCCCCAGATACGGGAAGTTCATCACGTTCAACACCGGCTCGATGTTGACGCCATCACGCGCGCCCCAGGCCAGGTTCTGCCAGTGCAGCGGCACGAAACCGGCATCGTCGTAGACGGCTTTCTCGGCGGCCTGCAGCATCTTGGCGCGCTTCTCGGTGTCGGTCTCCAGGTTGGCCTCGGTGACCATCTTGTCGACGTCCGGGTTGCAGTAGTTGCCTGAGTTGTACTGGCCGACACCGCTGTCGGCATCAGGGCAGAAGGTCAGGAATTCGAAGAAGTTGGCACTGTCTTCGGTATCCGAGTGCCAGCCGATCATCATCATGTCAGCCGCACGCGCATCATATTCCGGCCAGTACTGGGCCTTGGGCAGGGTCTTGAGATCTACCGTGATGTTGATCTTGGCCAGCATCGAGGCGACCGCCTGGGCGATCTTGGCGTCGTTCACATAGCGGTTGTTGGGCGCCATCATGCTGATCTCGAAACCATCCTCGTATCCGGCTTCCTTCATCAGCTCCTTGGCCTTGGCCACGTCATAGCGCGGCGTCAGCTCAGGATTGTGGCCCTGATAGCCATCCGGCGACATCTGGGCGGCGGGAGTCGCGAAGCCTTTCATCAGCTTCTGGGCGATGCCTTCCTGGTTGATGGCGTAGTTGACGGCCTGACGGACACGCTTGTCCTTGAAGGCTTCGACACGTTCCTGGTTCATCTGGAAGGTGATGATGCGTGTGCCGCCCATCTCGACCAGGTGCACGCCATCCTGCTTGCGAATACGTTCCAGATCGGTCGGCGGTACCGGCGCGATGAAGTCCATGTCGCCGGAAAGCAGCGCCGCGACACGGGTGGCGTTTTCCTTGATCGGCGTCAGCACGATGTCATCGACGTTACCCGGGGATTCGGTGTCCCAGTAATCCTCGAAGCGTTCGAAACTGATCTTCACGCCTTGCTGACGGTCGGTGACCTTGTAGGGGCCGGTGCCGGACTCGTTGCGTGAGGCGAAGGTGTTGGCGGCCTTGGCGATCTCATCCTTGGCCTTGCCGTCTTCGGTCTCACCGGAATAGAACGCGCTGTCCATCGGGAAGATGTAGGTGGCGGCATTCAGCACCAGCGGGAACGGCTTGTCGGTCACCAGGTCCACGGTGTAGTCATCGACGGCCTTGACGTCAGTGAAGGGTGCGAAGATGGCCTTGAAGTCGGCACTCTTCTTGAGGCGCTCAATAGTCCAGACCACATCCTTGGCGGAGAAGTCATTGCCGGAGTGGAACTTGACGCCTTCGCGCAGATGGAAGCGCATGGTGTTGTCGTCGACACGCTCCCAGCTCTTGGCCAGGCGACCATCGAAGCCGAGGTCCTTGTTCCAGCGAATCAGCGGGTCGTAGACCATGTGCGACAGCTGCAGGGTGCCGCCGGAGAGCTGTTCGTGGATATCGAGGGTCACGGGGTCAGCGTCGTAGGCCATGCGCAGGGTGACGTCTTCGGCCATTGCCGGAGCCGCCATGGCCAATGTCGCGCTGCCGATCAGCGCACACAGGGTCTTCTTGGGCAAGAAAGACTGGAGGGCATTCTGACGGGTCATGAGCATCCCTTTGCTTGTGTAGTTTGATTGTTGTTGTGGCGATCCTGCACGGCTATCGAGGTAGACACGCAGGATGCGTTCTAACAGTAGAGAGTCACTTGGTCGCGGGACAATCGAAATGTTGAGTAGCCGGATTCAGGTGGTGAATAGCCTTTTCCTCACGACGCAACGTCATCCAGGCTGGTGCAGGGTGCGGGAGGGGCGAAGCGACACCCCGGATGTCACACGGCAACACCATCTTTCACATCAATCAAGCTGCGAGCTGCACGCGCCTCCTGTCGAGGCAACGCGGAGAGACTCAGTCCTGCCTCCTGTCGAGAAAACCACCGTGACACTGGTCTTCCTCTCTCACACCGCAAGCCTTCGCGACAAGAAAATACCAATATAATCAATAATTTGAATGAATAATGATGGTCGGGCCTCGGGAAGATTCCCGGCCGCGGTGTGGCCGTGTTGTGTGTGCGTCCCGTCAGTCGACAGCGCCTGCTCGAGAGACATTGCGTACGCCGTATGGCGACAATCAAGCGTCACGTCACCTGGCGATCAGCAGACGCCATCAGCGGTAGAAAAGCCGACAGGATACGTGGTGATTTTTTGATGAGTGCAGCCTCTGCACTTGATTGGTGCGCGTGGCGTTCTGCGACCAAAGTTGCGCCTCTGAGGCCTTTCACGAAGCCCTGCAAGGTCGCTATTGCGCTGTAAAATTCACAAACGCTGCGCTGAAAGCACGTGAAAGACTTTCCAGCGTAGATGATCACGAGCCCCGTCCCCACTCAATAGACGCCAAGCCATAGGTGATCAGAACATTGCAAGTCAGCACATTGGAGGTCAGGCAGATAGGCGACAAGGCAGTCGCCGCTGGCAAGCACTCGCGGCTATGCACTGGCAGAAGGGAGGAGCGTTTGAGGAGGGAGGAGCGTCTGAGGTAAGGCGGCTGAGGTAAGGCGACTGAGGGCCAGTCTCGATAAGAGGGAGTCCTGAAACGCAACGCGCCTCCCGAGTGGGAGGCGCGTTCAGGAGGGCACTGACGATAACGCCACCGGCACCCTGTGGCACCGGCAGCTGGATCAGGGCGGCTTGCTCAGTCCTGCTGCGGTAACGGCTCGATGCGGTCCACACGATACAGCTGCGGCACCTGTGACAGGTTGCTGATGGTGCAATCGAGGTTGTTCACTCGACCATCGGACAGGCCGTAGACCCAGCCGTGCACTTCCAGCTTCTGACCGCGCTCCCAGGCGCGTTGCAGGATCTTGGTTCTGGCCAGGTTCTGCACCTGAGAGCGGACATTGAGTTCGCACATGCGGTCGACCTGCTCATCCAGCGGCAGGTCCTTGAGCTCGTCATAGTGCAGATTGTAGAGCTCACGCAGGGTGTGCAGCCAGTAGTCGACCATGCCATTGTCACCGCCGGTGATCGAGGCACGCACGCCACCACAACCGTAATGGCCGACGATCATGATGTGCTCGACCTTCAGGACATCGACGGCGTACTGGATCACCGACAACGCGTTCATGTCGTTGTAGTGGATCAGGTTGGCGACATTGCGATGAACGAAGACTTCACCGGGCGGCAGGTCGATGATCTGGTTGGCCGGTACGCGGGAATCCGAGCAGCCGATCCACAGAAAGTCAGGATTCTGCTGGTCCGAGAGGCGCTTGAAGAACTCAGGGTCGCGCTCGGTCATGGATTCAGCCCAGACCTTGTTTTGCTCAAGCAGCTTTTCGATATTGCTCATGGCAGGGAGACCACTTTTTCAAATGACGGGGGCAGGGGATGGTTCTCACACAGAGGCGTTGGCCGTGATGCCTCTCGGGCGCAGACCTTCCGGGCTCAGGCCCTCGAGACAGAGTGACGATGTTACGCGCCCGTAGAGCGCTTCGCCAATGACGGTGCTAGCCCCTGTGCCAGCACGTTGTAACTTTTGTCTAACATGCTTGTTGCACATATTTACCGTGTCAGAGGCCACAGGGTCAACCTGAAGGCCGATACGCGGGTAACCGTGCCCATCGTCACGGGACTCCCGAGGGCGCGCGAGTCCTGATACCATGTGGCCAATTCATCAAGGAGATTCCCGTGACCGATCAGACCCATCAGCCTGCGACAGGCCAGTTTGACTTCGACCTGTTCGTCATTGGTGCCGGCTCCGGCGGCGTTCGCGCTGCCCGTACCGCCGCCGCGACCGGCGCCCGCGTTGCCGTGGCAGAAGACCGCTACCTCGGCGGTACCTGTGTCAATGTCGGTTGCGTGCCCAAGAAGCTCTACTCCTACGCTGCCCATTACCATGATTCCTTCAAGGACAGCGCCGGCTTTGGTTGGGATCTGGGGGACACCCCTCGCTTTGACTGGGCGACCCTGCGCGATCGCAAGACCGCCGAGATCTCTCGTCTGAACGGCATCTATCGCAATCTGCTCAACAACTCCGGTGCCACGCTGATCGAAGGCCGTGCCAGCATCGCCGATGCCAACACCGTCGTCGTCAATGGCGAGCGCCACACCGCGGCCAAGATTCTGGTTGCCACCGGTGGCTGGCCGTTCCTGCCGGACTTCCCGGGTCGTGAACATGCGCTGGATTCCAACCGCATCTTCGACCTGGAAAGCTTCCCGAAGCGCTTCTTCGTCATTGGTGGCGGCTATATCGCCGTCGAGTTCGCCAGTATCTTCAATGGCCTGGGGGCCGAGACGCACCTGAGCTATCGCGGCGATCTGTTCCTGCGTGGCTTTGACAACGAAGTACGCGAGTTCACGCGTGACGAGATGTCCAAGAAGGGCGTCAATCTACACTTCAACACCACGGTCGAGTCCATCGACAAGCAGGGCGACGTCTACAGCGTGCGTCTCAGCGATGGCCAGGCGCTGGAAGTGGATTGCATCCTCGCCGCCACCGGCCGCAAGCCGAACATCGAAGGCCTGGGGCTCGAGAATGTCGATGTGGCGCTGAATGTCGATGGCACCGTGCGCGTCAACGAGCGCTTCGAGACCACCACCCCGTCCATCCTCGCGCTGGGTGACATCATCGGTGGCCCGGAACTGACGCCGGTGGCACTTGAAGAAGCCATGCACCTGGTGCGTGCGCACTTCGGCGACGGCGTCGTGGGTGGTCTGGATTACGACACCATCGCGACGGCAGTATTCTGTCATCCGAATATCGGTACCGTCGGCCTCAGCGAGGAAGCGGCCCGCGAGAAGTTCGACAGCATCCGCGTCTACACCGCCGACTTCCGTCCGCTCAAGCACACCCTGTCCGGCAGCGATGAGCGCAGCCTGATGAAACTGATCGTCGATGATGCCAGCGACAAGGTCGTCGGCGTACACATGGTCGGTGATGAAGCCGGTGAGATCATGCAGGGCATCGGCATCGCCGTGCGTGCCGGCCTGACCAAGGCCGACTTTGACCTGACCGTGGGCATTCACCCGACGGCAGCGGAAGAATTCGTCACCATGCGCAGTGTCACGCGCACCTGACAAGCCAGTCGCCAAGACAGCGCGTCGAAAAGACTGAGCTTTGAAAGACTGAACGTCGAAATAAAACGCCCCACGGCCTTGCCGTGGGGCGTTCTTGCATGCGTCTTCTGCGGGCTCCCAGGCGCAAATTGACTGCGAAAGGGGGGGCATGGTTACTGAGTAACGGTGCAGGTTACACAGTCAGCTGCAGCGACCACCTGAATCCGCGCTGAAAGTTGCACGCAATGAGGAAGCGGCAATCCTCGCGTGGCGAGGGACAAGTCGTTGCCTGCGCAGTTCACTGCCAACACCTACACCTTTCGTAGCATAAAGCATGACAAGCTGGTACTCGCACACTTCAGCTATGCTAGTCTCAGTGCAGCGTTATGCACCTCAAATTACTGAAATATCAGCCATGTGGCAGTGGATAAGCCTGAAAATCGGCTTGTTTCACACGCGATAAAAGCAAGGGCCTGGCCGGTACCGAGGTGCACGACGGCAAGACCAATAACAAGCCAGCAAAGGGAGTTTCAACATGACCATGATCAAGAAGTCGCTGACAGCGGCGGTCGCGACCGCAGGTCTTGGCCTGATGGGGATCTCCGGAGGCGCCAGCGCCGCCGAGCAGACCTTCGTAACCATCGGCACCGGCGGTGTAACAGGCGTTTACTATCCGGCTGGTGGTGCAATCTGCCGCTTGGTCAATCGTGGCAAGGCCGAACACGGCATTCGCTGCAGCGTCGAATCCACGGGCGGTTCCGGCTACAACCTGAACAGCATCCGTACCGGCGAGCTGGACATGGGCGTTGCCCAGTCTGACGCGCATTACAATGCCTATGAAGGCAAGGGCGACTTCGAAGACTTCGGCCCGAACAAGGACCTGCGTTCACTGTTCTCCCTGCACCCGGAACCGTTCACTGTCGTCGCTCGCAAGGACAGCGGCGTGACCGAGTTCGACCAGCTGGAAGGCAAGCGCATGAATATCGGTAACCCGGGTTCCGGTCAGCGCTCGACCATTGACACTCTGCTGTCCTCTCAGGGCAAGGACACCAGCGTGTATTCCGTGGCCTCCGAGCTCAAGGCCTCCGAGATGTCTTCCGCGCTGTGTGACAACAAGATCGACGGTTACGTCTACGTCGTGGGTCACCCGTCCGGTTCCATCAAGGAAGCGACCACCACCTGTGACGCAAACATCGTCAATGTCACCGGCGACGCCGTCACCAAGCTGGTCGAAGAGAAGCCTTACTTCTCCGTCGCGACCATCCCGGGTGGCATGTACCGCGGCAACGATGACGACGTGACCACCTTCGGTGTCCGCGCGACCATCGTGTCCAGCGCGGAAGTCGAAGACCGCGTCGCCTACGAAGTGGTCAAGGCCGTGTTCGACAACTTCGATCAGTTCCAGCGCCTGCACCCGGCGTTCCAGGTTCTGAAGAAGGAAGAGATGGTCAATGCTTCCCTGACGGCGCCGCTGCACGATGGCGCCAAGCAGTACTACAAGGAAGCTGGCCTGCTGAGCGAGTGATATGCCCTGTGTGCCTCGCCTGCGAGGCGCCGTGCATGAACGCTCACCCTGTGCTCAAGGACCCGAGCATAGGGAGCACAGGGAATTCCCGGAGACCGCACTCGTTGCGGTCTCCGTGCTTGTGGAAAGTCTGCATTCCCGGGCGGCCACTTAGGTCGTGCAGGAAAGGGCCAAGCAAGAAAAGGCCGAGCAGGGATAGCGCAGCAGAGACACCCGCTGTCATTGCGCAATCAAGACTTGCCTGCGAGTGGCAAGTGGCGTAACGGCAGCCGCAGCATGGACAAGCGTGACCAGGCAAGGTCTCACGCTCGTCACGAGCCTAGCTCGCTGCCCGTTCAGGAAAGCGTTCAGTTAATTTGCGCCCTGATTGGGTGAATCAATGGAAACATCTGTCAGGCCGGACATACTGAAGACGTAACCAGCTTGATAAGCATGTGGTTGAGCAGGACCTTCTGGTCGAGCAGGAAGGTGACCTGTCAGCCATCGCCTGACTCGCGTACCGGATCACAAAAAATGACCAAAACCCAAACTGCAGCAACGTCTCAGGCGCCAGACGCCGAGACGCATCATGATGCTGAAGTCCTCGAGATGCTGGAGTCGGAAACCGGCGGCCGTCATCCCGTGGGCTTCGTGGGCCGCCACTTCATGTGGCTGATTCCACTGGCATGGTCGTTGTTTCAGCTTTACCACGCCTCGCCGCTGTCACTGCTCAATTCCGACACCGCGCGCGCCGTGCATCTCTGTTTTGCCATTTCGCTGGCCTTCGTGGCGTACCCGGCCTACAAGGGTGCCCCCGCCAACCGCATTCCTCTCTATGACTGGGCATTGGCGATCTTCGCCGTGGCGGGTGTCGCCTATGTGCTGATCTTCAGTGATGAGCTGGCACGCCGCGCTGGCGCCTATACCACCGTGGACCTGGTGTTCTCGGGGATCGGCCTGGTCCTGCTGCTGGAAGCCACGCGCCGCGCACTCGGGCCGCCACTTGCGGTCGTCGCCAGCGTCTTTCTGCTCTACAGTCTGTTCGGCGCCTACATGCCCGATGTCATCGCGCATGCCGGGGCCAGCCTCAACAAGCTGCTCGGCCACCAGTGGCTGACCACGGAAGGGGTGTTCGGGGTCGCGCTCGGTGTTTCCACCGACTTCGTATTCCTGTTCGTGCTGTTTGGTGCCTTGCTGGAACGCGCAGGCGCCGGTAACTACTTCATCCGCATGGCCTTCTCCATGCTCGGCCATATGCGTGGCGGACCGGCCAAGGCCGCCGTCGTCGCCTCTGGCCTGTCCGGCATCATCTCCGGCTCCTCCATCGCCAACGTCGTCACTACCGGCACCTTCACCATCCCGCTGATGAAGAAGGTCGGCTTCCCGGCCACCAAGGCGGGCGCCGTGGAAGTGGCAGCGTCCACCAATGGTCAGCTGACGCCGCCGATCATGGGTGCCGCAGCCTTCCTGATGGTCGAATACGTCGGCATTCCTTACCTTGACGTCATCAAGCATGCCTTGCTGCCGGCATTGATTTCCTACATCGCCCTGATCTACATCGTGCACCTGGAAGCGTGCAAGGCCGGCATGGAAGGCCTCAAGCGCACCCAGAAGACCAGCATGATCGCGACCTTGCTGACCTTCCTGACCGTCTTCATCGGCATGGGGATACTCACTCTGGTCGTCTACTACGGCATCGGCTGGATCAAGACCCTGGCGGGTGACGGCGCGGCCTGGATCGTGCTGCCGCTGCTGCTGGCCTCCTATGTGGCACTGATCGCCTACTCGGCACGCTTCCCGGAGCTTGGGGAAGGCGATATCGATGAACTGCCGCCGGTCGGTCCGACCGTCAAGGTCGGTCTCTACTTCCTGCTGCCGGTCGTGGTACTGGTGTGGTGCCTGACGGTTGAACGCATGTCACCGGGGCTATCGGCTTTCTGGGCCGTACTGTTCATGATCTTCATCACCGTGACCCAGCGTCCGCTGGTGGCCATCTTCCGCAAGGAAGGCAATGTCGGCGGCGCCGCACAACGCGGTGGCGAAGACCTCTTCCATGGCCTGGTGATCGGCGCCAAGAACATGATCGGTATCGGCGTGGCGACTGCGGCGGCAGGTATCGTCGTTGGCACCGTGACCCTGACCGGACTGGGCCTCAAGATGACTGCCTTCGTCGAGTTCATCTCGGCCGGCAACCTGATGCTGATCCTGCTCTTCACCGCCGTGATCAGCCTGATCCTGGGCATGGGCCTGCCGACGACCGCCAACTACATCGTCGTCTCGACGCTGATGGCACCGGTCATCGTCAATCTGGGCGCGGAAAACGGCCTGATCGTGCCGCTGATCGCCGTGCACCTGTTCGTGTTCTACTTCGGGATATTGGCTGATGACACGCCACCGGTGGGTCTAGCCGCCTTCGCGGCGGCCGCGATTGCCAAGGCAGACCCGATCAAGACCGGTATCCAGGGCTTCACCTACGATATCCGCACCGCGATCCTGCCGTTCATGTTCATCTTCAATACCAACCTGCTGCTGATGAACATCGACAGCTACTGGCACCTGGCGATCACGGTGGCCTCGGCCGTCGCGGCGATGCTGGTCTTCGCAGCGGCGACCCAAGGCTACTGGCTGACCCGCACGCGCTGGTACGAGACCATCGGTCTGCTGCTGATCACCTTTACGCTGTTCCGTCCGGGCTACTGGTGGGACATGATCTATCCGCCCACCACCATGGCCGCACCGCAGCAGATCGAGACGCTGATCGCCGAAGCGCCGGTGGACAGCAAGCTGCCGATTCACGTCTCGGGCATCAACCTGGATGGCGACGAGGTTTCCAAGACCGTGTTGCTGCCGGTCTCTGACGCCGAGAGTGGCGAAGCCCGTCTGACCGATGTCGGCCTGACGCTGGACATCAGCGACGAGCAGGTGCTGGTCAGCATGATCGAGTACGGCAGCGTGGCACAGCAGGCCGGCATCGACTTCGACTTCACCATCGATGGCATCCAGCAGACGGCTGAGCGTCCGCCGAAGGAAATCGCCATGCTGCCGGCACTGGCGTTGCTGTGGTTGATCGGCTTCCTGCAGGTACGTCGACGTCGTCAGCAACCCGCCGTTGCCTGACGCCTAAGCGCTATCCACTCGACAAGATAGCGTTTGAGCGCCAATCCTCACGGCTGATGCCGTGAGGGGGTAAACAAAAGCCGCCCCCGAGATTATCGGTGGGCGGCTTTTTCATGCGTGCGGCGCTGACTTTGCGTGCGGCGCGATTGGCTCTCTTTGCTACTAGTTGGGGCTGCTCAGCATGATGCTGTCAGGCTCCTGGCAAGAGGGCATTTCATGAGGGAGCAACAGTATGCGCCTGCCTTGCGTGACCTGTCTGCAAGGCTTGCGTGAAATCTGAACGCGTTTTTGCAACACGATCGACATATTCATCATGCTAGCTTCAAGGGGCACACTCCAACGGAAGGCATGTCGCCAATGGTAAGAGTCGAGAAGCAGTCCCGTCGTCTGTATGTCCTCGATACCAACGTGCTGATTCACGACCCCTCAGCCCTGTTCCAGTTTGACGAGCATGATGTCGTCATTCCGATGACGGTGCTGGAGGAGCTGGACAAGCACAAGAATGGCAACAAGGAGATTGCCCATACCGCCCGCCAGATCAGCCGTACGTTGTCCGATCTCACCGCGGACGTCACACCTCAGGAAATCCTGCGTGGAATTCCGCTCCCGCCCTCCATGAATGGCGCGGGCAACCTTCACTTCCTCTCCGGCCATGTCGATCAGAGCGACGCCTGCGCCGACAATCGCATTCTTGCCGAGACTCGCAGCCTGTCTGCACGCTGTCAGGACGCCTCGGTCATCCTGGTGACCAAGGACATCAATCTACGTATCAAGGCCGCCGCCCTGGGCATGGCGGTGGAAGACTATCTGACGGACCGCGCCTTCACCGACAGCGACGTCATGATCGAGGGCGTCAAGCTCTTTCACGAGGCCGGCCACGACGGCCAGGGCGTCTGGGACGACATGCAGGTCGATGTCACCGTCACGCGCGAGCACCATCGCACCTTCTATGAGCTGTCAGGCCAGATGCCCAAGGACTGGTACCCTGGCATGCTGATCGCGGATTGCGATGGGGATGATGGCGCCAGCTTCGAGGCCATCGTGCGCGAGCTGGAGCACGACTATGCACGTCTGGAAGTGCTGCAGAACTATCGCAACGAGCGCAGCGCCTGGGGAGTGAACGCCCATGACAGTCGCCAGAACTTTGCACTCAATCTGCTGATGGACGACAGCGTCGACATGGTGTCGATCGCGGGCAGTGCCGGTACCGGCAAGACCTACATGACGTTGGCTGCCGCGTTCGAGCAGACACTGGAGAAGAAGCGTTTCGAACGCATCATCTTCACCCGCGCGCCGATCGCGATGGGCGAAGAGATCGGCTTTCTGCCCGGTACCGAAGAAGAGAAGATGTCGCCGTGGATGGGCGCCTTCCACGACAACATGGACAACCTGCTACGCAAGGAGGGAGAAGGCACCAGCGCCTGGAACGAGGAGGCCACGCGCGCCTGGATCGGTAATCGTGTCCAGATTCGCTCCCCGTCCTTCATGCGTGGCCGCACGTTGAGCGATACCTTCCTGATCATCGATGAAGCCCAGAACCTGACACCCAAGCAGCTCAAGGGGTTGCTGACACGGGCGGGCGCCAACACCAAGGTGGTACTGCTGGGCAACGTCGGCCAGATAGACACTCCCTATCTGACCGCCAACACCTGTGGTCTTGCGGTGGCAGTGCAGCGCTTCAGCTCGTGGCCGCATGCCAGTCACGTGACACTCAAGTGCGTCGAGCGCTCACGCCTGGCGCTGGTCGCGGAAGAGCTGCTGTGAGGTATTCGCTGCATCTTCGACAACTTGCTATCCACTCGATGGCGTCGCCATCACGACACTGACGGCTCTGAAATCACGAGCTTGGCATCACGAGATAGAGAACACGACAGCACTGACAAAAAACGCCGCCCATCTGGGCGGCGTTTTCGTGTGCACTGCGTCATGTCGGTCACGGTGATCACACCGCAAGTGCGTGGTGATCACTCGAACAGGCCTTCAGCATACGAAAGGCGGCAAGGGCGCAAAGGCCAGACGCTCCTTGAGCAACTTGTTTTCATGCGTCAGCTGCCCAAGCTGAGCCTCCAGGCGTGAGTATTCCGCCGAGGAGTGCTCCAGCTGCGCGCGCATGTCCTTGAGCTCCGTCTCGCGCTGCTGGCGAGCCGAGGCCTCCTCAAAGCGGCGACGCTCTTCTTCCTGCAGCTGCTTGCGTTGCTCGGCCGCCTGGGCATCGAGACGCTCGACGCGCTTCTCGAGCTGCTCCTGACGACGTCGATGCTGTTTGTCGAGCTCGCTTTTCTCGAGACGTGCATCATCCAGCATCTTCATCAGGCGCGTTTCACTGGCTTCATGACGCGCCTCTTCCTGCGCGAGGCGCTCCTTCCACTCGCTTTCCTGCGCCTGAATCGCCTGCTGAT
Source organism: Cobetia sp. cqz5-12 (assembly GCF_016495405.1). NCBI lineage: Bacteria > Pseudomonadati > Pseudomonadota > Gammaproteobacteria > Oceanospirillales > Halomonadaceae > Cobetia > Cobetia sp. cqz5-12. The sequence goes on from NZ_CP044522.1 coordinate 2,117,743, forward strand.
GGCGCTCATGGTCTACTTCGCGCGTGCGCTCCATGGCCGCGATGTCTTCCTGGGCCAAGGTCAGACGCTTTTCGAGCTTGTCCTGCAGCTGCTGCCAATGTTCCTGCTCATTGGTCAATGTCGCCAATGCCTGCACGCGCTCTTCGAGGCGCGCCTGCACCTGGGCCAATTGCTCGGACAGGGCGCTGAGACGCTGTTCGGCATCTTCCGCGCGGCGCTGTGCCTGCGCTTGGGCCTCACGCGCCTCGACGGTCTGCTTGTCCGCTTCCTGGCGATAGTGCACCAAGCTTTCATTGGCCAATGACTGCGCCTCCTTCCAGACCGTGGCCAGGGTCTCGGTGAGACTGTCAGGCATGGCCTGACTCAGTGGCTCATCACGCTTCTCGGCGCGCCGCTGGCGCCAATCACGCAGGTGATCGCTGATAGTGGTGAAGCTGCCGGTCCCCAGCACTTCACGAATCTTCTGCACGCTCGGGGCCTCGCCCCGTGCCATCAGTGACTCGATGGCTCGTTGTACATCCTCGTACTGGACGCCAGTGCGCGCCATGGGAATCTCCGTCCGTAGTCCGTCATTGATACATGGTCTGTCATTGATTCGTCGCAAGTCTTTGCTGCCTGGCCGCCATTACGCCACGAAGCGCGACCAACTACCACTCTCAAACGTGCACTCTACAAGCACGTGCTGACAGCTGATGGGCCACGCCATCTGACGAGAGCATTGCCGTGATGTCACTCACCCTATTGTGCCATCGGCCTGCCGCCAGTCTGGTGCCCATCTTAGCGATGTTTTCTCACAAGATAAAGATAATTACATATTACGTAATACGTAATTTACGATACATTGTACTCTATAAATTCATGATTACGCGCCTTATCTTGAATTATCTTGATCATAACGTCACAATCAGCCCCGAGGACAGGCCAAGGCTGGAGAGAATAGGGTAGGGCAGAACAGGCAAGGACAGAGCAGGGATGGGTAGAGCAGGAAAGGGCAGACAAGTGAATGCCAGGGGCGCCATAGCGCGGCGCACGCCTGATATGACGCGCCAGACGGGCGATATACAGCCATGAGCAGCAACGGGAGTTGATCGGTGGAAGAAAGCACGCATGACGGCATCACCGCGCTGGTCGGGCATCTGGAGGGCGAGCTATCAAGAGTGCAGCAACATGCTCAGCTGACGGCCGCTGATGATCGCTCACTGATTCGCGCCCACACGGATGTCGAGGCCGTGGCCGCCTGGCTCAACGAATATCGCCACAGCGCTCAGACGCTGCGTGCCTATCGCAAGGAGGCGGAGCGCCTGCTGCTATGGCTCAAGGCCGAGGGAGAGCAGGGCAGAGCATCCGCCCTGGCCAGCCTGGATCGCGAACGACTCGCGCACTTCGAGGCGTTTCTGGCCGACCCTCAGCCTGCAGAGGTCTGGATCGGCAGCGTGCGCGCCCGCAAGCATCCGCAGTGGCGACCCTTTCGCGGCCCGCTGGCCCCCGCCAGCCGCCGTCAGAGCCTGGTGATCCTGCAGGGCATGTATGCATGGCTGATCGAGGCCGGCTACCTGTCACGCAATCCGTTCCGTCTGATGCGCGACAAGCGCCGCATGGACAACCGCACGCTGCGCATCGAACGCTATCTTGAGCGCCCGCTATGGGACTGGTTGTGGAGGCGTATCGAAGCGCATTGCGAGGAGTTGACACCGGTCCGTGCTTCACCTGAAGACGAGGTGTCCCGCGAGCGCTTCGTGGCCGAGCGCCAGCGCTTTCTGTTCGCGTTCGCCTATCTGATGGCGCCCCGCATTGCGGAAATGGCAGCCGCAAGGATGGGGGATATCGTCAAGCGAGAAGGCCAGTTGTGGTGGCGCGTGATAGGCAAGGGCGCCAAGCTGGCCGAGATTCCGCTGCCGCCGCCGATGCTCGAGGCGCTGGTTCGCTGGCGACGCCTGCGCGGGCTCAGTGATCTGCCGCAGGCACTGCCCACCGATGAGTCGCTGCCGCTACTGGCGCGCCTGGATGGCACGACACCGCTCGGCGACAACCAGCTCTACCGCTTGATCAAGCAGACTTTTGCCCGAGCCGCCAACGACATGCGCCAGCGCATCCAGCGCCCCGGCGATGCCAGCGAGCTGATGGCACGCACCCTCGACCAGGCAAGCCCTCACTGGCTGCGCCACACCGCGATCACCCATCAGGCACAGGCCGGGGTAGAGCTGCGCTTTCTGTCACGCTCCGCCAGACACTCGCGACTGGATACGACATCGCGCTATCTGCACGCCGAGGACAGCGAGTGGCAACAGCAGATGGCCAGGCATTCGCTGGCGACGCCAGGCTATCCCCCTGAGGCGTCAGAACACGACCAATGAGCGTTGTCCTGGGCGCTCAGGCCGAAGGCACCGTGCGTCCGCCTGAGTCAGGCGTTATCATGGCGACAGCGTATCTTCAGACACTTTGTAGCGACATCATCGGGAGTCAGCATGAGCGACGCGCAACAAGCGCAGGCGGAACTGGTCGAGGAATTCAGCTTCTTCGACAACTGGATGGACCGCTATCAGTACATCATCGACATGGGCAAGGCGCTGCCGGAATACCCGGAGGCACTCAAAGGCCCTGAGACCAAGATCGATGGCTGCCAGTCCAACGTCTGGATCCATCCCGAAGTGCGTGGCGAAGGCAGCGAGCAGCGCCTGCATTTCCAGGCGACCTCGGACGCCGCCATCGTGGCTGGCCTGATCGCCGTGGTGCTACGCATCTACAACGACCGGACGCCGCAGGAAATCGTCGCCACCCAGCCGACCTTCCTCAATGAGCTTGGCCTCGACAAGCACCTGTCGCCGACGCGCTCCAACGGCTTGCATGCGATGCTCAAGCGTATCTACGGCGTAGCCGAGCTTCACGCCAACGCCTGAGGCCTGGCGTTTTCGCTCTGAGGCTTCAGACCTGATGATTCAGGTCTGAGCCGACCCGAGTAACGCAAGACGCCCGCCATTCCGCTCGAAATCTCGAGACTGGAATGGCGGGCGTCTTTTTTGGGTTTTTCTCAAGAATTTCTCAGGGCTTTCTCAGGTCGTTCAGCAGGGCGTTTTCACACCCTCAGCGATGCTCGCGCACCTCCAGCACATGCGTCATCGCCTGATGCTGCCCATCCCAGACATAACGCAGGTGCGGCCCCTGAATGGGGATGCTGACCGCCGGCGGACGCAGAATGGCGGCGCACTCGGCGCCTGCATCCACCTGGGCGTGGCGCACGCTCGGATAGAGCAGGCCAAAGCTGCCAGCCTCTCGCAACCTGGCGGCAAAGGCCTGGCCGGCAGGGTAGCTGGCCATGTCTGGCTGACAGAGGGCGTCATGACCCTCGCGAATGTCATGCAGTGGCTGCGTCACGCGATTGACGTAGCTGCGCATGGTCATTTCCTGACTGGGCTGCGCGGTATCGGCCAGAAAGCGCGCCATGTGGAAGCGGGTCTCGCTGATCGCGGTGTCCAGCGTACTGGCGCAGTAATAGACCCCGAAACTGCCATCGGTAAAGCGCGAGGCGCGCCCGATGTGCGTGAAGGCGGCCATCACCGGCGTGGAACCCGGCCCGCTGATGCGGTCTTGCGGTGCGACGCGATTCAGCTCGCCGGCTTCTTCGCGCAGGCGATCATTGGTCAGCGCCTCGATGGCAAACGCCATTTCCAGCTCATCAGGCTCGAGAATATCCTCGAATACCGAAATGGGCGGGAAGGCGCTGGAGATCACACGCCAGGCGTTCTGCCAGTCCGGCAGCGTCAGCGCGGGCAGGGCGGAGTCATCGACATGCTTGCCTTCGCTCGTCCATTCGCTCATCCACGCACTCCGTCGAGATAACGGCGAGTGTCGGCCAGCGAGACCACCTGACCGGCCAGCATGTAGTCCAGCGCACTCTGGCCATTGAAGGGCGCCGCACGATTGGGGCGACGCACCCATTCATGGGCCATCTCAGGCGTATTGCTGAACAGGATGCGCAGGGCCTTGTGAATCCCCATCACGTAGGAGATACGCTCCAGGGTGTCGTTGGGCAGGCGCACTTCCGGCAGCTTGCGGTACTTGTGGTAGGTGGTGGTGCCGATACCCCCCAGCAGCACGCGCTGATCCGCCGCGCTGCACTGCCACTTCTCCATGATGTTGAAGAAGGACTTGAGGGCAACGCGGCCCGCACTGGGGCTGGTCGGGGACACACGATCGAGGGCGGCTGCGGTGGACATGACATTCTCCTGCTGACTGACGATGGCGTCACAGCTGACACCATATACATGTGAATGATAGCACATAATTTCTTCACATGCGTACGAGCGTCCACGATGCAAGACGCTGTCATGCGTCATCAAGACCTGGGCGCGTCGTCCTTATCATGCGCATCACAGCAGCTGGCAGACGAGGCGTGATTCTTGCGCGGTGGCACGGGGTCCACGCCACCCGGCCCACCCAGTGGGTGGCAGCGCGACAGACGCCTGGCCGTGAGCCAGCACCCCTTGAGGGGCCCATGCACCTTGATGGCCTCAAGTCCATAACTGGAGCAGGAAGGGTAGAAGCGACAACGCGGCCCCAGCAGCGGGCTGAGCACCAGCTGATAGCCGCGCAGCAAACCGGTCAGCAGGCGCGTCATGACCGACGTCACGCCGCGCCTGAGAGAGTGGCGATGTTCAGGCGTTGCCATACAGGGTGTTCGGATCAATGATCGGTGCATCGGTAATCTCGGCACCTTCAGCATCCAGGCGCCAGTAGAAGCAGCTCTTGCGGCCGGTATGGCAGGCAGGGCCTGTCTGATCGACCTTGACCAGCAGGGTGTCGCCATCGCAGTCCAGATGCGTACTGACCAGCCTCTGCTGTTGGCCCGAACTCTCGCCCTTGCGCCACAGCTTGCTGCGTGAGCGTGAGAAGTAGCACACGCGACCAGTGGAGAGCGTCTCGTGCAGGGCTTCGGCGTTCATCCACGCCATCATCAATACCTCACCACTGTCGTGCTGTTGCGCGATGGCGGGAATCAGGCCGTCGCCATTCCAGGGCAAGGCGGCGATCAGCGCATCCAGCGCAACCTTCTCGCCGACATCGGCAGTCTCCAGCGACTTGAGTAGTCCATCCTGTGCCATTGAGGGTGTTTCCTTGCAGAGTCCATATCGAAGCCCCTGCCAGTGTCATGTCACGCTGGCAGGGGCTCACGCAGTATTCAGTATCACAAGCCGCGAATCAGCGACGCAGCCCGCCACGGGCACTGCGCCAGATGAGCGACAGCAGGTAGGCGACACCGGCCACCAGCACGATGGTCGCACCGGCAGGCAGGTCGAACTGCCACGAGAGCGCCAGCCCACCTGTAGTGAAGGCCATGGCCGCCAGGCTCGCGATCACGATCATCATGCCAAGTGAGCGGGCATGATGGCCGGCAAGCGCGGCAGGCAAGGACAACAAGGCCAACACCATGATCAAGCCCACGGCCTGCAGCAGCAACACGACGGTGATCGCCACCATCACCAGCAGCAGCAGATAGAGCGTCTTGACCGGCACGCCCCGCAGACGCGCGAACTCTTCATCGAAGATCACCGCAGTCAGCGGGCGATGTACCAGCAACAACACCAGCGCCAGACCTCCCACCATCCAGGCAAGGGTACCGATGGCATCCGCGGGCACCAGCAGCAGGTTGCCGAACAGGTAGCTCATCAGGTCGACCTTGTAACCCGGGGTCTGACTGATGAACAGAATGCCGGTAGCCATGCCAATTGCCCACAGCGCACCGATGACGGTGTCTTCCTGATCAAAACCCTTGAGACTGATGTAGCCGATCAGCAAGGCGGCGAGGATGGCACTGATGAAGGCGCCGACCAAAGGGCTTGCGCCCATGAAGTAGGCGATCCCCATGCCGGCAAGCACGGTATGGGCGATCCCCCCGGCCAGATAGCCGATGCGGCGTACCACGACATAGGGGCCGACCAGACCGGCCGCAAGACTGGCCAGCAGACCGGCGAAGAGGGCGTTCTGGAGAAAATCCTGGCTGCCCAGGGCGGTGATGAAATTCATGTAGTGTAAGCCTAGAGCGCAGAGCGGGCGACGTGAAGGAAGTGAAACAGGCCAGACGAGCAGTCACCGGCCGCGACATCAGTGATGGTGATGGATCATCTGGACGTGTTCGCCATAGAGCCGCTCGATCGATTCGGCGGTGAGCGTCTCGGTGTCATGGACGATCATCTTGCGGTTGAGGCAGGCCACTCGATCGACGTAGTCACTGATGAAGCCGAGATCGTGACTGATCACCACCACGCTCATGCGGTTGGCCAGACGATTGAACAGCTCGAACAGCGAGCGCTCGCCGTCGCTGTCGACACTCGCGGTGGGCTCATCCAGCAGCAGCAACTGAGGCTCGGCCGCCAGGGCGCGAGCGATCAGCACACGCTGCAACTGACCGCCGGAGAGGGCATCGATATGTCGACGGCGCAGGTGACTGATGCCGACTTCTTCCAGCACTGCACCGATCGCCTCACGGTCCGCGCGTGGCCACGGGCCCCACTGGCGACGACGCCCTTGACGCCCCATCAGCACGACATCTTCCACACGGATGGGGAAGCGCTTCACGAAGTTGGCAAACTGCGGCACATAGCCGATATGGCGCGCAGCAGTCTGAGGCGTGCGCCCCAGCACCCGGACACAGCCAGCCGCTGGCTTGTGAAGACCGAGTATCAGCTTGAGCAAAGTGCTCTTGCCACCACCGTTGGGCCCGATCAGTCCCACGATCTCGCGCGCGCCGACCTGAAAGTCGACATCGTCGAGAATGACCTGCTCGCCATACCGGAAGGTCACGCCGCGAATATCAATGGCATCCGGTGCATCTGCCGGCACCGGGCGAAAGACCGGTCCGACACTGCGCCCGGTGGCTGACGCCTCCGGATGGCTGTCCGTGCGCGGGCGCGCGACGGAGATGGGGCTGACCATGACGTAAGGTACCTCGTTGCAACGCAGACGGGCGCATGAGCGCCCGTCTGACTTTTCGATGGGGCAGGCATTGTGCAAGATCAGACGCCATGCGCAATACCCGGCCGGCAATTACTGGCTGTCAGTCAGCTCGAAACCTGCCTTCAGCGCTTCGGTGGCGTGCTTCAGGTTGTCGAGATAGTCCTCTGCCAGCGGGTCCAGCACTGCCACTTCGGCCTCCAGAGAGCTTGCGATCCGCTTGGCCGCCGTCTGGGAGAACTGTCCAGAGACGAAGATGGTGCCGATGTTCTCATCCTTGGCACGCGTGATCAGCATGGCCATCTCGCGCGGCGTGGGCTCTCGGCCACTGACTTCAATGGCATGCTGCTCGAGCGAGTAGCGGTCCGCGAAGTAGCCGAAACTGGGATGGAAGATCAGGAAGTTACGGCCCTTGTAGGGGGCCAGCGTCTGAGCGATCTGCTCATCCAGCTCACTCAAGGTCTTGAGCAGACGCTGCTCATTGGCATCGATCTCGCTGGCATGCTGCGGAAGGCGAGCCTCGAGCACCTCGGCGGCACGCTCGACGACGGTCTGCATGCGCTGCGGATCCAGCCAGAGGTGAGGATCGGCTTCGCCGAGACCCTCATCCTCGTCATGATGGGCGTCATGACCTGCGTGCTCGTCATGATGCTCTTCGTGACCTTCGTGCTCATCGTGGTGGTGCTCGTCGTGATCTTCATGCTCATCATGATCGGCATGCTCATCATGATCGGCATGATCGGCATGATCGGCATGATCGGCATGATCGGCATGATCGGCATGATCGGCATGATCGTCGGAGTGATCATCATCATGATGCGCGTCGTGATGCTCATCATGCTCTTGCTTATGAGCATGCGCTTCATCATGACCATGATCATGTGCCTCGCCACTGCCGAAGTGGCGTGTGTTGAGGCCCTCCTCAAGATGCACCACCTGCATCTCGGCATTGTTCTTCTCGAGACGCGGCAACCAGACCTGCTCGAAGGGTACGCCGATGGCGAGATAGAGGGGAACCGTCGACAACTCGGCCACCTGGCGGGGGGTCGGGTCATAGGTGTGCGGGCTGTTGCCCGGCTTGACCAGCGTGGTGATCGCGACATGATCCCCGGCCAGCTGATCGACCATCCACTCGACGGGTGGCACGCTGACGGCGACATGCAGTGGCGCACTGTCTTCGGCTTGCGCGTTGGGGGCCGCCAGAACGGCAAGCGCACCCAGCACGCTCAGGGGCAGGCTACGCGCGGCCCGCGAACCCAGCGTGCGCTGGACCCGGGACAGCAGCTTTTCGCAGAATACCTGGCGAGAGGCCAGGGGAGAGCCCGCATGCATACTCATGACACCACTTCCTTTGTTAGTGATCACGGCATGATGCGGGCAAGGCGTGCCGAGAATCGACACGCCATGACCGCCATCAGCCGCGGTTGAACGAGAGACGCTGGCCGTTGGCCACCGGGTTGACGGTCTTGCCGTCATAGGCTTTCACGCCGTTGACGAAGGTCGCATCGATACGCGCCTTGAAGGTCACGCCATCGAAGGGGCTCCAGCCACACTTGTAGAGCACGTTGTCACGCGTGACGCTGGTCTCGCCATTCAGATCGACCAGCACGAGGTCAGCGAAGGCCCCTTCACGGATATAGCCGCGATCGACGATGGAGAAGCGATCCGCCACGTTGTGGCTGGTCTTCTGCACCAGAGTTTCCAGGTCGTAGATGCCGTCCTGGACCTGATCGAGCAGTGACAGCAGGGCATGCTGCACCAGCGGCAGGCCGGAAGGCGCCTTGAAGTACGGGTTCTGCTTCTCTTCCCAGGTATGCGGCGCGTGATCGGTGGCGATGATATCAATACGGCCATCCATCACGGCAGCGCGCAGGGCGGCGCGGTCTTCGGCGGTCTTTACTGCCGGGTTGCACTTGATCAGGCTGCCACGGGTGTCGTAATCGGCGTCGCTGAACCACAGGTGATGCGCGCAGACTTCGGCGGTGATCTGCTTGCCCTTCATCGGGCCGGCCTTGAACAGCGCCATTTCCTCGGCGGTGGTCAGGTGCAGGACATGCAGCTGGGTACCGTTGCGGGTCGCCAGGTCGATCGCCAGACGCGAGCTCTTGATGCAGGCTTCGCGCGAGCGGATCAGACCGTGTTCGGAGAAGGGCACATCTTCCCCGAAACGCTCACGCCAGCGCGCCTCGTTCTCGAGAATCATCGGCGTGTCTTCGCAATGCGTGACGATGGGCGTCGGGGCATGCTTGAAGATGCCTTCGAGAATCTCCGGGTCATCGACCAGCATGTTGCCGGTAGAGGCGCCCATGAAGATTTTGATGCCGCAGGTCTGATTCGGATCCAGCGTCTTGATCGCTTCCAGGTTATCGTTGCTGGCACCCAGATAGAAGGCGTGGTTGGCATGGGCACGACCGGCCGCCACGGCGAACTTGGCCTCCAGTGCATCGCTGTCCAGAGTCGCCGGCTTGACGTTGGGCATGTCGAAGAAGGTGGTAATCCCCCCGGCTACGGCGGCAGCAGACTCGGTGGCGATGTTGCCCTTGGCGGTCAGGCCCGGCTCACGGAAGTGCACCTGATCATCGATCATGCCCGGCAGCAGATGGCGGCCAGCGGCATCAATCACTTCACGTGCATCGAGGTGAGACAGGTCGCTGCCGATGGCGTGAATACGCCCGTCCTTGATGCCCACATCCTGAGTGGAAATGGTGCCTTCATTGACGACTTGCGCCTGTGAGATGCGGATGTCCAGCATGTGACGTCCTCCGTGGGAAGCAAATGTTATATCGTATCAAAAGCGCTCGCAAGCGCCGTTCACTGAGCGTTTTCTGCCATGACAGCTGCTTGAGAGATGCAATCCTGGCAACGCCCCTCGAGTTCGATGGTCTGGCGTTCGATCGAGAAACCATGGCGATCGGCGCTGGCGACGAGCCGGGTGCCGAGATCGTCATCATGCATTTCCTCGACACGACCGCAGCCGCGGCAGATCAACAGCTGAAATCCGTGCTGATGTTCCGGGCAGTGGCAGGCAAGGTAGGCATTGAGTGATTCGATGCGATGGACGAGCCCCTGTTCGAGCAGGAAGTCCAGCGCACGATAGATCGTGGGAGGGCGGGCAGCGCCATGTTCCTTGGCGAGCTGATCCAGCAGGTCATACGCCTTGAGTGCGCCATGACTGGTCGCGATCATTTCCAGTACACGTCGCCGAATCGGCGTAAATCGCACACCGCGCGCCAGACATTGACGTTCAGCCTGGTCGATCAGCGAAAGTGGCTCTGGCATGAAGAATCCTGAGTGTCGTGAATCCCGGATGTCAAAAGGCGTCAAGCGCGATGAGGGCAAGTCCGTCAGCGCGCAGCCTGAATGACCAGATGCTTATTCTAGGGCAAATGGGCCATGACGGGCCACCGGCAAAGGCATCGGGGCTGCGTGAGTCACTCAAAGGCAACGCACGGTGGGGACCGACATGAAATCGTGGACAAGCGATCAATATGATATAACATAACAATTATTGCTTTCTTGGTCGCGGCGGTAGACCAGCGACCATCCCTGACAGGAGGATTTCATGGCCCAGTTCGAGGCGCTGCACCCACCCCTTTCCACACGGCCCGAGCCACGGCTGGCAGCCAGTCCGTCATCTTCGGCTCACACATCAGCGCCAAGGCCCGCGACCCATTGGCATATCGGGCACGAAGCACAGGATCTGGGGGCGATCTTCGAACCCGACATCAGCCTTGCCGTGATGCAGCGCCGCATCGATGCGGCATTGAAAATGGCGGTCAAGGCTCAGTCCTCGGGTGCCTACCCGCTGCGCATGCGCTGGCGCGGGCCTATCAATGACCTGCGTGAGGCGCTGGAGCGTTACCTTCCCGCACCGGATGCCGGGGCTGCGCTGATAGACGATATCCGTGTACTGGGTGAGGCCATGGGCGAGCTCTTCGAGGTCAAGGATATCGGCATGCGGCTGGAGATGACCCAGAGCGCCATGTGCCCGCGCTTTCATGTCGACCGCATCCCGGTCAGATTGGTGACGACCTATGATGGCCCGGGCACCCAGTGGCTGCCGGAACATGCTGCCGACAGACTGGCGCTGGGCCACGGCCAACCTGGTCATCAGGACATTTGCCTGGCCCCCGGCGAGATACATGAGCTGCGCCCGGGTAGCCTGGCGTTGCTCAAGGGAGAGTGCTGGCCGGGCAACGAAGGGCGAGGGCTGATCCATCGCTCACCGGTGGTGCCCATGGGTAGTCGCCTGATGTTGAGCATGGACCCCGGCTGAGCTGAGGCCAGGTGAGTGCGCAAACAAGAACACCCCGCCAAGGCGGGGTGTTCTTGTTTTTCCGGGTGGTCAGGCTGCCTGATCATTCAGCAGACCTTCAGGACTGATATCAGTCCGCGATGGGCGCCATGCCGACATTGGCGACATCTTCCTTGCTGCGCGAGAAGTGCTTGCGCGCAAAGGCGACACGCTCGGCAACCGGCACACCATCGGGCTGACGCTCGATCAGCTCGAGCCGCTTGCGCAGGCCCTCGCCATTGGCCATCTGGATGGCCAGCCCCGGGCGGGCGTTGAGCTCCAGCAGCATCGGGCCATGGCGACGATCCAGCACCATGTCCGTGCCCAGATACCCCAGCCCCGTCATCTCGTAACAGCCGGCAGCCAGCTCGAGCAGGGTGTCCCACTGCGGCACCTTGAGCGAGAAGATATCGTGCCCGGTATCGGGGTGCGCAAACTGCGGACGATCGTACTGCACGCCGCGCACCGCCCAGCCACTGCCGATATCCAGTCCGACACCGACCGCCCCCTGGTGAAGGTTGGCCTTGCCATCCGAAGCCGCTGTCGACAGGCGCATCATCGCCATCACGGGATAGCCCTTGAAGACGATGACGCGAATGTCCGGCACCCCTTCATAAGTGAACTCGGCGAAGGCCTGATCGAAGGAGATCAAGCCTTCGACCAGCGCGACATCCGGTGAGCCGCCCAGCGAATAAAGCCCTGACAGGATGTTGGAGACGTGGCGCTCCATGTCGGCACGCGTGATACGCGCGCCGCTGGGCTTCACATACTCTTCGCCATCGTGGTGCTCAATGACGAGAATCCCCTTGCCGCCTGAGCCCTTGGCCGGCTTGATCACGAAACCTGCGTGATCGCGCACCATGTCGACGACACGCTCGACCTCGAACTGGCTGGCGACCTTGCCGATCATCTCCGGCGAGGCCAGGCCATATTTCTGACACAACAGCTTGGTCTGCAGCTTGTCATCGACCAGCGGGTAGAGACGGCGGTCATTGTATTTCGAGATATACCCGATGTTGCGGCGATTCATGCCGACAACCCCCCGGGCGCGCAAGGCGCCCGGCATGGTCCAGTTGCGCGACCAGCGATTCAGCCATGACGAGAGCATCTCAATCCTCCGTCAGCGGCTTGAAGCGGCGCAATTCCAGCAGACGATAGCCGGTGTAGTTGCCGAGCAGCAGGATGAAGGCCATCAGCACCAATTGCAGACCGAGGAAGTTGAAGGTCAGGTGTCGCACCCACGGATTGTTCATCGCCAGATAGGCCAGCACGGCGGTCAGAAGGCTACCACCACCTTGCTTGAGCACTTCCTTGGGACCTTCCTCTTCCCACAGGATCGACATGCGCTCGACGGTCCACGACAGGATGATCATCGGGAAGAAGGTGATGGTCAGGCCGGCGTTCAGGCCGAAGCGGTAGGCGAGTACCGAGAAGATGGAAATGATCGCGATCACCGTGATGATCACCACCGAGACCCTCGCCACCAGCAGCAGATTGAGCCGCGACAGGTAACTGCGGATCACCAGGCCCGTCGCGACGATCAGCAGGAAACCGATCAAGCCGGTCACCAGACTGGTCTGGATGAAGGCGAGGGCGATCAATACCGGCATGAAGGTACCGGAGGTCTTGAGGCCGACCAGCACACGCAGCAGTACCACGACCAACGCACCGATCGGGATCAGCAGGATGGTCTTGAACAGCGCCTGCTCTTCCAGTGGCAGCGAGTGGATCGAGAAGTTGAGCAGCTCGTCATTGGCCAGCTTGTTGCGCACCGCGACGGCCGCAGGCTCGTTGTGACGGATCATCGAGAAGCTGACACGGGAATTCACGCCACCTTCGACTTCCAGCATCGGCGCGCCACGACCTTCCCACAGCAGCAGGTTGTCCGGCTCACCTTGCTTGCCGGTTTCCGGGTTGATCAGCACCCAGTCGGTGTTGATCTCTTCGCCATCGGCGGCATCGATATCCACCGCCTCGTTGCCCTGCGGCGTTTCGGCGAAGACCTGCAACCAGGACGAGACAGTCTGGCGACGACGTCCGTCTTCCAGGCTAAGACCGCTGACCAGACGCGCACTGACACCGGCCTCATTGAGCAGGCGCAGCATGAGCTCGGGACGCTCGAACTGGGTCAGCAGCAGGCGCGCATTCTCGCCCTGACGCTGATTGTCGAACTGCTTGATCAACTCACGTGCGAAGGTGAACGAATCGGCACTGCGCTCACGGGCCTGATCGATGACCTGGGCCGCGGCGGTATCGTAGGGACGCTCCCAGGAGACTTCCTGAGGGGCCGGCAGGCGCTTGATGGCCGCAGGCGTCGCATTGTCGGACTCCAGCATGGTCACGGTGTAATACAGCAGCTGCGAGCCTGCCGCTTCACGGATCGACCATTCGGCACGACGGCCCGGCAGGTCATCCAGATAGGACAGCCCGAAGCCCGAGGAGGCCGTGTTCTCGGTCAGAACGCTGTAGCCTTTCTGGTTTTCCGGCAACGCCAACGATGCCTTGACCGGGCCGCCAGTGGCCGTGAAGGCCACCTGAGCTTCGATATCCCACACTTTCTGTTGTGCACCGGGCACCCAGGGCACATCAAACGAAATATGGCGATAGGCGGTCAGGCCCACACCGATCAGCATCAACAGGCCGACCAGGAGATAGAAAGCAAAACGCGACATGGGAGTCCTTGAAATGTCTGGAGCAGTCATGATGGCTCGGCGGAGCACCGAGCCATGTCAGGCAGCGAAGCCGGGCAGAGGAGACAGGAGGGCGCTTGCCACTCAGTCGCGGTTGCCTTCGTTCGGGTCCTCGTCCTTGGCCGCTTCGTTACTGGGAGCACTGCCCGGGTATTCCGGACGTGCATTGATGAAGGTACGGCTGACGTCTACCGCAGCGATGTCCATCATGAAGCGGCGGCCCAGCAATACCGGATAGGTGAGATCGCGACGATCATTGAGGGTGAACTCGACCTTCTGCTTGATGTCACCCAGCGTCATCAGCAGGCTGACGACGGGACGTTCTTCGCGGCCGGAGGCCTGGACGATGGTCACCGTGCGGCTGACTTGGGCTTCGACCCATTTGTCACGATCGCCTGACACGAAATACTTGCCGTCATCCCGCAGTGCCAGCTTGAACTTGACCCACTTGGCTCCGTCGCGCTCGAATTCGGTGATATCACGCGCCGACAGCGACGAGGTGTTGGCACCGGTGTCGATACGTGCCTTGAAGTAGCTGCTGATGGTCGGGAAGCCGACCCACTCGACACGCCCAAGCAGGGTCTTGTCGAGGATGGGGTTATCGGTCACGGCCTTGCAGGCTTCCACGGCCTGTGGCTGTGCGGGCCGTTCCATCTCGGCATGGATCTGGCGTAGCTGACTGCCGACTTCTCGCACGTCACGACGCAGAGAGCGGCTCAGCGCCTGCTGGTCGGCAAGTTGCTGCTGTTGGACGTTGCATTGGCCTGCCAGCTGTTCCTGCAGGGCGTCGATGCGCTGCGAGAAGGCATCTGGCGTCAATACCGGTTTCTGCGGTTGCGGTTGTGCCGGGACGCAGCCGGCCATGACGACGACACTGGTCAAGGTAACAGGCAATAGCAGCTTGCGGATCAGCATAGGGGAGAAGGTTCCTGTTCAGCCTTGCTGCCGCTCTACAACCTGTGTGAACGGCAGACATAATTCTTGTCCATCGTCAGTCAGTCAGCACACTGACACGACGATGCCCGGGTATTCCCTTGTATAGCCTGGGCGTTATAGCACCGAAGCGTTACTTGGGGCGATCATACGTAGCCCGAATGGTGACTGTCCATGTTTCAGCACCTGACGCCGAGCCATTTCCTGCGATTCACCAACGTAGCGATCACTTTCTGTCGCCCGTCGAGGACAGAGCATACAAGCTCCCACCAGGCGTGGCCTGTGACCGCCGTCAGCTGGCTGGAGGTATCACGCCAGCTTGGCTTGCGTCGCCTCCAGGTGACGAAAATCTTGATCGAATTCACCCTCCAGGCAGAAGCAGCCTCTGCGACAGTTTGCACAGCCAGACCTCACTGTTTGCGCATTGTTCAGGATGTCACTGGATCAGCAGCGACGGGTCAACAGCATGGGAGCCATACGATCTCGGTCGAGAGCACGCCGACACGGCGAGTCAGACTGTCGCCAAACTGACAAGGCATGCCAAAAGAGATGACATCAGCAAATTCAATGACATCCGCTTGCTGACTCAGGGGCTGGCATTGACGCCAAGCCAGCCAGGATCTATCCCAGCCAGGTCAGGAGGTCTGGTGCCTGGCGATCGAGGCCCAGGCATCCAGGCACGCAGAATCCATGCACATAGCATCGACGGACATGGCTTGAGCGGCGTCACGAAACATCGTATTTAACATAATATATATTATACGAACCATTACCTACAGGCTTTGTATGTGATCCTGAGCGCCCGCATGGCCAGCCGCTTTGGTTTATCAGGCAAGGTCCATCAGGTCGAGTCCGTCGAGCCAGGCCCAGCGAGTGAAACCTGTCACCTTGCATCAGCGACGGCCAGGTTCACGATCCAAGCTGTCATACAGCCCGGTTGCCCAAGAGCGCGAACAAACTTATCCTTGATAGAATTTACGCACAAGTATTGTAGAATAATTCGTACTGTGTGTGACCCTCACCGTACATCTTGTCACTCAACCTTGCCGCGCGCCGTGATGACTCACGGGTCGGCGCGAAGCGGAGTCAGCGATGCCCTTCTTCTCGTCCTGCCGGTCAGCTAGCGCCGGATTCCTGCATAGCGGCTTTCGACGCCTTCAGCGCATCAGCGGCCGCACAGCCGTGTTGATCATGGCAGCGGGACTGTCAGCCTGTAGCGGCCCTCAGATAGAGGATTTCGCGGATAGCGGCCCTGAGCTTCGCATTGATGACTACTTCCTGGGCCACACGCGTGGCTGGGGCATGGTGCAGAATTACCGTGGCGAGGTGACGCGGCGGTTCGTGGTCGATGTCATCGGCAGCATGCAAGGCGACCAGCTGATTCTGGAGGAAGACTTCGTCTACGCCGATGGCGAGACACAACATCGCCGCTGGACCTTTACCCCGGCGGGTGATCGCAAATGGACTGGGCGAGCGGCAGATGTGACGGGCGAAGCGACGGCGACGACCCGCGGTAACGCCTTGCGGATGAACTATGTGCTCCAGGTGCCGATCGACGACAGTACCTGGGAGTTCAACATGGATGACTGGATGTACCTGCAACCGGATGGTCGCATCCTGAACCGGACCTCGATGCGCAAACTGGGCCTCGAAGCCGCCAATATCACCCTGGCATTTCAGCGCTGTCCCTGTGATGCATCGACAGCTGAGCCGAAATGACGCTCGTGCGCGTGGGCCCCTGATGGCTTCAAGCCTTGCCTGAGGACTTCCCCCCTTGATAGCGCCAGCCTTTGTCGGTTCCAGCTCGTGACGGCCCAACCCTCATTAGACAGTAGAATCGCCCGCATGCTGCTCGAGCGATGTCTCCACCTTGGACAACCACTTGCCGTAATCCTCTTCTGGCGCCATGGGTTCTCCGAAGGCATAGCCCTGCAACTGGTCAAAGCCCAGATCCATCATGGTCTGGCGCTGACGTGCGTGTTCGATGCCGACCGCCACAGCGGAGATCTCCAGCGCATGCAAGGCCGCTGTCCAGGCTTTCAACAGGCGTGCCTGACGTAGATCGGTCTGCAGCAGACTGATCCAGCGCGGATGAAGTTTCACGCTGGTGATGGGCAGCATGCTCAGCAGCCGCAGGCTGTCATGCTCAGGACCGAAGCGATCGACACAGAAGCTGATGCCGTCATTGGCCAGCGATTTCATCGCCAGGACCAGTGGCTCAGGCGTCGCGACGAAACTCTCGACACCGCTGACATCAAGGCGCAGGCAATCCCCCTTGAGCCGGTAAAGGCGCAGGACACGGCGCAGGGCATCCATATACTCGCTTTCGATAAGGCGCGACGCCGTGATGTTCAGCGACAGTGGCAGCAAGGTGTCGTTGCTCTTCCTGGTCGCCAGCCAATGGCTCAGCAAGGCGCAGCCTCTGCGTAGCACCCAGATATCGAGCTCCTCATCCAATCCGGCGTGTCTGGCGATACGCAACATCTGATGGGGCGTGATCCAGCGATTCTTGTCCTGCCAGCGCAGAAGCACTTCCTGCCCGCTGAGGCTTTGACGGTCCGCAGTGACGATGGGCTGCAGATGGATGCGCAGTTCATTGTCACGTAGTGCCTGGGCAAAGCGGTTGTTCATCTCGAGGCGCAGGTTGAGGTTGTCCGTGAGATCCGCGAACTGCACGCCCTTCTCTTTCGGTGCCCATTCACTGGCACAGACAAGCTCCTCTTCTAGAACCTCGACCAGTTCCGCCGCTGACATGCTGTCGATGACGAAGGTGCCCGCTCCGATCAACAAATCCGGACGGTTATTGGCGGAGAGATGCAGCAGCCAGGGTTGCTCCACGAAGCGATGCCAGCGCATGCCGTGCAATGCCTGGTCACGCGGCAACAGGATCATCAGGGTGTCGTGACTGACGCGCCCCTTGAGCAGGCCATCGTCATCGAAGTTTTCATTGAGCTGGTGGGACAGGGATTGCAGCACGCCTTCGTAGAAGTCGACGCCCTGCTGCTTGCGCAGCCTTTCGGCATTCTGCAGCTTGACCAGGATGACCTGCAGCGCCCCCTGACTGGCGCGCTCCTGCAGCCAGGCCGTCATTCGCTGCAGGTAGCGGCGACGCAGACTGTAGCCGGTGATCGGGTCGATATTGGCTTGCAGAGTGGCGCGTGCGCGCTCTGCCAGCAGCGCATCACGCTGGATGAGCTCGTTCTCGACCAGCAGTGCACAGCGCTCCAGCCGCTCCAGCTGGGCCGTATCCAGTTGACGGGGCTTGTGGTCGATCAGGCACAGAGTCCCCAGCGGCAGGCCGCTGCTGTCACGCAGCACGGCACCCGCGTAGAAGCAGACATGCGGTGGCCCCGTCACCAGGGCGTTATCAAAGAAGCGTTCATCCTGGCGCGCATCATTGATGACCAGAAAGCGCTCTTCATGCAGCGCGTGGGCGCAGAAGGCGAGATCCCTGCCCGTCTGCCGTGCATCCAGCCCGCAATGGGCCTTGAACCACTGGCGGTCTTCATCCACCAGCGACACAAGGCAGATGGGCACATCGAAGATATCAGCGACCAGGCGCGTCAGATCGTCATAGCGCTTTTCATGGTCACTATCCAAGACATGCAGAGAATGCAGGCTATTGAGACGCTCTTCTTCGCGCGGATGAGGTGCCGCCGGCCTGAAGCCGGGCCGGCCACCCGGCGCGAGGGTCGTCTTTGGGGTGGAATCTGCCATGGCCTACTGCCTCGTTGGAATTTCCAGGAGATATAACCGCATGTTCGTACTTGAGCATACTCGTCTCGACTGTTGACTGGCAGAGCCGGCAAGCTGCGCACCATTAACGATAATTGAGCGTGGAAACCCCTGCACGTTCTGCTGCGCGGCAACCTCACGGAGCGGTTTCTCACCACCACGATGCAGAAAGCCCCGCAGCAAGGCTACGGGGCTTTCTGGATGACGCTTGTCCCTATGAGGTCAGACGCTTCGCGCCTTACTCACGTCGAGACAGGATCTCAGGCTTCGGCAGGTGCATAGGAGCCATCTTCACGATGGACTTCCTTGCCGGTCAGACCCGGGGTGAACACACAGGCCAGGTGCATGGTCTTGGTGGCACGCAGCAGGTGATCATCATGCTCGTTGAGAATATAGATGTCGCCCGGCTTGATCGGCCAGATCTTGCCATCGGCCAGGGTTTCGACTTCACCCTCACCTTCCATGCAATACACCACTTCATAGTGGTGCTTGTAATGGATGTGGGTCTCGGTGCCTTCAAAGATGCGGGTGATGTGGAACGAACACTTGCCACCATCTTCATCGAGCAGCAGGCGCGTGCTATCCCAGTTGCCATTCTCGGCCTTGACCAGACGATCCGTGCTGCGGGCTTCTTCGAGATTGCGAACGATCATGTGTTTTCCTCACTAGGCTGCCTGACATCGACAGCTGACAGATGGCGATTACCGTAACGAAGGGATGACCTGGATGGGCAATCGGTGGGGATGGCAAGCCAGAGGCTCACCAACGACCCGCGGGGCGCCGATGACCGGGCACCCCGCGGGAAGACAGCGTTACTTGGACAACACAGCGGCAGCGTTTTCCTCGATGATATCGAGGGCTTCCAGCAGGTCTTCGTCGCGGATGGTGAGCGGGCACAGGCACTTGACGACCTGACCGGAGTGACCACTGGTCTCGATGATCAAGCCCTGCTCGAAGCAGCGTGAGGTGATGGCATCGGCCAGCTCACCGTCACGGACATCGATACCGCGCATCAGGCCACGGCCCTTCTCATGCGCTTCGAAGCCGTTCTCGCGGGCCTTGGCGGCAATCTTCTGAAAGCGGTCTTCGACGATACGGCCCTTGCGCTGGATATCGCGCTCGAACTTGTCATCGCTCCAGAAGTGGCGCAGTGCGGCGGCGCCGGTCACGAAGGCCAAGGCGTGGCCACGGAAGGTGCCGTTGTACTGGCTCGGCTTCCACTGGTCCAGCTCGGGACGCATCATCACCATCGCGAACGGCACACCGGAGGCAGACAGCGACTTCGAGTTGCAGACGATGTCCGGCACGATGTTGGCGTGCTCGAAGCTGAAGAACTTGCCGGTACGACCACAACCCGCCTGGATATCATCGACGATCAGCAGGATCTTGTGCTCCTTGCACAGGGCATCCAGACGCTGCAGCCATTCGATGGAGGCCGGGTTGATACCGCCCTCACCCTGCACGGTCTCGACCAGCACTGCTGCCGGGCGATCCAGACCGCTGGAGGAATCCTTGAGAAGCTTGTCGAGGTAGGCAACGGTGTCGATGCCCTCACCCATGTAGCCATCGTAAGGTACGAATTGCGCACCCTGCGCCGGCAGGCCTGCCGCATCACGGAACTTGGCGTTACCGGTGGTGGCCAGCGCACCCATGGTCACACCATGGAAGCCGTTGGTGAACGAAACGATATTGTGGCGGCCGGAGACCTTGCGCGCCAGACGAATGGCAGCTTCCACCGCGTTGGTGCCGGTCGGCCCCGGGAAGTGGACCTTGTAGTCCAGACCACGCGGCTTGAGGATCACTTCCTCCAGCGCTTCGAGGAAATCGCGCTTGGCGGAAGTCCACATATCCAGGCCGTGGATGATGCCATCATTGCTGATGTAATCGACCAGTGCCTTCTTGAGTACCGGATGGTTATGCCCGTAGTTGAGCACACCGGCACCGGCGAGGAAATCGATGTAGCGCTTGCCGTCCTCGGTGAACAGGTGAACATTCTGCGCCTTGGTGAAAACGGTCGGGAAAGAACGCGAATAAGTGCGTACCTCGGATTCCATCTGTTCGAGAATCTGCGTATTCATGCTGTCACCTCCCTGGTGATGGATGGCCGACTACTGAAATGGCCATACCAGAATGTAAAGACGATCCAACGAATGACACTGACCCTACCTCACTCACACATGGGGTCAGCAGGAGATGTCACAACCTTCCTGTCGTGAACATCTGCCGGACGGGACGTGATTCTTCTCGACGACCGACACAAGAATCATGACGGCGTCCCGTCCGGGACTTCTTGCGACTTGCTATTCGCCCGTGCTGCACATGGGCTCTGGCGGCACAAGAGCCTTGAGCGCGTCGAGCACTCAGATGTCGCTCGGCAGGAACGGGCCGATGCGCACCAGGTTTTCGGCAAGGTGCTCGCCACCCAGCTGGTCTGATGAGAAGTACTCACGCGAGTGCAGCGGCACCTGCCAGCGCTCGGCGAGGCGAGTGAACAATGCCCAGGACGCCTCGTTGTCCGGCGTGATGGTGGTCTCGAGGTGACGCACGTGCGCCATTTCGGGACGCTTCATCACGGCTTCGATCAAGCGACGTGCCAGGCCAGTACCACGCGCCTTCTCACCGACGGCGATCTGCCACAGGAAGAAGGTTTGCGGGGCGTCGTTGCGGGTGTAACCGGAAACGAAGCCGACGACCTCACCTTCCTCATCTGTCGCGATGGCGCAGCTGTCACGGAACTGCGTGGCCAGCAAAACGTACGAATACCCTGAATTGAGGTCCAGCGGCGGGCAGGCCTTGACCAGCTCATAGATGCCCCAACCATCATCGGTTGTCGGCTGACGGATGAACAACGGCGCGCTGGCGCGGTTGATCACGGCATCGTGGGTGTGGTGGGCCAGGCCCTGAATCGTGGAAGTCATTGTCATGGTTTTCATAAAATATTTCGCAGTTGGCGAATTCGCTATAAACCATAACAAACCGTTATGGATGTCGCAAACCATAAATTATTCTCGTGAAGCGTATGGATAACGTAGAATTATCCCAAGCCCCGTATCGATGAGCGTGCAAGCCGAGGCCAGTACTGGGCAACACTCGCCCTCGCCCACCGCCCGCTGGTGGTTTGGATCCCTTAGACGCAAGACGGCGCCCCGAGGGGCGCCGTAAATTTGCCTGCTCATGCGGCATCAGGCCTTGCTGTCGCTGCCACTGCCACTGCCATTTCCATTGCCACTGAGGCGGCTTCTGCTCTAGTGCTTGAACTCTGTAGTGCTTGATCCCCAGGGCTAGAACCCCTGAGCTTCCGTCACTGCTGTTTGTGCCCCTCATGCTTCTTGCTGGCAATAGCGACAATCTGGCCAAGCTCATCATGGCGGCTGAATTGCACCGCGCAATTGCGGCCCTCATTCTTGGCGGCGTAGAGCGCCATATCCGCATTGTGGGATAGCTGTTCACGCCCACTGCCATGCTGAGGGGCGATGGCAATCCCGATGCTGCAGCCCACTTCCAGCTTGTGCTCTTCATACAGGAATGGCTTGCCCAGGCTGTCGATGATGCGCTGGGCCAGCTGGGCGAGTTCGCCGTGGCGACCCAGATTCGCCTGGATGTCCGCATTGTGGACCAGCACCACGAACTCATCGCCTCCCAGACGCGCGACGAAATCGCCCTTGCGCACCACCTGATTGAGCCGCTCCGCGATCACCTTGAGCGCCACATCTCCGGCAGCATGGCCATGGGTGTCATTGATGGGCTTGAACTTGTCGATGTCCAGCATCAGACATGCCATCTGACCGCCCTCGTCATTGACGCTTTCAAGCCAATGCTCGACACGCTCATAGAAATGCTGTCGATTGGGCAGTCCCGTCAGAGAGTCATGCATCGCCAGTTGCGTGATGCGCTTCTTGTAGTTGTTGCTCTCGATGATGTTGTACTTGAACTTCTGCAACGCCCGCGCCATCTGGCCCACTTCATTGGTGTGCTGGGTGCTGTCGATCACCACGCTGACATCGTCATTGGCCAGGGTATTCATGGTCTGGGTCAGACGACGTATCGGCACCAGCACATAACGCCCGAACAGCCACATGGAGATGCCGATCAGTACCACGATCATCGCCAGCGCGAGGCCATTGACCACCGGGGCTACCGTGGCCAGCAGCTTGAGCGTCTTGCCGACCGCGGCAGAGGTGGCCCCGATCCGCATGCGGCTTTCGTGATCCAGCACCGCCAGTGCGTCAAGCGCCGGCGCATCATTGACCTTGACCCGCTGATCGATCTCACTCGGTGAAAGATCCGCCTGTTCGTCATGCAACTGGTTGACCTTGTTCAAGCGGTCACTGTAGGACTGGATGACATCGGCGATATCGCGGATGGCACGTTGCTCGGCGGTGTTCATGCCCAGCGCACGATATGCCGCCAGGGTGGCGCGCAGCGATTCGATATCCTGCGCCGCCTGCTGACCATAGATGGCGTCACTGCGCAGCACGTAATTCTTGAAGTGGTGGATCATCTCGCCATAGCCGAGATCCCGGCGCAGGTTGGCCACCAGGCGAGCCTTGCCCATGCCGTTCTCGAGCGGATTGTCATTGTCACGCAGTTCCGCGATGGAGATACGCCGCAGGGTATCCAGCCCCGAGACGGCCTGGAAATCATCGATCTGAACCACCTTGTCGATATCGGCACTCGAACGCCCTTGCTCGATCATCGTGCGTATTCTGGGCACCATCAACTCATAGCGATTGATAGTGGCACGCAGACCCGCTACCGCATTTTCCTCCCCTTGGGTCAATCCAAGGTTCTGGTAACGGCTCAGAGCGCTGCGAGCGGCACCGATCTCGTTCTGCACCTCGCCGATTAGCTCGAGGTCCTGACGCAGCACGAGATTCTTGAAGTCATGCACCATGCCGCCATAGCCCAGGGCCTTGGTCAGCTGACCTTCCAGGCGCGGCTTGTCAGAGCGCGCCTGCTGATATTCCTGCCAGTCACGCTGCAGGTCGGACACGTTGCGGGTAATGAATGCCAACACGACCAGCAACACCAGACCCGCCAAGGCGGAAAGCGCACAGATGATGATGTTGATGGTGCGAAAGCGCAGGTTGGCCAGACTCATGAAGGCTATCTCTTGACGATGGGAGGAAACGTTCGATGGAAAAACGCGTCATGCCGGCCAGCTGAGGGGCGCTGACAGCATGAAAAAGCTACTGCCACGATACCAGATAAATCTAATACTTTACTCAGCAACTTCATTGAGCACCCTCTATACGCCAGACGCCCTGGCCTGGATGTCCCAACCCTGCGTCAGGTCGTTTAATAGGGTGAGAGTCTGACGTCGCACCCATAAAAAATCTCCCACCGAAAATCGGTGGGAGATTGTGTTTCTGACCTGTACCTGGATTGATCCTGGCCACGGACCTGAAGCCAGGCCCGACCTCAGCTGTAGTAGGCGTTGGTCGTGTCGGTGTGATCGGTGACGTCACGCACACCGGTCAGTTCCGGGATACGCTCCATCAGCGTCTTCTCGACACCATCCTTCAGCGTCAGATCGACGGCGGAACACCCCTGGCAACCGCCACCGAACTGCAACACGGCGACCTGCTCTTCGGTCAGCTGCACCAACTTGATCTCGCCACCGTGAGCCGCCAGACCCGGATTGATCTCGCTGTAGAGCAGGTAGTTGATGCGGTCTTCCAGCGGGCTGTTGGCGTTGACCTTGGGCATCTTGGCGTTCGGCGCCT
The DNA here is from genome assembly GCF_016495405.1 of Cobetia sp. cqz5-12. Lineage (NCBI taxonomy): Bacteria > Pseudomonadati > Pseudomonadota > Gammaproteobacteria > Oceanospirillales > Halomonadaceae > Cobetia > Cobetia sp. cqz5-12. The sequence continues at coordinate 2,142,069 of NZ_CP044522.1, forward strand.
TGATGGTCAGCTGCCCGCCCATGCGATCGGCATTGAAGTCGACGGTCGCTTCTTCCAGGAACGGCACGCTGTGCGTGTCGAGATAGACCTTCAGCTTCGGCAGATCCAGGATCTCATCCGTCGGCTCTTCCTCGCCCGGGCGGCAGTAGGCGAGACAGGTCTCGGCATACGGAGTGCCCGGCTGGGTGATGAAGATGCGCACGCCGATACCTTCGACGTTCTGCTTCTCGAGCAGCTCGGCAAGATACTCCTGGGCGCTATCGGTAATCTGGATGCTCTCACTCATGGCGCAGAGACTCTCTTGATGTCAGGTGACTAATGGCTCCATGTTAAGGAAAACCTGCTGCACTCGCAATCCTGAGCAAATCACTCGGGTTTGGTGCCCTGCGCGCGGCGGGCACTCCTGACTGACTCATGTTGCGCATGAATCATGCTCATCGTGACGATTCTACAGTCTGATACGATAGCGCCATCTGGCCAGGCAGGGATTTCGTGAGCGGATCCCTCGCCAGCGCCTCTCAATAGCAATGAGTTCGCGCCTGTGGCGTGTGACTTTCTCGACAAATGACTGGCTAAGCCAGTACTGACCTGGAACAGTACTGGCTTGGCCGAGAAAGTTACACGCTCACGCTAGGGAAACAACGCGACAGGTCACGCACGCTGGAGTCCGTCATGGCGCAAGCCCAATCCCCTATTCCCTATTATCTGCCCCTGCCCGACGCGCTGAGCCAGGCATTGCAGGAGCGTATCCTGATCCTCGATGGCGGCATGGGCACCATGTTGCAGAGCTACGGGCTGGAGGAGGAAGACTTCCGTGGCGAGCGCTTCGCCGACTGGCCCAGTGACATCAAGGGCAACAACGATCTGCTGGCGCTGACTCGTCCTGATATCGTCGAGGCGATCCACCGCGCCTACTTCGAGGCCGGCGCCGATATCGTCGAGACCAACACCTTCAATGCCACTCAGCTATCGCAGTCCGATTACGGCATGCAGGCGCTGGTCCACGAGATCAATCTCGAATCGGCACGCCTGGCGCGCAAGACGGCGGATGCCGTGGCCGCCGAGACCGGCATCCCGCGCTTCGTCGCCGGGGTACTCGGCCCGACCAGCCGCACCTGTTCCATCTCGCCGGACGTGAATGACCCCGCCAAGCGCAACGTCACCTTCGATATTCTGCGCGACAACTATCGTGAGGCCGCATTGGCGCTCTTCGAGGGCGGAGTGGATCTCATCCTGATCGAGACCATCTTCGACACCCTGAATGCCAAGGCGGCGATCTACGCTCTCGAGGAGCTGTTCGACGAAGGTCATCCGCGCCTGCCGGTGATGATTTCCGGCACCATCACCGATGCCTCGGGACGCACGTTATCCGGCCAGACCACCGAAGCCTTCTGGAATTCGGTACGTCATGCCCGCCCACTGAGCGTCGGCCTCAACTGTGCCCTGGGAGCCGAGGAGCTGCGCCCCTATCTGCGCGAGCTGTCCGAGAAGGCCGATACCTTCGTCTCCGCGCACCCCAACGCCGGCTTACCCAACGAATTCGGCGAGTACGACCAGACCCCGGACGAGATGGCCGAGATCATCGGCACCTTCGCCGCTGATGGTCTGCTCAACATCATCGGCGGTTGCTGTGGCTCCACTCCGCAGCACATCCAGGCGGTCAAGCGCGTGGTGGCCCAGTACCCGCCACGCCAGATACCGGATATCGCGCCGGCCTGCCGCCTGTCAGGGCTTGAACCCTTCAACATCCAGCCGGACTCGCTGTTCGTCAATGTCGGTGAGCGCACCAACGTCACCGGCTCTGCGCGCTTCCGTCGCCTGATCAAGGAAGAGGACTACACCACCGCGCTTGAGGTGGCACTGGAGCAGGTCGAGAACGGCGCTCAGGTCATCGACATCAACATGGATGAAGGCATGCTGGAATCGAAGGAGGCCATGGTGCGCTTCCTGAATCTGATCGCCTCGGAGCCGGACATCTCGCGAGTGCCGATCATGGTCGACTCCTCGAAGTGGGACATCATCGAGGCGGGGCTCAAGTGCATCCAAGGCAAGGCGGTAGTCAATTCCATCTCGCTCAAGGAAGGCGAGCAAAGCTTCCGGCAGCAAGCGCAGATCTGTCGTCGCCATGGCGCTGCCGTGGTAGTCATGGCGTTCGATGATGTCGGTCAGGCCGATACCTATCAGCGCAAGATCGAGATCTGCGAGCGCGCCTACCGGATGCTGGTCGATGACATCGGCTTCCCGGCCGAGGACATCATCTTCGACCCCAACATCTTCGCCATCGCCACCGGCATCGAGGAGCACAACAACTACGGGGTCGATTTCATCGAGGCCACGCGCTGGATTCATGACAACCTGCCCCACGCGATGATTTCCGGTGGCGTCTCTAACGTGTCCTTCTCGTTCCGCGGCAACAATCCGGTCCGCGAAGCGATCCACTCGGTATTCCTCTATCACGCCATCCAGGCGGGCCTGAGCATGGGGATCGTCAACGCCGGCCAGCTGGCGCTCTACGATGACCTGCCCCGGGAGCTGCGCGACGCCGTCGAGGACGTGGTGCTCAACCGCCGCGCTGACAGCACCGAGCGTCTGCTCGACATCGCCGACAAGTACAAGGGCGATGGCAGCAGCGGCGAGAAGAAGGAAGACCTCGAATGGCGCAGCTGGTCGGTCAACAAGCGCATCGAGCACGCGCTGGTCAAGGGCATCACCGTCCATATCGAGGAAGATACCGAAGAGGCGCGCCTGCAGGCAGCCCGACCCATTGAGGTCATCGAAGGGCCGTTGATGGACGGCATGAACGTGGTCGGTGACCTGTTCGGTGCTGGCAAGATGTTCCTGCCCCAGGTGGTGAAGTCTGCGCGCGTGATGAAGCAGGCGGTCGCCCACCTGATCCCCTTCATCGAGGCCGAGAAAAGTGGTGAGACCCAGGCCAAGGGCAAGATCGTCATGGCCACCGTCAAGGGCGATGTCCATGACATCGGCAAGAACATCGTCGGCGTGGTGCTTCAATGCAACAACTATGAAGTGATCGATCTTGGCGTGATGGTGCCGGCGGAGAAGATCCTGCAGACCGCCATCGACGAGAAGGCTGACATCATCGGGCTTTCGGGATTGATCACGCCGTCGCTGGACGAGATGGTCAATGTCGCCAGGGAGATGCAGCGCCGAGGGTTGGAATTGCCGCTGCTGATCGGTGGTGCGACCACGTCCAAGGCACACACCGCCGTCAAGATCGAACCGCAGTATGATCAGCCGGTCATCTATGTCACCGACGCCTCGCGCGCGGTGGGCGTGGCCTCGCGTCTGCTGTCGCCGGAACTCAAGGCAGCCTATGTCGACCAGATTCGCACCGAGTACGCCGTGGTGCGCGAGCGCAATGCCAAGCGCCGCCCCAAGGCCGCGGACCTTGACTACCACGAGGCGCGCAAGCGCCGTTTCCAGCCGGACTGGGAGCATTATACCCCGCCGGCCCCCAGCTTCACCGGCCTCAAGGTCTTCGATGACTACGATCTGAATGAACTGGTCGAGCGCATCGACTGGACGCCCTTCTTCATGAGCTGGCAGCTGGCGGGCAAGTACCCGAAGATTCTGCAGGATGAGACGGTCGGGGAAGCGGCGCGTTCGCTGTTTGCCGATGCCAGGGTGATGCTGCGCAAGCTGATCGATGACAAGGTGCTATTGGCGCGTGGCGTGATCGGCTTCTGGCCGGCCAACTGTGTCGACGATGACACCCTGGAAGTCTACGCCGATGAGTCACGTACCCGGGTGGTCGAGCGCCTGCATCACATCCGTCAGCAGATGACCAAGAATCGTGATGGCGTCTGTCACAGTCTCGCCGACTTCATCGCCCCGCGCGACAGTGGCAAGCCGGACTGGATCGGTGGCTTCGCCGTGACCACCGGACATGGCGCGGATGAACTGGCGGGGGAGTACGAGGCGGCGGGCGATGATTACAACGCCATCATGGTCAAGGCGCTGGCGGACCGTCTCGCCGAAGCCTTTGCCGAGCGCCTGCACGAGCGCGTGCGCAAGGAGTTCTGGGGCTACGATCGCGAGGAAGTGCTCGACAATGAGGCGTTGATCGCCGAGAAGTATCGCGGCATTCGCCCCGCGCCCGGCTATCCCGCCTGCCCGGACCATACCGAGAAGGCCACACTGTTCCGTATGCTCGAGCCTGAAAAGCATGCCGGCATGGTGCTGACCGAGAGCTTCGCCATGTGGCCGGCGGCCGCCGTTTCGGGCTGGTATTTCGCGCATCCGGAATCGAAGTACTTCTCCACGGGCAAGATCACCCGCGATCAGGTGCAGTCCCTGGCGAGCCGCAAGGCAATGGAGCTTTCCGAGATGGAACGCTGGCTGTCACCGGTGCTGAGCTACGATCCCGACGCCGATTGATCCGCTACTTGAGACTTCTCGACTGCTGATGGAGCCAACGTCAGCTCGGCGCGCCTCACCTCTCACGAGGTGGGGCGCGCTGTCGTCTGAGAGGCGATGTCTTCAGTTTGCGGAGCGCGCTATCATGTCGCTCTTCCTTGTCCGCTGTCGTGAGTCGCCCGTGCTGCCGTTGTCACTGCTTTGTTTATTACTCTCCTATTGGTCTCTGCTCGGTTTATCGCTGTTCTGTTCATCGCAGCCCAGTTCACTGGTGCCCCGTTTGTCAGCCGCCTTCGAGGCTTTGGATTCCTCCCACTCCCCCCATTCCTCTCACCATTCCAACTCCCCGCGTGGGAGCGTCTGATGCTGGGAGATCTTGCGCGCAACACACGAATTCTGAAGCTGGCGCTGCCGATCATCGGGGCGATGCTGTCGCAGAGCCTGCTCAACCTCATCGATGCGGCACTGGTCGGCAGCCTGGGCGAGACGGCGCTGGCGGGTGTGGGGATCGGTGGCTATGCCATGTTCATGGTTACGGCCTTGATCTTCGGGCTGTCTTCCGCCGTCCAGGCACAGACCTCGCGACGGCTGGGCGAGGAGGTGCCAGAGCGATGTGGCGAAGGCCTGAATGCCGGTCTGGTGCTGGCGCTGTCGATCGGCATTCCCGTCACCCTCGCCTGCCATCACTGGGCAGAGCCGCTGCTGTCACTGATCAATGATCAACCCGGCGTACATGAAACGGCCGCCTCGTATTTCCAATGGCGAGTGCTGGGGCTGATACCGGTCGCCATGGCGTTCTGCTTCAGAGGCTTCTGGAATGGCCTGCAGCGCACCGGCATCTATCTGCGCATCATGCTGATCACCCAGGCGGTCAATGTCGTGCTCAGCATTATTCTGATCCACGGTCTGTTCGGCGCCCCGCAGATGGGCGCCGATGGTGCCGGGGCCGGTACGACACTGTCCCTGCTGGTCGCATTGGCGCTGTGGATCAAGGCGACGCTGGGCGAGCGCAGTCTGCACGGTGTCCTGCACGCCTGGCCGCCGATGACGCATTACCTGACGCTGCTCAAGCTGGCGGTGCCCCACTCCTTTCAGCAGCTGTGGTTCGCGGCGGGCTACGCGATGCTGTTCTGGATACTCGGTCAGATCGATGCGGCCAGTGTCGCGGTCGGCCATGTACTGGTGAATCTTTCCCTGCTGCTGATATTGCCCGGTGTCGGGCTTGGGCTGGCCGCCATGAGTCTGGTGGGTCAGGCCCTGGGCAGCGGCGAGCATGAAGAGGCCCATCGCTGGGGGTGGGACACCGTGCGCGTGGCACTGCCGTGTCTGCTGTTGCTGGGCTTGCCGCTATGGGTCGCGCCCCAGAGCGTACTCGGGCTGTTCCTGCATCGCCCGCAATTGATCGAACTGGGCCTGCTGCCGCTGCAGATGACGGCCGCCATGATCGTGCTCGACTGCACTGCTATCGTGTTGGCCCAGGCACTGCTGGGCGCCGGCGCCCATCGCACCGTAATGCTTGCCACCTTGAGCCTGCAGTGGCTGATCTTTCTGCCCGCGGCCTGGTGGTGGGGCGTCCATCAGGAAGGCGGCCTCGTCACCATCTGGGCGATACAGCTCGCCTATCGCCTGCTCAACTCGCTCGTCTTCGGGCTTATCTGGCAACGCAGAGCATGGCAAGCCTTGCGCCTTTGAGAGTGTTTACTGGCGCAGCACGCCAGCAACCTCTGCTGCCACTCGCGCCCATAGCCCATGGAAGACATCAAGAGATAGTGATATATGTCGTTCAATCGTTGAAGCTTGGTAAATGGCAACCTTGATGAAATCGATTGATGGCTTGCCCAGTCGCGTATCCTGATTGAATTGCAAGTTAAAGTAATAAGGAGAACGCCATGTCCGATACCACCATCAGGACAGGACAACCACGACTCGGCTTGCCAAGGCTTATCGCCCTGTGTGGTTGCCTTGCCCTCAGCGGGCTGGTCAACGCCTCACCTTTTTACTCTTCATCTTCTTACTCTTCCTCCTCCGATCTCACGTCTCGGGCCTCCGAAAACACTCAAACCTCAGCCTACCCTTCAGGTCAGTCGAGAGAGCGTGGTGCACAGGAGGCGATCCCGGGACGCACGCTGACCGCCACCTTCGTGAACCCCGGGCTTCGTGGCGAACGATTCTGGGACATGGTGACCGACACCATGCAAGCAGCCGCCCTGGACCTGAATATCTCACTGGAAGTCGTCTACGCCGAGCGCAATCCCTACCTGCTCAAGAAACTTGCGATTCAGGCTTTGGAAAGCCCTGCCGCTCCGGATTACCTCCTGCTGGTCAATGAAGAGCAGGCGGCATCCGAGTTGTTGACGATTGCGGATGGCCACGACACCCATGTCGTGATGCTATTGAACGGACTGACCCGCGAAGAGGCGCTGGCCCATGGCACCCCGGGGTCCCTCCACCCCTCCTGGATCGGCAGCGTCATCCCGGACAACCACACTGCGGGCAAACGCATGGCGACCCAGTTGATCAAGGTGGCGCGAGAAGGCTCGCCCACCGGCCAACTGCATGGACTCGCCTTGATCGGCGATACCCGAACCCCTGCCTCGATTGCCCGCAATACCGGCATGGTGGCCGGCTTTTCCCAGGACCAGGATGTCCAGATAGACCGCATACTCGAGGCGCGCTGGAATACCCGGGATGCCGAACATCTTACTGCGCAATATCTCAAGTGGGTCAGCCGCTCAAGCGGTCAGAATGATCTGATCTGGGCGGCGAATGATGCCATGGCCGAGGGGGCCATTCTTGCGCTCGAGTCAGCGGACCTCACGCCCGGCGTGGACGTGCTGGTGGCAGGGCTCAACTGGTCACCGGAGGGGATCAGCATGGTGAAGGACCAGCGCATGCTGTTGACGGACGGCGGTCATTTCATGGCGGGAGCCTGGGCGATGGTGATGGCTAGAGATCATGCCGATATCGAGGACTGGTCCCCCAGAACCGTCAACTTCCCGATGAGCGCCATCACGCATGACAATGTGGCGCGATATGGCCCGCTTCTGGAGAACCCTGACTGGGAAGCTGCAGATTTCGCCGCCTTCGGCTTGCAGGCATCGCGGGATGACTATGAGTTTGATCCGATGAGGGTATTGACGCAGATGCTTGGCCACCAGGCCCCGGCATCCGGATTGCCCCCTCAGGCTTCTGCTACCCAGAAGAAGACTGCACGTTCCAGCGCGCTCATGGACACCCCCCAATGAGGAGGCGCAAGGAGAGCTCGCAGGGCAACATCCATCGCCACCGAGGGAGAACAGCGTGATCAATGATGGCCCGAAACTCGCCAAGGCCCCCGGTACGGCGCCCGAGAGTGATGGCGAGCATGCGTCACCGCTCAGATGGCGAATACTGCGGATACTTGCACCGCTGGTATTCACCATCTGTGCCATCAGTGGAGCCGTGAGTTATTACCTGTATGCCAGCGAGGCCGTCGAGCACATGCATGATGACCATCAGGAAATGATGGGTATCGTGGCGCTGTCGATGCCGGACGCCATATGGAACTTCGACGATGAGAGAATCCATGCCTACCTCGAGACTCTCAGTCACCACGCCAGTGTTCATGCCGTGCGCTACTTCAATCATGAGGGGGAGCTTGTCGAGGAGATTGCCAAGAGCGGCACAGCATTGGATCCCGTCACGCATTCGAAGCCACTTGTCTATCAGAACTCACTGGTCAAGCAGGCCGTTGGCAGGCTTGAACTGGAGAGCACCAACGCCCCGTTGCTTGCCACCCGTTACCAGGGTGGAGCTGTGCTGTTCGCGATCGCCCTGACCATCATTCTGTCGATCCTGCTGATGCTTTCCTGGCAGTTGAAGCGCTATGTGATGGACCCCTTGAGCAAGGCCGTGAGGCGCATGCGGCAGCTGGAGGGCCAGCATGCCACCTTCCAACAAATCCCCCCCGTTCACTCGCGTGAGATCAACAAGGTCATCGTGGAACTGAACAAGCTGGGAGAGCGAATCTTCAACATGATGGAAGCGCTGCGAAACAACGAAGAGCGCTATCAACACTTCTATCGTGATACCCCTGCGTTGCTGCTGGTGATCGACGACAAGGGCACTGTGCAGGATGTCAGCGAGCAAATGCTGGAGGTGACCGGCTGGGCGCGTGAACATCTTGTCGGCATGCCCTTCCACACTCTCATCAGCAGTGAGAATGGCAAGTACATCAATCGCATCAGCACGGCCTTGCGACTGGGCAATGCCTGCAACGACCTGGTGATGACATTGAACTGCCAACATCAGGAAGAACGTCAGGTCCAGGTAGTCATTCCGGCCGCCAATGGCAGCCAGTCACGGGGCACGATGATGTTGCTGACGGACATCACCGAACTGACCAGAACCCAGCAGCGGCTGTTGGAGCATGAGCTGATTGACCCCTTGACCCAGTTACCCAACCGACTGTCACTCAATCAGCATGTACAGCAGTTGATCGCTCGTGACGCTGTCTTTGGTTTGCTGCTGGTCAATATCGATCGGTTCCATAGCATCAATCACCACCTGGGGCCGATGGACGGCGACCTGCTGTTGAAAGAGGTTGGCGCACGACTCAAGGAATGTGACCCCGGCTGGATCGGACGTACGGGGGGTGATGAATTCGTCATGACCTGTGATATCAATGATTTGCGTCCACTCGTCCATCGGATTCAAATCGCTTTCTCCCAGCCGTTGCTCAAGGCTGGCGAACCCATCCATCTCAGCCTGAGCATGGCGGGTCTTAAGGCACAGGCAGATGACGAGAGCCCCAGCCGCCTGATGCGTCTGCTGGAACTTACCGTGGTGGACATCAAGCACAAGGGAGGCAATCAATACCGTACCTGTGTCCGTGATAGCGCGCTGGAAGACGGTGAGCCGTTGTTCCTGAAGGAACGCATGATTCGTGAAGCCTTGACCATGGGCTGGTTCCGCCTTTACCTACAGCCCATCTTCCGAGCGGACAGCGCAGATCTCGAGGCTCCGGAACTGCTGGGCGCAGAGGCACTTATACGCCTTGAGCACCCAGAGCTCGGCCAGGTGCCACCCGATGAGTTCATTGGAGCGGCAGAGAAGACAGGACAGATCGTCGAGATCGGCAACTGGGTATTGGAAGAGGCTGCCGTCATTCTATGCGAATGGCGACGGCTCGGGATCGAGGAGCGCTATCTGTCCGTCAATGCCTCCGTCATCCAGTTCAGGGATCAAGGCATGCTGCACCAGCTCGAGTCACTACTCGAGCGCTACCCGATTCGTCCCTCGCAGCTGGTGATCGAGGTTACCGAGAACCTGATGCTCGACAGCAAAGACAGCCTGCGCTATCAACTGCAGGCCATACGCAGACTGGGCGTCAACCTCTCGCTGGATGATTTCGGGACAGGCTTTTCATGCCTCTCCTACCTGCATGATCTGCCTTTCGGCATTCTGAAGGTTGATCGCTCCTTCGTCATGAATGTCGAGACCAGCCGCCGGGACAGGGAGCTTGCACGGGTCATTGTCGCGATGGGCCAATCACTCGGCATGCAAATCGTTGTCGAAGGGGTCGAAGACCGGGAACAAGCCAGGATCTTCCAGGACATGGGCGTCCACGCCTTCCAGGGCTATCTCTTCGGCCGCCCGATGCCGCAGCAGGCCTTCGAGAGGCGCTTTCACGTCAATGAGGATGCGCGGGTCAGTCTGCTCAAACCTGTCAGGAGCGCACCAGGCAAAGGCAATGACCTGAACTGATATCGTCGGACTCATGTCGTTGTCGGTTCAGCGCAAGCTCGGTATGCGGCAGATCCGTGCCTGTCGAGAAACTCCAGGAAACATGGCCAGACGCCTATCCTCAGGCGGCTGGTCTTTTCTTTTCCGCTGCTGGTAGGCAAACTCAACGCGCCCTTCTTAATAACGTCATCATCGAAAACTATGAGGATTTATTCTTTTAAAGAATAAAGAATAGAGGGTATGGTGGCTTCAGCATCAACAAGATTCGCATCAGTGGACGATCATCTGATGCCCGACCGCAGGACACCCCTGACATGTATCGCTATGACACCTACGACCAGACACTGGTCGACGAGCGGGTAGCTCAGTTCAAGGACCAGATGGATCGCTATCTGGCAGGCCGTCTGGGAGATGAAGAATTCCGCCCTCTGCGCCTGCAGAACGGCCTCTACATCCAGCGTCATGCACCGATGCTGCGTATCGCCATTCCTTACGGCATGTTAAGCGCTGTCCAGCTGCGCGCCATGGCGGCCATCAGTCGTCGTTATGACCGTTCCTATGGACACTTCACCACTCGCCAGAACCTGCAGCTGAACTGGCCGAAGCTGGAAGATGTCCCGGCAATTCTCGCCGAACTGGCTCAGGTCGAGATGCATGCGATCCAGACCAGCGGCAACTGCATCCGCAATACCACGACTGACCAGTTCGCCGGTATCGCGGAAGACGAGACCGTCGATCCGCGTCCGTGGTGTGAGCTGATCCGTCAGTGGTCCACGCTTCATCCGGAATTTGCCTATCTGCCGCGCAAGTTCAAGATTGCCGTCACCGGTGCCAGCGCCGACCGTGCTGCCATCCAGGTGCACGATATCGGTATTCGCCTCAACCGCGCCGGGGATGGCAGCGTCAAGGCCACCATCCTGGCGGGTGGCGGTCTCGGCCGTACGCCGATGGTCGGCGACATCGTGCGCGAAGACCTCGACTGGCAGCACCTGCTGACCTATCTGGACGCCATCGTGCGTGTCTACAACCAGTGGGGCCGTCGCGACAACAAGTACAAGGCGCGCATCAAGATCCTGGTCAAGGCACTGGGAATCGAGGAATTCCGTCGTCGCGTCGAGGAAGAGTGGGCCCACCTCAAGGATGGCCCGGAAACCCTGACCGACTCCGCCGTCACCAAGGCGACCAGCTACTTCCCCGAGCCTGAGCGCCGTGAAGTCAGCGCCGAGGCCATCGAGGCCTATGAGACATTGCGCCGCGAGAACCGTGCCTTCGCGCGCTTCGTGACCAACAATGTCGTCGGCCATAAGGTACCGGGTTACAAGGCCGTCACCCTCTCGCTCAAGCGTCGTGAACTGGCGCCGGGTGACGTCACTGCCGACCAGATGGACGCCGTGGCGGACCTCGCGGAGCAGTATGGCTTCGGTGAGCTGCGCGTGACTCACGAGCAGAACCTGGTGCTGTCAGATGTGCCGGTCGATGAACTCGAGGCACTCTGGAAGGCGCTGGAAGCACTCGGCATGGCCAATCCGACCGTGGGTACGCTGGCCGACATGATCTGCTGCCCGGGTGGCGATTTCTGCTCGCTGGCCAATGCCAAGTCGATTCCCATCGCTCAGGCACTGCAGGACCGCTTCGAAGATCTCGATTTCCTGTACGATCTCGGCCCGCTGGACCTGAACATCTCGGGCTGCATGAACGCCTGTGGCCATCACCACGTCGGCAACATCGGCATCCTCGGTGTCGACAAGAAAGGCCAGGAGTTCTACCAAGTCTCGCTGGGCGGACGCAGTGACGACAGCGCCACGATCGGCAAGATCCTCGGCCCGTCCTTCAATGCCGAAGACATGCCGAACGTCATCGACAAGGTGCTGCAGGTCTACGTCGAGCAGCGTCTGGAAGATGAAGTCTTCGTCGATACCTACCACCGCATCGGCATGAAGCCGTTCAAGGAGCGGGTCTATGCCTGAGGTGACTGCAGAAATGACATCAGCACGTGAATTGACCGATCAGCGCCAGGGTGGCGTCATCCGTCAGAATCAGCTGGTGAGCGAAGATGCCTGGCAGGTCGTGCGTCTGGATGAAGACGGCAATCTGCCGAGCTATCAGCAACCCGCCCTGCTGCCGCTGGCAGAATGGCAGGCGCTGGTCGCCGCCGGCGAAGGCTCTGATCATCTGGCGCCCTGGCTTGCCAGTGACACCGAGCTCACGCCGGAACTGGGCAAGGCACTGGCTGACGCACCGCTGCTGGCGGTCGACTTCCCGAACTTCAATGATGGCCGCGGTTACACCATCGCCCGCCTGATGCGCGAGCGCTTCGGCTATCAGGGTGAGATTCGCGCCATCGGTGACGTGCTGGTGGATCAACTCCACTACATGAGCCGTTGCGGCATCAGTGCCTTTGACCTGCGTGACGATCAATACGTGGAAGATGCCTTGCATGCCCTGAGCTCGTTCAGCGTCAGCTACCAGACCGGCGTCGACCAGAAGACGCCGCTGTTCGCGCGTCGTTGATCGCCCGCTCTTGATCACTCACAGCTTCTGCCTTCAGATAGACACTGGATAGAAGGCAATCGCAGCCGAGTGAGCCAAGCAAAAGCCCCCGTCCAGGATGGTCTCCTGGGCGGGGGCTTTTTCGTGCCGAATATTTCGTATCTGGAGTGTCTTGCCTGACGTTTCGTCTCTGTCGCCTGAGCGGGGCATCAGCCAGCGACGACCGTGGATAGCAGTGCCATCCCTCCCACCAGCAGTGCGGCCATCACCAGCCCCACCACCAGAAAGTCCAGCGCATGGCCGTGCTCGAAATCTCGCTTGCGATTGGCCTCCTTCTGGACACCAAAGAATGCTGCCAGTACGGATTTGACTTCATTGATCATGATCGCCTCCTTGTCGGTGACCTCACGCAATTCATCATCTGGGCACAGGGTTGTCTGAGGACAGGGTTGTTGAGGAAAGGATTGACTGGGGACAGCACAGGATGCTCGCGCGCGTTCCAGCAGAGGGAGCTATGCTCAACTCAGCTCAGGTTGCGAAGCCTCTGCCACAAGACCAGCCACTATCACTATTGGTCACAATAACGCCAAACACCAGCCGCCCCGCAGGTATTTCCTCCAAGACTTGCTCTTATCAGCTATCAGATACCATGAGACAGGAGTCCAGAATGCCAGTCGCCAATCAACCGATGCAGCCTTTCGCTGCCATGTTCAGCACCCCACTGCCCTGGATGAATCGACCAGACGACCTCGTGCATCCCCTCGCCCCCTTGATGCGGTGTCAGCAGGTATGGTGGACCCTTAGCCTCAAGGCATATGAGCAGGAAATCGAGTTTATTCGCATGTGGCAGACCAAGAGCATGGAAATGGGCCAGTGCCTGCTATCGACCGGGTTCGTTGACCCGCAGGAGTCGAAGGAGTGCCTGACAGACATTGTCAGTGATGTGCAGGAACATACCGTCAAGCGCTTGCAGCGCCTGCAAGGGCTGACAGATGAATTGAAGGAAGCCATCTGGGAGGAGATCTAGGCCACAGTCGTGGGCCGAGGACTGGTGGGAACCTTGCCGAATGGAGCTTGCCGTCAAACAGGCAGGCGGTCTCGTAGATGAGCCGGCAAGCCAATAAGCCAATAAAAAGACATCAGAAAATCCATCGGACCTGATAATCCATCGGATCAAGATGAGCCAAGCGAGAAACGCACAGCGCCCAGCCTTCAGGAAGAAGTGCTGGGCGCTGTGCATTGCAAGCTTGCAGGCCTGCTCAGGCCATCGCGACGCGCAAAGACATATCTGCGTCGCTCAGGACTTAGCTCAAATGATGGTTCAGGACCTGGCTCAGGGCGTATTTCAAAGGGAGTTCAAGGCGTAGTGCAGGCAACGTCAGGCAAGACGAGGGCTTACGCTGACTTCTCTGAATCTGCGTCTCCGTTGAAGGCCTCAAGCTCACGCAGCCATGTCTGGGCGGCCTCTCGATCAAGATCGAATTCCGCGATCAGGCTCTCGAGCCGTGATACGAACTCCGCTTCACGCTGCTGGGCGCGCGCGTCATCGGCCTCCTGGTTCGACTCAGCGGCGGGCGCGGGCTGAGAAGAGCGATCCAGCGCATTCAGCTCTTCCGCCAACGCCTTTTCGAGCTCATCAAAGAGAGCACGCTGCTTGCGAGCACTGGCAATGATCTTTTCATCATGTCGGTTCATGCACGATTTTCCACTTTTGATCTTGTCGACAGCAAGAAGACAACGCTATGAGTCCACTGCAGGACGATGAGCGACAATTTGACTTGCAGCTTATGCACGACACCTTCAACACTCGATCGGCGCGCCTCAAATCAAGATGTTAGCGAGCCTCTTCTGGACAGCCATTGACAAATGACAGATATCTTCTTGAAAGCCATACAGAAACTAGCTTCATCATGCCCCTTTCAACGCCTGCTCGCAAGACATCGCACGCTACGTCAAGTGCGCAGGTGCCCTGAACTGGGGCCTCACGGAGTGTTGAGCGCCCTCACTTGGCATCTGGACGGCAACATCGTAACGTTGGCTGAATGACATCGAGGCCTGAAACGACATCTCCTGGGTGTTGCGCTAGCCGCTATGCTCGAAACAGTGCCATCATCGCCCTTCGCAGCGCCACCGCATCACTCATGGATGACGTGACTCGATGATCAAGGATAGTGATCTCTCTCGACATGGGCCAGATACCGGCTCGCCCGATCTTCGCTCCCCGGACAGACAGCGTCCGTTCGGCAAACCCTTGCGCCTGTGGCTGGGGTTGACCGCACTCTCCTGTCTCTCGCTTGGCGGCCTGCTGGTATTTCAGGAATCGCAGAGTCGCGAGCAGGACATCATGCAAGCCCAGGCGACACAGATGCTGGTCGCCAGGGAGCGGCGTCAACAGGCCAGCCTCATGGTGGAGCAGACGCTGGGCATGATCGCCTCGCGACATCGCGATTACGAGCACCGCCTGCAACGTCTTCTGATCACCACCATGCGTTCCCCGTCGCTGGGCATCAGCCATCTGAGTGGTCGCGATCGTTCCTTCGTCAGCACCGAACTGTTGCGCCAGTTTCCGGACCTGCGCATCAACCCGGACTGGATCGATATCATGCAGCTTCCCACTACGCTCCACCCTGACTGGTGGGATCAGGAGCTGAATCAACGCCTCGATGCGGGCATGCGCAAGGCACAATTCCTGCGCGGTACGGATGCCGGACTGGTGTTTGCCGTGCCTCTAGGGCAAGAAGAAGACAGCCCCGGCGCCGTGCGCCTTGATCGTCGACAGCAGCCTGCCCCCTGGGCGCTGGTGCATATCGACCCGAAGATGGTGGCCTTTCTGGTCGCCAATGAGCTGAGACAGTCTCTGCACGCGAGTATCGAGCGCGAGGAAAGCCGCTATGTCTGGATCAACGAGATCCTCGACCCGGCCGGCGGTGAGGGTTATGCACGCCGCTTGATCCATCCTTTACTGCCGGCTACCGAAGGCCAGTTGCTGTCGACCGAGTATCAGGACAGCAGTGGCCGCTTCCCGTATCGCACCGAGCTCGAGGGTGTCTTGAACGGCAGTGGCATCTACTTCGATTACCGCTTCCCCAAGCGCCCGGGCGCCGAGCAGGTCGACAAGACCGCCTACGCCGCCCTGTATCCCCCCTTCCAGTGGATCATCGCCAGTGGTGTCTATCTCGATGACATCAGTGAAGCCGCCTTCCAGGCGCACGAAGACTTGATGAACAAGAAACACGCGCTGGAGCGTTGGCATTTCCTGATCACGCTGCTGGTGACCTTGATGCTCTGCCTCGCCTTTGGCTACGCATTTCTGCGCCAATATCGTGAGCGACAGCTTCAGATGCGCCAGCGCATGAATCAACTGGAGCATGAGCTTGAGCAGCGCGGCGAAGACAGGCTCGGATCGGTGATGCGCATGCTTCGGGAGGAACGCTGCCCCGAGCGCTCAGGAGAAGACCTGTTGGCTGCCAATCTTGTCAGCGCCATCGCGTCACGACTCGGGATGGACCGTCAGGACACCGCCACGCTGGAACGCGTTGCCATGCTGCATGATATCGGCAAGCTGGCGCTGCCCGACTCACTGCTGCGGCCACGCGATGAACTGCATTTCGATCAGTATCACTTGCTGCGTCGTCATGTCGAGATCGGTGCACGCATGATGGAAGACGCCCTGATGGCGCCCGCCGAAGCTGACCTGTTACGTGCCAGCCAGCAGTTCATGCTGGGTGCCTGCAGCGGGTTGTCGCCGCATGCAAACGGCAACGCTGACGCGTCCGGCCAGCCCTCCCAACCCTCGCTGTCCTCTTCAACACCTCCTGCTGCGCTTCCTCCAGTGGAAAGCCCACAAGCGGAGCAGACTTCGGCCGATATTGCAGCGACGCCGCGTGTCGAAACGTCCCTCGCTGCCAGCACTCTGGCGCTGGTCGTGCAGGTCATCGAGCTGGTGCGACATGCCGGTTTCAGTGAGGCCCAGGCGCTATGCGATATCGAACACCGTCTTGGCCATCTGCCACCAGAGTTGCTGCAGGCAGCGCGTGAAGTCCTGACGGAGCAACCGATACCGCCGGCGCCCACCCTGCATCGACTCTGCCCGCAGCAGGTAGAACGTGACCCTAACCGATGGCGCGACAGCCACAGTGGCTGCTTCACCCGCGCACTGCTGGATGCCGCTCTCGAAGCGCTGTCCCGTGAGTGTCAGGACGCCATGGGGCAGCACATCACGCTGTGCCATCTTCGCCTGAGCCGCAAGGGTGAATCGCGACGCGACGCTGGCGGAAAACGGCTTTCGCCACTCGATGCCCAGCTTGGGCCGCACCTGAATGCCTGCTTCTACCCGTTGCGTGTCTTCCGCGTCAGCGAGGGCAACTTCATCGTGATGGGGCACCAATGTCGGGATATCGCGCCTGCGCACGAAGTGGCCCGCCGCCCTGAAGGCAATGAGCCTCTGTTCGAGGCGCCAGCCAATGGCACTGCCTCGCCGCCCACCGCCGACTCCCTCGTTTCACTGCTGTCATCGCTGGAGGACACCGCGACGCTGGAGATCACGCTGCTCGATCTATCCTGTGCCCAGACACTCAAGGAATGGCAATTGGCCCTCAATGGCCACCTGGCTCGCTACCCGCCATCGGCTTGACCCGGTCATGGCGCTTTGCATGTGACCCGCCTTCCCAGGCGCGGCAGGGGCCAGACATTGCGTCTGGTCCCGTTCGTTGTGGACGCACTCCTTGTTAGTACCCCCTTGTTACCCGCTGCCTTGTTAGCTGCGCCCTTGTTACTCGCGCCCTCGTCAGCTGTGTCCTTGGCAGCTGTGCCGGGCGAACTTCTCGCGCGACCAAAGTTGAAGTGTCTGTGCCTTGTTGAAATGTCCGACATTTATTAATGTGTGTTCAGACATTTATTCTGATGCTCGGATTCTCATGCGTCAGCGCCGCGCTCGAAGACGGTGCGATGCAGTGACTCTCCTGACCATCACCTCATGACAGGCCACTCAATGACCGACTCTCTGGCGACAGCCTCGCTCGCCACTGACAGCGCCTCGGCGGACGACGCGACCCCGCATAGCATGGAAGCCATCGCCACCTGCATGGCGCGGGAAATCCTCGCGGGCAGCCTCGGCCCCGGTGACAGCTTTCCGCGTGAACTGGACCTCTGCCAGCGTTTCGACGCCAGCCGCAACCGTGTTCGCAATGCCCTGGCACAGCTGGTGAGCGCCGGGCTGCTGGAGCGTACCGCCGGGCGTGGCACCATCGTGCGCGAGATGAGCGAGTGGCAGCTGCTGGACCCACTGATGAGCCATTGGGTCAGTGGTCTCGACGGTATCAACCCGGACCTGATGCGCGAGATCTACGCCTTCCGCCTCTCCGTCGAGCCCTATGTCAGTGCGCTGGCCGCAATGAAGGCCAACGCCCAGGACCTCGCGCGTCTGGAGCGAGCCTTTGAAGGCATGGTCGATACCGCCAATGACAGCTCGCGCGAGGCGCATGCCGAGCACGATGTCGCCTTCCACGAAGCCATCTACCACGCCACCCACAATCTGGTGTGGACACAGCTTGGCAGTTTGCTGCGCCCTTCCATCAGCCAACTGATCCACAGTACCCAGCAGTCCGCGCAGCAGCATGATCACAGCCATCATCGCGCCAGCCTCGATCGTCACCGCGCGGTGATGGAGGCCATTCGCCTGCGCCAGCCCGAGATGGCACGTACCTGTGCCGAGCGGGTACTGGAGACCGCAGCGCGCGATCTCGGCTTCTTCCAGGACCACCCGCAGCTGGGGCATCGCCGCTTCTGATGCTGATCGGCGTCAGCGGATGACGGCCGACCCCACATCCTGCTTCGCCTGACGCTGACCTTCGTTCAAACGCCCATTCTCATAAGGATGCATCCGTGAAAATCACCCGACTCAAGACCTGGCAAGTTCCGCCGCGCTGGCTGTTCCTCAAGATCGAGACCGATGAAGGCTGCTATGGCTGGGGCGAGCCGGTCATCGAGGGCCGCGCCGCGACCGTCGAGGCCGCCGTGCACGAGCTGTCCGATTATCTGGTCGGTCAGGACCCGCGCAATATCGAGCACCTGTGGAACGTGATGTACCGTGCGGGCTTCTATCGTGGTGGCCCGATCCTGATGTCTGCCATCGCTGGCATCGATCAGGCGCTGTGGGACCTGAAGGGCCGTGATCTGGGAGTACCCGTGCACCAGCTGCTCGGCGGCCCGGTACGCGACAAGATGCGCATGTACGCCTGGACCGGCGGTGACCGCCCGTCAGATGTCGGCGCAGGCGCCAAGGCACTGGTCGATCAAGGCTTCACCGCCTTCAAGATGAACGGCACGCCGGAGATGCAGATCGTCGATTCCCACAAGAAGATCGATGACGCCGTGGCACGTGTCGCCGAGGCCCGTGATGCGGTCGGCCCCGACGTGGGGATCGGCATCGACTTCCATGGTCGCGTGCACCGCCCGATGGCCAAGGCGTTGCTGCGTGAGCTGGAGCAATTCCACCCGATGTTCATCGAGGAGCCGGTTGCGCCTGAGCACCTGCCGTCGCTCAAGCACATCGCTGAGGGCATCGCGACGCCCATCGCCACCGGAGAGCGCCTGCACACCCGCTTCCAGTTCCGCGACCTGCTGGCGGACGGCATGGTCGACATCATCCAGCCGGATCTCTCCCACTGTGGCGGCATCAGCGAAGGCCTGAAGATCGCCACCCTGGCCTCGGCCTACGATGTGGCGCTGGCCCCGCACTGCCCGCTCGGCCCGCTGACGCTGGCGGCCTCGCTGCAACTGGACGCGGTATGCCACAACGCTTTCATCCAGGAACAGAGCATGGGCATCCACTACAACAAGGACAATGACGTACTGGATTATCTGGTCGACAAGGATGCGCTGGCGATCAAGGACGGCTTCTGCGCCATTCCGCAGGGTCCGGGGCTGGGCGTCGAGATCGACGAAGCCTTCGTCGAGGAGCGTGCCAAGGTCGGCCATCGCTGGCGCAACCCGCTCTGGACCCACGAAGACGGCTCCGTCGCTGAATGGTAGATCTTCGTCACCAGGGTCTTCAGTAACAGGATCTTCAGCAACAGAATCCTCAGTGACAAGCAGCGCCACGCCATACGCCACAATGACAATAGCCATGCGAATGGCAAGCCTTGCGCCATGGGCTTGCCGTCAAGTAAGAGAGAGTCAGCGACATGACCACCCCGACACAGAAGACAGATACAGCCCCCCTTTTCAGTGAATTCCGCTACCCGGATCTCGAAGGCGCCAGCGTCTTCATCACCGGCGGTGGCTCCGGCATCGGTGCCGCATTGACCGAAGGCTTCCTCGCCCAGGGTGCCAAGGTCGCCTTCGTCGGCCTGTCCGATGCCAGCGAATTCTGTGACGCCATGGAAGCTCGCTATGCCAATCGTCCGCTGTTCATCCCCTGCAACATTCAGGATATCGAGGCGCTGCAGGCCGCCGTCGCGCAGGCGCGTGAGGCCCACGGCCTGATCAACGTGCTGGTCAACAACGCCGCGCGTGATACCCGACATACGCTGGATGAGTGGACGGTGGAACAGTGGGATGAATCCATCGCCACCAACCTGCGCCCGCAATTCTTCACCGCCCAGGCCGTCGTCCCCGACATGCGCGCGCTAGGTGGCGGCGCCATCATCAATCTGTCCTCCAACAGCTACATGCTGGGCCTGGGTGGCTACCCGACCTACGTCACCGCCAAGGCCGGCATCATGGGTATGACCAAGGCACTGGCGCGCGAGCTGGGCCCGGACGCCATTCGCGTCAACTGCCTGATTCCAGGCTGGGTGATGACGGAGCGTCAGCGCGAGCTGTGGGTCAACGACAAGGACTTGAACGAGTGCATTGATCAGCAGTGTCTGAAAGAGGCCATTCCGGTCGAGGACATGATCAATCCGTGCCTGTTCCTGGCCTCCAGCGCCTCGCGCATGATGACCGGCCAGCCGATGGTGGTAGACGGAGGCCGAGTGTGAGCGCCGTCAGCGTCACGCCGGCCTGGATCGCCGTCGACTGGGGCTCCAGCAATCTGCGCGCCTGGGCCGTCAATGGCGACGATTCAGTCATCGCCCAGGCCAGCAGTGCCCGCGGCATGCTGGGGCTGGCGGCAGATGAGTTCGAGGATGTGCTGCGCGTGCTGATCAATGACTGGCTGCCAGAGGATGCGGCGGCTCCCATGCCGGTGCTGATCTGTGGCATGGCCGGCGCGCGTCAGGGTTGGCAGGAGGCGGCTTACCTGCCACTGCCCACTAAGAAGACGCCTGCTCATGATGTACTTGCCGCCCTCGGTGAGCGGCTGACCCATGTCGCGACCCGCGACAACCGTCTTGCCGTCGCCATCGTGCCGGGCCTCTGTCAGCAGCAGCCTGCCTTTGACGTCATGCGTGGCGAGGAGACCCAACTGGCGGGCCTGGTCGCCGCCCAGCCCGACTACAGCGGTGCGGTGTGTCTGCCCGGCACCCACGCCAAGTGGGCGCATCTCGCCAATGGCGCGATCACAGGCTTCAGCACCTTCATGAGCGGCGAGCTCTATAAGCTGCTCAGCCAGGATTCGGTGCTCAAGCACTCCGTCTCCGCAGGAGATCTCACCGAAACCGCCCAGCGGGATGCCTATCTGGCGGGCATCGACACGGCGCTTGCCGCCCCGGAGCGCACCACCGCGCAGCTGTTCGGCATTCGTGCCCGCGATCTGCTCGACACGACTCTGCCCCAGGGGGACGCTCGCAAGGTGCTGCTCGGTGCACGCCTGTCAGGCCTGGTGCTGGGGCTAGAGCTGGCGGGCGCCACTGCGGAGCTTTCGGATCACGCCACCATCACCCTGATCGGCGACACCGTGCTCTGCCAGCGCTATCAGGTCGCCCTGGAGCATCTGGGCTATCAGGTCACCACCGCGGCCAACGCCGACATGATTCTGGCAGGGCTCGGACGCATCCAACGTGCGCGGCAGTCGGCTCACACGTCGTTATCCGCTTCCACCCCAGTGACGCATTGCCACTGATCCATTGTCATTGCCCCCATGACATAGCCATTTTCTCTGGAGATCGCCATGAGCCTGCCTCTGGTCGCCATTCTGCGCGGTGTCACGCCGCAAGACATCATCGCCATCGCCGACGAGATCATCGCCGCCGGCATCACCCGCATCGAAGTCCCGCTCAACTCCCCTAATCCGCTGGAGAGCATCGCCGCGCTGGTCGAACACTGCGAGCGCGCGCATGGCGGCGAGACCGTGATCGGTGCCGGTACCGTGCTGACCCCGCAGCAGGTTCGCGACGTGCACGCCGCCGGCGGCCGTCTGATCGTCTCGCCCAATGCCGATGTCGAGGTCATCCGCGAAAGCCGCCGCCTGGAGATGGTCTCGCTGCCCGGCATCGTCACGCCGACGGAGGCCTTCGCGGCCCTCGCTGCCGGCGCCTCGGGCCTCAAGCTGTTCCCGGCGACTCAGGTCGGCATCGTCAACATGAAAGCGATGCTGGCCGTGCTGCCCAAGGACACCGAGCTTTACGCCGTGGGCGGCATCGGCAGTGACAACTTCGCCGAATGGCGCGCCGCAGGTGTCCACGGCGCTGGCCTCGGCACGGCCATCTACACGCCCGGTCTGAGCGCCGCCGAGGTGGGCGAGCGTGCCCGTACCCTGGTCGCGGCATGGCAGGCGGCCGACTGATAGCGACGAGCCACGCCACCGCAAGAGTGGCGAGACAGCGAAAAGAGCCCACGGATATCGCAAGGAGCAGCAGATGACGTCATCACCATGCCTTGGCACTGCCAGGCACCTCGTCGCCAGTGGCTGCGAGCTGGGCGAAGGGCCGGGCTGGACGCCCGCCACGGACACCCTGCCTGCTCGGGTACGCTGGCTGAACATTCTCGCCGGTGAGCTGCATCACGCGGCCGCGGATGGCAGTGATCACGTCATCACTCAGCTTGCGCGCCGCACCTCCTACGCAGCCGTTACCCAAGACGGCGATTACCTGCTGGTCGGCCAGGGGATGCTCTCGCGCTTCAACCCCGAGACCGGCGCCGTGGAAGATGTCATGCCCTTCGAGGCGGACACGACGCCGACCACGCGTAGCAATGACGCGCGGGTCGATCGCCACGGCAGTCTGTGGCTTTCCAGCATCGGCCTGAACGCCGAAACCGGCGCAGGCAGCCTGTATCGCCTGCATCGGGGGCAGCTGACTCGCGTTCTCCAGGGGCTGACCATCCCCAATGCGCTGTGCTTCTCGCCCGATGGCGAATATGCCTATTTCACCGATACCGTCACCGGTCAGGTCATGCGCTGGCAGCTGGACGCCGATGGCTGGCCATTGACCTCAGCAGGTGAATACAACGCCCCTGAGGTCTGGGCCGACCTGCGCGATTGTGGTGGTGGCCCGGACGGCGCCGTGATCGATGCCGACGGCCACATGTGGATCGCGCTCTGGGGTGCCGGCCGCGTGGCAAGGCTGGATCACGACGGCAAGGAAATCGCCCATGTGGCGCTGCCGGTCAGCCAGCCATCGTGCCCGCTGTTCGGTGGCGAGGGGCTGAGCACGCTGTACATCACCACGGCGCATGAAGGCATGGCCACGCCGGATCATGCGGCGGGTGACGGTGACCTCTTCGCGTTGGATCTGTCAGCACATGGCTTCAAGGGACTCGCAGAGCCACCGCTGGTACTGGGCTGACAGGTACTAGGCTGACACTGCCATTCCGCCTCTGATCTTTCTTTATTTCTGGACCCTTCATGATGACTGCAGACGCCCCATCCTCCCGACCTTCGGCTGCGCCTGACGCAACCTGGTCAAGTGATCAGCAGTGGTTGAGCCTGAGTGCCGATGGCATCCAGCTGCAGCTGGATCTCGCCGATGGCCTGCTCAAGCTGGCCCATTTCGGGCGTATTGTGCCGATCAACCCGGATCAGCACCGTCTGATGAGCGCTGCCGCCACGCCCCAGGCCAGTCTCGATCAGCTGCCGCCCAACACGCTGTTCAATGATGCCGGACTCGGCTTTGCCGGCTATCCCGCGCTGATCGGTGATCGCGAAGGTCGCGATTGGCTGACGGCGATGCGCCTGAGCGATGTGGCTTGCTCGACGGATGCCACCGGCGCCCATGCGCGCCTGACGCTTCGCGACAGCCTCAGTGAGCTGGAAGTGCGGCTGGCGCTGACCATCACCCGCGAGGGCGTATTGCGTCAGCAGACGACCCTGACCAATCACTCACATGCGCCCTACCGACTCGAATGGCTGGCGGCTGCCTGCCTGCCGCTGCCTGTACGTTTCGAGGAATGTCTGAGCTTCGGGGGCCGCTGGGTGCAGGAATTCACCGAGACGCGTCATCGTCTCAGCGAAGGCACCTTCACGCTCGAGAACCGTCGTGGGCGCAGCTCGCATCAACGCGTGCCGACGCTGATCACCGGTACGCCAGGCTTCAGCGAGCAGCGTGGCGAAGTCATCACCGCGCATCTGGCGTGGAGTGGCAACCATCGTACCCTGATCGAGCGCCAGTTCGATGGCAGCACCCAATTGCAGATTGGCGCCCTGCTGCTGCCCGGCGAGCAGATGCTGGCTGCCGGCGACAGCCTGACCACCCCGGAAGTGGTGATGGCGTGGTCGGATACGGGCATCAATGGCGCCAGCCAGCGCATGCATCGTACCCTGCGTGCCCGCCTTGACTGGCCGGTGGCTGACAAGCCACGTCCGGTACACGTCAACACCTGGGAAGCACTCTACTTCGATCACGATGCGACGCGACTCGAGGAGTTGGTCGTTGCCGCCGGTGAGGTGGGTGCCGAGCGTTTCGTGCTCGATGATGGCTGGTTCGTCGGCCGGGATGGCGAGCGCGCCGCCCTCGGCGACTGGTATCTGGATACCGGCAAATACCCGCAGGGGCTGGGGCCGCTGATCGAGTCCGTACATTCGCACGGCATGGAATTCGGCCTGTGGGTCGAGCCCGAGATGGTCAATCCGGACAGTGAACTCTTCCGCACTCATCCCGAGTGGATTCTTGGGCTGGAGGGTCGTGACCAGCCGCTGGGGCGCTATCAATGCGTGCTGGATCTGACCCGCCGCGAGGTCTGTGACTACCTGTTTGCACGCCTCGATGCACTGCTCAGTGAATACCCGATCCAGTATCTGAAATGGGACATGAATCGCGATCTGACCCACGCGGGCGGGCAGTCGGACGAAGGCCGCGGCAAACCTGCCGCCCATGCTCAGGTCAGCGCGCTCTACTCACTGCTCGCCCGTCTGCGAAAGGCGCATCCCGGCGTCGAGATCGAGAGCTGTGCCTCGGGTGGCGCGCGCACCGATCACGGCATTCTGCGGCACACCCATCGCGTCTGGACGTCCGACTGCAACGACCCTCACGAGCGCACTCATATCCAGCGTGGTGCCAGTCGAGTATTGCCACCGGAGTTGCTGGGCGCGCATATCGGGCCAGAACACGCTCATACCACCTCGCGGCGCACGACGTTGGCCTTCCGCGCCTCCACGGCTCTCTTCGGGCATCTGGGGCTGGAGCTGGATGTCAGTCAGCTCGATCAGGCAGAGCGCAGCGAGCTGCGCGGCTGGATAGCGCGTTACAAGGCGCTGCGTGGCCTGCTGCACAACGGTGTCAGCTGGCGGCTGGATTGCCTGGATGACCACCAGCATGCCCATGGCGTAGTCAGTCAGGATGGCCAGCAGGCCCTTTTCAGCATCAGCCAGCTGGCCATGCCACGTCATGCCGTGCCTGCCGCCCAGCCGCTGACCGGCCTGCAAGCCGACACGGCCTACCGGCTAGAGCTGCTGGAATTGCCGGAGCACCCGGAGCGACGCATGAAGCAGCTACCCGCCTGGATCAGCCGACAACAGGCCGGCGAGCCGGTAGTCGTGTCAGGCGAATACCTGATGCGTGAAGGCCTTGCCCTGCCGGTGCTGGACCCCGACCAGGCGATCCTGATTCACCTTCAGGCGGTTGCGGCATGATATGTGTTGCGCAGGCCGTGATTGAGGGCATTCTGCTCGCCCCCCATTTTCAGTTTCAAGGATGAACCCCATGCAGCTTGGCGTCTGTTACTACCCGGAACACTGGCCACGTGATCGCTGGCCACAGGATGCTCGCGACATGATGGAAGCCGGCATTCGTATCGTGCGTATCGGTGAATTTGCCTGGAGTCGCCTGGAACCCAGCGCGGGTGACCTGCGCTTCGAGTGGCTGGATGAGGCCGTCGAGGTGCTGGCGGCGGCTGGTCTCAAGATCGTGATGGGCACTCCCACGGCGACACCGCCCAAGTGGCTGGTGGATGCCCACCCGGACATTCTGGCCGTCGATGAGAATGGCGACACGCGTGGCTATGGCTCGCGTCGTCATTACTGCTTCTCTTCGCCGACGTTTCGTACCTTGAGCGAGCGCATCGTGCGCCTGATGGGCGAACGCTACGCGCGCCATCCCGCGATCATCGCCTGGCAGACCGACAACGAGTACGGCTGCCATGACACCATCCTCAGCTACTCCGCGGCCGCCCGCGCCCGCTTCCCCGCATGGCTCGAGGCGCGTTATGGCACGGTCGAGGCCCTCAACGAGGCCTGGGGCACGGTGTTCTGGAGCATGGAAGTCAGAGAGTTCTCCCAGGTCGAGGCGCCCGTCGGCACCGTGACCGAACCGCATCCGGCCATCGTGCTCGATTATCGACGCTTCTGCTCCGACATGGTGGTCGAATACAACCGCCTGCAGGTCGACACCCTGCGTGCCGCGGGCGTCAGCGGCGATATCGTGCATAACTTCATGGGCCTGTTCACCGAATTCGATCACTTCGATGTTGCCAAGGACCTGGATATCGCCAGCTGGGACAGCTACCCGCTGGGCTTTCTGGAACGTGGCGCCCACGACGATGCCACCAAGGCCCATTATCGCCAGCAAGGTCATCCGGACTTTGCCGGCTTCCATCACGACCTCTACCGTGCCATGTGCAAGGGCCGCTGGTGGGTGATGGAGCAGCAGCCGGGTCCGGTCAACTGGGCGATCAGCAACGCCGCGCCCTTGCCCGGCATGGTGCGGCTATGGAGCCACGAAGCCTTTGCGCATGGCGCCGAAGTCGTCTCCTACTTCCGCTGGCGTCAGGCACCCTTCGCCCAGGAGCAGATGCACGCTGGCCTGCTGCGCCCGGATGGCTCGCCCGCCTCGGCATGGCCGGAGCTTTTGCAGGTGCGTGATGAGCTTCAAGTACTGGCAGAACATGACACGACGGCTGCCCAGCAGGCGTCCGTCGCCCTGATGTTCGATTACGCCTCCATCTGGGCCTGTCAGATCCAGCCCCACGCCGAGAACTTCAACCCGCTCGAGCTGTACCTGAGCTGGTACAGCGCACTGCGGCGACTCGGGTTGGATGTCGATATCGTCTCACCGCGCGATGCGCTCAGTGGCTATTCGTTGATCGTGCTGCCCTGTCAGGTGATCGCCGATGAAGCATTGGCAGCACGCCTGAGCGCAGCAAGAGATTCCGGGAGCCGAGTGGTGATCGGTGCACGCTCCGGCTCGCGCACGCCGGAATTCCAGATCCCCGCGCAGCTGGCGCCCGGCGCGCTCAGCGAGCTTACAGGCGTCACGGTCGACCGCGTCGATGGCCTGCGTCCAGGCGCCGAGCCGGCCGTCACGCTGAGCAACGGCGCTCGCGGTCACGCCCTGCGTTGGCGCGATCTGCTCGATCATCAGCGCACCAGTGCACAGGTGGTAACGCGCTTCGAGGATGGCGAACCCGCCATCCTGCAGCATCGCGACGTCAGCTATCTGACCGCCTGGTTGAGTGAAGACAGTCTGGTGGCAATTCTGCAGGCGGAGTGTCAGACCTGCGGCATCACCACTCATGCCCTGCCCGACGGTGTACGCCTACGGCGGCGCGGGCCGCTTAGCTTCGCCTTCAACTATGCGCCCGAGCCGCGCTGGCTGCCCGAAGGCCTCGTCAATGACAGCGGGCTGCTGTCTGGTAGCCGGGTATTGGCCCCCGCTGACGTCTGTATCTGGTTCAGTGACGAAAAGCGCCCCTGAGTGCGGCGACTGCTGCCCACTCCTTCAACGCGAAAATCGACTTTGCTTGAATGCAGGACATCTCTCGGATTTCGCGACCGGCAGACTGTTCGATCACTTGCCGCGGCGCCTTCGGGCGCCGCTTTTTTTGGACTGCTTTTTTTAACTGATTTCTTGGACAACTATTCTGGGTACCCATGTCCCCTGCCCAGGCTTCATGAGTGACGACAACAGCGTGCTGACACAACTCCCTGCTTACCGGTCGACAGAGGTTGCTATTTCTTCGGAACAAAGCAGACACAAGGTAACGGTATATAATTCAATGTAGAACAACCTCTCTTTTCGCTGCGCAAGGCCAGATGGAGTTGGCCCTTGAGTGCTCGCTGACCGCACAGCGCTGCCACTTAAGGCGCATTGTTCTCATGTCAGACAATCTCTAGTGTGCTGGATGTCTCTGTATATAAGCCAACAAATAGCAAAAACAACAGGCCACGCACCTGTAGACAGGACAACCGTCGTCAATGGCAGACGACCCACGACTACGATAACGCCAACTACGAGATACCCCCATGAGTATTCTTGCCATTCTGATATCGCTCGGGCTGCTGATGTTCCTGGCCTACCGCGGTATCACCGTTCTCTTGCTTGCCCCTCTGATGGCCGCCCTCGCCGTCGTTCTGTCAGGAGATGCCGCCGCCCTGCTGCCCAGCTACACCGTGACCTTCATGAGTCAGCTGGGCGGCTATCTGGCCAAGTTCTTCCCGCTGTTCATCCTCGGTGCCCTGTTCGGCCAGTTGATGGCCGATTCCGGGGCCGCGCATGCCATCTCCGAAGGCCTGGTCAAACGCCTGGGAACACGCCATGTGATCCTGACCGTGGTCCTGGCCTGTGCACTGCTCACCTATGGGGGCGTCTCGCTGTTCGTGGTCGCATTCGCGGTCTATCCGATTGGTGCCCAGCTCTTCCAGCGCACCGGCACACCCAAGCGACTGCTGCCCGCGGCCATCGCACTCGGCTCCTTCACCTTCACCATGACGGCACTCCCGGGTACGCCGGCCATCCAGAATGCCATCCCGATTCCCTACTTCCAGACCAACAGCTTTGCAGCGCCAGGCCTGGGCATCATCGCGGGCCTGATCATGCTGGGGCTGGGTACCTGGTGGCTGAAAGGGCGTGCCAGCAAGGCTCAGGCACAGGGCGAAGGCTATGGGGTCCACAAGGATGAAGCGCTGGAGGAATCCCCGGCGCCCGCCGCACAGATGGGCATGATCACGGCGCTGATTCCGCTGGTGATGGTCATCGGCCTCAACGCCCTGCTGACCTACCTGGTTTTCCCGCGCATCGATTTTTCCTACCTGAGCGAGGCCTATCCTGCGCTTGATCCGGCGGGTGCCACCGGCATGTGGTCGATCCTGATCGCGCTGGCCTTCGCCTCCACCTGGCTGGTCATCTCACGCTGGAAGCAGTGGGCCGACCTGAAGACCACCGTCAACAATGGCTGCTTCGGCGCCATGCTGCCGGTCTTCAATACCGCCTCAGAGGTGGGATATGGCGCGGTGATCGCCAGCCTGGCCGGTTTCGCGCTGGTCAAGGAGGCGGTGCTCGGCCTCTATCCGACCAACCCGCTGATCTCGGAAGCGGTGGCGGTCAATGTGCTGGCCGGCATCACCGGCTCGTCATCCGGCGGCATGAGCATCGCGCTGTCAACATTGGGCGAGACCTACCGCGAGATGGCCATCAACGCCGGCATCGACCTGGAACTGATGCACCGCGTGGCCGCACTGGCGGCAGGCAGCATGGACACCTTGCCGCACTCCGGCGCGGTCATCACCCTGCTGGCGATCTGCAAGCTGACTCACCGCCAGTCCTACGGCCAGATGTTCATGATGACGGTAGCCTTCCCGATGCTGGCCCTGATTGCGGTCGTGACCCTGGGCAGCCTGGTCGGCAGCTTCTAAGCCCTATCAGCGCCACAACTGCAGGAAGTATTCGAACATGAGTGGAGCAAGATGACGCCAGGCCAACGACAAGAAGGTCAATGACAAGAAGGTCAATGACAAGAAGACCACCCATTCGGGTGGCCTTCTTGTTGAGCAATCATGCTAGCCAACAACGCGCTGACATCTCAGTAGACGTGGTGAACCCGCTGCGGGTCCAGCGTCTCATGACGTGCCCGCGTCTTGATCCATAGCGTAAGGTCATCGCGGTCGGTGCCGGGATTCTCGGCGACCCACTCGACGATACGCGAGGCAATGAATTCGGCATGAAACTCGTCGTCGAACTGCAGCAGCATCAGGTCCTCGCCCGCCTGGGAGATACGCAACAATACCTCGCTTGCCGGCAGTACATAGAGATTCAACTCATGCAGATATTGCGTCGTGAAGGTCACGCGCCGAAAACGCTCGGGAACATTGCGCCCACTATTGCTGATATCGTTCATGAAAGCCATGGCTCTCTCCTACAGTAAGGCGCTAATACATTTCGCTCATTTTTGAGCTGACCTTATTATCATAGCGCAGAAGATATGCTGCGGGCCGGTTTATAAGAACATTTTGTTAAAATCTGCAAGTGACTCTCATTAACGCACTATCAGCTGTGGCGTTGGCGTAGCGCATCACTCTGCAAGGTTAGCTGAACTCGTGTCAGCCAGCCCGCCAGCAGCGCCTGCTTGTGCCGACTCATGGTGCGATGTTGCTCGATCACTTCGCATAATCGATCACCGGCCGCACGCATTCTGGTAGGGCTCTCCCCTCGGGCACAGCGTTGATAGTCATCCGCCAGCGCATGGATCAATTCGCGCAAGGCGTGCTGTACCGGGCGTGGCACATCGTTGCCCAATTCCCGCCGCACGAAGCCTATGCCGCGTCCGATATCCATCCCTGTCAGGCCCAACGTCAGTAGCGGCATGCCGAGCACTTGCTCCTGCGCAGCATCTGGCTGGCCGTTTGCAGTTTCGCCACTGCGGCGCGCTTCCTGTTCACGACTGCGAGTCTGTTCATGCCGGGCCAGGCGCAGCAGCCTGTCGCCCATACGGCCGCCGAACCAGCTGTCCAGGCGTTCGGTGGAGCGCTCCGCCAGCTCACGAATATCACTCGCCGTGGCGCGAATCAGCTGGCGCTTGTCCCAACCGGCTCCCGGCACAGGGATCAGGCGGAATCCGATGATGGTCACGATCAGACCTATCCCGGCTGCAAGACTCCGATTGAGGGTGTAGGCGACATCGAAGGTCATGCCGTTGTCCGGCATCACCAGCAGAATATTGAATACCACGAAGGGCAAGGCGATCCCCGCCAGCGCCGGCACGACGGAGCCCATCAGGCCGAGGAACAGGGGAATACTGAAGATGATCACGAAGGGCACGAAGTGCTGAGCGTGACTGAGCATGACATTGCCGAACAGCAATACGCTCGGGACCGCCAGCAACAGGCCCTTGAGCACCATCGGAATGATCGGCGCCGGATCACCGCGACTGACGAAGATGCCCGAGAACAGCGTGCCCAGCAGCATGGCCACCGCACCGTTGTCCCACGCCGTCGCAAGCCAGAAGATCGCTGTGGCACTGAAGATGGTCATCGCACGCAGCGCATCGATGGCGGCGCGACCATGATCGCGGTGCCAACTCATGCTTGGCTGACGCAGCTGATGTCGGCCGGGATGATTGATGACCTCACGTGCCTGCAGGATGACAAGCGCATGCCCCAGTACCTCACGCAGACTGAACAGCAGCCGAGCCTCCAGCGCGGTAATGCTTCGCTGACCGCGTGACAGACGCAGACATTCCCCGCGCAGCTCCTTGAGCGTCTTGCGGGCCTGAGCCGTGCCCTGGTTGTCTGCCATGCTCTGAAAGGCCGCCCCCAGGCGTTGCATCAGGTCCTGCGTCGGCTGGCTGAAGCGTTCGGCTTCCTGTCTCCGGGTCTGGTCAAGCTCACCAGGTTCTGCGCTTTTCTCACCGTCATCGCGCTGTGATGGCACGAAGAACTCGGGATGCCGCAGCTGGTGCAGGGCCTTGAGGGTCGCGTAGAGACGCATGCTACGCCGCGTCAGCAGGTGTACGCCGCGAATGCGCCCCTTGCCCTGAGGGCCTTCATAACGTGCCGAGTGGGCATCGATCTCGAGATTGTTGAGCGCATCCAGTCCGGTCATCATCTGCTCGAGCATCGCCATGCGTTCCTGATGCTGATCCTTTTGCCCTCCAGTAGTCTTGCCTCCCTCTAACGGCATCGAGAAGGCCAGCGCCATATAGCGGAAGGTGGCGTTCACCGCCGTATCCGACAGCTTGCCGAGATGATCACGCACGCGGATCGGCCAGACCAGCGCACTCACGACGACGGCACACAACGCACCAAGACTCAGCTCACTGAGACGTGCCAGCGCTACCGAGAAGAAGTCGTCCGGCGCCGAGGACGTCAGCACCACGATGATCATGCAGGCCACCGCCGCCATCACACAGCCATAGGACAGATTGTTGTGTGTCAGCGAGGCGCCATAGATGCATAGCCCGATCCACAGCGTGACAGAGCCCAGCGCCAGTTCGGGGACCTGGGCAAAGCAGCCCATGATCACCACCGCCACACAGGTACCGACGAAGGTACCCGTGACCTGACAGATACCCTTCTCTACCACCATGCCCGACATGGGACGTGTCTGCAGAAACGCCGCCGAGATCAGCGCCCAATAGGGTCGATCGAGATCGAAGAAGAAGGCGGCGTAGAGGGCCAGCGCCATCGCCAGCACACCCTTGGTAGCAAACTTGAGCGCGAACGGCGAAGGCCTGAGGAAGGCGGCCAGAGCGGGAGACATGGATCAGTGCTTCCCGTCAGCGTCTTGAACGGTCTGAACTGACTGGGCAGCAGATTCCGCCTTGTCATGCGTCACCTCATCATTGCCGTCCTCAGCAGCGATCAGCCTGACACTCGCCGTCATGCCGGCGGCAAGATTGACACCTGAGGCACGCACCGCCTCGATATCATCGAACTCCACCCGCACCGGAATGCGCTGCGCCAGACGCACCCAACTGAAGGTGGCACTGACCTGGGGCAGCTGCTGGGCATTGGTCGCGGTATTGTCATCGGCGATGCCTTGACCGATCCCCACGACTCGCCCCTTGAAGTCTTCATTGCCGCTCATCAGCGTGATCTGGACCGGATCGCCCGGACGCACATGCTGCAACTTGGTCTCCTGGAAGTAGGCGCTCAGGTAGAAGGAATCATCCTTGATCAACGCCATCACCGCCGTGCCTGCCGTGACGTAATTGCCCTGACTGAGGTGCATGTTGAGGATGCTGCCGTCGGCGGGTGCCACCACACGCGTACGATCGAGATCCAGCTGCGCGGATTGCACCGCGGCCTCGGCCTGTTGCACATCAGCGCGGGCG
Organism: Cobetia sp. cqz5-12; assembly: GCF_016495405.1. Taxonomy (NCBI): domain Bacteria; kingdom Pseudomonadati; phylum Pseudomonadota; class Gammaproteobacteria; order Oceanospirillales; family Halomonadaceae; genus Cobetia; species Cobetia sp. cqz5-12. Next base: position 2,175,021 of record NZ_CP044522.1, read on the forward strand.
ACCTCGGCTTCCAGGCGCGCACTGTCGCGTTCTTCCTCACTGATGGCACGATTGGTCAAGCGACCACGACGATTGGCTTCATGCTCCTTCAGGCTCAGGGTCGCCTTGGCACTGGCCAGACTGGCCTTGGCCTTGGCGAGCGCGGCCTCGTAGCGCGCACGATCGACCTGAAGGATGACGTCCCCTTCCTTGACGCGCGTGGTATCCGCCACGTTCAGCTCACGCACCCAGCCGGAGACATCCGGACTCAGCGTGATCACCTCGGCGCGCACCCGAGCATCACGCGTCCAGGGACTGTACATGTAGGTATTCCACAGCCACACGGCACACCAGGCTGCAGCCGCCACCAGACATAGAGTAATGATCCATTTGACGGCTTTGTGTCGCAGGTTGCGCATGCGGTTTCCTTGGGGGATAGAGGAACTGGAGGAAATGGGTGCCACGAAAGGATTCGCGGGGACATCAGGGTGACGAATGGCGAAACGCTGAAGGCATGACGTACGTCACGTCACGAGGGCTACCACCGCCGCCAGACAGATGACAAACAGCGAGATATCGAACCAGGCCTCGAACCAGAGCTCGTGATTGGCCAGCAGACGATGCAGCAGCGTACGAATGAGGCCCGCCGCCAGCAGGGCGACCAGGGCATAGACCAACATCGGGCTGATCAGGAATTCCCCGACCACCATTTCATGCAGCGCATTGAAGCCAGACCCAACATCGTTGCCTGCGGCGATTTCCTTCATCGAGATGTCCTTGACTTGCGTTATGCGATAGCTGATTCCCGACTGATATAGATCCGACGGCCATGCGTGCAATCAGCGTTCAACGATGGTGGCAGCCTGACGTGCATTCAAGGCCCGCGGGTGAACTGTTCCACCAGGCGAACTTTGTGGGCAGCGTCATCGCTGAGAATATATGCAGGCTAACATTTTTCCGCGCCGCGCACCGTTGCGTCAGAAGAATCACCCCATTCCCTGCACAGCGCGCCACTAGAGTCCGCTTTCCATTTGGCCAAGCGCTAATCAGCACAACCGGCATGAACAACAGTGATTCAGATGGTAGCAGCGGCCAAGGTGTCCTGAGACGCAAAACGGCTTGCCCAGAAGGCAAGCCGTTTGTTTTGCATAGTGAAGACCACAAGCGTGTGATCGTGAAGGTTTACTACACCGCGTAGCCGAGCACGCGTGGCAGCCACAAGGCGAGCTCAGGGAACAGCATCACCACCGCCAACGCCGCCAGCATCGCCATCACGAAGACCATCGCCCAACCGACCGTCTTCTCGAGCCGTACCCCGGCCACGCTACTGGTCACCATCAGATTGACCGCCACTGGCGGAGTGAACTGCCCGATCGCGATATTCATCGCCAGCAGGATACCGAACCACACCGGATGCCAGCCAAAGTGCTGCATTACCGGAATCAGCACCGGCATCAGGATCAGGTAGATGGAGACCGCATCCAGCAGCATCCCGGCGATCAGCACCGCCACCATCACCAGTATCAGCAGCGTCGTTCCGCTATCCGACAGCGTGATCAGCCATTCAGCGAGATGGCGGAAGGTACCCAGCATGGTGCCCGCCCAGGCGAATATGCCCGCCAGCGCGATGATCAGCATCACCACCCCCGAGATCACCGCTGCTTCCCTTAGCAGTTCCCACACCTGAGAGAGCTTGAGCTCACGGGTGATGAAGAGCCCGACACACAGCCCGTAGGCGGCCGCGACCACTGCCGCTTCCGTGGGCGTGAAGAGGCCTGAGCGCAGCCCGCCGAGGATGATCACCGGGGCCAGCAGCGCGGGAATCGCTGCGCGGAACGCCGGACCCAGCGCGATACGCTCGACCTGAGTCGGGTCTTCCCAGCGATAGCGCCGCGAGAGGAACCAGGCCGGCAACAGCAAGGCCACACCCACCAGCAAGCCCGGAATCAGCCCTGCGGCAAACAGCGCGCGCAGATCCACCCCCGGCACCACGATGGAATAGAGGATCAACGCGATGGAGGGCGGGATCAGGATCGCCGTGGAGGCCGAGGCCGCAATCAGCGTCGCCGAGAACGCCTTGGGATAGCCCGCCCGTGTCATGCTGGGGATCATCACCATCGCCACCGCGGCGGCATCCGCCGGGCCGGAGCCACTCATGCCGCCCATGATCAGACACACCAGCACCGCCACCAGCGCGAGCCCTCCATGACGCGGCCCGATCAACGCCTGGGCGAAGCGCACCAGCCGCGCCGCCACGCCAGCACGCTCGAATACCAGCCCGGTCAGGATGAACAGCGGAATGGCGATCAGCGGATACTTGGCGATGCTGTTGTAGGTATTGGTGCCGAGGGTGGCCAACATGCTGACCGGCAGCCCCGCGACGATACCTACCGCCCCCGATAGCCCCAGTGCGAAGGCCACCGGCACGCCGAGGATCAACAGGGCGGCGAAACTTGCGAGCAACCAGAGATCAGGACTCATGATCTGACTCCTTGTGCTCTGCCGACGCATCCTGACCGGATCCCTGACCCGGCCCTTGCGCAAGACGCTCGACACACTGCTGCAGCTGACGCCAGGCCATCGCCAGCGCCAATATCGGCAGCCAGATCACGTACCACCAGTTGGGCAGGCCCAGTCCCGGCGACAGCGAGTCCCACTGATACTCCTCCAGCGCGAAGGTGCCGCCAAACCAGATGACCAATCCGAGCACGACCAGCACCGCCAGGGTCTGCAATACCATGACCAGTCGCCAGAGCGGCAACGGCAGCACGTCTTCCAGCAACGCGATACGAATATGTGCCTGACGGCGAATCGCCACCGAGGCGCCCGCCAGCGTCAATAACACCAGCAGGAAGACCGAGAATTCCTCGGTAAAGGCAAAGGAGGCATCGGTGGCGTAACGCACCACCACGTTGGCCAGACTGATGATGCCGATCAGACCCAGCGCCAACGCCGCCAGCCAGGATTCCGGCCGCACGCGTGGCGGTGGTCTGCCCACGGGGGCAGGCGCTCCGTTGGTGCCAGTTTGATGTGAGGTTTGTTGAGACGGTCTTTGAGACGATTGTTGCGACTTTTGCGACATGACACGCGATCCACACGAACGCCGAGGCTGTCAGGCCCCGGCGTGGTTCTTCACTCAATAACGCGCACAGACCGCATTATTCCCGATGTCATCTGCTCCGTGAGCAGCGGCGATCATGGCCAGACTCAGCGCGAGGCCTCCACCTCGGCACGTGCCGTCTCGACCAGTGCTTCACCGATCTTCGGTGTCCAGCTTTCGTAGACCGACTGGGTGGCGTCACGGAAGGCCTGCATCGCATCCTCATCGAGCTTGACGACATTCACGCCGCGCGCCTCGATATCCGCCAGCCGCTGGGCATTGCCTTCACGACTCATGGCGATCTCCCAGGCACCCGCTTCCCTGGCGGTCTCGGTCAGCAGAGTGCGCTCTTCCTCGCTGAGCGACTTCCAGACACGCTGGTTGGCGGCGAAGATCAGCGGGTCTGCCATGTAGTGCCATAGTGTCAGATGGGTCTGACCGACCTGATCAATGCGCGCGACATCGAACACTGACAGCGGGTTCTCCTGACCATCCACCGCGCCGGTGGTCAGCGCCGGCTTGGCATCCGCCCAGCTCATCTGGGTCGGGTTGGCGCCCAGCGCCGTGAAGGTGTCCTGGAACAGCGGCGAGCCCACCACACGAATCTTCAGGCCCTTCAGGTCGTCCGGCGTAGTGATCGATTTCGAGGAATTGGACACCTCACGGAAGCCGTTCTCGCCCCATGCCAGCGGCTTGATGCCCTTGGACTCGATGGCGGCGAAGACCTGCTTGCCCGACTCGCCCTGGGTCAGTGCATCGATGGCGGCGTGGTCCGGCATCAGGAACGGCAGCGAGAACAGGTTGAGCTCCGGCACCTGGGGCGACCAGTTGATGGTCGAGCCCACCGCGAGATCGATCAGCCCCTGACGCATGGCCGAGAACTCCTTGGTCTGATCTCCCGCCACCAGCTGGGCATTCGGATAGACACGCAGGGTGAGCTCGCCACCGGAGCGCTCCTCGACCAGTTCCGCCCACTTCTCGGCCGCCTGCCCCCACGGGAAGGCATCTGACAGCACGGTGGAAACCGACAGTTCACGGGCCTCGGCATCACTGGCCATCAGCGGTGACAGCAAGGCCAGACCAAGCACGCCCGCCATCAGGGCAGAGCGCCCCGTGGCAGCAACACGCGGGCGGGCGGTATGGCTTTCAGCAAGAGCTGGCGAATGATCCAGAGAAGAAGCCGCTGAATGATCCGAAGAGCGGTGATGCAGATGACGAGAGGCGGGGCCAGCGTTGGCGAGTGCGGCGGTCAGGGTCATGAATAACCTCTTGATTATGATGTTGTTGAGTGTGTCCTCGGGCAGATTCGCATCTACTTTGGTCGCTGACCATTCGACCATGCGACAGATCGGCGCTTTTTCGACGCTCACATGCCATCTCGCTGCATTACCGATTACTGTATATTCATCCACCCCTCGGGTTTTCCAAGACCTCTTGCGTACGAAACGCTCGACCATGGGGTGTCATCAGCGTGTATTGCCAAGGAGTGCATCCAGCGATTCAAGAGGACCAACCTTGGTGCAGGCCCCGCCAACAGGGAGTTTGACGATATTCCCCTTTGCATGATGCCGTGCCTTTTACAACGCCAGCGTGTCCCGAGTCCGTGTCGGGGCATGATTTCATGGGTAACTGTATATTTATCCACCCCATTACATCCTTGAGACAAACTTCACGATATGTCGCCTTTCAACCACGCAATGGCGCACCACGGGTCGCAGATAGCGGATTCGGCCGGTAGACTGAGCGCCGTTCCCGCAAGGACCGATCACGACTGACCACCACCACGCACGCAAGTGTCGTACCTGACATCTCGTCGGCACCGCTTGAACGGTCCCGACCCTGACCGATGAGGCCCCTTCCATGCCGCACCCCCAGCAGGAAGCCGTACCCACTCCCACCTTCGAGACCGAGCCGCTCGACACGTCGCCCAAACGACTGCAGCCGACCAGCAGTCTCGGCGCAGCGGTCGTTCTGTGGTCGCTGCTGCTGGGAATGGGGATGCTGATGCTGGCCAACGGGCTGCAGGGCAGTCTGTTGGGGATTCGTGCTTCCTCGGAAGGCTTCAGCAACACCATGACGGGCATCATCATGTCGGCGTACTTCGCCGGCTTCCTGCTGGGCTCGACACTTGCACCGCGCAAGCTGCGTCGGGTCGGCCATGTGCGCACCTTCGCGGCGCTGGCCTCCATCACCTCGGTGTGTATCCTGATCCACGCACTCTATGTGGTGCCCGAGGTGTGGATCGCGATGCGCTTCATCACCGGTTTCGCCTTCGCCGGTCTCTACGTGGTGGCAGAAAGCTGGCTCAACAGCCAGGCGACCAACCAGATGCGGGGCCGCCTGCTGGCCATCTACATGGTGATCACCTATCTGGGCATGGGCGGCGGCCAGTTGCTGCTCAACGTCGCCAACCCGAATACCTATCTGCTGTTCATCCTGGTCTCGGTGATCATGTCCTTGGCGCTGGTGCCAATGCTGCTTTCCGCCTCACCGCAACCGGAAGGCGCACAGCCGGAGGCCATGGGGCTGGTGCGCCTGCTGCGCCTCGCGCCGCTGGGCACCCTGGGCGGCTTCGCCACCGGTATCGCCAACGGCACCGTCTTCGGCATGGGCGCGGTGTATGCCGACCGCGCCGGCCTGCCGGTGCAGGAAGTCTCCTGGTTCATGGGTGCCTTCATCCTGGGGGCCGCCCTGCTGCAATGGCCGCTGGGCAAACTCTCCGACAAGCTCTCGGCCAAGAAGGTGATTCTGGGTTGCAGTCTCGGGGCGATCGCGCTGTCCATCGGCGGCGTGCCGTTCAGTGGTGGCAGCATGCTGACCATGGCGCTGCTGGGGGCGGGGCTCGGCGGGCTGATCCTGACCCAGTACTCGCTGTTCCTGGCGGCGGCCAACAACCTGCTGACCACGCCACAAATCATCTCCGCCAGCGGCACGCTGGTACTGATGCATGGCGCGGGCGCGATTCTGGGCCCGCTCACCGCGGGTCTGCTGATGGAGCGCTTCGGGGCCGTCGGCTTCCTCTACACCCTGACCGCCATTCACGTACTGATCGTGATTCTGGCCGCCAGTGTCACCAGCAAGCCGCGACAGGTGCTGGATGCCGAGGAAGGCGATCACCCCGGTCACTATGTGGTGGCGCCCTCCACCACCAGTCCGCTGAGTGCCGCCTGGGTCGAGGAAGCCATCACCGAGCCGGAAACCGGTCAGCTGGAATTCGACTTCGATGCCGAACCTGAGCCGGAGCCGAGCGAGGAAGAACTCGCCGCCCAGCAACAGGAAGCAACCTCCGAAGCAGAAGAAGGCGTCGTGCAGCAGGTCGACAATGAGGAAGGCGTGATGAACGACCGCGTCACCGGCATGGAAGACGACTGGCACCTGGATGGCCATATCGACGAGCAGGCACAGCACCTCAGCGAAGAGGAACGTCGCGTCAAGTCGGAGCCGGAGCGTGAGAGCTACTGATCACGTCTGACGACATGCTCGAGTGATAGACAAGAACACCGCCTCTCGGGGCGGTGTTCTTGGTTGGGGCGGGCGACACAGGGACAGGAGAAACTGAGATAGGAGGAACAAGGGCAGGCGTAACAGCAAGACGGTTCAGCAAAAGGATAAAGCTCGGGGAAACGAAGAAGGCTCAAAACGATAGAGTCTCAGGATAGAGGCTCAGCGGCGACGCTTGCCCGCCCGCGCTACCAGATGCGGCGCCAGCACTCCCTGCAGACGGCGTACGGCCTGGGAATGCAGCTGCGAGACACGCGATTCGGTGACATCGAGTACCGCGCCGATCTCCTTGAGGTTGAGCTTCTCCTGATAATAGAGCGCCATCAACAGCTTCTCGCGCTCCGGCAGCCGCGCGATGGCCTCATTCAAGGCCCGCCGCGTATCGGCCTCTTCCAGCGCATCATGCGGCAAGGCAAACGGCGTGGTGAAGGGCGTCGCCTCGGGCGAGGCATGACCACCCGCCAGCCCGCCTTCCTCATCCATCATCTCGTCCAGCGACATCACCATGCCATTGTTGGTATCCAGCAGCAGGCGTCGGTAATCCTCCAGCTCAAGCCCCATGACAGCGGCGATCTGGGTCTCCTCGGGCGGATAGCCCAGGCTCTGCTCCAGTTGCTGGATCACGCTCTCAAGCTCGCGCCCGGCCCGGCGCACACTGCGCGGCAACCAGTCTCGCGAGCGCAGCTCATCGAGCATCGCACCCCGGATGCGCTGACTGGCATAGGTGGCAAAGCTGGCACCGTGGCCCTGCTCATAGCGGCCCACGCATTCGCACAACCCCAACATGCCGGCCTGAATCAGATCCTCGAGATCGACACTCGCTGGCAAGCGCACCTGCAACTGCAGCGCGATCCGGCGCACCAGCGGCTGATACTCGGTGTAGATATCCTGCTGGGCCATGCGCCCTTTGGCGGTATACATCGGCGTCCTGGTCCTCGCTTGCATCCCTCGGGGTCGTTTGACTCAGGGTCGTGCCCCCATCCTCGGGACTCCTGTTCCCAGCGTATTGTCGCGCCCCCGCCACAAACCATTCGCTCGAATAGCTACCCTCAGCGACGGCTTTCCTGCCTTACGTCGCCACTCCGCCTCGGGGAGACGGAAACGAAGGCAGGCTGGAAGAGACAGAAAGGTAAGACGAGACACGCCCCCACCAGCAGGTCGACGAATGTCGCGAGCATCTCGCGGGCAGAGCCAGAAACTCAGCCGGAACGAGCAACATCAAAAGGCCGCAAAAAATTTCTAAAGTTCTGTCGCGCCGCGACGATAACTGAAGCAACGGCACAGGAGTCGTTACTGGCGACACGCCATCTATCTCCCCATTACGACAGGAAGTGACACATGGCTTCAGTGATCAATACCAACACCCTTTCCATGGTGACTCAGCAGAACCTGAATCAGTCCCAGAACGCCCTGAACACCTCCATGGAACGTCTGTCCTCCGGCCTGCGCATCAACAGCGCCAAGGACGACGCCGCCGGCCAGGCCATCGCCAACCGCATGGATTCCCAGATCACCGGCCTGTCCCAGGCACAGCGTAACGCCAACGACGGCATCTCTGTTGCACAGACCGCTGAAGGCGCATTGAACCAGGTCAACGATAACCTGCAGCGAGTCCGTGAGCTGACTGTCCAGGCACAGAACGGCACCAACAATGCCGATGACCTGAGCTCCATCCAAGATGAAATCACCATGCGTCTTGAGGAGATTGATCGTATCTCCGAGCAGACAAGCTTCAATGGTATTGACGTACTTGCCGCAGACCAAGGTCTTGAAATTCAGGTAGGTGCCAATGACGGCGAAAAAATTACAATTGACCTTAAACAAACAGATGTAGCCTCATTATCTCTCACTAATTTTGACCCTACACAACAAGCAGAACCTGAGCTGGGCGAAGTAGTTGCAGTCAATAGCACTTTGGGTGAAATCTACGAAGTTAAAGATGAAGATGGAACTATTGCTCAGTATGCAGCAAAAGATGATGATGGGAATCTTATCGCTCTGGCAGATGCTGGTGGTGATAAGAGTGATGGTACTAATTGGTCGGCAATCACCTACACAGACGAAGATGGTAATACTGAAAATGCCACATTGGCACTAAATGATTCAGGCGTAGCGACAGTCGGTGCTACAGCAGAAGACGGGGATTTTTATACTGTCACAGATGGCGCTGACTGGAGCTCTGCTGTCGCTGGGACAGCAGTAACCACTCAACCTGGAGCACTGGCCCAAATCGATGCTGCTCTCAAGCAAATCGACAGCCAGCGTTCCGACCTCGGTGCCGTGCAGAACCGTTTCGATTCTGCCATCACCAACCTGGCGACGACTGAAACCAACCTGGCGTCTGCCCAGTCGCGTATTCAGGATGCTGACTATGCAGAAGAAGTCTCCAGCATGACCACTGCACAGATTCTGCAGCAGGCAGGGACTTCCATGCTGACCCAGGCCAACCAGGTGCCGCAGAACGTGCTGTCACTGCTGGGCTGATCTCTGGCTCGCATGCTGCATGGGCCTGTCACTCATCAAGAGTGGCAGGCCCGCAGCTGGCAGAGGATAGTGGCCTTGTTGATATGGGTCCTTTTAGTTAACAGCGCTCTTGCATTTCAACCTCAGCCAGCGATAACCAGCAGCACCAGCGGCAAACAAAAAAAGGGCAGACGCATAGCGTCTGCCCTTTTTCATTGGAATGCGAGTTTTAATCACACCGCCATATTCATGATTTCCTTGTAGGCGCTGAGCAACTTGTTGCGCACCTGCACGGTCATCTCGAATTCCAGTGAGGCCTTCTGGCCCGCCACCATGACCTGATCGAGGCTGACATCCGGGCTGCCCAACTCGAAGGCCTTGGCCTGCCCTGCCGCGACCTGCTGTGACTGGCTGACGCGCGCCAGCGAATCCTTGAGCATGCCGGCAAAGCCCTGCGCATCCGCGCCGCTGGCCTCTGACACTGCGCCTACCGGCTGAGCGTTGCTCCCGGCCGCCTGCGCCGCCATCTGATCGAGCTGCTGCAGACTGCCCGTCATCGCGGATGACATCGCCGCGCCGACTGCCTCAATCGCCATCTCGCCTCTCCTTTCTCAACGCGCGCCATTCATCTGCCGCTTTCAGTGGGGCTCAGACTACCAGTCAGTCGAGTGGCTGAAGGTGACTAATACCCCTGTTTTGCGACGCTATTCGTCTGATTGGATATGCGCTCAGCTTCGATAATGGCCAGCCTACGCAAAAAGGCGATGCGAAACGTGAGGTTGTTGGCCCTTCGCTTTCACGTCTCGCCCTGCTTGCTGGAATCACCCGCTGCGAGTTCAGACCACGGCGCTTATCGGACATCTGCATGAGTACACCCAGCCAGACAGCGCCCCAGTCGGGCACCTCGTCGACGTCATCATCACCGGACAAGCCAGCCAATCCCTTGCTGGCGCGCCTGGCGGCATTGCCACGCCTGCCGCTCATCATGGCGGCTGCCTTCAGCGTGGCCGTCATTGTCGCGTTGTTGCTGTGGGGCGCTGGCACCCAGTGGAGCGTGCTCTATCGCGACCTGCCCGCCAGCGAAGGCGGCGAGATCGTCGCACAGCTGGAGCAGACCGGCGTGCCCTATCGACTGAGCAATGAAGGCGCCACCGTCGAGGTCCCCAAGGAAGATGTCTATCGCCTGCGCCTAGCACTTGCCCAGCAGGGCCTGCCCAGTCAGGGCGGTTCCGGCTTCGAACTGATGGATACCCAGGCCTTCGGCATCAGCCAGTTCACCGAACACGTCAATTATCAGCGCGCCCTGTCCGGCGAACTGTCGCGCACCATCGCCAGTCTCGAGCCGGTGTCCAGCGCCCGTGTGCACCTGGCGCTGCCGGAAGATTCCGTCTTCGTGCGCGAGCGCCGCCCAGCGACGGCCTCCGTCGTGGTTGAACTCAAGGGCGGCCAGCAGCTCAAGGCACGTCAGATCCAGGCCATCCAGCATCTGGTGGCCGGCAGCGTGCAGGGCCTGGCAAGCGAAGATATCACTGTCGTCGACCAGGACGGCAATCCGCTGTCGCGCCCGGCGGGCGATGCGCTCAACCTCGATGGCAGTGCGCTGGAATACGCCCAGGCCCTGGAGCGCAGCTATCAATCGCGCATCAATGCCCTGCTGACGCCACTGGTGGGACGCGACAACTTCCGCGCCGAGGTCAGCGCTCAGCTCGACTTCTCCCACGCCGAAGAGACCGAAGAGCACTACACGCCCAACCAGCAACCGGGCAGCGCAGCAGTGCGCAGTGAACAGCTCAACAACACCGGCGCCGGCGAGATGCTCGGCATCGGCGGCGTGCCGGGCGCCCTCTCCAACACGCCCCCGGGAATTGCCGCCTCGCCCATCAATGCCGATGACGCGGCGAATGCTGATGGCAGAACACAGACAGACGACGCGGCCAGCGGTCTGAGCAACTATCAGCGCAGCAGCACCATCAACTATGAAGTCAACAAGCGCGTGCGCCACACCCGTGCTCGCCTGGGTCGCCTCGACAATCTCTCGGTGGCGGTGGTGATCAATCACCGTCGCAGCATGGACAGTGACGGCAACCCGATCAGCGAGCCGCTCGCTGCTGACCAGCTGGCACAGATCGATTCGCTGGTGCGCGAGGCGATGGGCTTCAATGCCGAACGTGGCGATAGCCTAAGCGTGATCAATGCGCCCTTCATGACCGCCGAACAGCAGAACGCCGGCCCGCCGCAGCAATGGTGGGAGAAGTGGCTGAACAATCCCGAGATGCAGGCGCTGGCCATCGAGCTTGGCCGCTACCTGATCATCGGTTTCATCGCCTGGCTGCTGTATCGCAAGTTGCTGCGCCCGCTGCTGCGTCCGCAGGAGGCCTACCAGACCATCGGTCAGCCGCCCGGCACTCAGGCAGCCGGCAGCGCCGCGGGTGGCATCGCCGGCATGGAGTCAGGCCTGGCGACGGCCAACGGTGAGCTGGGCAGCATGATGGCGAGTCAGACAGCACCGGCCAGCGGCCCGCGCACGCCGACCACCTATCAGCAGAACCTCAAGGATGCACGTGACATGGCCCGCGATGATCCGCGCATGGTCGCCATGATCCTCAAGAACTGGATGAGTCACCATGAGTAAGACACTGACGAACATGGAACGCAGCGCTGCCCTGATCATGAGCCTCGACGAGGACAGCGCCGCAGAGGTCTTCAAGTTCCTGTCTGCCCAGGAGATCCAACAGCTCAGCGCGACGATGACCAACATGCCGCAGGTCACTCAGGAGCAGATGGCGAAGACGCTGGAGGCATTCCACGCCGACAGCGAGCAGTTCAGCGCCGTCAACCTGCTCTCCACTGACCATATCCGCTCGGTGCTGGTGAAGGCGCTGGGTCAGGAGCGTGCCAGCTCGCTGCTCGAAGACATCTACGAGAGCTCCGGTCAGAACAATGGCATCGAGACGCTGAACCTGATGGAGCCGCCGCTGGTGGCCGAGATGATCCGCGACGAGCACCCGCAGATCATCGCCACCATCATGGTGCACCTGGAGCGCCATCAGGCCTCGCAGATTCTCGAGCACTTCTCCGACACCCTGCGCAACGATGTGCTGCTGCGTATCGCCACCTTCAGTGGCGTGCAGCCGGCAGCCCTGCAGGAACTGACCGAAGTGCTGAGCAACATGCTCAGTGGCCAGAACCTCAAGCGCAGCAAGATGGGCGGCATTCGTACCGCGGCCGAGATACTCAACCTGATGCCGGGGCAGCAGGAAGAGCAGGTGCTCGAGGCGATGCGCCACCACGACGAGAGTCTGGCGCAGCAGATCATCGACGAGATGTTCGTGTTCGAGAATCTGGTCGGGCTCGAGGACCGCTCCATCCAGCTGCTGCTCAAGGAAATCGACAACGAGACGCTGGTCACGGCGCTCAAGGGCTCCCCCGAGGCGATCATCCAGAAATTCCTGCAGAACATGTCGCAGCGTGCCGCCGAGATGCTGCGTGATGACATGGAGGCGCGTGGCCCGGTGCGTGTCAGCCAGGTCGAGGCCGAACAGAAGAGCATCCTGCAGACGGTACGTCGACTCGCCGACAGCGGCGAGATCGTGATCAACAGCGGTGGCGAGGACTATGTCTAGTGAGCGCCATGTCCAGTTCTGATCCGCATCATGACGCGCCTGAGCCGTGGACCGAGCACGACGTGGCGAGCAGCGACGACATGCATCAATGGCAGCCGCTGGAACTCGACGCGCTGGATGGCAAGCCCACAGCGTCTCAGTCGGGTGGCGGCTTTCAAGCTGGCATGCCGCACACTGCGGCGCCGGATGTCGGTCTGATCCGGCGCATGGCACAGCGTGCTCGCTCGACCTTCGAGCAGGAGACGCTAGAGCAGCAACAGGCGGCACGTGACGAAGGCTATGCCGCGGGTGAGAAAGCCGGTTATGAAGCGGGTCTGGCGCGTGCAAGGCAGGAAGCCGCCGAGCAGGCGGCGCATCAGGCCGAGGCCGCCCAGCAGGCACTCGAACAACAGGCCGCCCAGCTGGAACCGCTGATCGAGAACCTGCAGCAGTCGCTGGCGTGCCTGGATGAGCAGATCAGCGATGAGCTGGCGGCGCTGGCCATCAGCGTCGGTCAGCATCTGGCCCGCGAGGCATTTCGTGCCCACCCGGAGCACATCATCGACAGCGTGCGCAGCCTGCTGGCGGCTGACCCGCCGCTGATCGGCCGCCCGCGCCTGTATCTGAATCCTGACGACCTGCCGCGCGTCGAGCAGGCGATGGGCGAACAGCTCGCCAGGCTGGGCTGGCAATGTCTGCCGGACGCCAGCCTGAGCCTCGGCGGGTGTCGCGCCGAGGCCGACAGCGGCTGTCACGATGCCAGCCTCGAGAGCCGCCTGGACATGCTGTCACGCCAGCTGCGCCATCGCGGCAGCGCCGATGGCAGCCTGCATGGCAAGGACGAGGCCAGCGGCTCGCGCATCGTGCAACGCCAGGCGTCAGAACATGCACAGCCAGAGCAGGCACGCACTGAGCTGGCAGGAGATCGCACATGAGTGACACGCCATGAGCCACTCTTCCGCACAGCAATGGCGCAGCGCGCTGGGCGCCATTCGTGAGCGCGTCGAGAGCCTCGAGCCCCAGCGCAGCAATGGCCGGCTGGTACGCGCGACCGGCCTGGTGCTGGAGGCGGTCGGCCTGCGGCTGCCGGTGGGCGCCAGCTGTCTGGTCGAGCTGGGCGCGAACCTGCCGCCGGCCGAGGCCGAGGTGGTCGGCTTCGCCGATCAGACCCTCTACCTGATGCCCATCGACCCACTCAGCGGCGTCGCACCGGGCGCGCGAGTATTTCCCCTCGGGCATGGCAATGTCGGCGAGCGACGCTATCCGGTCGGCGAAGCGCTGCTCGGGCGGGTCGTCGATGGCGTGGGACGCCCGCTGGATGGCCTCGGCCCGCTGGAAGATGTCGAACATGCACCGCTGGAGAGCCGTCCGCTCAATCCGCTGGAGCGCGCACCCATCGACACGCCGCTGGATGTCGGCATACGTGCCATCAATGCCTTGCTGAGCGTTGGCCGTGGTCAGCGCATGGGGTTGTTCGCCGGTTCTGGCGTCGGCAAGAGTGTGCTGCTGGGCATGATGGCGCGCTTCACCGATGCCGATGTGATCGTGGTCGGCCTGATCGGCGAGCGTGGGCGCGAGGTGCAGGAATTCATCGAGAACATTCTCGGCGAACAAGGCCTCAAGCGCGCCGTGGTCGTGGCCACGCCGGCCGATATGACCCCGTTGCATCGCCTCAAGGGCGCCAGCTACGCGACGCGCATCGCCGAGTCCCTGCGCGACAAGGGCCAAAATGTGCTGCTGATCATGGATTCGCTGACCCGCTACGCGATGGCCCAGCGCGAGATCGCTCTGGCCATCGGCGAGCCACCGGCCACCAAGGGCTATCCGCCCTCGGTATTCGCCAAGCTGCCGGCGCTGGTGGAACGCACCGGCAACGGCCGGCGTGGCGGCGGGTCGATCACCGCCTTTTATACCGTGCTGACCGAAGGCGATGACCAGCAGGACCCCATCGCCGATAGTGCGCGCGCGATTCTGGATGGGCATATCGTGCTGTCGCGACGCATTGCGGAAAGCGGCCACTATCCGGCCATCGATATCGAAGCCTCGATCAGCCGCGCCATGTCGGCGGTGGCGCCGGAGCGGCAGCTCACCCGCGCCCGTCGCTTCAAGCAGTTCTATTCCAGTTATCAGCGCAATCAGGACCTGATCGCTATCGGCGCCTACCAGCCCGGCAACGACAAGGTGCTCGACGCCGCGGTGCGCCTGCACGAGCCGATGGGACGTTTCCTGCAACAAGGCACTACACAGCACGCAAGTCTTGCCGATAGTACGAACATGCTCGAACAATTGCTGGCCCAGCCATGATGGCCGCCTTCACCTGTCATTGATCGGGAACCCTCACTGAATGGCCATCTCATCGTCACGTTTCGACACCCTGACCCAGCTGAGCGAGCGCCGGCGTGATGGCGCTGCGCGCCAGCTCACCAGCCAGCGTCAGCGTCAGGAAAACGCCGCCCAGCAACTGGTCACCCTCGAGCAGTACCGTCTCGACTACTGCCAGCAGATGCAGGCACGCCTGACGCAGGGGCTGGACCCGGCCAGCTGGCACAACTATCAGGCCTTCATCGCCTCGCTGGACAAGGCGATTGCCCAATGTCGCGTACGGGTAGCCCAGGAACAGACCCAGACGCACCATCAGCATCAGCGGCTGGTGAAGGAACAGCAGACCCACGCGGCCTGGCAGGGCCTGGCGGATCGCGCCAGCCTGAGCGCCGCACTGCAGGCGCGCACCGCCGAGCAACGCCAGAGTGATGAACAAGCCACCCAGGCCTGGTTACGCCGCGCCAATGGCTGAAGACGGCCAGTCTGAGGAGTGACACCATGACGGACACTGCACGCATCTCGATGTTGTCGGCCACCTCGCCAACCATCTCGCCAACAAGGGCACCGACCAGCGCCCAGGTCGCCTCCGAGGCGACTCGTTCGCGCGACGACGTCGGCTCGGCTTCCGCAGAGAGCGCCTTCGAGGCACATCTGTCCCGCGCGCAGCGCGAGGATCGCCAGCAGGATAGGCAAGCGATGCATACGCAGACGCAAGAGGCACAGCAACAGCGTGTCGAGCGTCGCGAGGCCGCCGAAGACAAGCATGCGCAGCACCTCGAACAGGTTCAGGCAGCGTCGTCAGAGACATCGTCCACTGCGGACCCGGCCGCTGCCGCCCTTCAGAGCGGCAACCTCCCGCCTGCCCAGCCCTCATCGGCAAGCCAGACAGCAGGACAGCCATCAGCGCAGTCACTCGAGGTCTCACGACTGGATAGCAGCGTCGAGCGCGGTATCTCGCGCATGCAACAGCTGCAGCAACTCACGCAAGGCGGCCAAGGCGCCTCTGGCGGTGACGAGACAGCATTGAACACGACAACTGCCACGACAGCGGGCAATACAGCGGTCAACACGGTAGGCAACACGGCGCTGCAAGGTGACTGGCTGGCCGCGCTGCGCAACCCAGCGGCAGCGGGATTGGATGGCGCGATTGCGGATCAGGCGCCCAGCAACAGGACCTCTCCGACAACGGCAGGCAGCTTGAGCACAGAGGCACCCTCCTCGCTGACCGATGGCGCGCTGGGCCCGCTGACCGATGAGGCCATTGAAGGCGTCACCGCCAAGGCCGACGGCGCTTTGCTTGATGCCAACGGCTCACGCGCCGGTGCCGATCAGTCCCAGCTCTCGGGTGCGTCAACAGCTGGCGTGTCAGCCGGCGCATCGAGTTCGAGCGCTGCAGGCAGCGGCGCCTTGCTCAATGGCACGGGCAATGCTGCCGGCAATCCAACGGGCATGACATCACAGGCGGGAGCCTTGATTCCCGCAAGCGTCGGCACTCAGGCCTGGCAACAGGCACTCAGCGAGCAGGTGGTACGCATGCAGCTGAGCAAGTCGCCACAGGCCGAGATCGCGCTCAATCCAGCCAATCTGGGCAAGCTGACCATTCGCCTCAACATTGGTGAGCAGGGCACCAGCGCGCACTTCGTCGCGGGCCACCAGCAGGTGCGCTCGGCGGTCGAGTCATCCCTGAGCGAGCTGCGTCAGGCGCTGGAATCTCAGGGGCACGAGCTGACGGCGATCAGTTTCAGCAGTCAGGACGACATGCAGCAGGACGATCCTCGGGACGAGACGCCGGACAACTCGGCCAATCAGGGTCAGTTCGCCCAGCGCCTCGAGGGTCAGCCGGCGAGTGCCGCCAGCACCAGCGCTGACGCCATGGAGGGAAGCCTCGCCGCGAGCAACCTCACAGGCGAGCTCACAAGTGCATCCCAGATAGCCTGGGGACGACGTGAATGGCAGGCATGACGGGCCGGATGTTTTACCAAGTGCTTTTACCAGGTGCTTTACCAAGTGCTTAGCCAGGTGCTTTTGCCAAGAGCTTCTGTCAGGGAGCTGTCAGATAAGCCCGCCTGGCGCGTCATCATTCAAGTAAGCGCTCGCACGTGGCGTTATTCCGCCGTTCGATAACCACGCCTTCGGTCATACTGGCCCCGCTACCGACTCCAGGGACACCGCACCACGATGTCAACGATTATCACCACCCCCGCCAGTCAGCGTCGCTCTTGGCTGCTGATCGGGGTCATCAGCCTGATGAGTGCCGTGATCGCGGCGCTAGTGGCCGTCTATTTCGCACTGCCGATGCTCAGTGATCAGAAGGCCGCACAGGAAGCCGAGCCGGAAGTCGTGGTCGTGCCACCGCCGGTCTTCATGCCGCTGGCACCTTTCACGGTCAACCTGGAAAGCCCGCGCGGCAATCGCCTGCTCTATATCGGCATCACGCTCAAGATGGCCGATCAGGACGCGGTGGCGCGCGTGGAAGGACTCAAGCCCGAACTCAAGAGCCGTCTGCTGCTGTTGCTGTCAGGCCAGAGCCCGGATGAGCTGATCACCCAGGCCGGCAAGCAGGCGCTGCAAGGCACCCTGACCGAGGCGCTTTCGCGCCCCTACAGTGAAGGCGGCCAGCCACTGGCCATCTCCGGCGTGCTGTACAACGACTTCATCGTGCAATAACTGGCCATGGCTCAAGACGATCTGCTGTCACAGGACGAAATCGATGCTCTGCTCTCCGGCGTGAACGGTGACAGCGGTGCAACGGCTGACGCCTCGAGCACGCCCGCCGAAGCGCGCATTCGCCCCTTCGACCCGGCACGCCAGCACCGCATCATCCGGGATCGCCTGCATGCCCTGGATATCATCAACTCGCGTTTCAGCCGTCAGTTCCGCATGGGGTTGTTCAACCTGATCCGCCGCGGCGCCGATATCACCGCCGGGCCGGTGCAGTTCCTGAGCTACAACGAATTTTCCCGCAACGTGCCGGTGCCGACCAACATCAATCTGTTCACCATGAAGCCGCTGCGCGGTACCTCGATGCTGGTGTTTCCGCCCAGCCTCGTGTTCATGGTCGTCGACAGCCTGTTCGGCGGTGATGGTCGCTTCGTGACCAAGTCAGAGGGACGGGAATTCACGCGTACCGAACAACGCGTCATCCAGCGCCTGATGCAGCTGGCATTGAATGCCTACCGCGACGCCTGGTCGGCGGTCTACGCCGTGGAAGCCGACTATCTGCGCAGCGAGATGCAGGTCAAGTTCGCCAATATCACCAGCTCGCCCAACGAGATCGTGGTGTGCACCAGCTTCCATCTGGAGGTCGGCAATCACAGCAGCGACTTCCAGATCTGCCTGCCCTACTCGATGATCGAGCCGCACCGCGAGCTGCTCTCGAGCCCGCTGCAGGAAACCAGCGCCGAGGGTGACAGCCGCTGGGGCGAGCGCCTGCGCAAGGAAGTGCGCGCCACCGATGTCGAGCTGCACGCCGACTTTGCCAGCATCACCACCACGCTGGGCGCCTTGGCCGAACTTGCCGTGGGCGATGTGCTGCCCATCGAGAAGCCCGAGCGCGTCAACGCCTACGTCAACAATGTGCCGGTGCTCGAAGCCGGTTTCGGTCGCGCCAATGGCCACCGCGCCCTGCGCGTGACCCGCATCATCAATCATCCGATCAACACTGCCAGCGAGGACAGCGGCGATGAGTGAGCCCAATTCGCCAGACGCGCCCGCGCCCAAGGCCACCCCGAATTCCCCGACATCCGGCACTGACGACCCCTGGGCCGATGCGATGACCGAGCAGATGGGCGACGAGTGGGCCAAGGCGCTGGAAGAACAGCAGAGTGAGGCTGCCCCCCAGGGCGGCGACATCTTCGAGCCCCTCGATGGCAGCGGTGGCGGCGCACGCCCGCGCGAGCTGGACATGATCATGGACATCCCTGTCAAGATGACCGTGGAGCTGGGACGCACGCGCCTGACCATCAAGCAGCTGCTGGAGCTGTCGCAGGGCTCGGTGATCGAACTGGATGGCCTGGCCGGTGAGCCGATGGACATCCTGATCAACGGCTACCTGATCGCCCAGGGCGAGGTGGTCGTGGTCGAGGACAAGTACGGTATCCGCATCACGGAAATCATCACCCCCAATGAGCGGGTACAGAAGCTCAACCGCTAAGGCTGTTCCTGTCATGACCTCCGATGCCCCTGATGGCGCGATCCTGCTGCCGGATGCCGAGACAGCGCCCTTGAGCGCTGCCAGCGCCAACACCAACGCCAGCACCCAGGCGCCGTCACCGGCCTTTCTCGGTAGCGACGCAAACCTGACTGCCGACACAAGCCAAAGCTCACCGCTGGGCGCGGCCAGCCTGGTCAATACCGGGCTGGCACTTGCCGGCGTGATCGGTGTGATCCTGCTGCTGGCATGGTTGATGAAGACACTCGGGGGTGCCCAGACACTGCGCGGCAATCGCATTGCCCTGCGCCCGCTGGCGCGTCTGGCGCTGGGTCACAAGCAGAGCCTGGTGGTGGTAGCGGTGGGCAACCAGCAATTGCTGCTGGGCGTCGGGCCGGCGGGTATCACCTCCCTCGGTGAGCTGACGGCCGAGAATGGCGGCCTGGTACCCGCACACGCTGGCAGCACTTCGAACGACGCATCGCTGGCCTCGCCTGCCTCCGCAACAGGCGGGAGCGGTGCCGCGGCCGGCTTCGCCGAGCTGCTGCGCGACCGTCTCGCCAGACGCTCGCCGGCTGCCACGTCCGCCACGACGCCCTCTGATGTGACGCAAACTACTACCTCAGACAAGGCAGATGATGCGGAGCCTCGCTCATGACGGGGCTGGTAAGGCTTTCGCCGGGCTTGAGAGCAAGCGGGCTGAAGACTGGAGGCCTGCTGACTGGACTCCTGATCGCATTGTCGGCCTGCCTGCTGACCAGTCAGGCAGCACACGCCGATGTGCTCAGCGGCCTGACCAGCCAGCCACTGCCGGACGGCGGCGAGTCCTGGTCGCTGAATATCCAGACGCTGATCCTGCTCAGTGGCCTCGCCCTGCTGCCGGCGGCCTTGCTGATGATGAGTGCCTTTACTCGCATCATCATCGTGCTCGGCCTGCTGCGCACCGCGCTGGGCACCGCGTCTGCGCCGCCCAATCAGGTGCTGGTGGGCATCGCGCTGTTTCTGACCTTCTTCGTGATGTCGCCAGTGCTGGAGCGTATCTACGACGAGGCCTGGCAACCCTATGACAGCCAGGCCATCAGCCTGCAGGAAGCCATCGAACGCGGCGGCGATCCGCTGCGCGACTTCATGCTCGGTCAGGTGCGTGAACCGGATATTGCCCTGTTCGCCCGCCTGGCCAAGGTCGAGGAAATCCAGACCCCGCAGGACGTGCCGTGGCGCGTGCTGCTGCCGGCCTTCGCCACCAGCGAGCTGAAGACGGCCTTCCAGATCGGCTTCAGCCTGTTCGTGCCCTTCCTGATCATCGACCTGGTGGTCGCCAGCGTACTGATGGCGCTGGGGATGATGATGGTGCCACCCGCCACCATCTCGCTGCCTTTCAAGTTGATGCTGTTCGTGATGGTCGATGGCTGGCAGCTGCTGTTGGGGTCGCTGGCCGAGAGCTTCTATTGAGAAAGCTTCTACTGAGAAAGCTTCTACTGAGAGAGCATCTATTGAGCCAGGCCCTGTCGCCACGCCGTCACCAGACTTTCCAGTCGTGATGCGCAACCGTGTCGCGCCACCGGGTATTGCCAGCCTCGACAGCTCATATCTGCCCATCTTCCCATCGAGAACGCGCCGCCATGACCCCTGAAGTCATCACCAGCCTGGCCTCGCATGCCATGTACATCACCCTGTTGGTGGCAAGCCCGCTGCTGGCCAGCGCCCTGTTCATCGGCCTGATCGTCAGCCTGTTCCAGGCCGCGACCCAGATCAACGAGATGACCCTGTCCTTCATCCCCAAGATTCTCGGCGTGTTCGGCACCCTGGTACTGGCCGGCCCCTGGTTGCTGGAGACGCTGATCGACTTCACGCACAGCGTCTTCACCGGCTTCCCGCACCTGATCGGATGAGCGATGCAAGTCACCATAAAGCCTGTCGCTTCCCCCGCGGGAGGTCGTCCCCGTGCCGAATGACCTGCTGTCCCCCGAGCACCTCCAGGCCCTGCTGCTGAGCGTGATGTGGCCCTTCGCGCGCCTGTCCGGGTTCATGATCAGCGCGCCGCTGTTCGGTCACCGCAGCCTGCCCACGCCGGTGCGCCTGTTGATGGCCTTTGGCCTGGCGCTGATCATCGCGCCGCTGGTCGATAGCCCGCCGCCTGTGGATGTGCTCGGCCCGGCCGCCGTCTGGCAGCTGGCCTTGCAGATGGGCGTCGGTCTGGCACTGGGGCTGGTGATGCGCATCACCTTCGCCATCGTCGAGGCGGCGGGGGAATTCATCGGCTTGCAGATGGGGCTGGCCTTCGCCAGCTTCTTCTCGGCCGACACCGGCACCAATACCCAGGTGCTGTCGCGCCTGCTGGGCATGCTGGCCATGCTGCTGTTTCTGGCCTTCAATGGCCATCTGCTGGTGCTGGAAATCCTGGTCACCCACTTCCACGAGATTCCCCTCGACCTGCGCCGCATGGGGCCTGTCGGGCTCGAGAATCTGTTGCTGTGGAGTGCCAGCCTGTTCAGTGCCGGCCTGCTGCTGGCCTTGCCGCTGGTTGCCTCGCTGCTGGCGATCAACCTCGCGATGGGCGTACTCAACCGCTCGGCGCCGCAGCTGTCGGTGTTCTCGATCGGCTTCCCGCTGACCCTGTTGCTGGGTATCGCGATGCTGTGGCTGATGATGCCGGGCATGACGGACTGGCTATCGCTGCTGTTCCGTCAGGCGCTGGGCGCCTTCCAGGCCGTGCATGAAGGCCTGGGCACGATGCCATGACATGCAAGCAGTGACCTGAAAAGCAATGACCTGAAAAGCAAAGATCTGAAAAGCAACGACCAGAACGCAAGAGCCGCACCGGATGCCATCGCGAGAGCGAGTATCCAGTGCGGCTTTTTCATCATTCCTCAAACGCGGTCACGCCATCACTCAGCGCAGATAGTCGAACAGCGACATGCCCGAGATATCCGAGAACGCCTGCTGTGAGGCCTGCAGTCCCACCTGGGTCAGCGAGTAGTCGGAGATCGCCTCGTTGTAATCCAGATCGATCAGGTCCGAGCGGGTCGAGGCATAGTTGAGCTCACGGTCATCCCCGATGATATCCAGTGAATCCAGCTCGTTGAGCTTGGTGCCGACATCGGCACGCACCGTCAGCACATTGTCGAGACTGTTGCTGAACTGGCGACTGGCGGTCGAGATGGCGTTGTTGAAGGCGGCCTGATCGGCCTCGCTCTCGATCGGCGTGCTCAGCGCAGTGATCAGCCCATCCAGATTGGCGAACACATCGGCACTGGCCTCGCCCTCCTCGACCACCAGCTGCGTTGCCTTGCCTTCTGCCTGAGCTTCAAGTACCTGCTGCTCATCACCGGACAGCGTCATCGACAGGCCATTGAACGCAAGGGTCATGCCATCGCTGAACGCCACGGGTGATGGCAGCGGCTCGCCTTCGCCATCCAGGACCTGGAGATCATTGCCTTCGGCATCGGTGCCGCTGATCGTGACACCGGTGGCATCGATGCTGACGCTGTAGGCCGCGCCATCGACCCGCACCGAGGCGTCGATGACTTCCGGCCCCTTGAAGGTGATCGGCAGTGACGACTCGCTCTCGCTGGTCTGGCGGGCCAGCTGCTGATTGCCGGATGCCACGCCGCCAAAGATCTGGCTGCCGGTATGATTGACCTCCATCAGGCGCGAGCTGTCGACGCGTTGCTGGCGCTGCTGATCATCGCCGCGATAGGTGCCATCCTCGCCAAAGGGCGCCGTGTCACCGCTCATGCCGCCGAACAGATAGTTGCCATTGCCGTCGGTGCTGTTGGCCAGTCCCAGCAGCACTTCGCGACTGCCTTCAATCTCGGTGGCCAGCGCATCGCGGTCGCTGTCACTGAGAGTGCCGTTGCCCGCCTGCACGATCAGGCTCTGGACACGCGTGATGGTGTCAGTGACCTGATTGAGCGCGCTTTCCTCGATGGAGAGGTTGTTGCGCGCCGTGGTGCGGCTGTCGCTGAACTGCTCATTGACGGCCTGGGACTGCGAGATCGTCACCGCCTGGCTGGCCGCACTCGGGTCATCCGAGGGATTGACCACGCGCTTGCCGGTGGCCAGCTGCTCGGACACCTTGGAGAACGCCGCCTGCTGATCCAGCATCGAGGTGACGCCCTGGGCATAGAGGGTTTGGGTACTGATGCGCATCACGGCCTCGTTAGCGGATGTTCAGAATGGTATCCAGCACTGTCGACGCGGTCTGGATGACCTGGGCGTTGGCCTGGTAATACTGCTGATAACGGATCAGGTCCGCGGCTTCTTCATCCAGATTGCCCCCCGAGATAGACTGGTCTGCCGCCGACAGCTGCTCGGTCAGGCCCTGCTGAGCCTCTAGGTTGACCTGCACCTGACGTGTCTGGTTGCCGACCTGGCTGACCAGTGACGCGTAGTGATCATTGAAGCTGCCGGCGCTGCCCAGAGCGTCGCTGCTCTGCAGCGACTGCAGGGCGAGAATGTTGCGGTTGTCGAGGCTGGCGTCACTGGAACCCGCGGCAATCTCGGCGCCCTCGTCGATCGCGACGTTGAAGGTGTCGGCGATATTGCGCGTCGGCTGGATGGTGAAGCTGTCTCCGTCCGCCATGCCGGTGGCGGTGAACACCAGGCCGTACTGGCGCATCACGCCTTCGCTGTCCGGGGTCAGGGTCTGAACGGCGCCGCTGCTGAGGTTTTCCAGCTGGTAGGTGCCGCCCTCAAGACTCAGGCGGTAGTCATCACCGGTCAACGCGACGCTGTAGAAGTCGTCACCTTCCTGCTGGGTGGCGGGGGCGAATGTCACCTCAAGGCCCGCGCCGGCGGCATTGCCGCTGGCCGGCAGCACTTCCGGATCGCCGAGGGTGAAGAAGTCGCCCCCCACGTTGCCATTGGCGTCGACACCGTCGGCGTGCTGGGCATTGAAGGTCAACGCCAGACCCGCGGCCAACTGGCCGAGCTGATTCTGGGTCGGCTCGAGACTGTCGGCGCGGAAGCTCAACAGCCCGCCCAGGGTGCCGCCTTCGAGCTGCGCCTCATCGATGGCGCTGGTGACGCCCGGCGCCACGCTGTAGGTGACCACCGAACGGCTCATGTCCTGCGGGTCTGGCTCCACGGCCAGTTCGTGATTGCTGCTGCCGTTGACCAGCAGCTGGCCATTGCCGAGGCTGACGCTCAGCCGACCATCCTGTTCCTGCACCTCGACGCCGACCAGCGTCTGCAGGTCGGTCACCGCCTGATCGCGCTGGTCCAGCAGGCCGAGTGGCTCTTCGCCGGTACGTGCACGCGTCAGGGAAATCTGCTCGTTGAGCGAGGCGATCTGGCTGGTGGCAGTGTTGATGTCGCCGACCACATCGCCGAGCCGTGAATTGACCGCAGAGTCCATGTCATCCAGATAGGCGGAGAAGGCATTGATCTGCCCGGCCAGGCTCTCGGCGCTGCCCAGCAGGCTCTCGCGCGCCGCCGGATCACTCGGCTGACTGGCCACGCCTTCGATGGCGCCGAAGAACTCCTGCATCAACGGCGCCAGGCCCGCCTCGTCATCGGCGAGGAGATTGTCGATCTGACTGATGTTGGCTTCGTGGGTCTCAAGCGCCGTGCTGGCGCTCATGGCGCTGTCCAGCTGCGCCGAGAGATAGCTGTCGGTCTGACGGCTGATCGACGCCACGCTGACCCCGCCACCACTGCTACCACTCAGTTCGACCGTTTCACGGCTATAGCCCGGCGTGTAGACGTTGGCGATGTTGTTGCTGTTGGTGGCAAGCGCCGTCTGGGCGGCTTGCAGACCACTGACACCGATACTCAACATGCTGCTGGCCATGGCGTTTACCTGAAAGGAACAATGGATAGAGGGAGAAGGTGGATGACGCCACATCGGCGTACGGATGCTGTGAATATCGGCGTACCAGACGCCAACTTGAGGGCGTAAACCACAATCGTTGTCGGCTTGTCACAGCAGTTCATCGACAGTGAATCATCAGCGGATCAGCAGCTCAGCGGAACAGCGGCTCTGAACGCCCCATCGCCAGCTGGATGGCGCCTGATGCAGCACTTTCACTGCCAATACCGATCTCTTTATTCGTCGCAGACGCCACAGACGCCACACCCGTCGCAGACACCGCATCCGCTGCAGACGCCATCTGAACCAGCGGCTCAGCATCACGCGCATCGAGGGCAAACAGCGGCGCTGAGTCATCAAGCAGCCCGCGCGGGGAGTTGAAATTTGAGCTTGAGTCGGCGGTTGCGATAGACGATGACGCAGGCATGGCATCGCGTGACGCCAGGCGGGTTTCCGGTGTCTCGAGCGGTCCGCTGGCCTCCAGCGGGCCGACACGACTCATGATCGAGATCAGCTTGTCGGCATAGTGCGGGTCAGTGGCGTAGCCCGCCGCCTGCAAGGCGCGCGCCGCACTCTCGGCGTCCGGCGACCGGGTCACGTGGGCATAACGCTGGGCGCCGGTCAGGAGCGCGGCATGATCACACAGCGCGCTGGCCTGATCGGGATAGACGCGGAAACTGTCTTCGAGACGCATGCGGCGCCCGTCGCGGTATTCGGTGGTCAGCACCGTGGTGCTGTCGCCCTGCCAGCTGCCGCCGGCCTTGATGCCGAACAGGTTATGGCTGTCGGTGCCGGCCTCGGTGTGAATGCGGCGCTCACCCCAGCCCGTCTCCAGCGCGGCCTGGGCCAGAATCAATTCTGCGGGCAGCCCGCTTTCACGACTGGCCGCCTGTGCAGCGGGGCCAAATTCCGCCACGAAGCGCTGCACATTGTTCGGCTGACGACGTAGTGGCTCACTGAGCATCGCTGTACCCGTCACTGAACCCTGTACGCCGCTATCGGGCTCGCTCGCTCCTGGCCCTGCCGTCGTCCGAGAGATTTCGGCATAGACGCCCTGGAACTCCCCACTGGCCGCGACCGCATCAAGCATCGCCATGAAGCCCGTATCCTCATTCTCGGCAAGTGCCTCCACTGAGGCATGCCAGTCCTGTGCGGGTGCTACCTGCGCGGCCGATAGCCAGTCATCCTGCTTCTCAATAGAGTTCGTGGGGCTGGCAACTGTCGCGGAAGAAGTCGTCACGAGTGACGCTGCGCTTGTCGAGGCGACATTGCTGGTGCTCGAAGACAACTGCTGAATCAGGATCTTCGACAGGCCGACACCGTCGCCGACACTGGCCAGTTGCTGGGAGAGCTGCTGGTCCAGCATCGAGGTCATCATCTCTTGCTGCTGCGAGCCGGTCAGCGCTGAATTCTCGGTGGCCGAGCGCATCTGCTTGAGCATCATGTTGAGCATCAAGGCCTCGAATTGGCGTGCACTCTCCTTCAGCGCCTCCTGCTGACGCTCGCCACCACTGGTGGCCGCCCCCTTGAGGCTCGCCAGCCCCTGGATGTCGAAGGCCAGCCGACCGGCATCCACGTTGGTACCGCTACCCAGCACACTCATCAGATCACCTCGAGATCAGCACGCAGCGCACCGGCTGCCTTGAGCGCTTCCAGAATCGAGACCAGGTCCTGCGGCGTGGCACCCAGCGCATTCAGGCCATCGACGACTTCCTGCAGACTGGCAGTCCCCTCGACCATGCGCAGCGCACCGCCCTGCTGGTTCACGCTGATATCGGGGTCGTTGACCACTGCCGTCTGCCCCTGGGACAGCGGCGCGGGCTGACTGATCACCGGATTGGCATCGATCACCACCGACAGGTTGCCGTGGGTGACCGCCGCGCGCGCCAGGCGCACTTCGGAATTCATCACCACCGAGCCGGTCCGCGCATTGACCACCACACGCGCACGCGGCACGCCCAGGGCGACCTCGATGTTCTCGAGCCTGGCGATGAACCCGACACGCTGACTGAGATCACGCGGCGCCTGCACCACGATATCGCGGCTGCTGAGCGGTGAGGCCAGCGAACCGCCGAAATTTCGATTGATGGCGCTGGCGACATTCTGGGCATGATTGAAATCGCCCTCGAACAGGTCGAGATGGATCACGCCATTCTCATCCCCGAGACGCGTCGGCACGCCGCGTTCCACCGTGGCGCCACTGGGGATGCGACCGGCGGTCAGCTGGTTGACCTGCACGCTGGAACCGCCGGCCTGGGCACCGGCACCACCGATGATCAGATTGCCCTGCGCCAGCGCGTAGACCTGGCCATCCACGCCCTTGAGCGGCGTCATCAACAGGGTGCCACCGCGCAGACTCTTGGCATTGCCCAGCGACGACACCACGACATCGATGGGCTGACCGGAGCTTGCAAAGGCCGGCAGGCTGGCGGTGACCATGACCGCCGCCACGTTCTTGAGCTGCATGTTGGTGCCCGACGGCACCGTCACACCCAGCTGGGAGAGCATGTTGGTCAGACTCTGGCCGGTGAACGGCGCCTGGGTGGTCTGGTCCCCACTGCCATCCAGCCCCACCACCAGGCCGTAGCCGACCAACGGGTTGTCGCGCACGCCGCGCACCTGGGCGAGGTCCTTGATGCGATCGGCCTGCGCCGATTGCAGCGTCAAGGTCAGGCAGCTCACCAGCATCAGGCAGGCGGCCAGCGCAGCGCGCCAGCGGGGATTGGGGAGCATCTCAAGCATCGGATAGCGACTCATGATGGGACAGCGTGGTGAGAAATCGGGACGAGCCATTCAGGGCGAGGCAATGTTCTGCAGAACAGGTTGCAGCAATCAGCACGTCAGACTCAGAACGGCGCCAGATTGAGGAAGAAGCGCTGCATCCAGCCCATGTTCTGCGCCTCGTTGATATAGCCATCACCGACATATTCGATGCGTGCACTGGCCACCTGGGTGGATTGCACTGTATTGGCCGAGGAAATCGTGCGCGGATTGACCACCCCGGAGAAGCGAATCGACTCGGTGCCCTGATTGATCGCGATGCGCTTCTCGCCGCGCACCTCCAGATTGCCGTTGGGTTGCACCTGACTGACCGTCACGGTGATGGTGCCGGTGAAACTGTTGTTGGCATTCGCGCCACCACTGCCGGTGAAGTCATTCTCGCCCTCGATATCGGCATCGGTGCCATCCAGCAGCCCCGTCATGAAATCGGGGATGGCGGTCAGCGAGAAACCGAGGCTGCCGTCACGGCTGGCATTGCTGGCCGAGCTCTTGCTGGCGCTGACATTCTCGTCGAGCAGGATGGTGATGATGTCGCCGATGGCACGCGGACGGCGATCCTCGAACAGCGGCTGGTTGCCATACAGCGGCTGGAAGATGGCGCCATTGGCCATCGGTTCCGGGCGCGGCTGCATCGTCGATTCCATTGGCGTGGTATCGACCAGCGGTTCGCTGGGGATATGGGCACACCCGGCCCCTGCCAGCGTCATGGCCAGCATCGCCAACCCGGCCAGCGCGCGGCGCCAGCCAGGCAATGTCAAGCCAGGCAACTTCAAGCCATTCTGGCGTGGGCAGACAGCTGACGGGGATGGCAATGCCACCACCGGGAGATCACGCGAAAGCGACATGCGACAACCCTTACATCTGGACCAGACGCTCCAGCATCTGATCGGTGGTGGTCACGGCCTTGGAATTGATCTCGTAGGCACGCTGGTTCTGGATCATGCCCACCATCTCTTCCACCACGTTGACGTTGGAGGTCTCGACGAAGCCCTGATAGAGAGTGCCCGCACCATTGAACCCGGGCACGTTGTCACTGCGCGGTCCCGAGGCATCGGTCTCGGAATACAGATTCTCGCCGCGACTGAACAGGCCCGTCGGGTTGATGAAGGTGGACAGCTGCAGCTGCCCCACCTCGGTGCTGTTGGTGGAGCCGGGCTGGGTGACGCTGACCACGCCATCGGAGGCGATATCGACACTCAGGGCATTGGCCGGAATGACGATCGCCGGGTCCAGCGGGTAGCCACTGGCGGTGACCATCTGGCCAGTGCTGTCGAGCTGGAAGGAGCCATCGCGGGTATAGGCATTGGTGCCATCCGGCAGCATCACCGCGAAGAAGCCCTGACCGTTGATCGCGACATCCTTGGAGTTCTCGGTCTGCTCCAGATTGCCCTGGATGTGCAGACGCTCGGTGGCCACGGTGCGCACCCCGGTGCCCACCTGCAGCCCCGAGGGCAGCTCGGTGGTGGCAGAGGAGGCAGCGCCGGGCTGGCGCATGTTCTGATAGAGCAGATCTTCAAACACCGCGCGCGACTGCTTGAAACCATTGGTCGAGACGTTGGCCAGGTTGTTGGCCGTGACGTCCATCTGCATCTGCTGAGCTTCAAGGCCGCTCTTGGCTGTCCATAGGGCACGAATCATCAGGGGGCTCCGCCGTGATTACGGGGTCAGTCGGTACCAAGCAGGCTGTTGCCACGCTCGGCCATGCGCTCTGCCGTATCGATGCTCTTCATCTGCATCTCGAAACTGCGCGCGTTGTTGATCATGGCGACCATCGCATCGGTCGCCGAGACGTTGCTGCTCTCCAGGGCGCCGGAGACGACCCGCACCAGCGGGTCGGCAGCCAGCGGTGGCGCGGCCTCTCCCGCCGCAGTCGGCGGCTGACGGAAATAGCCGTCCTCGCCGCGCACAAGCGCCGGGCTGCCGGGAATGACCTCGGGATTGACCAGCTTGAGCTGGGCCTGCAGCACCATGGTGTCAGGTGCATCCGCCGCCGAGCGCGCACTCACGCTGCCATCGGCGGAGATATGCACGATAGCGTTGAGCGGCAGCTCGATCGGCCCGCCATCGCCCAGCACCGGCAAGCCGCCGGAGGTCAAAACACCATCGGCATCGATCCGCAACGCGCCGTTGCGGGTGTAGAGCTCCTCGCCATTCGCGCCCTGCACGGCCAGCATGCCGGGGCCGTCCAGCGCGACATCCAGCGCGCGATCCGTGGTCTGGATCGTGCCCTGGGCCATCGAGGCCCCCGCGGTAGTCAGCTGACTGGAGACGCGTGTCGCCAGCCCTTCGCCCTGCACATCCACCGCCCGCGACAGCGTCAGCATCTCGCGAAAGCCGGTGGTCGAGAGGTTGGCCAGGTTATGACTGGCGACATCCTGAGCCGCCAGGCTGCGCTGGGCGCCGCTCATGGCGGTGTAGAGCATTCTGTCCATCAGCCGACTCCAATCTGGTCAGATAACGCGTGCAACGGTGGCGCTGTCAGGCGACATGGCATCAGTCAGCCCGGATCAACGCAGGTTGATCACGGTCTGCTGGACTTCGTCCTGTACCGAGATGGTCTGGGCATTCGACTGGTAGTTGCGCTGGGCAATGATCAGATCGACCAGCTCAGTGGTCAGGTCGACGTTGGAGGCTTCCACCGCACCCGAGACCACATCACCGAACACTCCCTCACCCGGCACGCCGACCAGCGGCTCACCGGATTCCGCGGTCGCCAGCCAGCTGTTGTCGCCGTTGGGCTTGAGGCCCTGATCATTGGCGAAGTTGGCCAGCGAAATGGTGCCCAGCGTCTGGGTCAGTTCATTGGAGTAGCTGCCGATCACCCGCCCGTCACCGTCGATGGAGATGCCCACCAGGCTGCCCGAGGTGTAGCCGTTCTGGGATAGCGAGGTGACTTCGTAGTCGTTGGCGTACTGGGTGCTGCCTGTCAGATCGATGCTGAAGTTCATGTCTTCGGCACCGTTCGTGAGGGCGTAGGTCTTGGCTGACTGGGTATAGTCACTGCTCAGCTGGCCATTGGTGCCGAAGCTGATCTGCTCCGCCTGGACATCGAAATCCACCGTCGGGGTGATGCCGGCATTCACATCCGACTGGTATTCGGCCGACTTGCCGGCGAAGTCCATCACGTGCTGAACATCCCAGGTGTTGCTGCCGGTCTTGGTATAGAACGATGTCACGACATGCTCGCTGCCCAGACTGTCATACACGGTCATCGACGACGCATAGTCATAGCTGGTCGGATCCATCGGATCGAAGGTCGTGGTGGTCGGCTCGGCTTCGGAATCCAGATTGATGGATATCTGCGCGCCATAGATGCTGTTGGCAAGGTTGTCCTGGGTCTGACTGGCCGCCAGGGGCGCGGTCGGCACCTGCAGCACGACGGGTTCGCCAGTGACCCGTTCACCGGCATAGCCCGTCAGCTGGGCACCCTGCGTATTGACGATATAGCCATCGGCATCGACATTGAGCTGGCCATTGCGCGAATAGACCACCTGACCGGTGCTGTCGGCAAAGCGCAGGAAGCCTTCGCCGGAAATCGCGATATCGAGATCCCGCCCGGTGGTTTCCAGCGAACCGGTCGAGAAGTCCTGGGAGATGGAGGCAACCTGGACCCCGATACCCGCCGCCTGGGAACTGGCGTAAAGATCCGCGAACTGGGTCTCGGAGGACTTGAAGCCCACCGTTTCCGAGTTGGCGATGTTGTTGCCGATCACATCCAGATTGGTTGCCGCCGCACTCAAACCGCTCAATGCCTGTGAAAACGCCATGGTCTGTCCCTTTGATCGCGATGAAGATGAAAGCCCGAGACCTGTCAGCGAGCTCGGGGGCGGCCAAACGGCCTGAAACTGGTGGCCCGTCCGGCGGGCTCGCTGGCGCTATCCCGACGCCTCAGGTCAAAGCACCTGACGTACGGCGTCCAGACTGACGACACCTAGCGCCGGACCCAGGTCCAGCTGAGCCCCGCTGTCGGTCTGATTGACGCCACTGACCACGCCATAACTCAGCGTCTGCAGGTCGTCATAGCGCTCGCCTGCCCGCTCGGCCGTCACGGCCAGCTGGTAGGAGCCATCGGCGGCTTCAGTGCCATCATCCAGCAAACCGTCCCAGACGAAGCCATGAATACCCGCCTCCAATGCGCCCAACTCGAAGGTCTTGACCACACTGCCATCCGCGCCCAGCACCTCGACGGTGGCATTGTCGACATCGTCAGCCAGCTCAAGGCCGAAGGGTGTCGAGGTCGCGTTGCCCACCAGCACCGCATTGCCGCCGACCAGCACGCCCTGATTGAGCAGACTGGCCGCCTGCAGCGCTTCACTGCTGGAAATCTGCGCCGTGATGCCCTCAAGCGTGGTGTTGAGTTCTTCGATACCACTGACGGTGCTGATCTGGGCCAGCTGTGCGGTCAGGTCGGAATTCGACACCGGATCCATCGGGTCCTGGTTCTGCATCTGCGCCACCAGCAGGGTCATGAACTGATCATTGAGCTCCTCGGTACTGCTCACCGACTGCGTGCTGTCGGTGACACCGGAGGTGGTGGTGGTCTGGTTGATGCTGTTGAGCACACTGGTGTCTAGCGTCGCCATGCGGTTACCCGAAATCAGAAGAAGCGGTCATGAGGCCAAGGCCCCGAGCGAGGGTCATTCCCCCAGTGTCAGCGTCTTGCGCAACAGGGACTTGGAGGTATTGAAGACCTCGACATTGGCCTCGTAGGACTTGGAAGCCGCGATCATGTCGACCATCTCGGCGACCGGATCGACATTGGAGAAGGTCACATAGCCCTGCTCGTCGGCGAGGGGATGATCGGGGCGATACTCCTGGCGCGCCGGGGCATCGCTCAGCTCCACCGAGCTGACCCTGACACCCCCGAGGCCTGCACTGCGCGATGCCATCTGTGTCGCCAGACCGCCACCGGCCAGGTTGGCCGTCGCAAGCGACGCATTGGCCTGACGCGCGAGGGGCGCGTACTCGAACACCACCTGACGCGCCTGATAGGGCTTGCCATCCGGGCCCGCCACGCTGTCGGCGTTGGCCATGTTGCTGGCCACGGCATTGATGCGCTGCGACTGGGCCGCCATCGCGGAACCCGCGACATTGAAGATACTGAACGCTGCCATCAGCTGTTCTCCGATTGCATGGCCAGACGCAGGCCCTGGATCTTGCCGGTCAGAAGCTCAAGGCTGGTCTCGTAATGCAGACTGTTGTCCGCGAAATTGACCCGCTCCACATCCATGTCGACGGTATTGCCGTCCAGACTCGGCTGTGTCGGCACGCGATAGAGCAGGTCCGCGCCCAGCGACAGTCCCGCCCCGCTGGCGGCCTGGTGGCCAGCCTGGGTCGTGTTCAGTGCAAGCGGTCCCGGCGCGGCATTGCCCGCCGTCGCCTTGGCCAGGGTGGCGGAGAAGTCGATATCGCGTGCCAGATAGCCCGGCGTGTCAGCATTGGCGATATTGGTGGCCAGCACCTGCTGACGCTCGGCACGAAGGCCCAGCGCCTGCTGGTGAAAGCTCATGAGGGAATCAAGTCGATCAAACATGGAAGTGCCCCGCTGTCGGCCCCTCGCCCTGATGTGAGCGAGGGAACATCCATCGATCAGCTCACGCGTAGGGGAGCATGACGGAAAGCAGGACTGAGAATAGTCAGCCAGCGCCAGGATGAAGGTAAGAACAAGCCACTTTATCGCGGCTATTTCTGGCCATGCCGGTGTCAGGGGCGGCTTACAATCTCTCGCGGTACTGATCCAGCACCCTGAACCTGCGCTCTGAACTGGCGCCCAGAACCTGCGCTCTGGACCAGGGGCGCTTGACCCCGCCTTCCGCCCCGGACGCCACTCGCGATGAGAGACAGCATGCCGAAAATCAGCGTAGCGAAAGGTCTGTGGCGCACCATCGCCAGCACCGGGCTATTGGTCCTGCTGCCCGTGGGCGCCGCTGTGCATGCCAACACCTCAGACGCGATCGGCTCTGCCATTCAGCCGTCTGCCGCCCAGGCATCAGCATCAGCCTCAACAACAGCACCTTCAGACAAAGACGCGCAGACACGCGCCGTCGAGACCCTGCGCTGGCAATTGAGCGACTTCTTCACCGCCGAGGACAGCGGCCCCGTCAGGGTGCGCATGCCCGGCGAGCCGCCACTGAGCGCGCCCGGCGAGGCCTCAGTACAACTCGAGCTGCGTCGCCTGCCCGCCCGCCTGAAAGATTGCTCGGCACCCCAGCTGAGCCTCAATGCCGCGCGCAGTGACCGCCATACACCGGGCCTCAAACGCCTGCAGCTACTGTGCGCCAACGGCCAGCAACATATCATCAGCGTTCGCATGAAACGCTACGCCTGGCGTTTGAGCACGCCACAGCCGCTCGCGAGCGGCACCCCGCTGGCACCCGCGAGATTGACGCCGGTACTGACGCCACTGGGCAAGCTACGTGGCAATGGTTTCGAGAGCGCCGCGGCACTGTCAGGCTTCGAGGTACGCCGTCGCCTGCGCGCCGGCGAGGTCATCACCCGCAACAGCGTGCGCGCCATCCCGCTGGTAAACTTCGGCGATACCGTGACCTATCAGGTCAGCGGCACGGGTTTCAGCATGCAGCGCAGTGCACGGGCACTGGAGGCCGGGGGGCTCGATGAGCGCATCCGTATCGAACTCGCTCCAGGCGACTGGGTGCGCGCCCGCGTCATCGGGCCACGGCGGGTAGCGCCATGATGACTTCTGTTGAGTTGAGTTGAGATGAGCCGGGCCAACCCCGAGCCAGTCCATTGACTGCGCGCGGCCAGCCACGACACGCTGACGTACCGGAACGAGACACTGACGCTCAAAGGCCGAAATGCCTGCTACTGACAAGCCGCCACCCGCACCAGATACCTCATCCTTGAGGCACCATATTGCCTGTGTGGGGTAAAGCTTGTGCTGGCATGGCCGATAGTCGATTCAAGCGCGCAGATGACGCACGCAACCCATCCATGACAGGCTCCGTCGAGCCCGGCCCGACGGCCAGAGAGGACAGTCAATGAAGATTGAACATGGCGGCCCGATACAGCGCAGCGACACCCAAGCCCCGCGCGAACTGCGTCCCGAGACAGCCAAGGACACCGCCGCCACCACGGCGGCGACCTCCACGGCCGACTCCACCCAGGTCGAGCTTTCCAGCAGCGCGATCGATGCAGGCCAGGACATCGACCAGGCGCGCGTCGACAGTCTCAAGCAGGCCATTGCCGATGGCAGCATCAAGATCGATGTCGACCGCATCGCACAAGGGCTGATCGATGCCTTCGAAGGTGACGCATGACGCTCGATGACGCCTCGACAGCCTTGCTGGGTGAGATCTTTTCTGGCCTCGAGCAGGAGCTGAATGACTTCATCGCCCTGCTCGAGGAAGAACAGCGCCTGCTGGGCCAGCGCCTGCCGAGCGCGACAGACCTTGATGCCTCACGCGAAGCCAAGCTGGCCAACGCCGCCCGCCTGGAAGCGCTGGAGAGCCGCCGTCGCGGCTGGCTGAGCAGCGCCGGGCTCAGCAATGACCCACTGGAACTGCATACGGTGCTCGCCAGCCAGCCGGTACTGGCCACCCAGTGGTGGCATCTGGTGACGCTGACGCGCCGCGCCCAGGCACGCAATCGTCTGAATGGTGAACTGATCGGTCAGCGCATGGCACTGCACAGCAAGATTCTCGACAGCCTGCATCAACGTGCGCCCGGCCATTACGGCGCCGATGGACGGCCGGCAGCGGGGACCTCACGCCTGAACGTCTCGGCCTGACTGTTCTGACCAGACTATCCTGGCCAGACTGTCCTGGCCTGAGCGTCCTGACTTGAGTACCCGAGGCGTGAGGCCCGCGGGCTGCACACCTCGACTGCCTTTCCCTTTATTGACCCAGAAACACGCGAGGCCCGGCATTCTGCCGAGCCTCCAGAGACTGCTGATTCATGCCACTCGCCAGCCAATCAGCCAGCGATATTCAGCGCCTCATACCAGTCATTCATCGCCAGCCAGCCGAAGTCATTCCCCTTTCGCTGCCAACGACTACCTGTCATGCGCCTGCCAGACTCTCGACATCGATCACCAGCTGGATGTCATCCAGATGTGCCGCCGGCTTGAGTACGCCACGCCCATTGCGATAGACCTTCAACGAGAAAGGCGCCGTCGCCAGCTCCCGGGTGGGCAGGGTCAACTTGCCACGCCGCGCCGCGAGCATGGCGCAGCGCTCTTCCAAACAGAGCATGACCTGCCATTCCCCCGGCGCACGCGTGAGCGAATAGCGCCAGTGAATCGCCGTGACGCGCGTCCTGTCTGGCGCCATCAGCCCGGAATCGCGCACAGCATCTGCCACTGCCAGAGGGCGCATATACCAATGCCCCCGCTGAGCGATGGTCAGCGACTCGACGGACATCATCACCGCCGCGCTGGCTGCCTGCGCCGGCGCGGCCAGCGTCGCTGCCCCCAGCGCTGCTGCTGTCATCAAGGCCGCCATCGGTGCTGTCCTGCTTCCCGGCTCCGCTCTCAGCTTCGCTCTCGACACTATTCCCGCCCTGAGTGTCCTCCACCCTGTCACCACTCGCGTTCTTCTCTGCACCGCTGACTCCTTCAGATCCATCTTGCTGCAGACGCTCGACACTCCCCTTGCCGGCGCCCTCCCTGTCGCACTTGTCTGCCTTTGCGGCGTGTTGTTGTCTTGCTCGGTAGTGAGTCGCGCGGCCCTGGCGTCACGCCGCACGACCCCCGATCATCTGGGTGACCCGCAGCTCGCGGTCATCGGGAATCTCTGCCTGGGACAACACTGCCAGACTCTTGAAGCGACGACGCAGGAAACGCCCCACCAAGGGTCGAAGCGCATGCCCGACCACCAGTACGCTGGGCTCGCCATTGGCATCCTGCGCGGCGACGGCATTCTCGGCATGCTGCATCAAGGTATCGGCAAGACCGGGCTCCAGCGCATTGCCGCTACTCAAGGCCTGCATCAGCACCTGCTCGAGCTGCGCTTCCAGGCCGATCACGCGCAGGACGCGTTCGGCGCCGAACCAGTACTGGGTGATGGCGCGCCCAAGCGCGACGCGCACCATGGCCGTCAGGTCATTGGGGTCCTTGCTGTGCGGGGCATGCTCTGCAAGCGCCTCGAGGATGGTACGCATGTCACGGATCGAGACCTCCTCATCCAGCAGGTTGTGCAGGATGCGCTGCAGGGTGCCCTGACTGATCAAGGCCGGCACCACTTCCTCCACCAGGCCGCCATCCTGCGGGCCCAGCTTCTCGAGCAGCTTGCTGACCTCACTGCGCCCGAGCAGCTGATCGGCATGGCGGGTCATCAGATGATTGAGGTGGGTCGTGATCACGGTCGGGGTGTCGACCACCGTGTAGCCATAGACCTGCGCCTGCTCGCGGGTTTCCGGCTCGATCCAGGTGGCGGCCAGGCCGAAGGCCGGCTCGGTGGTGGCCACGCCCGGCAGCTTGCCGGACACCTTGCCCGGATTGATCGCCAGCCAGCGGCCCGGATAGGCCTCGCCTCGCCCGACCTCGGCACCCTTGAGGCTGATGACATACTGATTGGGCCCAAGTTCGAGGTTATCGCGGATATGCACCACCGGCGGCAGGAATCCGATCTCCTGGGCGTACTTGCGACGCACTCCCTTGATGCGCGCCAGCAACTCACCGCCTTGGCGCATGTCGACCATCGCGATCAGGCGATGACCGACCTCCATCGCCAGCGGCTCCACCAGTCGCACGTCATCCCAGCTGGCCTCACTGACTTCCTGCACGGCCGCGGCAGGCGCGGGCGCCGCCTCTTCCTTCGTCTCGCTGCTGACCTCCTTCTCGCGCTGGGCGGCCCACCACCCAAGCCCCGTCAGCAGCAAGGTGAAGAGAATGAAGACCATGTTGGGCATGCCCGGCACCAGACCCAGCAGCCCCATGACGCCAGCCGCCAACCACAGCACCTGCGAGCTCTTGAACAGCTGGCCGATCATCTGCTGACCGACGTCTTCATTGGTATTGACCCGCGACACCATCACGCCCGCGGCGGTCGAGATGACCAGCGACGGAATCTGGGCCACCAGACCATCGCCGATGGTCAACAGCGTATAGGTACGCGCCGCATCGGACATGCTCAGGTCGTGCTGACCGACCCCGATGATCAGCCCGCCGATGATATTGACCACCATGATCACCAGCCCCGCCACCGCATCGCCGCGCACGAACTTGCTGGCACCGTCCATCGAGCCGAAGAAATCGGATTCCTGCGACACTTCCCGGCGGCGCTCGCGCGCCTGGTCCTCGCCGATCAGGCCAGCGTTGAGGTCGGCATCGATCGCCATCTGCTTGCCGGGCATGGCATCCAGCGTGAAGCGTGCGCCGACCTCGGCGATACGCCCGGCACCCTTGGTGATGACCATGAAGTTGATGATGACCAGAATCGAGAACACCACCAGACCGACGGCGAAGTTGCCGCCGACCAGAAACTGCCCGAAGGCCTCGATGACCTTGCCCGCCGAGTCACCGCCGTTGTGACCCTCCATCAGCACCACCCGCGTCGAGGCGACATTGAGCGACAGGCGCAGCAAGGTCGAGAACAGCAGCACCGCGGGGAAGGCCGAGAAATCCAGCGGCTTCTGCGCAAACATGCTGACCATCAGAATCATGATCGACAGCGCGATATTGAAGGTGAACAACAGGTCGAGGATGAAAGGCGCCAGCGGCAACACCATCATCGACAGGATCATCATGATCAGCAGCGGTCCGGCCAGCACCTTCAGCTGGCTGGAGGTGTTGAGCCCCACGCGGTCAAACAGTGTCAGCAAGGTATTCATGCAAGCGGCTCATCGATCGTGAAGGACGTTGCGCGTGCCGCGCAGCGGCCCGGGCTTGGGGAGCGGAAATGGCGGTCAGTCATGGAATTCGGCTTGCAGCATCAGCTGCCAGGCACGGTCATCAAGATCGGCTATCAAGTTCGGTCATCTGCGTCGGTCATCGACTGCAGTCTTCAACTTCCGGCACGAGGATCCGTCGTCGCGTCAGCGTCCGGTTCAGGCTTGGCGCTGGGCTGGAAGACCGCCCCGGCATCGGCATCGGCATCATCAGAATCATGATCAGAAGACATTGCGTCAGAGGGCGGCGCGCCTGCGGCTGAAACCTCAAGTTCGGCTGCCGGCTTCCCGCCATCACGCACGGCGCCAGGCGGACCAGCCTCCTCACCCGCCCCTTGCGCCTCCTCGGGCACCTGATACTCATCGGGAACGGACAGATCTGTCGGCAGACTCGGGCGCAGGCCACCCTGGTTGCGGGCTCGCTTGAGTCGCATCGCCCAGGCCAGCACCTCGGCGATCACCTGATAGAGCGCAATGGGAATTTCCTGCTCGAGATCGACATGGGTGTGCAGGGCACGCGCCAAGGGCGGCGCACTCAGCATCGGCACGCCGTTCGCCTCGCCCACTTCGCGAATGCGCAGCGCCACCTCATCACGGCCCTTGGCCACCACCCGCGGTGCGCGCATGTCGCCCTCGTGATAGACCAGCGCCACCGAGTAGTGTGTCGGGTTGTTGACGATGACATCGGCAGTGGGCACGGCGCTCATCATGCGCGCGCGCGCCATCGCCTGCTGCTGCTGACGAATGCGCGCCTTGATCTGCGGGTCACCATCCGTCTCCTTGTGCTCACGCTTGATCTCCTCGAGGCTCATGCGCAGCTTCTTGGCGTGGCTCCACAGCTGATAGGGCACATCCATCAGGGTCGGCACGATCAGCATCAATATCGCCAGCGCCGTACAGCGCGCCACGATCGCCAGCGCATCCGCCATGGCGTTGCCCAGCGGCATCATCATCAGCGCCATCAATTCCTGACGCTGGGCATGCAGATACATCACCACCACGCCACCGACCAGTATCGACTTGGCAATGGTCTTGAGCAGTTCGGCCAGCGCCTGGGAGGACACCATCCGGCCCAGCCCCTTGACGGGATTGAGCTTGCCCAGCGATGGCGCCAGCGACTTGGTGGAGAACATCCAGCCGCCCAGCAGCACCGGGCCGACCAGCGCCAGCACCATCAGCAGGGCGAACAACGGCAACAGTGCCAGCAAGGCCTCCTGGCCAAGCATCAAGGCGTTGGCGAGCATCACGCGACTGTCGAGTGCCTGAGCGCGATCAAAGCCGAACGAGGCACCCAGCACACGCTCCAGGGTATCGCCAAGCGGCCCCGCCAACAGCCACAGGCCTGCCGCGCCTCCGCCGAGCAACAGAAAGGTCGCCAGCTCTCGTGAGCGGGGCACCTGCCCTTCCTCGCGGGCCTTCTGTATCCGGTGGGGCGTGGCCTCTTCCGTCTTGTCGTCGCTGCTCTGCTCGTCAGCCACCGGCTACTCCGCTTGCCTCTGATCGCCTCTGATCGCATCTGCCTGGACCGGCCGAGGAGCATGACTCTCGCTCACACTGGCGCGCACGGCGAAGGCATCATGCCGAGAATGGGCCTCATTGTGCCAAGCACAGTAGGGATCAAAGCGCGGAA
Source organism: Cobetia sp. cqz5-12 (assembly GCF_016495405.1). Lineage (NCBI taxonomy): Bacteria > Pseudomonadati > Pseudomonadota > Gammaproteobacteria > Oceanospirillales > Halomonadaceae > Cobetia > Cobetia sp. cqz5-12. Next base: position 2,215,206 of record NZ_CP044522.1, read on the forward strand.
TAGCGCCCAAAAACGCCCTTGCCCGCCACGCAGGGCGTGACGGGCAAGGGCATGACGGACAAGAGTTGAAGGGCAAGGATACGAAGCGCAAGGCCCAGCAGATGCTAGCAACAAGAAAGTCGCTAGAAGCCGAGGCTGTCCAGCAGGTCATCGACCTCATCCTGACTGGCCACCACCCCGGGTGCATCGGCTCGCACCTGGGGGCCATTGAGCAAGGCGCCAGACTGGACTTCCTCAGCGCTGGGGGTTGCCTGCTCAACCAGCGCCGAGGGTGAAAGCTCTACTGCAGAAAGCCCTGCAGTGGCCGCCGTGGTGGCAGCCTGCCCGGAAGACGCCATCGCCGAACGTGCATGACTCTCGGGGGCATTGTCGAGCAGCAACTGCAACAGCTGCATCTCGATCTGCTGGATGACATCCATCATGCGCTTGATCACCTGGCCGGTAAGGTCCTGGAAGTCCTGCGCCATCATGATCTCGAGCAGTTCACTGCTGGTGGCGCTGGTCTGATCAGGTACCACGGCCAGATAGGCACGCGTGTCGATCACCAGTTCACGCGCCTGATCCAGGGCCACCGGCTCGGCGAACCAGGCATCCCAGCGCCCGCTGAGAGACTTCGCCTCACTGGCCAGAGCATCCTGCAGCGGCTGGGCCCGCTCACAGGCATTGAGGGCACGATCTGCCGCCTGTTCCGTCTTGCTGGCCACGTAATTGAGGCGATCACGAGCATCGGGAATCGCCTCGGCAGCACGTTCGATCTCCCGATCCAGCCCCAGCTCACGCATGTTGTCGCGCAGCATGCGTGTCAGCTGGCCGATACGCCGAATCAGGTCTTCGCTGCTATCCCCCGACCTGGCGAGGCTGGCTGTCCCATCACGCGCCATCACACCAGGATCAGCGCCCGAAGATGACTGGGGTTCAGATGATGATTCCAGTTGACTCATGACACCCTCCTTGATGTGACCAACCACGCGGCCAGCGTGGCCCGGCCAGCGTGGCCCGATGGCTCAGAGGCCGTGTTTCTCGAAGACCTTGCCCAGCTTCTCTTCCAGCACCGCCGCCGTGAAGGGCTTGACCACATAGCCACTGGCACCGGTCTGGGCGGCGGCAATGATGTTTTCCTTCTTGGCCTCCGCGGTGACCATCAGCACCGGCAACGTGGCCGTGGCGGGATTGGCACGCACGCGCCTGAGCATCTCGAGCCCATCGAGGTTGGGCATGTTCCAGTCGGAGATCACCAGCTCGAAGCTGCCCTGATTAAGGAACTCCAGGGCCTGTTGCCCATCTTCAGCTTCCTCCACATTGGTGAAGCCGAGTTCCTTGAGCAGGTTGCGCACGATCCGACGCATGGTGGGGAAGTCATCGACGACGAGGATTCGCAGGTTCTTGTCGGCCATCAGCGGTCGGGCTCTCTTCCAGAATCACATGAGGGAACGGCTGAAAATTCCAGCCTTGTGAGGAGGTTATCGGCCACAAGCCGGCAGACTTTACCCTCTGCGCCCATCTTCTCGTTGTCGGCGACTCACACCCGCGCTCTGGCAGATCGAGGCGGTCTAGACACGTTGCGAACGCCCGGCCAGCTGTACCTGATGGAGCAGATGCCCGCTGATGCGACTCAACGGCAATACGCTTTCTGCGGCCCCGAGCTCGACGGCTTCCCGCGGCATGCCGTAGACCACGCAGCTTTGCTCGTCCTGGGCGATGGTGTGGGCGCCGGCTTCGCGCATCTGCAACAACCCCCGCGCGCCATCGCGGCCCATGCCGGTCAGGATCACGCCCACGGCGTTGCGACCGGCCACCCGCGCCACGGAATCGAACAGCACATCCACCGATGGGCGGTGACGATTGACCGGCGGACGCTGATCGAGGGTGACCACATAGTTGGCCCCGCTGCGCGACAGCGTCAGGTGGGCGTCGCCAGGCGCGATATAGGCATGCCCCGGCAGGATGCGCTCACCGTGCGCAGCTTCCTTGACGGCGATACGACACAGTCCATTGAGGCGCTCGGCGAACGAGCGCGTGAAGCCCGGCGGCATGTGCTGAGTCACCAGAATGGCCGGCGCATCCGCCGGCAACGACTGCAACACCGCGCGTATCGCCTCGGTCCCGCCGGTCGAGGCCCCCACCGCGATCAACTTCTCGCTCGACAGCAATGGCCGGCGGCTGGCAGCAGCGGTCGCAGGCGGACTGACCGTGTCCTGACCGACCGTGTCGTGACTGACCGAAGCGGCGACTGATCTGTCTGCCAGACTGGATGAATACGGATTGAACTGAGCCGAATTGGACTGAGACAGGCTGGACTGAGCCGGATTGGACAGGGCCTGACTGGACTGGACCGAAGTGGACAGGGCCGAATTGGACAGAACCGAGCAGGCCTGTGCACCACCAGCCGATGGCGACGTCACGGCGCGCCGCGCAGGCCGGATACGGGCCCGCGCGGCGGCGCGAATCTTGTCGGCAATCGTCTCGGCATACTCAAGCATGCCGCCACGTATGCCCAGGCGCGGCTTGGAGACGAAATCCACCGCGCCCAACTCCAGCGCACGCAACGTGATTTCTCCGCCGCGCTCGGTCAGCGAAGACACCATCACCACCGGCATCGGCCGCAGACGCATCAGGCGCTCGAGGAAATCCAGCCCATCCATGCGCGGCATTTCCACATCCAGCGTCAGCACATCCGGATCGTGACGCTTGATCAGGTCTCGCGCGACCAGCGGGTCCGGCGCGGTGGCCACGACCTGCATGTCAGGCTGGGCATTGATGATCTCGACCATCAACTCACGAATCAGAGCGGAGTCATCGACACACAGCACACGGATCATGCGCCCCGCCCCGCCCCGCCCCGGGGCATGCCTGCGCCAGCAGCTGCACTTGAGTTCGAATCTGGCCTTGAACCTGCATGTGATCTTGAGACCGAGCATGACGATGAAGCGGGGGTAGGCATCCAGACACTCCTGGAGAGTGGGTAAGGGTAAGGGAATCAACACCAACCATCACGACGCATCACGCGCCCTCCGTCCGGCGGCGAGACAGGGTATAGACCGTCTGGCCGCGCAGCGTGAAGGCATCATTGAGCCATGAGAAATTCTCGGAATGACCGGCAAACAGCAGTCCATCGGGCTTGAGCATCAGTGCGAAGCGGTCCAGCAGGCGTGACTGGGTCTGCTTGTCGAAATAGATCATCACGTTGCGACAGAAGATCACGTCAAAGCCGCTACCGAGGTCCCAGTGGCTATCCAGCAGATTCAGGTGGCGAAAGCGCACCAGCTGCTTGATCTCCGGGCGCACCCTCACCAGTCCCTGGCGACTGCCGCTGCCACGCAGCATGAAGCGCTTGCAGCGCTGCTCACCCAGTTTGGCGATGCGCTCAAAGGGATAGATGCCGAGTTCGGCTTCCCGCAGCGCGTCCGTGTCGATGTCGGTGGCGATCAGCTCGACCTGATTGGCCGCGGCCCCAAGCACCTCGCGCAGCACCATCGCGATGGAATAGGGCTCTTCCCCGGTCGAGGCGGCTGCACACCAGATACGCAGCGGCGCTCGCTGCCCCGACGCCTGGCGCTGAAGGCGCTCGCGCAGGAAGTTCTCGAGCATCACGAAGTGATGAGGCTCGCGAAAGAACGCGGTCAGATTGGTGGTCAGCGCATTGATGAAGGCAGGCCACTCGTCGTGATCACTGCGGCTCAGGCTGGCCTCCAGCATGGTCAGATAGTCATGGAAACGCGTCAGACCATGCACTCTTAGCCGGCGTGACAGACGGCTGTAGACCATCTCACGCTTGTGACGCGCCAGCACGATACCCGCGCGCTGATAGATGAGTCGCGCGATGCGCTCGAAGTCGTCATCGGTCATCACCAGGTCCCGCCCGAGGGAATGGGAGGCCGGTGACGGGGCGGCCCAGGCGGGTGGCGGCGTGAGCCCTGTCACCGTCGCGGACCCTGGGTACCGCCAGGCACATGCGCTCGGGTCGCGGCCTTCGCGGGCTCAGAAGAAGACTGCTCGGCTGCTGCGTCCCCCGGCAGGCGCGCGGGAATCTGCTCCGGACCTTCGCCGCCAAAGCGGAAGACATTGACCGCGTGCGACAGTCCCGCGACCGAACGCTCGAGATCCTGCGCCAGATGGGCGCTGCTCATCACACGCTGGGCGTTCTGCTGGGTGGCCTGCTCCATCTCGTTGATGGCGGTGTTGATCTGCTCGATACCGCCGCTCTGCTCACGCGAGGCCGAGGAGATCTCGGCAATCAGATCATTGACCCGCGAGATGCCGGTCACGATCGCCTCCATGGTGCCGCGCGCCGCCTCGACCTGATCCCCGCCGTCGCTGATTTCCCGCTGGGTGGTGTCGATCAGGGTCTTGATCTCGCGCGCCGCCTCGGCACTGCGAGAGGCCAGATTGCGCACCTCACCGGCCACCACGGCAAAGCCGCGACCATGTTCACCGGCGCGCGCGGCCTCCACCGAGGCATTGAGGGCCAGCAGGTTGGTCTGGAAGGCGATGGAGTCGATCACCTTGATGATGTCGGCCATCTTTTCAGAGGTGGCGGTAATCCCCTGCATGCGCACCACCACCGCCTGCATCGCCTCACCACCTTCGTTGGAGGAGCGCGTGGCCTGATCAGCCAGTTGCGAGACCTGGATGGCATTGTCGGCATTCTGGCGCACGGTGCCGGTCATCTGCTCCATGCTGGCCGCTGTTTCCTCAAGCGATGCCGCCTGCTGCTCGACCCGCGCCGAGAATTCCTGATTGCCGTGTGCCATGTCGCCAGCGGCAGGCCTGACCACATTGATCCCCGCATTGACCTCGCTGACGATGCCGACCAGCGACTTGCGCATGCTGTCCAGCGCTCGTACCAGACGTGCCATCTCATCATTGCCCGCCAGCGTCATCGACTGGGAAAGATTGCCCGCGGCGATCTGGCGCGCGAAATCCAGGGTGCTGCGCAGCGGACGAACCAGACTGCGGTAGGTGCGCAGCGCCAACCACAGCGATACCACGCCCACGCCAGCGAAGGCGGCCCACAGCCCCCACTGCAGGCGCGCGTGGCTCGCCTCAAGCACTTGCTGGCGCTGCTCAAGCGTCGCCAGTTGCGACGCGGGTAGCTCGGCGGCAAGCTGGGTCAGCACGGTACGCGCATGCGCCTGGCTATCGGCCAGCACCTGCAGCAGCTCCCCCCCCACGAAGGCTCCGACCACCAGCGGCAGTGCGGCCAGCAGCGCGATGCGCGGCGCCATGCGCCACTGGGTGAGGCGCTTGAAGGCCCCGGCAAGGCCGGCAGGCACGATGCGGCCCTTGCTCAAGCGATAGTCCCGCTTGCCCTGCTTGAGGCCCGCGTAGACCTGCTCGGCCTGGGCGATCTGCTCGCGACTGGCCTTGACGCGCACCGAGGCAAACCCCATCACCTCGCCCTGCTCGATCAGCGGCGTCACACAGGCGTCGACCCAGTAATAGTCACCGTTCTCGCGTCGGTTCTTGACCAGTCCCTGCCAGCTTTCGCCTTGCTTGAGCGTCGACCACAGATTCTCGAAGGCGGCCTCTGGCATGTCGGGATGGCGCACCAGGTTGTGCGGCGCACCGATCAAGGCATCACGCGAAAAGCCACTGACCTCGATGAACACAGAGTTGGCGTAGGTGATGCGTCCCTTGAGATCGGTACGCGAGATCAGGTAATCATGCTCACCAATGGGGTATTCCCGTGCCGTCACCGGCTGATTGTTTCGCATTGCCTTTGCTTAGCCTCGTACTCGTCACAGCGTGATCATCATTGACCCGGCGAGACCACTGACCGACAGCATGACCGTCATTGCCCGGCACAGCCGCCCACGACCTTGTGGTGCACACCTTATCGGCCGCTGTCGGCAGTTCTTGAATGCAAGAACGCCGCTGACCAGCAGGCCAGCGGCGCTCGAGACGATAGGGGCGAAAAAGCTTGCGAGATCAGGCGAGCGCACGCCGCAGCCAACTTGTCGCGCATTGCGCCTGACTCATGCCGTGAGACAGCAGGTCATGCCGGCTGTGCCGCGGGCTCCATCAGCGCCATTTCATCACTGGTCATCATGTGCTCGATATCCATGATCAGCAGCATGTGATCATTGACGGTCGCCAGCCCCGCCAGGAAGTCACTGTTCATGCGTGCACCGAATTCCGGCGGCGGCAGCACCTGATCGGCCGCAAGACTGATGACATCGGAGACGCCATCGACGACGATGCCGACCACACGCTCACCGATATTGATCACGATCACCACCGTCTGCTGCGTGTATTCGGCCTGGCCCAGTTGAAACTTCAGCCGCAGATCGACGATCGGCACGATGACGCCACGCAGGTTGGTCACGCCCTTGATGAAGGCCGGCGCATTGGCGATACGCGTGACGTTCTCGTAACCACGGATCTCCTGCACCTTGAGGATATCCACGGCGTAGTGCTCCTCGCCGAGGCTGAACACCAGGTATTCGCCGCCGTCATTGACCTTGGAGGCGTGGTCCTGCGCCAGGCCGACATTGGACGTCTGCGCCGTGGCAACTTGCGTGTGAGACATGCTCATCTCCTGTCTGTGATGGGGTGGAGCTTCGCGCCAAGGCGCAAGGGGCGAGGATGCGACCGTTGAACGGCCATCGCCTCAGCTGACAACGGCGCCCTCGGGCATGATGGCACCCTGGGGCATGGCGGACTCAGCGACGACCTCTGGCTGCCTCTGCTTCACTGGCATCTGATTGGCGAGACGATGCAGGTCCGAGACATCCAGAATCAGCGACACCCGACCATCGCCCAGAATCGTCGCCGAAGAGACACCCGGCACCTTGCGATAATTCCTTTCCAGATTCTTGACCACCACCTGCTGCTGACCGATCAGCTCATCCACCAGCAGGGCGTAGTGGCGCCCCTTGCCCTGCACTACCACCACGATTCCCTGCTCGGGCTGCGTCTTCGCGCCAGGCACCGCGAACACCTCATGCAAGGCAACCAGGCTCAGGTATTCGTCTCGCACCTTCAGCAGACGATCATTGCCGACCATGCTGAACAGCATGTCGGCCTGCGGCTGCAACGACTCCACCACCACCGACAGCGGCAGGATGTAGATTTCCTCGCCGACGCGAATGGCCATGCCCTCGAGGATCGCCAGCGTCAGCGGCAGCACGATACGCGTGGTGGTGCCCTGCCCGGTCACGGAGGCAAGCTCCACATGCCCGCCCAGCGCCTGGATGTTGCGCTTGACCACATCCATGCCGACTCCACGTCCCGAGACGTCACTGACCTGCTCGGCCGTCGAGAAGCCGGGGGCGAAGATCAGCTGCCAGACCTCGTCGTCGCTCATGCCATCGCTGACCGCCAGGCCGTTGCTGCGCGCCTTGGCAAGAATGCGCGCGCGATCGAGACCGGCGCCGTCATCCATCACCTCGATGACGATATTGCCGCCCTGATGACGGGCAGACAGTGTCAGGGTGCCGTGGGCGCTCTTGCCGCTGGCCACACGCTCGCTGGGCGATTCGATGCCATGATCGAGGCTGTTGCGCACCAGATGGGTCAGCGGATCGATGATGCGCTCGATCAGGCTCTTGTCCAGCTCGGTGTCATGCCCCTGACTGACCAGCTCGACGTGCTTGCCCAGCCGCGAGGCAAGGTCGCGAATCAGGCGCGGAAACCGCGAGAACACGTAGTCCATCGGCATCATGCGCACCGACATCACCGCCTCCTGCAGATCGCGTGCATTGCGCTGCAGCTGACTGATGCCACTGACCAGCGCCGCCTGATCCGGCGGCGTGGTCGCCGATGCCGTCTGCTCCAGCATCGACTGGGTGATGATCAGCTCGCCGACCAGGTTGATGATGGTATCGACCTTGTCGACGCCGACACGGATAGAGCCCTGCTCGGCAGGCGCATCAGTGGCGCGCCGCCCCGGCTGGCTGCGTCGCTCGCCACTCGCCGGGGCAGCGGGGGACGACTCTTCCATGCCAGCGGAGGTCGATTCTGCCGCGCCAGTGGAAGAGACATCTGCCGAAGAGCCTGCATCGACTGTCGCTTCAGCGGGCGCTGGCTGCATGCCAGCAAGTTCGTTTGCTGCGTCGTCAGCCATGCCGTCGGCGACGTCCTCGACCTGCTTTTCAGTCAGCTCTTCAGCCAGTGCTTCAACCTGTCCACCCACTACGCCATCAACTACGTCATCAACTACCTCATCAACCTCCGCTGGTGGAGCAGGTGTCGCGGGCTCGATCAGAATCTGCTCCGGCTCGATGACGAAGCACAGCACCGCCTCGATATCCTCAGCGCTGACCGTGGTACTCACGATGACGCGACATACCTGCTCGTCACCGCTGCTGGAGATGACCTCCCCGAGGTTGGCCAGCTCTTCGATCAGCAGTTCACGCTCGCGATCGGCGACGAACATCAGAGTGACCGAGAGCAGCGGCAGGCTGGCGTCGGCGCGGGGCTGTGGCTCGAGCGCAGACGGCGGGGCCATATCGCTGTCGACTAGCGCAGATTCTTCGCCTGACGGCCCTGGAGCGTCCGAGCCATCAATGTCAGATGGCACTGATGCGCTCGGGTCATCCATCACCGACGACTCCTCTCCCAGCTGCTTGAGCACCGCGACGATATGCGCGTAGGCCTCGGGGTCGGGGGACTGGGCATTGCGATAGGCCGCCAACTGGTCGTCGAGCATGTCCTTTGTCTCCAGAAAGCGATCGATATGCTGAATGCTCAACCGCAACTCGCCACGGCGGGCACGATCCAGCAGGTTCTCGAGGTGGTGTGTGGTGTCCTGCAAGACCGTGAAGCCGAAGGTCGCGGCACCGCCCTTGATGGAATGGGCCGCGCGAAAGATGGCATTGAGCCGCTCGGCATCCGGCGCCTCGACATCCAGCGCCAGCAGCAGGCGCTCCATCTCGGCCAGCAGCTCCTGCGCCTCCTCGAAGAAGGTGTCATAAAACTCACTGATATCCATGCATGTTCTCGCTGGCTGTCATTGCGCTATCACACGGCAAGTGGCGCCGCTTCAGTTCTCACGCGAGGCGCCTTGAGCGCACTTAGCTGTCCAGCCCGGAGGCGACGGGGCTGTCGGTGACGGGACTGCCAGCGACGGGATTCGTCACACGCACCGGGCTTGCCAGCTGCTCGAGACGCTCGCGCAGGCTGTCAATATCCTCGGCGGGCTGGGGATTGACGCCATTGCTGTCAGTGATATCGCGATAGGCCGACTGGCTGAGCACCATCAGGCTGATGCGACGATTGATGGCGGCCTCGGGGTTCTGGCTGTCGAGGCTGATGCGCGAGCCCATCCCGACCACACGCACGATGCGCTCATAGGGCAGCCCACTGTTGCCCAGCACGCGGCGCGCAGCATTGGCGCGATCGGTGGAGAGCTCCCAGTTGCCATAGCCGCCTTCGCCGACGAAGGGACGATTGTCGGTATGCCCGGTGATGCTCAGATGATTGGGCAGCCGCTTGAGAATCGGCGCCAGCAAGCCAAGCAGCTGCGAGAGCTGTGGCGAGGGTTGCTTGCTGCCCAGCGCGAACATCGGGTGCTGATCGCTATCGGTGATCTGGATACGCAAGCCTTCGGAGGTCAGCTCGATCTGCAGTTGCTCGCGCAGCTCGGCCAGGTCCGCATCATCGGCCATGCGCTGCGTCATGGTGGTATCGATCTCGTCGCGAATGGCGGCCATGCGGGAATCATCGGCCAGCGCCTGGCGCTGCAGGCGTTGCAGATCAGCGCCCTTCTCGCCCTGGGTCTGCTCGGCCATGAAGCCGCCGCCGGGAATGGCACTGCTGGAGGCCGAATTGCGATCGCCCCCCAGCAGCGAGACTTCCAGCGGCGCACCGAAGTAATCGGAGATTTCCCGCAGGTCCTCATCCGAGGCATTCGAGATCACCCACATCACCAGGAAGAAAGCCATCATCGCGGTCATGAAGTCGGCGTAGGCGATCTTCCAGCCACCGCCATGATGGCCTTTGACGATGCGCGGCCGCTTGATGACGATGGGTCTGCGCTCTTCACTCATCGAGACCTCCGGCCTTCACCCCAGAGACACCCACGGGCTCTACCACCAACGCCAGCGACAACTGCGTCGCTGACATGCGGGTGACAGACACGCTTGCGACTGACGCACTTGCGAGTGACAGCATCGCCATATCAGCCCGCACCCTTGTTCTTGATCTCGCGCACATGCTCTTCCAGCTCGTTGAAGCTGGGGCGCTCGGCGGTGAACAGCGCCTTGCGGCCGAATTCCACCGCGACCTGCGGGGCGTAACCATTGAGCGAGGCCATCAGGATGACGCGGATGCACTGCATCATCTTCACGGCTTCATGCACCTCGTGCTGGATCTTGTTGGCGACCGGCGTGACGAAGCCATAGGCCAGCAGGATGCCGAGGAAGGTGCCGACCATGGCATTGGCGATCAACACGCCAAGCTGAGCGGCGCCCTGGTCCGCCGAGGCCAGCGCATGCACCACCCCCATCACGGCGGCAACGATCCCGAAGGCCGGCAGACCATCGGCCACTGCCGAGAGGGAATGCACCGGAATCTCGGTCTCGTGCTTGAAGGTCTCGATCTCGTGCTCCATCAGTGATTCGAGCTCGAAGGGGTCCATGTTGCCGCTGACCATCAGGCGCAGGTAGTCGGTGATGAAGTTCATCAGAATGGGGTCGGAGAGCAGGCGAGGATACTCGACGAACAAGGCGCTTTCCTGCGGGTTGTCGATGTCCTGCTCGATCGCCAGCATGCCTTGCTGACGGGCACGCGACAGCAGCAGATACAGCAGCCCGATGACTTCCATGTACAGAGACTTGTTGTAGCCACGCGTACGCTTCAACTTCGAGAATGCCTTGCCGGTAGCCTTGATGGCCTTGCCGTTGTTGCCCGCCAGAAAGGCGCCGACGGCAGAGCCACAGATGATGAGCAATTCCGCGGGCTGCAGCAGCACCGCCAGGTGCCCGCCCACCATCAGATACCCGCCCAGGGTGGACCCGATGACCACTAGATAGCCTATGAACAACAACACAATAACCCCCTTGGCATTCGGTCAACGTCGCATGAATCTGACTATCGGCGTCGCTGAGCACGTCTTTAGGGTCACGGCGGAATATTCGTTGGGGCAGTCGTTGTGGAAAGCACAATGGCCGAATGAGCCATGGTCGAAACAGTCGTTGTCCAAAGTGCCATGGTCAAACAGTCAGCAATGAGACAGACGTCAGATCACTGCGGCACAACGCAAGAAGGCTTGCCCGGGGATGGGCAAGCCTTCTGATCTTGGCACGCTCGTCTTGCTCGTTCGCCTGGCGCAATCCTGGCGCCTTCACTGACACGAGACAGCTATCAGCCGAGGCTAGCGACGGCTGCCGACTGCTCCAATGCCAGCTCTTCTCTGGCCTTGCGGCGGGCTGCCGTCTTGCCGGCTCGCGATGGCGGCTGGCAGATGCCACACACGTAATCGTGTGATGGAGTATGGGCGTGCACCACGAAATGGCCACTGCAGGTCTTGCAGCTAGCCACTTCCAGCAGGTCACTTTCGAAGAAACGTACCAGCGTCCAGGCGCGCGTAAGCGCCAGCACCGGCTCGTCCTCGCCGACATGCTCCAGATAGAAGCGGTACGCCTTGACGAAGGCATTCATGCGCGACGCGCCCTGCGCCTTGAGTCGACGATAGAAACCGTGGAACAGCGATGCATGCAGATTGGGCTGCCAGGTCATGAACCAGTCGGTGGAAAACGGCAGCATGCCCTTGGGCGGCGAGACGCCCCGAACTTCCTTGTACAGCTTGACCAGACGCGCGCGGCTGATCTCCGTTTCCGTCTCGAGCACCTGCAAGCGCGCCCCCAGTTCGATCAACTCTACTGCCAACTGCAGCTGTTGCAGCTCATCGACGAGACTTTTCTGGGTCATCCGCTGACTCCTCCCTGGCGAAGTCCAGCATCGTTCTGGCGCGCATTCAGCAGCATGGCAGTGTGCATCGCGCTGAAATCCTGGTCGCGTCCACCCTGCAATACCCCCTTCAGCTGCGAGGCATCGTCCAACGCCAGCTCGCACAACAGTTGATTGCAGGACGACAACGACACCAGCTGACTGACGCTCATGCCAGACAATAGATCTGCCATCTCTTGATCGAGACCCAGGCGCACCAGCGCCATTTCCGTATCTTCGACCAACAAGCGCTGCACAAGCAGAAGATACGACAGATTGACACTCTGTATATCATTGAGCAGTGAGGACATCATGATTCCCTGAGTGGTCTGATCGTCCCGAGCTACCGCCAACCCTGGCGCTCGACCGTCATTCCTTATGGTTTTGATGTAATGAAACGAAATACTCAACGGCGCCGGACCAATGGCGCCGAGCGGGCTAGAGGCATCATGACCAAATGAGCCACCCACTTTAAGATGGCAAGTCTAATACTTAATCAAGTAATGGACCAGACTCTTCATCAACATTTTTTTACATACCGCTACGCTATATGCACAAAATCTGCATCAAGCAGCCGAAATGGCAGCAATCTGCGCCAGAAAAGCCCTCAATCTTGTCTTCAAGACGACTTGCATAATCACGATGCACCAGATTTGTCATACAAAGCAATAGCAAACGGATGGTGCGCACAGTGTGTTGCATTTTCGTGAAAGGCAGCCCTGCCCCTTTCTTGGCCACCAGAGCATACCTTGTACAATATCGAGCAATCGTCTCGAACGGGTCGACAACAGGCAGCAAATTAGCCATTCATAAAGGCGAGAGACAAGACGATGTCAGGACTTGTCCAGGCTGGGGTATCTGCTATTTCAACGCAGCAAGAAGATCCGCCAGCAGCTCACATAAAATGGGCGTTTCTCTGCGCTTCACCAGGATAAAGCACTGCACCTAAGGCTCCTGGCACAAACAGCATGCAGGATCGGGGCGTATCTTGAGGGCAAGTCTCGGCGGAGTTTCATTACCGTCTCCACGCAAGCAGTACAATTGAGTCGCGATTTATTTGAATATTATAAATAAATTATATTTTTCAATATCATGCCATATGGCGTGCCGCCTGAGGTGTCATTTCACACTCCCTCTGACGCCGCGCCCAGGCATGCCAAAAAAATATTCGCCAGGGCTCAATGAGCAAGAATCGTACAAGGATGTAACATCATCCTGCAGGACAGGACACGTGAGGATTTATTCGCAAGACTTCCTCTATGAGCGATGTCTCTCTGCCCATAGCTCGGCGATCTTGACGACGACCTGCATCAAGGCTGTGGGCAATTCCTTGCGTGCCGGCAAGCCGGTAGCCAGCATTTCGACCAGTTCGGGCATTTCATGCACGCTCAGCCCCAGCGAATTGGCCCGCTGCTGGATACGCAGCCCTAGTCTCTCCCCTTGGGTATGCATGAAATCCGTCGCTTGCCCTGCCGTGGCCCGGGGGGCATCGACAGATATGCCATCAGAAAGCGCGGGCGCCTCATGGTCACGCACGGCATCGACGTGGCGTACGTGGACCCTGGGCGCTATCCCGGCCAGGCCCTGCGCCAGCGCATGCTGCATCTCGCGCAGGGCCGTATCACGCTGGCCTGCGTTGCTGGCAGGTTGCGTCAGTCGCTCTATCTCGACCACCAACGCCACAGGCGCATCGAGCTGATACCAGGTCAGTTTCACTGCAAGCGTTGCCCGCACGGCAGCATCACGGCTCTCACGGCTCCTGCTTTTCTCAACATCTTCATGTTCACCATCCCCACTTTCCGCACTGACTGGGGCTTGAATCTTCTCTTCGCCCTGCTCCGCACTGCCCTTGGCGGCAAGATCCTCCGACTCGGAAGCCACCTGTGGCTTGCGATCGTTACCCTCCTCACTATCACTATCGCCGTAGCCCGCCACCAATGTCAGCGACATCTTCCACTGCTGAGCCTCGCCGTGATCACTGCGACGACTGTCGGGTGTGGCGTCCTGCTCAGCCACGGGTGTCACGGCCAATGACGCTGCACGTCGCTCCTCCTCATCCCGCGTGCGATGCCGATAAGGCGGCCCAGGGAAATAGAGGCTGAAGAAGACATGCAGACCGGGCATCAACAGGCCCTGCCAAAGCAAGGGCTGACCCAGTATCAACAACAGCTGTTGCTGTACCAGCCCGCTGACCTGGGAGCCCGAATCATACGCAGAGCGAAACGCGTCAGAGGCGGCAGGTTGTACGACGCCCAATTGCATGTTGGCGCGATAGGCGCTCAACGCACTGGCTTCACGGGAACCCGCGCCCTGTCGGGCCGCGTCAATGCCATCCGGCGGCAATAAGCTGTCACCGCTCGGGCGAACGATGCCTGCGCGTGCCTCTCGGCGCAGCTCTGCTCGCATGTCTCGCAGGCGCCAGACAAAGGCGTCCTCGCGTGCCGCTTCCCAGGGGATGAAGCGCGCCTCCGCCAGCACCGGCCATTGCCGCCAGGCCAACAGAGCCTCCAATCTGGCATTGGCGAGCTGCGGATGGCCGGCGAGGTCGGCCAAGCCCAGGCGATTCTCGACCCAGGCGAGCAGATCGGCTTCATAGAAAAGCCCACTCTGGTGGATCTGCTGACTCAAGGCCGCCGACAGACTCAGAAGTGATGCGCTGGACAATGCCATGGGGGCCAGAATACCGGGCAAGGGCTGGCCACGCACCAGCAGAGAAACAAGCGACTGCCCCTCCGGCAGCGCCAACCCGACCCGCGCAGATGCGGAGCCGCTGGCCACCAGCTGCGACAGGGCATCGAGCAGACGTGACATCGTCTGTGTCTGTGTCGTCAGTTCGACGGAAGCACCGGACGGTGGGAGGAAAGAGGAAGGTGACGCGGGGACGCCGGTTGGAGAAGTGGAGGCTTGCGAGGCTGTCTGCAACGCTGCGCCAGCATCCAATGAAGGGGCCGCAGGCCTTGCGCCTGCTCCTATTCCAGTTCCCGCGCCTGTCTGGAAGAGCAGATTGGTGCCACTCTGGCCGCCACTGCCCTTGGCGTCTTCCGCCCCCAGCCCCTGACGCGACTGGAGAGCGGAGGTCGGGAAGACAACACCGGAGTCCGCCGGCGGCGGGCGTTGTGCCGCCCTCCCCAACACCTGATGGAGCAGACTATCGATCAAGGGATTGATGCCGCTCATGTCGTGCAATCCTCATTGCCAAGGAGGCCGCCAGACAGTCATGCGCGACGTCCTGGAGACTCGACTCACGGCGCGTGCGATCAAGACTCTTGCTGCCTTGTCCGTATCAGCAGTGATCGTAGCCGCCGTGATAATAGCCGTCGTGATCGTGACTTCCCTGATTGGCCCTGGCTATTCTGGCCTCAGCTGTTCTGACCGTAGCTGCCCTGAGTACAACTATTCTGGCCATAGCTGCGTGCCAGCTTGCGGCGCGTACTCACGTCCCCGAGCACTTCCTGCAACTGGCTCTGGCGCGCCTTGAGCTGGACGGTCAGCTCTGACTCCAGTGTGGTCAGCGTACGCAGGCGTTGTTCGAGCGCTTTGCGCGTCTCGGCGTTGCCACCTCGCGGCATGCGCAGCTGCTGCATCTTCTCGATATAGCTGGCCTGCCCGCCAAGTACCGCGGGCCAGTCACCCAGACGTGCTGAGCGCAACATGGCATTCATCTGCTCCAGCAGCTCATCGCATTGCTTGAAGGTGTCATCGGCGAGCAGTGCATTGCTGTCCATGGTCAGCCCATTCCCTTGTCGTGTACGGCAATCTGACGCCAGGCGTCTCCCAGCTCGTTGAGCAGACGACGCGCCTCGTCGAGCTTTTCCGGGCTGTTGCCCAGGTTGGCCTGCATGATCAGGCGCGCGATGTAGTCATACATGCGATCAAGATTGGTCGCGACCTCGTTGCCCTGCTCATGGTCCAGGCAGGCACGCAGACCTTCGGTGACGATGCTGGTCGCCTTGGCCAGCGACTGTCCCTTGGCGACCACGTCGCCGGCCTCCATCTGCAGACGCGCCGCAGCCAGCGCGCGGTCCGCTCCCTCGAACAACATCACGATCAACTGGTGTGGGCTGGCGGAAAGCACACCGGATTCCACGCCGACACGGGCATAGGCATTGGCGCCACGATAGCGACTCATGGTGATTGGGTTCCCTTGTTCATGGCGTTTGTCAGTATCTCTGTCAGATATGGAGCCGTCATCGGCATGCCGACTCGACAGCGGGCATTGCCGGACGCATCGAATCTCGCAAACGGATGGCCTAGGCCTGGGTAAGTGATCAATGTCTCAGGGTCTCAGCCCCCCGATCAGCCCGTCATGTCCCAGCTGTTTTCCAGCGTTTCCAGCTGACTGGTCAGGTAGTCACTGGTGGAAGTCAGGTTGGCCACCAGGATGTCGAGTTCCGTGAACTGTTCCCGATAACGCTCGATGGTGGCCTCGATGGTGTCTTCGGTCTGCTCATACTGACTGGCGAGACTTTCAAGCGACCCCTCGATGCCCTCCGTCGTGCTTTCCAGCGTGCCATCTTCCCCGACCACCTCTTCCAGCAGACTGGACATCTGGCTGGCGAAGCCGCTGGTGCCCGCCTCATCATCGGAGATGAAGAACCCCGACATCGCCGCCAGCTGCTCACTGTCGGCCGCCTCGATCACGGCGCTGTCGAATTCGAGCTTGCCATCGTTGGTACGGCTCACCCCCAGCGAGGAGAGCGCATAGAAATCGCCCTCACTGGTGAAATTCAGCGCCGAGGTCAGGCGACTCTCGATGGTGCGCAGCGTCGAATCGCCCAGCAATTCCCCCGCCGTCCCTTCATCGGCATTGAAGGCGGTGTAATTGTCGATGGTGTCCTGGAGATCGTTGTAGGCATTGACGAAGGTCTGCATCGCCTTGCTGACCGACTCGACGTTCTCCTTGACGGTGACCACGCTGGCTATCGTGTTCGTCTCGCTCAGGGTCAGGGACAGCCCGTCCACGGCATCATCGATCACATTGGAGGTGGCTTGCATGCTGATGCCATTGACGCTGAACTCGGCATTGCGCGCCGCGACGACTTGCTCCATCCCGCCGGCAGCCGGGTCACTGCCCGTCGTGGCGTAGCTCGCCGGATCATGGCTGAGCAGGCTATCGAGTTCTGCCACCTCGCCACTGGTCGAGAGGCTCATCACCGCCTCGTTGCCCGTCTCATCCGAGGTCATCACCAGGCGATACGGCGTGTCGGAGCCATCATTGACGATCGAGGCCGTGACCCCGAGGCCCGCCTCATTGATGGCATCGCGAATGCCTTCCAGGGTGTTGTTGCTCTCGTCGATGACGATGCTGGCACTGCGCTCGGCGTCCGCCGTATAGCTGCCATCACTGGCCAGCGTGCCCAATGACAGCGTCAGCGTGGTCGCGGTGCCATCACCGATGGCCTCATCACGACTCGCCTGCCCAGCCGTCGCCAGACTCTGCGCCTGCGCCAGTTGGGTGACAGCCACCGAATAACTGCCCGCACTCACTTCCGAGGTTGCCGTGGCACTGACACCCGAGCCACTGGCGGTGGTCGTCATGCCGGCATAGGTCTCGGCATCGGCCAGCGCCGCGGCGGCGGTATCCAGCGATTCCAGGCGACTTTGAATCGTGCCCCAGGCCGACAGCTCGGCCTCGTAACTTGCCTGCTGATTCTCGATTGGCGTGAGCTTCTGACGCTCTGCCGTTTCCAGATCCGTCAGCAGACTGTTGAGGTCGAGCCCAGAGCCAATCCCCAGCGATGAAATCGTCGCCATATGCACCTCTCGATAGGGTGAAGGTATTCTCACATGCCCGCTGGACCGCCATCAGGCGAAAAAGCACGCATACCGGGCGTATTTGTCTGTCTGAGTGTTGGGGCTATCGGCACAGGATTCGTGAACTTGAGGGATTTCTTGTTCAGATGTTTTCTATGTGAGCACCTTCATCTTTCGATCACCTTCTTTTTCGATCGTCTCCTTTTCGATCACCTTTGATTTGCCCCTCCCCGAGCGCACCCCGCGCTCGACCTCAGACTACAGAAAGGTAGTCACCCTACAGCGCCTACGACGTATCGCTTACCGCACCGCAAACGTTTGCGGTTCATAATTGGCGCCATTGTGAACCAGCGGATTCAGACACTGGATCGACTCATTCCTGCTTTACCCAAGGACTGCGACGTGAAACGACACGGCATCTTGAACGGACCTCTCAGTGGCCACCTCGCCCGTCTCGGCCATACCCACACTGTGGTGATCGCCGACGCCGGCCTGCCGATTCCCGAGGGCGTGCCCTGTGTCGATCTCGCGGTGATTCCCGGCCTGCCCGCCATGCTGCCGGTGCTGGACGCCCTGCTGGCCGAGCTGTGCATCGAGGCCACGACCCTGGCCGAGGAGCTGCCGGTCAAGAGCCCCTCCTTCCATGACGCCATCGTCGAACGTCTGGACACCCTGGACCGCCTGTCCATGGCACCGATTACCCGCCAGCAGCTCAGTCATGAAGCCTTGAAGGCGGCGCTGCCCGAGGCGAGCGTCATCGTGCGCACGGGCGAGTGCACGCCGTACGCCAACGTGATCCTGCACTGTGGAGTGCCCTTCTGATGCAGAGCCATGCACAACCGCGGGTGCTGATGGCACTCAAGGGCATCGACAAGGGCTTCTCCGGGGTCAGCGTGCTCAAGGGTGTCGACCTGACCCTGCGCGCGGGGCGCGTGCATGCGCTGGCCGGCGAGAATGGCGCCGGCAAGTCGACGCTGATGAAGATTCTCTCCGGCGTCTATCGCTATGATGCCGGCACGCTGTGGCTGCGTGACGAGGAAGTGGTCTTCACCACCCCGCGCCAGGCGATGGACTCTCGCATCGCCATCATCCACCAGGAACTCAATCTGGTGCCGGGCCTGTCCGCCGGCGAGAACATCTTCCTCGGCCGCGAACCGCGTACGGCAATCGGCACCGTCGACTGGAAGCGCTTGCATCGTGATGCCCGCCAGCTGCTGGATCGCCTGCGCCAATCGCTGGACTCCCGCACCGCCGTCAGCGAGCTGAGTATCGGTCAGCAGCAGATGGTCGAGATCGCCCGCGCCCTGTCGCTGGACGCCGAGATCATCATCATGGATGAGCCCACCGATGCGCTGACCGACATCGAGACCGAGATTCTCGCCGAGGTCGTGGCCGAGCTGCGCGCGGAAGGTCGCTCGCTGGTGTTGATCACCCATCGCCTGAACGAGATATTCAGCATGTGCGATGAAGTCGCCGTGCTGCGCGATGGCCAGATGATCCACCAGGGACCGACGGCAGAGCTGGATGAAGATGGCTTGATCCGCCTGATGGTCGGTCGCGAGCTGGCAGAACGCTACCCTTACACGCCCGCCAGCCCTGATGGCGAAGTGATGCTCGAGGTGAAGGATCTCGAGGCGCCGGGCGTCAAGGGCATCAGCTTCTCGGCACGCCGCGGAGAAGTGCTCGGCTTTGGCGGCCTGATGGGCGCCGGGCGCACCGAACTGGCCCGCGCCCTGTGCGGCGATACCCGCATCAGCGCCGGCAGCGTGCAGCTGCATGGTCAGCCGGTGCGGTTTTCCTCGCCGGCCGAGGCATTGGCCGCGGGCCTGGTGTATGTGCCGGAAGATCGCAAGCAGGCGGGCCTGATTCTGGCCCACTCGGTGGCCAGCAACATGTCGTTGAGCGCCCTGCCGAGCTTCTGTGGCGCGTTCGGGCGCATTCGCCATGGCGAGGAAGCCGCCGCCGTCGAAAGCTTCGTCAAGAGCATGCAGATCAAGGTCAGCAATACCGACCAGCCGGTCGATACCCTGTCCGGCGGCAACCAGCAGAAGGTGTCGCTGGCCAAGGCACTGATGCCGGCGCCGGAGCTGGTGATTCTCGACGAACCGACCCGTGGCGTGGATGTCGGCGCCAAGCGCGAGATCTACCTGCTGATCAATGAACTCAAGCGCCAGGGCAAGTGCGTGCTGCTGATCTCCTCCGAGATGCCCGAACTGCTGGGTCTGGCCGATCGCATTCTGGTGGTCGCCGATGGGCGAATCTCCGGCGAATTCAGCCGTGAGAACGCGACCCAGGAAGCGATCATGACCGCGGCCTCGGGCCTCGAGAGCCCCCTGAGCAGTGGCAACGACGCCGCGAATGGCACATCAATGTCCAGCGCAGCATCACGCGATACCGTCCGCCCGTCTTCTACCCCCGATTCCTCCGCTTCCCGCCACGAGATGCCGAACTGATGTCTACTCCTTCTTCCTCTGCCGCCAGCGGCCGCCGCCTCGACGTCATGCGCCTGCTGGTCGACAACAAGGCACTGATCGCGCTGGCCCTGCTGATCGCCGTGAGTGCCGGCCTGTCCGACAACTTCCTGTCGTCTGACAACCTGCTCAACGTGCTCCGCCAGACCAGCATCAATGCCATCATCGCCATGGGCGTGACCTTCGTCATTCTCACCGCGGGCATCGATCTGTCCGTCGGTGCGGTACTGGCGCTGACCGGGGCCTTCGCGGCCTCGATGACCGCCGCCGGTCTCTCCCCCTGGTTGAGCGTACCGGGCACCATCATCGCCGGTGCCGGCCTGGGCGCCATTTCCGGTCTGTTCGTCGCCTTCGGTCGTATCCAGGCCTTCATCGTCACGCTGGTGGCGATGACGGTGCTGCGCGGTGCCACGCTCGTCTACACCGATGGCCGTCCGGTTTCCATCGGCGTCAGCGAGGCCGCCGACAGCTTCTGGAATCTGGGCGGCGGCTACTGGCTCGGCGTGCCGATCCCGATCTACATGATGTTCTTCGTCTACGTGCTGTGCTGGGGCGTGCTGCATCACACCCGCTTCGGGCGTCACGTCTATGCGGTCGGCGGTGGTGAGAAGGTCGCGCGCCTGTCCGGCATCAACGTCAATCGCATCAAGATCAGCGTCTATGCCATCGCGGGTGCCTTCGCGGCACTGGCCGGTGCCATCCTCGCCGCGCGTCTGGGCTCGGCACAGCCGAATGCCGGTACCGGCTATGAGCTGGACGCCATCGCGGCGGTCGTCATCGGCGGCACCAGCCTGATGGGTGGCCGTGGGCGCATCTTCGGCACCTTGATCGGGGCACTGGTGATCGGCGTGCTCAACAATGCGCTGAACATCATGGGCGTTTCCAGCTACTACCAGATGATCGCCAAGGGCGCCGTCATACTGCTCGCGGTACTGATCGACAGCCGCGCGCAGAAATAGAAGAGCAAGTAAGTAAGACACGACACGGTTTCATTCCCGGCAGCATCGAAGACCCTCGCCCCCGTGCGCCAACCACGGGGGCCCTCCAGCGGGTCGCCGACAACAACGAAAGGACCATCGCCATGAAAAAACTGCTCACCTCCACGCTGACGACCGCCATCACTGCCGCAGGCCTGAGCATGATGCCGGTACAATCCGCCATGGCCGACAAGATCGCGCTGGTGGTCTCGACGCTGAACAACCCGTTCTTCGTCAGCCTCCAGCAGGGTGCCAAGGACAAGGCCGAGGAACTGGGCCACGAACTGATCGTGCTGGATTCCGGCGATGACGCCGCGCGTGAGCTGTCCAACGTCGAGGACGCCCTGTCCCGCGGTGTCGATCTGCTGCTGATCAATCCGACCGACTCCGATGCCGTGGTCTCCAGCGTGCGCACCGCCAATGGCCGTGATGTGCCGGTAGTGACACTGGATCGCAGCGCCAATGGCGGTCGTGTCGCGGCGCACGTCGCCTCCGACAACGTCGCCGGTGGCGAACTGGCGGGCAATTTCATCGCCGAGAAACTCGCAGGCAAGGGCGAGATCGTGCAGCTGGAAGGCGTCGCCGGCGCCTCGGCCACGCGTGATCGCGGTGAGGGCTTCATGAAGGCCATCGACGGTCAGTCAGGCCTCAGCCTGGTCGCCACCCAGCCGGCCAACTTCAACCGTACCCAGGGCCTGAACGTGATGGAGAACTTGCTGCAGGCGCATCCGGGCGTGAATGCCGTCTTTGCCCAGAACGATGAAATGGCGCTCGGGGCGCAGCGTGCCCTGCAGGCCGCCGGCAAGGACATCCTGCTGGTCGGCTTCGATGGCACCGATGAAGGCATCAAGGCCGTGCAGGCCGGCAAGATGGATGCCACCGTCGCCCAGCAACCGGCATTGATCGGTAGCCTCGGCGTCGACACCGCCGACAAGCTGCTCAAGGGCGAAGACGTCGAGAAGACCATCTCGGTGCCGCTCAAGCTGATCACCGAATAAGCGATCCCACGGCTCACGCCGCCTGCATCGCGAAACAGGACGCCGGCCACTGGCCGGCGTTTTTCCGTCTTTTGCGTCTTTCCATCAAGGGCGTATCTTGCTCGACTCGCAGGGCCAGTGACGCCCGCTCGACTTTCACCATCAGGCTCACCACCAGGGATAGAAAAGTGATTCGACTCAAGGATGTGGCGGCACACGCCGGGGTTTCGGTGACCACGGTGTCGCATGTCGTGAATGCCACCCGCCCGGTGGCCAGAGCGACCGAGGCCCGGGTACGCGAATCGATCGCCGCGCTCGGCTATCGACCGGACAGCGTCGCCCGCGCGCTGAAATCCAACCGCAGTCGCACCCTGGGGATGATCGTCACCAGCGCGCACAACCCCTTCTTCGCCGAAGTGATCCGCGGCGTCGAGGACCGCTGCTACCAGGCGGGCTACAGCCTGATTCTGTGCAACAGCGACGATATCGATGCCAAGCAGCTCAGCTATCTCGAGACGCTGCGGGACCGCCGCATCGATGGCCTGGTGGTGATGACTGCCGAGAACGGTGCCGGCTTTCTCGAGGCGCTCAGCGCCCTGCCGCTGCCCACGGTGATGATGGACGCCGAGCCCCAG
Organism: Cobetia sp. cqz5-12; assembly: GCF_016495405.1. Taxonomy (NCBI): domain Bacteria; kingdom Pseudomonadati; phylum Pseudomonadota; class Gammaproteobacteria; order Oceanospirillales; family Halomonadaceae; genus Cobetia; species Cobetia sp. cqz5-12. The sequence continues at coordinate 2,237,909 of NZ_CP044522.1, forward strand.
CCGGGCTGGGACATGACGGTGGTCAATGATGATTCACGCCTGGGGGGCAGGCTTGCCATTGAGCATCTGCTGGGCCGCGGGATCGAGCGCATCGCCCTGCTGACCGGGCCTCGTGATCATGCCCGTTCCCGAGAACGCCTGAGCGGAGCACTCGGGGCACTCAAGGCTGCCGGCCTGGGCGTACCGGAGGACTGGCAGATCGCGACCCAATTGATGCTGGCCGACGGTCATCGCGCGGCCCACCTGCTGCTGGCCAATCCGGCCGACAGGCCCGATGCCATCTTCGCCTTCAATGACCTGCTGGCGCTGGGCTGTCTGCGCGCCGCCCAGGACCTGGGCATTGAAGTACCGCAGCAACTCTCGATCATCGGCTACGACGATATCGAGATCAGTGCCTACCTCTCACCCGCGCTGACCACCATCCGCCAGCCGATCTATACGCTGGGCACCACGGCAGTCGATCAGCTGATCGCGCGCCTGGAGGGCACTCCTTTCCCGGGCCAGACCCAACTGGCCCCGAGACTGGTGGAACGCGACAGTGTCGCGCGGCCAGAATAGAGGACAGCATCCATACCGGATCAGCATCAAACATATCAAACAACAACATTTCTCTTATAGGTGAACACTGCCTACTCTGCCTCTCATGAAACACCGCTGCCACGACTGGCAGCACGAACATGAGGACACGCTAGTGACAGGCACTTCCCCTTCGAGCACTTTCCCTTCGGGCACTGCGCGAACAGATACTGTCCAGGCAGGCACTGACACGCCGACATCGGTACCAGACGCCGACAGTACGCCCGCCATTGGCCGCGGCTTGCTGTTGCTGATGGCGATCGCGGTCGCCGCGACCGCCGCCAATCTGTACTACAACCAGCCGCTGCTGGCAGAGATGGCCAGCTCACTGGGTGTGAGCCATGGCATGGTCGGCCTGATTCCCTCCGCAACCCAATTCGGCTACGCCGCCGCCATCCTGCTGATCTCGCCGCTGGGCGACACCATGGACAGGCGCCAGCTGATCCGCAATCTGTCCATCACCCTGGCACTGGCCTCACTGGGCATCTTCCTGGCCCCCAGCTTCTGGCCGCTGTTGCTGGCAAGCTTCGTGGCCGGGCTGGGCGCCAACATCACCCAGCAGCTGATTCCGCTGACCGCCTCGCTGTCCACCCCCGAGGCCCGCGGCAAGAACATCGCCACCCTGATGACGGGGCTGACCATCGGCATACTGCTGTCACGCACCCTGAGCGGCAGCATCGGTGAATACTGGGGCTGGCGCAGCGTCTTCCTGGTCGCCGCCATCATCACCGTCATCATCGGTGTGCTGCTGCATCGCCACCTGCCCAGCCGTGCGCCAGCCGTGCAGATGGCCTACCCCAGACTGATCGCCTCGATGGGCACGCTGTTCAAGCAACATGCCCTGCTGCGAGAATCCGCGCTGACCGGCGCGCTGTGGTTCGCGGCCTTCAATGCCATGTGGGCGACGCTGGCCATTCACGTCACCGATGCGCCGTTTGACTACAGCGTCCAGCAGGCGGGACTGTTCGGCATCATCGGGCTGGCAGGCATCTTCGGTGCCAAGGCGGCGGGCCGGCTGGTCAATCGTGTCGGCGCGGGGCGCCTGATCAGCTTCGCCCTGGTGATGGTGGCGGCGTCCTTCGCGGTGCTCGGCCTCTGGGGTGACAGCCTGGCCGGACTGATCGTCGGCATCATCCTGCTGGACCTGGGCGTCTTCGCGGCCCAGATTCCCAACCAGGTACGCGTGTTCTCGATCGACCCCAAGGCCCAGAGCCGCATGAACGCCGTCTACATGCTGTGCTACTACCTCGGTGCGGCAGCCGGTTCCGCCATCGGCGTCAAGATGATGAGCGTGTATGGCTGGCAGGGCATGTCGCTGTTCGGGCTGGCACTGGCAGCAGTGGCACTGGTGCATCATGGTGTGAAGCAGCGTCGCTCGGCCTCTTCAACACAGTGAGATCAGGACAGTGAGATCAAGACAGTGAGACGAGAGCGCAAGCGAAGCGCTGGGTGGGCAAGCGAGGCGCGAAGGAGAGAAAGCGCGAAAGTGATGAAAGCGAAGCGATGAACGGCTGAGAGCCTGAGATGGCGCCTGGTCAGCACGTCGAGTCATGGGCATTCACACCCCATGCCACGGCAGCTGGCCAGGCGCCTGAAATGGTGGCGCAATTCAGGTAAACTCTGCGCGCCATTTCGGTGCGTCGCCGACGTGGTACGCGATTCACGACCCGTTATCGGGGCAAGAACCCGTCAAACCCTCGAGATCCACATGAAGCTCATCGTCAAACTTATCCTCGGCATCATTGCCGGCCTGCTGATCGGCCTGATGGCCCCGGATGCCCTCGTACGTGCCGCGCTGACCGCCAAGGTCATCATCGGCCAGCTGATCAACTTCACCATCCCGTTGATCATCCTGTTCTACGTCATGAGCGGCATCGCGTCGCTGCCGAAGAATTCCGGCGCCATGCTGGGTCGTACCGTCGGCATGGCCTACGGGTCGACGATTCTGGCCGGCATCTTCGCCTTTCTGGTGGCCAGCAACCTGCTGCCCGGCATGCTGTCCGGCATGGCGCCGGTCGCTGAAGGCCGCGATGCCCTGACTCCCTTTCTCGATCTCGAAATCCCCGCGGCACTGCCGGTGATGACGGCCCTGGTGCTGGCCTTCGTGTTCGGCGTGGTCATCAGCCGCCGCGAACTGCCGACCCTGAAAAGCGCCGTCTTCGAATCGCGTGAAGTGGTCGAGGTGTTCCTCAATCGCGTCATCATCCCGCTGCTGCCCCTGTTCATCGCCGGCACCTTTGCCGAGATGGCCTACGAGGGCAAGGCGCTATCGACTCTAGATACCTTCTGGAAGGTGCTGGTGCTGGCGATCGTGATGCACTGGATCTGGCTGAGCACGGCCTACCTGATCACCGGCCTGATCCAGCGTCGTTCTCCGCTGGGCCTCCTGCGCAACATGCTGCCAGCCTACCTGACGGCGCTGGGTACCATGTCGTCGGCGGCGACCATTCCGGTCAGCCTGCGTCAGACCAAGGCCAACGGCGTCAGCGATGAAGTGGCCAACTTCAGCGTGCCGCTGTGCGCCACCATCCACCTGTCCGGTTCCACCATCACCATCGTCACCTGTGCCACCGCCGTGATGATGATGAGCCACAACCTGGCACTCGCAAGCCTCGGCGAAGTGATTCCGTTTCTGATCATGCTGGGCCTGACCATGATCGCCGCGCCCGGAGCACCGGGCGGCGCGGTGATGGCGGCGCTTGGCGTGCTGGGCAGCATGCTTGGCTTCGGCGAGGCGGAACTTGGCCTGATGATCGCGCTGTATCTAGCCCAGGACAGCTTCGGCACCGCCACCAACGTCACCGGCGATGGCGTGATCGCGCTGTGGGTCGATCACTTCGCACGCCGCGATGGTGTAGTGGCCACGCCGGAGCCGGATGCCGCGACCGGTGAAGCCCCGGTGGCACGCTCACAGCCGTGAGCTGGGCCGTTCGCCCTGTCAGTCAGACGCCTCTTGATTGATACGAGACGTGCTGGCAATCACCAAAAGCCCCGCCTCCTTTCGGAGGCGGGGCTTTTTCATGTCCGCAATCGCGCTGCATGATGGCGGGCATGGCGGCGAGGTGAGACATGACGCCGCGCCGTGCCTGACACCCACAGGCCAAACGGCTACCATTGGCGCCCACGCGCGAGCGCTGTCATTGCTGCCGTACGCCATCACCCTGTTACCGTTGCCGGAGTGCCAGATGTCCCTGCTTTCCCCTGCGCTGTCCTGTCTTACAATATCGCTACCGATATCTCGCCCGCGTCTGGCGCGCATGTTCGCCACCCTGTCGCTCACCACTGCCAGCCTGACCCTCGCCCAGCACGCCAGCGCGCTGGAGATCGGCATGCCTGCCGATGGCGGTGTCAGCGTAAGTCCCGCCGTGATGCTCGAAGCCGAGGGCACCCTCGATGACCAACTGAGCAGCCCGCTGATGCTCAAGCAGTTCTCGAGCCACGAGGCCGTGGAGCAAGGGCTGAGCGACGGTAGCCTCGACGCCGCCTACCTGACACCGCAGATGCTCAAGGCACTGGCCGAAGGCGGCATGTCACTGCGAGTGCTGGATGGCGCGGATCTCGACGATGTCAGCCTGGTCGCGCGTGACGAGCTGATCCGCTACACCGAGTTGTTCGAGCCGCAGGAGCTGCTGATCCGCTTCCTCAATGACACCACGCGTGCAGTGCGAGTGGTGATGAGCGATGACGATGCACGCTCGCATCTGGCCTTGAAGCAATGGGTCGAGGTCAAGGTCGGCTCCAGCATGCAGCTGGTCAGCCCGCGCTCGCTGGAAGAGCTCGAAGGCGATGAATATGTCGGGGATGCGCCCCAGGCGCTGATCAACAGCCGCAAGATGCACGCTGCCTTCCTCAACGGCGATGACGCGACGCGTCTGGTGGCCTTGCATCCGCTGTCCAAGGACTGGCTGCCACGCGCCGACATGCTCGACCTGCCGCGCATGCTGCTGGTGAGTCGCGCCGATATCGAGGATGCGAGCCTTGAGGCCGAGCTCGAGTCGCTGGCCGTTGAGCACGCCCGCATGCAGCAGAGCCTGCATGGCGAGGAGCCGATGAAGCTTGCCTTCACGCTCAAGCAGGCCTGGCCGGCGGATGCCGGTGAGGCACCGAGCCTGCCCAGGGTGGTACATGCGCTGAATGGGCGCTCGATCCCGAGCGCCGATATGCGCACCGCCCTCAAGGACTGGCTGGGTGAGCAGCAGGCCGCGGTCAGCTGGCCTGATCTTCAGAAGCAGACCCGGCAGTAGCCCCACCAGTCACGCCTGCCACAGGGCAAATCACAGACACAAAAAAACCCGCCGATTGGCGGGTTTTTTCGATCAACGGCAACGATCAGGCGTCGAGGGCTTCAGCGATCTGGGACTGAGCCTTCGGGCCGATGCCCTTGACTTCAGAGATCACGCCATCAGCGTGAGCCTTGCGAACCTTGGCGACGTCGTCATAGCCAGCGTCAGTCAGGGCACGGATGGCGGCAGCGTTGAGGCCGAGGTCTTCCAGAGAGGCCGCGTCGGCTTCTTCGGTCGCTTCCTCGACGGCTGCGCCCATCGGCATCATGCGAGACTGGGCGATGGCCTGTTCGCGTGCCAGACGTGCCTTGTACTGCACCAGCTTCTGGTTGAATTCGTGTTCGACCTGCTTGCGGTGCTTGTCAGAAGCTGCGGCTTTCTCGCTCAGGCGTTCGTTGCGAGCACGCAGGTCTTCGACTTCCTTCTTTGCCTTGTCACGGGCATTACGGAGCTTGTCGGCTTCCTTGCTGGCTTCACGCAGCTGACGCTCCAGCTCCTTGATGCGGGCGTTCTGGTCCTGCTTGGTGTCCTGCTCCTGAAACAGGGATGCAAGCTGGTCGTCAAGATTAGCGTCGGTCATACTGCTATGTTGCCTCGAATAATTGATAAAGAGCTAAAGTCTGGGCGCACATTCTACCGCAGTTCTTCAGTTTGTGCTGCATTTGAGCGCAACCCGAGCGGGATGAATGTGAATCGGAGGTCCTGCATGGGGCAATATTACCCCAACTGTGTGACATCGCCAGTCACGGATGATCCAGTCTCGGATGAAACTGTGCGCTGGATGAGACTGTGCGCTGGATGAGACGGCACTGAACGCACACGGCAACCACACTCTCGGCGCCATGGCGCAGGTCACGGAAAAGACAGCCCGTTTTCATGGACTGTCTTTTTCGCGGTTACAAAGCACTTGTTCAGGCCTGTCAGCAGAGACATCAGTGCCTGGACTCAGTGCTTGCGCCAGTCCTCGAGCTTGTCGCTCAGCTGCTGACGACGCGTGTCGGGCGATGCCAGCGCTTCGGACTGATGACCTTCCCCGAAGCGATTCTCGAGATAGTCCATCAGGTTGATCAGCTCATCGTCGGTCAGGCTGTCATCGAAAGCCGGCATGAAGACACTGTGGCCATTGTTCTCACGCTGCACGCCATTGAGGATCGCCTGAGCCAGATTGTCCGGATAGACACTGCCGGTCACGCTGTTGTGGAACAGGGACGGGTAGTAGCCATCCTGAGTGCCGGCGCCATCCGCGCCGTGGCACATGGCGCAGTGGCCAAGATACAGACGCACACCCGGCGTGGCGTCGGTCAGCTGACCGATCAGGTCTTCATCATCGGGGCGCTTGTCCAGCGGCTGACCGCGCAGCAACAGCACGTCATCGGCCGGTGCACCCTGATTGAAGCGTGTGGCGACCTGCGGCTCGCTTTCGGCCTCGCGATCGCCATCATTGACCGCCTCGCCCTGCTCGCCCTTGCCATCCACCGCCGGAATCGACTTCAGATAGACCGCGATGGCGCGCAGATCATCTTCACTCATGTGACGCATTGAGTGCTCGACCACATCCGCCATCGGGCCGCCAGCCTGCGCCTTGCCCTTGAGGTTGCCGGTCGCCAGATAGGTCTGGATATCCTGCTCGCTCCAGCTGCCCAATCCGTCCTTGTGATCAGGTGTCAGATTGAAGGCGCGCCAGCCTTCGATCATCGCCCCACCCAGATAGCCTTCTTCCTCACCGGTCAGTGCCTTCTCCTGGAAGGCGACGCCGCGCTCGGTATGACAGCTGCCACAGTGGCCCGGCCCCTGGACGAGATAGGCGCCACGGTTCCAGTCGGCGCTCTTCTCGGGGTCATCCTGCCACGGCTCCAGCGGCGAGAAGATCTCTTCCCACAGCGCCATCGGCCAACGCATGTTGAGTGGGAACGGAATCTCGCTTTCGCGGTTGGGCGTGCTGCTCGGCGTCACGTCATGCATGTTCCAGGCGTAGAGCGCCTTGATGTCCTCATCCGTCAGACGGGCATAGGACGGAAACGGCATCGCCGGATAGAGGTTGTGGCCATCAGCGGCTTCACCCTCGCGCAGCACACGGGTGTACTCCTCGAGGGTGTAGTTGCCGATGCCGTGCTCGGTATCCGGGGTGATGTTGGTGGCGTAGATCTCGCCCACCGGGGTCTCGAAGCCGAGGCCACCGGCATATTCATCGCCGTCCTCGGTGCTGTGACAGGCCGCGCAATCACTGGCGCGCGCCATATACAGCCCCTTCTCGATCAGCGCGGGGTCATGGGTGGCGGCCTTGTCGGCTTCCACCTGCCTGGCGTGCTCGTCCTCGCCGCTGCCACAGGCACTGAGCAACAAGGCGCTGGTACCCGCAATGGCGGCCAGACGGACGGCACGAGTCAGGCGTGCGGGGCGAAGGATCGGGCGGGCACCACGACCTTTCTCATCAATGGCATCACGGGTGCCAGCAGTACGGACGTGCGGAACCATGCTTATATTTCCTGTTCGAGCAGATCGGCAATACGCAGAGACAACGCCGCGATGGTCAGGGTGCAATTGACCGACCCGACGGTGGGCATGCTGCCGGAGCTGGCGACAAACAGATTGTCATGGCCATGCACTCGGCAATCGCGATCCACCACGGAGTCTTTGGGGTTGTCTCCCATCAGGGTCGTACCGCAGATATGCTGGTTGTTGGAGTACTCATCACGAAACGCGATGTCGGTGCCTCCCATCAACTGAGCGATACGCGCATATTGTTCACGGGTATGCGCGGCGCTGCGTTTGACGTAATCATCGATAGCATAACGGAATTCCGGGCGCGGCAGGCCGAGGGCGTCACGTTTTTTTGACGGCGTGATGCGATTGGCAGCTTCCGGCAACAGCTCGTGGAAGCTGTCGAACTGCACATAACGGCTGGCGCGGTTATCGATCTGTGCCTGCAGTTCCGCGCCGAGCCTGAGCGGTGTTTCCGACAGCACCTCCGTGGTCATCTGCTGCGTGCGGGCAATATTGGACAGATGCAGCTTCTTGGACGCGAAGTCCTTGCGGAAGTCGCCGTCGCGCCAGGTGATGATCGAGGTCATCTCCTGAGGGCCTCGCCCAGCCCACAGCGGCTCATCGGCCAGAAAGCTCACCCCGGTGCCGGGATGGTCCATAAGATGCCGGCCGACCATGTCGTTCTGGTTACCCACCCCATCGGGGGTATGGGCATTGACCGACATCTGCATCAGCTTGGGCGTCTCGATACCATTGGCCGCCAGCACCACCCGCGCCGCACTCAGGCGATGCTGCTTGCCGTCGGGGTCCAGATAGCGCACTTCACGAATCTTGCCGCTGGCATCGCTTTCCAGGTGATGCACGATGGCATTGTCGATCAGCCGGGCACCGGCGCGCTCCGCCTTCTCGACATGGATGATGCCGGAATACATCGCCCCGATCGGACAGATGGGCATGCAGTTGTTGTTGCCGCAGCAGGTCGGCCGGTCATCATAGGGGCGGCTGTTGCGCGCCACCGGCTCGGTGACCATGTCGAAGCCGTGGGGATTGATGCGCTCGCTAACCCGCCGCTCGTTCCACGACAGCGGCAGAGGCGCCATCGGATACTCGGCGCTGCGCGGGCTGCCGAGATCGACATCATTCGGCCCCCAGACACCCAGCGCCACCTCGGCCCGGAAGTAATAGTCTTCCAGATCGTCATAGCCGATCGGCCAGTCGCGCCCGACGCCATACTCGCTCTTGAGACGGAAATCGCTGGGCAGGAAGCGCCAGGCCGAGGCCGCCCAATGCCAGGTAGTACCGCCGACGGCGCGGATATACTGGGCGTCATAGGGCTGCTCGCCCTTCTGCACCAGATAGTCGGCATTCTCGCCGTAGAGCATCGGATGGGGCGCTGCCTTGCTGGCAGGATAGGGCCCCATGAAGTCCATCTTGTTGGCCTGGTTGCGGAAGCGCTCGACAATCTGCCAGCGCTGCATGCGCGGGCCTGCTTCCAGCATGATGACCGACTTGCCGGCCTCGGCCAGGCGATGTGCGATCAGGGCACCGGCGACACCAGACCCGACCACGATCACGTCGGCATCATACGAACGGGATTCCTCGGCCATGCAGGATTCTCCTCGGGAAAAGGGTAACAGCAACGGGGCGGTCAGGACGCCCCTGAAAGGTCTGGCAGGCAAGCGATGTCAGAAGCCGAGGTCCAGGCACGGGGCCAAGGCCCGGCCATCCACCACGCGCAAGCCTGGGGAAAAGCGTGGCCGCTCAGGCCTTGGGTGCCTCTGCCCAGAAGCCCGGACGATTGGGGCAATAGGTACGCACCACCTGCACATCGCGCGGCCCCGCATACATGCCAGCGCGTTCGAAGGCGATGACCTCGGCGGCAGGGTCACTAATCGACTTGCCAACCGTGCCCAGCATCCAGGCCTGCAAAAGACGTCGCACCAGCGCTATCTCGCCGTCGCTCAGGTCTTCCTTTTTCAGGTACTCTCGCGACTCGCCCAGGGCCAGCAAGCGGGTCTTGAGGTCCGGCAAGCTGCCGACGCCAGGCACTCCCTCGGCCGGAATTCTCGCCAGCGCCTCGAAATAGCGCTGACCCAGCCGCTCATCCAGTGTCTTGTCGCTGAGCAGCCAGCGCGACAGGGCCATGAACGTCGCGAAGGCACTGTCATCCTGCGTCTGTTGCTCGTCATCGACCATCTCGGCCAGGGCCTGAAGCGACAGGCCGCCGAACATGGCAATGCCTGCCCCACCGAGCCCCAGTTTCAATAGTTGGCGACGTGAAGAATCAGTAGCGCTCTGGGATGTCGACATGCGGCCCTCCCGGACAATGAATGGTTCACCCGACGCCTGCGCAGCGTGCGCAAGGCGGTACTGCCACCTGAGCTGCATTCGAACAGCCCTCAGGCAAGTCTTGTGAGGTTGTGAACAGCTCTTGAGCAGCCCTTGCACAGGGTTTGATGAACAGCATGGTAACAAGCGCCGTTACGTTATAGACAAACGTATAATGAACAAGGAGTTCCTTTTTTAGCAACTCCAGAGTCATGCTTTGCGCAACCCAGTCAGTCCACAGGCAAACGCGTCCTGTTGGCCTACTTACAAGAGTCGGTGGAAACCGCGAAAGTTACCAGCGGATGCCGATGCCTGACGCGAAAGTCACACTCGCCTGCCTAGCGCTCGCTGGCAGTTCCCTGACTGTGCTCGGCGCAGTAGGATGTGGGGCAAAGGCAGCCGGTGTCGCCAGACCGACTCGCTCACGAGCTGCCCACCATTCGACGACTTCAGGGAAGACTCGCCATGCTTCGTCACTTGCGTACTCCGCTCGCTCTGCTCATGTGTACCGCCGTTCTTGCCGGGTGTGAAAGCGCCTCGCGCATGGCTGACAGCATTTCACTGCCGGACTTCGGCTCCTCCTCCCGGACCGAACAGGATGAGCAGCGCGTCCAGCGTAGCGTCGCCTTCCCGGAGGCGGAGTACGCCAAGCTCGACAAGACCGGCACCTCGGTGATCAAGGGCCGCATGTCCTACGACTGGCAGGGCCAGACGATCTACGCCAACCGGGCAGGCATCTCGATCGCGCCGGTCACCACCTACTCCGCAGAAGCGGCGGAACTGGCGCTGGCAGGCAAGACGGCGTCTCGTGCCGATCCCCGTGCCCAGGCCTACACCCACCTCGTGCGCACTGACAGCAATGGCTACTTCACTGCCACTGGCCTGCCCTCCGGCACCTTCTATGTCGCCGGTGTCATCCAGTTGCCGGACGGCACACGCAGCCCGCTGATTCTCAGTCAGGTGCAGGTGGGCAGTGGCCAGACCCGCGACATCGAGCTGAGCCGCTGACGGCCTGCATTTTTCTTTTGCTCTGCTTGCTGCCCTTGGACCGCCGGATGAAGGCCACCGCACCATGACGACGCTTTCGCTGCGCGCCTATACCCCGCAGGCCACGGTTCACGACCACGACCACCACCAGCTGGTGCTGCCGATCCGCGGCCATCTCGATATCCAGGTCGGCAGCCATCACGGCACCGTGGTCACCGGCGAGTGCGTCATCATTCGCCCAGGAGAGTCACACCTGTTTCATGCCAAGGACGCCGCGCGTTTCATCGTGGCAGACCTGGACTACCTGCCCGACAATCTCGCGGCGTCGCAACGCGTGGTGTTCTCAATCAGCACCCTGCTGATGAACTACCTGCTGTTTCTCGAAGCCCAGCTGCAGGGCGAGGTCGACAAGCACATCAATCAGCTGTCCATCGCGCTGTTTCTCGGCCTGTTGGAGAAGCAGACCTGTGATCAACGTGTCGATCGTCGTCTACTCAGAGTGCTCGACATCATGAATGCGCAGCTTGAGCAGCCCCACGACGTAGCATCACTGGCCAGGCTCGCCCACCTGAGCCCGACCCAGTTTCACAAGGTGTTCCGCGACAATCTGGGCGTCAGCGTCAAGCAGTACCTGACCGCGAGACGCATGGAGCGCGCGCGGGCACAGTTGATCCATACCGATCTCAGCGTCCAGCAGGTCGCCGAGGCCGTCGGCTATCAAAACCTTTCCGCCTTCTCACGGCGCTTTTCCTGCTACTTCGGCCAGTCCCCGCGCGAGATGACGCGCCAGTATTCGAGTCTCACTCCCGCGAATGACTGAATGAGCGACTGACTCGATCATCTGGACGACCGATTGAGTCCCCGAACCCGGCAGTCAATCACCGCACTCTGGCGGTCCATGACGTTTTGCTTCTCCTGGCAGAACAGAGCGTAGTTTCAGCACAATATATTCTCGCGATGAGGCGTAATCTCGTGCACACCGAGACACACTTCATTGCGAGCCATCCACCATGCAGCACTCCTTCTCCCGGACGCCCTTCCGCCCAGCGCTGGAACGCCAGATCGGCAACCTTTCCGTCCTCACGGCCGCCCTGCTATGGGGCACGACCGGCACCGCCGCCCACTTCAATCAGGATGTCAGCCCGTTGGCCACCGGCGCCTTCGCCATGGGCTTTGGCGGCATTCTGCAGGCCGTGCTGTCGCGACGAATCCTTCATGCGGAACTGGCCGCCCTGCTGGTCCACAAGCATCTCGTGCTGTGGGCAGCGCTGTTCATCATCGTCTACCCGCTAGCGTTCTATTCGGCCATGGAATACACCGGCGTCGCGATGGGCACCGTGATCACCATCGCCACGGCGCCGTTGGCGGCGGCGGTGCTGGAATATGTGCTGGATCGCAAGCGCGTCAGTGCGCACTGGTACGCGGCGCTGATACTGGGCATGGCCGGCGTGGGGCTGATGGCGATGGGCGAGACACGTCTGGCAGATACGGCGGCGCACGCCACTGCCAGCGGCGTTGCCAGCGAGAGCCGCAAGCTCATCGGTATCGGGCTGGGCGTGCTGGCCGGCGCGAGCTACGCCACCTATTCGCTGCTTGCCAGACGCATGATGCTGCTGGGCGTCCATCGCCGCGCGGCCATGGGGGCGATGTTCGGCTGTGCCGGCGTCGTATTGTTGATCGGCCTGGCCATCAGCTGCCTGTTCCTCGATCCGCGCCTGTTCGCCACGCCGATGAATTCGGCGGTCGCCATCTACATGGCGCTGATCCCGATGCTGCTGGCCAGCCTCATCTTCGGGCGCGGGCTCGCCAGCGTGCCCATCAGCCGGGTGACGGTTCTGACCATGTTCGAGCCACTGGTGGCGGGCCTGCTGGCCGTCATCGTCGTCGGCGAGCAGTTCACGCTGATGGGGGCCATCGGCATGGTGCTGATCATGACCTGCCTGATGCTGCAACTGCGTCCGCAGGCAACGCAGGCGTCGATGGCCAGCCCGCAGGCAGACCTCGCGGCCTGGACGACGCCAGACACCGCCTCCGACGCTCTGGTTGAGACACAAGGCGACACGGCCTGTTGGGGTGAGCGTGAATCGTGGAGCGATAACGACCAAGGATCGCCGCCATGGCATCGTCACGACGCCTGACGGCAATGAGGGTAATGAGGGAATTGGTGGCAAGCCACGTTGGACGCACTGAGCGGCAGCCAGCTGGCGTGACGCATCACCTGGCCGAAAGTGGTTTCAGCACACTTTCTCCAGGACTCATGCCGCGACTGAAAACGGCCACAGGATTGGCAAGACACGCAAGGACATCACCATGACAACCACTCGCTCCGATATCGCGGCCTCTTCAAGGTCGACCGACATGGGTAGCTTGGCCGTTCTGTTTGCCGCGCTGCTGTGGGGCACCACCGGCACGGCGGCCCACTTCAATCAGGATGTCAGTCCGTTGGCGACCGGCGCCTTCGCCATGGGCGTCGGCGGCCTGCTTCAGGCAGTGATCGCACGGCCCAATATCATCGGCTGCCTGGGCCTGTTGATGGCGCAGAAGGGCCGGGTATTGCTTGGCGCTGTGTGTGTCGTCATCTACCCGCTGGCCTTCTATTCCTCCATGCACCTGGCGGGTGTCGCCATCGGCACGGTGATCACCATCGCCACGGCGCCACTGGCCGCGGCGATTCTCGAGCGCCTGTTCGGCCACCACCGACTCACGCTGAGCTGGTACATCAGCCTCGCGCTGGGCATTGCCGGTGTGGTGATGGTGGCGATGGGCGAAACGGCCACTCATGGCGGGGACATTGCCGCGGTCAGCGCCGCTGGAGACCCGATGGCGGCAGGGTCAGGGAGCGTGCCTGACGCTGACTGGCAACGTCTGGCCGGCATCGTGCTGGGCATCATCGCCGGAACCACTTACGCCGCCTATTCGCTGATCGCCCGTCGCATGATGGACCACGGCACCCACGCCCGCGCGGCCATGGGCAGCCTATTCGGTGTTGCCGGTATCGCGCTGATCGCAGGCCTGGGCGTGAGCATGCTGGTGGCAGACCCGCGCCTGTTCGCGACGCCCGGCAACACGACGGTCGCGCTCTATATGGCGTTGGTGCCGATGTTCCTCGGCTATCTCGCCTTCGGCTATGGCCTCAAGACCGTCGCCGCCAGCAAGGCCACCCTGCTGACACTGTTCGAACCGCTGGTCGCCGCGCTGCTCGCCGTGACCATCGTCGGGGAACATATCGCTCCGCTCGGCTGGCTCGGCATGGTGCTGATCGCTGTCTGTCTGGTGATTCAGGTGAAGCCGAAACGATCTGAAGAATGACTGAAGCCTGAATGACAGAAAGCCCCAGCCTGATCCTCAGGCTGGGGCTTTCTGTGTTACTGGACATCAACTCTCGGCCTCACGCCATTCCGATCTCTCGCCGTGAAGCGCGCGTGACGTCAATGCGAGGCAAGCTCGGCGGCATCGACCTGTGGTGTTATGCGACGCACGCCCTTGGCATCCTGCGCGTAGGCACGATGACGCACATCCCAGAGCTCCACGGCATGCTGAATGTTGAGCCAGAACTCCGGCGTATTGCCTAACGCAGCCGCCAGCTTGATAGCCATCGGGGCCGTCAAGGTGCCCTTGTCATGCACGATACGACTCAGGGTATTTCTGTGCACTCCCATCGCCTCGGCCAGGGTGCGGATGTCGATGTCCATCGGCTCCAGAAACTCTGCCGCCAACATCTCGCCTACCGTCAGTGGGCGCCGCTGGGTATTTCTCATCACTGCTACCTCCTCTAGCCCTTGTAAGCATGCGGGTCTAGATATGTTTGATGGGCAATCCCTGCCTCCCATCGAAAGATGAGCCGATACTGCCTGTTGACGCGAATCGCGCAATAACCTGCGAGATTGCCCTGTAGATGCTCGAAACGATTGCCTGGCGGAATCCTCAAATCAGACTCCTGGCTTGCGGCATCGAGAATCTGCAACTTGCGATAGAGCGAACTTGAGAGCGCCGCAGGTATCTTGCGGTGGCCAACATCTTGCTCGTAGAAGCTCTCGAGCCACTCATCCCTGAATTCCACCGCCATGGCAGCACCTTTTTCCCTCATTCTATGCACAACCATGTTGTGCATCAAGTGACTCTCCCCTGAGGTGGCTCTCCCCTGACGCTTCTTCACACATGAAAAACGCCCAACGAGTCCAGGACTCGTTGGGCGCTTCGTATGCCTCTACCCTTCACATCAGCGCTCAGCGACTCACGCCGCCGTCTTGTTGGCCAGCTCGACCTTGGCAAGCTTGATCAGCCCGCCGTAGACGACGAAGGCGACCACGACACCCACGACGGGCGGCATGAAGGGGGAGCTCCAGGCACACAGGCAGGCGATGGCGTAGGCGGCGAGGCCCGGCCAGTGGTAATCCACCTTGGGCATCTCAGCGAGGCGCGGGTACTGGCTCTTATGACCCAGCCAGAAGTTGGCCATGATCACGCCGCCGATCGGCGGAATGAAGGTACCGAGCAGAATCAGGAACGGGATCAGCCACTCATACATGCCGAGTACCGCCAGCACCGTGCCGATGGCCGCGCCGCCCAGAGTGACACGCTGACGATGCGGGGTACGCAGCAGATTGCAGCCGGCGATGGCGAAGTTGTAGATGGTGTTGTCCTGGGTGGTCCAGATATTGAGAAACAGCATCAGCACGGCGAGGCTGACCAGCCCCTGGGCGATCATCACATCGACGATATCGGCCTGCTGATAGATCATCGCGCCGAGCGCACCGGTCAGCACCATCAGGCCATTGCCGACGAAGAAGGCCGCCAGCGTGGCGATCACGGCGATCTTCGGCGAGCGCGCGAAGCGACTCCAGTTGGTCGCCTGGGTGCCACCACTGATGAAGGTACCGATCACCGCCGTGATGGCGGCGGTCAAGCTCATGGAATCCGTCGGCGTCAGTGCCGCAAGTCCTGCCATGCCGCCGACATCGACCATGCCGGTGTAGAGACTGAACAGGATGAACAGCAGCATGGCCGGCACGGCGACCCGTGACAGCATGTCCAGACCGCGATAGCCGATCATCGCCGTCAGACAGAAGGCGAATCCGAAGATGACCATCAGCGGCGTGGTCAGCCATTCCGGCAAGCCTAGCGTCTTGACCAGCACGATGGCGATGGTCGCGGTGCCCCAGGCGTACCAGCCGATCTGGGTGAAACCGAGCACGAAGTCGGACAGACGACTGCCCTTCTCGCCAAAGCACAGGCGGCCCATCAACACCGAGTTAAGGCCGCTCTTGCAGGCGATGTAGGCCAGCGCCGCCGCATAGCTCCCCAGCAGCAGATTGCCGATCACGATGATCCACATCAGCTCGTTGAGTTCGAAGGCCGCGCCCAGTGACCCACCGGCCCACATGGTGGCGGTGAAGAAGGTGAAGCCGAGCAGCACCATCGAGGTAGAGAGCAGCCCACGTCGTGCCGAAGCGGGGACTTCGCTCAAGGGATAGTCATTGCCCACAGCCGAGGCCAGCGGTGCAGTCTGCGAAGTTGATGAGCGGTCATCTGCCATGCGGGATATGTCCTTGGACTCGTACAAGGTGTCGAGTCTCTTCGTGTTGGGCCGAACTGGCCGGGAATGACGTCGCGATGCCTTGCCGTCCTGCCGCGACGGACACCTTCCTGACGCCCTGGCTGACAGAGCTGGCAGCGAGCGGAAATGTCATCGGGAAGCGACTGGCGGGGCGTGGCGCACGCTACCCTACCACTACGCAAGAAACGCGCCAGCCCTCGAAATGGCTGATGACAATCACTGCCGCTTGGCAACACTGCAAGCTGTCTGAAGCGACAGGATCCCTCGCGCCATGGGCATTGATGAGGTGATGCTCGGTGACAGAAATGCCTACCTGAAATTGCACGACGTTGGTGAGCGATAGCCCGAGAAAGCCTGCCCTGCGACGCGAGAATACAAAAACGCCACGCGCTGCACCTCAGGAGTGCAACGCGTGGCGCTGGGACTGTTCCTCACCCTGACGACATAACCTGACCGCATGAGCAGGATGGAGTTTTTTCACTTTTTCCTTGATCACGGGCCCAGCTGGCGACTCCTTCAACTGCTCGCCAATACACCCTCCGTGGCATTGACCTCCTCGCTGTCCATCAGACGCAATCTGACGGGCACGGATTTCGAGGCCGGCGTATTGCTGCGTGCATCACGGTGATCCAGCGGAATCAGGTCGTTGGTTTCCGGATAATAGGCTGCCACACAACCGCTCGGGATATCGTAGGCCTTGAGCTTGAAACCGGCCATGCTGCGCTCGACACCATCCTCACTCACGGTTTCCATACGCACGCGCTGGCCCTCGGACAGGCCGAGCGTTGCCAGATCCTCAGGGCTGATCATCACCACCATCCGCGTGCCATAGACATCACGATAACGATCGTCATTGGAATAGACGGTGGTATTGAACTGATCATGGCCGCGCATGGTGCTGAGCAGGAAGGTACTGTCCATGTCCAGCGTCTCGTGGGTGACCTTGTCGAGACCCTGCTCATCGGTGCCAAGTCCCTCGGGGAACAGGAAGTTGGCGCGCCCGGAGTCGGTGTGCCAGATGCGCTCACGCGGGGCGATGCGGATGTGGAAGCCACCCTGAGCCAGACGCGCGTTATAGTCGGGGAATATCTGCGGGAAGACCTGTTCGATACGGTCGCGAATGCGCGCGTAATCCGCCTGCAGCCAGTCCCAGTCAAGCGTGGGATGTGCCGGCAGTGTGGCCTTGGCCAGCTGACAGGTGATGGCGATCTCGGAGTGAAGGCTGGCATCCGCCGGCGCCATCACGCCGCGCGAGGGCGAGACATTGCACATGCCGTCCTCGACACTGGTGGTCTGCTCCGCGCCCTTGCCATCGGCGCCGGCCTGCAGATCCCGCTCGCTATGACCCAGCGTCGGCAATACCCAGCCGTGCTTGCCGGGATGCAGATGGCTGCGATTGAGCTTGGTGGCGACATGCACCGTCATGTCCAGCTCGTGCACCTTCTCCACGATGCGCTTCTGGTCCGGAATCGCGCGAAAGAAGTTGCCGCCCATGCCGATGAAGGCCCGTGTCTCACCGCGCAGAATCGCTTCACAGCATTCGGCGACATCATGGCCATTGTCCCGCGGGCACTGGATGTCGAAGACGCGATCGAAGGCATCCAGCATCGCGCCGTTGGGGAGGTTCTCGATACCGACGGTGCGATCGCCCTGCACGTTGGAGTGGCCGCGCACCGGACAAGGCCCGGCGCCGGGCTTGCCGATATTGCCGCGCAACAACAGCAGATTGACGATCTGCTGGATGGTATCGCCACCCCGCGCGTGCTGGGTGATGCCCATGCCCCAGCAACAGATCACGCGCTCGGCTTCCAGATAGGTCTGTGCCGCCTGCTCCAGTGATTCGCGCGACAGGCCGGACATCTCGACCAGATCCTGCCAGTCGAGCTTGCGGCAGTGATCGGCGAAGGCCTCGAAGCCGTGGGTATGCTGGGCGATGAAGTCATGATCCAGCAGCCCCACCGCATGCGGATTGCGCTCACGCAGCGCATCGTCGGCCTCGATCACGTACTTGCACATCGCCTGTACGGCAGCGAGATCCCCGCCGATGCGCAGCTGATGGTACTGGGTGCTGATCTCGACGCCCTTGCCGCTCAGCATGTCCCTGGGCGATTGCGGGTCGGCAAAGCTCACCAGCGCCCGCTCGCGCAGTGGATTGAAGCTCACCACCTCGGCGCCACGGCCACGCGCCTCGTGGAGATCGCCCAGCATGCGCGGACTGTTGGTGCCACTGTTCTGACCGAAGATGAAGATGGCATCGGCCTGCTTGAAGTCCTCGAGATTCACCGTCGCCTTGCCGATGCCGATGGACTCGGGCAAGGCCCGCGAGGTGGTCTCGTGACACATGTTCGAGCAGTCGGGGAAGTTGTTGGTGCCGTACATGCGCCCGAACAGCGAGAACAGGAAGGCCGCCTCGTTGGAGGTGCGCCCCGAGGTGTAGAACTCGACCTGGTTCGGGTCGTCATAACTCTTGAGACGCTCACCGATCTCGGCGTAGGCCGCCTCCCAGCTGGTGACCTCATAGCGATCCTCAGCCGCGTTGTAACACAGCGGGTGCGTCAGGCGCCCTTCCTTCTCCAGATGATGATCCGTCCACTCGCGAAGCTGGCTCACGTTGTTCTGAGCGAAGAGTTCATCGCTGACGCGCTCACGCGTCGCCTCCCATGCCAGTGCCTTGGCACCGTTCTCACAGAAATTGGCCCCCTTGGGCTTGTCGCCATTCGGCCAGGCACAGCTCGGACAGATGAAGCCATCCGGCTTGTTCATCTTCATCAGGCTGAGGTGGCCCTTGACGGGCAGATGCTCCTGCCAGATGAAGGTCTCCACTGCCTTGAGCGATGGCCAGCCGCCGCCCGGTGGACGATCCAGCTGGCTGCCGGAAAGCTCGGCAGACAACTCAGGGGCGTGGGAGCCTTTGCGACTGAAGGTATCCGGGGTGTCGGAGCGGGAGGTGGTCGCATCGTGTGACATGTCAGGATTCCTGGGCAGCGCCTGCTGACATATGAGGCTGCAGCAGACAATAAATGAGCAATACCTCATCTCTTGCTCTCGCGCGGGGGATTTTCAAGGGCAGTCGGCGTTGCGCCCTTGAAGTTCTTTCGATCCGCCACCAGAGTTGTACATACCTGACACAATGAGCTCGAGAAAATGCGCTGACACGGCGAGCCCCTGACAGACGTGAGCCCTCTTCTGAAAAGCTGGCACTCCAAAAGCTTGAAGGTAGAAGCTGAGAGTCCGGCAAGAAGAGAGACAGGCCACGCGTCTCGCCCAGCCACTCGACAAGCTGACGCTGATGAGGAGCCCGAACATGACCATCTTTGAAGCCCTGCGTGAGACCCACGACGAACAACGCCGCCTGCTGGACATGCTGCTCAAGACCGAAGGTGACAGCGAACCGCGCGATGACCTGTTCAAGCGCCTCAAGGAATCGCTCACCAACCATGCGGGAGCTGAGGAGCGTGCGCTCTACATCCCGATGATGGAACACGACATGACGCAGGAAAAGGCGCGTCACAGCGTGGCCGAGCACCATGAAATCGATGAGCTGGTCGAGAAACTCGAGACGACGGACTACAGCTCACCCGGCTGGCTGGCCGCCGCCAAGCAGCTCGAGCATCTGGTGACTCACCATCTGGACGAGGAAGAGCAAGAAGTCTTCCAGCTGGCCGGTCGCGTCTTCGACGACGCCACCAAGCAGCAACTCGCCGATGAGTACCTGAAGGACATGAAGGCGCGCGAAGCGGCCTGATACGTCTCTTTATGCCAAGCGCCTGACGCTCGACATTGACCAAGCGGCAAATGAAACGGGCTGGCCACATGATGTGGCCAGCCCGTTGTCGTTGATGGTGGTCGAGAAGTTGAGCAAAAGAGGCTGACGCCACGGCCGCACGACCTTACCGGCGGCGGCGGCCTTTCTCCCCGGCACCCTTGAATGTGCCACCGGCTCGCTTGCCCTTCTTCTCTCCCTTGCCCGCCCCTGACCCGGTCTGTGAGGTCGCGGAACGTCCGATATAGCGGGCGATCCAGATCGTATGCTTGGCTCCGGACGTGCCATGGGCATACACCTGACGCGCCTCGGCCTTGAAACCGGCCCGCGATAGACGCTGCGAGAAGCGCGCATCGGCCGTGGCCGACCACACTGCCAGAATGCCGGCAGGTCGCAGCGCCTTGGCGCATACCGCCAACCCTTCCGCGCTGTAGAGCCAATCATTGTCGTCAGCGGTCAGCCCCTCCGGGCCATTGTCCACATCCAGCATGATGGCATCGAAGCCTGCAGGCGCTTCGCGCAGCACATCGGCCACATCGCGATTCTCGACGGTCGTGCGCGGATTGCGGATCGGATACCCCGCCTTGGCCCCCAACGGGCCGTCATTCCAGGTGATCACGCCCGGCACCAGCTCGGCGACCACCACCTCGGCATCTGCCCTGAAGTGCGCAAGCGCCGAGGCCAGCGTGAAGCCCATGCCCAGACCACCGATCAGAACACGCTGCGGCGCCGAGGCCGTACCACGACTCTTGAGCAGGCCAGCAGGAATCTCAGCCAAGGCGTCTTCCGATCCATGCATGCGGGTATTCATCAGCTGCCCGCCCTTGCCGCTCTCGATCTTGATGACGAAGTCCTCGCCATACTCGAACAGACACAACGAATCCGTCGTGCCGGGGATCGGCGCGGTATCGAGCAGCACAAAGCGTTTCATGGCACATCCATTGAAGGAAAAATGATCATCTGTCAGGTGGCTTCGTGGCCATCCTGACTATATTCAACATGACGGACATCTGTTCGACATGGGGGAGCGTTAGTCTAACAGTCAGAACACCAGGCAGGTATCCGCCTGCGCGAAGGCATGAAGTTTCGCGAATTGACGATAAAAATGAGAGCATGCGCGCATCAAGGCTGGAAGATATTCGCGAATTCTCTAATACTAGCTTTTGAAGAACGCAACACCGTCACAGTGCGAACGATCCCAGTACGACAGATCCCAGTACGACCGATCTCAGTACGAACACTCTCAGTAGAACTGTCACGTTGACCGATGACCGATGCGCCAAGACAAGCGCAGGGGCACGCAGGCAGATGGCCCCCCACCGCCGTCGAGGCAAAGTGACACCGACACCTAGAGAATCACTCAAGATTCCGACTCATCGGAACCCGAAAAGAGGATATTTCGATGCCGCATACCCATCCGGAGCGACTCGCGACGATCAGTGCCAGCCAGGTCGAGGAACACTTTCGCGATCTCCATCCCATCGTGGCGTTGGTCTCAGCCACTCGGTTGCTGCAATTCCTCGAACGGGAAGGTCTGACACTGCATGCACACCGAGGCCTGTGCGCCAGCATCATTCGCAAGGCACTGCCCAGCCTCGAAACCGGCCCCGGGCATGACCCTTCCAATCTGCCGAGTCTGCATGGCATAGAACAGACCCAGGAAAGCGAGCCGCGTATTCCGCTTGCGCAGACCATGGCAGCGGGTGCCAGTACGCCAGCTACCATGCATGACAAGCATGAGGACATCGCCTCCTGACAACCGCCAGGTCTGCTGATGACGCTTCACTCCGACGCCCAGTTCCGTTCATGCGGAACTGGGCGTTTTAATATTGCTAAACAAGAAAATCATCATGAAGGGTTTAATCCGTCGCGATCGTCCACAGATCTGTGGGTAGACGTTCAGCGTCTGAACGCGCATAGCGCATTCACGATCAACGAACCGGAGGTGACGGCATGACTCAGCAACAGCCCCCACAGCATCAGAACCATCAACCAGGCGATGAACATCGCATGGACCCCAAGCCCGAATACATCCGCGAGAGCTATCGCGGCAGTGGCAAGCTCACGGGCAAGGTGGCAGTCATCACCGGAGGCGACAGCGGCATCGGGCGCGCCGCCGCCGTCCACTTCGCGCGCGAAGGGGCCGACTGCATGATCACCCACGTCGGCAGCGAGGAAAAGGACGCTGAGGAAACCATCCGACTGATCGAGGCCGAAGGTCAGAAGGCCAGCCGCATCGCCGGTGACATCGGTGACCCGGCCTTCTGCCGCAAGGTGATAGAAGGCACGCTGGAGGAATTCGGCAAGCTCAACATCCTGGTCAACAACGCCGCCGAGCAGTACGACTGGAATGACGTGACCGAGATAGATGACGAGCAGCTCGAACGCACCTTCAAGACCAATCTCTTCAGTCACTTCTATCTGATCAAGGCCGCCGTCCCGCATCTTTCCAAGGGCGACTCCATCATCGCCACCTCCTCGGTCAACGCCTTCAAGGGCAATGACAGCCTGATCGATTACAGCGCCACCAAGGGCGCCATCCAGGGGCTGGTGCGCTCGCTGTCCGGCACGCTGATGGACCGTGGCATCCGCGTCAATGCCGTGGCCCCCGGCCCGGTCTGGACACCGTTGATCCCCGCCAGCTTCGATGACGACAAGGTCGCCGAATTCGGCAAGCAGGTGCCGATGGAGCGTCCCGGCCAGCCAAGCGAGATGGGCCCGGCCTACGTCTATCTGGCCAGCGAAGACTCAAGCTATATGACAGGCCAGACGATTCACCTCAATGGTGGCGTCGTGCTCAACACCTGATCACGATGCGTCCCCGGTCGCTTCACTGCGCCAGTGGCTGGTGATCACTGCCCAGCCAGCGACGAGACGATCACCACGCAGCAACACCAAAGGCCACCCGATCCGGGTGGCCTTTTTCACATTCCCATAGGAGTCCGCTCAAGGAATACGTACCGCGTCTCAGCGCTTGTGCCGCGTTCGAATCACCTCTTCTCCTTGCCAGTATCAGGCCCTCCTGTCGGTCCGTATCAGGCATTTCAGACAGCTGAACAGCGTTGGCCTCTCTATTCTGGTAGCAGCCCAGGAGATGACATGGACAGGAAAGGAACGTCACTCGCGCTGCAGGAGGCCTGCATGTCCAAGTTGATTCTCTCGCTGGATGGTGGCGGCATACGTGGCGCAGCCACCGCCCGGTTTCTGATGCATATCGATGCGACACTCAAGCGCGACCACCAGACCACACTGCGCGACTGCGTCGATTTCTACGCAGGCACCTCTACCGGCAGCCTGATCGCGCTGGCGCTGGCTACCACCGACATGAGCCTCGAGGACATCAACGGGCTCTACAGCGCAACCAATGCCAGGAAGATCTTCGTCGACAACCGCGGCTGGTTCGAACTCGATGGCATCAATGCGCCCAGGTACGAGGCCCGGGGCAAGAGCGCGATGCTCAAGAAGCATCTCGGCCAGGCCAAGCTCCGGGATGTCCCTGACGGCAAGCAGGTCCTCGTCGTCACCTACGGGATCGAGAGACGCCGCCCGCATGTGCTGAAGTCCAGCAAGCGCGAGCATCACAAGTTGCTGGCCTGGCAGGTGGCGGATGCCTCGAGCGCCGCGCCCACCTACTTCCCGACCCGCGACATGAAACTCGGGACGGACAATGAGCAGACCTGGCTGATCGATGGCGGCGTGATCGCCAACAACCCGACCATGTGCGCCATCGCCGAAGCCTGTCGACTGTGGCCACATGACACCCGGCGCGTGCTGTCGATCGGTACCGGGACGCGCACGCGCAAGATCAACGGCCCGGATTCCCAGCATTGGGGCGCGGTGCAGTGGATGCTGGAAGGCAGTCTGATCGACGTGCTCTCCGACGAGAAGGTCGTCGGCTATCAGGCCATCACCATCTCTCCGCCGGGCAGCTACATCCGCGTCAACGCCGAGATGCGCCCGCAACCGGGATTGCCCAAGGCGCCTGATGATGCGATGGACGACATCAGCGTCACCAATATCCAGCGCCTCAAGGGCATGGGCGACTTCTGGTTCGCGCAGTACGGCGATGCAGCGGTGGCGCTGATCATGGATTACTATCGTGGCCCGTCGCTGGACCGCATCGACCCCGCGACCGGCAAGCCCGAGGCCTATGAGCCTCACTGAGCACGCCTTGCGCGACGCGAACTCGGAGACGCCTGTCAGCGATTTTGCTACTCTGCGCTGCCATGCTCATGCCGACCCGAGTGTCTCCGATGCCCCAAGGTAGTTCGCCAGTGTCTCGCCGCCCCGTCACCCGCCTCCTGGCAGCGCTCAGTCTGTCATTGGCGACCCTCGCGCCCACCCTGACGCCAGGCATCGCCCTGGCGGCCGATGACATGCACTTCGACCAGCCGGAAGCCTTCGCCACCTTGAAGAAGGCGGTCGGCTATTTCGAGGAGATGGACACCTTGCCGGAAGAGGCCTGGATCAGCCGCGATCAGGCCTCCGCGCGCAGCGATATGGACGAGATGATCGAGGAAGCCATGCAGGCCCTCGACGTGCCACAACTCTCGACCCTGCGCAGCACCTATCGACAGGTCGAGGACAAGATCCGTGATTCGCGCAGTGAGATTTCCGAATTGAAGGAAAAGCGTATCCTGGCGCCCGACACCGAGGTCTCTACGCTGACGCGCTTCACGCCTACCGATACCCTGCGCGAATTCACCGCCAGCACACGCGGCGATTATGACCTGCTGATCGCCGCGCATGAGAAGAACATCACCGCCTATCAAGACGAGCTGACCACGCTGGAAGGCAAGCTGGCCGCGCGGCTCGAGGAGATCGGCATCACCCTGACGCCGGACCAGGTCCAGGTGTGGCTGTCCTCGGTGGTCGGCGACGACGTGTTGACCATGAGTGTCGTGTTCGCCAGCATCAAGTCGGTGGCCCAGCAGCTCGCGGAGCTGACCCGCGACAGTGGCGAGAATCTGGAGTACGCGCGTCGCTACTACGGCATGGTCGTCATGCTCCACCGCATGATCGTCACCATGCAGCAGGACTT
The DNA here is from genome assembly GCF_016495405.1 of Cobetia sp. cqz5-12. Classification (NCBI taxonomy): domain Bacteria; kingdom Pseudomonadati; phylum Pseudomonadota; class Gammaproteobacteria; order Oceanospirillales; family Halomonadaceae; genus Cobetia; species Cobetia sp. cqz5-12. The sequence continues at coordinate 2,262,928 of NZ_CP044522.1, forward strand.
CATCGCCCGCGTGGATGACGAGGTATTACCGCAACTGCAAGGGTTCGCCGACGAAGCCGAAGCCACCACGCGCGAAGCCCGCACGCTGATCAAGCAAGGCGGCTCACGTGAAAGTCTGGAGAACAACATCCGCGCCAATGCGCTGACACTCAAGACGATCAATCTGTATCGCGCGCTGGTGAGCGAGCAACGCGACCGCGTCAAGACATCGCTCACCAAGAGCCAGCGCGAGCTTGCAGTGGCGACCAATACCTATCGCACCGTCAAGCTCAGCGCGCATGTCGCCGACCTGATCCGCCAGGGCGTCAAGACCTTCGACACCCTCGCCGGCCTGCAGGTACTGGTCGCCACCAGCTTCGAGAACAGCGCCATGCGTGAGGAATTCCGCAAGCTGACCGAGCGCATGCAGCAGGCAAAGTAGCACTCGCGTTCAATATCGATACCACGCCTTCGCCCTGCCGGGCGAAGGCGTTTTCAGTTCTGGCGCTGCTCAGTGCCGCGCCCGCTATTCCTTAGGCCAGGGAGTGCCGCCCTACCGGATGTCGCGCATGGTCAATATGCTCTCCAGCGTGCGTCTGAGCCGGGCCACCTCACTGACCAGACTCTCGCCCGCCAGCATGCCGACCCCCAGCACCAGCCCGCGCCGCGAGTCCTCGCTGCTGCAGACCATGCTCAGTGGCCGCACGATCAGATGCTCCTTGACCATCAGTTGCGCGACACGCTTGTCATCGATCTCGGGAGCGAACTGCACGCACAGGCTGATGCCGCGCGAGGGCGGCGAGACGCTGATCACGCCCTTCACCTGACACAGCTGGTCATGCACCACCTGCTGTCGGCCGAGATAATCGCGCTGAATGCGCTGATACCAGGCATCGAGATCCCCATCGGCGATGAACTGCGCCAGCACCGCCTGATCCAGCATGCGCCCCTCGCGAAACACCTCGCTGCGCAGCCGATTCATCGGCCCGGCCAGCGCACGCGGCACCACCAGATAGCCCAGCCGCAGGCCAGGAAACATCAGCTTGGAGAACGAGCCGACCAGCAGGCGATTGTCGGCGTCCGGGTCAAACAGCAGCTGATCATGGTCATCGCCACTGAACTCGTAGTCATCCTCGAGGATATAGGCGGGCTGACAGGCCTCGCAGAGCGCCAGCTTGTCACGCCGTGAGGTAGGGACACTCAAGGGATAGTGATGCGAGCCGGTGAAATAGGCGATCTGCACCGGACGACGCGCCAGCAGGGCGATCTCGTGGCCCGGGGCATCGGCGGTGTCATCCCGGGGCCGCCAGGGAATCAGCTGGGTCTCGAGTCCGGCGGCCAGAAAGACATTGCGTGCCCCCCAGTAGCAGGGCGACTCCATCACCACCCGCTGGCCGGCGTCCGCCAGCGCCAGCGCGCACAGCTCGATGCCGTGGTGGGTGCCCTCGGTGATGATGATCTGCTGGGTATCGCAATCGATATTGCGCCAGCGGCGCAGAAAATCCCGAATCTCCCGCTTGAGCGGGCCATAGCCACCGCTCGAATACGACAGCAGCAGCGCGTTGTGGGGCACCGTCACACTGGCATACAGCTGACGCCACTTGCGCATCGGAAAGCGCGCGATATCCGGAATACCCGGCACGAAGGCGCCACTCTGGATCAGGCTGGCACCCTGCCCACCCAGTACCCGGCGTGCGCGAGTGGAGAGCGGCAGTGGCGCAGGTGCCTCGGGCGAGGCATTCCCGGGTCTGGTGGCATGCGGGCGGCGCGTCCAAGTGCCCTGACCCTGCCCGGTGTGCAGATAGCCTTCCTCGATCAGCGACTTGATGGCCAATGACAACGTGTTGCGTGCCACGCCCAGCGCCTCGCACAGCTTGCGGTGCGCAGGCAGCCGAGCACCGACGGACCACTGTTCGCGGATCATCTCCAGCAATGCCTGCTCCAGCCGCACCTGCTTGCCCAGCGTCTCTGACTGGCGGCGATAACATTCGATCAGCGGCTCAAGCGTGGCCAGTTCCATGCAGGTCTCCCGATATCGTTCATGTAGCACGTAACGTCCATACGCTGCATAAATCACGTGAGCAACCAGCCTGGCTGGCGGGGTACAGCGCCCATTCATCCCTGATTATCCGCAGCCCAACAAGATTGGTCCAGTCAAACGCTCAATTGGTCTATTCGCCTGAACAGTGGGCGCTGATAGCGTGTCCCTCAGGCGCTGCCTACTGACTGATGCTCACAGCCCACGATGGCTGGATCGCTCCTGCGATGTCGACAGGAGCGAATTTTTCCACAAGCCTCAGCCAGCGACAGGACTGACCTTGCATCTGCCTACCCGCCAGAACGTTCGGCAGAGGACAGCAGACGCACACGAAAGACATCAGCAGGTCCGGCACCGCCATATAACAAATTCCAAGATCGACTCGGACGCATCCCCCATGACCCAAACAACTCCCCCTGCAGAACAACTTGTCAGAGTCCTCGCCCGCGGCGACGTTCTGGCCCTCGCCTTCGGTGCCATGGTCGGCTGGGGCTGGATCGTCCTGACCGGCGGCATGATCCAGAATGCCGGCAGCATCGGTGCCATCATCGCCTTCATCATCGGCGGCATCGCCGTCGTGCTGATCGGCCTGACCTATGCCGAACTGGCCGCCGCCATGCCCAAGGTGGGTGGCGAACACGTCTACAGCTACCGGGCCATGGGGCATTTCTCGTCCTTCCTGTGCACCTGGACCATCATTCTCGGCTACCTGAGCGTGGTGTCCTTCGAGGCGGTGGCATTGCCCACGGTCATCGAGAACCTCGCGCCCGGCTATGCCGTCGGCCACATGTGGACCATCGCCGGCTGGGACGTCAAGGCCACCTGGGTCGCCGTCGGTGTCGGCGGGTCTCTGGCGATGATGGCCATCAACTACGTCGGCATCACCACGGCTGCGCTGCTGCAGAAGGTCGTGACCGGGGTGATCCTGATCGCCGGTGTCCTCTTCGTGACCGGCGCCCTGTTCGAGGGGGACGTCGCCAACATGACGCCGCTGTTCACCCAGTCTGAGGGTGGCGTGACGGCTGGCATCATCGCGGTACTGGTGCTGGTGCCCTTCCTGTTCGTGGGCTTCGATGTCATCCCCCAGGCCGCCGAGGAGATCAATCTGCCCTACAACGCCATCGGCAAGGTGCTGATGATGTCCGTGGTACTGGCAGTGGTGTGGTATGCGCTGATCATCCTGGCCACCAGCCTGGCATTGGATCACGACGCGCTCGTCGCCAGCTCCCTGAGCGTGCCGGACGCCATGCAGGCGCTGTTCAACACGCCCTGGGCCAGCAAGCTGATGATCCTTGCCGGTATCGCCGGCATCATCACCAGCTGGAACGCCTTCTACATCGGTGGCTCACGCGCCATCTACGCCCTGGCGCATGCCGGCATGCTGCCGGCCGCCCTCGGCAAGCTGCACCCGAAACACAAGACACCGACCAACGCCGTACTGCTGATCGGCCTGCTGTCCTGCATCGCGCCCTTCTTCGGTCGTCCGGCACTGGTGTGGATCGTCGATGCCGGCGGGCTGGGTATCGTCATCGCCTACCTGTTCGTGGCGATCTCGTTCCTGATCCTGCGCATCCGCGAGCCGGACATGCCGCGCCCGTTCCGCGTACGTCACGGCAAGCTGTGCGGTGTGCTGGCCATCCTGCTGTCCTTCGCCATGGCCTGTCTGTACCTGCCGGGCAGCCCTTCCGCACTGACCGGCACCGAGTGGATGATCTTCGGCGCCTGGATGGCACTGGGCCTGGTGATGTACGCCATCGCCCTCAAGCAATTCGGCCGTGAATACAGCGACCGCATCATGGCACCGGCCTTCACCGCTCACTGAGCAAAGGCCTCGTCATGTGACCGCCGGGCAGGTCCGTCCGCCTGCCCGGCCCCATCGGACTCGACTACCGCGAGCCGATATCAGGACAGTCCGCGCGATTCGCCAGCGCTGTCCACTCAATGAATGCACTGCACGCCAGACCGCCAGAGGAGCTCCATATGTCCCGTATTGCCCTCCCGACCAGCGACTTCCTGAAGCGCTACGTCAACTCGGAGAACAGCCGCGACGTCTTTGTCCCTGCCTTGATCGGCAGCGAGCGCCGCGAGACCGGTACCACCTTCAACGTGACCAATCCGGCGACTGGCGAGCAACTGGCCCGTGTCGCGGAAGTCAGCGCCGAGGATACCCGTGACGCCGTCGCCGCCGCCGAGATCGCCGGCAACGCCTGGAAGAAGGTGCCGGTGAAGGAGCGCTCCGCCCTTTTGCGTCGCTGGTTCGACCTGGTGCTTGAGCATCGGGAAGACCTCGCCCAGCTGATGACCCTGGAACAGGGCAAGCCGCTGGCGGAATCGCGTGGCGAGGTGACCTACGGTGCCTCCTTCATCGAGTTCTTCGCCGAAGAAGCCAAGCGCATGGCCGGTGAGACCCTGCCGTCCCACGGTGCCGACAAGCGCCTGATGGTGCTGCGCGAGCCCATCGGTGTGGTGGCAGCCATCACGCCGTGGAACTTCCCGCTGGCGATGATCACCCGCAAGTGCGCGCCGGCGATCGCCGCAGGCTGTGCCGTGGTCATCAAGCCGGCCGAAGCCACCCCGCTCACCGCGCTGGCACTGGCGGATCTGGCGCTGGAAGCCGGCCTGCCGGCAGGTCTGATCAGTGTCGTCACCGCCATGAAGCCGATCGCCATCGGCGAGGTGCTGACCACCGACCCGCGCATCCGCAAGGTCTCCTTCACCGGCTCCACCCCGGTGGGCAAGACGCTGATGGCGCAGTGTGCTTCCACCGTCAAGAAGACCGCCATGGAGCTGGGCGGCAACGCGCCGTTCATCGTCTTCGATGACGCCGATGTCGATGCCGCCGTCGATGGTGCCATCGCCTCCAAGTTCCGCAATGCGGGTCAGACCTGCGTGTGCACCAACCGCTTCCTCGTCCAGGACGGCGTCTACGATGCCTTCGTCGAGAAGCTCGCGGCGCGGGTCGCCGCCATGCAGGTCGGCGATGGGCTGGTCGATGGCAACACCATCGGTCCGCTGATCAACGGCGCTGCCGTCAGCAAGGTGCAGAGCCACGTCGATGATGCCATCGGCAAGGGCGCACGCCTGGTCACCGGTGGCAAGCCACACGCCCTGGGCCACAGCTTCTTCGAGCCCACCGTGCTGGCCGATGTCACCACCGAGATGGTGGTGGCGGATGAGGAGACCTTCGGCCCGCTGGCGCCGGTGTTCCGTTTCCACAAGGATGAAGAGGCCATCGCGATGGCCAATGACACGCCCTTCGGCCTGGCCGCCTACTTCTACGCCACCGACTACCGCCGCATCTGGCACACGCTGGAAGCGCTGGAATACGGCATGGTCGGGGTCAATGAGGGCCTGATCTCTACCGAGCTGGCGCCCTTCGGCGGCATCAAGGAGTCCGGTCTGGGTCGTGAAGGCTCTCATCACGGTCTGGAAGAGTTCACCGAGCTGAAGTACGTCTGCATCGGCGGCCTCTGATTTTTGTGAGGACGCCTCGCGTGGTTGTCTCACGAGGGCGCCTCGATAAGACGTCTCACAACGTTATCCCACCACGTTTACTAGACAACGGTGGTATGGCCCGCGCCATGCCACCGGCAACAAGAAAAGGAACCTGACATGAGCCACTCCCAGCTGAGCAACGAACAACTCGACGTCCTCAAGCACAAGTACGTCGCCAAGGGTGCCGTCACCGCCACGCCACAGTTCGCCGACACCGCGCTGAATGCGGAAATATGGGATGCGGACGGCAACCGCTGGATCGACTTCGCCGGCGGCATCGGCGTGCTCAACCTGGGTCACCGTCACCCGAAGGTCGTCGCCGCCGTCAAGGCACAGCTCGACAAGGTCATGCACACTGCCGCAGGCGTCATCTCCTACGCGCCGTACGTGCAACTGAGCCAGAAGCTGGCCGAGCTGACGCCGGTGCGCGGCCCGGAACGCAAGACTTTGCTGGTCAATTCCGGCGCGGAAGCGGTCGAGAACGCCATCAAGATCGCACGTGCCGCCACCGGCCGCAGCGGTGTCATCACCTTCGACGGCGCCTTCCACGGCCGCACCATGATGACCCTGGCGATGACCGGCAAGGTGCTGCCGTACAAGAACGACTTCGGCCCGATGCCGGGTGACATCTTCCGTGCGCCCTACCCGAACCCGATTCACGGCATCAGCGAAGAGCAGTCCCTGAACGCCATCCGCACCCTGTTCAAGACTGACATCGCACCGCACCGCACCGCCGCCATCGTCATCGAGCCGGTGCAGGGCGAAGGCGGCTTCTACATCGCCTCACCGAGCTTCCTCACCGCGCTGCGTGAGCTGTGTGACGAGCACGGCATCCTGCTGATCGCCGATGAAGTGCAGTCCGGCTTCGCGCGTACCGGCAAGCTGTTCTCGATGGAGCACAGCGGCGTCGAAGCCGACATCATGACCATGGCCAAGAGTCTGGCCAACGGCATGCCGCTGTCGGCCGTCGTCGGTACCGCCGAGGTGATGGATGCCTCCGGCCCGGGATCGCTGGGCGGCACCTACAGCGGCAACCCGCTGTCCTGCGCCGCGGCCCTGGCCGTCATCGACGTCATCCGCGAAGAGAACATCCTGGAGCGCAGCACCCAGATGGGCGAGCAACTGGCCGCGCGTTTCGCCCAGTGGGAAGAACGCTTCGCGCATGTCGCGCACTCTCGCAACCAGGGCTCCATGGCGGCCTTCGAGCTGGTGGACGCCGATGGCAAGCCGGACCCCGCCGCGACGGCGGCCGTGTGTGCCAAGGCCAAGGAGCTGGGGCTGATCCTGCTGTCCTGTGGTTTCTACTCCAACTCCATTCGCGTGCTGGTGCCGCTGACGGTCGAGCCGGAAGTGCTGGAAGAAGGTCTCGACATCGTCGAGAAGGCGCTGGAAAGCCTCGTCTGATCGGTTGCCTTTTCCGACACACCTGTATCAGAACGGCCACCCACGGGTGGCCGTTGTCGTTTCCAGCGCCACTCGCTGCGCAGGAGGGAAACCCCGGGCCGAGAAATGAATCGCAAGCTCATTACCCGTCTAACCATATAGCCAATCAACCCAAGCAGCCTTTTGTGGCAACTAATTGATTAAATTATGATATTCGCTGCATTTCTGCGTATTCCCGACCGATTCTCGCCATGCCACACGCCATCGTGAACGACGGCTGCCAGAGAGAGACCTTTCTCCTCGGCAGCACCTCGAGTGACCCCTACCATGACTGACAGCAACGCCCACGACTTCAAACGCAGCATGCAGCAGCGCCACCTGGTGATGTTGTCCCTCGGCGGTGTCATCGGCACCGGCCTGTTTCTCAGCTCCGGCTATACCATTCAACAGGCCGGTCCGGCGGGGGCGGTACTCGCCTATCTGATCGGCGGCCTGGTGGTCTATCTGGTAATGATGTGTCTCGGCGAGCTGGCCGTGCACCACCCGGAACCCGGCGCCTTCAGTGCCCACGCCACCCGCTATCTGGGCCCGGCCACCGGCTACACCGTCGCCTGGCTCTACTGGCTGACCTGGGCCGTGGCGTTGGGCTCGGAATTCACCGCCTCTGCCGTGTTCATGGGGCGCTGGTTCCCCGATGTCGAACCCTGGATCTGGTGCGGCATCTTCTCACTGATCGTGTTCGGCATGAACATCGTCTCGGCGCGCTTCTTTGCCGAATCCGAATTCTGGCTGTCGTTGATCAAGGTCGCCGCGGTGATCGTGTTCATCGCCGTGGGCGCCGCCGCCATGTTCGGCTTCACGTCATTGTCGGGCAATACCGAGGCGCCGGGCGTCACGCGCATCCTCCAGGAGGGGGTGTTCGATCACGGCGTGATGCCGATCCTGATGACACTGCTGGCCGTCAGCTTCGCCTTCTCCGGCACCGAGCTGATCGGCATCGCCGCCGGCGAAAGCGAGAATCCCGAGAAGAACGTGCCCCTGGCGATCCGCGCCACCCTGTGGCGGCTGATCATCTTCTTCATCGGCACCATCATCGTCATCGCCGCCCTGTTGCCTCAGGACAGCGCCGGTCTCAAGGAAAGCCCCTTCGTGGCGGTCTTCCAGCTCACCGGCATCCCCTACGCGGCGGACATCATGAACTTCGTGATCATCACCGCACTGCTGTCGGCGGCCAATTCCGGTCTCTACGCCGCCTCGCGCATGCTGTGGACCCTGGCGGACCAGAAGACGCTGCCGCGCGTATTCAGCCGCGTCAATCAGCGTGGCATTCCGGTACCCGCGCTGCTGATCACCATGCTCGGCGGCCTGCTGTCGCTGCTCTCGAGCGTGTATGCCGAAGACACCCTGTATCTGGCGCTGGTGTCGATTTCCGGGCTTGCCGTGGTGCTGGTGTGGATGGCGATCGCCGCCAGCCAGTTCAGCTTCCGCCGTCAGTGGCTGAAGGCCGGCCACAGCGCCCGCGAGCTGACCTACCGCGCACCGCTGTACCCCATCGTGCCGATTGCCGCCTTCCTGTTCTGCGCACTGGCCTGCATCGGCATCGCCTTTGACCCCAACCAGCGCATCGCGCTCTACTTCGGCGTGCCCTTCGTGGCGCTGTGCTATCTGGTCCACTTTCTGACCCATCGCTCGTCTACCGACGCCGCCAATTCCCCGACTCCGCCCCCGCAGGAGGCCCTCGATGCCCGCTGATGCCACCCGCAATCCGCTGAGCGCCATCACCGCCCAGCAGCCCTTCCTGATCGTCGATGGCGCCCTGGCCACCGAGCTTGAGCGTGCCGGATTCGATCTCAACGACTCGCTGTGGTCGGCTCGGGTGCTGGCCGATGAGCCGCAGGCGATCGTCGATGTGCACCGCGCCTACTTCGAGGCCGGTGCCGATGTCGCCACCACCGCCAGCTATCAGGCCACGCTCGAGGGCCTGATGGCGCGCAGCCTGAGCGAGACCCAGGCCAGCGCGCTGATCCAGCGCTCTGTCACCCTGGCCGCCCAGGCCCGCAGCGAGTACCTGGCAGCGCACCCGGAGCGTCTGGACTGCCCGCCGCTGGTCGCGGCCTCGGTCGGCCCCTATGGCGCATATCTCGCCGATGGCAGCGAATACCGTGGTGGCTACGCGCTGGACCGCGCCGGCCTGCGCGACTTCCACCGTGCCCGCCTCGCCACGCTGCTCGATGCCAAACCCGACATTCTCGCCGTCGAGACGCTGCCGTGTGCCGAGGAAGCCCAGGCCGTGTGTGACCTGCTGCGCGATGACTTCCCCACGGCGCGTGCCTGGATCGCCTTCAGCGCGCGCAACGCCACCGAATTGAGCGACGGCACGCCGATCCGAGAGGCCGTGCGCGCCATCGCCGACTGCGAGCAGGTGGTCGCCATCGGCGTCAACTGCACCGCGCTTGAGCACATCGAATCGCTGGTGCGCGAGATTCGTGGCGAGACGGACAAGGACATCGTCATCTACCCGAACTCCGGTGAGGTCTATGACCCGGTCACCAAGACCTGGTCCGCCGCCTGCGCCGTCTCGGTAGATTCTGATGGCGACGGCTCTGACCACGACCATGACCACGGCTATGAACACGATCATGACCTCGCCGGCTGGACACCGCGCTGGCTGGCCGCTGGTGCCACGGCCATCGGTGGCTGCTGCCGCACCGGCCCGGACGACATCCGCGCGCTGGCGGATCTGCGCAAGGCGCTGAGCTGAAACAGCAAGTCCCGAAGCGCCAGGCGCTGGCAAGCAAGCGCTGAACCGAACGCCCTGCCCGGTCATGTCACATGATCGGACAGGGCGTTTTCGGTAGCGTCCCACGGCCCAAATCGCTAGGATGGCAGGACACTGATGAGCGATTGCTCAAAATCATTCCGACGTGCTCTCAAAGCGGCCTTCAAGCTGCATTGAGGAGCGCGTGAGAGATCAGCAGGAGAATCCCCATGTCACAGCTCGATATCCAGGTCGCCTACGACGTGGTCTGCCCCTGGTGCTGGATCGGCAAGCGTCATCTTGATGACGCCATCGCGCAACTCGACTTCAAGGATGAGGTGCGCGTCAGCTACCTGCCCTTCCAGCTCAATCCCTGGGTGCCACGTGAAGGTATGGCGCGCGCCGACTACCGCGCTCAGAAGTTCGGCAGTGTCGAGCGTGGCGCGGAACTGGATGCCCAGGTGGCCCAGTCAGGCGCGCAGAGCGGCGTCACCTTCCGCCACGCCCTGATGGAGCGCACGCCCAACTCCACCGATGCCCAGCGCATCGTCTGGCGCCAGCAGTCCGCGGGCCTGGCGGAGCGCCCATTGCTGGAAGCGCTGTTCACCGCCTACTTCCACGATGGCAAGGATGTGGGTGACCGTCAGGTGCTGGCCGAGATCGCAAGCCACCACGATGAGAATCTGAGCGTCGAACAGGCGCTGACCTTCCTCGAATCCGGCGCGGGCGAGCAGGAAGTCGCCGCCCAGCAGGAAGCGCTGCGCAACGCCGGTATCCAGTCGGTGCCCAGCACCATCGTCGGTCAGTACTACGTGCCCGGCGCGCAGCCGGTGGAAGTGCTGGTGCAGATGCTCAATGAGGCGCGTGCCCAGCAGACGGATTGATCTGCCACGCACTGTCACCAAGCACTGACACCAAGCGCTGGCACCAAGCGCGAATGCCATGAACGGACAGACGACACGCCCTTCGCAAGGATGGCGTGTCGTTTTGCGTTCAGGCATAAAGGAAAGGCTGATTGAGGCAAGTCACGACAACAATACGACTCACGACAAGGACTGCTGCATGCCGCGCCCCATCATTATCGATTGTGATCCCGGCCACGACGATGCCATCTCGCTGATTCTGGCCCTGAGTTCAGACGCGCTCGACGTACTGGCCGTCACCACCAGCGCCGGCAATCAGACGCCCGACAAGACCCTCAACAACACGCTGCGGGTACTCACCCTGCTGGGGCGGCATGACATTCCGGTCGCCGGTGGTGCGCCCAAGCCGCTGGCGCGTGAGCTGATCATCGCCGACAACGTGCATGGCGAAAGTGGCCTGGATGGCCCCAAACTGCCGGACCCCGCCTTCGCTCCCGTCACGCAGAGCGCCATCGAGCTGATGGCAGAGAAGGTCTGTGCCTGTGAGCAGAAGGTCACGCTGGTGCCCTCCGGCCCGTTGACCAATATCGCGCTGTTTCTCTCAGCCCACCCGGAGCTTCACCACAAGATCGACAGCATCGTGCTGATGGGGGGCGCGGCAGGTGTCGGCAACTGGACCCCCGCCGCCGAGTTCAACATCTTCGTCGACCCCGAAGCCGCTGACATGGTGTTCAAGTCCGGCCTGCCCATCGTGATGTGCGGACTGGATGTCACCCATCAGGCGCAGATCATGGATGAGGACATCGAGCGTATCCGTGCCATCGACAATCCCGTCGCCCAATGCGTCGCCGAGCTGCTCGACTTCTTCATGATCTACCATCGCGACCCGAAGTGGGGATTCACCGGCGCACCATTGCATGACCCCTGCACCATCGCCTGGCTGCTGAAGCCTGAACTGTTCACCGCTGTCGATTGCTGGGTCGGGGTCGAGACACAGGGCGAGCATACCCAGGGCATGACGGTGGTCGACCGTTACCAGCTCACCGGCAAGCCACACAACGCCAGGGTGCTGTTCGATATTGACCGCGAGGGTTTCGTTGACCTGATCGCGCAACAGCTCAAGCACTATCAATGACTACCGATGACTATCGATGACTACCGCTGAACGCCACGCCAGTGCCACTGCGCCACAAGAGCACGGCTATGGCTTCGACTACGACCACGACTACCTGATCGTCGGCTCGGGCTTTGGCGGCTCGGTGTGCGCGCATCGCCTGACCGAGAAAGGCTATCGCGTGGCGGTCATGGAACAGGGCAAACGCTGGACGCCGGACAACATGCCGCGCTCCAACTGGCGTCTGAGTCGTTGGCTGTGGCGGCCGATGCTGGGCCTGCGCGGCTTCTTTACCATGAGCTTCTTCCGTCACGTCATCGTGCTGCATGGCAACGCGGTGGGCGGCGGCTCCATCACCTATGCGCAGACGCTGTTGGTACCGCCTGACAAGATCTGGGACAACGGCCAGTGGGCGGGACTCAATGACTGGCATGCGGTGATGCCTGAGCACTACGCCACTGCGCAGAAGATGCTTGGCGTGACGACCAATCGGATCATCGCGCCGGCGGATGACGCCCTGAAACGCATGGCACACGTCGCCGGCTGTGAAGACACCTGGTACCCCACCGAGGTCGGCATCTTCTTCGGCCCCGAAGGCGAAAGCGGCACGCCGGCTGCCGGTAGCCCCCATCCAGACCCCTACTTCGCTGGTGAAGGGCCTGAACGAAAAAGCTGCATCGGCTGTGGCGGCTGCATGATGGGTTGCCGTCATGGCGCCAAGAACACACTCGACAGAAACTATCTGTATCTGGCCGAGAAGCACGGTGCCAAGGTGCACGCCGAGACCAAGGTGATCGACGTCGTACCGCTCAATGGCAAGACGGATGGTGCCGATGGCTATGTGGTGACGACGGTGCCCTCCACCTTTGCCGGGCTCTATCTTGGCCTGGGCAAGCGTCGTGTGACCTGTCAGTCCATCGTCTTCGCTGGCTCGTCGCTGGGCACCCAGGAGTTGCTGTTCCGCCTCAAGGACAAGGGCTCATTGCCGAACGTCTCGGATGCGCTGGGCAAGCGGGTGCGCACCAATGCGGAGTCCTTGATCAGCTGTCGCATGCCGGGAAGTCGCGATGACATGTCCCAGGGCATCGCCATCGGCTCCGGCATCCATATCGATGAGCACACCCATATCGAAGCCACGCGCTATCCGGCCGGTTCAGATTTCATGGGGCTGCTGTTCACCGCGATGGCCAGGGGCAAGCCTGGCTGGACACGCCCCTTTTCCTGGCTGAGCGCGATGGCGAAGCTCTTCCTCGCCAATCCACTGCGCGCGCTGAGATTCCAGCTGCCGTGGGGCTTCGCGAAGGAGACCATCATCTTCCTGTGCATGCAGACGGCAGAGGGCCACCTCGACATGACGCTCAAACGCCTGTGGTACTGGCCGTTTCGCAAGGCACTGGTCACCGAGGGCAAGCGCATTCCCACCTTCATCCCCGAGGCGAATGATTTCGTCACGCGTGGCGCAGAGGCCATCGGCGCCATCCCCGGCAGCAGCATCCCCGAGATACTGTTCAACATCCCGACCACGGCACACTGCATGGGCGGCGCGGCCATGGCGGCCTCCCCCGAGGACGGCGTCTGCGATGGCCAGAATCGCGTCTTCCATTACCGCAACATGCTGATCTGTGACAGCTCGATGCTCGCCGCCAATCTGGGCGTCAATCCCAGCCTGACCATCACCGCCCTGGCGGAACATGCGATGAGTCATATCCCGCGCAAGGATTGATCTGCAGGATGCGTGGTGTCGAATGTGCTGGTGCGGGAAGTGCTGGTGTAGAGAGAAAGCGACGGCTGGTATCATTGCCCGCCAGCGCCTCAGGCCAGCATCTCGGGCCAGATGCGTACAACGCGCAAGATCGATCAACACGGGAGCACATCAATGAAACGGGTGTCACTCTTCACCATGGCGAACTGCCCACACTGCAAGACAGCCAAGCAGTATCTGGAGCAGCAGAAGATCGGCTTCCGCCTGGTGGATGTCCGCTCCCCCGCGGGACAGAAGGAATTCGCCAAGACAGGCTTTCGCAGCGTGCCTGTCCTGAAGATTGGCGATCAGTACTTGAAAAGCTTCAGCGTGAAGGGCTTCAATCAGTTGTATAAGGATGAGTAATACACTCGTAGGGGCAGGGTATTACTTACACGCGGGACGACACCATCAGCCATCATCCTCGGTAAACGCTCCGTACGCTTATGGCTGGAGCAACGCCTATAATCGCTAAGGGCCTGAGACTATTCAGGCTTAGCCATTAAGGGGTTGCGGCGCAATTTACGACAAACTTTCTTTTGGAGCCTATGTTCTAAGCATGTTCAGTCATTGATACAAGCACCAGAAAAACGGATGTAAAAATTTTATCATTATACTTTAACTAGTTATCAGCGCACCTTGATATTTCTCGCCTTAGCTGACTTAGCCGAGACAACTTACCATCGATTCTCCTCCTTGCCCCACAGTGTAGCTTAAATCACTGCAATCAATTTATATAACCAAGAAAATAAAGCACGCGACTCACATCACGTGCTTATAGAGTAAAATAAATCAGGAAATACCTTGATAATATTTACCCAATCTTCCAGTATTTATTAAAACATAAAGCTGAAAGCTCATCCTCTCTAGCAATAATCTTATCTTTATCCCACTCACCAACGTCCTTGTAATCATCACAAAACTTTTGAGTAATTTTATAACTTGAAGACCGATATATAGCAACCTTATCAACAAACGGTTTATCACCTGCTTGCTCATTTAGCTCTTTTGAGAGTGGCAATAAATTACCAATACTTACATATTTAGTATCGAGGCCAGATGATTGACTCATAATGTGCTCAAGCGTTAAATCCTCTGGCACCAACTCACCTCTACCATTTTCATACATTTCAATTTTATTAAACACGTACTGAATAATTTTTTTATCCTTAGTATAATCATTGCTAAACTTTAAACCTTTAAACTTAATCTCAAATTCCGACTTGGATGGTGACTTTTGCTTAAGCTGCTCAATAAAATCAAGAATTATGCGTCTAGCGGCAGGTTTATTTTCTGCGAAAAATAGCTTCCGAGCAGAGCTTGAGTAAGCTCCTTCTATACCGGATGAACGCTTCTTACATATAGCGACAAATTGAAAATTAAAACTTTCAAGGAACTCAAGAGTCTCTACCAAGTACTTCTTGGTTATCAACTTCCTATTATAGGAGTTGAAGAGACTAAGTAAAAATGCTCTAGGCTGAGTTACATTAAAAGCTCTTAGGGCCATCAAGGATCTAAATATTCGTTTATCTTCGACCTGTTTGTGCTTCTCAAACTGAGGATCGATTATATTAACATAAGTTTCGACATCGCTTGTAATTTCAGACAATAGTATCTGAGATGTAAGAAGCCCGCTTTTCTTAGCTTTCTTGAACTCTTTGTATAAATTATCTTCGCTAACATAAGTATAGCGAGATATCCACCAATGCCTCATGAATTCTTTAAGAGACACGTTAGCGTTAGCATCCTGAAGCTTTTCTTGCACGGCCGTCCACTCCCTCCTTGCTTTATCTTCAGGATGGGTTGCGCTTAGATCCTTAAACACAGTATTTTTTATCAAATCCACCGACGCCAGCCCTAACCCCCTCGCGTTTAGAGTCTCAAAAATAGTATAAGCTTCTTCTTCCTTTGGAACTCTTATAAAGATAACCTTTAAATACTTTGTCAATTGATCGCGAATAGATTTCAAACACTGCAAGTGAAGCTCTTTAGTATAAACTTGCTTACTCCCCATCAAAGTACTAACTAAACTTTTATTAGTTTTAGATAGAGCTTCCTTATACGCAGAAAGAAGATTTCTCTCAGCTTCATTTCGTGGTAATAAAGGATCATCTCCTCTAACTCTATGTTGAATTGCCACCTCAAAAAATGGACTATGATTAACATTTACAACCTTAAAAAATGGCTTTCCTTCATCATCAATACCTTCAATGTAATTTGAATATAAAGCATTGGCCATTCCAGACTCACCAAGAGTCACAAATGCTTCTTGGATTGCACGAAGCATAATAGTTATCGTAGTAAGTCTCTGCTGCCCATCCACAATATCGTACGTACTGCTACCCTCTTTACCAACTAAAACCAAAGTACCTATAAAATACTCAGAACATTTTAACTCACCTTCTTCAAGCACAATACAGTTTTCAAGATCACTCCAAAGCTCAGCAACCTCTTCTACTTTCCATGAATAGTCACGCTGAAATCTAGGTACACGATACACACTCTTTTGTGAAAGAAGAGTTCCCAAGTCGGGGGTATGAGCATTAAGTTCCATTTAAAATCTCCAATTCAAAGGACAACCTTACCCAAGCACTACAACAACAAACGACCGCGAGATACACTTACTTTTACAATTTCACGAAACTAATATCATCTCAGGTACAGACGGCATAGCCGTCTAGGAGCTATTAAATCCGTTAATGCTAAGCAAGTCATAACACTGATGCAAACATTCATAGATCGGCTACATCTCATTTATCCATAACACTACTCGAAAGCATATAAATAACGTATACCTATACACCAGCATTAAATATAGCGTAAACAACAAAAAAACTTAACCTACTTCTTATTATACTATATCTTTCCATGCTAATAACATATTTTCATTTCAAATATCAAGCATGAGAAGACCATAGTCGCATGACTATAATAATTTCCAGCTATAAAAGAAGAAGCTGTACTTGCAACAATATTAGTTATTCTAGGTTACGGCTTGCCACTTACATTTAAATATAAGAATATATTTATACCTAATCATCTTACCTCACTTCATGCAACCGCTCAATATTCGCCACTAGATCGGTAAACCTCTCCCCCTGGATATGCACATGATCCTTCAGCGTCTGTTCGGCAGCAGCGGCGTCGCCGGCTTCGATGGCGGCGACGATGGCTTCGTGTTCAGCGTAGGAGCTGTGCATGCGGTGGCGGACGTGAAGTTGCAGGCGGCGATAGGGCTTGAGGATGGCGTGCAGGCGCGTGGCTTCTTCGGTGAGGAAGGCGTTGTGGCTGGCGCGGTAGAGGCAGTGATGAAAGAGGCCGTTCTCGTAGTAGTAGCCATTGGCGTCGTCTGCTTCCAGGCGTTCACGGCAGGCGGCGTGGGCGTCCTTGAGTTCCGAAAGCTCCTGCGTGGTGATGCGCCGCGCGGCGAGTCGGCCGCACATGGCTTCCAGTTCCGCCATGACTTCAAAGCGTTCCACCAGCTCCGAGACGCCCAGCTGCGTCACGAAGGTGCCGCGCTTGGGCACCACATTCACCATGCCGGAGGCCGCCAGCTGCTGCAGCGCCTCGCGGATCGGGGTGCGGGAACACTGATACTCGCGGCCCAGCGCTTCGGGGTCGAGCTTGGTGCCCGGCGGGAAGCGCCCTTCGACGATGGCATCTTCGAGCAGATCGCGAAGGCGCTGGGTGTGGGACATCTTGATCATCTGCGGCGTCCTTGTACTGATACGAAACGGTGATGCTGATGCCTTGCGGCCCTGTCGCGATGGCTGTCGCGGCGACTTTCGCAACGAAGGTTGCGCTGACGATGGCGCCAATCCCTGCCGCCCTCCGCCTCACCCCCCTCGCAGACATGCCAACCGGCCATGAGGCCAGTCGCTGCCTCGTCCCCTTGCCTTCATTGAACAGGGGAAGTGGCCGCGCAGGAAACTGACTTTAGTCGTGTCTGGCATGCCAGGACTTGACGCTAACACACCAGACGCCTATCTGTTGTATACAACAAGACGAAGCCAAATATTCAAGTCTCAGACGCCATACTGAGCAATGGATATGCCCCATCATCACAGCTTCGCGTCTCGCGCCTTGAGGAAGACCGCCATGAACATCAATCTGAGTTTTCTGCAGGATCTGCTGACCCATGTCGGCCAGCGTGCCCGTCAGCAGGTTGGCCTCTCACCCGGCGCCGGCAATGAAGATACCGCCCTCGCCCGCCTGACCGAGAGCTGCCACAACCTCACCGAGAGCAGCGGTGAAGCCTCGCGCATCATGATGGCCCAGCGGGCGCTTGAGGATTATCAGCAGCTGGATCACGAGCAGCGCCTCGCCTTCTTCCGCGTGCTGGCCGAGCACTACGCCGCCGATGAAGACCGTATCCACGCTGCCTACGCCGCCTATCGCGACTCCCCGGACAACGCCAATCTCAGTGCGCTGTTTGCCGCCAGTGAACCCAGACGCCAATCGCTTCTGCGCCGTCTCAACCTGTGCCCCGGCGGCACCTATGAAATCGTGCGCATGCGCGCCGACCTGCTCAAGCTCATCAAGCAGCATCCGGAGTTGAAACCGCTGGATGCCGACTTCGCGCACCTGTTCGCCTCCTGGTTCAATCGTGGCTTCCTGATGCTGGAGGCCATCGACTGGAACACGCCCGCCGCGGTGCTGGAGAAGATCATCCGCTACGAGGCCGTGCACGCCATCCAGGACTGGAGCGACCTGCGCGGACGTCTCGACCCCGAGGACCGCCGCTGCTACGCCTTCTTCCACCCGGCCACCGGTGACGAGCCGCTGATCTTCGTCGAGGTGGCGCTGTGCAAGGGCGTGCCCAACAACATCCAGCATCTGCTCGCCAACAGCGGCCAGACCACCGAACGCGAGGCGGACACCGCCGTCTTCTACAGCATCAGCAATTGCCAGAAGGGCCTGAAAGGCATCTCGTTCGGCAACTTCCTGATCAAGCAGGTGGTGCAGGAGCTGCAGCGCGAACTGCCCAACCTCAGCCGCTTCGTCACCCTCTCGCCGGTGCCCGGTTTCAGTCAGTGGCTGACCCGCGCGCGTGATGAGGAAGGCTTGGAAGTCTCCGACCTGCTGGCCCATCACCTGCAGCACGATGACTGGATGAATGACGAGGAGGCCCAGCAGAAGATGGCGCCGGAACTGCGCGCCCTCGCCGCCCACTACCTGGTCAACGTCAAGCACCGCAGCGGCCAGCCGATGGACCCGGTCGCCCGCTTCCACCTCGGCAATGGTGCCAGCCTGCATCGCCTCAACTGGCCAGGTGACACCTCCCCCAATGGCCGCCAGCAGGCCCACGGCTTGATGGTCAACTACCTCTATGAGCCGCACCGCATCGAGCAGAATCACGAGGCCTTCAGCCGCAACGACAGCGTGGTGTGCAGCAGCGAGGTCAAGAAGGAATCGAAAGCCAACAAGGAGCTGGCCAAGGCGCCGAAGCGCGAGACCAGGAAGGAAAGTGAGCTTCTGTCATCCAAAGCGTCCGAGCAGTCGCCCGCGACCAGATCGGCCACGGATGCCACCGACAGCAAGCCAACGCCATCACTCGAGGAATAAGTCACTCGAGGAAAGAGCCACACAAGAAATGAGCCGCCCGGCAGACACGCCATCTGCCGGAGCCCGCCTGACCAGAACGCCGCCTTGCGTCAACGCCTCATGACAAGACAAGGCTCATGACAAGACAACGCCTCATTACAAGAACAACGCCATTGGAGCCAACGATGCCTCACGCCAACCACGACAACCTCTATCTGCAATTCGCGCGCAACTTCGATGAGCGCCCGGATGCCACCTTCCTCGATACCGTCGAAGGCCACGGCTACACCTTCGCCGCGGCACGCAGCGCCGCCGGTCAGATGGCCACCGCGCTACGCGAGCTGGGCGTGGCACCGGGCGACCGCGTCGCGGTGCAGATCGACAAGAGCTGCGAGACCGTCATCCTGTATCTGGCCTGTCTGCAGGTCGGCGCGGTCTATCTGCCGCTGAATACCGCCTACACCGGCGAGGAGATCCGCTACTTCCTGGGCGACGCCGGGCCGCATCTGTATGTCTGCCAGCCCAAGGTGCTGGAGACGGCACGCGCACTGGGCAAGGAATGTGATGTGCCGCGTGTCGAGAGCCTGGGCACCGAGCAGGACGGCACCCTGATGGAGCAGGCCCGCCAGTGCAGCGCAAGCAGTGAAATCGAGCCACGCGCCGCCGATGATCTCGCCGCCATCCTCTATACCTCCGGCACCACCGGGCGCAGCAAGGGCGCGATGCTGACCCACGCCAATCTGGCCTCCAATTGTCAGGCGCTGGCCGAGACCTGGCGCTTCACCCGTGATGACCATCTGATCCACGCCCTGCCCATCTTCCATACCCACGGCCTGTTCGTGGCCTGCAACATCGTGCTGACGGTGGGCGCCTCGATGACCTTCCTGCCGAAGTTCGATGCCGAACAGATTCTCGATCTGATGCCACGCGCAAGCGTGCTGATGGGCGTACCGACCTTCTACACCCGCCTGCTGGAATCCGAGCGCCTCAATCGCGAGACGACCGCCGGCATGCGGCTGTTCGTCTCCGGCTCCGCGCCGCTGCTCAGCGAGACCCACAGCGAGTTCAGCGCACGTACCGGCCACGCGA
This sequence comes from Cobetia sp. cqz5-12, assembly GCF_016495405.1. NCBI lineage: Bacteria > Pseudomonadati > Pseudomonadota > Gammaproteobacteria > Oceanospirillales > Halomonadaceae > Cobetia > Cobetia sp. cqz5-12. Next base: position 2,282,932 of record NZ_CP044522.1, read on the forward strand.
TTCTCGAGCGCTACGGGATGACCGAGACCAACATGAACACCTCCAATCCCTACGACGGCGAGCGGCGCCCCGGCACGGTGGGCATGGCGCTGCCCGGCAGCGAAGTGCGCATCACCGACCGCGAGACAGGTGCCATCCTGCCGCGTGGCGAGACAGGCCTGATCGAGGTGCGCGGTGCCAATGTCTTCAAGGGCTACTGGAAGATGCCGGAGAAGACCGCCAGCGAGTTCCGCGAGGATGGCTTCTTCATCACCGGGGATCTCGGCCATATCGATGCCGATGGCTATCTGTGCATCAGCGGCCGTGACAAGGACCTGATCATCTCCGGCGGCTACAACATCTACCCGAAGGAGGTGGAGCTGCTGATCGATGACATGCCCGGCGTCAACGAATCGGCGGTGTTCGGCGTGCCCCACCCGGACTTCGGCGAAGGTGTCTGCGCGGTGGTGGTCATGCAGGCCGGCCACCAGGGCAGTCTCGATGAAGCGGCGGTACTCACCGCCCTCAGCGACAAGCTCGCCCGCTACAAGCAGCCCAAGCGCGTGTTCTTCATCGACAGCCTGCCACGCAACGTGATGGGCAAGGTGCAGAAGAAACAGCTGCGCGAGGAATATGCACAGCTGTTCGCCCCTGAGCCGGCCCGTTCACACGGCTGAGCCATCCCTGTCGCCTTTTCCACCCCTGTCAGGCTCGACACCTGACACCCTCGTGCCACCGGCATGGCGTGACGCCATCATGTCATGTCGGTGGGTTCACTCCCCCTGACGCCTTGCCAGGACAGGCAAGGAACGCCCGATAATCAGACACGAGACACGAAAAGCCAGGCTCGCCGGCCTGGATGGACGTGACGAATGAGACGAATGAGATGACACACATCAGATAGACGACAAGACGCCACACTGATTCACCACCACTTCACCACAACAACAAGAAGGTAATACGCCATGGTGATCTACGGAGTTGCCCTGCTCGCAGGGTGCATGATGGCCGGTCTCGTGATCGGTGATCTGCTTGGAGAAATGCTCAATATCGATTCCAACCTCGGCGGTGTCGGCATCGCCATGCTGCTGCTCATCTTCATCACCGGTGTGCTGAAGGACCGCGGCAAGATGGCCGACAGCACCGCCAGCGGCATCAACTTCTGGAATGCGATGTACATCCCCATCGTGGTCGCGATGGCCGCCAGCCAGAACGTGGTCGCGGCCTTCAGCGGCGGCATGGTCGCGCTGGTCGCGGGCGTACTGGCCGTGGTGCTGGGGCTGGCCCTCGTGCCGCTGCTGACCGGCAAGCGTCCCGAGAGTGCGCTGGAAGATGACCCGCTCGCCGGCGAGACCCGCTACACGCCGACCAGAACCTCAGTGACGACGGGTGCACCGGTGCTGGACCGCAACCGCCACGCCTCCTCCACTCCTGCGCACAAACACTGAGGGCCGACCCATGATCGATTCACTCGTCCATCTGTTCGACAAGTATCACCTGGTCGCGGCCTTCGCCGTGATCGGGCTGGCGATGTATGTCGCCTACTGGATCAGCAACAACCTGACACGCGGCAAGCTGCATGGCTCCGCCATCGCCATCATCCTCGGCCTGGTGCTGGCCTACGTGGGGGGCGCGACCACCGGCGGCAGCAAGGGGCTCTCGGATGTCACGTTGTTCTCGGGACTTGGCCTGATGGGGGGCGGCATGCTGCGTGATCTCGCGATCATCGCCACCGCCTACGGGGTCAATCTCAAGGAAATCCGCCAGACCGGCTTTCGGGGCGTCATCGCGCTGTTCGTCGGCGTGCTGATCTCCTTCGTCGCCGGAGGTGGCGTCGCCATCGCCTTCGGCTATACCGACCCGGTCGATATCACCACCATCGGTGCGGGCGCGGTCACCTACATCGTCGGCCCGGTCACCGGTGCAACCCTCGGGGCCAGCTCCGAAGTGGTCGCGCTGTCGATCGCCGCCGGCCTGGTGAAGTCGATCCTGACCATGGTCGCCACGCCGATGACGGCGCGCCTGATCGGGCTCGACAATCCGCGCTCCGCGATGATCTTCGGTGGCCTGATCGGCACCACCAGCGGCGTCGCGGCTGGCCTCGCCGCCACTGACGCCCGTCTGGTGCCCTACGGCGCGATGACCGCCACCTTCTATACCGGTCTGGGCATTCTGCTCGCCCCGACGGTGCTGTTCCTCGCGGTACGTGCAGTGATGTAAAGCGCTTCTGACACGAGAGGCAATGACACAAGCCGCTCTGGTATGAGCCGCTCTGAACAAGCGGCGCTGAAACACGACGACGGCGGCATCAGTCAGGACAATACATGTCCCACGCTGATGCCGCCGTCGTGGCGTTTACCGCCCATGTGACTGTCCACTTTACTGCCCAAGCCACACCGTGGCGGCCGGTCGGATCAGCGCGGTCTCACCAATCGCTCCATCACTGCGCGCGCGGCGGGCCACATCACGCTGCCGTGGTCTTCGCCCTCATACAGCTTCCATTGCACCTCGATCTGCGGGCAGCGCTCGCCCAACTGGCGTGCATGGTCGCGTGCGTTGTCGATCATCGCGCGCTGGACACGCAGCCTGTCCCGCTCCGGGTCATTGCGCTGTGGCTGAGGCGATTGCTCGCGTCCGCCAGCAGCGATGTACACCGGACCCGCCGCCTCGGAGCAGGCAAGACGCAGCGGCCAGTTGGCCGGGGCATTCTCCTGCAACCACCACAGCGAAGGACTGATCGCGAAGATGGCGCCGAAGGCCTCGGGCGCCTTCTGCTGGGCATGGAGCGCGAACAGGCCGCCGAGCGAGTGGCCAATCAGCGCAGGCCGCTTGAGATCGAGCGGATAGCGTGAGGCCAGTTCAGGCGGCAGAGCCTGGGTCAGGTAGGCGAGGAAATCCTCGCCACCGCCCGTCCCCTCAGGGGCCGTGCCGGTAGTGAGCGGTGGCGTGAAGTCCTTGAAGCGTTGCTTCGTGACGATGTGACGCGCCGCCTTTGCCTGCCCGTCCGTCGCGCCTGCATAACCGACCGCGACGATGGCGAGATCTGACGGCGCCTTGTCAAAGCCACGGCGTCCCAATATGTCGCGCGCCGCCGTGAACAGATCCAGATGGCGATTGCCATCCAGCACCAGCAGTACCGGATAGCCGCCCTCGGGCGGTGCGACCTGCGGCAGCGCGACCTGGATCAGGTAGTCATGTCCCGTGGTGGATGAGTGCTGCGTGAATGCGGTCGTCGTTCCCTGCAGCACCCTGGCGTCTCCCATGTGGCTCATGACGGGGCCTGATGACAGCAGCACGCCTGACGTCACTCCTGCCATCACCCACCGGCGCGCCCAGCCTCGCAGTCGGTCGTGCAAGCGGTGGTGCCATCGGCGGTGGTGCCATCGGTCGTGCAACGGTGGACGAGTGCGAGAAGGACGTCCCTGTCCTTCCCTCACTGCCGTTGTCGGGCAGAGGCCTGTCATGCTCAGAACTCGTACTTGAGGGTCGCGACGGCGCTGGCCGGACGTCCCACGAAGTTGAAGACGCTGGCCGAGCCGGCACGCACGTAATATTCACGATCGAACAGGTTGTAGACGTTGAGCTGGCCACTGAGTCTGGGCGTGAACTGATAGCCCAGCATGGCATCGAACACGGCATAGCCCGGTGCCTGGATGGTGCCCTGGGTGCTTTCGAAATCGCTCAGCGCGGTCATGCCGGCACCGACGGACACGCCATCCAGCAGATTGCCCTCGAAGCGATACTGGGTCCACAGATTGACCATGTTGTTGGGCATCAGCATCAGCAGCGCATCGGAGCTGCCGGCTTCCAGCACCTCGGAATCCATGTAGGTGTAGCCGAAGATGACATCCCACTGCGGCGTGATGTTGCCGGCCAGCTCAAGCTCCGCACCGGTGATGCGCATCTTGCCGGAATCCACCGAGTAACTGACGCTACCGTCGGTCGAGGAGGCCGCACGGTGGCTGTCGGTCAGCTGGAAACCACTGATGCGCGCATTCAGCGCACCATCCAGATAGCTGCCCTTGATGCCGATCTCGTATTGCTCGCCTTCGCGCGGGTCGATCAGGTCGCCATCCTCGTCTTCGCGGGTCTGCGGCTCGAAGACCCTGGAGTAGCTGGCATAGAGGGAGTGGTCGGCGTCCAGGTCATAGACAATACCGCCATAGGGCGTGACGGCGGTGTCCTGCATGTCGCTGCTGCCACCGTTGAGCTTGTCTTCGGTCTCGGCCGAGAACTGGCTGACGCGTGCCCCCAGTATCACTGCCAGCGGTGCCACGGGACGCAGTGTCACCTTGCCGTACAGGCCCTGCTCTTCCAGAGTGGTCTCGGTGCGCGACAGGCTATAGCCGCTCACGCCATCACGGGCATTGCCGAGTATGTCGACATAGGACAGAGAGTTCAGCTCACTGATGGTGGCGCTGGAGCCGGTCAGGTTGCTGGTGCGCGCCGCGGTGGTATCCGATTCCGATGTCTTGTAATCGACCCCGACCACGAATTCGTTCTGGTTGCCGAAGGCATCGAAGCCCTGGGTGTAGCTGGCATCCACGCTCACCGAGGTCTCATCGGTGAAACCGGCATAGCCCGCGACACTGCTCAAGTCGCCGGTATCGCTCAGTGCCGAGCCACTGTAGGCATAGTTGTAATCCGCATTGCGATCACTGTAACGCGCCGCCAGTCGGCCATAGCCACGTGAGCTGAAGCGGTGGGTCAGCTCTGCGATCACATCGGTGGAATCACTCTCGAAGCTGTTCCAGTCCGCGCCGTAGAATGCCGAACGGCGGCCATAGGTGAAGTTGTTGTCACCATCGACCGGCTGCCCCTGATTGACGGTGATGTCCTTGGTATTGTGGATCACCCCCAGTGACAGCTCGGTATTCTCGTCGAGATCGATATCCAGCGCGCCATAGAAATCATTCAGCGTGTTGTCGTTGTCATCCACCCATTGCGCCTGCTCGGTGGAGCGGGTCACCAGGCGACCGCGGATACGGCCCTGTTCATCGATGGGCCCGGAGATATCGACACTGACGCTTCGGTCTTCCAGCGTACCGACACTGCCGCTGATGGAGCCCTGGAAGGTATCGGTCGGGCGCTTGCGCACCAGATTGATGACCCCGCCCAGCTCACTGGTACTGTTGAACAGACCGGACGGCCCACGCATGACCTCGACCCGGTCGATGGCGGTCAAGGATGGCACCGAGCCCGTCAGACTCGACATCGGCGCGGACAGCCCATCGATGCTGTAGGCATCGTATTCATAGCCACGCGCGAAGATCGAGGAGCGACCGCTGTCATTGTTCAGCACCCGCACGCCCGGCGTCCGTGCTGCCAGCTGATCCAGGGTGATGAAGTTCTGGTCCTCGATGGCGTCATGGGTCACCACGCTTACCGACTGCGGAATGTCGCGCAGCGAGGCCGGCACCTTGGAGCCCACCGTGGCAGCGTCAACGCTGTAGCCGCCGCTCTGCTCACTGGACGCCATGTCATACAGGCGCAGCCCCGTCACCCGCTGGGTATCCAGCACCATCGTCGCGTCTTCCGCCTGTGCCGGCAGACTGACCAGCGCCACACCTGCCCCGATCATCAGACGACGCGTGCCTGCCCCGCACAGACCGCGTCCTCGTGCATTCACCTTCTTCATCGTGTCCCCTTGCCTCTTGTGTCTCTGGTTATCGCCACTAATGATAATTATTTGCATTTGATGTGCTGACGGGGCATTTTGGCACTCCATGACGACAAAAACCTTTGCGGAACCCTCCCTGATGTTTGCAGGTGCGACAAGATGAGCCTTACTCCCCCCTCGGGCCGGGCTGGCACGATCTCGCCCGCCTCCCCAGTTGCCCCCGCCAGCCCTCACCATCCCGCAAGCGCGCGCCACCGGATCATCGAGCTCGATCACGTCCACCGCATGGCGCGAGCGCTGACCAGCGACCACCAATGCCAGCCCGCCGAGGGCCAGTCCGCTGACGGCGCCTTGATCGGCAACATGCATCTACAGGAAGCGCAGCCGGGCCTGTTCATGCGCCTCAACCGCGTGCGCAAGCGGGCGGATCTGATGATTCGGTCCAGTATCGAGCCATCGCTGAAGATCGCCGTGGTGTGGCGAGGGGAGCCCAGGGTCAGTTTCGGGCCACAGTGCCATGCGCTGAAGCCGGGACGTGCACTGTGCATCGCACTCGACGAACCCACCGAATTCCGACTGAACAGTCTCAAGGGAGCCCACGAACACAGCGCCATCCTCACGCTGACGCCGGCCTGGCTGAAATGGCACCTGAACGTGTCCCGTGCCAGTGAGGTGATGTCCCACATGCGCCACCTGGCGCATTTCCACTGGTGGCCGTCCCCTCGTCTGCTGGAACGACTGGATACCTTCAGCCGACAGCGGCCCACCTCCCCGGCCCAGCGTCTGGGATTCGAATCGCTGGCGCTGGAGGTGATCAGTGAATGCCTGGCGGCCAGACCGGCCCAGGCGGATGACACGACACGGCATCCCCCGCAAGAGACGGCAGACTGGAAGGAAACGCTGGAAGACTGGATCCACAATGGAGAAGTCGCCTATCTGAGTCAGGCGGAGATCGCCGCTCGTCTGGGCATGAGCGTGCGCCAGTTGCAGCGCCGCTATCGCGACGCCTACGGCCAGACCATGACGCAGGACCTGAGACGGCGACAGTTGATCCGTGCCGCTCACCTGCTGCAGGACCGCAAGCTCACGGTGGAGGCCGCCGCCGAGATGGCGGGGTATCGCAGCGCCGCCAATTTCGCTACTGCCTTTCGTCGTCAGTTCGGCGTGCCACCCAGTCAGCGACCTGACGTGACGACGTGAGGGACGCTTGGACTTGCCGATGTCCCGTTGCTAATGTTGAGCGTCGTCGCGGCATGCGCCCCAGTTGGCGGTGGAGGCAAAGCGCAGCCACATAGGGACGAACGGCAACAGCACGCACGAAAACCGCACCACATAACAAGATTTCGCCACGCTCTCGCACAAGGACACTGTCATGTCGGTAGACAACATGAAGCTGGAATCCCTCGCCCTGCATCACGGTTACACCTCGGAAGCCACCACCAAGGCGGCGGCGGTGCCGATCTACCAGACCACCTCCTACACCTTCGATGACACCCAGCACGGCGCGGATCTGTTCGATCTCAAGGTGCCGGGCAACATCTATACCCGCATCATGAATCCGACCAATGACGTGCTGGAGCAGCGCATGGCCGCCGTCGAAGGCGGTATCGCAGCGCTGGCGGTGTCTTCCGGCATGGCGGCGATCACCTATGCCATCCAGGCACTGGTGCAGGTAGGCGACAACATCGTCAGCACCAGCCAGCTGTATGGCGGTACCTACAACCTGTTCGCCCACAGCCTGCCGCGTCAGGGGGTCGAGGTGCGCATGGCGGCCTTTGATGATTTCGCCGCACTCGAAGCGCTGATCGATGACAAGACCCGCGCCGTGTTCTGCGAGTCCATCGGCAATCCTGCCGGCAACATCGTCGATCTCGAACGTCTGGCCGAGATCGCCCACAAGCATGGCGTGCCGCTGATCGTCGACAACACCGTCGCCACCCCGGTGCTGTGTCGTGCCTTCGATCACGGCGCCGACATCGTGATCCACTCGCTGACCAAGTACATCGGCGGCCACGGCACCACCGTGGGCGGCATCATCATCGATTCCGGCAAGTTCGACTGGGTCGCCAACAAGGATCGCTTCCCGATCCTCAACGAGCCGGACCCCTCCTATCACGGCGTCGTCTACACCGAAGCCTTCGGTCCGGCTGCCTATATCGGGCGTTGCCGCGTAGTGCCGCTGCGCAATACCGGCGCTGCGCTCGCGCCGCACAGTGCCTTCCTGCTGCTGCAGGGGCTGGAGACACTCGCCCTGCGCATGGAGCGCCACTGCAGCAATGCGCTCGCGCTGGCCAAATACCTTCAGCAACATCCGAGTGTCAGTTGGGTCAATTACGGCGCGCTGCCGGACAGCCCCTATCACGCCACCTGCCAGAAGATCACCGGCGGCAAGGCCTCCGGCATCATCAGTTTCGGCATAAAGACGGACACGAAAGGGGCCGATCAGGCCGAAGCCGGGCGAATCGCCGGCGGCAAGTTCATCGATGCGCTGCAGATGATTCTGCGCCTGGTGAATATCGGCGACGCCAAGTCGCTGGCCTGCCACCCGGCCTCCACCACCCACCGCCAGCTCAACGAGGAAGAACTGGCCAAGGCCGGGGTCTCGGCGGACCTGATTCGTATCTCGGTGGGGATCGAGCATATCGACGACATTATCGCCGATGTCAGTCAGGCGCTGGACAAGGCGGTGGTCTGACCCGAGCGCGACTCTTGAACGACAGTCAGGTGCCATCAGGCGCCAACCAGGCCGCCTCAGCGACATATCAGCGCCCGCGAAGACACGCCTCTTCGCGGGCGCCCTGCATTGCTCGCGGGTGCCCTGCATTGCGTGTCCCGATGACTGCTGCTTCTCTCAGGTCTGCCAGAACCGAAATGGGCACCAATAATATAACGGTATATTCATAACTGACTCTCAGATGGGCGGGACATCCAGACCCAGCATAAATCTGGTTAATACCAAGAATAAGAATTCGCAACTACCGAAATACACGAGCAGAACACACTCTTGGGTCAAGGCGTACACAGAGACGCCTGTCACGACGATAACAACTCCAAGAGGTGTCCCGATGAAATCCGTCCCGCTGAAGCCTGCCCTGCTGACCGCTGCCATCACGGCGGCCTGCGCCATGCCCCTGAGCGCCGCTCAGGCCCAGGATATCAAGCTCGGCCACGTGCTGGCGCCGACCCATAGCTGGAACATCGCGGCGGAAGGCTTCGCCAAGGATGTCGCCGAGGCCACCGAGGGCCGCGTCAATTTCCAGGTCTTTCCCAGTGGTCAGCTCGGCAACGAGAAGACCGTCGTCGAAGGCATGCAGATCGGCAGCGTGCCGGCCGGCGTGATCGGCTGTGGTTCCTTCCAGCCGCTGGATGCGCGCTTCGGCATCGTCGAACTGCCCTACTCCTGGCCGGACCGCGAACATGCCTACGCCGCCTATGACGGCAAGCTGGGCGATGCGCTCGAGGACATCGCCGACGAGCACAACATGAAGATCCTGTCCTGGTGGGAGAACGGCTTCCGTCACGTCACCAACAATCGCGGCCCCATCACCACCCCGGAAGACCTCGCCGGCCTGAAGATTCGCGTCACGCCGGACAAGATGCGTCTGGACACCTTCACCGCGCTGGGTTCAAGCCCGGCACCGCTGTCCTTCGGTGAACTCTACTCCGCGCTGCAGCAGGGCGTGTTCGATGCCCAGGAAAACCCGCTGGCCATCATCTATTCCTCCTCGTTCAGCGAAGTGCAGGACTACGTCTCCCTCACCGGTCACGTCTGGGCACCGGCGTGTCTGACCATGTCCAACTTCACCTGGAATCAGCTCTCCGAGCAGGATCAGGCCGCGGTACAGAAGAGCGCCGACGAATGGCGTGACAAGCAGCGCGCGATGACCCAGAAGGATGACGCCGAGCTGGTCGCCAAGCTGGAAGAAGCCGGCATGCAGGTCAACGAGGTCGATACCGCGCCCTTCAATGCCAAGGTGCAGGGGGTGTGGGCCGAGTACACCGACGTCTTCGGGCCTGAGCTGATGGGCCTGGTCGAGCAATACCGCAAGGGCGAGTGACGATGTCTTCCGCCTCTCCCTCCGTCAAGCCGCTGGCAGTGCTGTGTGCCGTGCGTACCTTGATGATCACCCTCTCACGTTGGAGCTGCCGGGGCTGTCTGGCCCTGGCTGCCAGCGGCGTGGCCGCCCTGTCGGCATTGGTGATCTGGACCGTCTTCATGCGCTGGGTGATGGGTCAGCCGCCGCACTGGGCAGAGGAATTGCCGCAGCTGGTGCTGGTCTGGACGACATTGCTGGCCGCGGTGTCCTGCACCCGCAACCGCACTCACCTGAGTGCGGGCCTGCTGCCGCTGCTGGTGCGCTCGGTGCGTATCCAGCGCATCACCGGACGCATCACTGACGCCATGATCCTGATCATGCTGGTGTTGCTGGCCAAGGCAGGCATGGACCTGACCGCCATCACGATGCGCCAGACCACCACCGCGCTGCAGATTCCGGCCGGCATCGTCTATCTGTCCGTGCCGCTGTGCTGCACCGCGATGGCACTCGTCCAGCTTGAGCATCTGTTGAGCCCTTCAGCGATCGGAGCCGAGGCTCACGAGACGCATGCCACTGCGCCTGACAACGCTTCCTCTCGCCAAGGAGATGCCCCATGACTCTCGGCGCCCTGGCTCTGCTCGGCGTATTCGCGCTCGGCATCCTCATCGACATTCCCATCGCCTTCGCGCTGTTGATGTCGGCCCTCTTCTATCTGCTGGCCTTCGGTGCCGCGCCCATGATGGTCTCGGCGCAGCAATTCGTGGCCGGAATGGAAAGCTTCACCCTGCTGGCGATCCCGCTGTTCGTGCTCGCCGCCCAGTTGATGAATCGCGCTGGCCTCACTGAGCGCCTGGTACGACTGTGCATGGCGATGGTCGGTGATATCCGCGGCGGCCTGGCGGTGGTCGCGGTGCTGGCCTGCATGATGTTCGGCGCGCTGTCGGGTTCCGGTGTGGCGGACGTGATCGCCATCGGCAGCATGCTGCTGCCCACCATGGCCCGCAATGGCTATGACAAGGGCTTCAGCAGTGCGCTGGTCGGTACCGCCAGCTCCATCGGCACCGTGATTCCGCCCAGCATCGTGATGATCGTCTACGGCACCACCTCCAACACCTCGGTGGGCCAGCTGTTCATGGGCGGCATCATCCCCGGCCTGATGCTGACGGTCGCGCTGGTCGGCGTCGCTCTCTACATGTCACGCAAGCATGGCTGGTCGGGCGGTGTCGCGGCCCGTGTGCCCGGCGAGCGTCGCCGCGCCCTACTCAGTGCCATGCCGGCGCTGATGGTGCCGGTGATGATCATCGGCGGTATCCGCTTCGGGGTCTTCACGCCCACCGAGGCCGCCGCCTCCGCGATTCTCTACGCCATCATCATCGGTACCTGTGTCTATCGCAGTCTGACCTGGCGCGGCTTCCTGGACAGTGTCCGCGCGACCGCCGAAACCACCGGCGCCATCCTGCTGATCATCGGTGCGGCTGGCATGTTCGCCTGGGGCCTGACCTACGAGCAGGTGCCGCAGGCCATCGCCCAGCTGATCGGCGAATTCACCGACAGCCGCATCAGCGTCCTGCTGCTGCTGACCGCCGTGCTGCTGGTGCTGGGTTCCTTCATGGAAAGCGTGGCGATCATCATCATCGTGACGCCCATCGTGATGCCGCTGCTGGCGCAATACGGCATCAGCCCGGTGCACTTCGGAGTGCTGCTGACCGTCAATCTGGCCATCGGTGCCAACACGCCACCGCTGGGCATCGACCTGATGGCCGCGTGTCGCATCGCCGGGATCAACGTCAGCGACTCGCTGCGTCCGCTGGGCCTGATGCTGGGCGCGATGCTGACCGTGCTGATGCTGATCACCTTCATTCCGGAACTCGTGCTGTTCCTGCCCAACCTGATGGAGGGCTGAGCGATGACCTCTCTTGCCACTCAGCCCCTCCCGCAGCGCTGGCTTTTCGTGCCCGGCGATGACGCTGCACGACTGGAAGCCGCGCTCACCAGCGGTGCCGATGCCATCGTGGTCGATCTCGAGGAGTTCACCCCGGCCGTCGGACGCGAGCTTGCCATCAGCCGCTTCGCCGAATTCGCCAGACGCGCCCGTGCCCTCGAGATATGGCCGTGCGTGCGTCTCAACCGGCTCACGCACGGCGGACATGACGAGCTGGCCGAACTGATCAGCACCGCCCTGGGCGATTCCACCGGGACTCCTGCCGCCATCTTCCTGCCCGCCGTCGAGCAACGCGCCCAGCTGGCAGCTCTGGATGACGCCCTCGCCGAGCAGGAAGACCTGCATGGCCTGCCACAGGCTTGCCTGAAAAGTGTCGCGACGCTGGAAAGCCAGGCCGGACTGCTGGCCGCCGAGGAACTGCTTGCCCCGGGCGATGACACGCCACGCCTGCTGGGTGCGCTGATCGGTACCGGGGATCTGGCCGCGGATCTCGGACTGATGCCGGATTTGCCCGTCGCCATCATCACCGAGACGCTCAAGCCGTGGCGCGAGCGACTGGCGAAGGTCTGCCAGCGCCATGAACGACTGGCCATCGATGGCCCATGGCGCTGGCAGCACGGGCTGGGCACCGACCAGCACTGGGCCAACCAGCAGGGGTTCAAGGCACGCTGCGTCATCCACCCCGAACAGCTCGAAGCGCTTTATGACCTTATGCCCGCTCGCGGCGCTGACCCGATGCCCGCTGGTGGGACGCAGACCTGATGCCCGTCGACAGCAACGCATCTCAGTGCTGAGGGTTTCCCTGACGAGCCCCGCACCTAATTCATTGCCGCTTCAAGGCACCGATTTCTCAACACCGTTTCTCAGTACCGATTTCTCAACATCGAATTCTCAACAACAACGAGAGCACTCCCATGACTCAGGCCGCGAACACCTCCTCCGCTTCCACCCTGCCGCTGCGCAATGGCGGGCAGATCCTCGTCGACCAGATCCGTCTGCACGGTACCAAGCGTGTCTTCCTGGTGCCGGGCGAAAGCTACCTGCCGTGCATCGATGCGCTCAATGAGCACAAGGGTGCCATCGAGCCCATCGTCTGCCGCCAGGAAAGTGGCGCGGGCTATATGGCCGAGGCCTACGGCAAGCTGACCAACGAGCCGGGCGTGTGCTTCGTCACCCGTGGCCCGGGCGCCACCAACGCCTCCATCGCCGTACACACCGCCTATCAGGATTCCACGCCGATGATCCTGTTCATCGGTCAGGTCGGTGGCGACTTCATCGAGCGCGAAGCCTTCCAGGAAATCGATTACCGCCGCATGTTCGGCGAGATGACCAAGTGGGTCGCGCAGATCGATGACACCTCGCGCATTCCGGAATACATCGCGCGTGCCTATCAGGTGGCGCGCAGCGGTCGTCCGGGGCCGGTGGTGCTGGCACTGCCCGAAGACACCCTGTGGGGCGAGGCGCAGGTCGCGGACGTCAAGCCGCACCCGCGTCTGGCCACCTACCCGGGTCAGCCGCAGCTGGATAAGCTCAAGCGCCTGCTTGCGACTGCCGAGCGCCCCTTCCTGCTGGTCGGTGGCAGCGGCTGGACCCGCGATGCCCAGGTCGCGCTGGAAGGCTTCGCCCAGCGCTTCGATATCCCCACCGGTGTCGCCTGGCGCCGTCTGGAGTGCGTGGATGCGGAACTGCCGCAATTCGCCGGTCATGTCGGCATGGGCATGCATGACGCACTGCGCCAGCAGCTGGTCGAGAGTGATCTGGTGATCGCCGTCGGTACCCGTATCGGCGAAGCCACCAGCGAAGGCTACAGCTGGATCCAGTCACCGGTGCCGACCCAGAAGCTGGTGCACATCTACGCAGACCCGGAAGAGCTGGGCCGTGTCTATCAACCGACGCTGGCCATCAATACCGACGTCAACGGCTTCTCACTGGCGCTCTCCACCCTGTCACCGGACAGCGCACCGCGCTGGTCTGACATCACCCGCGAGGCACGCGCCGCCTATCTGGCCACGCTGGAAGAGCAGCCGTCGCCGGGCCCGCTGAGCCTGGACAAGGTCAGCCTGACCGTCGATCGCATTCTCGATGGCAAGGGCTGCATCAGCGTCGGCGCCGGCAACTACGCGCTCTACGCCCACCGCTATGTGCGCTTCCGTGGCCTGGGCAGTTCGCTGGCTCCGACCGTCGGTTCCATGGGCTATGGCCTGCCCGCCGCCATCTCCAGCAAGCTCGAGTTCCCGGAGCGCCCCGCCGTCTGCTACGCCGGTGATGGCTGCTTCCAGATGAACCTGCAGGAACTGGGCGTGGCGCTGCAGTACCGCCTCGGCATCGTAGTGCTGGTGTTCAACAACGGCATGTGGGGCACCATCCGTGCCCACCAGGAAAACGACTTCCCGGGCCGCGAGATCGCACTGACCTTCACCAATCCGGACTTCGCGGCGCTGGTCACCGCCTACGGCGGCCTCGGTCAGGTGGTGGAGAAGGACGAGGACTTCGAGGAAAGCTTCACGCGCGCGCTGGAATTCGCCGACCGCGAGCGTCTGCCGGCCCTGATCGAGCTGCGCTATGACCCGGACGGTATCGCCCCGGGCAAGCTGCTGAGCGGCATCCGCGAAGACGCTCTGACACGCAACGACAAGGCAGGTATCTGACATGAGCACATCCACAACTCAAGCGACTCAAGACGTGCTGGACTCCCTCGCCCTGCGCGTCGATGGCAAGCGCCTGTGGGACGCGCTGATGACATTGGCCGAGATCGGCGCCACGCCCAAGGGCGGAAACTGCCGTCTGGCCCTGACCGAAGAAGACCGCGCCGGCCGCGAGCTGGTCACCGGCTGGCTCGAGGCCGCCGGCCTGACACTGCGCGTCGACGAGATCGGCAACATCTTCGCCCGTCGTCCGGGCCGCAATGACAGCCTGCCACCGGTGGCCACCGGCAGCCATATCGACACCCAGCCCACCGGCGGCAAGTTCGACGGTTGCTTCGGCGTGCTGGCTGGCCTTGAGGTCATGCGCGTGCTGGATGAACACGGCATCGAGACCGAAGCGCCGCTGGAAGTGGTGATCTGGACCAACGAGGAAGGCAGCCGCTTCGTGCCGGTGATGATGGGGTCCGGCGTGCATGCGGGCTTGATCCCGCTGGAGAAGGCGCTGGCCGCCACCGACCGTGACGGCGACAGCGTTGCCGCATCGCTTGAGCGCACCGGCTATGCCGGCGACGTGGCGGTGGGCAGCCATGATTTCGGCGCCTATTTCGAGGCGCATATCGAGCAGGGCCCGGTGCTGGAGCAGGAAGAGATCACCATCGGTGCCGTCACCGGCTCGCTGGGTCTGCACTGGTTCGACGTGGTAGTCAGCGGTCAGGAAGCCCACGCCGGCCCGACGCCGATGCCCTACCGCCGCGATGCGCTCAAGACCGCCTGCGCGCTGGTCAGCGATATCCTGACACTGGCCGATGCCTACCAGCCCAATGGCCGCGTCACCTGTGGCGAATTCAATGTGCATCCCAACTCGCGCAACGTGATTCCGGGCCAGGTGCGCTTCAGTGTCGACCTGCGCCACCTGGAACCGGCGGTACTGGCCGAGATGCACGACCAGCTCAAGGCGCTGTGCCTCAAGCATCACGCCGCCAACCAGAGCGACAAGCAGCGCGTCGATGTCGAACTGATCGAAGTGCAGCACATTCCGCCGACGCCCTTCGCGCCGGAACTGATCGAGATGGTGCGCAGTGCAAGTCAGGAGCTGAACCTCAGCTTCCGCGACATGGAAACCGGTGCCGGTCACGACGCCGTGCAGATCGCCGGCATCAATCCGGTAGCGATGATCTTCGTGCCCTGCGAAGACGGCATCAGCCACAACGAGAGCGAGAACGCCGAGCCTGCCGATCTCGAAGCCGGTGCCAATGTGCTGCTGCTGGCGATGCTCAAGCGCGCCGGTGTCGTCATCCGCGGCTCTCTCGCCGACAGCGCCAACACCACCACCGCGGAGAACGCCCAATGAGCGCTGCCACTGCTTCGACCCCTGCCGCTCCGCTGACCCATGCCGACTGGCAGCAGCGCGCGGCAGAGCTGACCTTCGAGACGCGTACCTTCATCGACGGTGCCTATGTGGAAAGCACCGGCTGTGACACCTTCCCGGCCTGGAATCCGGCCACCGGCGACGTGCTGGCGCATGTCACCGCCTGCACCGAGCAGGACATCGACCGCGCCGTGATGGCGGCGCGGCGTGCCTTTGACTCCGGCGTGTGGTCGCGCCAGTCGCCCCAGGCGCGCAAGGCCGTGCTGCAGCGCTTTGCGCAGCTGATCCGCGACAATGCCGAAGAACTGGCGCTGCTGCAGACACTGGAGATGGGCAAGCCGATCGGCGACAGCCTGGGCTTTGATCTGGTGGAAACCGCGCGCGCGGTGGACTGGTACGCCGAGGCCATCGACAAGCATTACGACGAGATCGCGCCCACCGGCGAGAACGTGCACGCCACCATTACCCGTGAAGCGCTGGGCGTGGTCGCGGCGGTGGTGCCGTGGAACTTCCCGCTGATGATTGCCTCCTGGAAGTTCGCGCCGGCGCTGGCGCTGGGCAACAGCGTGGTACTCAAGCCGGCCGAATCCTCGAGCCTGAGCGCGCTGCGTCTGGCAGCACTCGCTGATGAAGCCGGCCTTCCGGCGGGCGTCTTCAACGTCACGCCGGGCCTCGGCGCGGTGGCGGGTCAGGCGCTTGGCTTGCACATGGAAGTCGATGCGCTGGCCTTCACCGGCTCTACCGCGACGGGCAAGCGCTTCATGCGCTACGCCAGCGACTCCAACTTGAAGCGGGTGTGGCTGGAATGCGGCGGCAAGTCACCGCATATCGTGTTCGCCGATTGCCCGGATCTCGACCAGGCCGCACGCGCCGCCGCCGACGCCATCTTCATCAATCAGGGCGAAGTCTGCATCGCCGGTTCGCGCCTGTATGTCGATGAGGCCATCTTCGATGAGTTCATGCCGCGCCTGATCGCCTGCGCCCGCGCCATGCCGGCCGGTGACCCGCTCGATCCGGCCACGCGCATGGGCGCACTGGTCAGCGCGGACCACCACGAGAAGGTGCTCGGCTTCGTCGAGACGGCACTCGCGGAAGGCATGACGCTGCATCAGGGCGGCCGCGCCATCGCGCCCAGCGACGCCACCGCCGGTGGCTGGTATCTGGAGCCGACCATCGTGGAAGGCAGCCAGAACAGCACCGTGATGCGCGAGGAAATCTTCGGCCCGGTGCTCGGCGTGACCCGCTTCAGCGGCGAGGAAGAGGCCATCGAACTGGCCAATGATTCCATCTACGGGCTGGGCGCTGGACTGTGGACGCGGGATCTGGCGCGTGCCCATCGTGTCTCGCGACGTTTGAAGGCGGGGCTGGTGTGGGTCAACTGCTACGCCGATGGCGATATCAGCGTGCCCTTCGGTGGCGTCAAGCAGTCGGGTTTCGGGCGTGACAAGTCACTGCACGCGCTGGACAAGTACTCCGATCTGAAGACCACCTGGATCAATCTGGCCTATTGAACCGTCGGTCGCCCCCCGAGGGTCGACCCCGAAGCGCCGCTGCCACCCGGACTCTCTGGTGACAGCGGCGCGGGCCATTCAAAACGCGCATCAGGGCGGGCTTCAAGACGGGCTTGAGAGCAAGCCCTTGATCGAGCGCCAGCGGTGGATCAAGTAGCGGGTGCGCCGTCGCTGGCCAGCACGGCATTGGCATCCGGCAGCTGCATTTCCAGCCCACGATGCAGACGCTCTTCCAGCGGCACCTTGGCCAGCGCGTTGTGCAGGAAGTCGACGAAGGTGGATTCGGCGGCACTGAAACGCGCTTCGCGGTGCCACATCAGATGCAGGTCGATATCGGCCACGCCCCCATAGGGTGGCAAGGGCCACAGCTGCCCTTCGTCGATCTCGCGCCGCACGGTGTGTTCCGGCATGCAGCCGATGCCCCAGCCGGCCAGCACCATGCGGCGGATTTCCTGCAGGCTGCTGGATTGACCGATCACCGGGCCCTGCAAGCCCTCGCGGGCGCGGAACATCGCCAGCGGTGACAGCACGCCATCGAGCTGCTCACTGCCAAAGGAGACATAACGTTCATTGCGCAGCGCCTCCAGCGGTAGATTCTGCTGACCGAACAACGGGTGCATGCGACCACAGAAGTAGCGGTAGCTCTGGCGCGCCAGCACCTGGGACATCAGTGGCTCCGGGGTCTGCTGGGCCAGACAGATGCCCAGCGCACCCTGGCGCTGCAACAGGCCCTGCTGCACCTCGTGACTGGACATCTCCTGGATCGAGAAGGTGACCTGGGGAAAACAGCGATGAAAGCGCGCGAACACGCTATCAAGGAATCGGCATTCGATGCCGGTAATGAAAAGGAGCGAGACATGCCCGGAAATCTCCGTATGACTGTTGCCCACCTCAGAGGCGAGACGCGCCACGTTGGCGTAGATCTCCACCGCCTCGCGATAGACCACCTGCCCCGCCCCCGTCACGCGAAAGCTATGGCTGTCACGTTCGATCAGTCGCTGCCCGAGACGTTCTTCCAGACGCTTGAGTGACAGACTCACCGCTGGCTGTGACAGGTAGAGACGCGCCGCGGCCCGACTGACGCTTTCCTCCTGGACGATGACGATGAAGGTTCTCAGCAGGTTCCAGTCCAGCGTGTCATGGATGGGTCGCATGGCGATTGTTCCTGTCCCGAAAGTGGCGCGGCCGGCAAGAGGACAATGAAACGCACTCTCGGCGGCACGCCAGATGGTAATAAAGTCTGCACCGCGTCACCAACGTCTGCCCTCGAGTGATATATTCCCTCTCGCTCAAGACGGCAATGACGATCAATACAATATCAATAAAGCGGAAAACACGACGATGTTCGATACCCGAGAAACCTTCATTCTCTCGATAATGATCATAGCATGCGGCGTATTTCTGATGGGGCTTTCGCTGTATTTCTTCCGCCGCATCGAGACCTATGATGACTACAATGTCGCAGGCCGTTCCACCTCGACCTTCCCGCTGATCTGTACGCTGATCGGTACCGCCGTCGGCGGTTCTACCCTGCTGGGCTTCGTCTCCAAGGGCTACACCTTCGGCATGGGCCAGCTGTGGCTGCCGGTGGGCATGACCTTCGCGGGCATCGCGCTGTACTTCTTCATCGGCAAGATCCACGCCGAAGGCGAGCGCCTTACCATGGTGACGCTGGCCGACTTCCTGGTCAGTCGCTTCGGCGAAGGCGTCAGGGTGCCGACCCTGCTCAGTATCCTGTGCGCCTACGCGGCCATCACCGGCATGCAGTTCGTGGCCGTGGCCACGGTGCTCAAGCTGGTGTTCGGCCTGGCGCTGCCGGTGGGCATCCTGCTGACCTGGGCACTGCTGACCGCCAAGACATGGCTGGGCGGCCTGATGGCGGTCATCTGGTCTGACGCCATCCTGGGCACCCTGCAGACCGTCGGCATCTTCTTCCTGCTGGTCACCGTCTACTACGCCAGCGGCAGCTGGGCGTTCATCAGTGCGGCGCCCATGCCCGAAGGCAACCCTAACTTCCTGAGCCTGACCGGCATTTCCGGCCATGAACTGGCGGTCTACATGCTGACCATCGGTGCCTATCAGTTCGTGCGCCAGGACCTGTGGCAGCGCTTCTGGGCCGCACGCAGCCTCAAGGCGGCACGTACCGGCTACGCCGTCGCCATCGTCTTCACGCTGCTGGTCGGCGCTGCCGTGGTGTTGATCGGTGCCTTCGCCAGGCTGGGGCTGGATATCGCGGTGGCCAATCCGGACCTGTCCTTCTACGCCATCATCAAGACCACGCTGCCGTTGCCGCTGATGGTCAGCATGGTCGTCGTGCTGCTGGCGACCATCATCTCGTGTGCCGATTCGTTCTTCATCGCCGGCGCGTCGTCGATTGCCAACGACATCATCAAGCCGCGCATGAAAGGCCGCGATGATGCCTTCATGCTGCGCATGAGCCGCCACTCGGTGGTCGCCATGTCCTTGATTTCACTGGGCCTGGCGCTCTACGCACCGCGTCTGCTCGATATCTGGATTCTCGGCAGCGCGATGCTGGTCTGCGGTGTGCTGGTGCCGACGGTGGTCGCGCTGTGCCGTCGCACGCCAGACCCGCGTGGCGGAGTGATCATGATGTGGGGCGGGCTGGCCACCGCCGTACTATGGCAGGTACTGGGCCATCCCTTCGGCCTGCACCCGGTGATGATCGGTCTGCCGGTCTCGCTGGCACTGATGCCGCTGGCACTGCGCAAGCCGAGCCTGAGCCTGAGCCTCTCGACCGAGTCTGCACCGCGCTGACTGGCCGAGCTGACTGACCGTGTTGACTGGCCAAGCTGACTTGGCGCACTGACTTACCGCACTGACTGGCCGACCTGGCTGGTTGAGATGACAGTGGCGCTCAGTGCGCCTCAGACAGTGATGCACCAACCGAAAGCCCCCGTGACCGATGACCTCTCGTGAGCATCGGCAACGGGGGCTTTCCTGTGTTCAGCAGCAGTCACTCGATGATTTCATGCCCGCCATTCTACTGACTATCTTCTTGACCAGCTTGCTGAGCGAGCAGATGGCTTCAGAAGGATTTCCTCGATTGACTGACCGCCATCCTTGCGATGACTTGACGGTCTTTTCTACCATGAAGCGGCCTATTTACCCTCGAAACCCTCGCTTTTTGTCAGCGCACTATACACACATATTTTCTTGCATAAATCTGGCAAATACTGCGTATTGAAATTTGAAAGCCCAAAAGGCTGATGATTCGTTGACCGCGAAGGGAGGGCCTCATAGATTGAAGGCGTACCATCACAACAAGAAGCAGGGACAGGTACCGCATGCCTCTCTACGACTCAGCATCAGGGTCACGGGATGTCCCGCATGCACTGCCCCGCTCACAATAACGATAACGTGGATACTGTCATGAAAACCCTCAAGCCCGCTCTTCTTCTCCCGCTGCTCGCGCTCCTCCCGGCCACCCAGTCCATGGCCACCGAATTGCGCATGCTGTCCAGTTACGACCAGACCACCGCCTACTCCCGCGAGATTGCTCAGCGCTTCATCAAGGAAGTCGAAGCCAACAAGGCCGCCGACCTCACCATCAAGCTGACCGGCCCGGATGTGGTGCCGCCCTTCGAGCAGCTGCAGCCTGTCGCTGCCGGTGTCTTCCAGCTGCTGTATACCCACGCCGCCTATCACACCAACACCACCGGCGTCGGCGCCGCGATGGATGGCGTGGCGGTGAACCCGGAACAGACACGTGAATCCGGCCTGTGGGACATGGTCGATGAGCACTACAACGGCCTGGGCCTCAAGCTGATCGCGATTCCGCCGCTGGGCAGCCACGGCTTCCAGTACGTGCTGAAGGAGCCGATCACCGGCACGCCGGGTCTGGATGGCCGTCGTCTGCGCGGCAGCCCCACCTATACCAACGTCACCAAGGGCCTGGGCGGTACGCCGGTGCTGATGTCCAGTGGCGATGTCTATTCCGCGATGGACCGTGGCGTGATCGACGGCGCCGCCTGGGGCCTGAATGGCGTCAAGGACATGGGCTGGCAGGAAGTCGCCGGCTACTACTCCAAGCCGACCTTCGGTCAGACCTACAACTTCGTGCTGATGAATCTGAACGCCTTCAACACCCTGTCGCCGGAACAGCAGCAAGTGCTGCTCGACGAAGGGCGTGAGCTGGAAACCGAGATTGTCCCGATCCTGGATGAACTGGCGGTCGAAGAGTGGAAGGCGCTGGACGAAGCCGGCATGCAGCCCACCGAATTCGCACCGGAAGACGCCGAGCGTCTGGATGCGCTGGTCACCGACGGTATCTGGCAGCTGGGCATCGACAAGTCACCGGAAGCCGTGACCGCCATGCGCGAGCTGGCGATCGAGAAGCACCTGACCACCGTCAGCGAGTAAGGAATTCACCATGCTAACCCTGCTTGCACGTGTGCATGACGGCGTGACGCGAGCAGGCTTCCTTCTGGGCGGTGTCACCTTGTGTGGCATCGTCCTGTGCTTCTGGCTGGAAGTCATCGCGCGCTACTTCTTCAACTCACCCACCCTGTGGTCCGGCGCGATGGTGGCCTACCTGCTATGCCTCTCGATTTCGCTGGCAACGCCGGAACTGGCACGCACCCATGGCCATATCGCCATCACCGTGCTGCCGGAGCGCCTCGGCCCTGCCGCGCGCGCTGTCTATGATCGTCTCCTTGCCCTGGTGACCGGCGCCGTCTGCGCCGTGGCCGGTTGGATCTGCGTGCAGGAAAGCCTGCGTCAGTTCAGCTACCACACCACCACCGCCATGGGTCTCGACATTCCCAAGGTTTGGGTCTCCAGCTTCATCGCCTACGCGATGATCAGCGCCGCCCTGTACTTCCTGCGTCACGCCTTTAGCCGCGCGACGCCCTCGGCGACCGCCGACACCAGAAAAGGACCCTGAGTCATGGAATGGTATACCTCTCTGGGCCTGGCCATCGCCTTGCTGATGGGCCTGTTCGCCCTCGGCATTCCCGTCTTCGCCGCCTTCCTGACCATCAACGTGCTCGGCACGCTGTGGTTGATGGGCACCGCCGGTTTCGGCATGTTCGCCAACAGTGTCTACGACAGCATGACCTCGGAGACGCTGACCACCATCGCGCTGTTCGTGCTGATGGGGGAGCTGCTGTTCCGCTCCGGCTCCATCGATGTGATCTTCGACTCGCTGGATGCCCTGATGGGCCGCATGAAGGGTCGTCTCTATTTCTTCGTCGTCGCCCTCTCGACGCTGTTCGGTGCCCTGTCCGGCTCGGCGCTGGCCGTGACCGCTATGCTCAGCCGCTCGGCGCTGCCGACCATGCAGGAGCGCGGCTATGACGACAGGCTCTCCATCGGCCTGATCCTGGGCGGTGCGAGCCTCGCGCCGATCATCCCGCCGAGTCTGTTGGTGATCATCATCGGTTCGATGGTGGATGTCTCCATCGCACGCCTGCTGATCGCCGGTATCCTGCCCGGCATCCTGCTGGCCGCGCTGTTCATCCTCTATGTGAAGGTGCGCATCACGATGGACCCGCGCCGTGCGCCGCCCGTCGATGAAAGCGGAGGTGGCACGGCCCAGGAAAAGCGCCGCGCCGTGATCAACATGCTGCCGTTCACCATCATCATCTTCGCCGTTCTGGGCCTGATTCTGCTCGGCATCGCCACACCGTCCGAGTCCGCCGCCACCGGCGTGCTGGGCTCACTGCTGGTCGCCGCCTACTACCGCAAGTTCTCCTTCAAGATGGCGGGCGAAGCGGTAATGTCGTCGCTCAAGGTCAGCACCATGATCATCCTGATCCTGGCGTGCTCGAAGCTGTTCTCGCAGCTGTTGAGCTTCACCGGCGCCACCAGCGGGCTGGTGAGCAGCGTGACCGGACTGGATCTCGACCCGGTGTGGATGCTGCTGATCCTGATGCTGATTCCGCTGATCGCCTGCATGTTCATCGACCAGATCGCCTTCATGATGGTGGTGATTCCCATCTACGCGCCGCTGGTCAAGCTGTATGGCTTTGATCCGGTGTGGTTCTGGACGCTGTTCCTGATCAACATCTCGGTGGGCAGTCTGACCCCGCCCTTCGGCTACAATCTGTTCGCGGTGAAAGGCGCCGCCCCGGCGACACCGATGCAGACCATCTACGCCGCCGCCTGGCCGATCGTCATCTGCTTCCTGTTCGCGATGCTGATGCTCTACTGGGCCCCGTGGCTGACGACCTTCCTGCCCAGCCTGATCTGACCGACCACAGCGAGAGACTTTCATGTACCAACTCAATGACATGCCAGACCAGGTCGCGCCGGAGCTGCTGGAACAGCTCATGCAGTGCGAGACGGCCACCATCGGCCACTTCCACACCCACGGCTTCGTCGAACCGGCGATTGCCAGCATGCTGCCGGAAGTACGCATCGCCGGTACCGCCGTCACTGTCTCGCTGCCGCCGGAAGATGGCACCCTGCTCAACCACCTGATGCGTCTGGTGCGGCCGGGCGATGTGCTCATCGTCCATCGTCAGGGCGATCGCCACCGCGCCTGCTGGGGCGGCGTGATGACCACGGTCGCCTCACGCCTCGGCGTGGCAGGCGTGGTGATCGACGGCATGGCCACCGATGCACTGACCATTCGCGACAAGCAGTTCCCGGTCTGGAGTCGCGGTGTCGCCTCCCTGACCACCCGCTTCGCCGGAATCGGCGGCACGCTCAACGTCCCGGTCAGCATTGGCGGCGTGGTCGTCAATCCGGGCGATGCCATCCTCGCTGATGAAAGCGGTGTCATCGTCATGGCGCCAGAGGAAGTCACCGCCATCGCCAGCCACGCCATCGAGGTACAAGAAGCGGAAGACGTGCTGCTGGCGAAGATCGCCGACGGCGCCTGCCTGCCGGATCTTACCGGTTCCAGCAAGCTGATCGAGGAAGTGAACGCACGCAGTTGATCCACTCTCCTGATTCGCCGGTGAAACGCTGAAAGCAAAAAAGCCACCAGATTGCTCTGGTGGCCTTTTTAGTTAAGGCAGCATTGGGCTACAGGAAACATCTAACACTTGACCTCTAGGCGTGAGCTATCTCACTTCCCAAATTCTGCTTTTAGCACTATCTTATAACCACTCAAATCTTTTTCAAGCTCAGCGATTCTTCCCTTGAGCTTCTTAATTAACTCTTTAGCTTTTTTGAGCTCTAGTTCAGTGCTTTGCTCAAGATTTAAATGCAAATTTTCCATTTCGGCTTTTTTTAAGTGTTTTTCAACAGTTGACACACCATAGCCCGTAGCTTGAGATATCGACAGAAGACTGTCCCCTCGCTCTTTTCTTTTTACCATATCAACTCTTTCATCACTCGTAACGTATTTTTTAACCAAACCTACACCCCTTCAACAGAAATAGCCATGTGGATTACTTACTGAAGCGGCATCATCTAAACAGCTCGAAGGAATCAAATCAAGGAATTTTAAACATAAATATTTATTATGTACATTTGCGCATTTTAGTATGCTCGCCTAACCGCAAAAACACATAACGAAAATTTTACAACGGGATGTAAATTAATAAAAAAAGCGTTGCCATTATTGTTTCGTTCGTTATTTATTTAAATAATTAAGTACGTACGTATCTTCTTGAAGGCCCCATGAAATGGGACTTCAACCTCATCCTGCGCACAACAATGCTAGAAACAGAGCGCTGAAACCAAAAAAGGCCACCAGATTGCTCTGGTGGCCTTTTGGGGTCTGGCACGGTCAGTCCGACACGGCCAATTTGACGCAGGCTGACTGCTACACATCACTCATGGATGATCACCGCCTCACAGCTGACCGGAAAATTCAGTGAATTGGCGATGTAGCACAGCGCATGCGCCCTGTGGTGCAGCTCATGAGCGAGCGCGATATCGTCACCGGCGGCCAGCGTGATCTCGGGGCGCAGCACGATGGAGGTGAAACGTCCCGCCTCGCCCTGGCTCTCTGTCTGAGTCTTGCCATCAGCGGCGGGCGCGCCTTCCTGCATCGTGCCCTCGGCGTGGTCGTGATAGCGCATGACACGAATGCCGGCCTCGGCACACAGGTGCAGATACCACAGCTTGTGGCAGGCCGAGACGGAGGCCACCAGCATGTCTTCCGGATTCAAGCGACCAGCGTCGCCTCGAAAGGCAGGGTCGGCGGAGCCTTCAATACTCGGCTTGCCACTGACACGGGCCACGAAATCACGCTCATAGGCGGTGTAATGGCGGGTGCCATCGCCGCGATTGCCGGTCCACTCGAGATCAACCGAATACTGGTGTCGTCTGGACATCGTTGTCTGCTGCTCTCTGAAGGGAAACCGCGTGCGGCGCATGACGCACAGCCTGATACTTCTGCCTGATTAGGCATCTGAACAGCGCCAGCACACGAGAAGTCATCGTAAGCCGATGATAGGATTGAATTGATCGCACTCTGACAGGATGTCACGCATGGCGTTTGCCGTAATACGCTCCTTTGGGGCAATTCCCGGGCTGGCCGTCACCGCCTTCACGCTCGGCCTGAGCCTGGGCTCATGTCTCATGACTCCCGGTGCCTCGGCACGCGCCGAAGCGGCACAGTTTCGCTCCTCGCCTCAGGTCATCAACACGCTGAGCAGTACCTACGGCTTCGTCATCGCCCAGGACATCACGCTGTCACGCATCGCCGAGGAGTACCCCGGCCTCGCGCCGGATGCAGAGCTTGCCTCCGCCTATTTCGACAATGCCTTCCCGAACATCACCCATCGTCTGGCGGACAACCTCGCCACCCTGATGGGGCGGGAGCACGCACGCGAAGTGCTGGATGGCATTCGCCGTCAGATAAAGAAGGAACTGGATTCGCAACTGACCACCGACAAGCTGACCAGCGACTTCGCGGCCCGCTTCATCGAAGCCATTCATCTGCGCGCCCAGGGGGAATATCTGCCCTCGCCGTTCAAGGAATTTCTGCTGGCGACCAAATATCAGATCGAGCCGGTGTACGAGCTGTACGACGGCTATTTCCAGCAGTTCCACACCAAGGGCCATCCCAAGTCGCTGGGCATCAACCTCGCGCTGCACCTGCCCGCCTCGTGGTCTGCCGCCGAGGGTCGCCTGCCGCATATCGTGCAGAAATGGCAGAGTCAGGCCGGTACCGGCACCGACATGATCATCCTCGAGATCTATGACCTGCATGGTGACACCGTCAGTGACGCGCAGCTCAAGGTGATGGCCTCCACCAATACGCTGGCCCAGTGGGCGCCCATCAACAGCCAGATGCTCGACTCCGGCCTGACACGAGTGGATCACCGACAGGCCTACTGGTTCGATATCGCCATGACACAACGACACCAGGGCATGCCCATCACCTCGCAGACCCGCGAATACGGCCTCTTTCTCGATGACAAGCTGATCCGCCTGCACTGCACCAGCTACCACCCCGCCGCCGACGGCACCGCCTACGCCAAAGCCAAGACGGACTTTACCGTCGAGGAAGGCTTCAGCGAGATCAAGCCGTTGTGTGAAGGGGTGATGGGAAGTTTGGTGGTGATGGAGGGAAATAACTAACTGCGCTGTCATTTAAAACTCACAATATAACTCATAAGCGAGTTTTGTAAGCCCCTGCAACCGACTTTTCAACGTACCCTCAAACTTATGGAGTAGCAAGCTAGAGCACGATCTTCACAAGTCTATTTTAAGTGCAATAAATGCACTCACTAATTCATAGATGTCTTTTTTAAGCAAAGACCGTTCATCCTCAAGATAAATAACATTGCCAATCCCTTTCAATGGATCAAGCTTTACATCATCCATACTGCATAAAAAAAGCTGTGAATCTTTAGGTAATTCTGTCATTAAGAAGTCAACAATATTGTCATAATGATTATTTGCTTGCTCATGCTGATTAGGTGTATCGATCACTAGTGGAGCTAACACCTCCTCACTAAACTCATCTACAATATTATAAACAGAAATATAATAGGATAACATAGCACGAATAGATTCAGCTGCTCCCCCGCTGTTTGGAACCTTATTATAACTTAGTATAGACGGCACAGAGCTTGAATCTACTCCGAAAGATTTAAGCTTAAACAAGAAATCACCAAACCTTAACTGAAACCTGTCTTTCACTTGCTTTCTTTTTAATTTAACATTAGCCAACCGCTCTGCCTTTAACTCTTTATTCTTTCTTAATACTTTATCAATCACATCAACTTTCTGCTTCCTATTATTACCTATACGATTACTGGAAAATTTTGAAGCCAGTAATGAGAGTGCAGTCCCTGGTTCTATATCATCTACAATCTTAGATGAATATTTATTATTCAACTTTTCGAGCTCATGGCTAAGATTATTCAACTCAAGATTTTTTTCAGCTATCAGGTCGACTATTTCACTAAACTCCTTATCGAACCTTTTAATCAGGCTAAGCAATTGGTCTGCATCTTGATATAATGTAAACTTTTCCACAACCGAATTATTATAACTGGCTCCGCACGTAGGACATTCAATTTCATTACTCAAGCTTTGAGCGTATTCATAATCTTCATTTACCTCGGAATAATAACCTTTGGCAATCTTCAATCTCGAAGATATATGAGCTTTATCTTTTCTTAGAGCTGAAAGCTCCTCGATAATTATTTCTTTCTTCAGACACAACGGCTCAAGATCATTATTTATTTCATGCTGTAAAACGTCGATATCATCAATATCAAATGATAGACCTGCTAACTCCACTCCTTCATTTATAACCGATATAGCTGTATCGTATCTTTCTATTTCTTTATTAGTCTTATCAATCCTAATCTCTCCATCTAACATTTCCTCCGTTATCGCAAAATATTGCTTATCAAGTATTCCCGCATGAGTCTCAACAATTATTTTTTTCCAATCGGAAAATTGTTGTAACTTGTCAAAACTAGCTCATAGGTTTGACCAGCCTTTTTTCTGGTCAATATAAAAGGGCAAAAAATAAAATGCAGGAGGCGGGGTAATCAAATGCTTTTCATCACGTACCTTTAACTTTGCATCAAAATTAAGAAGCTCTAAAAGGTAACTACTAAAGTCGCCCCCAATGGTGGTATATTTGTGTTTCACACCAATATCATCAATTAAAGTGATGGTGTTTTTATATCTATGTATGCAAAATATCTTACCATCAATTCGAAAATCTAAAGCTACCTCACAATCTAGACTTTTCCACCTATCATCAAAATATGGCTCACACCCAAAACACCAGAAAATATTTTTTACTAACGAAGACTTGCCAACATTATTCTTTTGATCCGAAAGAATCAGATTGTAGCTTTCTGAGAAGTCGAACTTCGCTGCTATCCCCTTTGCACGACTCATAATCATCAAGTTTTTGTAATACATTCGGCTCATAACCATCAATCCTTAAGCTTCGAATTAAATTTTTATATAAACTCTCAATATCATTCATATTGTAACCTATAGAGGATTTCACAAATTAAAGCAGCCAGGTAATCATCATAAGTATCGAAAAACTCCTTAGAAGCTTCGCTCAAGTTACAATATACGTAATCACCAAGGAGAGCAATACTGTCTTTGTCCCCCGGAAATACTGCGATAAAACTCAAAATCTCTTCTGATATACTGGCAACAAAAGGATCTCTATTACTTATCTTTTTTTCATAATACCTATTAAAACAATGGCGAATCCTTGTTCTTCTAAGTGCTGTGAATTGAAAGGATTCTTCAAGTATATCTTTGACCCCATCAGCAATTATATCATCAGGAGCTCGAGTTACATGGCGATGAAAGACATCGCCTATTTGAATGCTTGTAATAGCTTTATTTTTAAGAGCGTCTGCCCATTTCGAGTAGTCAAAATAATTCTCACCTTTGCGATTCATTTCACGTATCAATACATCATAGATACTCCTAGAGTTATAATTGTAATGCGGAGACTGACTGCTTATAATATTGCTAATCCTCCCAATAACAACTTCATCAAAGCCTTTTCTTGGAAGATCTGGAATTATAAAAACCAACTTATCACAAAAAGCATCT
The DNA here is from genome assembly GCF_016495405.1 of Cobetia sp. cqz5-12. Taxonomy (NCBI): domain Bacteria; kingdom Pseudomonadati; phylum Pseudomonadota; class Gammaproteobacteria; order Oceanospirillales; family Halomonadaceae; genus Cobetia; species Cobetia sp. cqz5-12. Next base: position 2,312,002 of record NZ_CP044522.1, read on the forward strand.
GCCTCTTCTAAACTATTGATAGAATTTTTAATTTTTTGAGATTCTTCTTTGCTTAACGAGCTATACTCAATTTCCTCAAATCTATAGTCATTAGTATGCAAGCTAAAACTGTATTCGCCAGTTGAAACAAAACAAACTTTAGAAATTTTATAAGAATATGGCTTACCACAGCAATTGTTAGCAAGCTTTTCAATTACCGAAGTTGGTGATTTAGCCCCCTTCTTTACCAACCTATCTACAGTATATTTATAAGAAACCTCTTTAACTTGGCTAAACTCAAAAGTGGCTTCTTCAACATTCAACGAATTAGCTAACACTACGTCTTCATGCTCTTCTATAAAAAGAGCAAATTCGTTATTTTGCTCATATTCACGAAGGGCACGACAAAATGCCCAGTGATATTGATAATTATATTTAGAAAAAGTTTGACTTCCAGACTTTTCTTTTTTTGGAGCTTCACTCAAAGGATTATTCATTCCTCCCCCTATTTTTAAGCCTTAGACCTGATGCAAATGATGGCTAACATTTAACAAAAACATTAACGAGAAATTTAGCTGCTTATATACTTTAACTTCCTCACTACTGACGGCTGGCTAATCCCTGCCCTCTTGGCAATCGCATAGGTACTGGGCAATTCCGCTGCCATCTCACGTAGCCATTGTGCTTCGATGCGTGCCAGGCCTTCCTTGAGGGTTTCGTTGGGGCCGAGTTTGGGTATTGGCATGGCTACCGCCCCCTCAGCGGTAGGCGCTGAGAGGGATTTGTCACTATGTAAGGTATCGGCAGTGGGAAAACTTTCAGTAACGCCTATTCCATTAGATTTGTCATTACTGAAGCCAAATGAATTGCCTAGTCCATTAGCGTTATTCGTGGAACAAGTGTTGAGCAGTGTTTTCACTGAGTCGCTGTCGATGACATCACTGGGGGCGCTGAGCCAGGCGCGTTCCAGCCAGTTTTCCAGTTCGCGAATATTGCCGAGCCAGTCCTGACGCATGAGGATGGGCCATAGGGTGGCGTCGAGGAGTTTGCGGCGACCGTGACGTTGATTGAGGCGGGAGAGGTGTTGCTCTATCAGGGCGGGAATGTCTTCGCGGCGTTCGCGCAGCGGCGGCAGGCTGACGGGGAGCACATTGATGCGGTAGTAGAGGTCGAGACGGAACTGGCCCTGCTCCACGCGGGCGGCGAGGTCTTGATTGGTGGCGACGACCAGTCGGAAGTCGGCGCGGCGGGTGGTGGTGTCGCCCAGGCGGGTGATCATTCCGTCCTGAATCACCTTGAGCAGCTTGGTCTGGGTGGCGAGCGGCAGCTCACCGATTTCATCCAGAAACAGGGTGCCGCCTTCGGCCTGTTCCATCAGGCCCGCCTTGCCGCGATTGCCCGCGCCGGTGAAGGCACCGGCTTGATAGCCGAACATCTCGGACTCGAACAGGCTCTCGGGGATGGCGCCGCAGTTCACCTCGATGAAGGGGCCGTCGGCGCGTTGGCTCCAGCGATGCAGTTGATGCGCGAAGGCCGTCTTGCCGACCCCGGATTCGCCCAGCATCAGTACCGTGGCGTTGGTGGGCGCGACCCGCTTGAGCAGCAGCGCTATCTCACGCATCACGGGGCTTTTGACCTGTAGCTCGCCCAGTTCCAGCGCGGCGTCTTCGCACTCCGCCTGCTCACGCGCGGCCTGCTCACACAGGGCACGCCCCTGCTGCTGCGCGTCATGGGTGGTCTGCTCGGCACCGGAGCGCGCACTCCCCACCGCCCCCCAATCACTTTCCCCCGCACTCCCCCCGCCCAGCTCACTGCCCCGCGAGTTGCGGCGCAGGTGATCCGTGAAGCGCTGCTGGAGCACGGCATATTCCTGCTGCAGCAGCTGGATATCGGTGAGATCCATCGAGCGGCTGACCACGCACTCAAGCTTGCCCGCGACGAAAACCGGATGCGCCTGCGCCACCACCCGCCGCCCGGTGGCGGTGAGCTGCATCATCTGCAGCGTTTTCCCCGTGCGCAGCACCTCCAGGCTGATGGAGGGCTTGAGCACCCCGCTGGCTTCCAGGTCATGCACGTTGGCGGCACACAACTCCTCGCGGGTCATGCCATATACCGCCGCAGCGCCGGGGCTGACATCCATCACCTGGCCATCCGCATTCACCAAGAAGTAGTGATCGTGAGCGGTGTCGATGATGGTCTTGAGAATCTGACGGTCGAGCTCTGACATGGCGGGCACCTCATGGTCGAGCCTGTGAATCGGGCGAGGCTTTCTGGGCTTCTTTCTAGCAGGTCTATCCAGCAGTTCTTCTCAGCAGCTCTATCCAGCAGGTCTTTCTCGCACTGCGCTGGAGACAGTCTCGATGATGCCTGAATGCGATCCACAAATGAATCAATGATCCATTTTTGAATCGGTATTGGCGGACGAGCGATCCACAAATGAATCACTCGACAACCAACTCTTTAGAAAATCCAATAAAATCAATCGACTGAAAGTTGGCATGGTTACTGCAATGCTGGGGTATGCGCCAAGGAGAATCGCCGGCTTTCATCACACCGTCCGGCCAGGCGATCAGGCGAACCATCACAATACCCCGCTCGCCGTCAGCGTATCGCGAGCGACTCAAGACCCTGGAGAGACAGATGAGCGAATTCAATCAGCCACTAGGCGGCAACGACATGCCACGTTTCGGCGGGCCGGCCACCATGATGCGCCTGCCGGCTCAGGAAACCGCAGAAGGCCTGGATGCCGCCTTCATCGGCATTCCGCTGGACATCGGTACCTCCAACCGTCCGGGCGCGCGTCTCGGCCCGCGTCAGATCCGTGATGAATCGCGCATGCTGCGCCCCTACAACATGGCCACCCGTGCCGCGCCCTTCGACAGCCTGCAGGTGGCAGACATCGGCGATGTGCCGATCAACACCTTCCACCTGCCCAAGAGCATGGACATCATCGAGAAATTCTACGATGAAGTGCTCAGCCACGATTGCGTGCCGCTCACCCTGGGCGGTGACCACACCGTCACCCTGCCGGTGCTGCGCGCCATCGCCAAGAAGCACGGCCCGGTCGGCCTGATCCACATCGATGCCCACGCCGACGTGAATGACCACATGTTCGGCGAGCCCATCGCCCACGGCACGCCGATTCGTCGCGCCCAGGAAGAAGGCCTGCTCGACAGCCACCGCGTGGTGCAGATCGGCCTGCGTGGCACCGGCTACTCCGCCGATGACTTCGACTGGTGCCGGCAGCAGGGCTTCCGCGTGGAAACCGCCGAGATGTGCTGGTTCAAATCACTCGCCCCGCTGATGGCCGAAGTGCGTGACATGATGGGCGATCGCCCGGTGTACATCACCTTCGACATCGACGGACTGGACCCCTCCGTCGCCCCCGGCACCGGCACCGTGGAAGCCGGCGGCCTGACCATGCCCCAGGGCATGGAAATCGTGCGCGGCGCACGTGGCCTCAATATCGTCGGCGGTGACCTGATGGAAGTCTCCCCGCCCTACGACACCAGCGGCAACACCGCGCTGATGGGCGCGACCCTGCTCTACGAGATGCTCTGCGTACTGCCGGGCGTGCAACAGCGCGACTGAGTCGCACCGCACCTCCATTGCCAGTGAAAGACCCCGCCGGAGGGCGGGTCGCGTGCCAGGGGCCTGTCCCGTCCCTGGCACGTGAAGAATCCCCCGCGAAGACGGCATGTCGCATGCCGAATGACCGATCAGAGCCTGACCATTACAACAAGATCAAGGTGACCCGAATGACAACCAGCATCGACCCGACGGCGGATCACACGCCGCCCCGCTCCAGCTCAAGCGGTGATTCACGTTCCGACAAGACACAAAATGGCGAGAAAGCTCAGAAAGACCTCATCGCCACCCGCCCGGTGCCGCTCACGGCCAAGGGACTGATGAAATTCCTGGTGCCGTCACTGCTCGGCGTCAGCTTCTTCCTGGTGCCATTCAGTGTCGGCGACACCATCAACATCGGCATGGGCCTGATGGCCGATTGGCTCAAGGCCGCGCTCGGCAGCGCCTTGCCCGCCATCGCCGTCGCGGTGCTATGTCTGTCGGTGATCCTCACCGGCTTCGTCAAGCTCGCCAGGCCGAACTGGGCACGTCAGGGCGCAGCGCACGAGCTGTTCGATGTCGCGCCGGTGTGGTTTGCCATGCGCGCTCTCGGCGCCATCTTCGCGCTGATGACCTACTTCCAGTGGGGGCCGACTCAGGTCACCGCGGCCTTCACCGGCGGTGTGATGCTCAATGATCTCGCGCCGGTACTGCTGACGTTCTTCTTCTTCGCGGCCATTCTGCTGCCGCTGCTGGTCGACTTCGGCTTCATGGAATTCATCGGCAGCCTGGTGCGCCGTCCGTTCCGCGCCATCTTCAATCTGCCCGGGCGCAGCGCCATCGATGCTACCGCCTCATGGATGGGCTCCGGCACCGTCGGCGTGCTGATCACCACCCAGCAGTACGAGCAGGGCTTCTACAGCAAGCGCGAAGCGGCGGTGATCGCCACCAACTTCTCGGTGGTCTCGATTGCCTTCGCGTTGCTGGTCACCAGCTTCATGAACATCAATCACCTGTTCGTGCCCTTCTATCTGACCGTCGTCATCGCAGGGCTGATCGCCGCCGTCATCGTGCCGCGTCTGCCGCCGCTGTCGCGCAAGCGAGATGACTACCACGAGCCGGTCGGCTGCCAGATCAGTGAAGAGAACCAGAGTGACTGTGGCGTGCTGCGTTACTCACTCGGCATGGCGGTCGCGCGCGCCGAGCATGCCCCGGGCCCGCTCAAGCTGGTGAAATCGGCCGGTTTCAACGTGGCGGACATCTTCCTTGGTCTGCTGCCGGTGGTGATCGCCATCGGGACCGTGGCGCTGATGCTGGCCGAGTTCACGCCGGTGTTCACCTGGCTGTCCTACCCGATGATTCCGCTGCTGGAACTGCTGCAGATTCCCCACGCGGCAGAGGCAGCCCCGGCGACGCTGGTCGGCTTTGCCGACATGTTCCTGCCGGCGGTGCTGGCCAAGGACATCGACAGCGAACTGACCCGCTTCGTGATCGCCTGCCTGTCCCTGACCCAGTTGATCTACATGTCCGAGATCGGTGCCCTGCTGCTCAAGTCGAAGATTCCGCTCAAGCTGTGGGAGCTGGTGGCCATCTTCGTGCTGCGCACACTGATCACCCTGCCGATCATCGCCGGTATCGCTCACGTCTTCGTGTTCTGAGACCTGTCAGCGTCAGGGGCCTTGCCAGGAGAGTTTGTGGCGATGCCCCTAACGACTTGTCTGTTGACTCCGCGGGAGCACTCGGGTGTTCCCGCCTGCTGGATAGCCTGCCATGACCTGTGCTGAACTCCTCATCCGACTGCTGCGTGATACCTACGGCGTCGATACCGTCTTCGGGATTCCCGGCGTGCATACCGTCGAGCTCTACCGGGGCCTGGAGCCGGATGCCGACCCCGCCGCGCGCAGCATTCGCCACGTCACCCCACGCCATGAACAGGGCGCCGGCTTCATGGCCGATGGCTATGCCCGCAGCACCGGCATGCCCGGGGTGTGCTTCATCATCACCGGCCCGGGGATGACCAACATCACCACCGCGATGGGACAGGCGCTGGCCGACTCCATCCCGATGCTGGTGATCTCCAGCGTCAATCGCACCGACACCCTCGGCCGGGGCCAGGGGCGTTTGCATGAGCTGCCCAGCCAGCAGCAGCTGGTCTCGGGCGTGGCGCGCTTCAGCCATACCCTGCTCGACCCGTCCGCGTTGCCGGAAGTATTGGCCCGCGCCTTTGCGCTGTTCGAGGGCGCCCGCCCCGGCCCCGTGCATATCGAGATTCCCATCGACCTGTTCAATGCCGAGATCGCACCGCCCGCCGGTCGCACCCCCCATGACGTCACGCGCCCGCGCATCGGCCGCCTCGCGCCAGACCCGACGCTGATCGACGAGGCCGTGGCCCTTCTGACAGGCGCCGAGCGCCCGCTGGTACTGCTGGGCGGTGGCTGTGTCGCCGCACCCGATGCCGCGCGTCAGCTGGTAGAGGCGATGGATGCCCCCACCGTCACCACCATCAATGCCAAGGGGCTTCTCGGCAGCGCCCACCCGCTGGATCTCGGCGCCAATGCCGCACTGCCTGCGGTACGCGAACTGGCGCGCGACGCCGATGTGGTGCTGGCGATCGGCACCGAGCTTGGCGAGACCGATTACGACGTGGTGTTCGATGATGGCTTCGTGATCGGCGGCGAGTTGATTCGCATCGACATCGACCCCGAACAGCTGGCGCGCAATCATGCCGCCGCACTGGGTATCGTCGCCGATGCCGGCCTGGCGCTTGAGATTCTCGCCAGTCGGCTGACTGACCCCGAGGGCAGCCCGCAAGGCACAGGTCGCGGCGCGCAGATCACCGCCGCCACGCTGGAAGCCCTCGCGCTACCGACCGACCCGGCCTTCGCGCCCTACGTGCCGCTGTTCGACACCCTGCAGCAAGCGCTGCCGGAGGCAATCTGGGTCGGCGATTCCTGCGCGACGGTCTACGCCGCCAATCATCTGCTCAGCCAGCCGGCGCCACGCCGCTACTTCAATGCCTCCACCGGCTACGGCACGCTTGGCTACGGCCTGCCCGCAGCGATGGGCGCGACACTCGGCCGCCCGGACCTGCCGGTGATCGCGCTGGTCGGCGATGGCGGCATCATGTTCACGCTGTCGGAACTCGCCTGCGCGGTAGAAGAACAGCTGCCGGTCGTCATCGTGCTGTGGCACAACCAGGGCTATGAGGAGATTCGCCGCTTCATGGACAACGCCGGCGTCACGCGCCTGGGCGTCGACATCCAGGCCCCCGACTTCCAGCTGCTGGCCCGCGGCTTCGGCTGTGCCGCCGTCGCCATCGATTCCCCCCAGGCACTGCAGGTCGCCTTGGACGAGCGCGACGCTAGCGCCCCGCTGCTGGTGGAAATCGACGCGGCCGGGTGGCAGCGCTCAATCGCACAGTGAGCCTGGCTCGCCACATCGCGCCACAACACTGAACAATGCCCGCCTGTGGCCCTGAGTTGGCAGGCGGCAAGACACACACATGTCAGGAATGTCCATGCACAAGCTCGATCATCAGTTCATCAACAACGCGTGGGTCAAGTCCCACGGCGAGCGTCGTCTGGCGGTCACCAATCCCTTCGAGGAAACCGTCATCGCCGAGGTGACGGCGGGTGACGCGCGTGATGTACAGGCTGCCGTCACGGCGGCTGCCAATGCCTTCGAGGGCTGGCAGGCACTGAGTGGCGCCGAGCGTGCCGTCTATCTGGAGGCCTTCGCCGAGGGGCTGACATCTCGCCGGGAAGCGCTGGTGGAGATGTCGTGCCGCAACAACGGCAAGATTCGCGCCGAGGCCGAGATCGATCTCGATGACGCCATCGGCTGCTACCGCTACTACGCCGCCCAGGCACGCGCGCTGGATGCGCGTCAGGGCGCGGTGGTAGCGCATGATGTCGAAGGCTATGCGGCGCACAGCTATCAGGAGCCGGCCGGCGTGGTGGGACTGATCACGCCGTGGAACTTCCCGCTGGTCACCAGCGCCTGGAAGGTCGCGCCGGCGCTCGCCGCGGGCTGCACCCTGGTGATCAAGCCGTCTGAAGTGACACCGCTGCCGGAGCAGGTGATGGCGGAGATCGCGCTGGAAGCCGGTCTGCCGGCAGGCGTGTTCAACCTGCTGCACGGCGATGGCGAGGGCATCGGCGCGCCGCTGACGCGTCATCCGCGCATCGACAAGATTTCCTTCACCGGCAGCAATGTGGTCGGCGAGAAGGTCATGCAGGCCGCGGCCTGCGGCACGCGCGGCGTCTCCTTGGAGCTTGGCGGCAAGTCAGCGATCATCGTGCTCGACGATGCCGACGTCGACGACGCTGCCGACTGGGTGATGGCGGGCATCTACTTCAATGCCGGGCAGATCTGCTCCGCCACCTCGCGGCTGCTGGTGCATGAGGCCATCGCCGATGACCTGCACACCGCCCTGGCCAGTCGTATCGATGCCCTGGTGCTGGGTGACCCGCTGGACGCCGCGACCCAGATGGGACCGATGACCAGCGCGCGTCAACGTGACACCGTGCTCAATTATCTCAATGTGGCGCGCGAGGAAGGTCTGACGGCGCTGCGTGATGATACCTATCGCAGCCTGCCGGCCAAGGGCTACTTCGTGGCGCCGACGCTTTACACCGATGTCCCGGTGGAAAGCCGTCTATGGCGTGAGGAGATCTTCGGGCCGGTGCTGTGCTCAAGTCGCGTGGCGGATGAGGCCGAGGCGATTCGCCTCGCCAACGACAGCGATTTCGGGCTGGTGGCCACGGTGGTCAGTGGTGATGCCAGGCGCGCCCAGCAGGTCGGCCGTCGTCTGCGCGCAGGCGTAGTGTGGTACAACAGCGAGCAGCTGCCGCTGGTACAGGCCAGCTGGGGTGGCTTCAAGCGTAGCGGCATCGGCCGTGAGCTGGGCCCGTGGGGCCTGGCGGGCTATCTGGAGGTCAAGCACATCATTGGGCCGGTACTTGACTGAACGTATTGGCTGAGCGTCTTGCCTGACCCGATGACACGACGCCCCGCCTCGGCAATCCTCGAGGCGGGGCGTTTCGTTTACGATTTTTACTTCACCACTTTTCCTTTACGGCTTCCCTTCACGGCTTTTCCATGAAACCAGCGCCTTCTCCTATCAGCCGGCCGCCGCCGTCTGGCTGACCCCATCCCGTGCGCAGCACTGGCCACAATGGCTGCCGTGGATGCTCAGCGCCTGCCAGGCATCGAAGGTGCTGAGATAGATGTCACCGCCGAGATTCGCTGGCAGCTCCGAGCGCTTGAGGCGGTCCATCACCGGGCCCTTCACTTCACTCAGATGCAGTTTCACGCCAGCGGCGCTCAGGCGCTCATTGATGACTTCCAGACTTTCCAGCGCGGAGGCATCGATCAGGTTGACCGCCTGACAGGCCAGCACCAGATGCTTGAGCGAGGGGCGTTCGGCCATCAGCGCCAGCACGGTGTCTTCCAGATAGCGCGCATTGGCGAAATACAGGCTCTCGTCGATGCGCAGTATCGCCAGTTCGGGGTCGGTCTCGACCTCATGGCGCTCGACATTGCGAAAGTGCTCACTGCCCGGCACGCGTCCGACCAGCGCACTGTGCGGCTGGCTGGTGCGCTTGAGATAGAGCCCCAGTGACACGAGGATACCGACGATGATGCCACTCTCCACCCCCTGCACGAGGGTAATCACCAGCGTGATCATCAGGGCCGCCCCATCGCCCTTCGAGTAGCGGAAGGTACGCTTGATCGCCGCGATATCGATCAGGCTGGTGGTGGCGACGATGATGATGGCCGCCAGCGTCGCGCGTGGCAGCCACGCCAGCCAGTCGGTCAGCCACAGGCTGGCGAGCAGAATGCCGATGGCCGTGAAGGCCCCCGCCAGTGGCGTGGCCGCCCCGGCATCGAAGTTGACCACCGAGCGCGATAGCCCGCCCGAGATGGGCATGCCGCCGCTGACGCCTGCGCCCATGTTAGAGAGCCCCAGCGCGATCAGCTCCTTGTCGGGGTCGATGCGCTGACGCCGACGCGCGGCGAGGGTCTGGGCCAGTGCCAGTGATTCGACGAAGCCGACCACGCTGATCAACAGTGCCGAGATCAACAGCCCCGACCAGTCATTGCTGACAAGACTCGGCAGACTGATGTCGGGCAATCCGCCGGGCACGCTGCCGACCAGTGCCATACCCTGCTCGCCCTGATCAAGAGGATCATGCAGTCCCCAGGCCAGCAGACTGGACAGGATGACGGCGAGGATCGGCGTGGTCTTGCATAGCATGCCCGCCGCGCTCTCGCGCATCCCGAGGGCCATCAGGCCCTGCTTGAGATGACGACGCGCCAGCGTCAGGGCGGCCCAGCAGCCCAGTCCGAGGGCCAGTGTCGGCCAATGCACGCCGGCCCCTTGCGGCAATGACAGCCACGACTCGCCCATCTCCAGAAGATTGCCGCCCTTGATGCTCAGGCCACTCAAGGGCCCGAGCTGGCTGGCGATGATCAGGACACCGGAGGCCGTCATGAACCCGGAAATCACCGGGTGGCTGATGAAATTCACCAGCGCCCCCAACCGCAACAGCCCCATCGCCACCAGCATGGCACCGGAGATGAGCGCCAGCAGCAGCGCAGCGGCTAGCATCTCGGGCGTCGAGAGCGCGGCACCATCGGCACCGCTCATGCCTGCGATGGCAGACGCCGTCATCAACGAGATGATCGCCACCGGCCCGACGGCCAGCGTGCTGCTGGTGCCGAACAGCGCATACAGCACCAGCGGCAACATGCTGGCATACAGGCCGACCTGCGCCGGCAGCCCCGCCAGCAGCGCATAGGCGAGTGCCTGCGGCACCAGCATGACGCTGACGATCACCGCCGCCAGCAGATCACGCTCGAGACTCTGGCGATCATACTGGGCCAGCCAACCCGCCAGCGGCAGCCAGCGGGCAAGCGCGCCGCGCGAGCGTATGTTGGTCAGCTCGGACGGCTCAGACATCGCGTGACGCCGGACGCGCCAGCCACTCATGGCCCTTGAGCATCAGGTTCCAGTAGATGAACGGCAGTCCGCGCGCCTTCAGCTGCCAGGCCAGGCGCGTCGGGCGCGTGCCGTCATTGAGCCACTTGGGGAAGGTCGGCTGTAGCTCACCGCCGTAGCCGAATTCCGCCAGCACGATGCGTCCGTTCTCCACCGTCAGCGGGCAGGAGCCATAGCCACGATAGCCCGCTGAGAGCGCACCGCCGGCCAGGGTCGCGAGCAGATTCTCCACCACCACCGGCGCCTGCTTGCGCACGGCCGCGGCGGTCTTGGCGTTCGAGGTACCGCTGATATCTCCCAGACCGAAGATATCGGGATGGGTGATGTGCTGCAGGGTTTCCGGCTCCAGGTCCAGCCAGCCACCGGCATTGGCAAGCCCTGACTCCGCGATCAATGCAGGGGCTTTCTGCGGCGGGACGACATGCAGCATGTCGAAGGACTGCTCGATGATCTGCGGCTCACCGCCCTCCTCGGCCGCCCCCACCTCGAAACGCGCCGTCTGCGCTTCCCCATCCACGGCGATCAGACGCTGATGGAACCTGACATCGATGCCATAGCCCTTCACGGCCTCTTCCAGCGCAGGCACATAGGCCGGCACGCCGAACATCACCCCACCAGCGTTGTGGAAGCTGACCTCGAGCTGCGACAGCACATCTTCACGCTGCCAGTGATCGCAGGACAGGTACATCGCCTTCTGGGGGGCGCCGGCACACTTGATCGGCATCGGTGGCTGGGTGAACAGCGCACGACCGCTGCGCAGGGACTGCACCAGCTGCCAGGTGTAAGGCGCGAGATCATAGCGGTAATTGGAGGTGACGCCATTCTTGCCCAGGGTCTCTTCGAGGCCTTCAATGGCCGCCCAGTCCAGTTCAAGCCCGATGGCCACCACCAGACGCTCATAGCAAAGCTTGCGCCCATCCCCCAGCGTGACCTCATGCGCGTCCGCGTCGATGCCTACCACGGAGTCGCGATACCAGTGCACGCCCTTGGGCATCACCGAGGACATCGGCCGGCGAGTGGACTCCGGGGTGAAGATCCCGCCGCCGACCATCGTCCAGCCCGGCTGATAGCTGTGCTGCTCCGATGGCTCGACGATGGCGATATCCATGCCGGCCTGACGCTTGAGCAGGCTGGCTGCCACGGCGAACCCGCCGGCCCCTCCTCCCAGAATCACCACCTTGTGGGCATTGGGGGGCACCGTGACGGTCGTCTCGCCCCTGGTGGCCGGTGACGGTGATGAGGCTGGATCGCTGGCAGAATTGTTCATCCGTGACTCCTTGAAAAGAAAATGGGCATAGACACGTAAGAAGTCTACGTCATTTATTTACCTATGCAGGCGGCGAGGGTCAGAAACGATTGAGCGGAATCTTGAGATAGGCCTGATCATTGGCGTCCTCAGGCGGCAGTTGGCCGGCCCGCATGTTGACCTGCACCGCCGGCAGCATCAGGCGCGGCATGCCAAGCCCGGCATCACGCTTTGTGCGCATGTCGACGAAGGCCGCTTCATCGACGCCGGTGTGCACGTGGATATTGTGCAGGCGCTGCTCCCCGACCGTGGTCTCACAACAGAAGCCCTCGCGCCCTTCGGCGGAATAGTCGTGACACAGATACAGGCGGGTGCTGTCAGGCAGCGCCAGTACCTTGTGGATGGAGCGGTACAGGGTGCGCGCATCACCGCCGGGGAAGTCACAGCGCGCGGTGCCGTAATCGGGCATGAACAGCGTATCGCCAACGAAGACGGCGTCACCGATCACGTAGCTCACGCAGGCAGGCGTATGGCCCGGCGTATGCAGCACGCGGCATTCAAGCCCGCCGATCGCCAGGCTGTCGCCCTCTTCCAGCAAGCGGTCGAACTGGCGTCCGTCACGCGCGAAACCCGCCTCGGCCGCGAAGATGTCCGCAAAGATGTCCTGCACCTCACGGATGCGTGCCCCGATCGCCAACTGACAGCCCAGCTTGTCTTTCAGGTAGGCGGCGGCCGACAGGTGGTCGGCATGGACGTGGGTCTCGAGAATCCATTCCACCTCCAGCGACTCGTCCGCGATGTGAGCCAGCAGGGCATCCGCCGACTGCGTGGTGGTGCGGGCTGCGGGGTAATCGAAATCCAGTACCGGATCGATGATCGCGCAACGCCGGGAGTGCGGGTCGCGCACCAGATGCGTGAAGGTATTGCTGTCTTCGTCGAAGAAGCTCTCGACCTAGGGGCGCTGTGTTGAGGTTGCCATCTTCCGACCTCCTGCTTCGCTCAAGGATTGATGCCTCAAGCCTACGCCTGCAGCGGCGACAACGCAAAATAGAATAACGTTAAAACAATAAAGAATAACAAGAAGGCGACATCAATAACCTGCTGTTCTGACGAGGGAATTTCTGAGTTGAGGCCGAGGAAAAGCGACTCTCGGGCGACTCTCCCCCTAAGGTATAGCGGATGACATTCAGCAGGGCAGATAGGCTGAAACTGTCAGGTGACACGATTCATCTTGGCGTATCCAAGCCATATACACGTGAAATGACTGATACAAGCGCTCATATGCGCCTACCGCTGAGATCAGCATGATGGAGTCGGCTGCGCCTGTCTTTCGACGTTCATGCCAACGCCCTAATCTTCCACCCGCCCTCAAGGATGAGACACGCCATGCCACGCATTCTTCAATGGTCGATCACGGTTGCCCTCGCCGGCTTCCTGTTCGGTTTCGATACCGCCGTCATCTCGGGGGCGGATACCTCACTGCAGAGCCAGTGGGGTCTGAGCGACCTCATGCACGGCCTGGTCATCATGTCGATGGCACTGTGGGGCACGGTGATCGGTGCCATCTTCGGCAACTGGCCGACGGATCACTTCGGCCGCCGCGCGACCCTGATCGGGATCGGGATCCTCTATCTGGTCTCGGCGCTGGGTTCGGCGCTGGCGACCGACCCTTATGTGTTCTCATTCTTCCGCCTGCTGGGGGGGCTGGGGGTCGGCGCGTCCTCCGTGGCAGCGCCCATCTACATTTCCGAGATCGCCCCCCGCGAGCGCCGGGGCGCGCTGGTCGGGCTCTACCAGTTCAATGTGGTATTCGGGATCGTGATCGCCTTCGTCTCCAACTACTTCATCGGCTTCATCGATGGTGAGAACTGGCGCTGGATGCTGGGGGTGGAAGCCGTGCCGGCCGCGCTCTATCTGTTGATGATCTGCAAGGTGCCGCGCAGCCCGCGCTGGTTGATCCTCAAGCGCAACGATGAGGCGGCCGCTGCCGAGATCATCCGACTGATCAACCCCAAGGCCGACATCGCCGAGGAAATCGCCATCATCCGTGGCACCGAGAGCGAGGAAAGTGCCAAGCAGCACACCCGTCTGTTCGCGTGGCGCTATCGCCTGCCGATCCTGTTCGCCTTCCTGATCGCGGCCTTCAATCAGCTGTCAGGCATCAACTTCATCATCTACTACGCGCCACGCATTCTGGCCGAGGCGCAGCTGGAAGCGAGCGCCGCCCTGCTCTCGACGGCCGGAATCGGGGTGATCAACCTCGTCTTCACCCTGCTGGGGATGTCACTGATCGACAAGCTGGGCCGCCGCACCCTGATCCTGATCGGCTCGGCCGGCTATCTGCTGTCGCTGTGCCTGATCGCCTGGGCCTTCCATCTCGAGGACTTCTCCGCCATGGGCGGCTATGGCGTGCCGGTGCTGCTGGGCGTGTTCATCGCGGCGCATGCCATGAGCCAGGGCACGGTGATCTGGGTGTTCATCTCCGAGATCTTCCCCAACAAGGTCCGTGCCATGGGGCAGTCCTTCGGCAGCTCCGTACACTGGATCTTCGCGGCGCTGATCGCGTTGCTGATGCCGACCATCCTCAGCCACTTCAGCGGTGGGCCGGTGTTCGCCTTCTTCGCGTTCATGATGCTGCTGCAACTGGTGTTCGTGCTGTTCTTCATGCCCGAGACCAAGGGTGTTTCGCTTGAGGAGCTGCAGGGCCGCCTAATCCGCCCTTCACGCAAGGAGAAGCAGCAGGAACAGGCCGCGGCACTCGCGCCACAGAGCCACTGATGCTCTGAATGACCGGGTCCTGACAATGACACGACAGTGTCGCCTGAGCTGACTCCAATATCAGCTTCCAGACGCCGACACCCCGCCCCGTGCGGGGTGTCGGCGTTTTTGGCTCTGACGGCAGGTCATCAGCAAACCAGGTCCGCCGGGAGGTCATGCCTGTCACGAGCCCCCTTTGAGCGTCGCCTCGCGACACGAAAGAACGGCGACGCTGCCAGCAAGACACATGGATTTCCCCCTCTTCCTACGATGACGTGGGCCAGATCGCTACGTGCAAATAGCGTGGTATCGTCGCCGGCTCAATCGCCAGCCAGATCGGCGATTTTCAGCGAAAGATATCGGGATTATTACGGACATATTCTTTGGTCTCGTCATTATTGCCAAGCCAATTGAAACAGTGAAAAGATCGCTTCCGAAACGTTTCGGGTAACGGTTTTCGCTCAAAGTTACCGCAAAGGGAAAAGTGCCATGCCGCCGAACATCACACTCAAGCACCTCGCCAGCCAGCTGGGCCTGTCGGTCACGACGGTCTCGCGGGCATTGGGCGGATTCGAGGATGTCAGCGCCACGACCCGTGAGCGGGTGCAGGCCTACGCCAGTGAAGTGGGCTACAAGCCCAATCAGAGCGCACGCCGCCTGAAGACAGGCCGCACCTCCTCGGTGGGCTACATCATGAACGGCGCCCAGGGCGACTTTCGTGACCAGTTCAACACCCGCCTGCTGGTGGCGCTGGGGCAGGCACTGCATGATGCCGCACCGGAACATGACCTCATCGTCACCACGGTGCCCGAGGACCGCAACGAGCTGGACACCTACAAGCGCTTCATCGATGGCGGCAAGGTCGATTCCTTCGTGGTAGCCCGTACCCGCATTCAGGACCCGCGCGTCGACTTTCTACTCGACAGCAAGGTCCCCTTCGTCACTCACGGTCGTACCGGCCGCGCCAGCGAGCACGACTGGGTCGACATCAATGCCGCCGACGGCTTCATGCGCGCCACCCGCCATCTGATTGGCCTGGGCCATCGCAACATCCTGTTCCTCAACTTCTTCAGCGACCTCTACACCGCCGTCGAACGTGAGACCGGCTATCTGCAGGCGATGCACGACGCCGGCCTCGCGCCCAGCTCGCGCCATTGCCCGCACGGCTATGCCAGCGCCTATCAGGTCGCCCATGAAGCGCTGTCCGGGGCCAACGCCCCCACCGCATTCGTGTGTGCCAGCGACATCTTCGCCTACGGCGTGATGGAAGCGGTCAGCGCCTGCGGCCACACACCCGGCGAGGACATCGCCATCATCGGCGCCGATAACCTGCCGCCGCAGATGTACCGCCAGCCCAGCCTCAGCACCCTGGACATCTCGTTCGAGACCGTCAGTCAGGCGCTGATCGAACTGGTGCTGGCACCGCAGGAGGGCGCGCCACGCCATCGCTGCTTCGATTACGACCTGCTGCTGCGCGATACCACTGCCTGAGCACACATGCCTGAGCACACAGGGCCATCGACTGACCTCACGACGCCAGACGCCTGACCGCAAAACGCCTGATCTGAAAATGCCATCGCCAGAACGGGGTCAGCGTGACGCCAGAAAAACAACACCCGACCGGGGAGACTTCCATGCGCAAGATGCCAACCGCCCTCGCTTTGTTGGCGCTGCTGGGCAGTACGTCCGCCCTCGCTGACATCACCTTCTTCAGCACCCAGGCCAGACCGCTGGAAGAGGCCCAGCAGATGCGCGAGATCGCGCTGGCACCCTACGCCGAGGCCATCAATTACATGCCGCAGGAGACGGGCACCTTCCTGTCGCGTCTCGAGGCGGAGAAGACCAGCCCCGAGGGCGCGCTGGACCTGCTCGGCGGGCTGCACGGCGAACTGGGGTCGCTGACGCCCAGCATTCTGGCGCCGCTGGATGACCTGCAAGGCTCGCTTGCGGACACGGGCATCAGCCAGCAGTACATGACGCTGGGCAAGCTGGGCGGCGAGAAGCAGCGCTACATCCCGTGGATGCAGGCGACCTACATCATGGCCGCCAATCGCAAGGCACTGCCCTACCTGCCCGAAGGCGCTGACCTGAATGCGCTGAGCTATGACGAGCTGCTGGCCTGGGGACGCAACATGCAGGAGGCCACCGGCAGCCCCAAGCTGGGCTTCCCGGCCGGTCGCAAGGGGCTGATCCACCGCTTCCTGGAAGGCTATCTCTACCCGTCCTTCACCCACTCGGTGGTACGTGAGTTCCGCAGCGCCGGTGCCGTGGCCATGTGGCAGAAGTTCCGCAAGATCTGGGCGGTGACCAATCCGCGCTCCACCGCCTACGGCTTCATGCAGGAACCGCTGCTCAATGGCGAGGTGTGGGTCGCCTTTGATCACACCGCGCGCCTCAAGGATGCCTTCAACAAGCAGCCGGATCAGTACGTGGCCTTCCCGGCCCCTGCCGGCCCCAGCGGGCGCGGCTACATGCCGGTGGTCGCTGGCCTGGCAGTGCCCGCCAATGCCCCGAACCCTGACGCCTCGCGCAAGCTGATCCGCTATCTGATGACACCCGAGGCACAGATTCGCACCCTGCGCGCCACCAACTTCTTCCCGGTGGTAGAGGCCGAGCTTCCCGATGACCTGCCCGCCAGCATTCGCATGTCCGGCAAGGCGGTCGCGGCCCAGTCCTCCGCCGATGACGCCGTGCTCTCGCTGCTGCCCAGCGGCCTGGGCCAGCAGTCGGGCCTGTTCAACAAGATCTACCGCGATGCCTTCGTGCAGATCGTACTGCGCGACGCCGACATCGAGGAGACGCTGGATATCCTCGCCCCGCGCCTGCAGACGCTGATCAACACATCAGGCGCAGGCTGCTGGCTCCCGGATACGCCCAGCGACGGCCCCTGCCCGGTCAAGTAAGCCGCTGGCGCCAGAACGCAACACTCAAGAACGCCTCACTCGCCACACACGCATCACTCGCAGCACTCGCAACACAGCAGCAGCAACGGCACCCCCCGACGGGTCGCCATGACGGTACGCCAACCCCTGTCATGCCGACCCGGTGCCACCAAACCATTCCGACAAGCCATCACAACAACGCCAAAGGTGAGCAAAGATGAAGCACGATCGCTGGCTACCTTATTACCTGATCGCCCCCAGCCTGCTGTTCATGGGTGCCTTCTTTCTCTATCCGTTCATCCAGATCTTCGCCGAGGCCTTCACCAGCAGTGACGGCGACGTGGGCCTGGCCAACTTCACGCGCATCTATCAGGACTTCAACTTCTGGCCCTCACTCAAGAACACCCTGCTGCTCACCGGGGTCGTGGTGCCGGTCCAGCTGGTGCTGGCCATCGGCATGGCGCTGATGGTCACAAAGATGAACAAGGGGCGCGACAGCATCCTCTACATCTGGACCATCCCGCTGGGCATCTCCGATCTGGCCGCCGGCATCATCTGGCTGGCGATCCTCGAGCAGTTCGGCTTCCTCAATAGCTTCCTGAGCGCGGTCAGCGTGATCGATGCGCCGGCGTCCTGGCTCAACTATCAGAATGCCTTCGCGCTGTTCCTGGCCGTGGTGGTCGCCGAGATCTGGCGCGGTACCGCCATCGTGCTGGTGATCCTGGTATCGGGCATGGGGCTGATCCCCAAGGAATATGACGAGGCCGGTCAGGTGTTCGGCGCCAGCTACTGGCAGCGCCTGTGGAAGATCACCCTGCCGATGCTGCGCCCGAGCATCCAGTCGGCGCTGATCCTGCGCACCCTGCTGGCCCTCGAGGTCTTCGCGGTAGTGATGATGCTGGGCGGCAGTGACATGCCGGTACTGATGAGCGAGACCTTCGACTGGCAGTTCCTCTACCAGCAGACAGGTGCCGCTGCGGCCTACGCGGTGTTGATCATGCTGATCTCGGTGGTCATCACCGGCTGCTACATCAAGTTCCTCAACGTGCCGAAGGAGGCCCGCTGATGAAATCCTCTTCTTCCGAGGCCGTCATGCCGTCATCGCTTTCGTCACGCGCAAGCGCCTCCTCAGCCGATTGCTCACGCCAGGTGGCGCAGACCGCCCACAAGCCACGTCGCAATGACATGGCCTGGAAATGGCTGTTCCGGGCTGGCGTCTCGATCCTGGTGCTGTGGGTGCTGGTGCCCATCGCCCTGCTGATGCTCAACAGCGTCAGCACGCCGGAGCAGATCACCGGCTGGCCCAAGACCCTGACCCCGGCGCTGAGCTTCGAGACCCTCGACTTCTTCTGGCACTACCAGGGCGTGATCAGTGCGCTGGGCAACTCGCTGCTGGCCGCCGCCTTCACCATGGTGATCGCCATCGTGCTCGGCGCACCGGCAGGCTATGCGCTGGCCCGCTTCGTGTTCCCGGGCATGAATGCCTACCGCATGATCATCATCCTGTCGCGGGCCTTCCCGATGCCGCTGCTGGCGCTGCCGCTGGCCGTCATCTTCATCCAGGTCGGCATCGATGACTCCATCCTGGGGCTGGCGATGGTGCACGCCACCCTGGCACTGCCGTTTGCGGTGCTGATCACCTCCAGCCTGTTCATGGGCATTCCGGTGGAACTCGAGGAAGCCGCCTGGCTGATGGGCTGCAACCGCTGGCAGGCCTTCCGCCGCGTGGTGCTGCCGCTGGCCGCCCCGGGCATCACCGCCTCGGCCGTGTTCGCCTTCGTGATCTCGTGGAACGAGGTGTTCGCCTCGGCGATTCTCACCGTCGAGAACCGCACCCTGACCGCCTTCCTGGTGCAGAGCCTTTCCGAGTCACCCGCCGAGATCAAGTATGCCGGTGGTCTGATTCTGGTCGTCCCGGCGCTGCTGTTCCTGTTCGCGATCAGGAAGTACCTGTTCAGCATGTGGGGCATTTCCAACCGCTAGCGTAGGGCCCTTCAACCGGCCAATGCATGACGACGGCTGTCACCTGCCCATCCAGCGCCGTCGCTCACGATTACAAGGAGTCCGACCATGTCAGCCATCCAGATCAGCGCCGTACGCAAGCAGTTCGGCAAGCAGGAAATCCTCAAGTCCATCGATCTCGAGATCCGTGACAAGGAATTCACCGTGCTGCTCGGCCCGTCCGGCTGCGGCAAGTCCACCCTGCTGCGCATCATCGCGGGGCTGGAATACGAGAGCAGCGGCTCGATCCGCATCGGCGAGCGCGAGATCACCTCGCTGGCACCGCGCGATCGTCGCATCGCGATGGTGTTCCAGAACTACGCCGTCTTCCCGCACATGACGGTGGCCGAGAACATCGCCTTCGGCCTGCGCGTGCGCAAGGACAGTGAGGCGCATATCCAGCGCAAGGTGAAGGAAACCGCCGCACTGATGCATATCGAGGACCGCCTCGATCACTACTCCGGTCAGCTCTCCGGCGGTCAGCGACAGCGGGTCGCGGTCGCGCGCGCCCTGGCGATGGAACCGGAAGTGCTGCTGATGGATGAGCCGCTCTCGAATCTGGATGCCCTGCTGCGCCTGGAGATGCGTGCCGAGCTCAAGACCATCCTCGCCGCCTCCGACACCACCACCATCTACGTGACCCACGACCAGGTCGAGGCCATGAGCCTGGCGGATCGCATCGCGGTCATGAAGGGGGGCCAGATCGAGCAGTACGCGTCGCCGTCCGAGATCTACCACTACCCGGCGACCGAATTCGTCGGCAGCTTCATCGGCAATCCACCGATGAATTTCATCCCGCCAGATGCACGCTGGAATCACCCGAGCCGCCCCGAGCAGTCGAGCCAGCAGGTGCACAAGTGCGGTATCCGCCCCGAGGACTTCGAGGTGCGCTTCGAGCCCACCGAGAACTTCGCCCCGGTGCGCGTGCTGGTCTCGGAATTGCTGGGATCGCACAAGCAGCTGACCGCGCGTTTCGGCGACGAGATGATTCGCGTCAACGTGCCGAGCGATCTCGATGTCGGCAATGGCAGCGATATCCACATCCGCCCGCTGGCCGAGAAGGTGCGCTTCTACGACCACAGCGGCCACCTGATGTCGGCATAAGGCACCCCGACCTCTCTCTACCCGACCTTTCAGCCCAGACCTTTCATCCCGAACGGAGCCGACTTACATGAATGCCAAGCTCGACGCGCTCAGCGCTCACGACGTTCTCAAGCTCAACGACCTGGGCGGCTACACCGTGCCCACGCGTGGCCTCTACCCTTTCCAATGGAACTGGGACGCCGCCATCACCGCGCTGGGCTGGCTGGCCGCCGGTGACGAGGCGCGTGCATGGCGTGAGGTCGAGCGCCTGCTGGAAGGTCAGTGGGACAACGGCATGGTGCCGCATATCGTCTTCCACGGTGACGCAGAAACCTACTTCCCGGGGCCGGAAGTCTGGGGTGTCCAGCGCAGCCCGGCGACCAGCGCCATCTCCCAGCCGCCGGTGCTGGCCAGCGTCATGAAGCTGCTGTTCGAACAGGGCCGTGATCGCCGGCTTGCCGAGGAGAAGCTGGCCGCCACCCTGCCCGGCGTCATCCGCTACCACCTGTGGTTCTACCGCGACCGTGATCCGGAACACACCGGCCGCGTCTGCAGCTATCACCCGTGGGAATCGGGCATGGACAACAGCCCCCAGTGGGATGGCCCGCTGGCTGGCGTGCCACCGGTCGATGCCGAATACGTGCGTCGCGATACCGGTCTGGTCGATCCCTCCGAGCGCCCGCACAAGTACGAATATGATCGCTACATCTATCTGGTGAAGTTCTTCCAGCAGAACGCGCACGACGCCGAGGTGCTGTATCGCGACTGCCCGTACCGCGTCGAGGACATCAGCCTGATCTCCATCCTGCACCGTGGTACGCGCGACCTGATCGCGCTGTGCGAAGAGGATGCCGCCGGTCTGGGGCTGGTCAACACCCACGGCGAGGCGCTCTTCAGCCTCAAGCAGTCGCTGGCACGCACCGAGGAAGGCGTGCAGGCGCTGTGGAGCGATGAGCTGGGCTGTTTCCTGAGTCGCGATGCGCGTGCCAACGTGCTGCTGGAGCACGTCACCACCGCCGGCATTCTGCCGCTGTTCGCCGGTGTCGCCAGCACCGCCCAGGCGCAGCGCATGGGCGGGCTGCTCGTGGAATGGCTGGCCCAGGCGCCCTTCGGTGTCGCCTCCACCCATCCGGCCAGCACCCGCTTCGAGCCGAAGCGTTACTGGCGCGGACCGAGCTGGCTGCACATCAACTGGATGCTGGCCATCGGCTGCGAGGAATATGGCATGTCCCGCGAGGCCGACCGGATCAAGCAGGCCAGCCAGCAGTGCATCGAAGCCGCCGGCTACTACGAGTACTTCAACTCGGTGACCGGCGAGGGCTGTGGTGGCCGCGACTTCTCATGGACCGCGGCGATGGATCTCTACTGGCTCAACCCGCTGGAGAGCTTCACCGCCAGCAAGGCGGCAGCCGGCGTCGTGGAGGCTTCCTGATGACTCAGCACGCCTCTTGGCAACAGCCTCAACAACGGTCCCAACACGCCTCTCCACTGGCGCAGGCGCCGCAGAAGGCACCGCTGTCACGCCAGACAGTACCGCCCATGCCGGCAACGTTCGCCAGCCGCGGCTTTCTGGACACGCATATCCGCTCGATCATGGACTTCTATCTGCCCAAGGCGATAGACCATGAGCGAGGTGGCTACTTCCAGGCCTGGCGCGACGACGGCACGGTGTATGCGCCCGCGGCGCGTCATCTGGTCAGCAGCACGCGGATGGTCTTCAACTTCGCGATGGAATATCTGCGCAGCGGTGATGAGCAGTGTCTGGCCGCGACCCGTCACGGCATCGACTACCTGCGCGATGTCCATCTCGATCCGCAGACCGGTGGCTATCTGTGGTCGCTGAGCGAGCAAGGCGAGGCAGACCACACCAACCAGTGCTACGGCCTGGCGTTCGTGATGCTGGCCTATGCGACGGCCTGGCGCGCCGGTATCGAGGAGGCTCGCGGCTGGCTCGAGGAGACCCGCGCGCTGATGGAAGACAGGTTCTGGTCGCCGGAGGCGGGGCTCTATGCCGACGAGGCCAGCGCCGATTGGCAGACGCTGTCCGACTACCGTGGCCAGAATGCCAACATGCATGCCTGTGAAGCCATGCTGGCCGCCTTCGAGGCCACCGACGAGGCGCACTATCTAGAGCGGGCCATGACCCTGGCCAGCAACATCTGCCAGCGTCAGGCCGCCAAGGCCGATGGTCTGATCTGGGAGCACTACGATCGCGACTGGAACGTCGATTGGGACTACAACCGCGACGACCCCAAGAACCTCTATCGCCCCTGGGGCTTCCAGCCGGGGCATCTGACGGAATGGGCCAAGCTGCTGCTGATGCTCAGGCGTCACCGCGATGACGCCTGGCTGCTGCCGACCGCACAGCGCCTGTTCGATACCGCGATGGATCTGGCCTGGGACAGCGAACGTGGCGGCATCTACTACGGCTTCGCGCCGGATGGCACCATCTGCGATGACGACAAGTACTTCTGGGTACAGGCCGAAAGCCTGGTGGCCGCAGCGCTGCTGCACGAGGCCACCGGCGATTCGCACTACGCCGAGTGGTACGAGCGTCTATGGAGCTATACCTGGCAGCACTTCATCGACCACCAGTACGGTGCCTGGTATCGCCTGTTGAATGCCGACAACCAGCGCTTCGATGACCTGAAGAGCTCGCCCGGCGCCAAGTGTGACTATCACAACCTCGGTGCCTGCCATGAACTGTTGCGCGTGATCACGGACGACTGAGCCCTGTCGCACTGCCGACTGCACCACCCGACACCCCGCCCTGTGCGGGGTGTCGTCGTTCGGGGGAGCCTTCACTGCCCGTCATCACGCGCCAGACTGCTCTATTTATTGGTACACCCGCCGTGTTTCTTTAGAACACCGCTCCTGACAATACTGGATTGCGCTGACCACCCCGGCAGAGGGTGGCAGCCGACAGCCTCGGGCATGCCCGGCGCGCTGCATTCCAGACGTTTCAAAAGCTCAAGACACTACAATAACAAGCGGAGTCCCACATGCCCCTCGCTCAACTCCTGGACTGGCGGTTGCACCTGCTGGTCGTGGTGCTGTCTCTCGGCGCCGAACTGATCGGTATCCTCAAGTTCCCGCTCGGCCCCGGCACCTTGCTGCTGTTGCCACTGTTCTATGCCTTCATTGCTGCCGTACTGTGCAATCCGCACCTGTTCAGCGGCACGAAACGGGTCATCCCACCGGTGATCAGCGCGGCGGCAGGGCCGGTCATCCTGCTGTCGATCATGCCGTTCATCGCCCGCTTCGGCTCCACCATCGGCCCGGCGATCGAGCAGCTGATCTCCGCGGGTCCGGCGCTGATCCTGCAGGAGCTGGGCAATCTGGGCACCATGCTGATCGCGATGCCGATCGCGGTCGTGGTGCTCAAGATGGGCCGTGAGGCGATCGGCGCGACCTACTCCATCGCGCGGGAACCCAATATCGCGATCATCTCCGACAAATACGGCCTCAAGGGCCCGGAAGGTGTCGGCGTGATGGGCGTCTATGTGGTGGGCACCATGTTCGGCACCCTGTGGTTCGCGTTGATGGCGGGCTACCTGACCTCACTGGACATCTTCGATCCGCGTGCGCTGGCCATGGCCTGCGGTGTCGGCAGCGGCAGCATGGTGGCGGCGTGTTCCGGCGCCATCGCCGGTGCCCTGCCGGAGATGGGCGAAGAGCTGCTGGCCTTCGCCGGCGCCAGCAACCTGCTGACCTATGCCACCGGCCTCTACGTGTCACTGTTCATCGCCCTGCCGGTCGCCGAGCGCCTGTTCACCTTCTTCAGCCGCAAGCGGGCTGGCGACAATGGCACCATGAATGACGAGGAAGCCAAGCTTGCCTCCGAGGCGCTGGCCGAAGATCGCCCGGAGAACCAGCTGGGCAAGACGGCCCTGGTCGTCGCGGCGGTCTGCGTGGTCGGCTGGGTGGTCAACACCATCAACGGTGCCAGCCTGATCGACGCCGCCCCCGGCATGCTGATCCTCTACGTGATGACCATGCTCGGCCTTGGCGTCGCTCGCCTGATGCCCTTCTATCTGCCGGCGATCGCCTGGGTGTCGCTGGTGAGCATCGTGATGACACTGCCATGGTTCCCGGGCAGCGGCTGGATCACCGAGCAGCTGGGCTTCGTCAACTTCCTCGCCATCGTCACGCCGGTACTCGGCTATGCGGGTCTGGCGCTCAGCAAGCGCGAGTTCAGCATGTTCCGCCAGGCGGGCTGGAAGCTGGTGATCATCTCGCTGCTGGTCTTCACTGGCACCTATATCGGCTCGGCGGTCGTGGCGCAGGCACTGCTCTGATCACACGGGCTTCGGCCCTGCCCTGACCACACGGGCTTCGCACGTTGCTCACCCCTTTTCAACACATTCAAGCCGGCACTCCAGAGTGCCGGTTTCCACAGGAATTCAGCATGCAACTACCCGACAAGATCGACGAGGCACTGCTGCGCAGCTGGCGTCATGAGTTTCATCAGCATCCCGAGACGGCCTTCGAGGAGCACCGCACCTCGGCGCGCGTCGCCGAGATCCTGCGTGCGGCAGGCCTGGAAGTCACCACGGGGCTTGCCGAGACCGGCGTGATCGCGGTGCTCGACGGCAAGCTGGGCAAGGGCCAGACCATCGGACTGCGCGCCGACATGGATGCGCTGGATGTCACCGAGGCCAACGCCGTCTCACATTGCTCGCACACACCGGGCAAGATGCATGCCTGCGGCCATGATGGCCATACCACCATGCTGCTGGGCGCGGCCTGTGAACTGGCGCGCGATCCGGACTTTGCCGGCCGCGTGGTGTTCGTGTTCCAGCCGGCCGAGGAGAACGAAGGCGGCGGCCGGCGCATGGTCGAGGACGGCCTGTTCGAGCGGTTCCCGATGGATGCCATCTATGGCCTGCACAACTGGCCGGGGCTGGCACTCGGCGAGGCGGCGGTACATGAAGAGGCAGTGATGGCGGCTTTCGACGTCTTTACCCTGACGCTGAGTGGTCACGGCTGTCACGCCGCCATGCCGCATCTGGGCAAGGACACCATCCTGGCAGCCTGTCAGCTGGTGACCC
The DNA here is from genome assembly GCF_016495405.1 of Cobetia sp. cqz5-12. Lineage (NCBI taxonomy): Bacteria > Pseudomonadati > Pseudomonadota > Gammaproteobacteria > Oceanospirillales > Halomonadaceae > Cobetia > Cobetia sp. cqz5-12. The sequence continues at coordinate 2,337,571 of NZ_CP044522.1, forward strand.
AGCTGCAGGGGCTGATCAGCCGCGAGACGCCGGCGCACCAGACCGCGATTCTCAGCATCACCCAGTTCCATGCCGGCGACGCCTTCAACGTGATGCCGGAAGAGGTCGAACTGCGCGGTACCCTGCGCTGCTTCGACCCGGCACTGCGCGCGCATCTGCAGCAGCGCTTCCATGACGCTGTCGATGCCATGGCGACCTTCCACGGTCTCAAGGTCAACTTCGACTATCAGCCGCGCTACCCCGCGACCCGGAATGCTCCTGGCCATGCCGAACGCTGCGCCAGCGTCCTCGAGCAGCTGCCGAGCATCCGAAAGGTCCATCGTGACCTGCCGCCCTCGATGGCCTCGGAAGACTTCGCCTATCTGCTGCAGGAGTGCCCGGGTGCCTATATCTGGCTGGGCAACGGCGAAGACAGCGCCTCGCTGCACAACCCGCACTACGACTTCAATGATGCTGCCACGCCCATCGGCGTCAGCTATTGGACAACGCTCGTACGTCAGCTGTTGAGCATTGGCGGATAGCACTTGACTGGGGTAAAACTCTGACGATCAACCACCACTGATCAAGACCACCATCACTGATCAAGACCACCAGCGACACGGGCCCGGCGAGGAGTGCTCAGCATGAAGATCTGCGTGATTGGCGATGCGCCCATTGGCACCCGGGCCATAAAGGCGCTTGCGCGTGCCGGAGTCGAGGGCGTCATGACAGTGGCAGAGTCCGAGGTGCAAGTCGCGAGCCATTCGTCCTTCAGCGCCGAGGTCTACCTGATGGCGCTGGCCACATCACAACAGGTGCAGAAGGTACTGACGGGCAAGCAAGGCCTGCTGCGCATGGCACCGCCAGGCAGCACCGTGATCGACCTTTCCAGTGGTGATGTCACGCTCAGCCGCGAACTGGCCGTGCAGACACGCCTCGCTGGCCATCACTGGCTGGAAGCGGCCACCAGTCGCAATCCCGCCGATGAAGCGAATGACAGCCTGACGCTGTTGATCGGCAGTGATGAGGCGACAGTGGCGCGCATATCAGCGCTGCTTGACGCCATCAGCACGCAGCATCTGCATGTTGGAGACGCCGGCTGCGGCCATGCCACCGCCCTGGCCAGCGACTATCTGCATGCCGCGCACCTGATCACCACCGCCGAGGCGGTCGCCATGGCCTATCGCGCGGGCGTGACACCTCAGGCGTGCATCGATGCCATCAACCTGGGCGCCGGGCGCAGTGCCGTGAGCGAGGTGAGTTTTCCGCGCTGGGTGCTGCCGGGCCGCTATGACTCTGGGATCTCCACGGGTCAGCTGCGCCGCGACCTGCGCCTGGCGCGCAGCTTCGTCACCACGCTCAACCTGCCGGAAGGCTTGATGAAGGCGGTCTTCGAGCGCTGTCAGCCGCCGGAACTGTGTCCTGCGGACGAGGATGATCTCCATCATCTCTGCGATCGCTGGCTGAGCATGGTGCCCGCCCAGCTTCACCCGTCCGGGTTTTGCGCAACTAGAGTACCCGCGGCCGAAGCTCGCGAAACTCCCGAAACTCTCGAAACTCCCGAAACTACAGCCCCGAGAGCATAAGCCCCGAGAGCATAAACCCCGAAACCACAGCCTCGAGACCATATGCCCCGACATCAGCACTATTCCTGACGCGGGCCACTGAACGCCGTGATCCAGCGTTCGAGATGGCGCAGCAACTGCAGGCTGGCACGCGGCATGCGCCGCCCGACCCGCGTGATGATATGCGCGCGGGCCTGGCGGAAGCTGGCACATTCCACATCCCGCGCGATCAACACGCCCTCCTGAAGCTCACGGGCCGCGGCGAAGGCCGGCAACAACGTGATGCACAGCTCGGAGCGCGCCGCCTGCTTGAGCACCTCCATGGAATTGGTCTGCACCACCATGTGCGGGCGCACCCCTGCCTCACGAAAACCATCGTCCATCAGCTGACGCACGCCGTGGCTCGGCCCCCACAGTGCCATGGGGTGCTGCGCCACTTCCTCGAGCGTCAGCGCATGGGCATCGCTCGCCAGCGGATGTTCCGGCGACATGATGGCCACCAGCGGCTGCGGGCTTGAATGCCAGAAGCGCAACTGGGGATGGACCCGCTCGTGATACATCAGGCCGATATCCGCCTCATCCTCGATCACGCTGTTGATGATGCTCTGCATGCTGCCGGTATCGACCTTGAGCGTGATGCCGGGGTACTGCTTGCGAAAGGCGCGCAGCGGACTGTTGATGATGTCGCCGACGAAGCCTTCGCCGATGGTCAGGCGAATTTCCCCGGTTTCCAGCCGCTGATAGGCATCGAGGCGTTCGCCGAGGTGTTGATCGAGCTTCTCTCGCTGCAGGATGTAATCCAGCAGCATCTCGCCGACCCGCGTCGGCTGGACGCCGTCACGGGTACGCTCGATGAGCGATGCGGCCATGGCCTCTTCCAGCAGACCTATCTGACGACTGACAGCCGAAGGGGCGATGTTCAGACGCGCTGCGGCACGCCGGATGGAGCCGGCTTCGACGGTGACCTGAAAATAGACGAGACGCTGATGCGGGATATCCATGAGGCGCTCTGCAAAGGATGGGAAAGGGGCTACGAAAAGCGGAGAGTCTTCACTCAAGACGCAGCCAGCAGAGTACCCGATATCCGGGCGTCTCGGGCAGCGTGCGGTTGAACTCCCCCTCCCTAAACGCCATGTCAGAATGAATCCTCGCACCGCCCCTTCCTGCCAGTTCTCATGGTCCTCTGCACCGTCAAGTGAAGACCAGGAAGCGAGGAAAAGCGATCAGTGCCGCGAGCCGACCCGATGGAGAGGCAGACGCACGACGCACGACGCACCCGCCATTCTGAAGCCAGTGCGCGAATAGGCTAAGATGGACCATCGCTTCACTGACTGTGCCTGCGTGACATACCACACAGTCCCAAAAACAAGGAGATTCAATATGCTGACCATCTCCAATTCGGTAGCGCTGGCCGACTGGGAAATCGACCTCACCCAGATTCGCGCCCAGGGCAATGGCGGCCAGAACGTCAACAAGGTCGCCTCCGCCGTCCACCTGCGCTTCGATGTGCAGCGCTCGACACTGCCCGGATTCTACAAGGAACGCCTGATGCAGCTGTCGGATCAGCGCATCAGCAAGGAAGGCGTCATCATCATCAAGGCGCAGAGCCATCGTACTCTCGAGCTCAACAAGGAAGATGCGCTGGCACGCCTCAAGGCGATGATTCTGGAGGCAGTCAAGGTACAGAAGGCACGTCGCGCAACCGCGCCCAGCAAGGGCGCCAAGCGTCGCCGCGTCGACAGCAAGACGCGCAAGGGCAAGATAAAGGCCATGCGCGGCAAGGTACAGGACTGACCCCGCCACAGGCGGCGGCCAGCTCACAGCTCACGTCAGGGACGACAATTCATGCGCAACATCATCAGCTCGGCCGTGCTGGGCGGCCTGCTGGCCGTGGGGATGGTCTGGAGTGGCAGCTATCTCAAGCAGGCCGCACAGGTGTGGGAATCTTCCAGCCGCGTAGTGACCGTCAAGGGACTTGCGGAGCGTGAGGTCAAGGCCGATCTGGCCCTCTGGCCGCTGCATTTCAGCGTCAATGCCAATCAGCTGACCGGACTTCACGAAGCGCTGGCCAATGATGAGCGCAAGATTCGCGCCTTTCTCACCGCACAGGGCTTCCCCGCCGACCAGGTCAGCGTGACCTCTCCTCAGGTGACTGACCTCTACGCCAACAGCTACAACGCCCAGCGCCCGGATGAGCGCTATCGCGCCGAAGCCACGGTGCTGGTGCGCTCGCCCAAGGTCGACCTCGTCAAGCGGAGTGCCTCACTGACCGGTGAGCTGGTACGTGAAGGCATCCTGCTCTCGGCTGACTATGCCTATCGCACCGAATTCCTGTTCACGGGACTTGAAGCCATCAAGCCCGACATGATCGCGGCCGCGACCGCGGATGCCCGGCGCGCCGCCCAGCAGTTCGCGGAGGATTCCGGCAGCACGGTCGGCCACATCAAGCATGCCAGCCAGGGCTATTTCTCGATCTCGGATCTCGACAGCTACACCCCCGACATCAAGAAAATCAGAGTCGTAACCACCATCGACTACACCTTGAGCCACTGATCACCTCTCGCCAGCCCCCTTCTTCGCCACATGGAGCCCCCATGACCGACACCCCGCTGAGCAAGACCCAGACGAGCTTCTATCGACGCCTGTTCGTGGCCCACCTCATTGCGCATGACATCGCCAGCGTACCGGCCATCATCGCCGCCACTGGCATGCCGCGGCGTACCGCCCAGGACACCATCACCGCCCTGGGTGAGCTCGAGATCGTCTGTGAATTCCAGCGCGAGGAAGGCCAGCGCAACAATATCGGCCACTACGTGATTCGTGACTGGGGACCGATCAATGCGCAATGGGTGGCCGACAACGCCGAGCGTCTGCAGAAGGCGCTGGGCTATGCGTGAGGGCGCAAGCCTGGCTCGAACAACCAAATTCGGGAAACGACGGTCGAAGAACGAGAGTCGAGAGATGAGGATCGAGAAGTGAAGGGCGAGAGATGACTTACAAGAATCAGCTTTCAAGATTCAGCTCTCAAGAATGAGCTCTCAAGCATGAGACCTGAAGCATGAGACCTGAAGCATGATGGATGCCCCATGACGGCCGAGATTCTGGGCAGTGCCGTTCAGCATGGCGCGATCGCCGTGCTGATCCAGCTGGCGCTATGGCCGCTGTTTGGCGTGTGGTCGGCAGGGGCCATCGCCGTGGCCCTGTTTCTGGGCCGCGAGATTGCTCAGCATGAATACAAGGGCGATGGCCCCAAGGCAGAAAGCTGGGACTACGGCCTGCTGCAACACTGGAATCTGGATTCCTGTCTCGATGTTGCCCTGCCGCTGCTCTGCTGTGTGAGCCTGGCCAGCACGGTCTGGGCACTCAGGCGCTACCTGGCCCGAGCATGATCCTGCGCCCGCCTTGCGACTGAGAGAGTCGCGCACTTCAAGGCGAAAAGTGAACGTCGTCAAAAGTGAAAAGTGAAAAGTGAAAAGTGAAAAACCTGCGCAGTCTTCTCTGAACGGCTCCCCTTCCCCAGCGCTGCGCTCTACCCTTCCTTGCCCTGCGCGTTTTCATGTCTTTGGAGTCTGCCTGGCTGTCTAACCAGCTGTCTCGTTAGCTCTGCGCTTGCCTGCCTCTTGGCCACATCTGGCCTGCTTTTCACCTCAACACTGCGCAACGATATTCACTGAAGAGCGTTGCCTCAAGCATCATCAGCCAACGGCAATGCTGGTGACACTGCGCCGTGCGGCGCCCGACGCAGTGGCGGAAAGCGCTGTGGCGGAAGGCGCAGAGGCTGCGCGACGACGCAGTGGGTGTCGAGCGCGATCCTGCAGGTAGGCCGAGAGCGTTTCCGGGCGAATGCCGGGATGCTGGAAGACGTAATCCTCGGTGATGATCGACAGAAATTCAGCACTGCGTGCACCCGCGACCTCAAACCCGAGAATGAAATGGCGCGACTGAGAGACCTCGAAGCAATAGTTCTCGGCGGCCACGGCGCAGGTCTGCACCACGTAGCCTCCGCCCAGCTGTTCTCTGAGGATGGATCGTTCGGGATTGAAGCGAGATGCCGTGTAAATGTCTATGATTTTCATTATCACCCCCAATATCGACTGGCGCAGTATATACGAAAACTCTAATACTTACATGCTTAGAGAACTCATCCTTCCTGCCGTGGCCTTCGAACCGGCAGTCAATTGATCCAGATCAACTCAAGCAGCAGCGCTTTCAGTACCAGAGGTCAGTGGCATCTGCATGGACCACCGCTCAAGGGATGTCACATGCCGAGTCGCAACGGATCAGAGCACCACTTTGCGCCAGAACTTCAGAACAGAGCTTTAGAAAAGGGACTTCAGATAAGAGCTTTCGCGAGCCCTGCGCTGACTGAAATGAGTCGCCAGGAAGGTGGGCAATACGAACCGAAGACGAAAAACGGGAGGCAGACTGGTTGTCGAGAGAACGGAAATGAGGAGCGGAGAATGGACAGAAGCGTGGAGAATGATGATCGAGAGCAGAGAGTGAGTCGTGATGAGACAGGCATCTTTTCGACATGCAAGAACGCAAAAAGGCCATCCGTTTCCGGATGGCCTTTTCACTTGAATCTGGTCGGGACGACAGGATTCGAACCTGCGACCTCTGCAACCCCATTGCAGCGCGCTACCAAGCTGCGCCACGTCCCGACTGTGTCTGGAAGAGCTTCCCCCTCAAGACGAGACGTAATGTACCGCATTGATCTCAAAAAGAAAAGCAGGAATCTCACATTTCTTTACCTGCGTCGTGATCTGGTATCGCAGTGACGCCTGAATCCACCGTCAGCATTGCAAAATGTCCGGGTGCGACGCATGTTCATGAGGCAGGCATTCATTGCGCACCTTCGAATGCAACGCCCCATGAACGACAATCCTCCAGAGGAGTTCGCGACCGATGATCCAATTCACGCTTACGACCACGCTCAAGGGCGGCACCAGTGTCAGCGGAGACCCCATCAAGATCAGCGCCGACAGCGCCCCTGCCGCGGGCAGCCAGATCACCAAGGGGCAATGGCCGGCACTCGATGCCCTGTCACCCAACTTTCCGGTGACAGTGACGGGAGTCGAAGAGGACGACGATGGCAACACCCTGGTGCGCCTTAAGGAAGCCGACAGCCCTGATGCCAACGACCCCGACAGCTACCGCTACACGCCCTGGAAGTAAGCGGGCGGCGGCGTAGATCAGTGGGAAGACATCAGGGGGTATCGCGCCAGCGTCGAACAGGCAATATATTGCGCATTAGGCGCAATACCGCCTCATGTTATTGCGAACAATGAGAAATAAGGCATTTTCTGACCCTCGCTACGTTAGCATAGGGTTTGCGTACCTTTCGTTGGCTCTGGTGAGCTGTGGCTGATGATGAGGTGGTGTATCATCCAGCCTTTCCCGGTTGGTACCTGGCGTGCACTGACATCCCGATGCCCGAGGTCATATGGTCAGCCCATTGAAATTGATAGTTACCTCCTGGCGTTGGCTGGTCGGCAAGACCGGCTCCGCCCGCGAGATACTCCATCATGGCTTTCTCGTTTCCGCATTCTTCATCGGGTTGATTTCGGCCCTCTTCAATTCCCTGCTGGACCTCACCCTGCCGGCGTACAACATCGTGCTGGTCATCACCAGCGCGTTCATCGCCCTGATGTGGTATCGCTCGCGCTTTCATGGTGAGTTCAAACGCATGGCCTGGCTGTTCTGTGCGCTGGTCACCTTCGTGATGCTGCCCGGCAACTGGCTGTTCAATCATGGCGCGACCGGCCCGACCCTGCTGTTCTACCTGATGGCGTCGGCCTATGTGCTGGCGGTTCTGCCCGCCAATCCCAAACGCCGAGGCATCATCATCATCGGCCTGATGTTCATGCCCTGGGCACTGCTGGCCTTTGAACACGCCAGGCCGGGGCTGGTCAGCGGCTATGCCTCCGAAGGCATGCGTTTTCTCGACATGGGCTTCAGCTACACGCTGGCCTTCGGGCTGCTCAGCGTGGTGATCGCAGGCTACGCCCGACGCATCCATGAAGAGCGCGATATCGCCAATGCCTATGCGGCGCGGCTCGAGCGCCTCAACCTGCTGGATAGCCTGACCGGTCTCTACAATCACCGTGCCATCCACGAACAGGCCGAAGCCTGGATCAGACGTTCGCAAAGTTCCTGTCTGCTGATCTGTGATCTGGATCACTTCAAGATGATCAATGACAACCACGGGCATCCGTATGGCGACAAGGTACTGGAAGAGTTCTCACGCCATGTCAGCCAGCTGACGCAGGAGCTCTCGGGAGAAGCGGGACGCTATGGCGGCGAGGAGTTCATGATCCTGATCCCCGGCACCCTGGCGACGGCTCGCCAGTTCGACAGATGCCTGCGCGAGCGCTGCGAAGCCTCGCCCCTGCTGCATGGCGTGATCCTCTTCAGCACCGGCGCCAGCGAACTGCACGCCGACGACACCCTGTCGAGCTGGGTCAAGCGCAGCGATGACGCCCTCTACCACGCCAAGGAAAATGGCCGAGGCCGCCTCATGGTCGACAAGGACCTGAGCATCATCTGAGCCCCCCAACGACAACGCCCCCGCAAGCAATGCTTGCGGGGGCGTTGTCGTTGGGGCCGGATACGAGGCTGATATCCCTCAGCGCTCGCCTTTCAGCCACTCGAGGTTGATCTCGTGCTGGCCGTTGTCATCGGTGATGAAGATGGTGCCTTCGGAGATCATCACGGTCCACTTGATGTTGCGTGGCAGCGACTCGGTGATGGCGTCCAGCGACCCTTCCGGCACGGCCGCGATGCTCAGGTTGGAGAGCCCCGCCACTGCCGGCACGACCTTGGTTTCCCACACGCGCAGACTGCCATAGGCCAGCAACGAAGTACGCTCGGTGCGTCGCGAGCACCAGGTCAGGCGCTCGGCATCCGGCTGACCGACTTCGATCCAGTGCAGGACGCGGCCATCGAGGCTCTTTTCCCACAGCGCCGGCTCATCGACATCGGATAGACCACGACCAAACGCGATGTTCTCGCTGTACCACAGGGCGTGGCCCAGCAGGCGCACGCAGAGACGCAACTCGGTTTCGGAGGGGTGACGAGCCACCGTGAAACGCAGGGTCTCGTAGACGCCGCGATCCAGGTCGGTCAGCGACAGATCCACCTTGTAAGGCGTGGAAGACAGGGCCATGAAAATCTCTTCTTGAAAAGACAAACGTCTTGGAAAGGCAATGGCGGGAAGTTGCTTTCCCGGTAAAGCACCATGCTCCTCGACTGAACCACGCGCGTGACAGTGCAAGCGCGTGGGTGCGGAGCGCAGAGTCTACCCTAGCCGAGCCCTGAACGCCCGACTCCTGCCTGGCATGCCCGCCCTCAGGCGAGGTGACGCGCCACCAGGGCATCGATGGCATCGATATCGCTCAGGCTGTCGCGCGCCATGATCAGCTCACGCCCGAGCGCCAGCGCACGACGTTCGGCACGCGCACGGGTGGTCTCATCGCTGATGGATTCAAGTTCCAGAATATGCGCGAGCCCGATGGTGCGGCGAATCAGCTCACAGCCGGCGTAGCCGAGCGCATCACGCAGCATGCGAGACAACAGACGCTCTGCCACGCCCGGCGCAGCGAAGCTGGCATCTGGCGTCAGCGCGGCCTGCTCGCGATACTCGCGGGCAAAGCGCTCCCAACTGGTGACCGCCTGGGCGCGCAGCTGCGCCACGTAGTCACGCTTGTTGCCCTGCTCTCCGTCAAGCTCAGTGTGCGCACAGGCCGCCAGCCACAGTGCTGCCAGCCAGCTGCCGATATCGAAACCTGCCGGTCCGAAGAAGCCGAATTCCGGATCGATGACCTTGGTGCTGTCTTCCCGCACGAAGATCGAACCGGCATGCAGATCGCCATGCAGCAGTGCCTCGGGCGCGGACAGGAAACGCTGCTTGAGCTCGGCCACTTCGACCTTCAGGGCGGCGTCCTGCCACAGGGCTTCGGCATCCGCGCGCAGCGCCGGATTGATGCTGTTGCGCTCGTGATCGCAGAACGGGTCCAGGAAGAACAGGTCTTCGGTGATCTTGCATTGATCGGGATTGGTGAAGCGTGCGACGCGAGACTTCTTGTCGTGGGCATCGAGTGCCAGATCACTGCTGCGATACAGGCTGGTGGCCAGAAAATGTCCCATCTGCTCGCCAAGCCGCGGCAGTGATGCACGCTCCAGGAAGGCATGACGCAGATTGCGGTGATCGCCGATATCTTCCATCACGATGGCCGAGCGAGACTCATCGAAGTGATAGAGCACCGGCACCAGCTCAGGTGCGCAGTCGGCCTCGAACTGCAACGTTTCTGCCTCGATGCGCACACGCACCAGCGACAGCGGCCAGCTCTCACCGATGATGCGCACCCAGGGCAGTCCCTGCTTGACGATCACCGAGGCGGAGCGGTCCGGCGTGCAGACGCGATAGACATAGTTGATGTTGCCATCGCCGATCTCCTCGACCTGAAGCTCACTGGCCGCAGTGAAGGCAGGCAACTGATCGCCGACATGCTGGCGTGCGAAGGCGATGACATCGGCGTCATCCCGGAATTGATACTCGATGGAAGGTGCCTGGCTGGCGTGAGTGTCTTGAACGGTCATGGCAGGTCTCAGCGCGGAATCATGTAGCCGCCGCCCTGGACGCCCTCTCCAATGCAGGGTGAGGGAAGCATCCAGGCTCTCAGTTTATTCCAAAAAGAAATAAACAGGCGACCAGTTATAGCGAGAAGATGCCTGCAATGGCCACGAATGACAAGACCTGCCGAGCGAGTTTCTCTCGACTCGGCAGGTAACGGACTCATTTTGCCGAAAGCGTCACTGGATAGGTGCCAGCAGATAGGCCGCCCGCGAGACCAGCTTGCGCCACATCGGCCGGGCATCCAGCTCCTCGCAGCTGATCTCGCGACAATGACGGAAATCTTCCTCGAGCATGGCCTCGACCTCCGCCGCGAACTGGTGATCGGGCACGAAGGCGGTGACCTCGAAGTTCAGACGGAAGGAGCGATTGTCGAGATTGACGGTGCCGATGGTGGCCGTATGGCTGTCCATCAACATCACCTTCTGATGCAGAAAGCCCGGTTGATAGCGGAAGACACGCACACCGGAGCGAATCATCTCGGACAGGAAGGAAAACGCCGACAGGAACACCAGCAGGTGATCAGGGCGCTCCGGAATCATCACTCGCACGTCCACCCCACGCAACGCCGCCAGCTTCAGAGCGTCCTGCACACCCTGGTCCGGCACGAAGTAAGGGCTGGTGATCCAGATACGGCTCACCGAGGAATGGATGGCCTGCTGGACCAGCAGGCTGGCCGTCTCACGACGGTCTGCCGGGCCAGACGGCACGATCACCACGTGCTGACATTCTTCACAGCTGATACGTGGCTCCCATTCCAGTGACAGTACCTCGCCGGTCGCCCAGTGCCAGTCCTCCCAGAAGGCCTCCTGCAGCCCCATCACGCTGGGTCCTTCCAGCTTGAGGTGAGTATCGCGCCAGGCGCCGTAGCGTTCGGAATGGCCCAGGTACTCATTGCCCACATTCAGCCCGCCGACAAAGCCCACACGGCCATCGATGACGGTGATCTTGCGGTGATTGCGGAAGTTGATCTGGAAGCGGTGACGCCAGCCACGCGAGGAATTGAAGGCACTCACCTCACAGCCGGATTCGATCAGATCCTTCAGATAGCCATCCGGCAGCTTGCGTGAGCCTATCTCGTCATACAGGAAGCAGACCCGCACGCCACGCTCAGCACGCTTCATCAATGCCTGCTTGAGCCGCACACCGAGTTCATCATTTCGCACGATGAAGAACTGGATGAGGATGTAGTCCTCGGCGGCCTTGATGGCCGCGAACAGGGCGTCGAAGGTCTCTTCGCCATTGATCAGCAGCCTGGCACGATTGCCGGTGGTGACCGGCATCATCGCCAGACGCTCGATGGCATCCAGATGGGTGGGATTGCCGCCCAGCGGACGGGAAAGCCAGGGAGAAAGCTTGGGGCGGAAACGCATCAGCACGCGTCGCATGGTCGAGTCGCGTTCCTCGCGAGCACTGACATAGCCATAGAAACGGGGACGCCCGAATACCCAGTAAAGCGGCAGGGCGACATAGGGAAAGGTCAGCAGACACAGAATCCAGGCGATCGCACCCTGTGAGGTACGACTGGACATCAGGGCCATGACGGCGGTCATCGCACCCAGAATGTGACTGCTCAACAGCAGAAAGCCAAGTAACCAGGCGGTCATTGCAGCTCCATTGCAGGCGTCAGGGTTGCCAGAGTATGCCACAGCAGTGCGCGCAACGATGCCATGACATCGACGGCACACAGACGAAGACCCCCGCCGGCATATAATCACCGACGGGGGTCTTCAGATCATATCCACACGATATGACGGAGTTTCACGACAAGGCCATCAGGCGCGGCTGGCGATGATTTCCTTCCACTTGGCCGGGCCCGTCTGGTGCACGGAGACGCCCGCGCTATCGACCGCCACGGTCACCGGCATGTCCTCGACCTCGAATTCGTAGATCGCTTCCATCCCCAGGTCTTCAAAGGCCAGCACGCGAGACTTCTTGATCGCCTGGGCGACCAGGTAGGCAGCGCCGCCGACGGCCATCAGATAGCTGGACTTGTTGTCGCGAATGGCGTCGATCGCGGTCGGGCCACGCTCGGCCTTGCCGACCATGCCCAGCAGGCCGGTCTCTTCCAGCAGCGTGCGCGTGAACTTGTCCATGCGGGTCGCGGTGGTCGGGCCAGCCGGACCGACGACTTCATCTCGGATCGGATCGACCGGGCCGACGTAGTAGATGAAGCGCCCTTTCAGATCCACCGGCAGCTGCTCGCCACGTGCCAGCATCTCGGTCATGCGCTTGTGGGCCGCATCACGGCCGGTCAGCAGCTTGCCGTTGAGCAGCAGCGTGTCGCCCGGCTGCCAGCTCTGTACTTCCTCTGGCGTCACGGTATCGAGGTTGACGCGCTTGACGCTGTCGCCCGCTTCACGGGTGATTTCCGGCCAGTCCTCGAGCTTCGGTGCCGGCAGTTCTGCCGCGCCGCTGCCATCCAGGGTGAAGTGCACGTGACGGGTCGCCGCGCAGTTCGGGATGATCGCCACCGGCTTGTTGGCCGCGTGGGTCGGGTAATCCATGACCTTGATGTCGAGCACGGTGGTCAGGCCGCCGAGGCCCTGTGCGCCAACGCCAGTGGCATTGACCTTCTCGAACAGCTCGAGGCGGATCTCTTCGGCGCGATTGGAGGCACCACGCTTCTGCAGCTCCTGGATATCGATCGGCTCGAGCAGGGACTCCTTGGCCAGCTGCATCGCCTTCTCGGCGGTACCGCCGATACCGATGCCCAGCATGCCGGGCGGACACCAGCCAGCACCCATCTTCGGAATCTGTTCCAGCACCCAGTCGACCACGGAGTCGGACGGGTTGAGCATCGCGAACTTGGACTTGGCTTCGCTGCCGCCGCCCTTGGCCGCGACGTGGATCTCGACGCTGTCACCCGGCACCAGCTTGTGGTGGATGATGGCCGGCGTATTGTCCTTGGTGTTGGCACGCTTGCCGTCCGGGTCTGCCAGCACGGAGGCACGCAGCACGTTGTCTGGCAGCAGATAGGCGCGACGCACGCCTTCGTTGACCATGTCGTCCAGGCTCATGTCGGCCTCGAAGCGCACGTTCATGCCGACGTGAACGAAGACGGTGACGATACCGGTGTCCTGACAGATGGGACGATGACCCAGGGCACACATCCGGGAGTTGATCAGGATCTGTGCGATGGCATCCTTGGCGGCAGGATTCTCTTCACGCTCGTACGCCGCATTCATGGCGTCGATGAAGTCCTTCGGATGGTAATAGGAGATGTACTGCAGCGCGTCGGCGACGCTCTGGATCAGGTCATCCTGGCGGATCACGGTCATCAGGATCGGCTCCTCAAGGGCAAGCGATGGAAAAGACAGACATGCTGGCACACGGGGCGCGGCGGCGATCAGGGTAAAGGGCGATCACCGTTGTCAGGGACGGCGATCACGCCGCCGCGGGCGAGCGTCAGGTCAGGTGCGCGGGATTATACCTCAAGCATCCACCAGGCGGCAGAGCGAATCCTGCAACCCGCCAGACACGAGAATTCAGCAGGTTATGTCACAATATCGCTGATGTTTTGCCCCGTTCAGAACGCGCCTTGCCGTGTGAAGCAGGAAGGGCCACCACTGCATTTCCCTGACGACCGGTGACAAGGCATTCCTGTCACTCATGCGCTCCTTTCCCACCCAGGCCACGAAGATTGCCCAATGATGCCACGCAGATTCTCAAGCCCCCTCCGTTCACGGCCCGCCATCGTGCGTCTGCTGCTCCTGCTTGGCGGCGGGACCCTCGCCCTGCTGCTGGCGGGTTGCAGCGCAACGCAGCAGACGGTCACGGCGGATGCCAGCGAGACCTTCGCGTGGGCCACGGCGTCTGGCCAGAGCCAGAGCAATTCGCGGGTTCGCCATCTGGTGCTGCACTACACCGATGATGATCTGCGCGGCTCCCTGAGCAGCCTGACCGGACAGGACGTCAGCGCGCATTATCTGCTGTCGGCGCCTGCAGATGGCGAAGCGCTGCCCAGTGTCTACTCGCTGGTGCCGGAGGACCGCCGTGCCTGGCATGCGGGCATCAGTCAGTGGGGAGAGCGCAGCAACCTCAATGACACCTCCATCGGCATCGAGATCGTCAATGCCGGGCCGCAGGCACTGGTACCCCTGCAGGCAGGCGAGCAGGAAGACGCCAGGGCGGCGGTCGCCAGGCGCTGGGCTCCATCACGTGACTTCGCACCGTGGAGCGAAGCGCAGATCACCGCCTTGATCACGCTGCTCAAGCCCATCATCGCGCGCCATGGCATCAAGGCGGTGGATGTCATCGGGCATTCCGACATCGCGCCGGACCGCAAGACCGACCCCGGCCCGCGCTTTCCCTGGAAACGGCTGCATGATGCCGGGATCGGTGCCTGGCCACGCACCTCTGACGTGCTGTGCTTCCAGCGGCAGCTGGCCAGAACAGGATTGCCAGAGAAGCGGATTCTGATCACGACTCTCACCCGCTATGGCTATCCAGTGGAGACCGAGCGTCCCTGGCTTGCCATCGCCGCCTTTCAGGCGCATTTCCGCCCGGGAGCCATCACTGGCGTATTTGACGCCGAGAGTGTCGCGATATTGCTGGCCCTCAATGCTCGCTACCGTGACGGCGCGACCTGCAGCGATTTTCAACAGGGCGCACTGTCATCCAGTTGACATCCCTTCGTCATATTTCTGTCGCAGCATCAGGGAGCCCCGGAGATATGACAAGGACAGAGATGGCGTTTTGGCATCTGACGTCTACGCTGGGAGAGGCATGGCCAAGGAGGGGCACCACTCTCGGACCTGACACTGGCTCGCAGAAGCCGGCATACCCCATTCCAATGAGGTTCATCATGGCTGACAACATTCTCAGTGCAGTACCTGATACGGCAGCAGACATGACAACACCCGCCACATCCCCCGGCGCGCTCGGATTCGTCGTCTGTGATGACAAGCGCATCTACGGTGCAGGCATGAGCGAAGAGGACTGCCTCGACAACGCCCTCGAGTGCCTGTGTGGCTACTGTGAACGCAGCGCACTCAAGAAGATGCTGGAGCTGTGCCAGGCCGGAGTGCGCTACCCCCTGCGCCAGCTTCCCGCCAGCCAGGCCTGCGTCAGCAATTGCCAGGTCTCCGGCCCTACCGATCATTATCGTATCCATGACGGCGTCGCCTATGCTCCCGAAGAATTCGTGACCCCTCTCTCGGCGTAAGCCATTCACGCCACTTTTACCGGCCCCTGGCTCGCACCCTGCATCGCATCCTCAAGAAAGCGCCCCTGCCACCGAGAGTTCAGTGACAGGGGCGCGTTCTGTTGCATTGCCATCCTCTGGTGAGACGCGACAGCGAATCACGTGCCGGGCCTCTCAACCGCCGAGATAGGCGCGACGCACGTCGTCATTGGCCAGCAGCGCCTTGCCGCTGTCCGCCAGCACCACGCGACCGTGCTCCAGCACATAGCCGCGATCGGCGATCGACAGGGCACGATGGGCATTCTGCTCCACCAGGAAGATGGTGGTGCCCTGCTCGCGCAGCTGCTCGACGATCTCGAAGATCTGCCCGATCACGATGGGCGCCAGCCCCAGCGATGGCTCATCGAGCAATAGCAGCCGCGGCCGACTCATCAGGGCGCGCCCGATGGCCAGCATCTGCTGCTCGCCACCGGACATGGTGCCGCCGCGCTGCTGGAAGCGCTCCTTGAGGCGCGGGAAGAGCCCCAGCACGTGCTCGATGCTGCGTTCGTTCTCCTCCTTGCTCTGGTAATAGCCGCCCATGGCCAGGTTTTCCTCCACCGTCATGCCGGTGAAGATGCGGCGACCTTCCGGCACCACCGACAGCCCACCGCGCATCACGCGCGCCGTGGGCGTGCCGGTGATCTCCTCGCCCTCGAACCACACCCGTCCGCTGGTCGGACGCGGATCGCCACAGATCGACATCAAAAGCGTCGTCTTGCCGGCGCCGTTGGCACCGATCAGCGTCACGATCTCGCCCTGCCCTACAGCCAGCGAAACATCATTGAGCGCCTGCACCGGCCCGTAATGGGTGGTCAGATGCTCGAGCGCCAGCATGGCATCCCGCGGCGCGAGTGCCTCGCTGGCAGGCACGGTCTCTGGCATGACTGCATCAACATGCTCACTCATGCTCATTCCTCCCCCAGATAGGCCTTGATCACGGCATCGTTGCGTCGAATGTCCTCCGGACTGCCATCCGCCAGCGGCTGGCCCTGATTGACCACGTAGATGTGATCCGAGATGCCCATCACCAGACTCATGTCATGCTCGATCAACAGCACCGAGATGCCCTCATCGCGGGTCAGGCTGACGATCAAGTCATCGAGATCCCGGGTCTCGTTGGGATTGAGGCCCGCCGCCGGCTCATCCAGCATCAGCAGCCGCGGCCTGGCGACCATGCAACGCGCGATCTCGAGTCGCCGCTGCTGGCCATAGGCCAGATTGCCTGCCTCGCGGTTGGCGAATTCGAGCAGACCGACTCGCTCCAGCCAGTCGCCGGCATGCTGCATCAGCGCCTTTTCACTGCGTCGATAGCCCGGCGTCTTGAACAGACCCTTGAGAAGGTTGCGCTCGGCGTGCATGTGCTGCGCCACCAGCAGGTTCTCGATGACGGTCATCTCCTTGAACAGCCGCACGTTCTGGAAGGTGCGTACCATGCCAGCCTGGGCGATCCGGTACCCCGGCAGGCGATGCATGGCGCGATTCTGGAAATACACCTCGCCACCGGTAGGCTGGTAGAAGCCAGAGATGCAGTTGAAGACGGTCGTCTTGCCCGCACCATTGGGCCCGATGACCGATACCACCTCGCCCGGATGCACCTCAAGCGTCACGCCGTCCACGGCCTTGAGGCCACCGAACTGCATGGTGAGATCACGTACGTCCAGCAGCGGTGCCCCACCCTCGTCGCGTGCCTGGCCGTGTGAGGAAGCGGCTGGCGCCTCATTGTCGAATGCTTGCTTGTCATGTGCGTCAGCCACGGTCGAGCTCCATCTGCGGTCGTTTGAGCGGCACCAGGCCTTGAGGACGCCAGACCATCATCAGCACCATCATCAACCCGAACAGCAACATGCGATATTCATTGAATTCACGTGCCAGCTCCGGCAACAACGTCATGGCGATCGCCGCCAGAATCACGCCCAACTGCGAGCCCATCCCGCCCAGCACCACGATGGCGAGAATGATCGCCGACTCGATGAAGGTGAAGGATTCAGGACTGATGAAGCCCTGACGCGCGGCAAAGAAGGCGCCGGCAAAGCCCGCGAAGCTCGAACCGATCGTGAAGGCAGAGAGCTTGATGCCGGTAGGATTCATGCCCAGCGAGCGACAGGCGATGTCATCCTCGCGCAACGCCTCCCACGCCCGCCCGATGGGCATGCGCAGCAGTCGATAGATCACGAACAGCGTGATCAGCACCAGAATCAAGGCCAGCAGGTACAGATAGATCACCTTGAAAGCCGGGTCGTAGTCGATGCCGAAGAACTCATGAAAGGCGATGTTGCCCTCATCGGCTCGCCGCGAGAACTCGAGATTGAACAAGGTCGGCTTGGGAATGCGCGCGATGCCATTCGGGCCGCCGGTCAGCTCCGTCCAGTTGTTGAGCAGGATACGGATGATCTCGCCGAAGCCCAGTGTCACGATGGCCAGGTAGTCACCCCGCAGCCGCAGCACCGGGAAGCCAAGCAGATAGCCGAACAGCGCCGTCATCAACCCGGCGATGGGCAGTGCTTCCCAGAAGCTGAAGCCCAGATAGCTGTTGAGCAGCGCATAGGTATAGGCCCCGACGGCGTAGAAGCCCACGTAGCCGAGATCCAGCAGCCCGGCGAGACCCACCACCACGTTGAGCCCCAGGCCCAGCATGATGTAGATCAGCGTCAGGGTCGCGAGATCCACCGCCGAGCGGTTGGACAGAAACGGGAAGATCAGCAGCGCACCGATGGCCAGCATGATCCACAGCTGACGCTTCTGACCGCTCATCACGTCAGGGACGCGGAATCGTGATGGCTTGCGGGTACGCGCACGCCATTCCTCGATCTGTGGCCGCACCAGCTGATGCAGGAAGACGGCCAGCGCCGCGGCCAGCAACCAGCCCCAGGTATCCATGCCCATCAAGCGTACTGTGGTGGTGATGCCGGTGGACTCGAGCTGCACCCCCAGTACCGAGCCACCCAGCACGAGAGTCAACACGGCGGCCGCAAGTGCCGACCACCAGGGACGACGATAGGAAGGTTGTGGCGGAATCGTCTCGGCGGGCGAGGTGCCCGCTGTCTTCAGAGTCTGTTTCGCAAGCTTGGGCATCAGATCTTCTCCACTTCGGGCTTGCCGAGAATCCCGGAGGGACGGAACAGCAGAATCAGGATCAGTAGTCCGAAGGCCACCACGTCCTTGTATTCCGTGGACAGATAGCCGCCAGTCAGTGCCTCCGCGACACCCAGCAGCAGGCCGCCCAGCATCGCGCCGGGGATACTGCCGATACCGCCAAGCACCGCCGCCGTGAACGCCTTTAGCCCGGCCAGGAAGCCGATGTAGGGATTGACCACGCCGTAGTACATGCCGAGCAGCAGTCCTGCGACGGCGGCCAGCGCCGCCCCGATCACGAAGGTCATCGAGATGATCATGTCGGTATTGATGCCCAGGAGACGCGCCATGCCGGCATCCTGGGAGCAGGCCCGACAGGCACGCCCCAGGCGCGAGCGCGAGATGAAGGACGACAGCAGCAGCATGCATACCAGGGTGACGCTGAAGATGATCACCTGCATGTAGGACAGATTGACCGCGAAGCTTTCCAGCCCGAACTCCCAACCGCCCGGAATCAGGCTGGAGATCGCCATGTCACGCGAGCCCTGGGCCAGACGCATGTAGTTCTGCAGGAAGATCGACATGCCGATCGCCGAGATCAGCGCGATCAGACGCTTGGAGCCTCGCACAGGCCGATAGGCGACACGCTCCACGGCAAAGCCATAGGCGCAGGACACCAGCACGGCTACCAGCAAGGCGGCCGCCATCAGAAAGAAGGGGTTGGCGATGCCCAGCATGCCCAGCGCCGCGATGACGATGAAGGTCACGTAGGTGCCGATCATGTAGATCTCGCCGTGGGCGAAATTGATCATGCCGATGATGCCGTAGACCATCGTGTAGCCGATGGCGATCAAGGCATAGGTACTGCCGATGGTCAGGCCATTGATGACCTGTTGCAGGAAGTAGAGGATGTCTTCCATGGAACGACCCTTGGCCGCGACGATCATCGGCTTGTGGCCGGTGATCGTCAGGGAAATGCCGCATGCGCGACGACAACGGGAAGGCACGGCGATATTGCATCACCGTGGACTCGACCGAACGAAGAAGCCCGCCATGCCAGGTGGCATGACGGGAAGCGTCTCGGGGTTGATCCACCACGGCCACATAAAGTCTCGAACAAGGTCTCAAATGATCGTTCAGATGAGGTATAGAATGTTGATATCACATGGCCGTGGCGAAGGCTGGGCTCAGACAAGCAGAGGCCAGCCGCTGATCAATGTGCCGCTTCGCTCTTGGTTCCGTCGGCGTGCCAGTTGTAGACGACGAAGTTGAAGTCCTTCAGGTCGCCCTTCTCGTCGTATTCGACCTTGCCGATGGGCGTGTCGAAGCTGTTGGCGCGCAGATATTCGGCAACGTCATACGGGTCGGTGGAATCGGCGCCCTTGATGCCATCGGCGATCAACTCCACTGCGGTGTAGGCCGGCATGACGAAGGGGCCGGAGGGGTCTTGATCCTTGGCCTTGAAGGCCGCGACCAGATCGGCATTCTTCGGGTCGGTCTCGAAGGCCGGCGGCAGCGTCACGTAAAGGCCTTCGGAGGCTTCACCGGCGATCTTGGAAATATCCGGGTTGCCGACCCCCTCAGGGCCCATGAAGGGCGCGTCAAAGCCCAGTTCACGCGACTGACGCAGCAAGAGGCCCAGCTCCGGGTGATAGCCGCCGTAGTAGACGAAGTCGACGTTCTCCTTCTTGAGCTTGGAGATCAGCGCCGAGAAGTCCTTGTCACCCGCCGTGATGCCCTCGAACAGCACCACATCGATGCCCGCTTCCTCGACGGTGTCGCGCACGCCGGTGGCGATGCCTTCCCCGTACTGCTGCTTGTCGTGGATCACGGCCATGTGCTTGGGCTTGATCGTCTCGGCGATATAGCGCCCCGCAACCGGCCCCTGCAGCGAGTCCAGACCGATGGTGCGGAAGACCAGCTCATAGCCCTGCTCGGTGATGGTCGGACTAGTGGAAGCCGCCGTGATCATCATCACGCCTTCCTCGGCGTAGATGTCCGAGGCCGGTTGCGTCGCGCTGGAGCACAGGTGCCCGATCACGTACTGGACACCGTCATTGACGATCTGGTTGGCGACCGCCACCGCCTGCTTGGGATCACAGGCGTCGTCGTATTTCACGCCCTTGAGCATCTCGCCGTCGACGCCGCCGGCGGCATTGATCCGCTCGATGGCCATCTCGGCACCGATGAACTGCATGTCACCGTACTGGGCGACCGGCCCCGTGACCGGGCCTGCCATGGCGATGGTGATATCTGCCTGAGCCTGGGTGGACATCGCCGCGGCGATACCGAGAGCGAGAAGAGACCTGCGCATCATGATGAGAATTCCTGTTCCCGATTATTGTTGTACTACGGCCGGGCAGACCTGACTGACGCCTGGTGTCAGCGCAGGGCTGACCGAAAAGGCTGGCGACAGTGTCTGTCATTCGCTGACCTTGTGCGCCGTTGCCAGCCTGCTGGCAGGGGGGGTCGACACGTCAGGAATGCCTTGAAAGCATTATTGGCAGCAGCGAATACGCATGTAAAGTGACCGTTTGGGCGCTCATGAATGCGACTCGGCAGCCCGCCAATAGCGAAAAGCACCACGCTTTCCAATGTGGCCAGACAATCCTCGGAAATCACGTTCAAAGCCAGTCATTGGCACATGCCAACACGCGGATAACAGGATTTCCCTCTCCTCTTGCACCATCAGGACGCACCACGGCACCCCGCTCGGCTACGCCCAAGGTTGTAACAGAAGCAATCCTGCCGCCCTTCCCGAGCAACCGGTTGCCCCTGAGTCATGCACTGAGCTGCAATGTGATGATCTGCAAGGCAACAATCAAGATAACGGGATAACCTGCCGATGGCACTTCCCCGTCAGATACCCGCCAGCCCTGAACGCCACGCGCCCGACGATGGGTGACATCGTCGGGCGCGTGGGGTCATGCCTTCAGTCACGCGAATGCTGGGGGCTGGAGAATAATGTCAGCCCAGCGCGATCAGGCGATTGCGGACATCGTTGATCTGGTCGCGCAGACGACCGGCCTCCTCGAACTCGAGGTTCTTGGCCGCCGCGAACATGGCATCTTCCAGACGGCTGATTTCCTTCTCGAGTGCCTGAGGGCCTTCGGCCGCCAGAGCCGCATAGTCCGGCGTCTCCTCCGCCACCTGTCGCTCGTTGCCCTTGCGACGACTGCTCTTGCGTCCCGGCGCCTGGGCACCTTCCATGATATCGGCCACCGACTTGGTGATGGTGCGCGGCGTGATGCCGTGCTCCTCATTGAAGGCCATCTGCTTCTCTCGACGCCGTTCGGTCTCGGCGATGGCCCGCTGCATGGAGTCGGTAATGCGATCTCCATACAGGATGGCCTTGCCGTTGGCGTTACGGGCCGCACGACCGATGGTCTGTATCAGGGAGCGTTCCGAGCGCAGGAAGCCCTCCTTGTCGGCATCCAGAATCGCCACCAGCGAGACCTCCGGAATGTCGAGGCCCTCACGCAGCAGGTTGATGCCGACCAGCACATCGAACTTGCCCAGACGCAGGTCACGAATGATCTCCACGCGCTCGACGGTATCGATATCGGAGTGCAGATAGCGCACCCGCACGTCGTGCTCACCCAGATACTCGGTCAGGTCTTCCGACATGCGCTTGGTCAGCGTGGTGATCAGCACGCGCTCGCCCACCTGGGTACGCGCCTTGATCTCGGAGAGCACATCATCGACCTGAGTCGAGGCTGAACGCACCTCGATGACCGGATCAAGCAGCCCGGTGGGACGCACCACCTGCTCCACCACCTGGCCGGCATGCTCTTCTTCGTAGGGGCCAGGCGTCGCCGAGACGAAGACAGTCTGCGGCAGGATGCTTTCCCACTCTTCGAACTTCATCGGACGGTTGTCGAGCGCCGACGGCAGGCGGAAGCCGTACTCCACCAGCGTTTCCTTGCGCGAGCGGTCACCGCGATACATGCCACCGACCTGCGGCACGCTGACGTGGGACTCGTCGATGAAGACCAGCGCGTCCTTGGGCAGGTAGTCGAAGAAGGTCGGCGGCGCATTGCCGGGATCACGCCCGGACAGATAGCGCGAGTAGTTCTCGATGCCGTTGCAGTAGCCCAGCTCCATCATCATCTCGATGTCATAGAGGGTGCGCTGCTCAAGACGCTGAGCCTCGACCAGCTTGTCGTGCTTGCGCAGGTAATCGAGGCGCTCGACCAGCTCTTCCTTGATGTGATCGACCGCGGCGACGATGGTCTCGCGCGGCGTCACGTAGTGGCTCTTGGGGTAGATGGTCATGCGTGGCACCGACTCGGCCACTTCACCGGTCAGCGGATCGAACAGCCGGATGGAGTCGATCTCGTCATCGAACAGCTCGACACGCACCGCCTGCTCCTCGGAGTCCGCCGGGAAGATGTCGATCACGTCGCCGCGCACCCGATAGGTACCACGCCGGAAATCCATGTCGTTGCGGGTGTATTGCAACTCCGCCAGACGCCTGAGGAAGCCGCGCTGGTCGATCTGCTCGCCACGATTGAAGTGCAGACGCATCTTCAGATATTGATCCGGGTCACCCAGGCCGTAGATGGCCGAGACGGAGACCACGATGATCGCGTCGCGGCGTTCCAGCAGCGCCTTGGTCGCCGACAGACGCATCTGCTCGATGTGGTCGTTGATCGAGGCATCCTTCTCGATGAAGGTGTCCGAGGAAGCGACGTAGGCTTCGGGCTGGTAGTAGTCGTAATAGGAGACGAAGTACTCGACGGCGTTGTCGGGGAAGAACGACTTGAACTCGCCGTACAGTTGCGCCGCCAGCGTCTTGTTGGGGGCCATGACGATGGCCGGACGCTGCAGGCGCTCCACGATGTTGGCCACCGTGAAGGTCTTGCCGGAGCCGGTCACGCCCAGAAGGGTCTGATGCGCCAGGCCCGCGTCCAGGCCGGTGATCAGCTTCTCGATGGCCGCCGGTTGGTCACCGGCCGGCTGAAACTTGGAATCGATGCGAAATGGTTTGCTCATGCGCTCTCAATGGTGGCAGTCAGTCGGGTCTTCAACTGACGACAGGCAGATGATTGCCCGACGGTATCATTCGCTCGCGGGCGCTTCTCGACTGGTCACCGAGACCCGGGTGCTGGTCATCAGGCGATGGATGGGGCAACGCTCGGAGATCTCGAGCAGGCGCGCGCGGGTCTCGGCGTCCAGCTCATGGCCCTCCTCGGCCAGAAACTGCATGCTGACCGTGAGGCGATATTCGCTGTTGCTGCCACGCCGCTCGTCGCTGTCGTCCCGGTCCACCGTGGTGATGATCCCCGCCAGCGGCAAGCCCTTGCGCCGGGCGTACATCTGCACGGTGATCGACTTGCAGGCCCCCAGCGACAGATCGAAGTAGTCATGCGGGTCCGGGGCGCTCTCGTCGCCGCCGACCACCGCCGGCACATCGACCAGCAACTCATCGAAGCTTGCCACCTGTACCCGTTGCACGAAACTGCCTGACCGACGGCTGATTACCTCGATGCTCATTCGTCACCTCCCTGTCGCTGATCTGTCCGTGATCCCGCTCGTGAGACGTTGTCTGCTTGCCGCCTGTCTAGCGTCACCGCACTGCGGTCACTTGACCTTGTAACCGGCCTTCTCGACCGTCTTGACCAGCGCGTCATAACGCACCTGACCGTCGACTTCGGCAAAGCCACGCCCGACCTCGGCTTCCTTGACGCCATCCATCATCATCAGCGCCGTGGTGACCTTGTTGACGTCCTTGACGCTCTCGACGCCGATCAGAGTAAGAGAAAAGCTGGCCATCGTGTCATTCCTGTCATGCAGTAAAAAGGGGCGCCGCAGCGCATTGCAGCCGTCAAGAATAGCACGGTTGCCTGACAGTCAGCGCGGGGCAGCCTCGCCGCGCGCCAGGCCCGAGAGGCGGCTATCAGGACGGGAACACTGATTTGCCCGTTCTTTTCGGCCACATGAAGCACAAGGGGCTGACAGCCGCCAGCTGGCGCGTGACAATGCGGGCATTCGACATGCCGCATGGTTGCCAGTGCGCCACCGGCAGTTCACTCCTTCGCAACAGGATGATGGTAGATGAATCCCTTGAAGACCCTGATGCAAGACCACGGCTACCAGCTCGGCGAAGATGGCCGCCTGACGCTGGGTGAGCCAGCCGACGCCTCCATGCCACTCGCTGACATGCCTCACGCTGACCTGGCCGACCGCGCCTTGGCCGAGAATGCACTGACCCCGCTGGGCAATTTCGAGGTACTCGAAGTCTGCGGCAAGGATGGCGAACGCTTTCTGCAGGGACAGACCTCACAGCAGCTGAGTCTGGTCGATGGCGAGCTGGCGCCGCTGACGACCTTCTGTACCCCGAAGGGACGCATTCTGGCCATGGCTCAGCTGCTGCGCGTCAGCGAAGAGCGCCTGTGGCTGGTGATGCCAGCGGGCACCGCCGAACCGCTGCGCGTCCATCTGGCCAAGTTCGCGCCCTTCTACAAGGTGACGCTGGAGGTATCGAGCGAGCTGAGCGTACTCGGCCTGCTCGGCGAGCAGACTCTGGCGGCCTGTGCCGATGCGCTCGCGGCACCTGCGCTGGCCAAGCATGACCTGGCCATGCGCTCGGTCCTCCCGTCGCCCCTGCAGTCGAGCGAGGACGATGAAGCGCAGACCTGCGCGCTGGCTCGCCAACCGTCAGGCGATACCCCGCGCGCGATACTGGTCGGTCCGCATGCCGCCCTGGCAGACCTCGCGACAACGCTTTTCGCACGCGAGGTGGCCGCCAGCGATGACACCCGCTGGTGCCTGGAAGATATCCGCGCCGGTCTGCAGTGGGTCACCTCCGCGCAGACTGACAGCTGGCTGCCGCAGATGCTCAATCTGGAAGCCCTCGCCGCGATCAGCTTCAAGAAGGGCTGCTACACCGGTCAGGAAGTCGTGGCACGAGCCCACTTCCGCGGCCAGGTCAAGAAGCGTCTGCAACGCCTGACAACGGCGCAGCCGGCCGACTTGCCGGCGGTGGGCAGCAAGATCACCAGCCCCGACGGCAAGTCCCTCGGCGAAGTGCTGCAGGCAGCCCATGACGAGCAGGGACGTCTGGAGCTGCTGGCCGTGATCAGTCTGCGCGATGAAGAGATCGCGTTGGCATTGGAAGATGGCACCCAGCTTGAGCGCAGCGCGCTGCCCTATGCCGTTGAGCGTCGCGATCCGGAGCAGCTCAAGAGCTGATCGCTTCATGGACGCCACAGGAAAGCCCCGCACGTGCCAACGTGCGGGGCTTTTGTCTGTCACGGATTGCGGATTTCAGGGCCTGCCGGTGCTCACAGCCCTTCCGGCAGCCAGCCATCCCCTGCGATCAGGTGCTCGATCAGCTCCTGCACCGGCATCGGTCGTGCATAGAGATAGCCCTGATGCAGCGAGCAGCCATGCGCGAGCAATTCCGCTCGCTGCTCTGGCGTCTCGATGCCTTCGGCCACCACTGCAAGATGGAAGGCCTCCGCCAGCCCCAGCATCGCTTCGATCATGGCCTGCCCCTTGCTGGAGCCCAGTGCCGTCACGAACTGTCGATCGATCTTGAGCTTGTCGAACGGCAGCCGCTGCAGCTGTGACAGCGAGGAGTAGCCCGTACCGAAATCGTCCAATGCCAACGCCACGCCGTGAGCCCGGATGGTCTGGAACAGCACGGCGAGAGCCTGGATGTCATCCGGCAGCTGACTCTCGACCAGTTCAAGCGTCAGGCGCTCACACAGCTCCGGATGCCGGAACAGCATTTCCAGGTCTGACAGGAAGCGCTTGTCCATCATGTGGCGCACGGTCACGTTGACGCTCAGATGCAGCTCATGACCGCTTTCGTGGACGCGCATCAAGGTCGCGATACTCTCCTTGAGCACCCAGCGCCCCAGTGCGACATCCAGGCGTGCGGACTCGACGATCGCCATGAAGTCCGCCGAGCCCATCAAGCCATGTTCCGGGTGCTGCCAGCGAATCAACGCCTCCGACAGCTGCAAGCGGCCGGTACGTCCATCGACGATCGGTTGCACGAAGAGTCTGAGCTGATTCTCGCGCAGCGCGACGGTGAACTCGGCCTCCAGCTGCTTGAGGCGACGCAACTCTCGCTCCGCTTCCTCATCGAAGAAATGCCACTCGCGCTGGCACTGCTGGGTATCGTGCAAGGCTCGTTCGGCGCGATAGACCAGCGCATCCACCTGATGGCCATCCTCGGGATAGCGCGTGATGCCCAGGCTCGGCTGCAGATAGATCACCTCATCATCGAGCGTGACCTTGTCGCGTACGGCATTCAGCAGGTTGTCCAACCAGCCGCTGACACCGCCACGCGTGGCTTCCACCAGCCGGCGCTGGACCATGATCAGCAGCCTGTCGGTCTCGAGGCGCGCCACGTCGCCGGAATTTCCCAACAAGGGAGCGATACGCTTCTGAACCTGCTCCAGCTGATGATTGCCCGGCTCGGCGCCGGCATGATCATAGAGCACCTGCAAGCCACCGATCCGCAGTGCCAACAGCACGAAGCCCTCCATCGGCGCGACCTCTCCCAGCTGGTCAATCCGCACCTTGATCAGGCGCAGCATGCCCTCTCGGCTGAGCAGGCCAGTATCGAGATCCGTCTCGCGCTCCTCGAACAACTGATGCTGGAGCAGCACACGCTCCTGCTCCAGTCCTCGTACCACCAAGGTATCGAGTGTCATATCCAGCAACGGCATCATCTCGGTGGCATTGAGTCGATGGCCGCGGCTGGCTACCAGCAGCAATTCGCTGCGTCCGGGATGCGGCGAGACCGAATACCCCATCAACTGGCTGGCACCCAGTCGCTGACACAGCAGCAGCGCACGGTCTTCCTGCTCATCGACATCCCTGTCAACGGTCTCATCGCCATCTTGCCGCGAGCGATCACCGGCTGACACGCACATGCGCCCCACCGGCAGACGCCAGAGAGGATCACGCCGCAACGATGCCTCACTCAACCACTCACGCTCATCATGACTCTGCAGAATCAGGTAGCCGGCGTTGGGATTCCCCACCTCGCGCCGATAGATGATGATCTCTGCCCCCAGCATCTCGCGCACACGTTGCAGATATTGCGCGAGAGACGCACGCGCATTCTGCGGCGTGTGGGTTTCGTAGGGAACGCTCAGAAATTGCTGATTGAGAATGCTGTGGCGCTGGTATTGATGCTCGAGATAGGCGCCATAGGCCCGACTCGCCCTGCGGCGTCGACTGTCGCGCACCAGCATGCCCAGTGTCCCCATGCCCGCCAGCAAAATGATCAACAACAGCGCTGCCAGCGGAGTGCCCATCTCCTGCAGCAGCTGAGCGACGCGATTTTCATCCTGCCAGCAGGCCTTGGCATGGTTGTAGCGATCCGCACGGCCAGACGCGGGCAAGGCCACGCAGACCTGCTGCGTCGCGATGGGCTGTGGCATGGCGTTGCTGACCACTTGCAGTCCCTTCAAGCCCAGCACGGCCGCCTGCTCGTCCAGCAGGTCTGCCGTGAGCGGCATGCCCAGAATCAACAGCCCCTGCTCCGCCTGCGGCGGCAGGGCCTCCTCATCCTCGTAGAGCCCCTGCATGCCGATCAGCCACGGCTGGTTGTCGACGATCAACCAGGCCAGCTTAGGTTGTGTCGGTGACTGGCGAGCCATCTGCATGACGGGGGCTAGCGCACGTCGCCAGCTCACCGGCTGCTTGCCCAGCCAGTCGGCCCCCGGTGACCCGGCGTTGTGCTGCACCCAGGCGGCCACCTGCCCATCGCCACGCACCGCAGAGATCAGATGTATACCGGTATTGGTAGCGAATTCGGGGCCATACATGTACTCGAGCCAGGTCGTGTCGAGCTCAGGCTCACGCAGAAATCTGGTCACGGCTTCTTCCCAGTATCCGTTCTCCTGCAGCTGTCCCGCGAGCAGGCGCTGCTCACTCTTGACCCACAAGGCCAGCCGCTGCCGGTCGGACTCACGATCTGCCTCGCGGGATTGGGATATCTGGCTGGCCGTCAACCAGCCGGTGGCCAGCAATGCCGCCAGCAACAGCAGCGGCAGCAGATACATCCGATAGCGAGGGCCAGCAGGCAGTGAGGCGTGGGCGAAGACAGCAGAAGACTCGTGTGCCGGCACACGAGAGGAGGAACGCGATGCTGAAGAATCTGACATTGATTTACCGATGATGAGGCGACCTCCTGAACCGGGTCGGCAGGCTGTCGCCTGGCCGTTGAGGTCAGTCTAGATCAGACGTTCAGTTGAAGAATACGCTGCACATTCGCCGTCGTGGATAACGCGATATCGTGTCGACTGCTCGAGCGGAGTTCCGCCACCACGTCCGCGACCTTCGCCACTCGCGATGGCTCATTGCGCTGGCCCTGAAACCCGCACAGCGGCATGTCGGGGCTATCGGTTTCCAGCACGAAGCCATCGTCGGGCAGTGACGCCACCACTGCGCGCAACTTGTTGGCACGCGGGTAGGTCACGCTGCCGCCAAGACCCAGCACGAAGCCAAGCTCGAGAAAGCGCTGTGCCTGCACCTGACTGCCCGCGAAGGCGTGGATGATGCCGCCACGGGTGAGTCGTGCCTGCTTGAGTCGCTTGGCGACTTCATCATTGGCGCGCACGCAGTGCACGATGACAGGCAGGGAGAATTCGCGTGCCATGCTCAGCTGGGCCTCGAACAGCTGCCATTGGGCGTCATGATCCGCCAGTCGCGCATCGAAGCCACATTCCCCCAACGCGACGATCTGGCCCGCATGCTGGTCGAGAGCCTGATGAAGCGCCGCCAGCGCATCATCACCATGCTCGGACAGAAAATAGGGATGCAACCCCAGGGCACCGAAGATAGACGCCAATGAATCCACCAGTTCCATCACTGCCGGGAAGCTTGCCACCGTGGTGGCAGGCACCACGAAGGCCGAGACATCTTGCTGCTCGGCACGCGCGATGACCGCCTCTCGATCCGGCGTGAAGTCAGCGAAATCCAGATGGCAATGGCTGTCGATCAGCATGAAATCTCCCGGTGATGGCCCAACTGCCATCGTGCTATATCAGCGTGTGACAGACAAACGAAGGGACCGGCCTGGTGACCGGTCCCTTGAGGACGAGTGTCGATGTTGCCCTGTCAGCCGTCGCGACTGCCGCAGATGACCTAGGCCGCCTCCACTGGCGCTGCCGGTGCCAGCTCGGAGGTGCAATGACTACAGCGGGTCGCCGCCAGCGGCACCTTGGAAAGACAATACGGGCAGTCCTTGTCGGTGATCTCTTCCGGCGCTTCCTCGGCTTCCTTCTTGAGCTTGTTGATCTGGCGGATCAACACGAAGACCGCCAGCGCCACCAGCGCGAAACTGATGATGGCATTGATGAACAGACCATAGTTCAGCGTGACGGCTCCCGCTTCCTTCGCGGCATCCAGGCTGGCATAGGGAGCAGCCTGAGCGCCTTCCTTGAGTACGATGAAGAAGTTCGAGAAATCGACACCCCCGATCAGCAGCCCGATCAGCGGGTTGAGCATGTCCCCCACCAGACTCTTGACGATCAGGGTGAATGCCCCGCCGATGATGATGCCGACGGCCATGTCGACAACGTTACCCTTGACGGCAAAATCACGAAATTCCTGCATGAATCCGGACATCTGTCATCTCCTTTACTCGCTGTCCATCCGGTGGATTGCCATGCATCAAACATGGCCCGCCCTGAACACATCCCACGCCATTGTTGTTGTCATTGTCTGCGCCCTACCGACCTTCGCCACAGCAAGCTTCATCACGCGGATGCCAGCAAGACAACATGACCCTAACATTATGCCGTGCTGATGCCGCGCCATGGGTTGGCTGTGTAAACGTAGGGTTACATGGATGTCTGGACACAAAGAACGCCACTTTTATCCAGGCATAAATAAACGCCACCCCGAGGGGTGGCGTTCTTCAGGCCGTGATCGACAGTCTCGCTACCG
Source organism: Cobetia sp. cqz5-12 (assembly GCF_016495405.1). Classification (NCBI taxonomy): domain Bacteria; kingdom Pseudomonadati; phylum Pseudomonadota; class Gammaproteobacteria; order Oceanospirillales; family Halomonadaceae; genus Cobetia; species Cobetia sp. cqz5-12. The sequence goes on from NZ_CP044522.1 coordinate 2,367,923, forward strand.
CTGCGTCGCTATGGCAGCACCATTGCGACATTGCCGCCAGACAGCGCCGCTGTGGCAACGCCGTTGTGGCAACTGTCTCAGTGCTCACGGGTGGCGCGGAAGGTGATATCCGGCCAGCGCTCCTGGGTCAGCTGCAGGTTGACGCGGGTCGGCGCGATGTAGGTCAGCCAGCCGCCGCCATCATAGGCCAGGTTGGCACTGGCCTTGCGCTTGAAGTCTTCCAGCATCTTGGTGTCATCACAGTAGATCCAGCGCGCGGTCTGCACGTTGATCGCCTCATAGATGCACTCGACCTTGTACTCTTCCTTCAGGCGGTGAGCGACCACGTCAAACTGCAGCGTCCCGACGGCACCGACGATCAGATCGTTGTTGTCGAACGGCTGGAAGACCTGGGTCGCGCCCTCTTCGGAGAGCTGCTGCAGACCCTTCTGCAGCGCCTTCATCTTCAGCGGGTCCTTCAGGCGCACGCGCTTGAACAGTTCCGGCGCGAAGTGCGGAATGCCGGTGAAGCGCATGTCCTCACCGATGGTGAAGGTATCACCGATCTGGATGGTGCCGTGGTTGTGCAGGCCGATGATATCGCCCGGCCAGGCCTCTTCCACATGGGAGCGGTCCGCCGCCATGAAGGTCAGGGCGTCGGGAATCTTGACGTCCTTGTTGATGCGCACATGGCGCATCTTCATGTTCTTCTCGTACTTGCCGGAGCAGACACGCAGGAAGGCGACACGGTCACGGTGCTTCGGGTCCATGTTGGCCTGGATCTTGAACACGAAGCCGGTGAAGCGCTCATCATGGGCCGTGACTTCGCGGGTATCGGTATCGCGCGGCTGGGGCGGCGGGGCATATTCGACGAAGCCGTCGAGCATCTCGCGCACACCGAAGTTACCCATGGCGGTACCGAAGTAGACCGGCGTCAGCTCACCGCGACGATATGCCTCGAGATCGAACTCGTGAGAGGCGCCGCGCACCAGCTCGACCTCCATGCTCAGCTCTTCGATCAGATCCTCACCCAGCACTTCGATGGCTTCGGGGCTGTCGAGACCCTTGATGCGCACGTCGTCGGGAATGCGGTTACCCTGGCCCTGCTTGTAGAGATGGATCTCGTCATTGAGCAGGTGATAGACGCCCTTGAAGCCCTTGCCGACGCCGATCGGCCAGGTCATCGGCGCACACTGGATGTTGAGCACCGTCTCGACTTCATCCATCACCTCGATGGGATCACGCGTCTCGCGGTCCATCTTGTTGACGAAGGTCAGGATCGGCGTGGTGCGCAGGCGGCAGACTTCCATCAGCTTGATGGTGCGGTCCTCGACACCCTTGGCGCCATCGATGACCATCAGCGCCGAGTCGACGGCCGTCAGCGTCCGGTAGGTATCTTCGGAGAAGTCCTCGTGCCCGGGGGTATCCAGCAGATTGACCATGCGGTCCTTGTAGGGGAACTGCATCACGGAGGTGGTCACGGAGATGCCACGCTCCTGCTCCATCTTCATCCAGTCGGAGGTCGCGTGGCGATCGGCCCGCTTGCTCTTGACCGAGCCGGCCATCTGGATGGCATTCCCGAACAGCAGCAGCTTCTCGGTGATGGTGGTCTTACCGGCATCCGGGTGAGAGATGATGGCGAATGTACGGCGCACATCCGCCGCCTTGGCAATCTGGGAATCTGACATGAGCTGAAAGGCATCCGGCCCGACGTGAGGCACGCCGCGCGCACTGTTGGGTGAAAAGCAGAACAAGACGAATGGCGCGCATTGTAGCGGCTGGCGCGGCGCGGCAACAGAGGCGAGCGCGATCAGCGGCCTTCAGTCATCCTTGCGTGCGCGAAAATGCCAGGGTCCCTCGCCCGCCGGCGCCTGGTCATTGAGGATCTCGTGGCGGATGGCATCCTCGATCTCGTCGCTGTCCAGGAGATAGAGACCGCATTGCTTCAGCGCGCAGCGAACCCGGATGTCACGCCCGAGATATTCGAGCAGCACGCGAGTACTGGCCGGCGTGCGATCACCGCTTGCCGATACCCCGATCCGCAGCCCCTTGAGGCGCGACACACGGCTGGTGAAGGTCGGGTAGAGAATGGTCTGGGTGATCTCATTGCCGGTCATCGACTCGTAGTCGGTCATGAAGATGCGATCGCTCAGGTAGAACGCCATCCCCTGATACTTGCAATGTGACACGCCGACACCGGACGACTCGCGCTCGACCAGGCGCTCCAGACGCTGGTAATAGACACCATCCTCGCGCTGGATGATGGACACCAGCCCCCGCAGTATCCGCCCCGGCGACGACATCGACAGATAGTACTCATAGTAATGGCCCACATAGCGGCTCAACTCGGAGGCGCCCGAGCGTCTCAGCTGCGCCAGCGGCTCGCTCTCCACACGCGTGGCCTGACTCTCGCGCGGTTTGGGACGCACCTGCACCAGACGCTGGAACTGACGATTGGGCAGCAGGATCTCGTGCTCCTCCACCCCGAAGAACTCACAGATCCGCCGCAGTGTATGTGCGGCGGGCCGGTACTGACCGCTCAGATATCGATTGAACTGCGGCCGACTGATCTCGAGCCGCCGACTCACCTCGGCGATGGATCGGTAGTAGCTGCACAGCAGCCGCAGATTGAGGGCCAGGTCTTCGTTCATGGGTCTGTCTCGCGCGGGATAAAGCCTCAGTCTACGCCGCCCACCCGCCATGACCCAGAGTGCGACAGGCGCAGCCTGCACCAGATAGTGCGTCTGAGTGCGCCACCTTGAGCCAGGTCGTCAAATTCCGCGGCTGACCAGCGAATGATGCAATGCAGAAGTCCCTCACACGCAGATAGTAACAACCATAAAAGAGGCTATCGCATGACTCCTGCATCCAAACTCACGTTCCACGGCGGGCCCTGGGTCTCGTTCCTGCCCATCCTGTGCTTCATCACCACCGCCATCCATGTAGCCACCAGCCTGGAGGAGCCGACCATCCAGGGCATGTGGGTCGGCATTCTCGCCGGCCTGCTGGCCACCTTCCTGTTTGCCCGTGACAAGTCTGTCTACAGCGACACCATCATGAAGGGCATGGCCAGCAAGGTGGCCATCGCCCCGGTGGCGGCGTGGATCTTTGCCGGCATCTTCGCCACGGTGCTGCGCTCCTCAGGACTGGTGGATGGCATCCTGTGGGCGGCCTATCACACCGGCGCCACCAGCACGGCCTTCCTCGTCGTGACCTTCCTCGCCTGCGCCCTGTTCGCCACCGCGGCAGGCACCGGCTTCGGCACCATCGCCGCGGGCATGGGCGTGCTCTATCCCGCGGGCGTCATGCTGGGAGCCGACCCGCTGCTGCTGGCAGGGGCCATCGTGGGAGGCGGTGCCTTCGGCGACAACCTGGCGCCCATCTCCGACACCACCATCTCCTCGGCGACGAGTCAGGGCGCTGATATCGGTGGCGTGGTTCGTTCTCGGCTGCCCTTCACGCTGGTGGCCGGCAGCATCACGCTGGTGGTGATGGTGCTGATCAGTCTGACGCAGCAAACAACGCCGCTGATCATCGCGCATGAACAGCTGGCCGAACATATGGACCCCAAGGGCCTGATGATGTTGCTGCCCGCCCTGGCTGCCATCTACGTGGCCATGAAGAAAGGCGATGTGATCTTCGCCACCAGCGTGGGAATTCTGTCCGGCATGCTGGTGGCGATACTTACCGGCCTCAACACCCTGAGCGGTTTCGTGTCGGTCGAGGATGGTGCGCTGATCAATGGCGTGGCCGGCTGGATGGCAGACCTGTCGATTCTGGTGATCCTGCTGTCGGCGGGCATTCGTCTGATGCTCGATGGCGGTGGCAGTGAGAGGCTGATCAATGCGCTCAAGGGTGTCGTGCGCACACCACGTGGTGCGGAAGCCTCCTCCGCCGGGCTCTCGCTGCTGATGTCCTCGCTGATGAGCATCAATGCCCCCGCTATCCTCGCGGTCGGACTGTCCTACGCCAAACCGGTCGGCGAACGCTTTGGCCTGAGCCCTTACCGCCGCGCCAACATCATCGACAGCATGTCTTGCACCCTGGTCTATTCGCTGCCCTGGTCCGCCGCGCTGCTGTTCGCCTCCGGGCTGTCCGTGAAAGCCGCCGAAACCTTCCCCGGCGTGCCGGCCCTGATGCCGCTCGATCTGACGCCCTGGGTGCTCTACGCCTGGGTCCTGCTGGCCGTGATGAGTGTCTCCATCGCCACCGGCTGGGGCCGTCGTTTCAGCCCGTCATGCCAGGCAAGCGCTCAGGACGAGGCTGCAACCGAGATGCCCGCTGGGCGGTCCTCACTGTCAGCGTCAGCGTCAGCGTCAGCCTCAAACTCAGTCTCAAGTTAAATCTCAAGTTCAGCCAGCTGATCTGCTCCTGACTGAGCTGCCCTCGACTGAACCTTCACCGCCTGCCCCGCACAAGACGACGGACACCGCCATGCAAGATACTGAGCTGCGCCAACGCAACGTGATCGGCATCCTCACCGGCTCCGGCCCGGATGCCGGTCTGGATCTCTGGAACAAGCTGCTGATCGCCAACAAGGCCCGTATCGGGCCTGGCTATCGGGGAGATCTGGATGCCCCGCATGTCCACCTGATATCCCAGCCGGCGCTCGGGCTGTCCATGGAACTCGAGACTCATGATCAACAGGTGTGGGAGGCGCTGGCCGACAGCGCCCTCAAGCTCGCCGAGCATGTCGACTACTACGCCATCGCCTGCAATACGCTTAACTACTATCAGCCCCAGCTGGAGGCTCTGGCGCTGAATGCCCGGCTGGTGTCGTTCAGTGATGTCGTCATCGACAGGGTGCGGCGCGACGGCTTGAGCAAGGTGGCGCTGCTGGGCGCGAATTCCGTGACGGACATGGGGGACTGGTCACCCTATCGGGCGCTGGCGGAGGTGGTGGAAGTCGAGGTACCCGCCGACCCACACCTGCTACACCAGATCATCTATGACGTGAAGGCGCATGGCGGCGATGACCCAAGCGTGGTCCAGCGCTTTCATGCGCTGCTGAAGAGCCTGTCGGCAGACACCGTGCTGCTGGCCTGTACCGAGCTGCCACTGATTCCCGTCAACACCGTCAGCTCGTCAGACAACGACGCAGCCCCCGCCAAAACACTGATCGATGTCACGGAACTGGTCGCGGAGGAACTCGCTCGCAAGTCCTGCGGCGTCTGATCCTCCTTGCCCCCGCCTGAACCCGCCTGACCTGCAACCCGTGACCCAGCCCTGGCGATAGATGAACTGTCTGTCAGGGCCTTACTCCTCGACCTCGGACAGTGTCTCGACGATATGGCACTGTGCCATCACCCCGCCGGCACAGCAGTGCGTCAGGCGCTGCAACTCTTCCTCCATGACGGCGAGGTCACGCTGGCGCTTGCGCACCTCGGCCAGCTGCGCCTCGATGCGCGCGTCTATCTGATCGCAAGGCAAGGACTGCTGGTCCGCCAGGCCCAGCAAGGCGCGGATGTCATCCAGCGAAAACCCCAGCCGCCGACAACGGCGGATGAAGGTCAGACGCCTGAGCTGTGCATTGCCATACTCACGATAGCCATTGGGCGCGCGTCGCATCGGGGCCAACAGCCCCTGCTTCTCGTAATAGCGGATCGTCACCGCCTGGACATCAGACGCCTTGGCCAGTTGGCCGATGCCCATCGTCACCTCGCCGTACGATGACATGGACGATTCCCCTTTCCGTGCGAAATCTCTTGCGGTCATCGATGACTTCTCCTCTCGCCATGTGTTGCATGTCGATGCATCAACCGTTTCATCAGCCGACTTGACCTTATAGTGACTATAACCTCCATGCTGTCATCAACACGACAGGAGGCCAAGACCCATGAAAAGCTGTTGCGAAAGCAAATCCGGCGAGCTGGCAGAGCTCAGAGCCTCACAGGGCAAGGTCCTGAAGATTCTGCTGGCGCTGAATGCCAGCATGTTCTTCGTCGAATTCACCGCGGCCTGGTGGCTGGGATCCACCGCGCTGCTGGGGGATTCCCTCGACATGTTCGGCGATGCCAGCGTTTACGCCCTGACCCTCTACGTCCTGCACCGCAGTGTGCGTGAACGCGCAATGAGCGCGCTGATCAAGGGCATCGTGATGCTGGCACTGGGCCTGATCGTCCTTGGCGAAGCAGGCTATCAAGCCCTCAATGGAGTGGCACCGGCCGCCCACGGCATGGGTGCCTTCGCCCTGCTGGCGCTGGCGGTCAATCTCATCTGCTTCGGACTGCTGTGGCGCTTCAAGTCGGATGATCTGAACATGCGCTCCACCTGGCTATGTTCACGCAATGACATCATCGCCAATGCCTCGGTCTTCGGCGCTGCGATACTGGTGGGCTGGACAGGCTCTCGCTGGCCGGACGTGCTGCTGGGGGCGGCGATCGCCGCACTCTTCCTGCAATCCGCCTGGCAGGTGATTCGCGATGCGCGCGAGGAACTGCGCGAGGCCAGGCAGGCCGAGAACGATCAGATACCTGACGACCAGGACGCTTCCAGCACCAGCAGCTGTTGCACCCCGCCGACGGCTGCCGTAGTGATTGAGCAGCCTCACGCCAGTACTTGCTGCTCAAGCAAGCGCTGTGGTTGAAGTACCACGTGGCTGACCCATGACTGCCAGCAACACGAAAGCGCCCCGTCATTATCGACGGGGCGCTTTCGTAAGTGATTGAGACCAAAGGGAGGAGTCACCCTCCAAAGCATGCCATGAGACAGATGCCCGCACTCCGACAGACAAGGCCTCGAGAGCTTTCAGCCCCGCGGGCCATCAGCGCTGCAAGGCTTGGATCGGCAGCCATCAGGCACGGTAGGCCGGGAGCGGAGCGCGGTCCTGAAGCTCGATCATGCGTCGCAGCATGATATCGGTAAGCTCGGCGCGTACCGCCGCATGGTCGGGGTCATCGTGCAGGTTCACCAGCTCATCGGGGTCGTTCTCCAGATCATAGAGCTCGCCCCAGTCCTCTCCATGGCGGACCGACATCCGATAGCGCTCGGTGATCACCGTCCGCACCCGCTGCGGACGTTCGAAGCCGGTCATGGTGCGCTGACTGTCCTCTTCGACGAGGACGGCTTCCGGTGCCGATGTCGACAGCAGATCGCGCCCCTGCATGCCGTTGAACTCCTGTATCCCTGCTCTGGCGAGTATCGTCGAGGCGATATCCACCGAGGAGGCAAGCTCGGTGGAACAGTCAGCATCCCGGGGATGCTGGGGGTCGTGCCAGATGAAGGGCGTACGCACCAGCCCCTGATAGTGAAGCAGCAGCTTCAGCATCAAGCCATGATCGCCCATGTAATCACCGTGATCGGAGGTGAAGACGACCACGGTATTCTCCGCCAGCCCCAGCGATTCCAGTGATGCCATCACCCGCCCGATGGCATCGTCGATCATGTGGATCATGCCGTAGGTCAGCGCGATGATGGAGCGCGCCTCATCCTCGGTCACCGCGAAGGGGCTCTGATTGTCTCGTGGGTCGGTCCCCTCCTCCAGCGCCTTGCGCATCGCCAGGAGCGGCGGCAAATCTCCCTTGCCGAAGCTCGCGGGCAGGTCGATATCGGAAGGGCTATACATGCCCCAGTACTTGCCCGGCGGGGTAAAGGGATGATGCGGGTCCGGGAATGACATCTGCAGGAAGAATGGCTGATCGGAAGCGGCCTGCTCCTCCAGCCATGCCTGGCTGCGCTCCGCAATCCAGCTGGTGGAATAAAGCTCCTCCGGCACGGCGGTGCGCCATGCCTGTGGCGCCTGGTAGCGTTGATCCGGCAAGGCGTTTTCGGGCCCGACCAGGTCGTCGAAATCAGCCCGCTGCTGACGTGCCCACAACAGATAGTCACCACTGGCCTCATCAGCATGCCCTGCGGCGATCTCGACATGCTCGAATCCGTAGAAATCTCCTGCGAGCCGCTCCGCGACAGGCGTTTCCCAATGCCGGGTATTCTCCAGCTCATAGTCCTCAGTGTGCCGATTGTCCTTGAAGGCATCACGCAGCGAGGCGGACGGTGCCTGCTTGCCCTCTTCGGCCGTGAAGACATTGGTGGCAGGCAGCCCCGTGAAGCTCTGCAGGTGGGACTTGCCGATCAGCGCAGTGCGATAGCCTGCATCCTTGAGCAGCTCCACGAAGGTGGTGTGGTTGCGCGAGAGAGGAATACCGTTGTGGCGCGCACCGTGCAGTGAACTCATCCGCCCCGTCATGATCGAGGCACGGTTGGGCATGCAGATCGGGTTGGCGACATAGAAGCGCTCGAAACGTGTCCCCTTCGCCGCCAGCTGATCGATGTTGGGCGTCTTGACGACGCCATTGCCATAGCACCCAAGGTGATCGGCGCGGTGTTGATCGGTGATGATGAAGAGAAAGTTCGGACGTGCAGTCATGATTCAGGCTCCGGTCACGTTGGCGATGGGTTGGGTACGGCGCAGATGGAAGGCCACCAGCAAGGCGCCCATGGCAACAGCAGGAAGATGGATCAGCGGGTCCGGCACCAGGCACAGGAATGCCACCAGGAAACGCAGCACGACTTCGGCGACGGAGAGGCGTTCCCGATCGAAGGCCGCCATGGCCGAGCAGAACAGCCAGATGCAGAAGGCGGTGCGAGCCGCGATCCACAGGAAGGACGCCAGGGAGAAGTCCTCGACGATCAGCAGTGTCGGGTAGTAGACGAAGATGAAGGGGATGATGAATTGCGCCAGCCCCAGGCGGAATGCCACCAGCGAGGTCTTGAGCGGGTTTGCGCCCGCGATGGGAGCGGCGGCATAGGCGGCGATCGCCACCGGTGGCGTCAGGGACGAGGCGACCCCGTAGTAGAAGACGAACATGTGCGCCGTCAGCAACGATAGCCCGAGCGCCTGAATGGCAGGCCCCATGACCAGCACGATGATCAGATAGGCCGGCAGGGTCGGCATGCCCATCCCCAAGACCAGTGCCCCCATCATGGCGACGAAGAGTGCCGAGAACAGGCTGTCGCCACGCAGCATCGCGATCACGTTGGCCAGCTTGAGTCCAAGACCGGTGGAATCCAATGCACCGACCAGAATCCCGATGGCCGCGATCGCGATCAGCAGCGAGGCACCGCTGGCACTCCCGGTGATGAACGAGCGTACCAGGCGCATCGGGTCACGGCGAACCTCAGGATTGATGACGGAGAGCAGGACCAGTACCAGGGTGGCATAGAAGCCGGAAGCCGAGGTGGAGACGCCCATGACCAGCGAGATGATGACCGTCAGGATCGGCCCCACGAACAGGATCGAGTTGAAGACATCCAGCCGGGTGATCTTGTCCTTTACCTCCAGCGGTTGCACCTGGACGCCCTGGCGACGTGCCTCGATGGTGACCGCAGCGAACAGGCTGAAGTAATAGAAGAGTGCCGGCACCAGCGCCGCGATGGCAATGTTCAGATAGCCCATGCCGGTCAGGTCCGCCATGACCAGTGCGGCTGCCCCCATGATCGGCGGCATGATCTGACCGCCAGTGGAGGCTGTTGCCTCGACACCCGCGGCAAAGGCAGGCGTGAAGCCCCGCTTCTTGATCATCGGGATGGTGAAGGTGCCGGTACCGACGATGTTCGCGACCGTGGAGCCTGACATCGTACCGAACAACGAAGATGCCAGGATGGCGGCGTGCGCGGGCCCGCCACGCGAGCGACGAGTGGCGAGGAAAGCGAACTTGAGCAGCGTATCCCCGGCACCGGTGCCTTCCAGCAGCACACCGAAGATGATGAAGATGAAGACGGTCCCCAGCACGATATTGGTGATGGAACCGAACACACCCTTGTTGGTGTTGTACCAGAGGTTCTCGGCCACTTCTGCAAGCGTGAAGCCCGTATGTTCCAGAATGCCGGGCAGACTCTGACCGAACAGCAGATAGAGCACGGCCAGCGCCCCGACAGCGAAGAGCCCCCAGCCCCAGAGACGCCGACACAGCTCGAGAAATACGCACAACCCGGCCAGCGCCGGCCAGGCATCCTGGCGGGTCACGTCGTAGAGCACCACCTGCATTTCACTCTGGACCACGAAGAAGCTGACGATTGCCCAGCAACCTGCACCGAGCAACAGCAGATCCACCGCGATATGACGGATGCCGTAACCCGAGCCTTGCGGTGCGGCGGAAAGCTGCTTGCGGCGCGCAGCGGCAACGCCGATCACGAGCGCCAGGCCAAACCCCAGCGTGCGGTGCCATGTGGGATCTATCAGACCGATACCGGCCGAGTAGAGCGACATCGCCCCGATTACTCCGCAGCACGCGACGGAGGCGAAGAACAATATACGTAATAAGGGATGTGACACCGTGGCCTGTTCGTTCATGGCGAGTTCCTTCTACAGTCAGGCAAACGGTCACATGTACGTGGCCGTTCCAGGCGATTGTTATTGTGTGACTTTCAAGGCCGCAGGGATGTCGTAGCCCTGCTCCTGGTAGTAGCGCAGTGCACCGGGGTGCAGCGGTACGTTGATACCGGCGAACGCCGTATCCGGGGTCACGGTCTTCAGAAAGGAGGCGCTGCTCTGCACGCTGGCCAGGTGCTCCCAGAATGCCTTGGTCGCGTGGTACACCACGTCATCGGAGACGCTGTCATTGGTGCCGATGAACTGGTAATAGGCGAGAGCCGTGATCTTGCCCTGGGTCAGTTGACCATCGTAGAGATCACCGTCGAAGCTCGTCGTGCCCCGCCCAGCCTGGCCGATGAGGTCATCCAGTCGATGGGAGGTGATGGCACTGTCAGGGATGGAAAGGATTCTGAATTCATCGGTGAGACCGAAACGCTCGATATTGGCTGAACCGATTTCCGAGGGACGAATCATCATGTCGATCTTGCCATCCGCCAGCGCCTCGTAGGCTTCCCCCCAGCTCAGGCGAACGGCGGTATAGTCCTTGCCCGGCTCATAGCCGGTGATACCGCGGATTAGCGCTTCGGAAGTGGCAGCGGCCGAGCCCGCAGGCGGGCCCGTAAAGACTGTCTTGCCCGCGATATCGTCCCAGTCAGTGATTCCCGAGCCTTCCAGTGTCACCGGGTGATAGACACCGCTTTGAAAGCCCAGAATGGCGCGCAGGTGAGTCGAAAGCTCCGGAGCGTTCGTGATCGGCTGATACATCCCGGCTCCCTCTGCCATCATGTCGACCAGCGACGGGACGGAAGAGAAGAAGTCCACTCTGCCGCGTGCGCCATTGAGCATGGATTTCGTCAGCGTCTGGCCTGCATTGACCTGGATATCCACATCGGCCAATCGCGCCTGATTGACGAATGATACGAACATGGTATGCACCGAGTCCCCCGCCCCGGCGGTTTCTCCCTTGTAGATCCTGGCCTCGGCGAATCCAGAGGAAAGAAAGGTGGTAAAAAGCAACGTGATGGCGAGAAATCGTGCACGTCCAGCATGGGTTTTCATGGCGTACTCCTATTGTTGTAACGTCAGATTAGCCTCGTTGTCTTATGATGAAAAATATCAATTCCGACATCTTGCATAGCAGGTTGATATGAATATCGATCCGCGTCATCTGGCTCAACTCTCGGCCATTGTGGAAGAGCAATCTTTCCAATTGGCTGCCGAAAGAATGGGGCTGACACAACCCGCCATAAGTCGAAACATGCGCGGATTGGAAGCAAGACTCGGCTCACCATTGTTCGAGCGTTCAGGCAAGCGTTCCCTGCCGACGGCACTGGCAAAACGCCTGGCCAGAACCGGAATGGCGATTCGTGCCGCACAGGCCGAGGCCGAGACGGATGCCAGCCTGATGGCCGAAGGCAAGCGCGGCATCGTACGCATTGGCGCCCCTCCCATCGTGGCTGGGCGCTATCTGACGCAGATTCTGATTCAGTTTCTGGAGGAAAAACCCGGCTGGCGCGTCGACCTTCAAGTGGGACTGGTCCCTGAATTGCGGTCCATGCTGTCGCGAGGGAGAGTTGATATCGTGATTGGTCCGCGTGATGTGATGAATGCCGATACGGGAATCACGTTTTCACCATTGGTAGAGGACAGGATAGGAATACTCTGTCGGGCAGATCATCCCCTGGTTCACCAGACGAAAGTCTCACCGAAGGACCTTCAATCTCACTCATGGCTGGCACATTCCCGCGACAGTCTGTTGCGACAGCAGACGGAAATGGCATTGCTGGAATCCGGTGTCGAGACACTGGATATCGTCTGTGAAGTAGGCGCGATCAGCGCTGCCCTCGAGATCGTCAGTTCGACTGATCTGTTGACAGCCATGCCGGTCAAGATGACGCTCCCCCATCTTGAAGACCGCTTGAAATTCCTTGAATTCGATCATCCACTGTTTCATCGTCCCATCGGGCTGTCGACACGTCGCAATGCACAGCTCGATGAAGGCGCCACATGGTTGATAGACAGGTTCCGGTGTCGAGGGGCCTCCTGAAACGACAGCGCCCCACCGTGTCGGGTGAGGCGCTGTCGAGTCTGGCTATCACCAGGGTCAGGGGGCCGGGCAGTCTGGCTGACGTTCAGGGTGCGCCTGCTGGAAAGCTTTCAGTGACAGGCAGGCTGCCTCGATGGCCAGAATTCTCGGATAGTCCTCGAGTTCACACTCGAAGCGCCGCGCATTGTAGAGCTGAGGCATCAGGCAGGTATCCGCCATGCCCGGGCTATCGCCATGGCAGAAACGCCCTGCACTTTCCGCCAGCATCACTTCCAGACGCGCGAAACCCTCGGCGACCCAGTGGCGGTACCACTCAAGGCGCTGTTCCTGGGTGACCTCTAGCCGATTCGTCAGATAATTGAGCACGCGCGGATTGTTGAGCGGATGCATCTCACAGGCCATGAACTGGCACAGTGCGCGCACCTTCGCACGCGCCTCCGGCGCCGAGGGCAACAACGCCGGGGTGGGCCAGCGCTCCTCCAGATATTCCATGATCGCGAGCGACTGGGTCAGCGCTACTGATGTGTCCGTATCTCTTACCCTCAGGGTCGGCACCAGCCCCTGGGGATTGATGGCCAGATACTCCTCGCTGCGCTGTTCCCCCTTGAGCAGGTTGACCGGCACCTGAGCGACCTCAATCCCCTTGAGCGCCAGCGCGATTCTTACCCGATAGCTGGTAGATGAACGGTAATAGCCATGCAGACTCATCGAACTCATGCCGCACTCTCCTGTGGCGCGATTGGATGCCGGACGCTCCCCCCCCTGCCTCGATTCCAGTTGGCTTGAGGCTTACCGGCACACGACGTCTTCCCGAGACGTGTCTCTGAGAAGTTATACCTGATGAGGCCGCCTTCAGGCGTCCAACGGCGTCACTTGCTGATCAATGGCGCCGAAGATGCTCTGGCCATCGCGATCGAACATCTCAATGCGGATGCGATCACCGAAACGCATGAAGGGCGTGCGAACCTCATCGAACAGGATCTTCTCGACCATGCGGACTTCGGCCAGACAGCTGTAGCCCACGCCCCCTTCGCTGATCGGCTTGCCAGGGCCGCCATCCTTGCCGGGATTGGACACGGTGCCGGAGCCGATGATCGCACCGGCGCCCAGCGGACGAGTCTTCGCGGCATGCGCCACCAGCTGCGGGAAACTGAAGATCATGTCTGGCCCGGACTCGGGCTCACCGAACTTCTCACCATTGAGATGCACGCTCAGCGGCAGATGCACGCGCCCCTGCTGCCAGGCATCCCCCAGCTCATCCGGCGTCACGGCGATGGGCGAGAAGCTTGACGACGGCTTGGCCTGGAAGAAGCCGAAGCCCTTGGCCAGCTCGCCGGGGATCAACCCACGCAGACTGACGTCATTGACCAGCATCAACAGGCGGATGTGGTTCTCGGCCTGCTCCGGACTGACGTGCATCGGCACATCATCGGTGATGACGGCGATCTCGCCTTCAAAATCGATGCCATGCTCCTCACTGACGCATACGATATCGGCGGTGGGGGGCAGGAAGCTGTCGCTGCCGCCCTGATACATCAGCGGGTCGTGCCAGAAGGTCTCGGGCATCTCGGCGCCGCGTGCCTGACGCACCAACTGGACATGATTCAGATACGCCGAGCCGTCTGCCCACTGATAACTGCGCGGCAGCGGAGAATGCAGCGCCTGGCTTTCCAGCGCAAAGGCATCCGCCAGCGCTCCCTCATTGAGCGCCGCATAGCGTTGCTCGAGCCTGGGTGCCAGCGAGATCCAGTCTTCCAGCAGTGCCTGCAGCGTCGTGGCGACATCCGCGACCTTCACGGCGCGGGTCAGATCACGGGAGACCAACAGCAGTGTTCCATCGCGGGAACCATCCTGGTAGGTAGCGAATTTCATGGGTGCCTCCTTGAAGAGCAACATGAGCAAGAATGTGGGAATTGCCTGGAATCGGATGACGGAGAAAAATCAGGCGTCAACGCTGATGCGGGGTGAAGTGAGGAGTGAAATGAGGAGCGAAGTGAGACGCCAACCCCTGCCAGACCGACCCGTAGTCGCGCTGACGAGCACTCGACGACATCGCCTGTGGGGTGGGCTGGAACAGATAGCGACTCTCGAACATGAAGGCGAGCGTATTGCCCTGATAGCGGGGGGCGAGTTCCGCCTGACTGGCGGCCTCGAAGGTGGCAGCGTCAGGGCCATGCGGGGTCATGGCGTTGTGCAGGCTCGCGCCTCCCGGACGGAAGCCTTCGCGCTTGGCATCGTATTCACCATGGATCAGCCCCATCAGCTCGCTCATCAGATTGCGATGGAAATACGGGGGGCGGAAGGTGTTCTCGGCGACCATCCAGCGCGGCGGGAAGATCACGAAGTCGAGATTGGCGACCCCGACGGTGTCCGAGGGTGATGTCAGTACGGTGAAGATCGAGGGGTCCGGATGATCGAAGCTGACCGTGTTGATGGTATTGAAGGTCGCCAGATCATATTTGTAGGGCGCGTAGTTGCCATGCCAGGCCACGACATCCAGTGGTGAGTGATCCAGACTCGCGCACCAGAAACGCCCGCCGAACTTGGCCACCAGCGTGAAGTCACCGGTTTCGTCCTCGAAACGCGCCGATGGCGCGAGGAAATCACGCGGATTGGCCAGCCCATTGCTGCCGATAGGCCCCAGAGAGGGCAACTCGAGAGGCGCGCCATAGTTCTCGGCCACATAGCCTCGACAGCCCTGAGCGTGGCCCGCCAGCGGATTGAGCTGGAACTTGATACCGCGCGGGATCACTACGATCTCACCGCTGGCGACTTCCAGCAGGCCCAGCTCGCTGCACACCTCAATGGCACCCTGTTGCGGCACGATCAGCAATTCGCCGTCGGCATTGTAGAAAAAGCGCTGCTGCATGCCGCGAGAGAAGGCATAGAGGTGCGTGGCACAGCCCTGCTGCGCCTGGGCATCTCCATTGACCGCCAGCGTGATCAGGCCGTCCAGAAAGTCCCCTGTCGAGAATGCAATGGGGTCCCAGCGCATCGGGTTGGGATCCGGCATTCTCTCGGCCAACGGTGCAGTGGCGACCTGCGGCATCTCCATGGGCTGGTAGGCGCCCTGCACCACAGAGGGCCGAATGCGGTAAAGCCAGCTGCGCAGATTGTGGCTACGCGGCGCGGTGAAGGCCGAGCCGCTCAACTGCTCCGCGTACAGGCCATAGGGGCAACGCTGGGGAGAGTTCTGGCCCTGCGGCAAGGCGCCAGGCAACGCCTCGCTGGAGACATGATTTCGAAAACCGGCGTGATAATGACACTCAGCATTGCGCTCGCGCATGACGATTCATCTCCTTGTGGGCTCGCGGCTCCTGATGACCTGGGGCATTTACGGCACGACATGCCGTCACCGCTCCAATTGGTTACATATGAAACTATATAGACAACCCTATACCTTGGCAATCGCCTGATTGCTAGACTTTTGTCTTGTCTTCTATCGCAAGTGGTAACATCAGTAACATCATCCGTCTGAAATTTTTCAATCCGACGCCGTATGCCAACCCTCTCACCAAGTCAGGTAACTCTCGATGCAACGCACCGATGACACTCCCGAAGTTCACAATGCCCTTGACGGGAAAACCTCACAGGACCGCTCCCGTTGCGAGCTGGATCTTGACCAGTTTTTGCCCTATCGCCTCAACCGACTGGCCGAGCGTACCAGTGAGGCGATGTTCGCCCGCTATGGCGAGCGCTTCGCCATCAATGTCGCCGAGTGGCGTCTGTTGGCCTGGTTGAGCCGCGGCGTGCCGATGACCGCGCGAGAAGTCAGTCTGCGCACCCACATGGACAAGGTACGGGTCTCGCGCGCCGTCAAATCACTGGAAAGTCGCGAACTGATCCTGCGTCGTCCGAGCGAACAGGACCAGCGTGCGCAGTTGCTCGCCCTCACCGCTGAAGGTGAGGCCATGCTCGCCGAACTGATTCCCGAAGCGCGGCGTTTCGAGGATGAGCTGCTCGGGGCCGTCGACGCACGCCAATACCGTGATCTGCTGATCACCATGCAGACTCTTGAGCGACAACTGGATCAACTGCCGGGCAGCGACTGAGGCAGGCATGCAAGGGACTCGCAAGCAGGATGACAGAGGACTTCCTAGCCGCCATTTCGTGTGATGTATAAATATGGTATAGGTTGTGTATTGTTTTAATGGAGCCTTGCCAGCATGCATCGCAAACCGCACCTGCCCAGCAAGCTGTGTCAGACCTGCCAGCGTCCCTTCACGTGGCGCAAGAAGTGGCAGGACTGTTGGGACGACGTACGTCATTGCAGCCAGCGCTGTCGGCACAATGCACGCCAGCTGGCACGGGAGGCGCGCGATGACGTCCACTGACCCCTGGCTGGTATGGTTGAACGAGGACCTGCGCCTCGATGACAACCCGTTATGGCAAGCCGCACTCGAGGAGCGAGCCTCGCACCTGCTGGTCGTACATGTTCTGGCGGAAACGACCTTCCAGCCCTTCGGTAGCGTCAGCCCCGCGGCGCCATGCCTGCAGCCGCTAAGCACGGGACGGCAACATGCCCTGCTCGGGAGCCTGGAATCGCTGCGCACACGACTTCAAGCACTGGGCAGTGACCTGCTGATCCTCCACGGCGATGCGGCACAGCTGATTGGGCAGCTGGCAAGGCAATATGGCTGCCGAGGTGTCATCACGCGCCGCGCCACGGGAGTGGTGGAACAACGCCAGCAACACGCGGTGGCAAGCCAATGTCGCCTGCGGCAATTGAACAGTGGTTTGCTGCTGAACGAAGCCGAGCTGCCGGAACCGCTCGCCGCACTCCCCGAGAGTTTCAGTGCCTTCCGGCGCAAGCTGGAGAAGGCCCGTCCGAGCCTTCCCGACATGCCTGCCCCGCTAAAAGCGCCATCCCGGCTCCCCGGCTGGCCAGAGGCCGCCCCTCGTGGCTTTCAGGGCGCGGCCAGGCAACTGTTCGAGGCACGTCATTGGCAGGCCGACTCCCGCGGCGACTACACCTTTGCCCCCGGAGAGCCCGCCGGCCGACAACGACTGCAGGAGTACCTGACTCCAGCGCGAGCCGGACAGTACAAGACCACTCGCAATCGCCTCAGTGGGGGAGATTTCTCGACCCGCTTCTCCGTGTGGCTCGCACTGGGAAGTCTGTCGCCGCGACGGATACTGGACGCGTTGCACACCTTCCAGACCACACTGCCCGAGCACTGCAAGCATCCACAGGCCGCCTTCAAGGACAGCGACTGGATCCGCGTCGAGCTGATATGGCGCGAATATTTCCACTGGGATGCACGGCGGCTGGGCAGACACACCTTCATGGGCGAGTCCTCAAGCCACGATGCGGCCCAGTCGACCAGCCCTGTGCAAACGTCAGAAGCGCTTGAGCGCTGGCAGGCCGGAATGACCGGGGTACCGTGGGTGGATGCCGGCATGCGCGAACTGGCGGCCACCGGCTGGCTGAGCAACCGCATGCGCCAGAACGTGGCGAGCTTTCTGATCAAGGACCTTGGCGTGGACTGGCGCCAGGGAGCGGCCTGGTTCGAACATCAGCTCCTGGATCACGACGTCGCCTCCAACTGGGGCAACTGGCGCTATCTGGCGGGTATCGGACGTGATCCGCGCGGGGACCGCCATTTCAACATGATGAAACAGGCACGCCAGCATGATCCTCTCGGCCATTACGTCAGCCTCTGGATACCGGAGCTTGCGACACTGCCCGCCGGCATGCAGCGCCATGCGCCCTGGCTCGCCTGGCCAAACAACACTGGGCGCGATAGATCAACAGCTCACTACCCGCGCCAGCCTCTCACGCATATCGAGAGTTGGGAGACCCATCTGGCCGACATCACACCGACACGCGTGACGCCGTGGCTGAGTGGCTCCTTCGAGCGAGGCTGAGATCCATTGATTCAGGAAGAGAGCGCCACAAAGCGGGCATAATTCAGAGAAAACAGCACAGAGGCAACAACGAAGGGAATTCCATAGCGCCTTGGCGCTAACTGGCCGTCAGGGCTGCACTTTATGAGCCTTATTCACTATCATGGCCGCATTCCTCGCAGGAGTCGTCATGAATCAGCCGCTACCGCCACCACTGTCCACGCCGCACCGAAATCTCATTCGGCTGACCATCGCACGCGGCATCACCTGGACCGGCTTTCTCATCCTGATCATCTTCGGGATCGAGATCATCGGCTTTCAGCTCAACGTGCTGCCCGTCATCTCGATCATCATCGCGATGGGGCTGGTCAATGTCGCGACCTGGTGGCGTCTCGGGCAATCACATCCTGTCACCGACACCGAGAACCTGATTCACCTGCTGGTGGATATCGCCGGTCTGACAATGCTGTTCTTCCATACCGGTGGCTCCACCAACCCCTTCGTACCCTATTATCTGGTGCCGGTGACCATGGCGGCCGCAACGCTCCCGTGGCGCTATGCCTGGGTGATTGCCACGGTCGGCATGGGCTGTTACAGCTTCCTGATGGTGTTCTATGAGCCGGTGCCGCAGCTGGCGACCTATGAGCTGGGCGGACGCATCAGCCTGCATGTCATCGGCATGTGGCTGAACTTCGGCCTGTCGGCGTCGCTGGTGACCTACTTCATCTACAAGATGGCCCATGCCCTGCGCACCCGGGATCAGGCGCTGTCCACCACGCGTGAGGCCGCCCTGCGCAGTGAACAGGTATTGGCGGTGGCCAGTCAGGCCGCCGGCACCGCGCATGAGCTGGGCACCCCACTTTCCACCATGGCGGTGCTGTTGAGCGAGATGCGCGAGGATGCCAAGGACAGGAATGACCCTCAGCTGGAGGAGGATCTTGCCCTGCTGCGCAGTCAGGTCGATACCTGCAAGCAACGCCTGCAGGCGATGGTGGCCGCGGCCGACCGCCGCCGCATGGAGCAGCCTCAACCCATCAATGCTGCCCAATGGCTGGAGGAAATCGTGCAGCGCTGGCTGGTGGTACGCCCGGATGTGCAGCATAGCGTCGAGGTGACGCCCGGTGCTGAACAGGCCTCCATGCTGGTGGACACCACGCTCGAGCAGGCACTGATGAACCTGCTCAACAACGCCGCCGACGCCTGCCCGGATGATATCGAGATCACCCTGGAACAACGCGATCAGGAAGTGCTGATCGACATCCGCGATCATGGCGATGGTGTGCCCATGGCGGTGGCGGATCAGCTGGGTGAGACCTTCATCTCCACCAAATCCAAGGGCATGGGCATCGGCCTGTTCCTCACGCATGCCACCATCAATCGATTCGGTGGCGGCGTCAGTCTGTACAACCACGAAGATGGCGGCACCTTGACGGAAGTGCGCCTCCCCCTTCATCTGACATGATGGCGGCAAAGACCGCCCAAGCGAGAACCCTGATGAGCGATGCAACCCGACTGCTGATCATCGACGATGATGAATTCTTCTGCCAGGTCACGGCGCGCGCCATGACGCGTCGCGGCTATGAGGTAGAAGTGGCCCGTGATGAAGCTCAGGCACTCAGCGTGGCGCGCAGCCACCGCCCGGAGCTGATCACGCTGGACCTGAAGCTGGAGCAGAGCTCCGGCCTCAAGCTGTTGCCAGAACTGATCGCCCTGCTGCCTGACGCGCGTATCGTGGTGCTGACCGGCTATTCCAGCATCGCCACCGCGGTGGAAGCCATCAAGCTCGGCGCGGTCAACTACCTGTGCAAGCCCGCCGATGCCGACGAGATTCTCAATGCCTTCAACCGCGAAGACGGCGACCCTGCCGCCGAGATCTCCGACAATCCGCCGTCGGTCAACCGCCTGACCTGGGAGCACATCCAGAAGGTGCTCAACGAGCACGATGGCAATATCTCCTCCACGGCCCGCGCCCTTGGCATGCACCGCCGTACCCTGCAACGCAAGCTGCAGAAGCGCCCGGTCAAGCGCTGAGATAGCGCCGCTGCCCTGTTCTGCATCTCAGGCGACACTTCGCTGCCGGTCAAGCAAAAGCCCTCACCATCCTCGCTCGCAAGCGCGAATCGATGGTGAGGGCTTGGTGTTTCTTTACAGCCTGGAATGAGTCGATACTCAAGGGTACGTCGTTACTGCGCCGTCCACCCCAGGTCCATGTTGAAGCTGGAGCCGGTGACCGAGCCTGCCTTGTCGGAGGCCAGCCATACCGCCATGTCCGCCACTTCGGAGGGATCGATCATGTGCTTGATCGCCGCGCCCTTGAGCATGATCTTCTCGATCACTTCATCTTCGGGCATGTCATTGAGCTTGGCCTGCTCGGCGATCTGCTTGTCGACCAGCGGCGTGCGCACGTAGGCCGGGCAGATGGCATTGGCGGTGATACCACTTTCCCCCCCTTCCAGCGCGGCGGTCTTGGTCAGCCCCATCAAGCCATGCTTGGCACTGACATAGGCCGCCTTGCCCGGCGACGCGACATGGGCGTGAATGGACGCCATGTTGACGATACGCCCATAGCCGTTCTTCTCCATGTGCGGCCAGGCCGCCTGGATCAGCGTGAATGGCGCACTCAGCATCAAGGCGATGATCTGATTCCACTTGGCTTCGGGGAAATCCTTGATGCGCTCGACATGCTGGATGCCGGCATTGTTGACCAGGATATCGAGGCGTCCGAAACGAGACACGGCTTCTTCCACCGCCGCGCGACACTGTTCGGCATCCGTCAGGTCGGCCTTGAAGAAGGCAGCCCCTGCCTTGTCGGCGACCTCTGCCCCCTCATCACTGAAATCGACCGCCAGCACCTGATGCCCGGCATCGCACATCGCTTGCATGATGGCGGCACCGATACCACTGGCGGTGCCGGTCACCAGTGCAACACGGACAGGGGAAGACTGTTGTTCACTCATGCGAATCTCCTGACAGAGGGGAATGTCATGCTGCTCTGCAACATATAATGAAGATAGCGCTAATCTAGCCATCTTTGCCACCCGACCATCGCCGAGTTGCACTCCCCGCCGGCATTATCGAGCGCCAGCCAGCATCACGGCCGCATGATGCATTCGATGCAATCATGGCATCCGCCGACGCAACCCGGCCGCCAGTCGCTGTCCCTGACGTGATGCGAACCTGCTATGTCGTGAAGCGAACCTGCACCAGCAGCCCCGGCGCCTGCGGCGTTCCCAAAGAACTCTCCTTCAGCGCCAGCTCTGCGCCTAGACGTTCAGCAAGCTCGCGCACGATCGAAAGGCCCAGCCCCGAGCCTTGAGTCTTCTGGCCGGCCAGGCGCACGAAGCGCTCAAAGACGCGCTCGCGTTCACGCAGCGGGATTCCGGGGCCCGTATCGGCCACTTCCATACGCCATCCATCATCGTCGCGGCGGATATCCAGGCGCACCTGTCCGCCTTCTGGCGTATAGCGCAGCGCATTGTCGAGCAGATTGCGCAGCAGCACGTAGAGGCCGTTCTCGTGACTGACCAGCTGAGCGCCGGGGGTAACCTCGATATGCAGCTTGAGGCCTCGCTGGCGAGCCATGGGGCCCAGGTCCCGCGCCAGCTCATTGGTCAGCTGGGCAAGATCGACCGGGCGACGCGGTGCTTCTGCACCACTTTCCAGTCGTGACAGGGTCAACAGCTGCTCCACCACTCGCGTCATGCGATTGACGCCATCCACGATCATGCGTGCCGAGCGCCGCGAGGCCTCCTCCCTGGCATCGGCCTCCATATTCTGGGCATGCACCTTGATACCCGCCAGGGGAGTCCGCAATTCGTGGGCGGCATTGGCCGTGAAACGCCGCTCCTTCTCCAGGGTGTCCGCCAGGCGCGCCAACAGCCCATTGAGAGCATCCACCATGCCACGTATCTCGTCCGGCGCCTCGCTGGCATCCAGCGGCTCAAGGTACCCCGGTTGACGGGCCGTGATCTGATGACTGATGCGCAAGACGGGACGAAAACCCCGCGAGACCGCCACACCGATCAGCAAGGCGATCACGAGCAGCCCGACCACCAGCGCCAGCACGTTGTGCAGCGCAATCTGGCCGGTCAGTTCATCACGCACATCTTCACGCTGGGCCGCCGTGACCCAGATGCCACTCTCGGGGAAATACAACGTGAAGGTGAACCAGTCATGGTGATTGTCATGCTGCCTGCCATAGCCGGGCACCGGCAGGTAATCGAGCGCCACGGAGCGTGACGAGAGGCCAAGCAACGGCTGGCCCAGCGCATCCCACATCTGGAAGATCAGCTTGTCTTCATAGACATGTCCCAGCGGGGATTTCTCGTGGCCATCGGCAAAGCTCAGGGAGGGTGGACGCAGACTGAACTGGCCCGATGTCATCTGCTGCAACTTTTCCTGACGGGCGGTCGGTGTCAACGATGCGAGCTGGGACTGATAGAGTCGCCCCAGCATACGTGCATTCTGGGCCAGCTCAGCGTCGAACAGCTCATCAATCTGCTCGCGGGAATCGAAGTAGCTCCAGGCGGCGGCCGTCCCCAGCACGATCACGACGCCACCGATCAGGTTGCGCCGCAGGAAGCTGCGAATGGACCTCACGTGAGCTCACCCAGCCGATAGCCCACACCGCGTACGGTCTTGACGACCCCGGTGCCGAACTTGCGGCGCAGATGGTGCACATGTACCTCGATGACATTGCTCTCGACATCGCCATCCCAGCCATAGAGCTGCTCGACGAGCTGATCCCGGCTGAAGACACGACTGGGATGCAACAGCAGGAACTCCAGCAGATCGAACTCGCGCCGTCCCAGCGCCACCTCACTACCGGAGAGCGTGACAGTGCGGCCAGCCTGATCAATGCGCAACGGCCCCAGCTGAAGGCAACCGCTGGCCTGTCCGGCATGGCGCCTCACCAATGCACGCAGACGCGCCACCAGTTCGGCAATGTCGAAAGGCTTGACCAGATAGTCGTCCGCGCCGCCGTCCAGACCACGTACCCGATCGCTGATGTCATCACGTGCCGTCAGGATCAATACCGGCAGCGTCTGGCCCTGACGGCGCAGGTGACTCAAGACCTGCAGACCGTCGAGATCCGGCAGGCCAAGGTCCAGCACCAGCACATCAAAGGGCGAATGCTTGAGCGTGGCGGCAACGTTGGCGCCCTCCTTCAACCATTCAGTGCTCATGCCTTCGCGGCGCAGGGTATGGTTGACTCCCTCGCCCAACAACGGATCATCTTCGACGAGCAGAACTCGCATCTGGACTCCTTGAAATCGTTCTGATTCTGCCATGTCATATCGGGACATGGGGGGACATGAGACAAGACGTCCGCCACCCGAAAGGTGACGGACGTTGGAAGCCTACTGCGGGATGGCACATCGCCTGTATCGATGGATCAGCCAGCCATCACACACCGCTGCGTGCGCGACGCTCCTGATGTCGAGCATGGCGCCACCTGGCCAGACGCGCCGTCAGCAGCATCCTCTGCTCGCGCAGCCCGAGCGCGCCACGCTCCAGCATGCGGCGCGGCCCGCCGATGACACGCCGCAACGCCTCACCCGCCATCAGCCAGCCATACGCGACCGGGTGCCTGGCCCGCGCCAGACGCAGTCGGAAGATCAGCTTGCGCGACTGACGCGCCACACTGACAGGATGATTGCCCTGATGACGCGCCAGACGCATCAACAGAGGGTCCTCTTCGCCGGTGATCAGCGCCGGGGTATGCAACCGGATACGTGAGTGTTTCGCTGTTGGCAGCGGAACGAAAAAGTCGCCGTCTGCCTGCACGATCAACTCCAGCAGCGCGCGTCGGCTATCCGCCGAGCCATGAACCTCAAGACACTCCAGTACCTTGGCGCGCACCTCAGTCGGCCATCCCCCACGTTCGAGCACATGCCAGGCGCGCCCACTCTCCAGATGCCAGCGGCCATCGCCCGGCAGGCTCAGCAAGGTATCGGGGCGCTCCGAAGTCGGGATGTTGCATAGTTGCGTGCATAGCGCGTCACCCCTCACATCTGCGTGCGTCAGTGACAGGCGGCGGTGTTGCTGGCCACTCGGGGTGGGCAACAACCTGCACAGCAAGGCAAGGTCATCCCCCTCTCGCTCGACCAGAATCAATGCAGCCCCTGCCGCCGCCAGCTGCCAACAGAGCTCTCGACAGCTGGAGGCCATCGGCGCCTCGACCAGTACACGATGCCCGGCAAGGCCAGCGAGCTTGAGCTTTGCAGCGGTGTGGGCAAGACCAGTGCGTTCAAGAACTGTGCGGGCAAGAGAAGTGAACATGACGGCTTTCCTTGGGTCGAGGCATGGCCAGCCACACAGGCGCGAGTGGATGCCACGCCTGGTGGACCTGCGTAGGAGCATGATCGATCAGCTCACTGACAGACATGTGGCAACGAGGTGACATCTCCACGAAACATGCTGGCGATTGCCTTGGCAAACACACAAGCGCTCAGCTGAAGCATGGATTGATCACCAGTATGAACGGCCGCGCTTAACGCAAACTTAAGCCCACAGAAGGCAGTGCCAGGATAGCGCTGGCCTTCCTGCTTCCTGCCTGCCGCTTGCTCGTCTCTAGCTCCCTCAGCTCGACTCTCCACGAATGCCCCCTCGTGCTCAGAAGCCGAACAGCCCAACGATAGGCGGCACGATGAAGGCGGTCAGTAGACCGGTCAGTCCCATCGACATGCCAGCGAAGGCGCCCGCCAGCGTGCTCACCGATGAGAAGCAGAACGCAGTACCGATGCCATGCGCCGACAAGCCCATGGTGAAGCCCTTGACGGTATCGTCTCGCGCCCCTGCCAACCGCATGACAACGGGGCCTACCACACAGCCCAGGGTGCCGGTCAGCAGCACCAGCCCTGCCGTCAGCGAGGGAATGCCGCCCAGCTTTTCGGCGATCCCCATCGCGATCGGCGATGTGACGGATTTGGGTGCCAGGCTCAAGGCCACCTGGGTATGTGCCCCCAGTGCCAGTGCCAGACCCAGGGTGGTGGTCACGGCAGTGACGATTCCGACGCAACAGGCCGTCAGCAGTGGCCACAGCATCTGCTTGACGCGATCGAGATGGTCGAACAGCGGTACCGCCAACGCGACGGTGGCCGGCCCGAGCAGGAAGTGGATGAACTGGGCCCCTTCGAAGTAGGTGGGATAGTCAGTGTCCGTCAGCCACAGAAATCCGATGATCAGCGCGATGGAGACCAGCACCGGGTGCGCCAGCGATGCGCCCCGGGCCAGACGATTGATCGCCATCGCCAGCAGAAAGGCCACCAACGTCAGCAGCAGATGCAGCAATGGTGAAGCGCTCAGGTACACCCACAGGGCATCAAGCGGGGCCAGATTCATGAAGACACCTCATCGGCGCTGGTTGACTTGCCCCCTGCTCCACTCGGTGTCGCAGAACCTCGATCGATCAGACGTTGCAACAGCCACGCCGTGACGAACTGGGTGACCGCGATCGACGCGACCAGCGTGATGGCGATGGCAGTGAGATCACGTGCGATGAGCTCGAAATGCACCATCACGCCGACGCCCGCAGGCACGAACAGCAGCGACAGATGAGAGAGCAGACCATTGCTGGCAAGCCTGAGACTGGCAGGCACACGTTCCCGCAGCAGCGCACGGGCCAGCTGACGTTGACCGAGGTCTCGATCGGCATTCTCGTCAACACGCAGTACTCCTTCCCCCTCTCTGTCCGGGGCAGGCAACAACCGTTTGCGCAGTCGCCCTCGCAACATCAACCCCAGCAGCAGGAACAACATTCCCAGTACTGGCCCCGGCACCGGAAGCAACAACGCACGCCCCGTCACCTCACCGAGAAACTGGCAAAGCAGCAGAATACAGAACCCCTTGATCAACGCCATTTCCTTACAGACTCCTCTCGACCGTGTCAGCCCGTCAGGCCGCCATGCTGACAATTATGTCACAGCCATCCCTGACGCTCTTACCTCTCCCCCCCTGCATCCTCTTGACCCCAGCGTCCTTTCTGCCCCCAGCGCTCCCGACGCCAACAACGGTGAGGCAACGCTTTACTGTGATAGTCTGCGATCTTGATCTCCCCATCACCGTTACAGACAGGGAAGGCTGCGACACGATGCCAGATTCTCTCGGGCTTGATACATCCATTATTCCCAATTGGATCAAGACATTGCGGCATGAAGAGGATCATCAGGCCCTGATGATCCTTGAGCTGGCTGCCGACCTGGCTGGCGCTCCCATGGCGATGATCAACCTGCGTGATGGCGAGCAGCTCAAGCGCTGGTTGAGTCTGGACGACAACGTGCAAGAGTCCGTCTCCATCAACGATGCGCTGTGTGGCGCGGCGGTACTGCAAGCCAGCCCCCTCATCACGTGTGACGCCCGTCAACATCCGGAACTCGCCGGTTGCAGTTCGGTCCTTTTCGATGGCATTCGTTATTACATCGGCCTGCCTCTCAAGGCAGACAATGGCGAGATAATCGGCTGCATGAGCCTGGCAGATGCTGAGCCGCGTCAACAATTGCCCAGCCCGGACGTCCTCGCCCGGCTGGACAAGCTCGCGGACCTGGCGACCGAGGCGCTGAAACGCCAGGTCAATCAAAGCTACCTCAATGCAGAATTCGCAGACAGTCAGTCACGCGCCAGCTGGATATTGCGCAGCATTTCCGATGGCATCATCGAATGGAAAACCGGCAACGAGAGACTGACCATCTCTACCCGCCTGGAAAACCAGTTAGGGTATGAAGCCGGTACACTCGACACCGCACTCGAGGCGTTGCATGAGAGAGTCGCGCCCGACATGCGTGACGACTTCAAGGCCTTGATCAACGCCAAGCGACTGAGCGAAACGCCTTTCAATTGTGAGTTGCTGATCCGCACCCAGCAGGGAGATCATCGCTGGTTCGAGCTGCGCGCTCAATTCGAGGTCAGAAACGGCGCGCCCTACCGCTTCATCGGCTCATTGCTGGATATCCATCAGCAGCATCTGGCCAAGGATGCCCAGGCCGACAAGCTACGCCGCTATGAACGTCAGCAGGCGGCCTTGATCGAGCTCGGCAACACTCGCCATGATGAGAGCGCGCAGCTCGACAGCCTGCTGCCGTGGTTATGTGAGCAAGTCGCCAAGGGCCTGCAGATACGCAAGGTAAGCTTCTGGTACATGAATGAAGACCGCGACTGTCTTTCGCTTGCCCATGTCCATGATGCGTGGGTCCCACCGCCGCACGATGCCACGCATGACACAGTCCCCACTCGCCTTACCCGCACCCATAACCGGGTCTATTTCGAGGCCCTGGATGCCGGGCATGCTCTCGCCTTGGCCGATGTGACCAAGGCCAACCAGGAACTGCTGTTTGATGGCACCTTCCGCTGCAGCGTGAAGGCCATCATCGACAGCCCGATACGAGTGGCGGGCCAGGTGGTGGCCGTCATCTGCTGTACGGAAAGCAATGCCCCACGCGAATGGGCAGATGATGAGCAGGCGTTTCTGGCCTCGGTGGCGGATCACGTCTCACAGCTCATGACCGAATTCGAGCAACAGGCCTCTCAGAAACGCCTGCGTGCCAGCGAGCGACGCTACCGCGCCACCTTCGAGCACTCAGCTGTCGGCATGGCGCACCTGAGCACCAGTGGCCAGCTGTTGCGCGTCAATCAACGACTCGAGAGCATCCTGGGCTACACCGTTGCCACCTTGTCCCAGAGTGTGATACGCGAATTGATCGAACCAGAGGACCTGGAAAGCTTCCTGCAACAACATCAGGCGCTGATCGAGCAGCGCAAGGACTTCTTCACCCAGCAATGTCGCTTCATCCATGCCTCCGGCAACTCGGTGCATGCAGAGATCAGTGTCTCTGCGGTCGAGGCTACGCCAGACCAGGATGGCTATACGCTGCTGGCGCTGATCGACAACACGCTCAATCACACCATGTCGCAGCGCATGGCCCACGAGGCCAACCACGACAGCCTGACGGGCTTGCTCAATCGTGGCGCCTTCAAGCGTGAACTGACGACACTTTGTGATGATGCGCGCGCCACCCGCGCTCTGCATTGTCTCGCCTACATCGATCTGGACCAGTTCAAGGTCGTCAACGACACCTGTGGCCACTCGGCCGGCGATGCGCTATTGATCCAGCTGGTCGACGTCATTGCCGCCGGCATGCGCAAGCAGGATCGTCTCGCACGCCTGGGAGGGGATGAATTCGGCTTGCTGATGCCCGACATGACGCTGGACGCCGCCGAGGCGCTGCTCGAAGAGATGCGCCAGTCCGTCACCAACTTCCGATTCATGTGGGATGACAAGCTGTTCACCATCAGCACCAGCATTGGCCTGGTGAGCATCGACAGCAATCACAACGACCCGCATCAGCTGCTGAGTGCCGCCGATGCTGCCTGCTATGAAGCCAAGGATGCCGGGCGCAACCGCATCCATCGTCACAGTGAATCCGGTGATGAAGTAGCACGACGCATGCAGGAAATGCACTGGCTGACAGAAATCACCGCAGCCATCGAAGAGCAGCGCCTGGTGCTTTACCAACAGCCGATAGTCAGCACCCTCGCCACTGCACAAGCCGTCAATGCAGAGCCAGGCGAGGGTCCGCACTGCGAGCTTGACTGCGCTCTACATTACGAAGTGCTGGTGCGCTTGAAGGGCCGGGATGGCACCATCATTGCGCCGGGCGCCTTCCTGCCTGCGGCGGAGCGTTATGGCCTGTCCGCCGCCATCGATGAACATGTCATTCGCCAGTACCTGAGCTGGCTGGCGGCGCACCCTGCGCATGCCCAGCGACTCACCATGGTGTCACTCAACCTATCCGGGCACTCCATCAGCAGTCCGAGCTTTCGCGACCTGCTGGTCACGCTGGTCCGCGACAGTGGCATCCCAGGTGACAAGCTGTGTTTCGAGATCACCGAATCCGTTGCCATCACGCGGCTGGGCGACGCTCGCGCCTTCTTCGAGGCACTCGGCGCACTCGGCTGCTCCTTCGCGCTGGATGACTTCGGGAGTGGAGTCTCCTCCTTCGGTTATCTGAAAAACCTGCCCGTCGACTTCCTGAAAATCGATGGCGCCTTCATTCGCGACATGGACACCAACCGTGTCTCCTACTCCATCGCACGCGCCATTGCCGAGGTCGCACGTGAAATGGGCATGAAGACCGTGGCGGAATTCGTGGGAAGTGCGCAGGTACTTGCCTCCGTGGCCACGATCGGCGCCGATTATGTGCAGGGCTATGCGCTGGGCATGCCGGAGCCACTCGAGACAATCGCCATCTGCTCCAATATTGATGACGACCACGGCAAGGGCATGTTGACGGAGCGGCCTCCAGCCCGGCATCCAGGGTCAATGACGCTCGAATAGTGCGACCTCTTGCTCCCAGGGCTGGCTGAATCAGGGCTTGTTGAGTCAGGGACTGCTGAGCAAGAGGCTTGCCGAATCAAGGCGGAGCGCCCATGGGCGCCCTACAGAGCAGAGCGCGGCCTTTCTCCGAAATCACACAAAGCCTTGTTCCAAAGCTCTCTTTCCAAAGCCCTATTTCCAAAGCCCTATTTCCAAAGCCCTCTCCATAAGCCCTGTCGTCAAAAGTCCGCTCTGCAGAATCAGACGAAAGAAGCCCAGCCTCAGAGCGGCAAACGCTACTCAAAGGCTGGGCTTCTCTGCACTGTTTCAGAAGGCTGGGTGCAGGAGAGAAGGTTAGTGGTGTCAGAAACCGGATTCGCGACGCCAGACCCCCACCACTTCACGCCAGGTTCGGCTCAACAGGCTGCGCGGCTCAGTCTCGACATTGACCATGCCGCGCCGGCCAGGCATCGAGAGTGCCAGCGCCTGAGAGAAATCCACTGGCTCAAGCGTGACCCGATAGAGGCTGCGCATCAGTTCCAGCTGCCCTTCATCACCCTCGCGAACCTTCAAGTCACCACCATAGGGCGCGGCCATTTCCGGCTGCTCAAGCACTGCGACTGCCTGAGGCTCGACGCTGACCACGCGCATTTCCAGCGGCTTGCCTACCGGCGCCAGCGGATAGAACCAGGCAGTGGCTCCCTCATCGACGCGCAACACCTCTTCCTCTTCCACCCAGGCCGTCAGAGTCACCTGCCGGGGATTGCGCAGCGTCATCACCCACTCCCCTTCACCGACCCAGCCCCCTGCTTTCAAGGCAGGATTGAGCGAGTGCACCTTGCCGGTGAATGCCGCCTCCAGCTGACCGGTCGCCTGCTCGGCTTGCAGCGCGCTGACCCGTTGGCGCTGCACGTCAAGATCGGCCTGCACCACCGGGCTATCCTGCAGCAACCTGCGATCCAGACCACTGGCGGAGCGGCGCCAGTCCAGCTGTTCCACGCGACGCTCGGCACTGGCAAGCCGCTGGGCGACTTCCGGGGCACTGATGGTAGCCAGCGCTTGACCGGCGCTCACCTCGTCCCCCTGGGCGACATCGAGACTCAGCCGGCCACCGAAGGGCGCTTCGAGACGAGCCGAGGGTTGCTCCAGCCACCCTGGCAGGCGCAACTCACTCTGCCAGGGCCAGATCAGCAAGGCTCCCAGCGCCACGACGATCACACCGGTACGCAACAGAGCCAGATTGGCGCGTGGCTTGCGACCTTCACTGAACCAGCGCCGAATTTCATTCACGATTGGCCGCATGATGAAGTACCAGATCTCGACGGCGAACAGCACGATGCCGAGAAGCTTGAAGAAGAAGTGATAGACCGCCAGGGCGATCCCGAGAAACAGCAGCAGGCGATATACCCAGACGCCCACCGCGAATAGCACCAGGGCACGCTGCGGACGCTCAGGCGGCGCTTCCTTGAAGGCAAATAGCCATTCACGCAGCTGCCAACGTGCCAGCGCCTGGGAGCGGGGTTCAAGATTGGGCTGTCGCCAGGCATCGGACAGCAGGTAATAGCCATCGAAGCGCATCAAGGGATTGAAGTTGACCAGCGCCGACATGATCCAGGTCGTCGTCGCCAGCCAGAAACACAGGGTGCGCGGCAAGCCTTCCGGCAACAGATGCCAGCATAGTAACGCCAGTACCGCGATCGAGAGCTCGACCGCGACACCCGCGATATCGACGCCAACTCTGTCCCGGGCCTGGGTGAGTCGCCAGGCATCACTGGTATCGGTGTAGAGCACCGGCCAGCCGACGATGAAGGCCACACCGATGGTCGGGACGCGCGCGCCCTTGGCCTTGGCGACGAAAGCGTGCCCCAGCTCATGCAGTATCTTGACGAAGACCAGCGCCAGCCCCAGCGTCAGCCAGCCGCCGACAGCGCCCAGTGCCGCGAAGCTCGCGATGAAGGTATCCAGCTGGCGTACCGTCAGCCATAGGCCTACCAGAAACAGGACCGCCAGGCTCCAGAAGAAGCCGCGGCTGCCCAGCCAGCGTACCTTGTTGACGTGCCGGCTCAGCCAGCGATCCGGATTGGCCAGCGGAATGCGCACGAAGAGATAGTGATGCATCAACCACTTGAGCCCCGTGGGGCGCGACTCAAGACGGCGTTGGTAGCGTTCCTGCTGCCCGGGGTCCCCGCGCACCAGATCATGCTGACGCAGAAATTCCGATAGGGCGCGCAACTGCTCACCAGGCACTTCACGACCGAGACTGGCACTGGCCTGTTTGGCGGCTGCCGCTTCCTGGCCACCGCGAATGAAGGGCAGCAATTCGATGGCGGCCTCGCCCAGCCGATAGAAGCGCTGGGCGACCGGGTCATGCAGCAACCAGCGCCGTTTGCCATCGCGATCCTGCTCGACGGGGTGCAACTTGAGATCTTCGCGTAACACGGCCAACGGGGGAGTCTGTGAGATCATGCCTTACCACCCGGTCCAGCTGCGCAGCGTGGCCCACGGGCGACGGAACAGGTAATAACCCAGCGTGACCTGCTCACCCTCTACCTTGGCCGTCCCCCGCCAGCCGACGCGCGGCAGGTTCTCGGCATCGCTCAACACGGCATGCGCGCGATAGGCGAGCTCGCCATCCGGTGCCAGCTCGGCCCGATAATTGACATGCGTCAACCGCGCTTCACGAACCTGTGAGGGGTCGACGTTCAAGAACAACGAGACCTCGGCGCCTTCCGACAGCGGAATGTTGTCGGCACTCGGCAGCCAGATTTCCACCTCGGCGCCCCGGGTGTCGGCCACTTCCAGCAGACGCTCGCCAAGCCTGACCGGGCGCCCTGCCCAATCACTGGTATCGCCAAGGATCGCTACCCCACCCCGCGGCGCTTCAACCCGTACACGCGTCAGCTGTGTTTCAAGAAACTCGACGTCGGCACGCGTCTGGTCCACCCGCGCCCTCAACAGCGGCACCTCGGCACTGGCCTCGCGCTCGGTGAAGGAGCGCTGCCGGGCACGCGCATATTCAGCCTGTGCCACCGCCATGGCCTGATTGGCTTCTGCCAGCCGCCCCTTTAGCTCGGCATCATCGAGACTCGCCAGCAACTGGCCCTTCTCCACCACCTGATTGGGCGCCACGGACAAGTCCTTGAGCACGCCATCCAGGGGCGAGCGGATGATACTGCTGACCTCCGGCACCACTTCCGCCTGCCCCAGTACGGAAAGGCGAACCGGTACCAACATCAACAGACCGATCACCACCAAGGCCGCGCCCCACAGCAGACGTTTGCCCACCGGCTGGCGCCTGCGCCCCGAATGACGTGCCAGCACGTTCTCGGCACCTTGCACCCAATGGGTCAGCAGGCGTTGTTCGGCTTCATTCCAGGGCTTCTCGCGCAACAACAGCAAGCCACCCTCGATACGGCCTCGCCATACCATGGGCACCCAGAGTCCTTCACGCGGCCAATACTCACTCCAGTCTTCGGCAAGAGAGGCATCACGCTCCTTGAGGCGCTCCGGCGTCAGTGACATGACCTGCTCGGGCCTGGCCGCCTGTGAGTCACCTGCCTTGGTGGAGGCGACCTGACGATCGAGATCAAATGCCTTGATGACGCGTCTTGCCCAGTGCAAGTAGGGACTCTGCTGCTCGACATCAGTGGCACCGGAGTGTGACGAGAGCTTGCCATTGCTGACCAGCAACATCTGGCGCGCGGGGAAGAGGTAGCCTGTGTCATTGACCAGCACATACTCTGCTTCCTTGCGCCCCTTGGCGCTCATCAAACGCTTCTGCAAGGTGATGAGCCCCGCCAGGCGATCTGTCGTGACATTGCCTGGCATTTCGACCCGCCGATTCATTGTGCCGCCTCTCCACTATCCACATCTTCGAGGCTGGAAGGACTCAGAGAGGGAAAATGCACCTCACCACTCATGCCGGGCTTGATGCCGCCATCCGGCTTGGCATCCGGCCGCGCGATCACCTTGAGGGTCTGGCTGACCGGGTCAATGTTGTCGACGACGCGCACGATCTTGCCGGAAAGTTCCGCTCCCGTGGCATCTGCGATGAAGGTCATCGGTGTGCCTGCGCCGACCTGCCCCAGCCACATGGCGGGAATGACGGCCTCGATCTCGAGCTCATCGGAACTCACCAGCTCCATCATAGGCTCGCCATTGGAGACGAACTGATGAGGATTGACCGCACGCGAGACCACTTCTGCATCGAAGGGCGCCGTGATGGTGCAATCACTGAGATAGACATCCGACAGCTTGACCGAGGAACTGGCCTCATTGACCGCTGCTCGCGACAGATCCACGTCCAGCTGGCTGACATTGTCATAGCGCGCCAGCTGCTTGTTGACCTTGTACTGGGAACTTGCACCGGACAGACGCGCACTCGCGACTGCCCGCTCCGCCTTCAGAGAACGACAATCGAAGCGCACCAGCACATCGCCCTTGTTGACCTCTTCCCCGACACGCCGATTGACTTCGAGCAGGCGCCCCGAAAGAGGCGCCGCCAGAATGGTGGAATTGACAGCACTGACCTGACCGCGAACGGTCGGCTGATCCGCCCCGTGCGCAACACCCATCAGCCCGGGCAGCATGGCGACCAGCAGGGTTCCCCCCAACCTCGCCATGTCGCGATTGATACCTTTACCTGCGATCATCATCGTCAGCATCCCTGTTGAAATATGGCGGGAGGCTAGCTTACAGACTGGCCTGACCGTCCTGTGCTTGGGTTGTGTCGGACTGGGCTTCCAGCCAGAGTGCCGGGTCCTGCAGTGGCAGGCTGCCGCCTGACCACTGGCGGAAGGAGGCATCCAGATTGCTGGCCAGCGTATCGACGTCGTAACGCTGGTAATCCTCGGGCACCGGATTGAAGCCCAGACTGAACAGGAAGCCACCATAGGCGTCCTGTGCATCAGCGTAAGCCAATGAATTGCTCAGCACGGAGTTCAAGGCCTTGGCCTGATTGAGCAGGGATTGCGTCCCTGAGATCGCACGGCTAGCACGCGCCTGCTTGCTGAAGTCCGCGATCTGCTCATCCAATGCCTGGAAGCGCTGCGCGATCGCCAGGCTATCCAGCGAGTTGTGGTACTGCTGCCAGCCCAGATTCACCCGTGCCAGCGTCGCCATGTTGCTGGCGAGACGACGCGCTTCGACCATCTGGTCACGCGCCTCGTTCTGAGCCTTGATCTCATCGATCGCGAACAGACGGAAGATATTCCAACTGACTCGCACACCCGCCTGTGCCCAGGTGTCGTTGTAGAGGTAGCTGTTGCTGTCGTAATTGGCGCTGTAGGAGAACTCCAGCCCCGGCAGCAGTCGCACCATGCTCTTGCGCGCTTCACGTTGCGCGATGCGCGCATTGTAGAGCTGACCGACGTACTCTCCGCTGTTGGCCAGCGCGACACGCTCCAACACATCCAGGTCATTGGAAGGCAACGGAGGAAGTTCCGGCAACTCACTCGGCGCCTGCAAGGGGATCTCGACATTGGGCGCCTGATTGATCAGGCTCGCCAGTTCGATCTGCGAAGTTTCGACGGAACGCTGCAAGCTCTTCAGATTGCGCATGATGGAGAGCAGCTGGCGCTGCTCCTGCAGGACATCCAACGGCGCCCGCAATCGTTCGCGCTGGATCTGATCCAGCTGCGCGAGCGCCTTTTCGGTATCTATCAGCAAGGCATCGATGCGCGGCTTCAACTTCTGCGTCACCGCAGCCTTCCAATAGGCGCTGCGCGTCTGCTGAAGCAGCTTGGCCATGATGTCACGCCGGGCGTTCTTGACGATCAGGAAGCGGTCCGCCTCCTGCTTGGCCTTCAGGTAGCTGACACCGAAATCCAGCACGTTCCAGGAAAGGCGCAGATCGGCATCCGTCCGATCCTTGTCGACAGAGGTCGACTGGGCAAGACTCTGCACGCCGGTACGCACGTTCTCGCTCGAGGAAGCATCTTCATTGTTTCGGCTGGTGAAACCGGCATTAGCCGCCAATACCGGCAGCATGTCCATCTTGGCCAGATTGAAGCTCTGCTCGGCCAACGCCTGCTCCATCAGCTTGACGCGATTGTCGAGGTTGTACTTCAGCGCACGCGCCATCGCATGATTGAGATCCAGCGGCTCGGTGATGGCCGGTGTCATCTGCTCGAAGAGCATTTCATCGCTCTGGATGGCAGTCGCGATATCCTGGCGATCCAGAGGCTCAGGTTGCACGGTGCCACATGCCGACAAGGCAATGCCCGCGGCGCTGATGGCAACCATCGTCGCCAGAGTCTTGAGGCGACCCCGCCCGCGCGACTCAGACAACGCCCGGGCGGTTTCCGTTGTTTTGTTTCCCGTCATGATCTCGCCTCGTTCCCTTGCTCTTGTTCACCCACCCCTTGATATGGGGCAGGCGGACACCTTGTATTGGACAAGCTCACTTTCTCGCTATCGTGAGCTCATTGCGGTTTATTCTGTTAACGATAATCAAGAATTTTCTGAATCATCACTCAACAACGCCATCAGATCGGCCAGCACGTCTGCATGGTCGTGACTGAACCCGTCACGTCCGGCCACCTTGAGCATCTCGGACAGTGGCACGGCACCAGATACGCTAGCCTGATCCTCACCGTTTTCGAGATCAGGTGTGCCTGTGACTTCAGTGCTCGGCTCTGCTTCGTCTTCCTGCTGCCCTTCTGCCGGCGGCTGCTCTTCACCGTCGTTGGCGAGGTTGCGGTAATACTCGAGACTCTCTTCCTCTTCCTGCTCAGGCGTCAGGTAGATGACGAAGGTGGTACTGGCCTCATTGCCGGATTCGTCGCGACCGATGACCTTGACGTCGACTCGCTCAACGCCCAAAGACAAGGCCAGCGCCCTATTGACACGGAAGTTGAGGGAATCACTGTCGAAAGCGACATAGTCGGGCAACGGCGACCCATCGGTTCTCGTCGCTTCAACCTTGATCTCTTCATTGTTGGTGCTTTCAAATGCGCCCGCCGGCAGCGCAAATTCATACACGGCTTCATTGGCCACGACATCACGCAGGATGATGGTCAACTGAACCGGCTGAATGCTCGGAATATCCACCAAGGTAGAATCGCTGAGCGGTTGGAAAAGCTCCTCGTCACCTTCCGGCAGGAAGCCTGCTCCACCTTCATCAGATCCAGCTGTTGCTCTGCCCGTCGGGTAACCATTACCGGAGGAGCCTTCGACTGGCGTCACCGGCACCACGGGTTCCGGAACGACGTTATCGCTGAGACCAGCCACCCGGATCGTCAACTCACCGGCTGCCGTGCCCCCTTCTCCATCACTGACCACGAAGCTGAAGTCATCCGTCACCTGCTGACCATCATCGAGGGATTGGATGGCATCACTGTCGTTGTCCAGCACATACTTCCAGGTGCCATCGACAGAGATGATCAATTGACCGTAGGTGCCCTGGATCACGGTATCGCTGCCAGCGACGGCCTGACCATTGATGCTCGCAATGAGCAGTGAATCGCCATCACCATCGATAGTCACCGGCTCGCCATCAGCATCGACCAGCAGGCTGCCCTCGGCAGTCGTCACTCCGTCCTCGGAGACGTCCGCGCTTTGATCCAATGCCAGCGGCGCAGGATTCTCTACCTCGAAGGTGAAGGTCGTGGTGACATCCAAGCCGTTCTCGTCGGTGCCGGTCAGCGTGACGGTATAGATACCGTCGTTATTGTCACCGCCGGTGGAGGCATCTGAGGACAGCGTGCCGCTGATCTCGCCGGTGATCGAGTCAATGACAAGACCGTCCGGCAGGTTGTCGACGCTGTAGGTCAGTACCGCCCCGTCGTCGACGTCGGTGAAGGCATCGGCAATGGTGAACGGTGTGATCGTGTCGCCGTCATTGGCACTCTGATCCGCCGGCTGTGCGTCATCGACCAGCACCGGCGCATCGTTGGTGCCGTTGATGGTGACGGTGAGCAGCGCCGTGTCGGTACCGCCCTGGCCATCGTCAATCTGGTAGGTGAAGGTATCGGTGAGCACTTCCCCGTCGGCGAGCGCCTGAACCGCTGCGTTGCTGTTATCCAGCGTGTAGGTGTAGCTGCCGTCCTCGGCAATGGTGACGCTGCCGTAGGTGCCGGTGACCGGCCTGCCTGCGGCGGTGTCAGTACCGGCATTGGCGCCAGCACCGATGCCGCTGACGACCAGCGCATCCGTGTCGTTGCCGCCATCGATATCGACGTCCCCATTGATGTCACCATCGCTGAGCACATTGCCGGTCGTAGTGCTGGTGTCGCTGGTGGCGATGCCCTCATCCAGCTCGGCGGTATTGTCGAAGGCTTCAGGCGCGACGTTGGCCACGAAGAAGTTCAATGTGACGTCAGCCGATTGGCCTTGCTCATCCGTGGCTGTCACGGTCACGGTGTAGCGACCGTCCGTCGGGGTGTTGCCTGACTGGGAGGCATCGTTGGCAATTGTGCCGCTGATGACACCCGTCACCGGATCAATGACCAGACCATCTGGCAGATTTTCGGCCGTATAGCTCAGCTGAGCGCCGCTATCGACGTCCTGGAAGGCATCCTGAAGGCTGATCGGTGCAATTTCTTCCCCGTCACTTCCCGTCTCTACCTGCGGAGCTCGAAGGGTCGCCCTTGGCGCATCATTGGTGCCGTTGATGGTGACGGTGAGCAGCGCCGTGTCGGTGCCGCCCTGGCCATCGGAGATCTCGTAGGTGAAGGTCTCGGTGATCACCTCGCCTTCGGCGAGCGCCTGAACTTCCGCATTGATGTTGTCCAGCGTGTAGGTGTAGCTGCCGTCTTCGGCGATGGTGACGCTGCCGTAGGTGCCGGTAACCGGCGTGCCTGCGGCGGTGTCAGTCCCGGCATTGGTGCCAGCACCGATGCCGCTGACGACCAGCGCATCCGTGTCGTTGCCGCCATCGATATCGACGTCCCCATTGATGTCACCATCGCTGAGCACATTGCCGGTCGTAGTGCTGGTGTCGCTGGTGGCGATGCCCTCATCCAGCTCGGCGGTATTGTCGAAGGCGTCAGGCGCGACGTTGGCCACGAAGAAGTTCAATGTGACGTCAGCCGATTGGCCTTGCTCATCCGTGGCTGTCACGGTCACGGTGTAGCGACCGTCCGTCGGGGTGTTGCCTGACTGGGAGGCATCGTTGGCAATTGTGCCGCTGATGACACCCGTCACCGGATCAATGACCAGACCATCTGGCAGATTTTCGGCCGTATAGCTCAGCTGAGCGCCGCTATCGACGTCCTGGAAGGCATCCTGAAGGCTGATCGGTGCAATTTCTTCCCCGTCACTTCCCGTCTCTACCTGCGGAGCTCGAAGGGTCGCCCTTGGCGCATCATTGGTGCCGTTGATGGTGACGGTGAGCAGCGCCGTGTCGGTGCCGCCCTGCCCATCGGAGATCTCGTAGGTGAAGGTCTCGGTGATCACCTCGCCTTCGGCGAGCGCCTGAACTTCCGCATTGATGTTGTCCAGCGTGTAGGTGTAGCTGCCGTCTTCGGCGATGGTGACGCTGCCGTAGGTGCCGGTAACCGGCGTGCCTGCGGCGATGTCAGTGTCGGCATTGGCGCCAGCACCGATGCCGCTGACGACCAGCGTATCCGTGTCGTTGCCGCCGTCGACATCGACGTCACCATTGGTATCGCCATCGCTCAGGACATTGCCGGTCGTAGTGCTGGTGTCGCTGATCGCGACGCCCTCTTCCAGCTCGGCAGTGTTGTCGAAGGCTTGCGGTGCAACGTTGGCCACGGTCCAGGTGAAGGTCGTGGTGACCCCAGCACCATTCTCATCGGTGCCGGTCAGCGTGACGGTGTAGATGCCGTCAGCGTTATCACCGCCGGCGGAGGCATCCGGGGACAGCGTGCCGCTGATCTCGCCGGTGGCCGGGTCGATTACCAGGCCATCCGGCAGGTTGTCAGCAGAGAAGCTCAGCTCTGCTCCGTTATCAATATCAGTGAAGGCATCCGCGACAGAGAATGGTGTGATCGGATCGCCATCATTACTGCTCTGATCGATCGGCTGCTCACCATCCACAAGCACCGGCGCATCGTTGCTGCCGTTGATGGTGATCTGGACGACCTGCTCGGCGGTCGCACCCTGGCTGTCGGTGACGACCACGGTGTAATCCAGCACCAGGCTTTCGCCGACGGCGAGGTGATCGAAGGCTTCGCCAGCGACACTGCTGCTGTCGAAGGTCCAGTTCAGCGTGCCGTCATTCTCGGTATTGGCGATGATCGCGTCAGCGTCGACGGAGAGCATGCCCAGCAGCTCGGCATTGCTCAGGCCGTCGGTGTCACCGGTGGCGGTCACGGCCGTGACGCTCGGCGTCACTTCGTCGGTGGTATCCAGATCGCTCACGGAGAGCGTGCCGGAGGTCGCAAGCGTGTCGTCGGTCTCGGTCAGCGACTCACTCGCACTGTCGTCGCCTTCAATGGCAATGACAGGCGCATCGTTGCTGCCATTGATGGTGATCTGGACGACCTGCTCGGCAGTGGCGCCCTGGCTGTCGGTGACGACCACGGTGTAATCCAGCACCAGGCTCTCGCCCACCGCCAGATGATCGAACGCCTCGCCTTCGACGCTGGAACTATCGAAGGTCCAGTTCAGCGTGCCGTCATTGCTGACGCCATCGATGATGGCATCGGCGTCGACACTCAGCATGCCCAGCAGCTCGGCATTGCTCAGATCATCGGTGTCACCAGTGGCGGTCACGGCCGTGACGCTCGGCGTGACTTCGTCGCTGGTATCCAGATCACTCACGGAGAGCGTGCCGGCGGTGGTCAGGGTGTCATCCGTCTCGGTCAGCGACTCGCTCGCACTGTCGTCGCCTTCAATGGCAATGACAGGCGCATCATTGGTGCCGTTGATGGTGATGCTGACGACCTGCTCGGCGGTCACACCCTGGCTGTCGGTGACAACCACGGTGTAATCCAGCACCAGACTCTCGCCGACGGCGAGGTGATCGAAGGCTTCGCCAGCGACGCTGCTGCTGTCGAAGGTCCAGTTCAGGGTGCCGTCGTTGCTGACGCCATCGATGATGGCATCGGCGTCGACGGAGAGCATGCCCAGCAGCTCGGCATTGCTCAGGCCGTCGGTGTCACCCGTCGCGGTCACGGCGGTGACGCTCGGCGTGACTTCGTCGGTGGTGTCCAGATCGCTCACGGAGAGCGTGCCGGCGGTGGTCAGGGTGTCATCCGTCTCGGTCAGCGTTTCGCTCGCGCTGTCATCGCCTTCAATGGCAATGACCGGCGCATCGTTGCTGCCGTTGATGGTGATCGAGACGACCTGCTCGGCGGTCGCACCCTGGCTGTCGGTGACGACCACGGTGTAATCCAGCACCAGGCTCTCGCCGACAGCGAGGTGATCGAAAGCTTCGCCAGCAACACTGCTGCTGTCGAAGGTCCAGTTCAGCGTGCCGTCGTTGCTGACGCCATCGATGATGGCATCGGCGTCGACGGATAGCATGCCCAGCAGCTCGGCATTGCTCAGGCCATCGGTGTCACCAGTTGCAGTCACGGCGGTGACGCTCGGCGTGACTTCGTCGCTGGTATCCAGATCGCTCACGGAGAGCGTGCCGGCGGTGGTCAGCGTGTCGTCGGTCTCGGTCAGCGACTCGGCGGCGCTGTCGTCACCTTCAATGGCAATGACAGGCGCATCATTGGTGCCGTTGATGGTGATGCTGACGACCTGCTCCGCGGTCACCCCCTGGCTGTCGGTGACGACCACGGTGTAATCAAGCACCAGGCTCTCGCCCACCGCGAGGTGATCGAAGGCTTCACCGGCGACGCTTGAGCTATCGAAGGTCCAGTTCAAGGTGCCGTCATTGTTGGCACCATCGATGATGGCATCGGCGTCGACGGAGAGCATGCCCAGCAGCTCGGCATTGCTCAGGCCGTCGGTGTCACCAGTTGCAGTCACGGCGGTGACGCTCGGCGTGACTTCGTCGGTGGTATCCAGATCACTCACGGAGAGCGTGCCGGCGGTGGTCAGCGGCGCGTCGGTTTCTGTAAGTGACTCGGCAGCGCTGTCGTCACCTTCAATGGCAATGACCGGAGCATCGTTGCTACCATTGATGGTGATCGAGACGACCTGCTCGGCAGTGGCGCCCTGGCTGTCGGTGACGACCACGGTGTAATCCAGCACCAGGCTTTCGCCGACAGCGAGGTGATCGAAGGCTTCACCTTCGACGCTTGAGCTGTCGAACGTCCAGTTCAGGGTGCCGTCGTTGTTGGCACCATCGATGATGGCGTCAGCATCGACGGAGAGCATGCCCAGCAGCTGATCGTTGCTCAAGCCATCAGTGTCACCGGTGGCGGTCACGGCCGTGACGCTCGGCATGACTTCGTCGGTGGTATCCAGATCACTCACGGAGAGCGTACCGGAGGTGGTCAGGGTGGCGTCTGTCTCGGTCAGTGTTTCCGCCGCACTGTCGTCGCCTTCAATGGCAATGACAGGCGCATCGTTGGTGCCACTGATGGTGATCGAGACAACCTGCTCGGCGGTCACACCCTGTCTGTCGGTGACAACCACGGTGTAATCCAGCACCAGACTCTCGCCGACGGCGAGGTGATCGAAGGCTTCGCCAGCGACACTGCTGCTGTCGAAAGTCCAGTTCAGGGTGCCGTCGTTGCTGACGCCATCGATGATGGCATCGGCGTCGACGGAGAGCATGCTCAGCAGCTCGGCATTGCTCAGGCCATCGGTGTCACCCGTCGCGGTCACGGCGGTGACGCTCGGCGTGACTTCGTCAGTGGTGTCCAGATCACTCACGGAGAGCGTCCCGGCGGTGGTCAGGGTGTCATCCGTCTCGGTCAGCGACTCGCTCGCACTGTCGTCGCCTTCAATGGCAATGACAGGCGCATCGTTGCTGCCGTTGATGGTGATCGAGACAACCTGCTCGGCGGTCACACCCTGGCTGTCGGTGACGACCACGGTGTAATCCAGCACCAGGCTTTCGCCAACGGCGAGGTGATCGAACGCCTCGCCAGCGACGCTTGAGCTGTCGAAGGTCCAGTTCAGGGTGCCGTCGTTGCTGACGCCATCGATGATGGCATCGGCGTCGACGGAGAGCATGCTCAGCAGCTCGGCATTGCTCAGGCCATCGGTGTCACCCGTCGCGGTCACGGCGGTGACGCTCGGCGTGACTTCGTCGGTGGTATCCAGATCGCTCACGGAGAGCGTACCGGCGGTGGTCAGGGTGTCATCCGTCTCGGTCAGCGACTCGCTCGCACTGTCATCGCCTTCGAGGGCAATGACAGGCGCATCGTTGCTGCCATTGATGGTGATCGAGACGACCTGCTCGGCGGTCGCACCCTGGCTGTCGGTGACGACCACGGTGTAATCCAGCACCAGGCTCTCGCCCACTGCGAGGTGATCGAACGCCTCGCCTTCGACGCTGGAACTATCGAAGGTCCAGTTCAGCGTGCCGTCGTTGCTGACGCCATCGATGATGGCATCGGCGTCGACGGAGAGCATGCTCAGCAGCTCGGCATTGCTCAGATCATCGGTGTCACCAGTGGCGGTCACGGCCGTGACGCTCGGCGTGACTTCGTCGCTGGTATCCAGATCACTCACGGAGAGCGTGCCGGAGGTCGCAAGCGTGTCGTCGGTCTCGGTCAGCGACTCGGCGGCGCTGTCGTCACCTTCAATGGCAATGACAGGCACATCATTGGTGCCGTTGATGGTGATCTGGACGACCTGCTCGGCGGTCGCGCCCTGGCTGTCGGTGACGACCACGGTGTAATCCAGCACCAGGCTCTCGCCCACTGCGAGGTGATCGAAGGCTTCACCGGCGACGCTTGAGCTATCGAAGGTCCAGTTCAGGGTGCCGTCATTGGCTTCGCCATTGATGATGGCGTCAGCATCGACGGAGAGCATGCCTAGCAACTGATCGTTGGTCAGGCCATCGACATCGCCGTCGGCGGTCACCGCAGTGACGCTCGGCGTCACTTCGTCGGTGGTATCGACATCACTGACCGACAAGGTTCCGGCGGCACTCAGGGTTGCATCTGTTTCGGTCAGAATCGCGGCCGCGCTATCGTCGCCATCAATGTCGATGACAGGCGCATCATTGGTGCTGTTGATGGTGATGGTGAGCAATGCCGTATCGAAACCACCCTGGCCATCGGAGATCT
This sequence comes from Cobetia sp. cqz5-12, assembly GCF_016495405.1. Lineage (NCBI taxonomy): Bacteria > Pseudomonadati > Pseudomonadota > Gammaproteobacteria > Oceanospirillales > Halomonadaceae > Cobetia > Cobetia sp. cqz5-12. The sequence goes on from NZ_CP044522.1 coordinate 2,411,518, forward strand.
GATAGGTAAAGGTCTCGTTTAGGCTTTCCCCGACGGCCAGTGCCTGAACGTCAGGATTGGTGTTGTCCAAGGTGTAGGTGTAGCTGCCATCTTCCGCGACGGTGATGCTGCCATAGGTACCGGTCACGTCAGTATCGACCGCACTTGCCGTACCGGCGTTGGTGCCAGCACCGATACCACTGACGATCAGTGCATCGCTGTCATTGCCGCCATCGGTGTCGGCATCCGGTTGCGCATCATCGAGGACATTGCCTGTGGCAGTGCTGGTATCGCCGGTGGCGATACCTTCTTCGAGATCCGCCACGTTGTCGAAGGCCTCGGGCGCGACGTTGGCTACTGTCCAGGTAAATGATGTGGTAACAGTGGCGCCATTCTCATCGGTCGCTGTCAGGATGACGGTGTAGGTGCCGTCATCGTTGTCACCGCCGATGGAGGCATCCGTCGACAAGGTGCCACTGATTTCACCGCTGGTCGGATCAATCTCGATCCCGTCCGGCAGGTTGTCAGCCGAGAAACTCAGCACGGTATCATTGTCGATGTCCGTGAAGGCATCCGCGACGCTGAACGGCGTGATGGGGTCGCCATCATTATCGGCCTGATCAGCGGGCTGCGCGTCAGCAACCAGTACCGGTGCATCATTGGTGCCGGTGATGGTGATGGTCACCACCTGCTCCGCCGTCGCTCCCTGGCTGTCAGTCACCTGCACTGTGTAATCCAGCACCAGCGTCTCATCCAGCGCAAGATGATCAAACGCTTCCGGCAGATTCGCGCTGTCGAATGCCCAGTTGAGGGTGCCGTCATTCTCGGTGTTGGCGATGATCGCGTCGGCATCCACACTCAGCATGCTCAGCAGCTCAGCATTGCTCAGGCCGTCGGTGTCGCCATCAGCAGCGACAGCCGTGACGCTCGGGGTGACGTCGTCGGTGGTGTCGAGATCACTGACGGACAGGGTGCCGTCGGCGGAGAGCGGTGCGTTGGTCTCGAACAGGTCGGCGCTGGCACTGTCGTCGCCTTCAACGGCAATGACTGGTGCATCATTGGTGCCGTTGATGTTGATCGAAACGACCTGCTCGGCGCTCGCGCCCTGGCTGTCGGTGACGACCACGGTGTAGTCGAGCACCAGACTTTCGCCGACGGCGAGGTGGTCAAACGCTTCACCGGCGACACTGTTACTGTCGAAGCTCCAGTTCAGCGTGCCGTCATTGGCTTCGCCATCGATGATCGCGTCAGCATCGACGGAGAGCATGCCCAGCAGCTCGGCATTGCTCAGGCCGTCGGTGTCGCCGGTAGCTGTCACGGAATCAATACTGGACGTGACGATATCCGAGGTATCGAGATCACTGACGGACAGCGTGCCAGAAGTGGCAAGCGTGTCGTCAGTCTCGGTCAGCGCTTCGGCCGCGCTGTCATCGCCTTCAATCGCGATGAGCGGGGCATCATTGCTGCCATTGATGGTGATGGTAAGCAGTGCGGTGTCCGTGCCGCCCTGTCCATCCGAGATCTGGTAGGTGAAGGTTTCGCTGAGCACCTCGCCCTCTGCCAATGCCTGGACATCTTCGTGGGCATTGTTCAGGGCATAGGTATAGGTGCCGTCTTCATTGATGATGACAGCGCCATAATTGCCCTCGACATCGCTGCCGGCGGCAGTGAAGGCGCTCGGGACCGCCCCGAAGGCCAGGCCACTGACGACAAGCGCATCCGAGTCGTTGCCGCCATCACTGTCTGCCTGGTCATTGACACCGGCACCCGCAGCGGCAAGGACATTGCCACTGACGTCACTGCTGTCGCCGGCATCAAGCCCTTCCGTCACGAACGCAGCATCGTTCTCGGCTTGCGGGGCGACGTTGGCCACGCTCCAGGTGAAGGTCGTCGTGACCTCGGCACCGTTTTCATCCGTGGCCGTCAGCGTGACGGTATAGACACCGTCGTCTCCGCCGATGGAGGCATCCGGTGACAGGGTGCCGCTGATCTCGCCGGTGTCGGCATCGATCACCAGGCCCGGGGGCAGATTGTCAGCGGCAAAGCTCAATACTGCCTCGTTGTCGACGTCAGCGAAGGCATCCGCGACGCTGAACGGCGTGATCGCATGGCCGTCATTGTCAGACTGATCTTGCGGCTGAGCGCCTGCGACCAACACCGGCGCATCATTGGTGCCGGTAATGGTCAGCATGACGTCCTGAGTGTCGGTACCGCCGTTGCCATCCGCGACATCGACCTGATACGTCAGGGTCAGCACTTCCCCCTGCTCGAGATGATCAAAGGCTTCGGGAAGCGCGCTGCTGTCGAAGCCCCAATTCAGGGTACCGTCGTTGGCAGTGCCGTCGATGATTGCGCCACCATCCACGCTGAACATCGCAAGCAGTGCGGCATCCGACAAGCCATTGACGTCCCCGTCTGCGACCACCGCCTCGACCGTGGGCGTCACGCTGTCGGAGGTATCGACATCGGTGACCGTCAGGGTGCCAGCCGCGGTCAAGCCGCTATCCGACTCTGAAAGCGCGGCGCTGATGCTGTCACCAGTCGCAATCGTGATGGCCGGCGCATCGTTGGTCCCGTTGATGGTGATGGTCAGCTCGGCGGTATCCGAGCCTCCCTGGCCATCGGAAATCGCGTAGGTGAAGGTCTCGGTGACACTTTCCCCCACTGCCAGGGCCTGAACATCCGGATTGGTGTTGTCGAGGGTATAGTCGTAATCGCCGGCACTATCGAGTGAGAGGCTGCCGTAGGTGCCCGAGGCAGTCGTTGCCGCGTCCACCACGGTCTGACCCGCCCCGACACCGCTGACACTCAGGGTATCGGTATCATTTCCCCCGTCCGCATCGACACTGGCATCCAGCGCCGCGTCAGTCAGGACATTGCCGCCTGTCGCACTGGTACTGGTGGTATCGAGCCCTTCCGACACGCTCGCGATGTTGTCCTGCGCCACCGGTGCCACGTTGTCGATATTCCACACGAAAGTGCTGGTGACGGTCGCGTTCTGTTCATCGGTCGCCGTGACGGTCACGGAATGCGCGCCGTCGGTGCCGCCCTGGGAGGCATCGCTGGTCAGCGTTCCGCTGATCACGCCCGTATCCGGATCAATGGTCAGGCCGTCCGGCAGGTTCGCTGCGCTATAGGTCAGCACGGCATCGCCATCGACATCCGCGAAGGCGGTGGAGACATCCACCGGCGTCACTTCATCGCCATCCGCATCGTTCTGCTCGACGGGTTGAGCGTTGTCCACCAATACCGGGGCATCATTGGTGCCGTTGATGGTGAGTGTCAGCAGAGCAGTCGCAACGCCACCCTGGCCATCGGAAATCTCGTAGGTGAAGGTCTCGACCAGACTGTCGCCGATATCCAGCGCCTGAACCGCTGCGTTGCTGTTGTCCAGCGTATAGGTGTAGCTGCCGTCCGCTTCGATCACGACGGCGCCATAGGTGCCGGACACCTCGGTATCAGCTGCAGACCCCGTGGCGACGTTCTCGCCGAAACCGACACCGCTGACCACGATGTCATCGTTGTCGTTGCCGCCATCACTGTCCGTGCCGGCGTCGTTGATCACGTTCCCCTGAGCCTGGCTGACACTGGTGTCTGCCACGCCTTCGTCGAGAGAATCGCTGTTGTCCTCTGCCACCGGCACCACGTTGGCCACGGTCCAGGTGAAGGATGTGGTGATCACCCCACCGTTGCCATCGTCCGCGGTGAGCACGACGGTATGCACCCCATCAGTGCCGCCCTGAGAGGCATCGCTGCTCAAGGTGCCGCTGATGACACCCGTCTGCGGGTCCAGACTCAGGCCGTCCGGCAACTGTGCAGCGCTGTAAGTGAGTTCGGCACCGTTATCGACATCCTCGAACAGGCTGGCCACCGAGAACTCGGTGATCGCCTCGCCATCTTCATGGGTCTGATCGCCCTGGGTCGCGACGACGATCGGCGCGTCATTGGTGCCAGTCACGGTGATGGTCAGGGTGCTGCTGGATTCTGCACCGTTATCATCCTGCACCGTGTAGGCGATGGTGGTGGTGGCGCTCTCACCGACGGCCAGAGTGTCGAAATCGGACCCCGGCGCGAAGGTATAGCTGCCATCCTCGGCGATGGTGATGCTGCCGCCCCCGGTCATGTCGACTGCGGCATCCACCCCGGCGGCGGTGCCCGCGACCTGACTGACGACGCTTGTGGAGCCTGTGTCGATATCGGTGTCATTGCTGAGCACACCCTCGACGGCGTCCACCACCAGGTTGGCATTTTCGGCCGTGGTGACGGTGTCCGCTTCGGCCACCGGCGCATCGTTCACTCCGGTGAGAGTGATAGTGACCGTCGTGGTGGTCACGCCATCGGCATTGGTGACCGTGAAGGTATCGGTCAGCTCAACGCCCTGGTTGAGCTGCTGCACGGCATCTTGCGCATTGTCTGCGCTATAGGCCCAATTGCCGTCGGTATCGACCGCAAGCTCACCATACTCCCCTGTGAGAGTACCGGCGGTGAACTTGTCTTCGCCTGCATCACCGCCGGTACCTGCTGCCAGAGTGCCGGCAGCCACGAGGTCGCCCTCACCATTGACCGCAATGTCTTCCGTGACGTCGCCGGCAGCCGGCGTCAGAGTCGGCACATCGTCAACGCCATTGATAGTCACGCTGACCGTGGCGGTGGAGACACCGCCCAGGCCATCGCTGACCTGATACGTCAGGGTGGTGACAGCGCTTTCGCCGTCCTTCAGCGCTTCGAAATCGCCGCTGGGATCGAAGCTCCAGCTGCCGTCAGCATTCAGGGTGAAATCGCCACCCTCACTGCCGGTAACCGGCTGACCGACATTCGCACCACTGCCATTGACCTGACTGACGACAAGCGCAGAGTCAGCGTCTACATCAACGTCATTGCCCAGCACGTTGGTCGTGTCATTCGTGGCCAGCGCAGTGTCTTCATCGGTGGTTGATGCATCATCGGCCGCGACCGGAGCATCGTTGGTGCCATTGATGGTGATCGTCAGCAGCGCTGTATCGGTGCCACCCTGGCCATCGGACACCTCGTAGGTGAAGGTGTCCGTGAGACTGTCGCCGACATCCAGCGCCTGGATGACGGGATCGGTGTTATCGAGCGTATAGGTGTAGCGGCCATCCTCGGCAATGGTCACGCTGCCGTAGCTACCTGCAACCGGCGTACCGGCCGCTTCGTCCGTGCCCTGATTAGCGCCCGCCCCGACACCGCTGACGACGATGGCATCGTTGTCATTGCCCCCATCGCTGTCGGTACCTGCATCAGAAATGACATTGCCGTCGGCCGTGCTGACGGAATCAGTGGCAAGTCCTTCAGAGATAGCGTTGCTGTTGTCCTGCGCGACGGGATCCACATTGGCCACGGTCCACGTGAATGTCGTGGTCACGGGCGCATTGTTCTCATCCGTCGCCGTCAGCGTGACAGTGTGAACGCCCCCGCTACCGCCCTGGGAGGCATCACTGGTCAGCGTGCCGCTGATCACGCCGGTATCCGGGTCGATGCTCAGCCCGTCCGGCAGTTCGGTTGCCGAATAGGTCAGCACCGCGCCGTCATCGGCATCCGCGAACAGATCCACCACATCAAAGGGCGTGATGGCCTGACCATCGACGCTCTCTTGAGCAGCCTGGGTCTCCACCACGGCCGGCACATCATTGGTGCCGGTCACGGTAATCGTCAGCGTATTGCTCGACTCGGCGCCATTGTCATCAATGACCGTATAGGCAACGGTGGTCGTGGCAGTCGCACCCTCGGCGAGATAATCGAAGTCAGTCCCCGGCGCGAAGACATAGCTGCCATCCGCGGCAATGGTGACAGTACCGCCCCCTGCCATGGCGACCGCTGCCCCAACGCCTGAGGTATCACCGGCCACCTGACTGACGGTGCCGGTGGAGCCGGTATCGATATCCGTGTCATTGGCCAGTACGCCATCTTCAGCCGCGACGCTCAGCTCGAGATTTTCCGCAGTCTCGCCAGTATCGGCGACAGCGACCGGTGCATCATTGACACCGGTGATGGTGATGCTGACGGTGGTCTGAGTGACACCATCCGCATTGGTGACGGTCAGGGTATCCGTCAGCGTGGCGCCCTGATTGAGCTGCTGAATGACATCCTGGGTATTGTCGGCACTGTAGGACCAGTTGCCATCGGCATCGACCACCAGCGCTCCATAGGAGCCCGATACTGTCTCAGGCGTGAACTTGTCTTCCCCGTTGTCACCGCCCGTGCCCGCATCAAGCGTACCGCTGGTGGTCAGGTTGTCGGAGGTGACATCGGTATCTTCAGTGACATTGCCGGTGTCCGGGGTCAGCGTCGGGGTGTCATCGACACCATTGACGGTCACACTGACGGTGGCGGTCGAGACGCCGCCCTCGCCATCGCTGACCTGATAGGTAATGGTGGTGACAGCACTCTCGCCATCGGTGAGGCCGTCGAAATCAGCGCCCGGATCAAAGCTCCAGGTGCCATCGGCATTGACCGTGAAGGAGCCGCCCTCGCTGCCCGAGACCGCGCTGCCTACCCCACCAGAATTGCCATTCACCTGGGTGATGGTGAAGTCATCAGTAGGGGTATCCAGATCCGTATCGTTGTCGAACAGATTGGGGGTATCAGCGGTGCTCAGCGCCACGCCTTCGTCGGTAGCATCGGCATCATCATTCGCCACAGGGCCGTCATTGGTATCCACGACTTGCAGATAGCCGGTCAGGACATTGCTATCCAGCCCGGCACCATCGATTTCGGCCAGACCGTCGTTGTTGCCGTCATTGACGACTATGGTGTAGGCACGCGTATCGGTGTCCGGGTCATCGCTGGTGTTCTGATAAGTCAGCGAGTCAATCAGCGCCGAGACCTGGGCCGCCGTTGCTCCGGAGTCAAGCGTCACCGTCAGAGTGCCATCAGCAAGAGAAGCACCGGCGAAGCCCGCCAGAGAGTCATCGACGGCAAACACATCGGCAGCCGTCGCGGCATCGATGGAAACCGTGATGGTGCCACCACCGAAGTTGTCACCGACCAGTGCAGTATCGACATCGGAGAGCGAGGCCCCGGCTACCAGCGACACTTCGTTGGTTCCGGTGCCTTCACCGCCAGCCTCGACAGCTGAAATGGGGAAGGCTTGCGCCGCCGTGCCACCGGAGAGTACCGGTGCATCATTGATCGCATTGACCGTCGTGTTGAGGGTGTCGGCATCGGTTACGCTTGACCAGATACCCGTCTCGTCGAAGGTGGAAACATCCACGCTGGAGCCAGACGTCACGGCACCGCTACTGTCGTCGGCCACGACGTAGGTCAGGCCTGTCGGGTCGCCATTGAAATCTTCAGCCGGCAGGAAGCGCACAGAGTCAGTCGCCGACAGCACCAGCGCATTGCTGGCGCTGACATCAGCCGGGACATCGGTCCAGCTAGCACCGGCATCGGTGGAGTACTGCCAGGTCCCTTCGCTATCGTCAGCAGGATTGGAGGTGATGGCGATACCCGCCAGCGCATTGGCAGAGCTGCCACCCGACACAGCCTCCTGGGTCTGATCATCGGCGGAGGCGTCATCGAAGTTGTCGCCGACCAGATCAGCGATGGTGGCGCCTGCCGGATCAGTGTCGTCTTCATTGATGGCCGCGAGAATCACACTGTCATCAGGTGTCGCCGGGGCATCATTGACGGCAGTGATGCTGGTATTGATGGCAATGGTGCGGCTTGACCAGACGCCAGTCGCCAGATCGCGGTCACCATTGGCAGTTTGATTCAGATTACGAAGATCATCGGCATCGGTACTGGCAACCAGTGCTGCGCTGTCATCACCCAAACGTACGGTCAGAGCACCAGGCTCACCATTGAAATCGTCGGCAGGCACAAAGCGAATGTCGGCATCAGCAGGCAGAATGAGGGCATTATTGTTACGCAGATTGCCGGGAATCTGCTCCCAGGTGCTACCACCGTCAGTGCTGTACTCCCACTCCCCTTGCGCGTCGGTAGACGTATTCCCGACGATGGCAACATAGGTGAGATCAGTCTCGGTGGTGGCAGCGGTATTGCCATTCTCATCGGTCTGATCATCGGTGGTGTCATCGTACTGATCGACCAGCAGCGTATAGAGATCCGTGCCGGCGATATCCACTGCCGCGGTGTCTTCCGCAATGGCAACGATGGATTCATCGGCGCCATCGGCCACTGGGCGATCATTGACCGGCGTCACCGCGAGAGTGATATCACGGGTCGCTATCTGTGCACCGCCCTGGCCGGTATTGCCGGCATCATTGAACACGATGTTGAGGGTAACTTGACCGTAATAATCATCAGCAGGTTTATAGACCTCTGTATCCAGGACAGTCTGCAGCTCAGCAACAGTACCAGTGAAGGTTATGGTTTCAGAGCCATTGCTGAAGGTGCCACGATCCGGGATGTCTGGGGCAACCACGGTCAGCGTCAGCGTCAGGTTGTCGGCACCGAAATCATCGGCATCAGCAAGAGTCACGCCGAGCTCTGACAGGGTGAGACTGCCATCCTCATCAACTTCAGGGGCGTTATTTCCTACCGTAATAGTGGGCGTATCATTGGTGCCAGAAACATTGACCGTTATGGCGGTGGAGACAAGGAAGGCATTGGCTAGAGCCAAGTTGCCATTACCATCATCACTGAACTCGACATCAAGTATCACTGACGTATCTGCGTTCACTTCAGCGGCAGTCAATACGAGGTCATCAAGCGCGGCATTGATTTCGCTGAGTGTGCCCGTCAGGGTCACTTCACTGGTACCGTTGCCAGTGACTCCGGCAGCATCCATATTCAAGGTGCCGCCGGTTTCACCCGTGGCGCCTCCCCGCACAGTCACTGTGACGGTCTGGCTATCAGTGAAGACTTCTTGGCCGACATCATTTATGTCTGCGACGGAAAGGCCAGTGATGGTCAAGGGCTGACCATCATCCATCGTCTGCACCGGTGTGGTGGAGGTCAGTACCGGCTCATCATTGACCGCTGTGACAGTGATGTCAGTAGTTTTTGAGCCGGTTTCAGCAGTCCCTGAGCCATGGAGCTCTGAATCTGTCGCAGTGACTGTCAGCGCTACCGTGCCATTGTCATTGGTCGCCGGCCGGTATTGCACCTTGGCGAGTGCTGTATTGACGTCATCCAGTGTGCCAGTGACAGTGATGGTGCCTGAATTGTTGCCACTGACTGTAGCATCCCCAGCATTGGCAGCCGTGATCCGGACACTTCCCTCGGCCACCGACACTTCGACAGTCATCTCTTCATCGAAACTATCGGGGTCAGCGACAGAAATACCTGAAAGCGTGTTCCAGTTGGAGTCCTCGACAACGGTCAGCTCGCCAGGGGCAGGTAGCGTCACGACTGGGGCATCGTTCTCGGTTGATGCGAGCAGTTCAATGCTCTCGGTGACAGTGTTGTTCTCGTCACTGATTGCATCGCCCCCTTCATTTCCTTCGCCACCATTTGCGGTAGTCGAGGACAGGCGATCGTCGACCGTGGCCACAAGATTGAGCCGTGTATTCAAGTCATTATTGACGACAGCAGTCAGCGTGGTGAGTGCTTCTTGAACCGCTGACACCTCACCAGTCAGCACAAGCCGAGTATCAAGACCAGACACACCCTGCGTCAGGTCAACACCCACAATACTGGTGATATCAACTGCAAGCGCACCATCACCACCGACTCCACCGTCCAACTGGTTACCATCAGCATCATTGAGCACCAAGGTGATGCTGATCTGATCCTCTTCATCAGGCGCATCGATATTGCCATCGTCAATATCGACATCGGCAATCGTGAAGGCATTCCCCAGAGTCAAGGGAACACTGGTGACAAGGTTCGGATCAGGCTGCAGAGCTGTCAGCGTGGGAGCATCATTCAGCGGGGTAATATCAATACTGAACGTTGCAACGTCGGTCGTCAGCGGGCCATCACTGACAGTGAAGGTGAATTCGTCGCTATGGCCTTCTCCACCATCATGCTCATAGGACAGTGCCCCACTGTCGATATCAGCCTGCGTGAAGGAGCTACCGACGCGCAGAACCTTGCCATTCACCGTCAGGGTGCCGTTCTCCGGAAGGCTCGTGATCACGAAAGTCGACTGACGCGTGGTGTTGTCGCTGTCCACGGCCTGCAGCAGGCTATTGTCGATGACTGCCGTTTCCCCTTCCCCAAGCGTCAGCACATCGTTGGCGGAAGTGGACGACTGATCCAGGGCATCAATGACCGTCTGATTCGCAGCATCGGAGGTCAGCGGGATCAGAGGGGCATCATTGAAGGGCGTGACTTCGATAGTCACGTTGCCGACATTGGAAACGACACTGGTATCGTTTCCATTGTCTATCGGAGTAGAAGCATCCGTCGCGAAGGGATCAGACGGCGCCGTCAGATCATCACGCACGATGAAAGTGAAGCTATCGTTCAGGGAGTCGACACTTTCACCACCGTCGTGAACGTAGCGCAATCCCCCCGTCTGACCATCCGCCTGCGCGGTCAGAATCGCCTGGGAGTACCAGACATCGGTGGAGGCTGCCTCCCAGCTGTCGCCATCCCAGACTTCGAGTGAGCCACCGCTAAGCTCGGTGCTGGTGATCTGGAACCAGAGGTCATCACTTTCCCCCTCGCCGTCCAGATTCTCCAGACTGCCATCCACATCCGACATCACCAGATTGGTGATTCGAACGATGCCATCGGTCGTGTCGGTCTTCTCGAGCAGACCGACACTGGAATTACCTGCGACAGGAGCATCATTGACGGGTGTTGCGTCGATGGTGAAGACATCGGTAATGGGGTCGAGCGTGTCGGGGTCCTTGTCGATGTCCGTCGGCAGGATGGTAAACGTGAAGCTGGACTCATGATCTTCGCTGCCATCGTGCAGGAAGGTGACCAGCCCATTATCGATATCTTCCTGGGTGAAGCTGCCGAAGTCGGAAATCGCCTGACCATCCAGGAATAGCGTCCCGTTGGTCGGTATGTTCGTCACGGTATAGACGATCTGGGTCGCAGGCAGCACGTAACCGTCCAGCTCGGCGCCATATTTGAGCATATCGTCTGTGATGACCACCGCGGTGGAAGCAGGATCGGCCGTACTTTCGCTCACGATGACGCCGGTATTGTTCACCTTCTCGGCGTAGATGGTTTCCTGTTGCTGCTCCCCGGGGCCGCCGGCCACATTGTCAATCAGGAAATTCAGCGTACCGACGGTCGGTGAATCCGCGCCGCCCCAGGTCCCTGCGTCGCCTGCCTCTTCAAATGCCTTGAATTCGGAATCCACCAACGTGAAGGTGAAGTCGTCCGCCGTGCCACCAGTACCATCCACGAGGGTCTGTTGATAACGGACCTCGCCCGCCGTGACCTGCGCCTGCGAGAAGGTGCCACCCACCGGCAGCTTGACCCAGTCAGACCCATTGAGAATCTGGATCTCACCAAAGCTCGGCAAGGTGTCGATCTTGTAGCTCAGCTGATCATCGGTGCTGTCAGGGTCTAGCGCGTTCAGGGCAGATGCATCAATCAGCACCGCCCCATCAGTAGCGTCCAGCACATCGGTAGTGGGCGTCAGCGTCGGGTCATCATCATTCTCGAGAATGCTGATCTCGACGGTACGCTCACTGGAAAGCTCATTCCCCGCCCCTTCACCGCCACCTGCGTCAGTCACCTTGATGGTGAAACTGGGCAAGTCATCGACAATCGGCTCGTCCCCATCATGGGCGAAGGACAGGTACTCGAGCTTGTCTGCAGTGAAACTGGCAGCCGCATCCGACGTGTCCGAGATGATCTCATCAGCATCTGCGATACCGTCCTGGTTGAGATCCAGATAGAGGGTGCCACGCTCCGAGAGATTGCCCAGATCGGTGATTTCCACCGTTGCATTGGCCGCCGCATCGGCATGCCCGGATTCTTCATCGGTGTAGCTCAGGCCCAGCGAGGTATTTTCGCCCTCGAACTGCTGGGGGTCGCCCGTGACGGTCGGCGCGGCGTTGTCAGGAATCAGCTCGATATTGAGGGTATTGGAGGCCTCACCACCCGCGCCATCCACCACTGTGATGGCGAAGCTATCACTGTCGCCCACGGCCACATCACTGCCGCCATGGGTATAGACCAGCTTGCTGAGCTGGTCTGCATCGAAACTTGAGCCAATTGCCACCGGAGATCCATTGAACGTCAGCGACCCGCCCGTGGGCAGGCTGTCGATCTCGATGATCAGTTGGTCAGTATCCTGCTCGCCGCTGACAATATCCGGATCACTCAGCCCCAGGGCCTCGATGGAGAAGGTGAAACTCCCCGCCTCGGTGACCGTCGCGCCGCTGTCCCCGAATACCGGGTCATCGTTGACTGGTGTCAGAGTGGCGACGAAATCGAGGCTGCCTCGGTCAGTATCCACCACTCCGTCCGTGGTTTCGGTGAGGCTCAGGCTCAAGGTGATATCGGCGGTGTAATCATCTCCCGGAGTGACCACGAGTCCAGCGAGCTGATCGGTGATCTGCTGGGCCGTGCCGGTCAGGGTCGCGCTGCTGCCGCCGCTACTGAACTCCGCTCCTGCATCGGCGGCTGCCTGATCCAGCTGCAAGGTCAGCGAGTACTCGTCCGTGGTGTTGCCCTCATCATCCACGTTGCCACTGTCCGTGACACTCAGGCTCGAGAGCGAGAATTGCGTATCTTCGGTACCCGACAGCGAAGCACCAGTATCGGTGGCCGACACCTTGTCGCCATTGCTATCGGCGCCCTCGGCAATGGTCACGGCAGCAGCGGCATCCAACAGCAGACGGGGCTCAAGAGCCTGGAGATCGAGTTCGCGCATGGATGGGCACCATTGTAAATTTGTGAAATTATAAGTTACACAAAGATACGTTATGCCTTGCGTCGAATGGAACGTAACAAAAATTCACGTTCCTTCCACGCTTGAGAATTCGATCCAATGAAACAGTCAAAATTCAGGATCTTGGATCAAGAGGTACTCGCAGATCAGTCCCGTGGTGACTGTACCAACATGAAAAAGAGACTAAGCGCATCGCACTTAGCCTCTCTCTAAAAACTATACAGGTCATCTTTTGGATTTCGACAAAAGCTGGACCTTGGTTACGACAGTTTCTTGACCCACAGCGCCGCAGCGTCCACGAGTTTCTGGTGCGCGTGCCGGAAGGCCTCTTCACTCTTGCGATAGGGATCCGGAATCTCTTCGCCCTGGCCCCCCGCCAGCCAGCGGCCGAACATCATCGTCTTGCCACTGACTTGCGGGGCCATCTGGTTGATGGCACGACGATGACCATCGCTCATGACCAGAATCAGATCCGCCGCCGTCAACATCTCGACCGATACCTGCCGCGCACGATGCCCATCAACCTCCAGACCGGACTCGAGAGCGAATCTAGCCGCCGTGGGTTCGACAGGATGATCGACCAATGCGCCTACACCCGCCGAGTGCACGGTCTTGCCCGGCAACGCTTGCTTCAGCAGCGCCTCACCGACCGGACTGCGACAGATGTTGCCGGTACACACCACCAGAATATTGTTGAACACGCTGACTTCCTCTTCCTTGTGACGCTTGCACTCATGTCGATGGCCCGGGATTGGAGACGCTTTCCAGCGCCCGGACACCAGAGGTCCATTGTCGCATGCTGGCAGCCCGTGGGGCAGGCTTGTGAAGCTCGATTGACGCAGCCTGTGACGTTTCAAGGGGAACGCGCGTGCTTATATGGCAACACTGAGATGACGTCAGATCGATCCTCCTGACTCTTGAAGGTCAGTGGCGATATCTCCAGATCTTGTCGTGTAGCCAATGATGTGGCTGATCCGAGGTCGATGTCTCAGGGGATATCCATCGCTCGGCCACTCGCTGAACCAGCACCCAGATAGGGAGGCAAGATGAGCAACAAGACACTGACCGCGACCAACCCGGCCAATGACAAGGTTCTCAATGAATACGCCACGCTGAGCAAGGAAGAGGTTCAGCAGAAACTGGAACAGACACGCAATGCCTATCCGCAATATCGCGAGCTTTCGCTCGAAGAACGTGCGAAACGTCTGCACGCCTTGGCAGACCTGATAGATCAGCGTCAGCAGGACATTGCCACCTTGATCGCCCATGAGATGGGCAAGCCGTATCAGCAAGGCATCAGCGAGACACAGATCTCCTCCAGCATCGCGCGTTTCTATGCCGACAACCTCCCCACGCTGATGGAAACCGAGCAGCGCGACGCCGAGGGTGCCGTCAGAGCGAAGATCGTCAAGGACCCTATCGGCGCAGTGCTGGGCGTGATGCCGTGGAACTATCCGCTCTATCAGGTCATTCGCTTCGCGACCCCGGCACTGGCAGGTGGCAATGTCTGCCTGATGAAGCATGCCTCCAATGTTCCGGGCTGTGCCGAGCTCATCACCCAGCTGTTCCACGAGGCCGGTTTCAAAGATGGCGTCTTCACCTGGCTGCCGGTGGGCTCGGAGATGATCGAAGACATCATCAATGATCCTGTCGTGCAGGGCGTTACCCTCACCGGTAGCGAGGAGGCAGGCCGCAAGGTCGCCGAGCAGGCCGGTGCGGCGCTCAAGCCAAGCGTACTGGAACTGGGCGGTATCGATCCGCTTATCGTGCTGGATGATGCCGACATCGAGCGTGCGGTGGATCTCGCCATCGCCGGACGTTTCGACAATACCGGCCAGAGCTGCGCTGCTTCCAAGCGCCTTATCGTCGACAAGTCCATCGCCGAAGACTTCTCCAAGCGCCTGATCGAGAAGGTCAAGGACATGCGCATGGACGACCCGCTCAGCGAAGGGGTCGATATCGGCCCGATGTCACGCAAGGACCTGCGCGATGATCTGCATGATCAGGTCCAACGCGCCATCAAGGCCGGCGCCAAGCTTGAGTGCGGCGGCGAGATTCCGGATCGAGACGGTGCCTGGTATCCGCCGACGGTGCTGACCAACGTCACCCAGGGCAACCCTGCCTTCAATGAAGAGCTGTTCGGCCCGGTCGCTTCCGTCGTGGTCGCGGACAACGAGGCGCATGCCATCGAGCTCGCCAACGACTGCCCGTATGGTCTGGGCAGCACGGTGGTGGCCAAGGACGACGAACGTGGAGAACGCGTCTCTCGTCAACTGGAAGCCGGTATGAGCTTCGTCAACCGCCCGACCACGCCCTTCGCCCAACTGCCCTTCGGCGGTGTCAAAGGCAGTGGCTATGGCCGTGAGCAGAGCGAATATGGCTTCGGTGCCTTCATGAACATCCGCACCGTCTATGTCGCTGAGCACTGATGTGACACATCGTCGATGTCCCTGAGCACTGAGCTTTTGAGGCATTGATGTCGCGAAGTCAGGCAGCCCATGGCTGCAATCAACAACGCCCCGCTTTTCAGCGGGGCGTTTTGCGTCAGGCATTCGCATGCCTTGCCTTGCGATATTCCCCTTCCTCAACCATCGCGCTGAGCGCCCATCACGTCAGCGCGTCACGCAGCCCTGCCGACATGCCTCACCTTCCAGCTGAACCGTGACGTGCGAGATGTCATGGCCGTCGCGCAGATAATGCTGAACCCGCTCCAGCACATCACCGGGCACACTGGTGGCGGCGACGACGACATGCAGGCTGGCAATCGGCGACTGAGGCGTCAGTCCCCAGAGATGCAGGTCATGTACGCTCTCCACTCCCTCAAGCGCCAGAACGCCCGCCTGAATATCGGCGTGATCGAGCTGCTCCGGCGTTCCTTCCAGCAAGGTATGCGCCGAGCGTTTCACCAACGACCAGGCACCGCGCAATATCAGCACCGCCGCGAGCACTGACAACAAGGGGTCAGCCTGATTCCAGCCGGTGGTCATGATGATCAGCGAGGCGACGATGGCCGCCACCGAGCCGAGCAAGTCCCCCATCACGTGCAATACCGCGCCGCGCAAATTGAGGTTGTCCTGATCGCCCTGATGCAGGATACGAAATGCCGCGATATTGACGACCAGCCCAAGCACGGCGATCACCATCATCGGCCCCGCCAGTACTTCGGAGGGCAGCCAGAGCCGCTTGATGGCGGCCACCACGATCGCCGCCCCGATCACCAGCAGGGTCAGGCCATTGACGAACGCGGCCAGCACTTGAAAGCGCGCATAACCGAAGGTCAGCTTGCGGGTCGCCGCCCGATGCCCGAGGCGGAATGCGCCCCAGGCCAATGCCAGTGATACGGTATCGCTGAGCATGTGCCCGGCATCCGCCAGCAGGGCCAGTGAGCCCGCGACCAGCCCGCCGATCACCTCCGCCAGCATGAAGCCGCCTGTCAGATACATCGCCAGCCTGACACGTCGCTCGCTGTCGGCTGTCACCTCAGGCGCATGATCATGGTGGTGCCCGTGTGAATGATCATGTGAGTAGCTGTGCGAATGATCTTGTGAGTGAGCGTGCGAATGATCTTGTGAGTGACCGTGAGAATGGCCATGCGAATGACCGTCTGAAGGGTCGTCGGCATGGGAATGATCGTGCTGCCCGGGTAGCCCATGAGAGGGATCGCGGGCGTCATCTTGCGGTATCGATGCCATTCAACCTCCGGCCATCTTCTGAAGAAAGAAACGTGTCTGCATGATGCGCAGCGTAACATCGAAAGTCGCGCGTCTTTCAAGATACATTGGCGG
This sequence comes from Cobetia sp. cqz5-12, assembly GCF_016495405.1. Lineage (NCBI taxonomy): Bacteria > Pseudomonadati > Pseudomonadota > Gammaproteobacteria > Oceanospirillales > Halomonadaceae > Cobetia > Cobetia sp. cqz5-12. The sequence continues at coordinate 2,428,069 of NZ_CP044522.1, forward strand.
ATTTGCGCGTTCCGAGAAAGACCAGCAGTCGTTGCACCAGCTTGGTAGGATAGTTACTACATGTGTAGCAACGAATAAAGGATTCCAGCCCTCCCCATGAGCCTCTCCTCCGAGACGACCCCCTCCCGCTCGCCCCTCAAGGCCGACCTGCTTCTGCTGCTGGTCACCATCATCGCCGCCGCAGGCTGGATCTTCTCCAAGGAGGCGATGGCTGGCATGCCTCCGCTGCTGTTCATCGGCAGTCGCTTCCTGCTTGCGGGGCTCATTCTGGCCATCTTCGATGCGCGCTCACTGGGCCAGCTATCCACCGCACGCAAGGTGCGTGCCAGCGGCGTCGGTGTCCTGTTCGGGGGTGCCATGGCCTGCTGGTCGCTAGGGGTCGCGCTGTCGGATCAACTGGGCGTGATCGCCTTCATCAACAGCTTCGGCATCCTGCTGGTGCCGGTACTTGCGCGACTGTTGTTCAAGGACAGGCCACCGTTGAGTACCTGGATCGCACTGCCCACCGCCCTGCTTGGTTTCGCCCTGCTCGGCATGGGGCAACCCGGCGCGACTGATGGCTTCACCATCGAGCCCGCTCAGTGGCTCATCTTCGGTGCCGCCTGCCTGTTCGCACTGGTGTTCAACTTCAATTCACGCCTGGTACGCAATATCCCGGCCCTGCCGCTGACGGCCATCCAGCTGATGACCACCGGCGTCACCTGCCTGATACTCTCGGCACTCAGCGAGAGCTGGCCCGCCGGCATCAGTCTCGACATCCTGAGCTGGTTCCTGGCCAGCACCCTGATCGCCAGCACCCTGCGCTTCTTCCTGCAGATCTACGCACAGGGCCTGACCACCCCCAGCCACGCCTCGGTCATCCTGATGCTGGAAGCGGTCTGGGCCGCCCTGATGTCGGCTGCCTGGTTCGGTGAGCGCATGACCCTGATCCAGATGACCGGCTGCGGCCTCATCTTCACCGCCCTGTTGATCAATCGCTGGCAATGGATCTCACGCCTGTGGCGTCAGCGGCGGGTTGCCTCGTGAGAACAGCGTACTGACTTGAGTGTCAGGCATGTCGCCACCATGTCTGACGCTTGAGCGTTCGATTTCCCGCCCCATTCTCTGCCACCGGAGCCACCATGATCCCCACGCTACTCGGCGTACTGACGCTGCTGATGGCAGCCTTCACCCTGCTGCCACTGACGCGTATTCGCCATTGGTCGGTGCGCATCATGGATTTCCCCCGCCTGCAGCTGGCCGCATTGTGGGCAATGTTGCTGATCGCCGATCTCGCAGTGCCCCAGCTTGCCTTCGGGCTCAGGGTGGCTCTGGCCGTGATCGCCGTGGCCGGACTTGTCTATCAGGCACACTGGATCATGCCCTATACCCGCCTCTTCCCCTGCGAGTCAGCGCGCACGAAGCAGCACGACCGGCAGCGTCAGGTCCGCCTGCTCACCGCCAATGTCCTGACCAGCAACCACGACAGTGACAAGCTGCTGGCCATCGTCGAACGCGAACAGCCCGACGTGCTGGTGACGCTGGAATCCGATGACTGGTGGCAGCAGCGGCTCGACGTGCTCGAGGCGGACAGCGAGCAATACGGCTATACCCACACCCTCAAATGCCCGCTGGACAACCTCTATGGCATGCATGTCTATTCACGCCTGCCACTGCATGACGCCAGCATCGACTACCTGGTCGAAGAGGATGTGCCGTCGATGCATGCGCAACTGGAACTGGCCAGCGGTGACCGTGTACGGGTGCACTTCCTGCATCCGGCACCGCCCAGCCCGACCGAGAATGACGAATCCTCCGAGCGTGATGCCGAGCTGATCATCGTGGCGCGCAGCGTTGCCGACAGCCAGCAACCGGTGATCGTGACCGGTGACCTCAACGATGTGGCCTGGTCTCGCACCACGCGCCTGTTCCGCAAGCTGTCCGGCCTGCTGGACCCCCGTGTGGGCCGTGGCATGTTCAATACCTTCCACGCCAACATTCCCTTGCTGCGCTGGCCGCTGGACCACCTCTTCCATAGCGAGCATTTCAGTGTGGTGCGCGTGGCGCGCATGGAAGCCTTCGGCTCCGATCACTTCCCGCTGCTCACCGAACTGGCACTGACACCCGCCCAGGACACCGGCGAGACGCTCGATGCCCCGGAGCCGGACGCCGACGACCAGGCCGAGGCCAGCGAGACCGCCAATGACGAGAATGTCAGCCAGCAGGACGTGCCGAAGCCGGGCCGCTGAGCGCGACATGAATGAAGTGGCAATTGGCTGAATCCCCCAAAAAGTCCCAGACTGGCTTGTGAGACTTGCGCCATACGGGAGGCAGGCATGCGAGGACTCGATTGGCTGGGCGCGCGGCTGGCGCGTCATCTCACGGCGCCGGGCAAGCTGCCAGCACATCGCGCCACCTCATCACCGGAAAAGCTGGCTGCCACCCTGCGGCGCGGCGATGTCCTGCTGGTCGAGGGCTCCTCGCGTATCAGCACCGCCATTCGCTACCTCACCCAATCGACCTGGTCTCATGCCGCACTCTGCGTGCGCACGCCGCTGGACAGCAGAGGTCACCCGGTGAGGGGTGACTGCCTGCTGGAAGCGGATGTCACCGCCGGAGTGCGCCGCGTCCCTCTCAACGTTTATTGGCATCAGCACACGCGCATCTGCCGTCCGGTCGGACTCACGGAAGAGGAGATCAGCGCGTTGATCGGCCATGCCGAGGCGCGGCTGGGCCATCAATATGACCTGCGCAACATCGTCGATCTGGCTCGCTATCTGATTCGCACGCCTCCGGTGCCAAGCCGCTATCGACGCCGCATGCTGGCACTAGGCAGCGGCGACCCGACCCGTGCGATCTGCTCATCGCTGATCGCCGAAGCCTTCCAGGCCGTGCGCTATCCCATTCTGCCAGACAGTGACGTCCTGCCTTCCAGTGACCCGGCGTGTCTGCACTGCTATCAGGAGTTGCTGCATATCCGCCATCACAGCCTGTATGCGCCCTGCGACTTCGATATCTCGCCCTACTTCGACATCATCAAGCCCACCCTGTGCGCCGGATTCGATCCCCATCGCCTGCAGTGGAGCGAACCGCCCGCCTGATCTGGTATGCTGCGCGCCATCCGCGGCCTGGCTGGCCAGCACCTGTGCATCAATTCTCCTGTACATCAGCTCCTGTGCCGACTGAGCCGCCTGCCGCCCTCTGACACTCTTCACGACCGGAACCACGCCCGTGACCAACAACGACATCATCCGTCGCCTGCGCTACGCGCTGAATCTCTCCGACACCGACATGATCAACACCTTCGCTGCCGCGGACCACGAGGTTTCTCGTGCCCAGATCAGCGATTGGCTCAAGCGCGATGATGATGAAGCTCAGCAGCGCATCAAGGACATCGACCTGGCCAGATTCCTCAATGGCTTGATCAACGTGCGTCGCGGCAAGCGCGAAGGCGCCCAGCCGGCGCCTGAGAAGCGTCTAGACAACAACGTGATTCTGCGCAAGCTCAAGATCGCCTTCGAGCTCAAGGATGACGACATGCTCGAGCTGCTGGCACTGGCCGGTTTCGAGCTGATCACCAAGTCCGAGCTGTCTGCCTTCTTCCGCAAGCCCGATCATCGCCACTACCGCGAGTGCAAGGACCAGATCCTGCGCAACCTGCTCAAGGGCATCGAGCTGCGTCATCGTCGCCATGACCCCGAGACCGAGCAGCACGCCGTCGATCCGGTCTGATCAGACCTTGAAGGGCTCTCAACAACAACGCCGCCCCGGAATCCGGGGCGGCGTTGTTGCATGACGGCAGTGGCGGTACCAACAGCGGCTCAGCATTCGCGGTTGGGGCGCCCTTCCATGGTAGCCAGGCGCTCCATCAACGGCGCCATGCGGTGCTGACTCCCTTCCGCCGCCGCGACCAGCGCCGGCAATACCCAGGTCGGCAGATCAGGCATCAGACGGTAATAGACCCATTGCCCTTGGCGGCGATCCAGCAGCAGACCACAATTGCGTAACTGGGCCAGATGGCGTGACACCTTGGGCTGCGACTCCTGCAACACGTAGGTCATCTCACATACGCAAAGCTCGCCTTCTGCATGGATAAGCAACATCAGCACAAGGCGCGTATCGTCGCTGAGGCATTTGAAAAGACGTGTCGGGGTCAGAAGAGACAATGCAGAATTCCACCTGATTCAATGATGTGAGCGTGCCGCCAACCACAGCTGCAAGCGAGTGCGAATTTCGTTCAAGGCGCGCCCATAGGACACCGCAGTATCCTCATTGCGCGGATCTTCGATATCCCAGAACAACAGCTCATCGGTCTGACCCTCCCACTGGCGACACTGCTGCTGCGCCTTTTGACACAGCACGATGACGGCATCGAAGGACTGAGAGAGGTAGCGATCGATCGACTCGCTCGCCAGACCCGAAGTCTCCACCCCGGCGCGCGCCAGAGCGTCCAACGCATGCTGTTGCGGGGCATCAGGCGCGACACCGGCACTGAAGGCGTCAAACTCTTCCCCCGCCATGTTGCGCAGCAATGCCTCCCCCATCAGGGAGCGGGCAGAGTTGGCATTGCACAGAAAAAGCACTCGCTGTTTGGTCATGACTCATCTCCAGAGCTGCAATTTTACCTTACCATAGGGTCGCATATCAGAAGTACCGCGCTTGTATAACAAACTGATGTCAGTCGCCTTTCAGGGCACTGCGCCCTACCTTCAGACCACTTTCTGCCCCCCCCCTGCAACAGACCGTGCAACAGACGCGAACGGGCCGACGCAGTGACCGGCAACTGCCAGGCACACCACGCCAGCCCGCGAAGGTCGCCACTCGCTACGCGCTCGACCGCCGCACCGCGTGGCTCACGACATCAGCCCTGCAAATCCGAAAGCGTCAGGGTCTTCCTGTCGGCGACGGCTTGACGCGCCGCCTTGCGCGCTTCTTCGTGCGCCGGAATCAGGCCGATACCTTTCAGGTAGCCCAGATTGCCGACCATCTTCTCGCTCATGAACAGATCCGCGTAGTCATACATGACCGGGGCTTCTTCCGCGTGCTGATTCTTGATGTAAAAGAACATGGTACGTGCGACCGGGTAGGTCTCTTCCGAGATGGCCTCCGGAGACGGGGCGATGCCGTCGATGGTGGCGCCGCTCAACGAGTCTTCGTTCTCCTCGAGGAAGGAATAGCCGAAGACACCGAATGCCTCGGTATCTTCCGACAGCTTCTGCACGATCAGATTGTCGTTCTCGCCGGCCGGCACGAAGACGCCATCGTTGCGCACCTTGGAGTAGCCTTCGCCACCATAGCCGTCCATCTTTTCAGTGGCGGCTTCCAACACCAGCTCTTCAAAGGAATCGCGTGTCCCGGAGGTGCTGGGCGGCCCATAGATGGTGATCTTGCGGTCAGGCAGGCTGGGATCGATCTGGTTCCAACGGGTATAGGGGTTGGCCACCAGTTTGCCATCGACCGGTACCTGGGCCGCGACCGCCAGCGCGATCTGCTCCAGCGTGAAGGCGGCTGCGTCGTTGGTATTGGACTGCGCAAAGGCGATGCCGTCATAACCGATGAAGGCTTCGGTGATATCGGTCACGCCATTTTCCTGGCAGCGCTCGAATTCGGAGGCCTTCATGCGGCGTGAGGCATTGGTGATATCCGGTGTGTTGCTGCCGACACCTTCACAGAAAAGCTTCATGCCACCACCAGACCCCGTGGCTTCGATGACCGGAGTGGGATGATCCGTGGTGACACCGAACTCTTCCGCCACATAGCTCGAGAAGGGATAGACGGTGCTGGAACCGACGATGCGAACCTGGTCACGCGCCTGGGCACTGGACACGATGGCCGCAGAGGCGATCACGAGAGCGAGCTGTTTGAGAGGGCGATTCATTGCGGTGCTCCGATGCATTGATTTATATGAATAAGCATATGTATGGTCACGGAATCCCTCACGACTCCGCCATCCCGATTGACGCGACTCCTCGCCAATCGCCACATGCCAGAGATGAGAATCACCCTCGGCATGCTGCACACGTATTTTGGCGTCAGGCAACGTCTCAAAATACGCATAGGCACATATAAGCATTTTTTTATTGCAGTCGCGTGACGTCTCCGCTCAGAACTCTGTCGCGGATTGCCTTGCCTCTCTATCTTTATCCCTTCCGCTTCCCTCTCTCCGCTTTACCTCCGGCCGAGACAAGCCCCCAACGGAAATGGCCTGATCTTCCCAGTCAGCTTGCGGGGAGGTCAGGCCATCGAAACGGAAGCATGTGGTCCAACTGACCAGTGGAGAGCCCCGCCTCAGAGCTTCCCGAGCGAGCTCGAGTCTTAACAGGGGCTAGCAGCTCCGGCTCGCCGCTAAAGGTTGCCGCTAGTCATCGTCGCCCTCTTCGGCACTCTTCTGGCGCGCCTTGCGCTCCTGCTCTTCTTCCATGGCCGCCATGATGTTCTCGAGCAGCGCATCCACGTCCGGTGCTTCGCCGTCGTCCTCATAAAGGCCTGTCAGCTCGACATCCGGGTCCATGTCGCCGGCCTCGAACAATGCCCAGATCTCGTCGGCGTAGCGTGTCTGCGCCAGTTCAGGCGCGAACATCGCGTAGTAGGCGGTGATGTTGGCGACATCACGTGCCAACATGCTCTTGGCATTGTTGTTGGCCGCGGCATCGACCGCCTGGGGCAGATCAATGATCACCGGGCCATAGTCATCGACCAGCACGTTGAACTCGGACAGGTCACCATGCACCAGACCGGCATGCAGCATGCGCACGATGTACTGCATCATCAGCGCATGATCTTCCCGCGCCTGCTCAGCGGACATCGAGACATCATTCAGGCGCGGTGCCACGTTGCCGTCATCATCGGTGACCAGCTCCATCAGCAGCACGCCATCGAAGCAGCCGAACGGCTGCGGCACGCGCACACCGGCATCGGCCAGACGATACAGCGCATCGACCTCGGCATTCTGCCAGGCGGCCTCCTGCTGGTTGCGTCCGAAGCCGGAGCCCTTCTCCATCGCCCGTTGACGGCGACTGTTACGCACCTTGCGGCCTTCCTGATACAGCACAGCCTGCTTGAAGCTGCGCTGGGCAGCATCCTTGTAGACCTTGGCGCAGCGAATCTCTTCTCCGCAGCGCACGACGTAAACCGAGGCTTCCTTGCCACTCATCAAGGGGCGGAGCACTTCATCGACCAGACCGTCATCTATGAGCGGCTGGATTCTCTTTGGCGTTTTCATCGCGTTCTTATACGCGTTTTGCGATACATCGGGAATCACCCTGTAGCAATTTTGTGACATACCTTACGACAAAACCCCCGCCAATGCGTCATTGGCGGGGGTTTCAGCCTTCACTGACAGACTGCCTGGTCGGCAGCAGCGCCAGCGCTTATTGGGCGTTCTTGAGGCTCTGCATGTCAATCACGAAACGATACTTGACCTTGCCTTCCTGCATGCGCTTCCAGGCATCATTGATGGTGTCGATATCGATCATCTCGATATCGCAGCCAATGTCGTGCTCGGCGCAGTAGTCGAGCACTTCCTGGGTCTCCGGCATGCCACCGATCAACGAGCCCGCCAGTACACGCCGCTTCATGACCAGGTTGCCGCCCTGCAGTGCGGGGTCCACTTCCTGCACCAGGCCGACGAGGATATGCGTGCCATCATATTTCAGGGTATTGAGGTAGGGGTTGAGATCATGCGGTACCGGCACCGTGTCGAGCAGGAAGTCGAAGGTTTCGGTGGCGGCTGCCATCTGCTCGTCATCACCCGAGACGATCACATGATCGACACCATTCTCGCGCGCCTCCTCGACCTTGCTCTCGCTGCGGGTGAAGAGCGTCACTTCACAGCCCATCGCCTTGGCGAACTTGATGCCCATGTGGCCCAGGCCACCCATGCCGATCACCCCGACCTTGTCGCCGGACTTCACGCCATAGTGACGCAGAGGCGAATAGGTCGTGACACCCGCACACAGCAGCGGCGCGGCCACAGCCGGGTCGAGCTTGTCCGGAATGGAGACCACGAAGCGTTCACTGACGACGATCTTGTCGGAATAGCCGCCCTGAGTGAGACTGCCATCATGACGGTCCGGGCTGCCGTAGGTCATGGTCATGCCGTCGAGGCAGTATTGCTCGAGCCCCTTCTGACAGGCGCTGCATTCACGGCAGGAATCCACCATGCAGCCGACGCCGACCATGTCGCCCACCTTGTACTGACTGACGTCATTGCCCACATGGGTCACCCGACCCACGATCTCGTGCCCCGGGACCAGCGGATACTGAGAAAAGCCCCAGTCATTGCGCCCGACGTGCAGATCCGAGTGACAGACACCGCAGTAGAGAATCTCGATGGCCACGTCATCCGGGCGCGGCTGGCGACGCTCGAAGTTCCAGGGCGCCAGGTCTGCCGTTTCGGATGCCACGGCATAAGCGCGTGTCTGGCCGTCAAAATCACCGTTGGAAGGGCTTGTCATGGAGTCTCTCCTTGCTTGGCTGAGCGTCGGACAGCCTGGTCATCAAAGATGATTCAGCGCCCGTAAAAGGATTTGCATGCCATGCGGCACTCACGATCATGCCCACTGACCTCTTGCCGGCGGCCCGACTTTTCAATGGCTAGGCCACTCTGCATCACTGTGTTGGTCAGATCGCAACAGCGCCCCACCAAGCTTTGCAGGGCTTGCCAGCACAAGGGAACGCGACGCAAAACATCCCGCTTCTGATTCCAAATTGACGCCATCAAGCAGCAAAGTTGCCACTGTGTTATCATGCACCTTCACCCCTCACGTCTTGGAACGGAGTCCCACATGGCGAATACTCGTACTGCTGCAAAGAAAAAAGCACCGGCTGCTGTCGAAACCTCAGCCTCGCTTGAAGCTCAGATGCAGGCCTTCCTGGACCGTGGTGGCAAGGTGGATGTGATTGAATCCGGTGTCAGCGGCCAGGTCATTGGCGTCAAGCCGACCAAGCCGTCAAACCCTGCTGCCAAGAGCTGAGGCTTGCCCATCAAGCCTTGGTGCCCGAACGCACTGCTCGCCTCGCTCAACTGGCATCTGCCATCGAGTCACTGACCGGTGACAGCGACGTTCATCGCTGGACCTCCAGCCGCTGCCCTGCATCATCAGGTAGCGGCCGGCTTCTTTCTAGGGAGAGGAAAACCGCCTCTTGCCTGCCATTGCCCCTCCCGCCACGGCGACGCCCATGTCAGCATCCTCTTCGCGCGACAGCTCTCTCGACTCCCGCCAGAATAGCGCGCATGGCACTCGCGACGCGGATGGGGCACGCACACGCCTGGCCGTCTTCATCGATGTGCAGAACATCTACTACACCACCCGCGATACCTTCGGTCGGCAGTTCGATTATCGTCGCCTGTGGGCAGAACTCGAGCGTCTCGGCTCGATTCAGCATGCTTACGCCTACGCGATCGACCGTGGCGACCCCAAGCAACAGCAATTTCAGCAGCGTCTGCGCGAGATAGGCTTTGAGGTCAAACTCAAGCCCTTCATCCAGCGCGGCGACGGCTCGGCCAAGGGCGACTGGGATGTCGGCATCACCATCGACGTGATGGAAGCCGCCCCCGAGGTCGATGAGATCATCCTCGCCTCCGGCGATGGCGACTTCGCCCTGCTTCTGGACCATGTCGCCACCCGCCACGCCATCACCACACGCGTCTATGGCGTCGAAGACCTCACCGCCCTCGCCCTGATGAAAAGCGCCCATCACTTCCGCGAAGTCGATGAAAGCCTGCTGATGCGCTGAAACCGATCAGTCACGACTCACCCTCGCTCGAAGCTTACCCATTGCACAAAAGACGCCCGCACGCCCTCCACTGACAGGAGGATGTGCGGGCGTTTTCGTCTGGGCCGCCAGCGACTTGTGAGTCATTCAGGCTTTACCGCGAACTTGCCAACTAGCTTTGTGGTGCGGCACTCAGCGTCAATTCGATGGCATCGTGGCGCCAGTGTTCATCATCGCAGTCCACCGCGCGGCCATTCTGATCGAAGTTGATGCGAGTGATGCGCTGCGCGGGGCTGCCTTGTGCGGCGTTCAGCGCGGCGGCGGCCTCAGCGTCGAACACCGTGGAGGCCAGTTCGAAGCTGACGCGACTGACGCGAATGGCGTATTCGTGCCGGTAGAGGTCGGTCAGGGAGTGGGCAGCGAGGTCGAAATCGAGGATACCCGGGAAGCAGTCACGTCGCAGGTGATGGCAGACATGCAGCACGCGCCGCCCATCGATACGTCGCACGCGAGTGATGCGATAGACCACTGAGCCCTCCGCAATCCCCAGTCGCCGCGCGATCACCGCGTTGGCAGCGACTTCTCCTGCCGCCAGTACCTCGGTGCTTGCCATCCGCTGCTGTGACTCGACCATGTCACGAAATGGCAGGCACGCCAGCAAGTCATAGCGCAGTCGTGGCGGCGAGACGAACCAGCCCCGCCGATTCTCGCGATAGATACGCCCCTCCGCCTCCAGCTGCAGCAAGGTGTCGCGCAGGGTGACCCGCGTCGTGGCAAAGCGTTCGATCATCTCGCGCTCGGAAGGCAGGCGCTGTGAAGCGCGTAGCGGCGCTGCCTCAAGATGGTTCAGCAACTTGCCCTTGAGCCCTGCCACGGGGACATCCGAGTCAGGATTTGCCGCTGAAGCGGCGTCACTCTGGGGCTCAAGCGAAGATGAAGGCATGCGAAGTTCCTGAAAGATAACGAAAGACAGCAATTTCTGGCGAGTCACTTGCATGACATCCAGGGCGTCCAGGATGGAGAGGGTCAGAGCAAAGCGATTTCTGTGGTCTAGTTCAGAAGGCCCGCAAAGCTCAGTGTCACTTTTCGAGTCATGCATGCCGAGACACGCATGAGGAGAATAGTGGCATCGGCATGACAACTCGATGACAGCGCAGCTCTGGCTGGCACGCCAGGTCAGCCATCACGCGCTGACTTGTACCTTGCACGCCTATAGCTGTGGAAGATAGTGAGGACTGGAGCCTGCGACAAGGCACGAAGAAGGCACGGGGAAGGTATGAAAGAGGCAGAGGCAGAGCTGCCACCCCATGCCATGACAACGACATGTTGACGACACGCAACTGTCACAGGCGAGCGCTAGAGTCGATCGTGCCTTTCGAGCTGAACTAGACCACACAGTCTCGGCTGTCTCGGCATTAGCTTGAGCACTTGGCAGAGCACTGGTCTGATCAATGATCCGAGAACCGGCCTGAGCAATGACCTGAGCACCCGGATGTGCTCTCAGCGCGTCGATGGGGTGTCTGATACCCGTCACGCCATACCTTCAGCGCAGCGATTGTTCATCATCTACTGGGGAAATCTCCTTGAAGTCGATTGCCACTACCTCATCCCGCTCCACCGGCCTGCTGGTGTCCACCTGCATGGCCGCCCTGTTGGGCAGTGCCTCCGTCAGTGCCGCCGACATCCCGGCAGACCTTCTCGCGGCCGCTCAGTCCGAAGGCCGTGTCGATAGCGTCGGCATGCCGGACAGCTGGGCCAACTGGAAGGACACCTGGGCAGACCTCGAGTCGAAGTATTCCATCGCGCATAGCGATACCGACATGAGCTCCGCTGAAGAAGTCGCCAAGTTCAAGGCCGAGGGGGAGAATGCCACCGCCGATATCGGTGACGTCGGCTTCGCCTTCGGCCCGATCGCGGTGCAGCAAGGCGTGACCCAGGCCTACAAGACAACGACCTGGGAGCAGATCCCGGAGTGGGCCAAGGACAAGGATGGCCACTGGGTACTGGGCTACACCGGCACCATTTCCTTCATGATCAACAAGACGCTGGTCAGTGAAGATGAGCGCCCGACCTCCTTCGCCGACCTCGCCAAGGGTGACTACAAGGTGTCCGTCGGCGCCGTGGGCAAGGCCTCCCAGGCCAACAACGCCATTCTGGCCGCTGCCTTCGCCAATGGCGGCAAGGAATCCGACCTGACACCGGGCCTGGAAGTCTTCGCGGAACTGGCGCGCCAGGGCCGTCTGTCACTGGCAGAGCCGAGCATCGCCAACCTGGAGAAAGGCGAAGTCGAAGTCGCCCTGCTGTGGGACTTCAATGCCCTGAACTATCGCGATCAGATCAACCGCGACACCTTCGAGGTCGTCATCCCGTCTGATGCCTCCGTCACCTCCGGCTATGCCACCATCATCAACAAGCATGCCGCGCACCCGAATGCCGCCAAGCTGGCCCGTGAGTACATCCTTTCCGATGCCGGTCAGCTGAATCTGGCCAAGGGCTATGCCCGTCCCATCCGCGCCGAGCACCTCACCCTGCCCGAGGATATCGCCGCCAAGCTGCTGCCCAACGAACAGTACGCCAATGCACGTCCGGTCCAGGACTTCGCGGGCTGGGAAGCCAGTGCCAAGCAGCTGCCGCGTCAGTGGCAGTCCCAGGTACTGATCCACCAGCAGTGATCCCCGGCTTCTGCTTCACGTGAGCAGAGCGCGCACCATCCTGTCAGACGGCATCGCCTTTGCGGTGCCGTCTTGAGCTTCACGGAGTCACCATGTCTCAGCGTGTCATTCTTGTCGTGCTCGACGGCCTCAACCACGCCGTGGGTCACCATGCCATGGGCTATCTGAGCGCCCTGATCGAGGCCGGCCGTGGCCAGTACCAATCACTGGACTGCGAGCTGCCGGCCATGTCGCGCCCGCTCTATGAATGCCTGCTGACCGGCGACCTGCCTGTCGACTCAGGTATCGTCAACAACGGTATCGTGCGTCGCTCACGCGGCACCAGCCTGTTCGACCTTGCCAGCCAGCAGGGCAAGCGCACGGCTGCCGCCGCCTATCACTGGGTCAGCGAACTCTATGTCGCGGCCCCCTTCGTGCCGGCCCGCCATCGCTGGCTCGACAACCCGGAATCCGCCATCCAGGCGGGCATCTTCTACTGGCAGGACCATTATCCGGATGACCATCTGTTCAGTGACGCCGAAATGCTGCGCCTGCGTCACGACCCGGATTTCCTGCTAGTGCATAGCATGAACATCGACGATGCCGGCCATCGTCATGGCGGCGACACGCCGCAGTACCGCAACGCCGCGCGGCATGCCGACGTCGCCCTGGCCGACTACCTACCGGCATGGCTGGAAGCCGGCTATCAAGTGATGATCACCGCTGATCACGGCATGAATGCCGACCGATCACACTCCGGCCTGCTGGAAGAGGAGCGGCACGTGCCGCTGTGGACCTTCGGCAACGCCTTCGCCAACGACGCCGCGACGGATCTCAGGCAACGTGAGCTCTGCGGCACCCTGGCCACACTGCTGGGGCTTGAGCACAGCAAGGCGAGCAATCCGTCGCTGCTGGCGAGCCATGCTGCCACGCGAGGCCTAAAGTGATGTCTGCCGCCTTCAAGCGCCGCCTGACCAGCCCCGTCATGTGGCTGCTGCCGTTTGCGCTGATCTTCGGCGCCTTCCAGATCGCGCCGCTGGTGTGGGTGATGGTCAGCGCCTTCAAGACCCCAACGGGCTGGGGACTGGCCAATTTCCACGAGATCGCCTCCTCGGCCTTCTTCCGACAGGCCATCTGGCGCAGCCTCGAGATCTCCTTCATGTCGAGCGTGCTGGGGCTGGCGATCGCCGCCGTGACCTGTCACAGCATGCACCGCTGTGGTCCGCGCCTGACGCGCATGATGATCGCCTTCACCAACATGACCAGCAACTTCGCCGGTGTCCCGCTGGCCTTCGCCTTCATCATCCTGATGGGTGCCAACGGCATGCTGACCCTGATGCTGGAGCACTTCGGTCTGCTCGAGGACTTCAATCTCTACTCGCGCACCGGCCTGATCGTCATCTACACCTGGTTCCAGATTCCGTTGGGCATCCTGTTGCTGTATCCCGCTTTCAGCACCCTGAAGACGGAGTGGCGTGAAGCCGCCAGCCTGCTGGGCGCCAATCGCCTCGCCTACTGGCAGCACATCGGCCTGCCGGTGCTGTGGCCGTCACTGGCGGGCACGCTCACCGTACTCTTCGCCAATGCCATGGGGGCCTACGCCACCGTCTATGCGCTGGTGAACACCAGCTACAACCTGATGACCATCCGCATCGCCAATCTGGTCTCCGGGGACCTGTTCCTGCAGCCGGAACTGGCCAGCGCGCTGGCTCTGGTGCTGGTCGTCATTCTCGTAATCGTCACGCTGATTCAGCAATGGCTGATGCGCAGGAGCTACCATGTCACTTCCCGCTGAACTACCCTATCGCCACGGCAAGCCCCTGCTGCCCAGCCTGATGGCGCGCCTGCGCCGCGTGAACATCTACACCTTCATCGTCACCAGTGTCTTCGCGCTGCTGGCACTGCCGCTGATCGCGACGCTGTTCTACGCCCTGGCGACACGCTGGGGCGCCAGCCTGACCCCCGACGCCCTGACCGTGAAATGGTTTCTGGAACTCTGGACCACGCCGCGTTTTCTGGCAGCATTCGGACGCTCGCTGCTGGTCGCCGTCGGCGCACTGGCACTGTCGCTGCTGCTGATCGTGCCGGTGGTGTTTCTCGCCCACACACGCTATCCGCGCCTGGATAGCGTGATGAATGGACTGATCCTGCTGCCCTTCGCCGTGCCGCCCATCGTGTCATCCGTTGGCCTGCTGCAGCTCTACGCAGGCGGCCCGCTGGCCATCGTCGGCACGCCGTGGATCCTGATCCCCACCTATTTCACCATCGTGCTGCCCTTCATGTACCGCGCCCTGGCCAACAGCCTGCGCGCACTGGATGTAGCGTCCCTGATGGAGGCCGCTCAACTGCTGGGGGCAAGCCCGCTCAAGGCGTTCTTTCTGGTCGTGCTGCCCAATATCCGCGTCGGCATACAGATTGCCGTCTTCCTGGCCTTCTCGTTCCTGGCCGGCGAATTCGTGTTCGCCAACATGCTGGTAGGCACACGCTTCGAGACCCTGCAGGTCTATCTGAACAATATCCGCGGCGCCAGCGGCCACTTCACCAGCGCCCTGGTCATCACCCTGTTCGTGTTCACCCTGATCCTGACCTGGCTCGGCAACCGTCAGCCCGCCGAGCAGGAGATGCCCGCGGATGACCCCGACGAGGCACTGACCACCACCATGACCGACGGCTTGCCCGTCCCGCTTCCGAGCGCCGAACCCGAGCCGCGCCACACCATTCACCAGTCGTCAGACTCCGCACCCCGAGGGGACCGCTGATGCTTGCCATCGACACCGCCACCACATTCGATAGCCAGAGCGCCGGTGGCCTTCTGACCAGCGCCCTGCGCGAACGCGCCGCCGACCAGCACTACCTCAAGCTCAATGGCCTGGCCAAGAGCTTCGGCAAGACCCAGGTGTTCGCCGAGATAGAGGCCGAGATCGCGCGTGGAGAATTCATCACCCTGCTCGGCCCCTCCGGCTGCGGCAAGTCGACCCTGCTGCGCGCCATCGCCGGCCTCAATGATGTCGATGCCGGCCAGATCATCGTCGATGGTCACGACATCACGCAGCTGCCGCCGCAGCGACGTGGCATCGGCATGGTCTTCCAGCACTATGCGCTGTTCCCCAACATGCGCGTGGCGGACAATGTGGCCTTCGGGCTGCGCATGAAGAAGGTGCGCCCGGAAGAGCGCGAACGGCGTGTCAGCGAGGTGCTCAGATTGGTGGAGCTGACCGATCAGGCGCAGCGCTTCCCGCACCAATTGTCGGGTGGCCAGCGTCAGCGTGTGGCACTGGCGCGTGCGCTGGTAGTCGAGCCGCAGATCCTGCTGCTGGATGAGCCGCTGTCGGCACTCGATGCGCGTATCCGACGCCATCTGCGCGATCAGATCCGGGACATCCAGAAGAGCCTCGGCCTCACCACCCTGTTCGTGACCCACGATCAGGAAGAGGCGCTGCTGCTGTCGGACCGCATCTTCCTGATGCATCAGGGGCGCATCCTGCAACAGGGCAATGCCGAGTCGCTGTATACCCGCCCGGTGGATGCCACCGCGGCAGGCTTCATGGGGCATTACAATCTGATCGGTCGCGAGCTGGCGCGTCCGCTGCTTGGCTACGAAAGCGACAGCCCGCGCGTGGCACTGCGTCCGGAAGCGCTGTATCTGCAACCGGACACCAGCTCCCAGGGGCAGCAGGATGAATGCGCCAACTTCCCGGTCCACCCCTTGCCGGACAATGCCGGCCCCGGCTGCCCGGGCGTGATTCGCCGCCACCAGCTGCTCGGCAATATCGTGCGTTACGAGGTGGACTGTCAGGGACTTCGCCTGAATGTCGATGTCCTCAATCGCAGTGCTCGGCAGCTACTGCCGTGCCATCTGCGCGTGATGCTGCATGCCGATCTGGATGAGGTTCAGGCGCTGGGCGGGAACGAGACCGTCGCCACGTCGCGGGTGTCCCATGGATAACATCACGGGGCTTGCCATCTTCGATCTCGATGACACCTTGCTCGAAGGCGATGCCACGGGACTCTGGACCGACTGGTTGATCGCGCAGGGCTGGATCGCCAATGGCGAGGAATATCGCGCAATCTGGGCACAACAGATGCTGGACTACGCGGCCGGTCAGCTGGACATGGAGACGCACCTGACCCACCTGCTGGCCCCGCTGGCAGGGCGCGCCGTCAGTGAGGTCGATGCCGAGGTGGCACGCTTTCTCGATGCCGAACTGATGCCGCGCCTGTATCGTGAGGGCCTGGAGCGAATTCACTGGCACCGCGCGCAGCACCATCAGGTCGTGATCATCTCGGCCTCGACGGCGCATCTGGTCGCACCACTCGCCGAGCGCCTGGCGCTGGACACGGCCCTGGCCACGGCCCTCGAGACCGAGCAAGGCTGCTACAACGGGCGAGCCCGTGGCATTCGCACCTTCCGTGAGGGCAAGCTCGCGGCACTCAAGGCATGGCAGCAGCAACACGCAAGCCACAGCACCGGAGTGCCCAGCTGGGGCTATTCGGATTCACGCAATGATCTGGCCTTGCTGGAATTCGTCGATCACCCCTTCGCCGTCCACCCGGATCCGACCCTCGCCAGCCTGGCGCAACAGCGCGCCTGGCAGACACTACGCTGGCAATGAAGGCAACCGGGTTGGCAATGAAGGAAACCGAGCTGGCGCAAGAGACGCTGGGCTGGGATCGAGAAGGACTGCGCTGGAATTAGGGGATGGACCGGAATCGAGAACCGCTGCACTGAAATTGAGAGAAAGTGCATAATAGGCGACGCTGGGCGTAAAAAAAGGCACTCTATGCCAAAAATGCAAGCATAAAGGAAGCCATGCAATGGCCAAGGTCAGGGTCAGTCGGACCGCACGAGTCCCCGATCCCATGCGCGTCAGGCGCTATCTGAAAGCCCCCGAAGTCGGCCCGCGGGTACTGTTCTTCAGTGGCGGCACCGCGCTGACCGGGGTTTCGCGCACCCTGACCCGCTATACCCACCACAGCATCCATCTGGTGACGCCCTTCGACTCCGGTGGCAGCTCGGCCAAACTACGCGACGCCTTCTCGATGCCCGCCATCGGTGATCTGCGTTCACGCCTGATGGCGCTGGCCGATGACAGCGTCCTGGGCCATCCCGATATCTATCGCCTGTTTACTCACCGCCTGCCGCGTGAAGCGCGCCCCGAGATGCTGCACGCCACGCTGCGCGAACTGGCTGCCGGGCGTCATCCATTGACCATGGCGGTCGCGGAACCGATGCGCACCCTGATCTGCCATCAGCTGGGCTTTCTCATCGATGCCATGCCGGAAGGCTTCGATCTGCGCGGCGCCAGCATCGGCAACCTGATCATTGCCGGTGGCTATCTGAACCATCACCAGCAGCTGGATCAGATCATCTTCCTGTTCTCCAAGCTGGTACACGTGCGCGGCACGGTTCGCGCCGTGGTCAATGCCGATTGTCATCTGGCGGTGACGCTGGAAGATGGTCGTGAGATCATCGGTCAGCACCGCATCACCGGCAAGGAAGTCGCCCCACTCGATTCGCCCATCACGCGCATGCGTCTGGCCGCGGCAGACGGTGACCACCATGTGCCCGTGGTGCCAGAGCTGCACGCCAACAATCGCCAGTTGATCGAGTCGGCCGAACTGATCTGCTTCCCTCCCGGCAGCTTCTATTCCAGCGTGCTCGCCAATCTGCTGCCCAAGGGCGTCGGGCGCGCGGTGCTGGCCAACCCCTGCCCCAAGGTCTACATCCCCAACTGCTGCCCGGACCCGGAGCAGACCGGCAAGCGCATGGATGAGCTGGTCAGCATGTTGCTCGACACCCTGTGTGCCGACCTCACCAGCCGCATGGAAGACTGCCCCACCGAGAACCTGCTCAACATCGTGCTCCTCGATAGCCAACGCGGCGACTACCCCGGCGGCCCCTGCATCGAGGCGCTCGAGCGCATGGGCATCACCGTGATCGACACCAAGCTGATCAGTGAGCAGAGCGCGCCCTACTACGACAACGAGCTGCTGGTCACCGCGCTGCTGTCGCTGGTGTGACGCCAACCGCGAGCTGCTCGGCATGAAGATGTTCGGCATGAGTTGCTCTGCATGATTTGCTCTACATGAACGGCTCTACAGAACAGGAACGCCCCCGCCTGCCAACGGCAGACGGGGGCGTTCTGTTGTCAGATACGACGTCGGGACTTAGATCACGCCACGCAGCGCGCCGAGGATCACCATCCCCAGCACCAGCTTCCAGGGTGCCAGCGAGAAACGTATCAGAGCGATGAAGGCGGCCAGCGCGATCACCATGTCCATGCGGCTCAGCACGCTGGTGGTCCATAGCGGGTCATAGAGCGCCATGCCCAGCACGCCCACGACGGCTGCATTGGCGCCGGCGAGCGCAGCGCGCGCCCCGGCGCGGGCGCGCAGACGCCCCCACAATGGTGCCACACCGATCAGCAGCAGAATCCCCGGCAGGAAGATGCTCAACAGCGCAATGACGGCACCGAGCAGTGCCGAACCTCCGCCCACCTGCGCCATGCCAGCCCCCAACCAGGCGGCAAAGGTGAACAGCGGCCCCGGCACCGCCTGGGCGGCACCGTATCCCGTGAGGAAGGTATCGGCCGCGATCTGGCCTGTCTCGACGGTGGAGGCCTCCAGCAGCGGCAGCACCACGTGCCCGCCCCCGAACACCAGCGCCCCGGCACGGTAGAAGATATCGACCTGACTGTCGGAGGCCATCAGCGGCAGGCCGATCAACAACATGAAGAACGCAACCAGGCAGTAGCGTGCCAGGCGCGCCGAGACCGGCAGTGACAGCCCAGCTGCCTGGGCTTGCTGGCGCACGGAGGCCGCCTTGTCATCACGACACAGCAGGCTGCCGAGCGCTGCGCCCATCGCGATCACCCCGACCTGCGCCCAGGCGACCTGCGTCCAGGCGGTATGCGCCAACGCCAGTCCCAGCATGGCCAGGAGTGCCAGACAGGTACGCCGCATATCCGGGCACAGCTTGCGCGCCATGCCCCAGATCGCCTGGGCCACGACGGCCACCGCCACCAGCTTCAAGCCGTGGATCACCCCGGAAGCCAGCGGCCCGTCGAGACTGCCCGCCACCAGCGCCAATACCAGCAACGCCAACGCAGATGGCAAGGTGAAGCCGACCCACGCCAGTATCCCGCCTATCACGCCACCGCCACGCACCATGCCCAGCGCGAACCCGACCTGACTGCTGGCCGGCCCCGGCAGGAACTGACAGAGCGCGACCAGCTCGGCGTAGGCCTTGTCACTCAACCAGCCTCGTCTGCGGACCAGCTCATCGTGGAAGTATCCGAGGTGAGCAATCGGGCCGCCGAAGCTGGTCAGCCCCAGCGTGAGAAAGGTGCGCAGCACTTCACTGCGCCGCGCCTTGTCGCTCGCAAGTGGAGCATCACGCGTCGCATGGTCGCGCTCACGCTTTGCTGTTTCATCCGGATGTGACATGACGTTTCTCTTGGAACGGAAAGGAAAGGCTAACGACCAGAAATCCAGCGAGGGGCTTATATACGAGGGGCTTATATGAGAGCTACACGAAAGAACGTTCAGTTGCTTACGCTACGGTGAGATCAGGTGACGGCACAATCACTTGCCCCTCTCGCCACTGGCATCACCCACTAGACTATCGCTGCCAGATGACAGGAAGCCCGCCCCAATGATGGGACGGGCTTCCTGCACAAGGGCTCAGGCGTCAGCAACATGTCTTTCTGGCACCTGCCTATCAAGTGCATGGCGCCTTGAGACACGGCGTATCAGTTGGCCGACGTCTCCTGAGTAGAGGCATACTGCGTGTCCGATGGCAGCGCGATGGCCATTACGGCACTTGCCGCCACCAGTGCCGCCGACCACCACAGGCAGGCTTCCAGCCCATAGGCCTGATAGAGCCAACCGGACAGCAAGGTGCCCAGCAATCGGCCCATGGCGTTGGCCATGTAATAGAAGCCGACATCCATCGACACGCCCTCACTGCGCGCGAAGCGCACGATCAGGTAGCTGTGCCAGCTGGAATTGACAGCGAAGATGACGCCGAACACCAACAGACCGATGATCAGCCACTCGAGAGGTGCCAGTCCCAGCAGGAGGGCCGCACTGCTGTCGCCTCCCTGCTGCACATCCAGCGACATGCTCGCCATCAGCGCGGGCAACAGGGCCAGCACGCCAGCCAGCAGCACGGTCATCCAGCGCACGCCGGCATCACCGTGCAAGCGACGCGAGATCGGCCCGGTGATGCGCGGGGCCTGGGTCTGCACCCCGCCATAACCGATCACCCATGCGGCCATCAGGATACCGACCGTCCAGAAGTTCCAGCCATGTACCTCGGCCAGATAGACCGGCAAGGCGACCACGAACCAGACATCGCGTGCAGCGAACAGGCACATGCGCGCCGCCGACAGCACATTGACCGCACGCGAAGTCGAGAACATCTCACGAAACGCCGGCTTGCGGCTGGCCTTGCTTTGCCCCAGCGATGCCGAGAGCTTGCGCAGTGACAGCACCAGCACCACGGCCAGCATGAGCCACATGGCCAACACCGTCCCCTGGAAGCCGATGAGACTGAGCGCCGCACCACCGAGGAAGAAGCCCAGACCCTTGAGGGCATTCTTGGAGCCGGTCAGCAGCGCGACCCAACGATACAGCGCGCTTTGCGATTCCGCTGCCTGCTGCCCCTTGGGCACCAGCACCTTGATGGCGCTCTTGGCGCTCATCTTGTTGAGGTCCTTGGCGATGCCCGACAGCGCCTGAGCGATCATCACCCACACCACCGTCAGCATGGGCTCCGGCACCAACAGCATGCCGAGCGCTACCAGCTGCATCGCAAGCCCGGCATTCATGGTGCGATTTAGGCCTAGCCGCGCCCCCAGCCAGCCACCGACCAGATTGGTGACGACACCGAAGGCTTCGTAGAACAGGAACAGCAGCGCGATGTCTAGCGCCGAATAGCCCAGCGAATGGAAATGCAGCACCACCAGCATGCGCAGGGCGCCATCCGTCAGCGTGAAGGCCCAGTAATTCCCCGTCACCAGCAGGTACTGGCGCACCTCATGGGGCAGCTCTCGCAGGCGGGCAAGCATTTCAGCGCTCCTGTGAGGCGGCTTTGGTCAGATCGCCCAGGCCAACTTTCAAGGCCAGCTCCGCGGTGCGGTTGGCATAGCCCCACTCGTTGTCATACCAGGCGTACAGCTTGAGCTGGGTGCCCGCGACGACCATGGTCGAGGGCGCATCGATGATGCTGGAGCGGGAATCGGTACGGAAATCGATCGATACCAGCGGGCGTGTCTCGTAGCCCAGCACGCCGGCCAGCTCGCCTTCCGCCGCGCTCTTGAGCGCCTGATTGACCTCTTCCACCGTCACTTCGCGGTTGAGCTCGAATACCATGTCGGTGAGGGAGGCATTGGCCAGTGGCACGCGAATGGCGTGGCCGTTCAAGCGGCCTTCCAGCTCCGGGAAGATGGCACTGATCGCCTTGGCGGAGCCGGTGGTCGTCGGAATCAGGCTCATGCCGCAGGCACGCGCGCGGCGCAGGTCCTTGTGCGGCGCATCCAGAATCGTCTGGGTATTGGTGATGTCGTGCACGGTGGTCATGGAGCCATGACGAATGCCGAACTGCGACTGGATCACCTTGATCACCGGCGCCAGGCAATTGGTGGTGCAGCTGGCAGCAGTGACGATGCGATGCTCATCAGCGCTGTAAAGATGATCATTCACGCCCATGACGATGTTGAGCACACCCTCTTCCTTGACCGGCGCAGAGACCACGACGCGACCGACACCCTGCTCGAGATAGGCATTCAGCACGTCGGTGCTCTTCTTCTTGCCGGAGGCCTCGATCACCACGTCACAACCCGACCAGTCGGTGTCACCGATCTCACGCTGGCTTGAGAACGCCGTGCGCTGACCATCGAGGGTGATGGAATCCTCGTCACTGGTGATTCCCGCGCCCGGCGACCACTGGCCATGCACGGAATCGAATTCCAGCAGATGGGCGAAGGTTGCGGCATCGCCACCCGGGTCATTGATACGCACCACGTCCAGCGCGATATCCTCGCGCAGCTTCCACAGCGCGCGCAGTGCGAGACGACCGATGCGCCCGAAGCCGTTGATACCGACGCGCAGGGCCGGCATGCCCTCCGGCACGCTGATGGACGAGGAATAGGACGGAGCGCTATGAGCAGGACACATGGGCATTTCCTTGAGAGTGTTCGAAAAGATTCGGCTAACGTTCTACGGCCTGTACGCTCAGCAGCAGCGCACAGGGCGGTTGGGCATCGTCTCCAGCCACGCCATCCAGCGCGACACCTCGCGGGCGTTGGCCTGACAGAGAGTCGCGAGAATCTGATGGCACCAGGCCGGCAGATCAGGTGCCAGGCGGTAGTGCACCCACTGACCACGCCGCTGACTGGTCAGCAGGCCAGCATCTCTCAGCTGGGCGAGATGCCGCGAGACCTTGGGTTGGGAGATGGGCATGGCGCGCTGCTCCAGCAGCCAGATGAGTTCACAGACACACAACTCTTCCATCTGGGCCAACAGCTGCACGATGGTCAGGCGAGTGTCTTCAGCAAGGCACTTGAAGACCTGCAACGGTGTCAGGCAGGCCGCCATGCCTTCCACTCCATCAATAACGTCATTGGTTGACGGTTTCATGGCGATGTCCTCGCGTATGCCTGAGCCATCCTGCTCCCCTCTCGATCCCCCACCCGATTCCCTCTCCCGCCCCCCTCTCACCGGCACCTGACGCATGGCGAGGCAGGTTGCCTGCCAGCCAGCGGAAGCGCGGCGACATACGAAATATCATATATGTGTTTTTCCATATATCAAGTGACACATGCATGACAGTTGGATGACAGCAGGCGCGGGAATTGATGGCAGCGATAGCAGCGATGGAGGGCGAGTGAAGAGAGGATTGAGGACGAATGTAGAGCGATCAGAGCATCGCCTGGCTGGGTGTAGCAGCGGATAGGTGGCCACACCATCGCCACTGTTGCGCAAACGGCACGCATATGTTGCCTGGGCTCAAAAGCGAATGCGCTTGCGAACAAAAGTCGAGCAGCGTTAGTGTGTGCCCATCAAGCACACCCAGTGCCCTTTTGAATTACGCATCCACGAAGATGCACAGGAGAGTCAAATGGCGGATTTCGCACAAGTCGTCGACAGCAACTACACCCAGGAAGTCATCGAGAGCGAGCAGCCGGTGCTGGTCAAGTTCTGGGCACCGTGGTGCGGCCCGTGCAAGATGCTCGACCCGATCGTCGAATCCATCGCCGAAGAACAGGGCGATGCCCTCAAGGTCGTTGCCATCAATGTCGATGATGCACCGGACCTCGCCGCCCAGAATGGCGTCCGTGGCCTGCCGACCATCGCGCTGTTCAAGTCCGGCGAGAAGCTCGAAGCCCTGACCGGCGTCCAGCCGAAGGAAAACTTCGACGCCATGATCTCGCGTCACGCCTGATCGAAACAGGTTCTGGCCGCAAGGCACTGACGCCGCAATGAAAAAACGCCTCCATGGGGGCGTTTTTTCATTGCTACAACAGATCATGGAGTGGGGCGCGCGGGCGGACTACCAGATTTCCATGAAGAGATCACAGGCTTCCTTGAGCTTGTCACCAGGCACACCATCTCTCGCCTGGATGGCAATTCCATTGACGAAGGTATCCAGCATCAGAACAAATTGATCCAATGGTTTTTCATAACGCCACTCCCCCCTTTCCTGCCCTCGCGCAATGCACGTCATCAGGGAAGCACGAATATCATTGCGCACCGAGAGTGCCATGTATTCGACGTCCTTGTTGTCATCACCACAGTTCAATCCTGACAGCACGATCATGCATCCCGAGGGCTGGCTTGAGGACGTTTGCATGGTGACATATTTGATCAACATGTTCTTGATGGCATCTCTAGCAGAGACCTTTTCATTCTCGAGCTCCACAAACACTTGTTCACAGGTCCGGGTATACATCTCCAGACATTCGCGATAAAGCGCCTGCTTCGATTCAAATGCCGAATAGAAACTCGCGGAAGACAAATTGCCCAGCTCCTTTCTCAGCTCGGCCAGCGAAGTGCCTTCAAAGCCATTTTTCCAGAATAGCTCCATGGCCTTTCTCACAGCATCTTCGCGATCAAACTGACGTGGACGACCTGTTCTAGCCATAGCATAATCTCGATAGCAACCTGCAAAGTGAAAGCAAGTATTACACATGATAATACTCGCCATGACATCCCACCGTCGTCATACCTGAGAATAGTCATTCCGTCGTTGGATATTCACTATCCTCAGGCATGTTTCATTATCGGCGGGGGATACTATATCACGATAATGTCAGACTACCCCTTGAGCTCTGCAAGATACTGCTCTGCATCCAGTGCGGCCATGCACCCCGTACCGGCAGACGTGATAGCCTGACGATAGTGGTTATCACTGACATCTCCTGCCGCGAAGACGCCTGATTTACTGGTCAAGGTCTGGCCTCCTCCAATACCGGAATAGACATTGATATACCCGTCCGTCATGGCCAATGCGCCCTTGAAGATCGATGTATTGGGATCATGACCAATGGCGATGAAAACTCCCGCCACAGGCACCTCCTCCACCTCCCCCGTCAGCGTGGAAGTCAGGGAGACCGCCGTGACACCGGTGTCATCGCCCAGTACTTCCTTTACCTGCCTGTCCCATCGAATCGTGATCTTGCCTTGTTCAACCTTGTCAAAGAGCCGCTTCTGCAGCACTTTCTCTGCACTCAGCTGATCACGACGATGCACAAGGGTCACATGAGAAACGATATTGGACAGGAACAATGCCTCTTCCACGGCAGTGTTGCCCCCTCCTACGACCGCAACTTCATTGTTTCTGTAAAAGAATCCATCACAGGTAGCGCAGGCTGATACCCCCTTCCCCATATAGACTTGCTCACTTTCTAGACCGAGATATCTCGCGGATGCTCCGGTCGAAATGATAAGCGCATCTGCGGTATAGGTATCTTCTCCCTTCAAGATGAAAGGTCGATTGTCGAGGTCCACTTCGGTGATATGATCGTAAGCGATCTCGGTATCAAAACTTTCCGCATGTTCCTTGAGCTGCAACATCAACTCAGGACCCTGCACTCCCTTGGGATAACCGGGCCAGTTCTCGACGTCCGTCGTCGATGTCAGCTGACCACCCACTTCCATTCCCGTAATCAACATGGGGGAAAGATTCGCACGGGCCGCATAGATGGCTGCAGTGTAACCCGCCGGCCCGGACCCGAGTATTATCAATTTTCGGTGTGTACTCATGATGAGCCCTTGCCCTATGCGTAGCGTGTAATCAGCTTCTGAAGTTCAGGAGTCGGTAGCATGCCAACAGAGCGATTGACCTCCTTGCCATCCTTGAAGATGACGACGGTCGGAATGCTACGCACCCCGAGTCTTTCCGCAATGGCCGGATGATCATCGATGTTCAGCTCTGCCATCACCAGGTCATCATTCGCGATGGCCTCGGCTACCTGATGATATATCGGTGACATCATGCGACACGGTGCGCACCATTCAGCCCAGAGCCGCACGGCAAAGGTCACGCCTTTATCGCTGAGAGACTGAAATTCCTTTTCGTTGAGATTGACGACGTTGGTTGTCATGAGTCTGACTCCTGATAAATAGGTCTGTGGCGATCCATCAACCCATCATGTGGCCTGCCACTCGCTCACTTGTCAGTGGCCAAAAACATGGGGCAAGCGTGCTCGATCATCTTGACGACTACCAGCTACACACCAGAAATCGACAGAGGCATGGCGATGAATGACACATGTTGTGGATCAATTGATCCATAAGATATTGAGCCAGCCAGTCAGTGTCAACAACTTTTGGATCACTCGATCCAAAATGGCTGCATGCCGCGGCACTCCTACCGCTTGGACACACCCTCCACAGCCCCAGACCGACTGACTGGGAAGGCGCTCGCATCAATCTCAGGAAACCTTGCACAACCGATTGATTCGCATGATTTTATTATGTGTACTTGTGCAGAGTCGCTGGCATGCCCAAGGTGGGCAATCGCGGGGGCATGACAACACCGCCCCCGCCCGGGCCCGGGACCGGGGTCCATTCGCTCCCAAGCCAGACATGTCTGAAGGTTTCATGGCATGCCGCGCGCTATCTTCACAGCAACAAGGAAGCATCGATGTACACAGCAGTCATTGGCGTCAAACGCTCCCCTCGGTTTCTGGGTGCCATCGCCCTGGTCAGTAGTTTGCTGACGGGCTGTGCCAACGGCCATACGACGCTGCCGGCCACCACCTCAGCGCTCAAGGCCGGACCTGCCTACGGTGAGATGCGCTCTGTCGCCGTCATGCAGATTCGCCCCGGCAATGTGGCAGTGACGCCCAATGGACAGGTCTTCGCCACCATTCACCCGATGGATGGGGATCACGACGTGCAACTGGTCGAGATCACCGGTCAGAACAGCTATCGCGCCTGGCCCTCTCCCGCCTTGCAGACGCATGCCGGACGCTACAGCGACGCCACCATCGATTCCCCGCTGGGCATCTATCAGGATGGCCAAGGCGGGCTTTGGATTACCGACATGGGGCTGCATCTGGGCAAGACCCGCCTGTGGGGCTTCGATATTGCCTCGGGCAAGCTGATCACCAAGCTGACTTTGCCTGAGAATATCGCCCCCGAGGGCAGCTTCGTGCAGGACCTGGCAGTGGACCGCAGCCGTGGCGTGGCCTATCTGGCAGACATCGCCAATCCGGGCTTGATCACCGTCGACCTGGAGAGCGGCGAGGCCACCCGCTTCAGCGAGCACCCGGCGCTTGAGGCAGAACCCGGTGCCAAGCTCAAGATCGATGGCAAGGACGTCCAGTTCAATGGCAAGCCTGCCAAGGTCGGCGTCGACCCGATCACTCTGTCCGGTGATGGCGAAACGGTCTTCTTCGGCGCCATGACCGGCCACAGCTGGTACAGCGTACCGGCCAGACTGCTGCGCGAAGGCACCGATCACGCCACTATCGCCGCTGCCATCACGCGCGTTGGCGACAAGCCTGTTTCCGATGGCGCGGACACCGCCGGTGGCACTCACTACTTCACCAATCTCAACCAGCATGGACTGGATGTGCTGGGTGCCGATGGGAGGCTGACGCCGCTGGTGCGCGATGAGCGTCTCGACTGGCCGGATGGCGTGCGCATGGCAGCCGACGGCTGGCTCTACGTCACCGTCAATCAGCTCGACAGCACGCCGCCCTTCAATGACGGCAAGGACAGCGGCAAGGCGCCGTACCGTATCTTCAAGGTCTGGCCCGTCGACAATTGAGTCGACAATTGAGTCGGAAATAGAGAGGTCCGTCGAGTCGCCCCCCTGAAAGACAACGCCCGCATTCCTGATAAAGGAGTGCGGGCGTTGTCTGTCTGCAAGGCATCACATCAATCGGGCTGACGGAATATCACGAACTCGTGCTCACATTGCGGGCAATGCCCCGAATAGACCGCCCCGGACTTGCTCAGGCGTACACTGTGATGCTCGCAGGCCGGACAGCCCTGCTTGAGTGATGTATTGGCGTTGCAGACCTGACATTTGACGTAATAACCGTAAGGACCGTAACGCCCCAGCAGTGCATCTTTTTCCTGACACTTCTGGCACTGGACACGCACTTCCGGTGGCGCTTGCGTAGTGGCGGAAGCCTTCAGGCGTGCGGTGATTCTGTCGAGATGCTCGCTCAACTGTGGCGAGGTCAGACACGCTTCAGGTACTGGCGATTCGACAGGTACTTCGGCTGGCGCCGCTGTTGTTTCGGCGCTGGGTTCAGCGTTGGGCTCAGCGACGCTCTCGGCGCTTGTCTTCGCCTCATTGACTGCCGCGGCGGCGGGTATGGCAACCGCCATTGCACTCAAATCGCCTCCCAGCCGCTTTTTACAGCGCTCCTGGCTGCCGCGCTTCTGGGCGCCACGCTCGTGGTTGCCAGGCGCTTTGTCGCCAATGCCATTGCCGCCATGAGCACTGTAGCCCGCGCCGTTGTTATCGAGATCTTCGATACCGAGAGCTTCGGTACCGAGGTCTTTGTTGGCGAGGGCTTTGCCGTCAGATTCGCGGATACCCCCCTCGTTGATCGCCCATCGACTCGCGGCACTGTCAGCGGCGTCAGGCGTCTTCGCTGCAGGCTGCGGGCGGCGACTCACCTCGCGACGAACGGTCTCGACGGCATGCGCGCGACGCGAACGGGCGTCCTGCTTGAGGAGGAACTCGCTGACACGCTCAAGCTCATCCTTGGTGAACTCCGGACGCGTATCGAACAGCAAGGCACGCTTGACCATCGAGCGCGCCCCGATCAGACCACTGACCTGCTCGTGGAGAAACTCCGGCTTCACCACCTGAGCCGAGACACCCTTGTCCATCTCGTCACGGTGCACGATGGCATTGCTCGAGACGGCGCACAGCACTCTCCATTGCCGACCGGCAAAGCCACCTTGCAGCCCGAAGGTCTTGTTCATCAAATGAGTGCGATGTTCGATCAACAGGCGCTTGAGAATATCCTGCTGCAATTCCGCCTGACGCAGTGGTGACTTGAGCCCAGTCCAATTGCCTCGATAGCTGCGCTGCCATTCACCTGCCGCATTGACCCTGACTTCACCAGTGATGCTTTTCGACTCGATGATGATGAAGCCGAAGGGATGCATGACCAGATGATCGATCTGGGCATTCTCCTCACCGTGTTTCAGTCGCAGATCATTGAAGATCACGACCTCGGGGTCGTCCCCGAAGGCACGCCGTAGATGGAAGGCCACATCCTCTTCCTGGCGGTGACCGTACCTGGCGCGCTCATCGTCGCCACTGTAGGCCTCTTTTTCCTTGGCTATCATCTGCTCGTCCCTGAAGCGCTGATTACACCCTTGTCAGCCCAATATATCGCTATTGCACGTAAAATACGCCATGCAACATGCGCCAATAACCAGATTCCATCAAGAGATTATAAACTTTATTTAAATCAGCCCGGCTCCACTGCCATGTTTCTGGAGTGGGGTAATCGTTAAAACTCTGTGCCAGGACAAATCAGCGCCCCTTAATCCGCTGTTGTCAGGACAAGTCTGAAGCGCCAGACATCAGCCACTCACAGCGTCAAGCGGGTGGCGAGAAACTCGACGAAGGCGCTGATGCGCGGCGACAGCGTACTGTTGCGGTAATAGACCGCCTGGATCTGCTCGCGGGGATTGGGGCTCTGGATCTGGCCGGGCAACACTTCCACCAGAGCACCGGTCTTGAGGTCATTGCCCAGCATGAAGCACGATATCAGCGCGATACCATGTCCGGCCAGGCACAGCTGACGCATGACTTCGCCACTGGTGGTCGGCAGATGAGGGGTCGTGTCAAACCCCTTTGCGGCCCCCTTGAGCGGCCAGCGATTGAGACGACTGGGGGGCAGGAAACCCAGCAGCTGATGGGCCTGCAGCGCCGCGACACTGGACGGCACCCCATGCTCGGCCAGATAGGCGGGGCTTGCGACCAGATGCAGCGTGGAGCGGCCCAGCACCTTGGCGTGCAGTGTGGAGTCATCCAGCTCGCCGATACGGATGGCCACGTCGGTCCGCTGTTCCAGCAGATTGATGATGTCATCGGCCGCTGACAGCTCCAGCGCGATGCCGGGATAGCATCGGGAGAACTCCGCGACCAGCGGCACCAGCTGATGCAGCACGAAGGGACTTGCGGCATCGACGCGCAGTCGCCCGCTGGGCTGATCGCGCTGCTGCAACAGGGCCTCTTCGGCACTGCCGAGCAGCAACAAACCCTCGCGCACGCGCTCGACGAAGCCGCGCCCCTCATCGGTGAGCGCCACGCTGCGTGTGGTGCGATTCAGCAGCGGCGTTTCCAGCTCACCTTCCAGGCGTTGGATGGCCCGCGACACCTTGGCCACCGGAATATTCAACCGATTGGCGGCGGCGCTGAAGCCCCCGCTATCCACCACGGCCAGTAGCAACTCGAGGTCATCCGAACGGCTGCGCATGCTGTGATCTCCTGGAAAGTTCAAAACGCATGGTCCCATGCATCTTTGCAGAAATCACAATGATCATCCGCTTCATGTTCACTTCCGCGATATTGCTTGACGATCGGGTCACGGCCTCTAGAACCCACCACGGCGGCGCTCTCCGGGGCGCAGCATCCTGACGCGTGCCTTGGGCGTGCGCCGCGGCAATGAGGGTGGCGCAGGAGGCGTCTCCAGCTGATCCGAAGGGGGGACATCGCTAGTGCCGATCGAGCCACCCAGTGTCGTCGCGAATTCCGAACGCCGGGACGGCTTGCCCTCGATCAGAGCGGACGGAGACCCATCTTTCTCGGCCGCCGTACCACCGCCGCTATCGTCAGTTGCGAGGCCATTGCCCTCTGCCCTCGATGGGGATGGATCATGCTCATGACCTGTGGGCTGCGAAGCCAGCGGAGGCGGCGGAATGATCACCCAGGCAAAGGTCGGCAAGGTCAGGTGCCAATAGATCGCCGGCAGGCGAATCGCGAGTATCAGCACGATGGCAGCACCGGTGGCCCACGCCAGGCCAACGCCAGCCTCGAGAAGCGCGATATAGAGAATGCCACCCGCCAGCGACGCCGAGGCGTAGATTTCCTGACGCAGCACCATCGGCACACGGCGCGCGAGCACATCGCGGATCATGCCACCCGCGACACCGCTCATGGTGCCCATCAAGACGGCCACGATGCCATCCACGCCCAGCATGCGCGCCTTGTGCGCGCCCAACACCGTGAACAGCGCCAGCCCGAAGGCATCGGTCACCGGCAGGAAGATCCGCGTCAGACGATGGATATAATGAAAGCCGAGCGTCGCCACCAGCACCGTCAACAGGATGACCCACAGATAGATCGGCTGCTCGACCCAGAACACCGGGCCGATCCCCAGCACGAGATCGCGCAACGTACCGCCGCCGATACCGGTCACGGCCCCCAGCACCAGCATGCCGATCGGGTCCATGCGTGAACGGCACGCCACGACGACACCTGTCAGGGCAAAGATCATCACACCGGCCAGGTCGAGCCAGGTTATCCAGTTCATTCTCGTGAAGCCTCCTGCAGTGCGCTGGCGTGCGCATGAAACAATGGCGAATATGCTTGTCGCGAACCGTGATGGCACCTTCTGCCAAGTCGTCTTCTGCGATTCCGTTTCGGCGGCGCGGCGCGATCATACTCCCTTTTGCGGCGCTTTTTGTGGCCTTGATGTCATCCGCGAGGCCTTGAGCGGCAAAAGAAACGATCCGTCTCAGGTCGTGGCCTGGCCACGGCGCGCGGTCGCGCTGGGCGGCTCACCGAATCGCTGACGATAGGCACGCGAGAAGTGCGCCAGATGCGTGAATCCGACGCCGAGGGCCGCCTGGGAAACACTGCGACTGCTGTCGGCCAATACGCACCGTGCATGATCCAGGCGCATGCCGAGATAGCGCTGCTTGGGGGTTTCCTCAAGATGCGCCATGAACAGGCGCGTCAACTGGCGCTGGGACTGGCCGACCAGACGGCAGATATCGGGGATCGTCAGCACCTGCGCAAGATTGGCCTCCATCACGGCCAGCGCCTTGACCACACCGCGTGGCAGCGAATCGTCTCGACTACTGACAGCAGCAGGCGTAACCAGATGTCCGCGCTGATGCACCAGCTGCCGCCCGATGGCGTCCGCCAGCGACGGCCCGTACAGAAACTCGATCCACGCCAGCATCATGTCGATACTGGCCGCGCCGCCAGACCCCGTCAGCCGCTCGCCCTGCCATTCATAGTCGGCCCGACTGATCTCGAGTTGAGGGAATTCCTCGCGAAAGGCCGGCACGCTCTCCCAATGCAGGGCGACCCGATGGCCGGCCAGCACCCCAGCGCGCGCCAGAATGAAGGGGGCGGTATCCAAGCCTCCCAACCAGGCGCCATGGGCCGCCAGATGGCGAATCACGCCACGCGCCTGGCTGCCGACGCTGACTTCCGGTCCGTAGGATGACACCACCATCAAGCGAGTCTGCGCCCCATTCTGGCAACCCGACGGCAGCTCATTGACCAGAGACGACAAGGCACCATCGACGTCGATACGCACGCCATTGCTGGCCACGACAGCCTCACCATCACTGGACAGCAGGCGCCAGGCAAACAGCGGCCGTCCAAAGCGATTGGCGACCCGTAGCGGCTCCAGCAGGCAGAACAACGTCAACATCGAGAAGCGCGGCACCAACCAGACATTCAGCGTGTGCTCGGCAGCCCCGGGTGCCAGCAGCGGCGGTGAATCCGGGCGCGGATACGGCGCAGAGAGAGCCTCCGACGCCGTCGCCGCCCCTTGCGGGGGCATGCGGGATGGCGCGGGCCGTTCAGAGTCCCCTGACAATTCAGACCGTGCTGAAAGCCCAGAGGGTTCAGAGGGGTCGGACTGCGGTTCAG
Organism: Cobetia sp. cqz5-12; assembly: GCF_016495405.1. NCBI lineage: Bacteria > Pseudomonadati > Pseudomonadota > Gammaproteobacteria > Oceanospirillales > Halomonadaceae > Cobetia > Cobetia sp. cqz5-12. The sequence continues at coordinate 2,460,790 of NZ_CP044522.1, forward strand.
ACATGAGGCAAATTTCATCAACCTGTGGCCATTTGCCTCAACCTTACCCGTGTCAGGCACTCGAGGTAAGTGGCACGGGGGTGAGATAAGTACAACGGCTGAGACCTGATGATGCACCCCGCACACAGGCGGGGTGCATCATCAGGCGTTCGATAATTAAACCATCACTATCGCGAGCTTCAGTTGCGGTTCTCGGTTGTGCGTCTCAGCTGCGGCCCTCAGTCGTGATCCCCAGTGTTGTTCATCGCGCCGAGTGATTCGAGGCCTCGAGTCCACCTGAGCGAGGCAGTGCCTGTCCAGTCTCGCTGCCGCCTGCCTTGGGAGGCGCAACCTCCTGCTTCTGACGTGCGGATTGCAACAGGATGACGCCTACCAGAATGATCGCCATTGCCAGCAGGTCGAGTCCGCGGATGGGCTCCCCTATCAGCAGCACTCCGATGATGACGGCGACCACCGGGGGCAGGTAGGTCACGCCGGAGGCCTTGATGGCACCAAGTTCGCCGACGATGAAGTAATAAAGCACATAGGCCAAGCCGGTTCCCAACACCCCGAGGCCGATTACCAGCCCGGTCAAGGCAACGCCATCGTTGCTCAGCGCCTGGATACCCTCAAGCTCGATGACAGCGAGCAGCAGCAGAGTGGCAATCCCCGTCTGATAGGTAGCCAGGGCCAGCGAAGGAATCGCCAACGGCATCACGAAGCGCTTGGCATAGACGAATGACAAGCCGACACACATCGCGCCGCCGAGCATGGCGGCCACGCCTGCCAACGAGACATCTGCCTGCAGCCCCTGCCATGGGCGGGCAATCAGCGCGATACCGATGATACCGAGCAAGGTCGCGGTGATCGAACGTGCATTGATCGGCTCGTTGCGCAGGAGCAATGCCGCCGCCACGAAGGTGAAGAGCGGGATGGCGCCGCTGAGCATGCCCGCGACACTCGACAGCAATACTGAACTGCCATAGGCGAATGCCAGGTAGTACAGGGCCGTCGCTAGCAGGGCCATGACAACGAAGTGATGCAGATGACGCCAGTGCGCCCAGTGCAGAACACCCTGACAGGCAGCATAGATAGCCAGAGGGATGAAGCCTGCTACGACACGCAGCAGGGTCACCTGACCCGGGGTGATCCACTCCGCCGCCCATTTCATGAACAGGAAGTTGCTGCCCCAGATGGTACCGAGCGCCAGAAAGGCAAGATGTGCCGAGAAACGTGAGCGAGGCATGGGGTACTCCTTGTGGCGAGGATACTTGGGGAGCCAACTACATGGTGCTCTTAGCGATAGCGCCATGTGAGGTCGATATCGCCATGTTCGGCTGTGCTCCGCGCCGCGACAAGCGAGCATTATTTGCACTACCCTGTAGAAAATCTTCACTCTTGTGCCGCTTGGCGATACACGCGGTGCGCCACTTCCCGCTCAGATAGCGTGCCGGTACCAGAGGGGCATCATCACCCCCTGCCGACCCATCGCCCATGGCGCTTAACATAAGCATGAGCATGACTCTGACATGAGCCTGAACATGAGCACGCCCCAGAACGTGAGCAAGAACCTGAGCACGAAACTGCGCTTGGGGGCGCTGCCAGCCTTCGATGCGGCAGCGCGCCATCTCAACTTCCGCCGCGCGGCGCAAGAGCTGTCGCTCACCCAGAGCGCCGTGGCGCAGCGTGTTCGCGAACTGGAAACACAGCTTGGAGTAAAGCTTTTCCATCGTCTCCCGCGTGGTCTGGCATTGACTCCCGCTGGCCAGCGTTTCCATGAACAGATCGTCCTGGCGCTGGGCAATATCGACAAGGCCGTGCGCGATGCCAGCCATGACCCCGCTGACACCACCCTGTCATTGAGCGTACCGCCCTCCTTTGCCGCCAAGTGGCTGATGCCCCGGCTGGCAAGCTTTCGCCACGCACACCCCGAATGGCAGCTGCGGGTACACGCCAGCGAGGGACTTTCGAATCTGCATCAGGACGGAATCGATCTCGCCATTCGTCAGGGCTACGGCCAGCATGACGCCGGACTCAAGGCGATATGGTTGACGGGACTTGAGCGTATCGCCGTCTGCAGTCCCGGCTATCGGGAACAGCTGGGCGAGCGGCTGGATAGGCTCGATATGCGCGGGTGCGTATTGATCGAGGACAGTCATCAGGGGTGGCATACCTTTGCGGCGCACTTCTCGGGGCTTGAGAAGGCCGATCGCCTCTGGGTCAATCACACCAGTCTCGCGATCGATGCCGCTCTCGCGGATCAGGGGGTCGCGCTGACACCGCGCCTGATGGCAACGGAAGGCATTGCGAAGGGGAAACTGGTCACCTTGTGTGGCCTGCCGGATCAGGGCCAGGGATTCTATCTGGTCTACCCCGGGGCGCGAGCGCATCAGGCAGAGCAGATCATGCTGCCGTGGCTTCGCCAGCAGCTGGGACTGTCGCATGAGACGTGAGCACGCCCGCGGGCTCTCGTCGCAGACTCCACGACACCATCACGACCAGGACGCTAGCCGGCAGAGGCTCGGCCCAGTGCCTGCTGGTCCTGCTGAGCAAACAACTCGCAGCGATCTCGTCCCGATGCCTTGGCATGATAAAGCGCCTCATCGGCCTGCTTGAGAATGGCCTCGAAGCTGCAGTCCTGACCGGTACCGGTGGCAGAGACGCCAATGCTGATGGTGGCGATGCCCTGGCATGAACTTCCCGCATGGGGTAGTGCCAGGTCGCGAACGTGGCGGCGGATCTCTTCTGCGCGCGCCAATGCCTGTTGCGGTGTACAGGATGGCAGCAGTACCACGAATTCCTCGCCTCCGAAACGCGCCACGATATCGACATCGGGGTGCACACTTTCGAAGATGGCCGTCGCGATACGCTTTAGGCACAGATCCCCTTTCACGTGACCATAGTGATCGTTGTAGGCCTTGAAATGGTCGACATCGATCATGGCCACACCGTATTGAAGACGGCTGTCCAGCTGCTTGCCCAGCAGCGAACTCACGAGGCTGTCGAAGTGACGCCGGTTATAGACTTCGGTCAAAGGATCGATCGAGGCCAGGCGTCGGAACTCTTCATTCTTCTCAGTGAACTCCTCGACCCTGAGCTGCTCACGCAGCAACAACAGGTAGGAAAGGCGCTCGGCCTTTTCGCTGCGCAGATTGGAAATGATCGAAAACAGCGTGATGGACAAGAAGACCATCAACGCCATGAAACCCGCCGAGGCATAAGGCGCAGGATGGGCATTGACCAGATACAGCATCACGCCGAAATGGAAGGCCGAAGAGCACAGGGCATACCAGAAACGCAGCTGAAACAGGACATTGCCCACCAGCACGATAAGCCCGAGTGCAAACAGGTCGAGGAAGGAATGTGGCGAGACTGACAACTGGATCAAGAGGGCCGTGAAGATCATCGCGAAGCACACCAGCGCAGTCATCAACATCTCACGCAATACCGGCGAGATACCCCGCTTGAGCATATAGATACAGATCAGGGCGATGGGCGTCATGACACCGACGCGAATGACGATGGCCTCCAGCATGTGGTCTGGGCGAAAGCGCCAGTCATTGAGCAGAAACAGCACATAGATACTGATCGCCACCGCCCCCATGCAGGCAAGCTTGTGGCTGCGCGCGACATGGATGTCACGCTCGAAGCGCGCTTCAATCTCGGCCGGGAAATGCACTCCCAGACCGCCCTCACGCTGTATCTGTCTGTCCACCTGCACCATCAGATCATTCATTCACGTCCCCTCCCTTGAGGACAGCCAATCAATGATCACACTCTATACAAGGCGACACGGATCAATAAGCGCTCGCGCGCAAACGTGACAATCGTTCACAACCTTGTCAAACGCTTGTCCAAATTCTAGACAACCGTGTTGGCGAGCCGAACGCAGCCTTGCAGAGCGGAGTGCTTCCCCCGACATCACTCCGCTCCTGATCTTCCCTGCTGACTATCAGCGCTTGAGACTCCAGGGGGCGGCGATGCGGAAGAAGCGCAGCGTGACAGACTCTTCCACCGGACGGGTCAGCAGTGACACCAGCACGAAGACCGGCAGGTTGAGCATCAGCCCCCAGAAGCCGGCATGCAGGCCATACGGATGTGGCCACACAGCGGTGAACAGCACCGTGACCACGAAGCCGGCACAGATACCACTGATGACACCGGCCGCCGACGCACGCGGCCAGAAGAACATTCCGATGAATGCCGGCAATACCTGAGACGCAAAGCCCAGCCCGATCAACAGAATCATCACCAGATTGCCCGGCTCCCAGATCGCAAGCGGCGCCACGATCAGGAACATCACCGGGAAGATCAGCCAGCGCGCCAGCTTGCCAGCGCATTGGTCATCAAGCTTGAGGCCTGGCTGCAGCACATCACGACTCAGGCTCAGGGCCACCGAGTGAATGAAGGGCTCGCTGGAGGACATCGAGGCCGCCAGCGTGCCCGCGCCCAACAGGCCCACCAGCCAGACCGGCATGTTGGCCATCGCATATTCGAGCACCACTGTGTCGGCGCGCGCAAGCTCCGGCAGGCTGTAGATGCCGATGAAGCCGACCACCACCAGCGGCAGGATCACCACATAATAGGTCGGCAGCCAGCTGGCGCTGCGACGGAGGGTGCCGGCGGAGGCGGCACTCATCCATTGCGTCCATACCGGCGGCATGAACGACAGCATCGAGACGATGATCGAGGTGGTCCAGAAGCTGAAGCTCATGTCTCCGCCAGCGCCGGGCAGGCGCAGATACTCTGGATGGCTGGCTTCAAGACGCGCGAACACGCCGCTGAAGCCCCACTCTCCTGTTGAAAGATGAGTGGCCCATAGCCCGATCACCCAGGCGACCACCAGCATCAATACCCCTTGAAAGGCATTGGTACGGCCGATGGCACGCTGACCACTAACGAACAGATAGACGGCGATCGCGCTCAACACCAGCAGCACACCAGCCCATAACGGAATACGCCCGCCGCTCATCACCAGCAGGATGTAGGCCGAGCCGATGGTCTGCAGGACGGCGTAGGCGATGGAGGCAATCGACATCACCAGCGCCGATAACGCGCCCAGCACCGGGCTCTGATAACGGTCCGCGATCGCGCTTGCCTGGGTGACATGTCCGAATTGCTCACCGAACTTCCACACCTTGGGCCCGAAGTACCAGGCCACCAGCGCCAGGTAGGCCAGATAGATGGCGACATAGAATACCGGCACACCCTTGCTGTAGGCCCAGCCCGGTGCGCCCATGAAGGTGTAGGCACTGACACTGCCCGCGGCGATCAACAGATACAGCGTCACCGGCCCCATCGAGCGCCCCGCCACACCCCATTGCTCCAGCGTATCCATGCGCCGACCGCCCCTGGCACCAAGCCCGATGAGCATGGCAATCACGATATAGCCCAACGTGACCAGCAAGGGCACGCTGTCATGCATAGATGAAAAGGCATCCGGATCAATCACGCGAGGCCTCCTCGTGCTGTGCATCACCACGCCTGGTCAGCAATCGATTGCCCAGCAACATCGCGCCACTGCACGCGAAGATGATCAGGTAACTCCAGATGATCAATGACGGCATGCCCCACAACAGGGTCTGTTGATTGACCCAACCGATTACCGGCCAGATGCCCATCACGACCAGCAGTGCAAAGATCACCAGCAAGCTCCACCCTCGCCAGGTCGAGGGCATGACGAGGCGCGGCAAGGAACAGGGAGTCTCTGCAGTGCGGGCATCAGGCTGAGAGGAAGACGGGGTGTCAGGCGCGGCCAAGACGATCTCCGATGTGAACAGGGAGTGAATGAAAATTCTCGGCGCGCAGTGTAGCCGCTGCGCCCTGCCCTGTGGAGTCGCCCTGGTGAATCACGCTGTTGAGTTACCCGGTTGAGTCGCCCTGTTGAATCAGCCAGTGACGCCATGTGACACGAGATCGAGATGGCGACACAAGCCGACAGGGACAGAGATAGGCGCTGCAAGGATGGGAGAAAGGACGCCGTCACAGGCAATCTTTACGAAAAATGCAAAAGTCTTTCATCATTTCGTGCGTTTATCACAAAGGTATCTCACGGCAGACTGCACAGCATCCAAGACCCACCCATTGCTGATGGAGAACTGCCATGCCCCTTGCCCTGCTGGCGCTGACATTGAGCGCCTTTGCCATCGGGACCACCGAGTTCGTGATCGTCGGACTGGTACCCACCATCGCTCAGGACCTGAGCGTCTCTCTGCCTTCCGCTGGCCTGCTGGTCAGCCTGTATGCCGTCGGTGTCGCAATCGGCGCCCCCGTGCTGACCGCCATGACCGGCCGCTTCAATCGCAAGCTGGTACTGCTGGGACTGATGGCACTGTTCATCGCCGGCAACCTGCTGGCCTGGCAGGCACCCAGCTACAGCTCGCTGATCACGGCGCGCATCCTGACTGGCCTGGCCCACGGGGTCTTCTTCTCCATCGGCTCCACCATCGCGACAAGCCTGGTGAGCAAGGACAAGGAAGCCAGTGCGATCGCCATCATGTTCACCGGCCTGACCGTGGCTCTGGTCACCGGCGTGCCGCTGGGCACCTGGATCGGTCAGCACTTCGGCTGGCGCGCCACCTTCCTCGTGGTCTCGGTCCTCGGTTTGCTAGCATTGATCGGCAGCGCCATCCTGGTGCCCAACAATCTCAAGAAGAGCGTACCGGCCACCTTCGCCCAACAGCTCAAGGTTCTGACCCATCCACGTCTGCTGCTGGTCTACCTGATCACCATTCTCGGCTACGGCGGCACCTTCACGGCCTTCACCTACCTGGCCCCGCTGCTGCAGGACGTCAGTGGCTTCAATGAAGGCGCCATCAGTCTGATCATGCTGGTCTACGGCGTCTCGGTCGCCATCGGCAACATCCAGGGCGGCAAGCTGGCCGACCGCATGGGCCCGATCCGCGCCCTGACCCTGATCTTCGGTGGCCTGATCGTCATCCTCGGCGTGCTGACCTTCACTGCCGCCAACCCGATCACCGCCGTGATCACCATCCTGATCTGGGGTGCCTTCGCCTTCGGCAACGTGCCGGGCCTGCAGGTCTACGTCGTGCAGCAGGCCGAACGCTTCGTGCCGCAGGCCGTTGACGTGGCCTCCGGCCTCAACATCGCCGCCTTCAACATCGGCATCGCGCTGGGCTCCATCGTCGGTGGCCAGGTGGTCTCCGGGATGGCACTGACCGACACCGCCTGGATCGGCGCGCTGATCGTCACCGCCGCCCTGCTGCTGACCCTGCTGGCCGGTCGCCTCGACAAGCGTCACGCGTCTTCCATCGCGACCGCCTGATCCGCCGCGAAGCCTCCCGCCATCACGACGTGCCCCCGATTCCGACAGCTCAGCCTGCTGGCTCGGGGGCACCGTCGTCTACCCACTTGCTTGCTGATGGAGTCCATCATGATCTCCCCGACCCGCCCGCTGGATCGTCTCACTCAAGGCCCCCTGACCCTGGGCGTCGAACTGCCCCTCGACAATGACTGGGTCCGCACTGACAGAGCCCCCTCCACGCCCTTCGGCGTGCCTGACATACGCGCCCATGCCGAGCTGATCGGCCAGGTCGACAGGCTCGGCTTTCGCGCCGCCTGGTTGCGTGACGTGCCGCTGTTCGACCCCGCCTTCGGCGACGCCGGTCAGGTCTTCGAGCTGTTCACCTACCTGGGCTATCTGGCCAGTCACACCGACAACCTGCTGCTGGGTACTGCCGCCGCGGTGCTGCCGCTGCGCCAGCCGTGGCTGGTGAGAAAGGCCGCCGCCAGCGTGCAGGCCCTGAGCGAAGACCGCCTGCTGCTGGGCGTCGCCAGTGGCGACCGACCGGCGGAATACCCGCTGTTCGGCGAGGAGTTCGCGACCCGTGGTGCCGCCTTCCGTCATGCGGTGGATGTCATCAAGGGCCAGGCGGACGACGCCCTGAGCGACGGTCAGGCCATCCTGCCTGCCGCGACGCGTCCGCCGCTGTTGAGTGCCGGGCTCTCCCAGCAGACGCCCGAGTGGATCGGTCGCGAGATGGACGGCTGGCTGGCCTATCCGGGCACGCCGGAGGACCACATCCGTCGCGTGGCGCTCTGGCGTCAGGTCGCCGGCGACAAACCCTACGTCAGTTTCATCCACCTCAATCTGGAAGAAGATCCGCACGCCCCGGTGCGTCGTCATCGCTTCGGGTTGTCGAGTGGCCGCCTTGCCCTCATGGAAGAATTGTCGGCCATGCAGGATGCCGGGGTGAATCACATCGGCTTCCACCTGCGTCGCAATCGCCGCCCGCTCACGGAAACCCTCGAGGAACTGGGGCGTGAGGTGCTGCCGCACTTCTCATGAGGGCGCAAGGGTTGCACTGATCTGCCCGGCTGACTGAACGCACTGGTAAGCCGGGCGGGTCGCGCGACCTGCCCCCGCCATGGCGGAAAGGATTCACCGTTCACGCTGCAAGGAGATCCCATGTCAGATTCCACAGAGACCACCACACAAGACATCAGTCACAGCGCCACCCGGGCACCCGCCTGGGTATGGCAAGGCCCGGGCGAGCCTGAGGCGCTCGAGCAGTCAGAGGTGGACATCGGCGCCCCGGCAGACGACGAGGTACTGGTCGCCACGCGTGCCATCGGCCTCAATCCCGTCGACTGGAAGTTCATGGCGATGGACAGCGAGCTGTGGCAAGCCGGCCAGATTCCCGGCGTCGATGCCTCCGGCGAGGTGATTGCCTGCGGTGCCAATGTCAGTCACGTATCGCCGGGCGATCGCATCGCGGTCCACACCACCCTGGCGGGGCCGGGCACCTTCAGCAAACGCCTGCGGGTTCCGGCGCGCGCCGTGATGCGCCTGCCCGTCACCCTGGGCTTCAATGACGCCGCCGCCTTCCCGTGCCCGGCGCTGACCGCCTGGCTTGCCATCGACAAGCTGCCCATCAAGGCCGGGCGACGCCTGCTGATCACCGGTGCCTCCGGCAGCGTGGGCCGCTGGCTGATCCAGCTGGCCAGACAGCGCGACTTCCACGTCATTGGTGTTGCCTCCGAGAAGCGCCACGCGGACCTCAAGGCGCTGGGCGCCGACGAGACGCTTGCGGACGCCGAGCAGCTGGATGCCCCGGTCTACGCCGTGATCGATACCGTCAATGGGGATCACGCCCGCAAGATGACCCGCCATCTGGGGGCCAACGGCCACATCATCTGTATCCAGGACCGTCTGGAGCAGGCGGCCGCGCCTGCCTTCGATCGCGCCATCTCGCAGCATGAAGTCGCGCTGGGCGCGCTGCACTGGGCGGGTGACGACGAGGACTGGGCACGCCTGGTCGAGGCGGGGGAAAGTCTGCTCGAAGCGATCGCCGATGGCTCCATGAATCAGCCGGCGCCCTGCATCGAGCCGTTCACGGCACTGCCGACCTGCCTCGCCGAACTGAAGCGCGGTGAGCGTCGCGCCTTGAAATTCGTGATCACGGCCAACGAATGAGGCGCATGGCGGGAGGCGCAGGATTGTTGCGCAACCGGCACATGACTGATGCGTAGGTACGCCATTGTCGCGTCAGTTTCATAGCCCCAGTAAAGATGACACCACACATGGAATCGTTCCCACCGCGCTCTACGGGAACGTCAACAGGAGTTACCGCATGTCGACTACCCTACCGAATCCCGGCTTTGGCACCTTCCGTCTGGAAGGCGACACCCTGCGTGAAAGCATGCAGGCAGCGCTGGACGCCGGTTATCGCCACTTCGATACCGCCCAGTTCTACGGCAACGAAGCCGAAGTGGGACAGGTGCTCGCCGACAGCGGCATCCCGCGCAGCGAGCTGTTCGTCACCACCAAGATCTGGCACGACCGCCTCCAGCCAGGTGACCTGGAAAAGAGCGTCGAGGAAAGCCTCGAGAAGCTCCAGATGGACTATGTCGACCTGCTGTTGATCCACTGGCCGTCACCCAATGACGAAGTCGCCATGGAGGACTACCTGCCGGCGCTCGCCAAGATGAAGGCCGAGGAGAAGGCGCGCCATATCGGCATCTCCAACTTCACCTGCGAGCAGATGGAACGCGCCGTCGGCATTCTGGGGCGTGATGAGCTGCTGACCAATCAGGTCGAGGTGCATCCCTTCCTGCAGAACCGCAAGGTGCTCGACAAGTGTCAGGAGCTGGGGCTTGAGGTCAGCGCCTTCATGCCGCTGGCCGTCGGCAAGGTGATGGAAGACGAGACCCTCAAGATCATCGCGGACCGTCACGGTGTCAGCCCCGCGCAGATCGCTCTGGCATGGCTCAAGATGCAGGACATCGTGACCTTCCCGTCCTCCACCAAGTCCAGGAACATCCGCAGCAATATCGAGGCCTTCTCGCTGACGCTGACCGGCGAGGACATGGCCAAGATTGCCGAGCTGGACCGCGGCGAGCGTATCGCCAACCCGGACTTCGCCCCGAACTGGGACTGATGGTCTGGCATTTGATCGACTGGTACCGTTTGACTGAATTGATTGACTGAACCTGATCGACGGGGCCAGTGACAACGAAAGCCTCCCGGGCACCCTGCCCGGGAGGCTTTTTCAGTTTTCTACCCTGTCCTGCTTTCCACCCCGCCTTGCCCCATCTGCGGAGCGGCTCAGCGATCCAACCACCACACCCTGGTCACGCCCTCGGTGCCGGGCCGTGGCGTAGCCAGGTCATGCTCATGCAGCAGATAGATCACCGTCCTGCCCGCCAGCCAGTCAGCAAGACCTTGCGCGACGCGTTGCGCCGTCGTGGCATCCAGCCCCGAGAAGGGCTCATCCAGCAACACGAGGCCGGGGTTGGTCAGCGCCAGGCGCGCCAGACTGATGCGTCGGGCTTGACCACCCGATACCTGACGACCACCCTCACCGACACGCGTTGACAGCCCCTGTGGCAGACTCGCGACCCAGTCGGCGAGATCCACCGCATCCAGCACCCGCCACAGCGCGGCATCATCGGCATCGGCGGCCCCCAGTCGCAGGTTGTCGGCCAGACTGGCATCGAACAGATCGACCTGCTGGGTAAGGCAGCCCACGCCATCGGCAATCGCCAGCGGCGCGTAATGATGCACCTCACGGCCATTGAGCAGTACCCGCCCGCTCTGCTCGTCACTTTTCGGTTCTTCACTTGTTCTGCTCTGCAGGCCGCGTGAGGCCAGGCTGGTCTGCCCGGTCAGCAGCGCCGCCAACGTCGACTTGCCAGCACCGGAGGCGCCACAGATCGCGACCTGCTCACCGGCCTCGACAGTAAGCGAGACGTTTGAAAATGCAGCGAACAAGGCGCCCGGATAGCGGTAGCTGACGTGCTCCAGCGTCACTGTGATCGGTCCTGCTGACAGGCGAGCATCGCCATGCACGATACCCGCGGCGTGCTCGATGTCATTGAGGCGCTCCGCGGCCCCCAATGTCGCGCCAGCCTGAGTGAAGGCGGCCGGTAGCCCCGCCAGCCCCTCACCCAGCGCCATCGCCGCAAGCGGCAGCATCACCATCATCGGGCCGCTGAGCTGGCTATCACGCAGTGCGAACATGCCCATCGCCAGCAACAGCAACCAGGCAAGCCCGATCACCAGCACGGCCAGCGCATTGCCGACGGCACTGATGACCGCCAGCCGCCATTGGTCCGCCAGCAGGCGTGCCTCCACCGCCTCCAGCCGCTCACGCACATGGCCAAGCGCCGCGTAGGCCTCGAGTTCGGCATGCCCGCGCAGCGCCTCCATCAGGCTTGAGCGCAATGTCTCCAGAGTGGTCACACGCCGACGGCTGGCCATCAGCCCCCAGCGTGCCTGCCCCAGCGTCAGCCATGCCCAGCCGGCCAGCAGCAAGAGCGCCAGCCATGGCGTCGCGGTCGGTAGCCAGACCAGCGTGATGCCCAGCAGCGCCACGATCAGCAGCAAGGCCATCACCGGAGGCGCCGCCAGACGCAGATAGAGCGCATCGAGGGTGTCGATATCCGCCGTCAGTCGGTTGAGCCAGTCACTGGAGCGACGCGAGGCCAGCCGTGCGGGGTCCATGCTGACCAGCGAAGCAAAGGCACTGCCACGCAGGCTGGCCAGCAGTCGCAGGATGGTGTCGTGATTGTAGAGACGCTCCAGATAGCGCGAGACGGTACGCGAGACGGCAAACAGACGAATCGCGCTGCCCGGCGTGTAGACATCCAGCACCGCAACGGCACCGGCAGCCAACGTCGCCCCGGTCAGGGCCGACGCCGTGATGAACCAGCCCGAGACCGCGAGCAGTCCGAGTGCCGACAGCGCGGTCATCGTCATCAGCACCACGCCCAGCAGCAGTCGACGGCGGTAGCGCTCATGCACCCGCCACCAGGGCGCCAGCGCAGTCAGTGCCTCGCGCGTTGAGGGAATGAGAGCGGGGTCGATCATGATGCACCCTCCCCAACATCCTGCTTCTTTCCAGCGGTGCCAACGACCCCATCACGGGTCAGAGGCAGCTGCCGCGTCGCCATGGCCCTCAAGGCCGGATGGTGGGTGGCGATGACCAGCGTACGGCCTTCTTCGGCCAATGCTCGGAAACCGGCGATCAGGCGCTGCTCGGTCTCGGCATCCAGACTGGCGGTCGGCTCATCCAGCAACACCAGCGGCGCGTCACTCAGGAAAACCCGCGCCAACGCCAGACGCTGAGCCTGGCCGCCGGACAGCCCACGCCCGCCTTCGCCCAACGGGCTATCGATGCCCTGCGGCAAGGCCGCCAGCACCTCGGCAAGGCCGGCGCGCGTCAGCGCCTGCGCGATGTCGTCATCACTGGCGTCCGGCGCGGTGATGCGCAGGTTGTCGGCCAGACTGCCCTGCATCAGCAGCGGGCGTTGATCCATCCAGGCAAGGCGTGTGGCCGCATGGCGATGACAGTGGCCATCATCAGGCGCCACGAATCCCGCCATCAGCTGGAGCAGCGATGACTTGCCGGCCCCGGAAGGACCGCTGATCACCAGCACCTCGTGGGCCTTCAGGGTGAGATCCAGCGGACCAAGCACCCTGCCCCGCCCGGGATGCGCCAGCGTGACGGCCTCCAGCTGCAACATCACATCCTCGGGCAGCGTGGCACTGGCCGACGCCGTCATGGAGGTCTGACGTGCTGGCGCAATGGGCGTGTCGAGCAGCTCCAGCAGCGAGTCTGCGGCGGCCAACGCCGAGGCGCGATCATGATAGTGCTGAGACAGGGTGCGCAACGGCTGGAAGAATTCCGGTGCCAGCAGCAGGATCAGCAGCCCGCTGAACAGGGTCAGCGACTGGGCGGGCCCGAAGGGAATGTCGCCCAGCAGGCCGAAGCCGATATAGATCGCGACCACCGCGATCGACACCGACGAGAAGAACTCCAGTACTGCTGATGAGAGAAAGGCGAGGCGCAGCGTGCGCAGACTGCGGCGACGATAATCATCGGCGACCAGCGTGACCTCACGCGTGGCCTGCTCGCCCAGGCCGAACAGCCGCAGTGTGGTGATTCCGCGTACGCGATCGACGAAGTGGCGCGACAGGCGCGCGACCGCGACGAACTGCTCGCGATTGAGCGACTCGGCCCCCATGCCGACCAGTGCCATGAACAGCGGAATCAGCGGTGCGGTCAGCGCGAGCAGAATCGCCGCCAGCCAGTCCTGATTGACCACGATGGCCAGAATCACCAGCGGGCTGATCAATACCAGGCGCAGCTGAACGTAGAAACGCGCGAAGTAACCTTCCAGCGCCTCGACCTGCTCGACCCAGCGCTGGGCCACATCGGCGCCATGAAACTGCGCCGCCCGCACCGGCCCCAGCGACTGCAGGTGATCGAGCACATCACGACGTACCCGCTGGCGCAGACGCTGACTGGCCTTCTGGGCGCATAGCTCCTGCGCGGCGCTCAGCATGGCGCGTAACCCCAGCAGCGCGATCAGACCCGCGAACGGCCACCACAGACGAGCCAACGCCTCGGGCTGCTCGATCACCTCGGCCACAATCCAGGCAAGCCACACCAGCTGTGCGACGGTCGCAAGACTTGCTAATGCGCCGCACAGCGCCGCCATAGCCAACAGGCGACGCTCGCGCGTCGCCTGTTGGGTAAGCCACTTGCCGGCGGCCTTGCGTCTAGCCTTGTCGCGCTCCTTGCCAGTGACACTGGCGTCGCTGACGCTGGCGCGCGCCGTGTCATTGCCAGCCGTGCTGGTCGGGAGGGGCTGCGCTGCCCTCTGCGCTGCCACCTGCGCTGCCCCCTGCGTGAGATCAGTGATAGCCACCGTCCTGTACCTTGCCGCGGAAGACCCAGTAGCTCCAGGCGGTATAGCCCAGCACGATGGGAATCACGAACAGTACGCCAATCAGCAGGAACAGCTGCGCGCCCGGGTCTGACGCCGCATCCCAGATGGTGATGTCCGGCGGTACCAGATACGGCCACTTGCTGAAGATCAGCCCCAGATAGGTGAACAGGAACAGTCCCAGGGTCGCGACGAAGGGCTGGCCCTCCAGACGCTTGCTGACGGCACGCCAGATGAAGGCCGCGCAGCACAGCGCCAGTACCGGGAAGACCCAGAACATGCCGATATGATTGAACCAGCGCTCGCGCACGTATTCATCGACGAACGGGGTATAGAGGCTGATGATCCCGAAACCGACCAGTACGGCGATCAGCAGCTTGGGAGTGATGCGGTAGGCCCAGGCCTGAACCTCGCCTTCACTCTTCAGGATGGTCCAGGTGGCGCCCAGCAGAGCATAGCCCGCCACCAGCGCGAGCCCGGTGATCACCGTGAAGGGAGTCAGCCAGTCAAAGGCGCCGCCGACATAGATATGGCCCTCGGTGGCAAAGCCCTGGATATAGGCCCCGACCACCACGCCCTGACAGAAGGTCGCCACGTAGGAACCGCCACTGAAGGCGACATTCCACCAATGCCGATTACGCGTGGACTTGAAGCGGAACTCGAAGGCGATCCCGCGGAAGATCAGCCCGGCCAGCATCAGGAAGACCCCCAGATACAGCGCCGGCAGCAGAATGGAATATACCGCCGGAAACGCCGCCAGCAAGCCGGCCCCACCCAGCACCAGCCAGGTTTCATTGCCGTCCCAGACCGGCGCGACCGAATTCATCATCACGTCACGGGCGTGTTCATCCGGGGCGAAGGGATAGAGGATGCCGACCCCGAGATCGAAGCCATCCATCAGGATGTACATCATGATGCCGAAGCCGATGATCAGCGCCCAGATCATGGTCAGATTGATCAGTTCCATGTACTCAACTCCTCACTGTACGGCTGGCATCATCGTCGAGACTCTCATGCGCGGCGGACAGCGGGCGCATCGCGGTCTCGACATCGTCGTGCGGCAGCTCAGGCTGCATACCGCCACGGATGACGCGCGTCAGGTAGTAGCTGCCGGTCACGAAGACCACCAGATAGACCAGGAAGTAGCCGATCAGGGTGGCAAGCACCATCCAGCCGGTCAGTGACGGCGTGACGGCCTCCTGCTGGGTCATCATCTCGTAGACCAGCCACGGTGAGCGTCCGGCCTCGGTGACGAACCAGCCGGCCAGCACGGCGAAGAATGGCGCAATCGACATCAGACGCAGCGTCTGCAGGAAGGGACGCGAGCGATAGAGCTTGCCATCGCGACGCAGGAACAGGCCGATGAACGCCACCGCGATCATTACCAGCCCCATCGCCACCATCACGCGGAACGACCAGAACACGAACCACACCGGCGGCTGCATGTCGGGCTCGACCTCCTTGAGGCCCGGCACCACGCCATCGGGGTCATGGGTCAGGATCAGACTGGCCAGCTTCGGGATCGCGATCTCGAAGTGGTTCATCTGGGCTTCCTTGTCCGGCCAGGCGAACAACAGCAGAGGCGCCCCCGACTGGGTTTCCCAGTTGCCTTCCATCGCCGCCACCTTGGTCGGCTGATGCTCCAGCGTGTTGATGCCGTGCATGTCACCCACCACCGCCTGCGCCGGCGCCAACACCAGCAGCAGCCACATGCACATGGACAGCGCGCGCTTGTTGGCCTCGACATCACGCCCGATCAGCAGATACCAGGCACTTACCCCGGCCACCACGAAGCCGCCGGTCAGGAAGGAGGCGATCGCCATATGCGTGAAGCGGTACGGGAAGGAAGCATTGAAGATGGCCGCGCTCCAGTCATTCACGAAGAAGTGACCATCGATGAAGTCGACGCCCGCCGGTGTCTGCATCCAGCTGTTGGAAGACAGAATCCAAAAGGAGGAGATGAAGGTCCCCAACGACACCATCAGCGCCGCGAACAGGTGGACGCCTTCCGGCACCTTGCCACGCCCGAACAACAGCACGCCGAGGAAGCCGGCTTCGAGGAAGAAGGCTGTTACCACCTCATAGCTGAGCATCGGCCCGATGAAGTTGGAGGTGGCATAACTGAAGTTGCTCCAGTTGGTGCCGAACTGGAAAGCCATCACGATGCCGGAGACCACGCCCATCGCGAAGACCACGGCGAATACCTTCACCCAGAACGCCGCAAGACGCTCCCAGGCGGCATTGCCTGTCTTGTAGAAAAGGCCATGCAACAAGGCCACGTAGGATGCCAGACCGATGGTGAACACCGGAAAGACGGCATGAAAGGACACGACAAATCCGAACTGTATGCGTGACAGGATCACGGGATCCAGTTCCATGGGCGACTCCTCAGAACTCCGGGGGTTGCTCTCTGTTCATCCCGCTGTGGGACGCACAGTCGCAGCGATATCACGGTCAGGTCCGTGACGACAAGGCATACCACCAAACTCCATCGATCATGGCTGTCATCTTTCTACCAGCTGACCCAAAGAGCATAGAAAACACCAGGCTATCGTGCACGATGACGCTTTGCCGCAGGCCCGGCCATCCGGCCAACCGCCCGGCGGGTGATCGATCAGGCCCACCATGTTGCATGACAGCCTCCACGTATTTTCCACTCGGCATGCTCAGGCTTGCCATCTATATTTCGCCGCGCATCCGCCTTTATTGACCTACATCAAGATAACCAGACGTCGAGCCTCGAATACGCCCAACACGCGGGGCCATCGAGCGCGGTTTATCTTGATTTCTGCCGTGGTGCGCCCCCTTGCCCAGTCAGGAATGTGCGCCCTGATGGCGGCATAAAGACAAGGCGCGCCCCCTTTCGAGAACGCGCCTGGCTGTTTCCTTCTTGCCCTTTCTTCACTCTCTCAACTTTCTTGAATCTCTCTTTAATCTCTTATCTCTCTTATCTCTCTTATCTCTCTTATCTCTCTTATCTCTCTTATCTCTCTTGTCTCACTTCTCTCTTCTTGCTGCCCTTTTCCTTGTGGTTCTGCTCCTTCGCGTCTGAAACTCAACTCACGACACAGCAGTCGCGCCCCTGATGCTTGGCGTCATAGAGCGCCGAATCCGCCGCACGTACCAGGTCGGTCAGATTGGTGTGTTGCTCGGCCTTGTAGCTCACCGCCCCGACACTGACGGTCAGCACGTTGGCCACCGCGCTGTCGGGGTGGTTCAGTTTGAGCGCGCGCACCTTGCGACGGATGCGTTCGGCGCAGGCCCGCAATTGCCGCTCGGTCACTGACTCCAGCAGGACCAAAAATTCCTCACCGCCATAGCGCACCACCATGCCCGGCTGCGGGCCGATGGCGGCCTGGAGCGCGCCGGCGACCTGCTGCAGGCAGTGATCCCCTTCCACATGGCCATGATGGTCGTTGTAGGTCTTGAAGTGGTCGACATCCACCATCAGGATCGCAAGCCCGTCCTCACGGGTCAGCTCCGCCCAGCGCTGCGCCAGATCCCGCTCCAAGTGGCGTCGGTTGAAGACGCCCGTCAGCGCATCGCAGTTGGCCTCTCGGGCAAGACGTTGACCGGCAGCCCGCTTCTCCTCCAGCAACAGCCGCTCACGCTGATGCAGCAACCACACCTGACGCTGATTGTGTTCCAGCTGATGGTTGGCCAACAGCGAGAGCCCGGTGGTGCTGACGAAGATCACCATCGCCAGCAGCTCCAGCCCCTCCTGACCGGCAGGCTCCAACGCGATCACTCCGGCCATGATGAGCATGCAGATCAGCGACGCCGTCAGTGCCTGGGGGAAGCGCAGCCGAAAGAGAATGTTGCCGACCATTGGAAAGAAGCCGAACAACAGCGTATCGACATGCGAAAGCTCGGTGCGTGACAGCTGCAACAGGATGGCGCTGACCAGCATGGTGTTGATCACCAGCGCGGTCATCAGCCACTCCTTGAGCCGCATGGATGACGCGAGCTTCACCAGAGGCAGCACCAGCATGGCTACCACGCAGACACAGCCCAGCCGCAGCATGGCGGCCAGTGCCAGGTCCTCACTACGATGAATGGTGTCGCTGATCAGGAAGGTGGCATACATCACGAAGGCGAAGATACCGGAATGCAACAGGCCGCGCGTGCGCGAGGCGCGCGACTCTTCCACATACCGGGTCTCGAGGGTGTCGGGGAACATGAGCCGCCAGCGTGACGAGCCGCGCCCGTCAATCAGCCTCTCGACGACACCGCGCTCGGCGGCCATCGCCGCCGGCATCATCGCCTCGCGGCCGCCGGGGAGTCGCTTTTGACTTCTCATGACAGGCCCGCTCCGCCCATTGGCGGTCTGTGATCTGGCAGCTCAGCCTTCTGCTCACCCTGCCGCTCATCACGCAGTTCATCACTCCCCTGGGCGCGCGCCTTGCCATTGCCACGTTGCACGCAGGTACGGTTGCGGCCTTGTCGCTTGGCACGATAGAGCCCCTTGTCGGCCTGATCGACCCAGCGGCCCAGGAGCGTCTCGATCGCCATGTCTTGCGTCATCTCATCCTCCATCCCCTCGCCCTCGAGCAGGCGCGACAAGGGGATGACGCAAAGCCCCACGCTGAGGGTGACGACACCGAGTTCCGACTCGCGGTGGGGCAGCTTGAGCGACTTGACGGCATAGCGCATTGCCTCGGCCAGACTGCGCGCATGCTCGAGATCCCGCACGGCCACCAGGGCGGTAAATTCCTCGCCGCCGAAGCGTACGACGCTGGCCAGCGTAGCGTCGTACGCTTCGAGAGACCCCGCGATGCCCGTACCTCTTTCCCTGTCCAATGTTTCCTGCAAGGCCTGGGCGATCTGATACAGACAGTTGTCGCCCGCCACATGTCCGTAGTGATCATTGAAGGCCTTGAAGTGATCGACATCCATCATCATCAGCGCCAGACAAGGCAGCGGTGGCGCTGGATGAGCCTCTGACACGCCGCTCTTCGCCCGCCGAGCATCATCATGGTGCTGCTTGAGCAGCTCGATCAGATGACGGCGATTGTAGAGCTGGGTCAAAGGATCGAGACAGGCCATTTCCTGCAGCTCGGCATTGCGTGACTCCACGTCCTGCAGGCGCAGTTGATCGATGGAGGTCATCAGATAGGCATGGCGGGCCGAGAACTCGATGCGGAAGCTGGCAATCAGCGAAAACAGGCAGAACGCCATGAAGACGAAAGCGATCGCGAAGTCCATATGGGCATAGGGCATCGATACGCCCAGCACTACGCTCATCACGATGGCCATCCCTCCTGCCGACAGCACCAGAGCCGTGACGAAACGCAGCTGCATCAAGACGATACCGACCAGTGGCACCACGCCCAGCGCATAGAGTTCAAGGAAGCAGCGCAGGTGATTCTCGCGAACCGCCAGCCACGCCGCCAGGCCGATCACGCCCCACAGGGTCGCGACCAGCAGCGCCTCGCGACCGACGGCGCGACAGATCTCACTCTTGAGGACCAGCACGAGAATCGCGAGCGCGATACAGACGTACAGGCGCAGCATCACGGCGAGATTCTCTGTCACCGGCATCGCGACCGGCGCATAGACGGTGTCATAGAGCACGAACATCAGCTGAAAGATGATCAGGCTCCAGCAACCCATTACGGCACGGCTCATGCGCCGACGATGCTCGAACTGTTCAAAGTCCCTCTCGAGTTCAGGGGCAAAGCTCAGCATCGCAGGAGTCGTAACACTCAGGTGTTGCTCCAATATTGCCATTCGTGAAGGCATGTCTGATTTCCCTTCAATCGCCCTGCTTTCTTTATCACATGCGCAGATGTTGAAAGCCACGCTGACGGAAATCACAAGCGCCGCAGGTCCGCGTTGACACCTCGCTGATGGACGAATATCCAACGAAAACACCGGGCCTCGATGAGGCCCGGTGTTCGTGTTGCCGCATACTGTCCTGACTGGCTCAACCGACGATGGCGTTGAGCATCAGCAGCGTGATGATGGAAATGGCCCAGGCGAGTGTCGTCGGCAATGTCAGCACCAGCATCTGATGCTTGGTGCTCTTGACGCCGAGCATGCGATTGACGACCCAGAAATAGCTGTCATTGAAGTAGCTGAAGAACATCGCGCCGATACAGGCGGCCTGCGCGGCCAGCACCATGTTGACATCAGGCATGCCCATCAGGATAGGCGCGGAGATCGAGGCCGCGGTGATCATCGATACCGTGCCACTGCCCTGGATGAAGCGCACCAGGGTGGCGATGATGAACGGGATCAACAGCGGCTGCAGGCCCAGTGCCGCGACCTGCATGGCGATGTAATCGCCGCCGCCACTGGCACGCAGTACCGAGCCCAGCGCACCACCGGCACCGGTAACCAGCAGGATGATACCCGCCGTCTCGACGCCCTTTTCCAGATGATCGAACACTTCCTGCTTGGGGGTCTTTGGCATCAGGCCATAGATGGCGACCAGCACGCCGATCCCCACGGCGATTACCGGGTTGCCGATGAAAGCGATGGTGCTGGTGATCGCATTGCTGGTATCGCCCATCACGGCACTGACCAGCGTGTTGAGGAAGATCAGCGCGATGGGCAGGCCGATCGGCATGCAGGACATCAGCAGGGAAGGCAGCTCCGATTCCGGCATCATGCTGTCGGTGTCATGCTTGACGCTACCTTCGAAACCACCCGGCTGGGCCTCCAGCATCGCCTCGATGCGCGGGCCCATGATACGGGCATAGATGACGAGAGCGATCAGCGCAGGGGCGGTGATCACCAGGCCCCAGCCGATCATCAGGCCGATGTCGACACCGAAGATACCGGCCACACCCAGCGGACCCGGGGTCGGTGGCACGCTCGAGTGGGTGATGATCAAGCCAGCCGCCAGCGCGATGCCCAGACCGATCACCGAACGTCCACTGTTGCGCGCCAGTGAACGCACCAGCGGATTGAGGATGACATAGGCCGAATCACAGAAGATCGGAATGGAGACGATATAGCCCGTCAGCGCCATCGCGGCCTCTTCCTTGTTCTTGCCCAGCAGGTTGAGGATGGCGTAGGCCATGCGCTGTCCGGCACCGGTCACCTCCAGCACCCGCCCCATCATCACCCCGAAGCCGATCACGAGACCGATGGTGGAAAGCGTCTTGCCAAAGCCGGTGGTGATGGCACTGATCACCTCATTGGGCGGCATGCCACCGATCAACCCCGCCAGCGAGGCGGCGATGATCAAGGCCAGCAAGGCATGCACGCGGGTTTTCAATACCAGATAGATCATGACGAAGATGGCGATACCCAGGCCGATGATGACCTGTGGCCCCGCGACGGCGGCGTCTGTCATGGGGTGCTACTCCTGTAGTTTGTTATTGTGTGGCGTAGGGTGTCGGCGCTACCGGCTGGCATGACGCCGATCGTTGTTATTGACGTACTGGTGTGACGAGCAGGTCTGGCAAGGGTGTCTGGCGAGCTCGTCCTGGATGAGATACCCGAACGCTGGCTAGGCGATGGCGCTCTCGTCGCGATACGCATTGAGAATCTCGTGCAGGTCGGCATCGCCGAGGAAGCCCAGCGAACGTGCCTTGCGGGTGTCAAAGCGCGCCGGCCAGCTGCCGACGATGGCGGTGATCCGCGGGTCAGGCTCATGCTTGACGAGTGCCAGCGCCTGCTCGCCGGCGATATCCTTGAGCGCCGCGAGCATTGACGCGACGCTGACAGTGATGCCCGGCAGCATGAAGCAGCGCGAGAGGCCAAAATCAGCCGCCGGCACTTCCGCGCCCTTGATCAGGGCCGCGACCACGCGACGCGGCGACATCACGAACATCTCAAGCTCGGTCGGTACCGGGCAGATGGCGGTTTCGCCATTGAGCGGTTCGCGCAGGATGGAAGAGGCGAAGCTCGAGGCTGCCGCGTTGGGACGCCCCGGGCGCACGATGATGGTGGGCAAGCGCAGCACGCAGCCATCCACCAGCCCGCGACGGCTGTAGTCATTGATCAGCAGTTCCGACATCGCCTTCTGGGTACCGTAGGAGTTCTGCGGCACCAGGGCGGTCATGTCGCTCAGTGTCTCGGGGAGATCACCGCCGTAGGCGGCGACCGAACTGGCCATCACCAGTCGAGTGCCATTCAATCCGTGTGCCGCGCAGCCTTCCAGCAGCAGGCGAGTCGCATCGAAATTGACGCGCATGCCGAGTGCCAGGTCCGCCTCGGCCGCCGAGCTGACCACGGCTGCCAGGTGATAGATCACCTGCGGCTCGCCGGCCAGACAGCGATCAAGCACCTCGGCGTCGGCGATGTCGCCGGCGATGATCGCGACATCCAGCGAGGTGGCCGGTTCGGCTGCCAGACATGACGCCGCCTCGGGACGTGGCGCCTCGATCTGATCCAGCAGGGTCAAGCGTGACAATGGCTGGCCGTTCAGGCTGCCCTTGTCGATCAGGGCCTCGGTCAGGCGCTGACCGAGGAATCCGGCGGCGCCGGTAATCATGACGTGCATCGTGTGGACTCCACTTTTGTGTTCTGGCGTAGGTAGGCTTGCCGCATGGGCAGATCACTCAGCAGCAGCCCTCAAGTGGTACAACAACCAGACCAGATGGAATGAGAAAATAGCGCTTAACGCTCTTCAGCAGCAATGACAAGAAGGTATATGCGACTAAAAGAACGTCAGTCACTCAACGCTTTCATCTTTGCTGCATGTTCTGGTCTGAAAGACATACCACCAATTTTTTCTACTGATCCTTGAATGCTCGCCCGGCGCAGTCACCTTCCCCAAAACGCTGGTTTTCGCCGAGCGAGCCCTCTGAATCGGATTCAGGGCGTCAGACCATGCTCGCGCCCCCATCCCAAGCCTGAGCGCGTCTCACCCCGCGGCCGATATTCACAGCCGATCCAGCCGTCATATCCCAGGCTCTCAAGCCGGGCGAACAGCGCCGGATAATGCACCTCCCCCACATCCGGCTCGTGACGGTCCGGCACGCCGGCGATCTGCACATGGCCCATCTGCGCGAACTGCGCCTCCAGATTGCGGATCAGGTCGCCCTCGACGATCTGGCAGTGATAGAGATCGAACTGCACCCTGAGATTGGCGGCGCCGACCTGGGCGAGAATCTCGCGTGCCTGCGCCTGGCCACTCAGATAGAAGCCGGGCATGTCGCGCGGGTTGATCGGTTCGATCAGCAGTGTCTTGCCGACCTTCTCCAGCTCGCTGGCGGCGTAACGCAAGTTGCTGATGTAGGTCTCGGTGCAGCGCGCTCGCATGGCGTCATCTGCCCCTTCTGGTACCAGCCCCGCCATGGCATGCACACGCGGACAGTCGAGCGCTTCGGCATAGCGGATCGCCTCGGCCACCGAGGCCCGGAACTCCTCCTCGCGCCCCGGCAGACAGGTCAGGCCGCGCTCACCGGCCTCCCAATCGCCCGGCGGCAGATTGAACAGCACCTGCGACAGCTGGTGTTCATCGAGCCTTGCGCGCAGTTCTTCCGGGGAATAGGCATAGGGGAAGAGATATTCGACCCCGCGAAAACCGCTGTCGGCCGCAGCCGCGAAGCGATCAAGAAAGTCATGCTCGGTGAACAACATGCTGAGATTGGCGGCCAATCGGGTCATGTCAAATCCTTGGATGTCACAGATGAAGAGGTCATCACTCAGGGGCGGCCGAATCTGGCTTCGAGTTCCGCCACCTGTTCCGGGGTCATCCCACGTGGGTTCTTGCCCTGCAGCAGCAGGAACAGCTTGGCGGTTTCCTCAAGCTCTTCCGTGGCATAGACCGCCGCTTCCAGGGTCTTTCCGGCCACGACGGGGCCATGATTGGCCAGCAGCACGGCACAATGCTTGCCGGCCAGGCCACGCACCGCATCGCCCAGCGCGGGGTCGCCCGGCATGTAGTAAGGCACCAGCGGCAGCTTGCCGACCCGCATCACGTAATAGGCCGTCAGCGGCGGAATGCACTCACACGGATTCACATCCGGCAGGCAGGACACCGCCACCGAGTGGGTCGAATGCAGGTGAACGATGGCACCGGACTGCGGGCGCTCGTCATACATGGCGCGATGCAGGAAGTGCTCCTTGGTCGGGGCATCGCCATCGATCAATACGCCCTGGGCGTCGAGACGCGAGATGCGCGCCGGGTCCAGACGCCCCAGACAGGCATTGGTCGGCGTCATCAACCAGCCGCCATCCTCCAGCCGCTGGCTGATGTTGCCGCTGGAGCCCATGGTCAGGCCGCGGTCGAACAGTGACTTGCCGTAGGTGGCGATCTGCTCGCGCAATACGTTGATGTCATGCCGTGACTGACTCATGCGGTCTCCTCGCGAGGATTCATGGCATCCAGTACATCGAATGCCCGGGTAAAGAAGTCTTCGCCGCCGAAGTTGCCGGACTTGAGGGTCAGCGAGAGCATCGCCTCCGGCTGCGAGGGGCCGGCGGCCGGGTGCGGTGCCTGTGTCCAGGGCACGCCGGGGTCGATCTGACCGCCGATGCGCAGCTCACGGATGTCGAGTGCCGAGACCACCGCGCCGGAGGTTTCCCCCCCCGCCACCAGCAGGCGCCCGACCCCTTCCGCGATCAGCGTGCTGGCCAGACTGGCCAGGGCACACTCGATGAGTTCACCGGCCTGCTTGACGCCCAGTGACGCCTGCGCCGCCTTGACGCTTTCGGGCTCGGCAGAGGCGTAGATCAGAAATGGCCGGGGGTCCGTCGCCGCCAGTTGCTCACGGGCAAAGTCGAGTGCCGCCTCGAAGTGGGCGTCGCTCGCGTTGAGCTTGACGGGGTCCAGCGCGAAGGCGGCATGCTGCTGGGTGAAGTGCGCCACCTGCTTGAGCGTCATGCGCGAGCAACTGCCGGACAGCACCATCGCGGCGCCCTGCGCCGGGGCCAGCACCGCTGCATCATCGATCTGCGCAAGCCAGCCCTTGCGGCGGTACTGGGCAGGCAAGGCCTGCGCGAGGCCAGAGCCACCGGTGACCAGCGCGTGATCCACCAGCGCCTCGGCCAGTACCTCGAGATCACGCTCGTCGAGGCTGTCGCAGACCACATGACGCACTCCTTGCGCCTTCAGCGTGGCAAGTCGCTCACCAGCAGCTTGCGCTCCCTCACTCAGCGTGGCGTGGTTGAGCAGCCCCACACCATGAGGGGTCTGGCGTGACAGCACGCGCACGATGTCGGCATCGGTCATCGGGTTGAGGGGGTGATGCTGCATGCCGCTGTCATTGAGCAGGCGATCACCGACGAACAGGTGCCCCTGGTAGACACTGCGTCCGTTGACCGGGAACGCCGGCACGAAGGCCGTCTGTGTGCTGTCCAACGCCTCCAGCAGCGCATCGGCGACCGGCCCGATATTGCCCTCCGGTGTGGAATCGAACGTCGAGCAGTACTTGAAGAACAGCTGGCGAGCCCCCTGGACCTTCAACCATTCAAGCGCCGCGAGGGATTCACTGATCGCCTGATCCACCGGGCAGCTGCGCGACTTGAGCGCGACCACCACGGCGTCTACCTCAGTCAGGTCCAGCCCGTTCGCGGCACCTTCCTGCAGCGTCTCCTGCGGGACCCCGATCACCTGCACGGTGCGCATGCCGGCACGCACCAGATTGTTGGCAAGATCCGTCGCGCCAGTGAAGTCATCGGCGATTCCGCCCAGTACGATCGGCATCACTGCGCTCCTTCATCGTTGGCGGCCGGCAGGTTGAAGCTGCCGAGACGCTGATAGACCTTGATGACGGCCGAGTCATCCTCGCGCCCGAAGCCTGCACCACTGGCGGCGGTGAACTGCTGCAGGGCACTGCCGGCCACCGGCATGGCAAGCTTCAGCTCGCGCCCGGTGCTGTGCACGATGTTGAGGTCCTTGACGAAGATGTCGACGGCCGACAGCGGCGTGTAATCGCCTTTCAAGATGTGCGGCACGCGATTCTCGAACATCCAGGAATTGCCCGCGGAATGGGTGATGACGTCATACAGGGTGTCGGGGTCGATTCCCATGCTCATGCCCAGCGCCATGGCTTCTGCCGCCGCCGCGATGTGTACGCCGGCGAGATGCTGGTTGACCAGCTTGACGCTCGAGCCCGGGCCGGCGCAGTCGCCCAGCCGATAGACATTGGCTGCCATCGCCGCCAGCACGCGTTCCGCCTTGACGTAAGCCGCGTCACTGCCGGAGGACATCACGGACAGCTCACCACTGCGTGCCTTGACGGCGCCGCCGCTGATCGGGGCGTCGAGCAGCTCCAGCTGCACGCCGTTCAGGCGGGTTTCGAGATCACGCGCGAAGCTCGGCGCCACGGTGGCGCACTGGATCACCAGGCTACCCGGCGCGAGTCGCTCGGCCAGACCGCCCTCTCCCTCGGCCCCGAACAGCACCTGCTCGACCTGGTCGGCATTCACCACGACCAGCACCACCACCTGACACTCGGCCGCCAGTTCCAACGGCGAGGCAACGGCGCGGCCACCCGCCGCTTCGAAGGCCTGACAGGCGGCGGGCGAGATATCACAGCCGATCACGTCCAGGCCTGCTTCCAGCATGGCGCGCGCACTGCCCATTCCCATCGCGCCGAGGCCGACAAGGCCGATCACTGGTGAAGTCGTTGCTGCTGTCATCTCACATCTCCCGCGGAAGCTGTTTCAAGTGATGATCAAGGCGACCTCATGCGGCACACCAATCAACACTCTCCTGAATGTTAGCGCTACCATGTTAGCGCTATCATCATTGATAGATTAGGCTCCAAGCCACGACAAGCGGCAAATGAGAAAACGCGACATATGTCTAATCCACCATCATCTCCTCGCCGCAGCCGCAAGGGCGCCATGCAGCCGACCCTGAATGACGTGGCCCGGGAAGCCGGGGTCTCCTCGATCACCGTCTCGCGCTACTTCAATAGCCCCGACAGCCTACGTCAAGCGACACGCATCAAGGTCGAAGCAGCCATCGAGAAGGTTGGCTACGTGCGCAACCTGATTGCCGGCAGCCTGGCCTCGGCCTCCAGTCGCGTGATTCCGGTCATCGTGCCCTCGTTGTCCAACGTGGTGTTCATCGACGTGATCAAGGGCCTGCAGGAGGAATTCGAGGCACACGGCTATCAGCTGCTGCTGGGCAAGACGGACTACGATCTGGCTCGCGAAACCCAGCTGATCCGTACCTTTCTGGGCTGGTCGGCCGCGGGCCTGGTGGTGACGGGACTGCGCCATGACGAGGCGACGCGCCAGATACTGGAGAACTGGAATCAGCCGATCGTGGAGATCATGGAGCTGGGGGAAGGGTTGGATCTGAACGTGGGGATGGATCATGTCGCCGCCGGACGCGCCATGACCGAGCACCTGCTGGCACGCGGGTATCGCACGATCCACTTCGCCGGTGCCGAACTCGATCGCGACTATCGTGCGGCGATGCGCTACGCCGGGCACCGTGAGGCGCTGGCCGCCGCCGGTATCGAGGAGGCTCCCCTGCTCGACCTGCCCGTGCGTCAGCAGATGACCAGCGGTGCGCAGGCGCTCGAGCGCATCCGCGAGCGCCACCCTGACTGCGACGCCATCCACTTCGCCAACGATGACATGGCCTGTGGCGCGATTCTCGCCGCCGCGCGGCTTGGGGTGCGCATCCCGGAGGAAATCGCCATCGCCGGCTTCAATGGTCTGCCGATCGGAGAGCATGTTACCCCGCGTCTCACCACCATCGTCTCACCGCGGGAGCAGATCGGTCGCATGGCCGCACGCAAGCTGCTGGCACGCATCAACGGTGAACCCGTCGGAGAACTTAGCCACGACCTGGGGTTCACGCTGCGGGTCGGTGATAGCACCTGAATACAGCCTGAGCACACACAAGCTCAGCGCATCACCCACGCCATCAACAGCTGGCCCAGCGCGACACACACGAAGACACTCAGGCCAGCCAGCGTGGAGGAGAAGCTGGCCAGCGCCACGGACAGCAGTGCCGCGACGCACAGCAGACGCGATGGCAGGCTGAACATGCGGCGAGGCTCAAGGGATTCACGGCGGGCAATGACGGGATGCTTGAGGTTGGCGAAGAATTCCGCCAGCCGTCGTGCGCGTGAGAACGGGCGTCTTGGCGCGTACAGATAACGGGCGAGGAACAGGAAGCCGACGACAGTGACGATCTGGATGGCCAGCGATATCGCCAGCTTGATGTCGACCAGCTGGGATTCCGGGAAGCCCGCTATCCACGGCATACGCTGCAGTGTCGCCATGTCGAGCCAGAGATAGCTGCCAAGCGTGACCGACACTCCGACCAGTACACTGCCCCACCCCGCCCAGTCAGGCGCCCCCGTCCTGAAGAGCACCATCAGTGCGGGAAGTGCCAGTGGCATCTGCAGCAGCACCCCGAACATGATCATGATGTCGAACAGGCTGACCAGTTCAATGCGACTCAGGACAATGACGAACAGGACGACGATGACGCCCTGCACGACACCGAACATCCGCCCCAGGCTCACCAGTCGCGTCGCCATGCCGGAGGTCTGCTCGAGCAGTGGCATCACGAGTCGCATCATCACGCCGGCATCACGATTGAAGGCCGTGGTGATGGGCGCGATGGTGACCGCCAGCATGGCGGAAATCACCAGCCCCAGCACGCCGGACGGCAGGTAGTGAATGATGAAATGCACATAGGCCACGTTGGCCGCATCGTTGCCGAGCGCGGGATAACGTGCCGCCAGGTCGATGCCAGCCGTGCCCAGCAACCAGGGGGGCAGAAACCAGGTGATGGGGCCGATGACGAACAGGATCGAGGCGAGCCCTGCCGCCTTGCGTGCTTCGCTGTCATCCGCCGTGGTCAGAAAGCGATAACTGGAAGTGGCGTTGTTGATGCTGATGCATTGCTTGACCAGCATGGCCAGCGACCAGATTCCCATGATGAGCAGACTGTTGTGAGAACTGCCGACCCAGAAGTCCTTGTTCGGCTCCGGAAAGCTCAGCGTGCCGGTCCATAGCAGCGCGAGACAGAAGCCCCCGATGACCAGGGTGAGAATCGCCAGCTGCATCATCTGGATGAAGTTGTTGGCCGAGACGATCCACACGCCGCCCACCAGCGTGATGGCGATGATGAGACTGCCGATGAGCACGGCAATGCCGACCACCGGGAAGCCGAAGACCGCGCTCAGGAAAAGCGAGACGCCATAGAGACCGATCGAGGCGGTCATCAGCGTCAGGAAGATCTGACTGATGACATACACGAGTTGTGTCGTCTTGCCGTAGCGCAACTCGAGAATGTCGGAATAGGTGCTGACTCTCAGCCGGCGGAAACGCGGCGCGAAATACAGCGCCGCCAGCAGAAAGCCCAGCGCATTGCCCCAGAAGATCACCAGCACGGCAAAGCCATCCTCGTAGGCCTTCTGGGCGGCCCCGGTGAAGGTCCAGGCGGAGAACTGCGTCATGAACGCCGTACTCCCCGCCATCCACCAGGGCACGTTGCCACTCCCCCGGATGAAGCTGTCCGGGGTCTGGCTGCGACGACGATAGACCAGGATCGTCAGCACGATCAGGATGATGGAGAAGAACAGTGCGACTTTATCCAGCTGTGTCATGTGGCTCCCTGCCGATCATTCCCGTGCCAACGCACATTCCTGCACTCTCGAACCCGAGTATTCAAAGGCTCGAGAGTGCCCTTCCTCGTCATGATGCGTGATACTGACGCCGGACGCGCAAGACTTGCGCGCTCATCTGTCTAGCACTTCATGATCAGTAATAATATTTCAAGCCGACACGCGTCTTGAGCTGACGCGTATCGGAGCTGGAGCTGGAACTGACATCCGCCAACTCCATATATGGGAACCATGATCCCATGCGCCGCCCGGCACTGAGGATATAGTCGTAGTTCTCGCGAGTATTGTTGTAGATATCCTTGTCTTCATTACGATAATAATTGGCCTCTAGCCAATATTTATTCTTGCCATGATTGTAGGACATGGTGAAAGTAATCTTGTTCTGTTCATAATCATCATTGAAGTCTTCACTGTAGTTGGCATATTCACGACGGTAGCGCAGCGCCGTGGTCAGCGGGATGCTGCTGGCCTTGTAGCCGATGCGTAGCTGAGGCTTGATCGTGTACTTGCCGTCCCCGAAGGCAATGGGCATGCCTGGTTGGATATACCAGTTCTTGTCCAGCTTGAACTTGAAGCCCCAATCAATCTCGCTGTCGCCGCGCTGAAGATTTCCCATCGCGGGTTGCGAACCATCATCGCGCTTTTCCGAGGCAAACTTGGATTCCAGCCCATAATAGAAGTTGTCGATGGAATCGCTCACCTTGACTCGGGTGGCATGTTGCTTGGCGTGATGCTTGTATTCATGACGTATATCCAGTGTCACGGCCTGGGCGCTGGTAGTGAATACCAGTGCGGCAAGCGAAAGGGAGATCTTGTTGTAGTGTTTCATGGCGTACCTCATTGTTTTTATGGGGAGTCAGTCAATTGACTTGCAGGCAACCTGCGTCCTGTCGCGTGCCCGGCATTGGCTAGCGCGTGGGTTGCCTTGTGTTGGCATCGGCGTACTGGATCGATCCAGACGCCAGATGCAGGCCGCAGAATCCCCTGCCGATGGCGCAAAGGCGCATCGACTCTCCTGCTGATGTGGTCATTGGCGTTGACCGGGTCAGGAGTGGGGATTCGGGTTCGGGGTATCAGAGGGTCACGGAGCGAGTGGCGCGCACGAATGGCGAGCCAAGTGAGCGACGAGGCACAAGGTGCCAGCGCCGCTCACCATCACGCCGCGTCAGCGCGTACTGCCATCGCTGACCAGGCGCTCTTCCCTGGAATGTGACGTCTTGTCGATGGAGGTCACCAGCAGCAGACCGATCGCCACGATGATGCCGCCACACAGTACGAAGACCATGCGTCCCCAGAAGGGATTGGGGACCAGGAACATCAGCATCACGCCCAGGCCGGCAACCAGGATCAGATAGCCGAGAATGTTGCGCTGGCGGTTGTCGACGCTGCGATGTTCCTCGTCATCGCTGATGACGGGCGTGTCACGGTTGGTGAAGAAGGTCGCGACTTCCGCTTCGCGCTCGGCGGAAAGACCGCGATAGAACAGCGTGGTCAGCACGAAGAAGCCTGCCGTGATCACGGTGTGCGCCATGATGCCGACCGCCACCTTCATGTCACTCCATTCACGCGAGGTCAGGTCCGCGTCGAGACCGAAGGTGTTGACGATGAAGTCCGGCGTCATCAAGAAGCCGACCACATAGGACACCAGACCACCGACCACCAGCGTCGCCCAGGCCGCCCAATCAGGCGTCTTGCGGATGAAGAAGCCGAGCAGGCCGGGGATGGTCATCGGCAGACCGATCAGAGCACCGACATACATCATGGCGTCGAACAGGCTCAGGCCCTTCAGTGAGTTGATGAACAGGGCAAACCCGATGATCGCCAGGCCGAAGACGGTGGAGGACAGGCGCGACATCAGCAGCAGTTCACCTTCAGACGCCTTGGGACGCAGCACGACCTCATAGAAGTTCTTCACGAAGATCCCGGAATTGCGATTCAGACCGGAGTCCATCGAGGACATGGTCGCGGCAAACATTGCCGCCACCAGCAGCCCCAGCATCCCGGCAGGCATGTAGAGGCTGACGAAGCTCATGTAGGCAAAGTCAGCCGCCTTGGCACCTGCCTCGGGATACATCGCGAACAGATCCACCCCTTCACTGGCCATGAACCAGCTGGGCATGAACCAGATGAACGGACCCATGGTCATCAGTACGCAGGCCAACAGGCCCGCCTTGCGCGCATTCTTCGAATCCTTGGCCGCCAGGTAGCGATAGGAGTTGAGCAGGTTGTTGGTAATGCTGAATTGCTTGATGAAGATGAAGAACCCCCATAGCGCGAACAGCGACAGGTAGTTCATGTCTCCCCCGATCAGGAAGTTCACCGGGAAGTCTTCCACGACATGGCTCGGGCCGCCGGCGTGGATCACGGCCACGATGGCACAGGTGATGGTGACGGCCATGATGATGACCATCTGCATGTAATCGGACGCGATGACCGCCCAGGAACCGCCGGTCACCGACATCACCAGCACGACCAGACCGGTCACGATGATGGTGGTTTCCATGTCATAGCCGAACAGGCCGGAGGTCACGATGGCCAGACCATTGAGCCAGATGCCCGCATTGATGATGCTGGTGGGCATGGAGGACCAGGTGAAGACCTGCTCGTTGACGGCCCCGAAGCGCTGCCGGATCGCCTGGATCACGGTGATGACCCGCAGCTGTCGGAAGCGTGGTGCGAAATACAGATAGTTCATCAGATAGCCGAAGGCATTGGCCATGAAGATGATCGCCACGGCAA
Source organism: Cobetia sp. cqz5-12 (assembly GCF_016495405.1). Lineage (NCBI taxonomy): Bacteria > Pseudomonadati > Pseudomonadota > Gammaproteobacteria > Oceanospirillales > Halomonadaceae > Cobetia > Cobetia sp. cqz5-12. The sequence continues at coordinate 2,493,201 of NZ_CP044522.1, forward strand.
AACCATCGTTGTAGGCCTTGCCTGCCGCACCGGTGAAGGTCCAGGCACTGAACTGGGTCATGAAGGAGGTCGCACCGACCATCCACCACAGCATCTTGCCGCCACCGCGGAAGTAATCACTGGTGCTTGAGGTAAAGGTTCTGAACAGCCAGCCTATGGCGATCAGAAAGAGGAAATAGATGCCGATGACGGCAGTATCCAGATCTAGGTTCATGGCAATGCACTCTTGTCTTTATCTGTCTTGTCATTGTTGTTGCGCACCCGGCAGTGCACGTTTCCCCGCCGCCTTTCCCTGACCACGGGGGCCGCTGTCTCATCTGTCGCTGGCAGCGCCTTCTATCACCGGGAGAGATCCCGGCCGTTGTTTGGATCGGTCCAATTCACATCCTGACTCGACTCATGGACGACGCCATCCAGACCTCAGACACTGACGGCGGGTCAGGCGTTGTGTGACACCCGCGCCGTGTCTGGAAGATCAATGAGCGTGACATCCTGCTCGATTCGCAGGGGGCGCTCCCCGGCCTCAAGCGTCAGGCTTTCCCCTTGCCGGGCTGGCTCGGCCAGCACCACCAGCAGTCGTCCGGTTGCAAAGGTCAACTCGAGAATCGTCAGGCCATCCACACTCGGCAGCACACAGAAATTGATCACCTGCGGACGCGCCCCACCACACTGCTCCAGAGCTTCATCGAAATGCCCGTGACTCTCGAACAGGGAATAGAAGGTCTGCGAGGTGGCGGTCAGGCGCGTCATCACCTTGGCGTCTGGCCGCAGGTTGTGATCGGGGTCATTGGCACCGACACGCAGCTGGAAGGCTTCAGCAGGTGCCTGGGTGATCTGATGCCAGCTATGGAAACTGTCACCCTCAAGCCAGGTCATGCTGTGTCCGGTGGCGGGCCGGCACTGCCCCTGCTTCCAGAGGTGCTGATAGCCGTGGCGATCCCCCATCACTTCCAGGGCATCCAGCGCGGTGAATTCACTTCCCCACCAGCGCACGACATGGCCACCATGATGGAAGGTGTAGTCATAGACGTGCGGCTGCTCCGAGGTCAGCGTGAAGATATCCAGCAGAATCGGCGTCTCGGTATGGCGGCTTTCCACCAGCAGCACCTCACGCTGCATGGCCACGCCGTCATGCGCGTTGTCACATCGGGCACGCGCACCAGCCGCGCAACCAGACAGCAATGAGATCTCGCCATGTCGCTCGTCCGCCAGCGCGTGGTTCGCCGCGTGCTGCGACTGCATGTCCACCACGACCAGGTTGTGGGCGACACTCTGCTTGGCATAACCCTCGTTTTCCTTGAGGTAGCGTCCACCGAACTTGGTCTCCACATTGACCCAGCGTGCGAAGCCATATTCCTTGAGCACTTCCTTGCCGCGCGAGAAGAAACTCAGTCCCAGCTCATCGAAGTGGCCATGCCCCATGCCGTGCTGACCGGCCGTCAGCACAACGTGCTGTGCCGCAAGTCCCTTCCCACGCTTGAGGTGCGCATGCCCGCCAGACTGGCCATCCGGGCCATCGCGGAAGAGCTGGCTGGTCGCTTCCACCTGCGTGTCGACATCCTGCACCGCGTTCAGCAGCGCCAGTCCATTGGCATGGATCCAGCAGCCCTGCTGCTGACGCGCCAGGGCCAGCAGCTCCCGGGGCGCCTCATAACGTGCCGCCAGCAGCGACATGGCGCAGCGCGCGCCCTCATCATCGAGATCCATGCTGCGTGAGGCGTCATTGAGTGCCGGAAAGCGTCCGTCCGGATACGCCGTGGACAGCAGCACGTGCAGCGATTTCTCGATGCGTCCGTCGGCATGTGTCAGCACCTTGCGTTCAGGGTGGTGACGCTCGATCGCCTCCGCGAACAGACACAGCGGATGGATGGCGAAGCGATGGTAATAGGGGCCCTCGACGTAATAGCCCTGCGGGGAGAACAGCAGCGCGATCTGGGCGAGAAAGCCACCGGTCTCGCCGCTGCCATCCAGGCCATCGATGGAGATCGCCAGATGCTCAGTACTCTCGATCACCATCGCGCAGATCCCGACTGCCGCCACGGCCCACAGGCCGTGATTGTGAATGCGGTCGAAATCGTGGCGGTAGGTCTCGGTGAACATCTCGAGCATCGGCTGGAAAAGCCCATCCAGCAGCGACTGATACCGCGCCTCGCTCAGGGACGGCTTGAGCAACGCCAGCCCCAGCGAGGCATGCAGCAGCCAGATATGCTCATTGAGAATCTGATGGAACAGCCTGCCGGGCGGATTGGTATTGCGCGCGACCTGATACGGCATGTCGCGGTAGCAGGCCGCGTAGCCCGCCAGCAGCTCCTCGGCGTGCGCCAGGGCCTGCGCGTTGTCACTGAGCCGCCCCCACAGAGCCGCCCCCTCGATCACGCGGGCATTCTCCTTGTGGGTATTGTGCTCGAAGCTACCCGCCTCGCCCTGCCCGGGAATCACGATACCGCGCGCCATGCTGGCCGCCACTCTGGCCTCCAGCGCGGCGAGGCTGCGCCCCATCGCATTGTCCTGTCCCTGCTGCCTGCGAATCCCGTCAAGCTCCTCACGGGTCCAGAGCAGGTAATCACCTTGTGCCGACATAGATAGAATTCTCACTGAATGAAGCGTTCACTGATCCTGCCTGTTGCCTGGCCCCTGCCTCGCAGCGACCGACACTGATGGCCTCACGAGGCAGGTGGCGGTGCATCACAGCAAGGCGCACTCGCCTTGCCATTCGAGACGCTCGCCTGCCACGCTCACCGCATGCTGCTGGCCGGGCGTCAGCGCGACGGCGAGACGGTGTCGAGTGCCATCGCGCAGCTCGAGCGCCAGCACACAGGCCTCATCACACTCCTGAAGCAGCTGAAGCTTGAGGACACGGGGACGCGCCTCACTGGCGATCTCACGCGCTTCCTCAAAGACACCGTGTGTCTCGATGACACAGGCCACCGTCTGCGAAGAGGCCTGAGAGCGCAGCATCAGATAGGGCTCATCGCGCAGATTGCGCTCGGGGTCATTCGCCCCGATGACGCCCTGGACCAGCGTGGCAGGCGCGGTGCACACCATGTGCGCGGTGACGAAGTGGTTCTCCTGCAACCAGGTGACTGCCTGCGAGACGCCCGCCGCCTGCTCCGCGCCGGACGCCATCTTCCACAGATGCTGGTAACCATTGGCTGCACCCAATGCCGTGGGTGAGGCCTGCTGCTCGAGCGCCGGCTCTGCCATCATCAGTTGCCCCTGATAATGCAAGGGGTAGTCATAGCGATGCGTGCCATCACTTCGTGCCTGCATCAGGTCCACGACCAGCGGCTCGGCCATCTCCGGCAGCGAGACCAGCAGCAGGCTGCGGGTGAGCACCACGCCCGGCACGTATTCCCGAAGCCGCGCCCGAACCATCTGCAGACGCGGATCAGTCGTGTCAAAGGCGTCGAGTTCCCCGTGATATTCACAGGCGCGCGCGGTGTCCAGTCCATGGTGTGAGGTTTCATCCACGACCAGGGTGTTGTGCGCCACGCTCTGCTTCGCGTAGGAACGGTTCTCCGGCGTGTAGCGGCCACCGAATTTCGGTTCGATATTGACCCAGCGACTGAAGCCATAGTCGGTCAGGACTTCGTGCTGGCCGTTGTGATAACCGAAGTGCAGGCCATCGAAGTGACCATGGTCGAGCGCCGAGTGCAGCGTGGGATCACTGCCATGCTGGCCGAAGGCCAGATACACCATGGTTTCCGCACCGCTCGCCGAAGGCGCACGCAGGATGGCCAGACCGCCCGCATTGCCCTCGCGACCATCGGAAATGAATTGACTGGCGCGTGGGCCGGGGGCCCGTGACGCCGTCTCGGCGAATTCCGCCAGCGACAGACTGCCACCACACAGCGGCAGGCGTTCGACCTTGTCGCGGATCAGACCCGCCACTGCCGGATTGAGTCGCGTGTCGTCGTAATGCTTGAGCAGCGTGGCGGCGCCCAGCATCGCGCCCTCATCGATCAGCCCCATGGTTCTTGAGCTGTCATTGAGCGCCAGGAAACGGCCATCGGGGAACGCGACCTCCTGCAGACACAGGATCGCCTTGCGAATGATCTGATCACGATGATCATGGATGTCCGGCCGCACGCCACTGTTCACCAATGCCTCGGCGAAGAGCACCATCGGCCTGAGGGCGAAGCGGTGGTAATAGGGGCCTTCCAGGTAATAGCCGTCCGGCGAGAACAGCTGGTCGAGCTGGGCGAGAAAGCCGCCGCTGACGCCATCGCGGGCATTGCCGAGCAATGACTGCTCCACCAGCGCCTCGTCTCCCAGTACCAGCCCGGCAATCCCCGCCGCCGCCACGGACCAGATGCCATGGTTGTGCACCACATCGAAATCGTGAGCGTTCTGCACCACCAGCAGGTCGATCATCGGACGCAACAGATGCGCTTCGATCTGCTCACGCTCCGCCTCAGGCAATTCGGAGCGGATATTGCCGTAGGCATCCGCGGCGTACAGCAGCCACATCCCCTCGTTCAGACACTGGTGAAACAGCTTGCCCGGCGGATTGCTGTCCCTGGAGACGTGGGCGGGCAGCGCTTCATAGATCTCGGCATATCCCAGCAACAGGCCACGCACGAATTCGAGATAGCGCTCATCATGTGTCACCAGCCACAGCTGAGAGGCCAGATTGACGTGCTGATAGTTGAGCTTGTGGCGTGCATGCTCTTCTCCGCCCGCCTCACCCTGCCCGGGAATGCACAGAGGTGCCGAGAGCACCGACGCCAGGCTCGTCTCGGCTTGTGCCAGCCGGCGTGCCAGCAGTCCGCTCCTGTCCTGCGATTGATGGGCCTGGCGCAGCGCCGTCAGTGCTGCGCGATCCAATAGCAATGTCTGTTCCATGGCGTGGCCACTCGTGATGATGGTTGGCGTGTCGTCTCGATGCCCGACAGCACGTCGGGCGTCCCTGGTTGGCACAGTCTCGTCCGGCCCCGCGACGCCAGAGGACGCAGAGATTGCCTGAGCACGTATTGACGAACTCACGGACACATCTGTCCACCATTGACGTCGATCACCTGGCCGGTGACATAACCACTGGCCGCATGCGAGGCGAGATAGAGGTAGGTCGGCGCCATTTCCTGGCACTCGCCGAAGCGCCCCATGGCGATGCTGCCGGCGATGGTCTGCTTGAGCGCATCGCTCTTGTCGGCATGGAAGGCCGTATCGATGGTGCCCGGCGCCACGGTATTGAAGCGGATGCTGTCCTTGGTGAATTCCTTGACCCAGTTGCGATGCAGGTTGTGCACCATCGCCTTGCTGCCACCGTAGAGGCAGGCGCCCAGGCCACCACCTTCACGCCCCGCGATCGACCCGGTCGTGATCACGCTGCTGCTCTGTCCGGACTGGCGGGCCGAGGCGCGCAGCGGCTCAATCGCGAAGCGCGTCACCATCACCACCGAGCGAATGTTGAGGTCGATGACATTGTCGAAGAAGTCATCGTCAATGCTCTCGAGCCCCTGGCGCCCGCCAAGACCGCCGGCATTGTTGACCAGCACGTCCAGCCCGCCCATGGCCTCGACGGCCTGCTTCACCAGCGCCTCGCACTGAGCCGTCTCGCGTACGTCCGCCTGCAGATAGAACACGCGTCCCGGCTCGGAAAGTTCGTTCAGCAATGACTCGGCCTGAGACGGGCTCCGACTACCGTGCAACACGACCTTGGCGCCTGCCGCCAGGAAGGCTCGCGCCACCTCAAGCCCGATGCCTGCAGTGGAACCGGTCACCAATACACGTCTGTCCTTGAGATCTTCAAACATCACGACACTCCTGAAATTGTGGAATGAAATCGGGGGTATGGTGGGCATCGGTGGCCCCGGCACAACGGCCATCACCCATCAATAAATAAAGTCTTATTTAGATAAATCGCATCATTTAGGGCGCCAGAGTGCCGACCCGGGCCAGAGCCCGAGAGCGGCGTAACGTCACGGTGTCAGCATGTCATCGCGGCGCGGAGAGAAGAGATCGATCACCACACTCTCAGACTCCAGCGCCACGGCGCCATGCAGGGTGTGATGCGGTGCGACGAAGGCATCGCCCGGCCCGAGCCGGCGCTTCTCGCCGTCAAGCTCGATCTCGAATGCGCCCTGCACGACGTAGCCGATCTGGTCATGAATCTCGTGCTGATGGGGCGTGCCGACGGCACCGAGGTCGAACTTGACGCATACGGCCATCAGGTCCGGGGTGTGGGCGACGATCTTGCGCTGGATGCCCGGCTCGACATCCTGCCAATCATGCTCATCGTCGATGAAGAAACTGCTTGCGTTCATCGCTGTTGCTCCCTGCTGGCTGGTTGTCCCATCCTTGGACGCTCCCCCTGACCTGACTGTCACGCCATTTCGGGGAGACACCGTCGATTGAGACATCAATCTGAAATGGTGTTTTGAAAACCTAGCAGGGGATTTTTATTTTTGAAACAGCATTTCATTCCCTTTTAGACTTTTAGACCGTTCCACAATGATGGGCCGTCGTCATCTCCGGGAGCAGCCCCGGAGCCAGAATGGACGACAGGCGTTGTGGCTGCGGGGGCCGAGGGTGTAAAAGCGATGGCAGGTGTTCTAAAATCGAGTTTCAATAAATTCAGAATAAGGGATCTCATGTCTTCAGAAACCCGGGCTTCCGAAGCCAAGGTCGACAACGTCACCGCGGTGATGAAGGTGATGGCCGTGCTGGAGGGGCTGGACATCGACCATGAATCCAGCCTTGCCGAGCTGTCCCAGCGAGCCATGATGTCGAAAAGCACCGCATATCGGTTTCTTCAGACACTCAGGAATCTTGGTTATGTCGCCCAGGATGGCGAGAGCGAGAAATATCGCCTGACCATGAAAGCCTTTGTGCTGGGTAGCTCTGCGCTGGGGAACATGGACCTGATCAAGATGGCGGACCCCGACATGGCCGCCCTGTCACAATTGACCCGGGAAGCGGTTCACCTCGGCACTCTGGATGCCAGCACCGGGGAAATCGTCTATGTCCACAAATACAATTCGCACTTCAACCTGTGCATGAATACCCGCATCGGCGACCGTTGCCCCGCGCATACCACCGCCATGGGCAAGGCGCTGATGTCGCGCATGACCGAAGCCCAGCTTGAGCACCTTCTGACGCTGCAACCACTGGCGCCGCGTACCGAGCGCACGCTGACCTCGCGTCAGGCGCTGGATGAACAGCTTGCCCAGGCACGTGATAGCGGCCTGGCGGAAGATCTCGAGGAAATGGACGCCGGAGTGTGCTGTTTCGCGACCCCGATTCTCGATCATACCGGCAAGGCCATTGCAGCCCTGAGCATGTCGATCCCCACCATTCGCTACCACCAGGACATTACCCTGACGTACAAGGACAACCTGTGTGAAGCTGGGCGAAATATCTCACGCCAACTGGGCTGGAAGGAAACGGATTGAGACACGCATCACCCCTGAATGACGACAGGTAGCGCTTCGCTATCCGACACGCAGCGTGCAAGTCATTGCTCGCCAATCGTCTGACATCCATGGAGGGATGTCACAGCGTGAAAGAGTCTCCATTGCCATACCGTTGTCGGCATGCCAGCACTCCATGCCAGCAATTCGTATCGACACCCAGTGCCACCCCTTCTCCATTCTCTTCAGGCAACTGCTCACTCTCTTCTTGCGTGAGGCGGTCAAGCCTTGTCTTCATTCAGCGTCCACCATGGCGAAACCACCATGCATGACCAATGTATGATATGGAAATTCAAGAAAATGCATTGATATGATTTTTTCCTTATCAATCATTGAGATGCCAACAGCGATACCTTTCCTCTCTCATGACTGAAAGCACGATCCTACCTCTCAGATCACCACATAACCCTCTGTAAAATATTGGAAATCCACTTTTCAAAACGCTATTTCATTTCAGACAACAATCGTCTTGACAGTCATGATCAACTGGCTCTAGCCTTCGACTGCCATCTTGGCACTCACCCCATAAGCATAAAAAAGGCTTGAGACCATGTGTAATACTCGGGTACGCCACCCCTTGGTGACAGCATTTCTCCTTGCTGCCAGTGCAGGTATCATTTCATCGCCAAGTACTGCCAATGACACTCCCCCCGGAGAGACATTCGATCTCAGCACCTGGAAGCTGACACTGCCGATGGACGCCGACGGCAATGGCAAGGTGGATGAAATCAAGGTGTCAGACCTTCAGAGCTATCGTCACTCTGACTATTTCTATCTCGATGACGACAACAACATGGTATTCGTGACACCCAACAGTGCCTTCACGACCCCGAATTCCAGCAATGCCCGCACGGAACTGCGCCAGATGCTACGCGGTACCGACACCAGCATCGGTACCCATGACCCGAAGAACAACTTCGCACTCGCCTCGCATGGAAAGGCCGATGAATTCGCGCAGATTGGCGGTTATCTAGAGGCCACGTTGCGCGTGGAACATGTTGCGGAACGCTCGAAGAAACCAGACAGGAAGTCAGCCTATTCGGTGGTCATCGGCCAGATACATGCTGGCAAGGACCAGGCATTGATGGAGGCGAATGAGGGCTTTGGGCATGGCAACGAGCCACTCAAGATCTTCTACAAGAAGCTGCCGGATCAGGACACTGGCTCGGTGTTCTGGAACTACGAGAAGAATCTCGCCAAGGAAGATCCCAAACGCACGGATGTCAGCTATGCGGTATGGGGCAACGACTGGAGCAGCAACGCTGATCCCGGCAAGGAAGGCATTTCGCTGGGCGAGACCTTCAGCTACAAGGTCGAGGTCAAGGGCGACATCATGCATCTGACCTTCAATTCGCAAGGCCATCCGACACGCAATTTCGAGATCAATCTTGCCGACAATGTCGATGCCAACGGCAAGGAGGATACAGATGACCTTCCGGCGGGCTACGCCGGTGACTGGATGTACTTCAAGGCGGGTTCCTACAACCAGTGCAATACCAAGTCCAGTTCCAATGCCTGTGAAGGCACGGGCGTATGGGAAACCGACAAGGCCAATGGCGACTACGCCAAGGTGGTCTTCTCTGAGCTGAAAAGCGGCAAGATCCAGTGACGAAAGATTTAACTGATCAGACGCAGTAGAGTTGAGACGCCCAAGGAATGAGACCCGCGTGAGAACACGAGTCTCGCTAGGGGTTGCCACTCATTCTCTTGAGCCAAGGCCATGTCTCTTCAGCCAGAGGCATGTCGCCCTCTTCCCCCTGGTTTGTCAGAAGCCTTACCTCTGGCAATCCAGGGGGAGTTGCGTTGCCGATGACCAGGGCACACGACACTGTCCATTTCCCCCTGGCTTGTCTCTCCTTCCTGCCGTTCTCTTCTCACTCCACCTTTCTTCTCTCTCATCTCTTCTCGCTCTCATCCCTACAGTCTTCTTCATCTCGACCCTCTCCTCCTCGACGCAATGAGCGTATCGCTACCCTTGCCCTACCCTACCTATCGGAGAAAGGCGTCGAGGAGCCTGCGAGGGGTGTCAGTGATCGCCCTCAAACTGCTGCGAGCGACAGGTTGACGTAAAACGCAAAGTATCTGGCGCGTTCTGATCATCTCGCTGCCCCCAACTTCACGACACTGTGTTCAACAAAGGCGCAGAGGCGATGCGACCGGGGCGTGCAAGTTGACGTCTGGGTGACATGGCCGCTGCGACTTACCGCAGACAAGTGTCCTGACACGTGAGGCCCGACGATGAATCGCAAGACTATCCTGACATGCGCCATCACTGGCGCGGGTGATACCGCCAGCAAGAACCCGAATGTTCCGGTGACGCCGAAGCAGATCGCCGATGACTGCATCGCGGCCGCCAAGGCCGGTGCCAGCGTGGCCCACATTCACGTGCGTGACCCGGAGACTGGCGGCATCAGCCACTCTACCGAACACTTCCGTGAAGTCATGGACCGTGTGCGTTCAGCCGATACCGACATCGTCATGAACATCACCGCAGGTGGCGGCGGCGACTGGATTCCGGACGTCAACGACCCGACCCGTGGCGGCCCGGGCACTGACATCCAGACCCCGGCCGAGCGTCACGCGCCGATCCAGGAACTGCTGCCGGAACTGTGCACCCTGGACTGCGGTAGCCTGAACTTCGGCGACATGGTCTACATCAACACCGCTGACTGGCTGCGCGAGCACGCTCGTCTGGTGCAGGCGGCTGGCGTCAAGCCGGAGCTCGAGTGTTTCGATCTGGGCCACGTCTGGTTCGCCCGTCAGCTGCAGCAGGAAGGCCTGCTCGACGACGACCTGCTGTTCCAGCTGTGCCTGGGCATTCCGTGGGGCGCAGAAGCCGACACCGAAACCATGCTGACCATGAAGAACAAGCTGCCGACCAACTCCAACTGGGCAGCCTTCGGTATCGGTCGCATGCAGATGCCGATGGTCGCACAGGCCGTGCTGCTGGGCGGTCACGCTCGCGTCGGTCTCGAAGACAACCTCTATCTGTCCAAGGGCGTGATGGCGACCAATGCGCAGCTGGTCGAGAAGTCCTCTGGCATCATCGAGAACTTGGGCTCCAGCGTGATGACGCCGGCCGAGACTCGCGCCTTCCTCAAGCTGCGTGATCCGTCCACCGGCAAGACCGCCGGCGACGTGGCAGCCCTCGAAACCGCTGGAGGTGTCGCATGAGCCAGTTATCTGTCGTAGGAACCGGTGTCATCGGCAACGGCTGGATCTCCCGTGCACTCGCCAATGGCTGGGACGTGGTCGCCTTTGATCCGGCCCCGGACGCCGAAGCCCGCACACGCGCCTTCGTCGAGAACGCCTGGCATGCGCTGGAGAAGGATGGCCTGGCAGAAGGTGCTTCCGTCGAGCGGCTGCGCTTTGCCGCGACCCTCGAGGAAGCTGTCGTTGGTGCTGATCTGATCCAGGAAAACGTGCCAGAGCGTCTGCCGCTCAAGCAGGAAATCCTCAGCGCCATCGATGCCGCGGCTGAAGAGCACGTCGTGATCGGCTCTTCCACCTCCGGCTTCAAGCCGACCGATCTGCAGCAGAACTGCAAGAAGGCGCCGGGTCGCGTCATCGTCGCGCACCCGTTCAACCCGGTCTATCTGCTGCCGCTGGTCGAACTGGTGGGCGGCGAGCACACCTCTCCGGCACTGCTGGAAGGTGCCCGTGACGACTATCAAGCACTGGCCATGCGTCCGCTGATCGTGCGTCGCGAGATCGAAGGTCACATCGCGGACCGCCTGATGGAAGCGCTCTGGCGTGAAGCCCTGCACCTGGTCAACGATGGCGTCGCCACCACCGAAGAGATCGACGCGGCTGTCGTCTATGGCTGTGGTCTGCGCTGGTCACTGATGGGCACCTTCCTGACCTTCCACCTCGCCGGCGGCGAGCCGGGCATGCGTCACATGCTCGAACAGTTCGGCCCGGCCCTGAAACTGCCGTGGACCAAACTCGAAGCGCCGGAGCTGACCGACGAGCTGATCGACAAGGTCGTGGAAGGCTGCGAATACCAGGCGGCAGGTCGCCCGGTTGCCGAGCTGGATCGTCGTCGCGATGACTTCCTGGTCGAGCTCTTGAGCCTGACCCGCAAGTACTGGCCGGAAGCCGAAGGCCTTGAGGGACGTATCTGATGGACCTGCTCGAGATCACGGTGCCGCATGAGTGGGTCGACTACAACGGCCACATGAACGATGCCGAATACGCGCGCGCCTTTTCGATGGCCGTCGAAGCGCTGATGGAGCACGTGGGCCTGGATGCCGACGGTCGTCGCGAACACGACCTGACCATCTACACCCTGGAGACGCATCTGTGCTATCTGGCGGAAGCGCACGAAGGCCAGACACTCAAGGTCAAGGTGCTGCTGCTGGACCATGACGCCAAGCGTCAACACGTGCTGTTCACTCTGACCGATGCCGACGGCGGCGAGATTGCCACCAGCGAGCAGATGTTGATGGCGATGAGCATCAGTGGCGGTCGTCCGACGCCCTGCCCGGAATCGGTAGCGGAGCGCATCGCCGCCCTGCCCCAACCGGCTGGAGAGGATGACTGGCCCAAGGCGGCCGGCCGCCGTATCGGGATCCGTCGCAAGACGGCCTGACACGGGCGCACCGATATTGCCAAGGGATAGACCGACACCCCGTCAGTTGCTGGCGGGGTGTTATCGTATGCATGACCTTTTCTTTTTCAGGCTGAATATCATGACAACAGAGACGCTTTCCCCGCTGCGCTGCCATGACTTCATCGAGGCGTTCTCGCAAGGCATGGCGGAACTCGAAGGGCTGTCGGTCGCCGAGAGTCGCCCCTTCTGCGAAGCGCTCTACGCGCGACTGGCCGCACCACTCGCAGATGGCGTCACGACAAGCGACGAGACACTGCATTCCGATGATGGCCACGTCATTGCTTTACGACGTTTCCGTCCGACGCTTGATGAGCCGCGCAAGGACGGCTGTGTCGTCTACTTGCATGGTGGCAGCTGGCAGATAGGCTCACTGGATAGCCATCAAGGGGTAGCCTCGAGCCTGGCAGCACTGCTCAATCGGGAAGTGATCAGCGTGGATTACCGGCTGCTGCCGGAAGCCTCCTACCAACAGGCGCTGATGGACTGTGATGTTGCCGTGCGCAAGCTGGCGCCTGTCGCGATAGTCGGTGATAGCGCCGGGGGGCGTCTGGTGATGGATGTCTCACGCCTGCATCACGAGACACGCTCTCCCCATGTGCTCGGCCTCATCTACCCGCCACTCGACCCGATCATGCAAATCACCACGGATGATCTGACCACGCTCGGGCCGACGGCGCCATTGCTCAGCCGTGAAGAAATCGTCGGCATGTGGCAGCTGGTGGCCCAGGGCGATCCCTCACGCAGCTACCTCATGACGCCGCCTCACTCTCGTCAGGCACCGGCGCAGGTCATCGAAGTGCTCTCGGTCGAACATGACCCTCTGACGGCACCGCTGGAGACGGCTGTCGCCACCTGGAAAGCCCAGGGGGCGGAAGTCGGCTATCACTGCGCCACGGGCATGGTCCACGCCGCCCTGCACGCTCATCATGAATTGCCTGAGATGGGCATCGCCTGGCAGGCCTTCTGTCACGCTCTCGATCGGCGCCTGTGTGCTCTGGACTAGCGCGCAGCCCCTCACGCACGCAAACGCCCAGCCACGAGAGTCGTGACTGGGCGTTTGCGTAGCTGGTGACAGATATCTGAGTGAAAAGGCTCGGTGATCACCGCGCGAGCGTCAAGCCGTGGCCTAAGTCTTCAGGCTGGCCGGTGACGTGAAGCGCAGCTCGATGGCAACCGGGCACTGACGGATACGCTGATGCCACTCCTGCTCCAGCCGCTCCCGCGTCATGTCCTGAGGCGAATCATCCGTCAGCACGACCACGACGATCAACCTGAAATTGGCCTCCAGGGTGCGATCCGCCAGCAGCGCTTCGTAGAGCAGACTTTGCAGCATCGTCTGCGCTCTGGCGTAGTGCTTCAACACCTTCACTTCAATGAACGTGAAGGGGGCGCTTTCCCCCTCGAGCAGCGCATCAAAGCAGGCATCGGTTTCGCCCACACGCACATGCCGCGTCATCTCGCCGCTCGCACCACCACCGGCAGCGGAGGATTCCTGCATCTGACGCAGCACCGCATCCTTCAGCTGGGTCATCTGCTGGCGATGATGGTCCAGATGCTCGATACGCGATAACGGCATCTTCTCATCGGCGCTGTCCTGCGGACTCAACAGCTGAGCGACGTCGGCATCGTCGACGGCCTGCCCGCTATCCTCAGCGGTGGCTGACACCTGAGCCTCGGCGTCTGCTCCGCCTTGCTGCCAATCACTCTCCCCCAGCGATTCATGCACCTCGCGAGTCAGACGCTGCTCCTGCTCGGCTGGCGACAACGTGCGCATGAAGGAGCGGTCCTTGTCGTAATCTCCCGGCGCATACAACTTGCCGTGATGCTTGGTCACGAGTCGATAGAACACCGCCAGCACCAGCAGCGGAAACACCACGATGAAACCGATCAATGGCCAACGCTCCGCCACTGTCAGCGTCTCGGCCGCCGAATTCAGCAGCAGACTCGCGAAGCCATAGATCAACGAGATGAACAACGCGATGATCCCCAGCGGGTTTCGCGCCAACTGCCTGGCATATTTCATGAACTGCATACGCGCTCCATTCCTTGGGGCTTACTGAGGGCATCCTCATGCAATGGGGGCGAGCAGCCTGATAATGCAAGAGACCAGACTCACCACTGCATCACGATGAATGTGAGCGTCATCACGCCGATGGCGACCAACCAGGCACCCAGCACGCGTTGGGCGATGACGAAAGCCGACTCGGGGAGCAAGCGCCCGGCCAGTGCAAAAATCCCCCACCCGGCGACAACGATGAGGAGTATGGCGGTCATCACGCCCAGCAGTATTGCCACGGGCGTGGTGGCCACGTCATGCCCGACGAACAGCAGGGCGACCACCAGCGCCGACAACGTTGCCGGGACACGCGACATCAGCGCCCTCCCCCATGGCGTGCGCAACGGTAGATGAATCGACACCAGCAAGGCCATGACGATCGCAAAGCCCACAACCGCCATCACCAGCGAATCCGGCGCGTAAAGCGACACCACGATTCCCAGCACCATGGCATTGATCAGACGCAGGAGAGCGCGCAGCCAGTCGCCAGTCGTGAAGCGGCTCTGACAGGCAACGCCCACCAGACTGGCCGTCAGCAGTAGATAAAGAATCACCGGGCTTCCGGTGGCGGCGCGAACACCCAACAGCCATTGATCCCACATCATCATGCCAGGGCCTCCATCAGGAAGTAGACGCCCAACAGCGCCGTCAGAATTCCCAATCCGCGCAGCAACATGCCCTGACGGAAACGTTCCGCCATGATGCCAACGCCGATACCCGCGGCATGCAGACTGCCGGTAGCCAACATGAAGCCCATCGCAAAGGCAAAGGGATCAGACGCCAGGGGCAACTCTGCCCCGTGGGCGTAGCCATGACAGATCGCAAATACCGAGACGACCAGACAGGCGAGCCATAGCGGCAATGCGACCCGCCATACGATGAAGGCGCCGAGGACCAGTGCAGAAAGCGCGATACCGATCTCGATGCCCGGCAGCGCCAGACCCACGATGCCGACCACACTCCCCAGCGCCATGATCATCGGGAAGACGACCGGCAGCAGCCAGGTGGCGGGCCGACCGAGAATCACGCCCCACAGGCCCACCGCCACCATGGCCGTGAAGTGATCAAGCCCCGTCAGAGGATGCAGAAAGCCCGCGGCAAAGCCACCGACGGAGTCGGTATCGACATGGGCGTGCGCAGCCCCGGAAAACAAGATCAGCAACAGGCCCAGACGGGAGATGGCTGCCCGCGTGAGTCGCGGCGCGGAAAAACGGGTGAACGTCATGAGGTAACAATCCTTCGGTGAAAAGCATGAAGCCCCGCGGCAATGCAGATCTCTCGCACGGCCGCAGGGCTTCTTCATACAGCACGCTATGTCATACAGCACTTGTGCTCAGGCAGTCCGCGCGACTGTCGGCAAGGTGGCGGGCCAGGCTGCCACTCCAAGCCGCCGCCCCAAGCTTCCACTCGGCAGCCTGATGAACATCCGCTTCTACTGCTCGCTGGATGCCTGAGATGGGGCCTCTGACGGCTGATCAGACTCCGGGCGATCAGACGTGCCTTTCTTCGGCCCACCCGGGCCACCCGGGCCGGGGCCCTGGCCCGGTATGCGCGGCGAGCCGATGCCCATGCTGGCCGTGGTCACGAAGTTGCCCTTGGCGACCACGCCCTTCAGGCACTTGGGCAGATTCGGGAACTCGTCGGTGGCGTGATAATGGTACTCACCCTCGGGGTGGCGCTCGGTCGGGCCGAAGTGACCATTGCAGCTGTCGAGGTCCGTCGGGACGCTGCCGCCGGCATCCTGGGTGCCGAACATCGGGTAGCCATCAAAGGCGTAGGCAAACTGAGCGGTATGGCTCTGTGGCAGCTGACAGTGGGCATCGACACCATGCTCGTCATAGAGGGTGTCGATATCGGTCGCCGTGGCGTGCCAGTGATACCAGCCACCGGGATCGACATGCCCGCCACAGGTATCCAGCGCCGGCAGATTGCCGGTGTCCAGCACTGATGGGGCGTCAGCGAAGATCGGCACGCCATCCAGGGCGAGACCGATCTTGGCGACGGTGCCCAGCGGCGTGGGCTTGGCAGCCTCGACCGGCTCGAGGGGCAGCAGCACGGTCATCTCGACGCTATCATCCTCGGCCACGTTGAGACAGTTGTTGGCCTCGACCGGCGTCTTGCTCAGATCCGTCATGATGTGAAGCGATTCGTCATCATCATGGAAATGAAAACCGAGCGTATCAAGCATCTCGAAAAAGGCGCGATCCAGACGATAGAGCCCCGGGTTCTCGCCATCCCAGTCCCAGATACCCCCCTCATCATCCAGAGATGGCGGGCAGAACGGGCCGGTTTTCAGGCCATCCGGCTTGTACTTGACCACCAGACGGGTGCACTGGGCCTGCGTGCCATTTTCCAGCGTACAGCTCACCGTTTCAGGGGCCTTCACCAGTGCGGCCGAAGAGAATTGGCTCGGCACGACTTCAGCGTGAGCCGCGCCGGCCATGAGCATCGCGATCGATGCTGACAGTACTGAAGCAGACAGTACTGAAGCAGACAGTACTGAAGCGGGCAAGCGTGCCTTGTGCCGCAAGGCAGCTGCACGATGTGGAGGTGTGAAGGTCATTCAATGACTCCTGAGATGACGCTTGAGCATCGCGGTAAGCGCAAGATGTCACCGCGACAGAAAGGGTGAATCAATCAGAACGCAGGCAAAAGAGCAGCGCTTCATTCAACAATCAAGCAATGACAAGCGGCAGCCCACAGACAGCAACGCCCGCCCTCTGATCCCATGCAACATCATCAGAGTGGCGGGCGAAGCATTCACGGTGCATGCGGCGCAGGCGCCTTCAGCCTCAGCGTTCCGCTGGGCCACCCGGCGGCTTGGCACCCTCGGGCAGACAGGCAAGGCCTTCGCCGCCATCGGCCGGCGCGTCACCTGATGCCCCCGGGCCAGGACCGCCCTCGGGCGGTGCAATGCACTGACCGGGGATCAGATCCTGCTGACCTTGCACCTGAATCTGACACTGGTCTCCCACCTGCTTGGCGACACATGCCTCCAACGCTTCCTGAGGCGGCTTGCCGCGCGGCGGTTGCTGCGCCGCACTCACGGCACTGACTGCCAGCAGGGTGCCGGTGATGGCAAACATTGCGCCCCTGCGGACGATGGCATCACTTGCGCCAGAGAGACCAGAAAGCTTCATCATGCTCGTTCCTTGTGTATTCGTGCGGATCAACGCAGGGTGCCGCCAGAGTGTGCAGGCAATATGTCAGAAAGCCGCAACCACGCCGACAACCCGGGGCACCCTCTGCACTCGCAAGGGCTCCCCCATGCACACAAGAGAAACCTTCGGCCTCACGCCTCGTCGTGAGGCCTTTGCCCTTCAGGCCCGCCCCCGGGCGGCCCTCCTGCCGGGCGTTCATCTGCCTTGCAGACCGCATCCGGTGAGTCGAGCGCACAGCCGATCTCACCCTTGAAGCAGCCCAGGATCTCGTTCTTCTCGGCACTGTTGCCGTGATAGTGATAGCCGATTCCTGCGGCGACGTGACCACTGCAGGCATCCAGCTCGGCCTTTTCAGCCTCCTCACCGGTCAGCCTGGCCAGGATCGGGTAACCGTCCATCGCGAAGCCGATCATCGGGGCATCCGCTTCAGACGTCTCCTGCCTGGGGCTACAGCCATTGGCACCGTGGTAGTGATAGCCCACGTGCAGATTCACATGCCCGCCGCAATCGTCGAACGGGGCCAGAGTATGGGCAGCGAGAATCGCATCCTGCGGCGCTGCGGCATCGAATCTGACGCCGTTGAAGGCGATACCCCGTGGGCCTGGCGTGCGCCCTGTCGCCTCTTCCTGACGGACAACAGGCACCAAGGGCAGCACATAGGTGGTCTCGACGACCTCATCCATGTATTCCGTGCGGCATTCCACGCAGTAGTTGTTGTACTCCTCGGCCACATCCGGCCGCGCCGCCTGATCACACGCGGTTCTGGTATCGGTGACGTGCACCTTGCCGGTGTCCTCATCGAACAGCTGCCACTCGGGGTCATCATAGAAAGTGGCCAGATTCTCGATGAAGGCACCATCGACATCGTATTGCTTGCCGTCGCGCACCCAGATACCGCCCTTCTCGGCACCCTCCGCGATATTGCCGGGACACCAGGGGCCCATTTGATCAGCGGCCAGCGAGTTCTTGAGCGTGATGCTGAAACACTGGGTCTCGGTACCCCCGGACAGCGTGCAATCCACTACCTCGGGGCCTGCGACGATGCTGTCGGCATCGAACATCGACTTGAGGGTAGCCAGGCGCTCGCTCATGTCGGTGCCATGGGCCATGGCGGTCGTGGAGGCCATCAAGGCGATGGCACTCCCCAATAGCAGCTTGCTTGTCAGATGCTTCATTCCCCATCCCCTTGTCATTGCAAAAGTCGCTCTCATGCCTCTGCAGGCCACATGCAGCTATCACTCACCCGCGGCAAACGCCGGCTGAAACCTCGTACTTCATCCAGCACAAGACGCACCCTGCCCGACAGCATGGCATCTCAAGGCGTGGATACCCGCCATCTAACAGCCATTCCCATCAGTCACGCTTTTAATACGCGGGTATGACAGCCGCATGAGGACCACCGACAGAAGCCAGTGAAAAGAGCCGATCGCACGCAAGGTGGCGCACGAACTTGCAGCAATTGTTGAAAGCATCGCCCGTGTCTTGAAAGCAGCACCTTTGGCCAGGCCTCACCGCGTCTGGCGCGGGGAGTGCCCGAAGTGATTGCGGTAGGCACGCGAGAAGCTGGAACTGGAGGTAAAACCGCTCGACAGCCCGACCGAGAGAATATCGAGGTCGGTTTCCTTGAGCAGGTGCCGCGCCCGCTCCAGGCGCAGCCGCAGGTACCAGGCTCGCGGCGAGGTGGAAAGCTCCTGCTCGAACAGGCGCTGCAACTGTCTCAGCGAGATGCGACAACGCTTTGCCAGTTCCTCCAGTGACAAGGGGGTATCCAGGTGCTGCTCCATCAGGGCGACCGCATCCACCAACTGGCGCTTGTGGGTGCCCAGGCGGCGCGCCAGCGTCATGCGCTGCTGGTCGGTTCGTGTGCGCATGCGGTCGTGCACCAGCTGCTCCGAGACATCCACTGCCAGCGCGGTGCCGTGTCGGCGGGCAATCACATCCAGTGCCATGTCCATCGCGGCTGCCCCACCGGCACAGGAAAAGCGGCGCGCGCCCAGCTCGAACAGCTCATCCGAGGTGCTGATGGTCGGGAAGCGCTCACGAAACGCCGGCAGGCTTTCCCAATGCAGTGTGACGCGCTCACCGTCCAGCAGTCCTGCCGCCGCCAACAGAAAACAGCCGGTATCCAGGCCGCCCAGTACACAGCCTCCCCCATCGAGACGATGCAGCCAGCCCGTCAGGGCGCGATTGAGGTGCGCCTCTGGCTCGAAACCGCTGCACACCGCCAGCGAAGGCAGGGAGCGAATATCGAGAATGCTGTGGTCGGCGACCAGCGTCATGCCACTGGAAGACGTGACCGGCTGGCCATCCTCACTGATGAGCAACCAGCGAAACAGCGGCTTGCCGCTGATGCGGTTGGCGATGCGTAGAGGCTCCACGGCCGCGAAGAACGCCATCATCGAGAAGCGTGGCAGCAAGAGAAAACCGATGGTTTCCGGTAGCGGGCCGATGTAATCGAGTCGCATCGTGCAGTGGCTCCAGAGAATGAAAGGTGTAATCCGCCCTGCTCGTCGGCTGAGCGCAAACAGAGTCAATGACGTCGTGAGGGCAAGCGTCCGGGGTACAGGTTCCGCTCACGACCCCGCATCGCTTGAATGTTATCCCGAAAGCGTCTCACAGGCGGCCAACATTGTCGCTTTCGGGCAAACATGGGTCGTATCACGTCAAGAACATCATTGCATGATTTCTGCCTCTCAGGCAGCCGCGACGCCCCTGCGCGATAGTCCCTTCCAATGAGTCGGCGTGACCAAATGGACTCGCTGGCGAACACGCTCTTGCGATACAGCCAATTTTCCAGAAGCTGTAGCCATCAAAATCAATTCCATACATAATATATTGTAATGCTTTGAAGGGGTTAGCGTCTTCCCTCGTCTCTCGACAAGCATTCACATCTTCATCTCGTTGCCTTATCGACAACAATTTTTTCGCGACAGATGGACGGTCATTCCGCCGTGACCGCGACAGGGAACGCTGGCCCTACGACCAGCTCGAACAGGAGATATTGCGTGACCCCACCTCAGCCTGATCCCGCCTCACCTGACAATTCCAGTACCAAAAACGCCACCGCTAAAGACACCACCTCTAACAACACCACCTCCAACACCACCACCTCTGACGGCAGCGCCGCGCCAGTCGTCGGCTCTCAGCGCTACCATTCGCCGGACCTGAGCCTGCGCGTCGAGACCTCGGGCCCGCTCAAAGGCATGCACAAGGGCATGACCCTGACCTCCGCCGGCCTGCTGCTGCTTTTCGTTCTCGCCACCGGCCTGGCCCCCGAGCTGTCCTCCAGTCTGTTCGGCGCCGCACGCGCCTGGATCGAATCCACCTTCGGCACCTATTACCTGGTGACCATCGTCGGTCTGATCGGCCTGTGCATTGCCCTCGTCTTCTCCCCTTGGGGCAAGCTGCGCCTGGGCGCGCCGGATAGCCGCCCTGAATTCTCGCGCTTCACTTGGGTCTCGATGCTGCTCTCGGCAGGCGTCGGGATCGGCATCCTGTTCTTCGGCGTCGCCGAACCGATGTTCTACTTCGACAACTCCGGCGGCTTCGGGTATCCCAACAATCCGCACGCAGACCTCGCCGGTCATATGGCGATGGATCACGCCCGCGCCGTCGACGCGCTCAAGCTGGCCTTCTTCCATTGGGGCCTGCACGGCTGGGCGGTCTATGTCATCGTCGGCATGACGCTGGCCTACTTCGCCTATCGCCGCAATCTACCGCTGGCACTGCGCTCCGCGCTCTATCCGCTGATCGGTGACCGCATCTACGGCCCCATCGGCCATGCCGTCGACATCATGGGGGTTCTGGGCTGCGTGTTCGGTATCGCCACCTCGCTGGGACTGGGCGTCAGTCAGATCGCCGTCGGCCTCAACCGCCTGACCGGTATCGACTCGGGTATCGGCACCCAAGTCGTATTGATCGCGATCATCAGTGTCATCTCCATCGCCTCGGCGGTCTCCGGCGTCCAGCGCGGCATCCGCATCATTTCCGAATTGAATGTCGGCGTGTCCGTCATCGTGGTCGGCAGCTTCCTGATCGGCGGCCCGACCCTGTGGCTGATCAGCATGTTCGGCGAGACGGTCGTCTCCTATGTACGTGACGTCATTCCCATGGGGTTGTGGGTCGCGAGCACACCGGTCGAGCGCGACTGGCAGGATGCCTGGACCATCTTCTACTGGGCATGGTGGCTAGCATGGGCACCGTTCATCGGTCTGTTCATCGCGCGTATCTCCAAGGGCCGCACCCTGCGTGAATTCATCCTCGGCGTGCTGATTGCCCCGCCGCTGATCATCTTCATCTGGCAGACCCTGTTTGGCGGCACCGCACTGCATCAGGAACTGAACGCGGCCATGGGCCCGGGCACCGGCCAGCTGATGGGCATGATTCGCGACTGGAATCTGCCAGAGGCACTGTTCGCCACCGCCGATGCGCTGGTAAGCAACGACATCCTCAGCACTGTGCTGACGTCGCTGCTGATCTTCCTGCTGATCAGCTGGTTCGTCACCAGCTCCGATTCCAGCACCCTGGTCATCACCACCATCCTGTCGATGGGCGATGAAGACCCGCTGCCGCGTCACCGCATCTTCTGGGGTGTCTGCATCGGCTCCGTCGCGGCGGTGCTACTGATGGCAGGCGGGCTCAAGGCGCTGCAGACGGTCCTGATGGCTGCTGCCTTGCCGGTCAGCTTCGTGATCCTCGCCATGACGCTTGGCCTGCTGGTCGCGCTGGTCGATGAATCGCGCAGCGTGATCAAATCGCGTCGTCAGCCGAAGACCGGCCCGCAAGCCACGCCGCGAACGGCCAGCCAGACCAACGCGGGCTAGGCCCTCTGCCAGTGATTTCGTAATGCAAGGCTCCATGACGCAAGCGTAGAGAGGGCAGCGTGGCGCTCTCGGCACTTGCACCGGCATCACAGGCTCATTGGCCCGCATTTATCTGATTCGTGTGACCACAGCATCACCAATGCCCGCTCAGGCCAACACCTGAGCGGGCATTGTCATTTCTGGCGTCTTTTGCATGCTCTTGACGTCGCGTTGCGGCAAACAGGCGTCGCTTGCTTACAACGCCCATACACCGCGCCTGACTAGTCTGGAAGGGCGCAACCGTCTGCCTGACAGCCAGTTGCATTGCTGACAGGACATTGACCGAAAAAGTGCCCAGTCAGGCAAGCATCACGCACTCTGCGTTCTCGAAATGGGCCTCCCCCGGCATTGGCCTGATCGTGAATACCATCTCCCCACTTCAGCCACCGGCCTTACTCGTATCGATTCCGCTCTAAAGGCCTCAAGACACTCAGGCCGCAGCAGGAGCGACAGTTCAAACAGCAATTGAAACAACAGCTCACACAACAACTACAACAATTCAGGAGTCTTCTCATGGCAGCGACAGACCATGATCCGCTCGGTGATCCCGCACGACACCCTTCGCAAGACAATGCCCTCACGGCACATCTCCAGGTGGAAACCAGCGGCCCGCTCAAGGGCATGCACAAGGGCATGACCCTGACCTCGGCCGGCCTGTTGCTGGCGTTCGTCGTCGGGGCCGGTCTCTCACCCGATGGAGCGGCCGCCATCTTCGGTGCCGCGCGCAGCTGGATCGAACATACCTTCGGCACCTACTACCTGGTGCTGGTGGTCGCGATGATCGCCCTGTCGCTGGTACTGGTGTGCTCGCCCTGGGGCAGCCTGCGCCTCGGCCCCAAGGACAGTGTCCCGGAATTCTCGCGCTTCACCTGGATCTCAATGTTGCTCTCGGCAGGTGTCGGCATCGGCGTGCTGTTCTTCGGTGTCGCGGAGCCGATGTTCTATTTCGACAATTCCGGTGGCTTCGGCTATCCCAACAATCCGCATGCGGACCTGGCCGGCGCGACCGCCATGGATCACGCCCGCGCCGTCGAGGCACTCAAGGTGGCCTTCTTCCACTGGGGGCTACATGGCTGGGCGATCTACGGCATGGTCGGCATGACGCTGGCCTACTTCGCCTATCGCAAGAAACTGCCGTTGGCGCTGCGCTCGGCGCTCTATCCGCTGATCGGTGACCGCATCTACGGCCCGATCGGCCATGCCGTCGACATCATGGGCGTGCTGGGCTGCGTGTTCGGTATCGCCACCTCACTGGGTCTGGGCGTCAGCCAGATCGCGGTCGGCCTCAATCGCCTTACCGGACTGGATGCCGGCATCGGCACGCAGCTGGCGCTGATCGTCGCGATCAGTGCGATCTCCATCGCCTCGGCGGTTTCCGGCATCAAGCGCGGGATTCGCTTCATCTCCGAGCTGAACATCGGCGTGTCGGTCCTCGTGGTCGGCAGCTTCCTGATCGGTGGCCCGACGCTATGGCTGATCTCACTGTTCGGCGAGACGCTGCTGGCCTATCTGCGCGACGTGGTGCCGATGGGGCTGTGGGTCGCCGAGACCGCGGGAGAAAACAGCTGGCAGGTCGGCTGGACCATCTTCTACTGGGCCTGGTGGCTGGCATGGGCACCGTTCATCGGTCTGTTCATCGCCCGCATCTCCAAGGGCCGCACCCTGCGTGAATTCATTCTGGGCGTGCTGATCGCACCGCCGCTGATCATCTTCATCTGGCAGGCGCTGTTCGGCGGTACCGGTCTGCATCAGGAGCTGACGGCCACGATGGGGGCCGGCAGCGGTGAACTGATGGCACTGGTGCGCAACTGGAATCTGCCCGAAGCGCTGTTCGCCACCGCCGATGCCCTGGCGGGCAACAGCGTGCTGAGCGTCATCCTGTCGTCTCTGCTGATCTTCCTGCTGATCAGCTGGTTCGTGACCAGCTCCGACTCCAGCACCCTGGTGGTTACCACCATCCTGTCGCTGGGCGATGAGGAGCCGCTGGCGCGTCACCGTATCTTCTGGGGCATCTGCATCGGACTGGTGGCCGGTACCTTGTTGATGGCGGGCGGACTCAAGGCACTGCAGACCATTCTGATGGCCGCCGCCTTGCCGATGAGCTTCGTGATCGTGGCGATGACGCTGGGCCTCTTGGTGGCGCTCTATCAGGAATCCGGCAACGCGCTGAAAAGGTTCAAGAAACCCGCCCAGCATCACACAGGCCCCTGAGCCCGCTCAAAGCCTCTCACTCGACCCGAGCCCGTCGTGCCAGCAGGCAACGGCGGGTCTTGAGGCACGCCTTTCACGTCAGGCGTCCCACGAGACTCATAATGTCGTGTTATGGCAAATACTGGTCGCCAATAACCAAAAATTAACCAGAGGGCAAGATAGGCTTATGAGGTCCTTGCCACCCACAGGAGTCAGCCATCGATATCTGCCCTCTCTTGACGACTTCTTGCTGCCGTCAGCTTGCCAGTTCGACAACAATAACTTCAGGAATCGCGCTCACATGACGACCGACACTTCCTCCTCTCGCCAGCCCGAGGCCACCACGGATGCCGTCTGCGGCCTGGGGGACACGGACTCCGCCAAGGGCAAGTACCTGACCTCGATCGCCACCGTGGCGGTCATCATGCTGCTGATCGGTGCCGCCGCCCTCTTCCCGACGGGATTCCTCGCAGCCCTCGACACCGTCAAGACCTCGGTGATCGGCAATCTCGGCTTCATCTTCACCTGGCCGGCCTTCGCTATCTCGCTGGTGATGGTCGCGGTGTGCTTCACGCCGCTGGGCAAGCTGCGCTTCGGTGAAGGCGAACCGGAATTCCACACCCTGAGCTGGATGGGCATGCTGTTTGCCACCGGCATGGGCATCGGCCTGCTCACCTGGGGCGTGCTGGAGCCCAAATACCATACCGATGCCGGACAGAGCACCGACATGGCACTGCTCAATGCCTTCAATCATTGGGGCCTGCTTGCCTGGGCGGGCTATCTGGCCATCGGCGCGCTGTTCGCGCATGCCATGTACAACATGAAGCTGACCAAGCCCGCCGAAGAACTGCTGGGCAATGGCCTGTGGAGCAAGCTCAACCTGGTCAGCCTCGTCGTTTCCACCGTCATCGGCCTGTCGCTGTCCTTCACCTACGCGACCACCCCGATCCAGCAGGGACTGGTCAAGCTGGTCGGTATCGAATTCAGCCCGACCCTGATCATCTGCGTGCTGGCCATATGCGCCATCATCTCCTCCGCCTCTGGCCTCAAGCGCGGCATCAAGTGGCTGAGCAACTACAACACCCTGTTCGCCATCATTCTGATGATCGGCGTGCTGGTGCTGACCGTCCCCGGCGACATCCTTTCCACCTTCGTGCGTCTGGTGCCGGAATACCTGCTCAAGTACCCGGCGATGGCCACCGACATCGGCCTGGGTGATCCGGAGCGCAAGGCGTGGCTGGCCGACTGGCTGTATGCCTTCGAGGCTGCCTGGTACGGCTGGTTCATCTTCACCGGCGTCTTCGTGGCGCGCATCTCCAAGGGCCGTACCCTGCGTGGCATGGTGCTGGGGGTGATGCTGGTACCGACCCTGTTCTCGTGCCTGTGGTTCGTGGTGTTCGGGCTCGGCAGCCTCAGTCTGGGCGTCGAGGACGTGTTCAAGCTGATCGATACCATCGACACCACCGGCATCCTCTCGGTGATACTGACGCTCAACATCCTGCTGTTCTTCATCACCAGTGCCGACTCGGCAGGACTGGTCTGCGAGATGCTGACCGTCAAGCGCTCACGCGCCTTCTGGATCATCGCCATGGCCGCCCTGGCCATCGTGGTCAGCTGGCTGGGCGGGGACGTCTACAAGACCCTGCTGAGCCTGATCTCGGTCGCCGCGATCCCGGTCGCCTTCGGCATCTTCGCCCTGGTGATCGCCTTCGTGATCCGCGTACGCCGTGATCGCGCCTCCCAGGCCATCCCGACATCGGCGCCACTCGCCCAGCGCTGAACCGCCATGGCGTGAGGTACGCCGCAGCGCGTGCCGACGCAATCCAGGACAACGATCTGGCGCGACGCAATCTGTCGCAACGCAATCTGTCCAGCACAACGGCCCTGCCCTCTAACGAGGTGCAGGGCCGTGTCACATCTGATGCCTGCCTTTTTTCATCACCTGCCAGGAATGGAATGGCGGGTCTTGCGCCCTCGACGCCGACAGAGCCCTGCTGTGCTGACAACGACCTACTAGGCTGAAGTGTGTGTCACCACGTTTCCCCAAGGCGTACAGCGTCCATCGGAAGCGAACAGGATCACGACAGACAGGAGCGACGCATGCCAGCTAGTTTCCACGACCACCTCAGCCGTCAGATCAATGCGCTGCATGAAGAAGGCCTCTACAAGCAGGAGCGCGAGATCACCTCGCCCCAGCGTGCCAGCATCCAGGTTTCCGCCAGTGATAAGGACGAGGGACAAGGCGCCCAGGTCATCAACTTCTGTGCCAACAACTATCTGGGCCTGGCCGATAGCCCCGAGCTGATCGCGGCCGCGCAACAGGCGCTGGAGCGTGATGGCTTCGGCATGGCCTCGGTACGCTTCATCTGCGGCACCCACCACCAGCATCGCGTGCTGGAAAAGCGCCTCGCGGCCTTTCTGGGCATGGACGATGCCATCCTCTATTCCTCGTGCTTCGATGCCAATGGTGGCCTGTTCGAGACACTCTTCGGCCCTGAAGACGCCATCATTTCCGATGCGCTCAACCACGCCTCCATCATCGACGGCGTGCGCCTGTGCAAGGCTAGCCGCTATCGCTATGCCAACAATGACATGCGCGAACTCGAGGCCCGCCTCAAGGAGGCGGACGGGGCTGGCGCACGCTTCAAGCTGATCGCCACCGATGGTGTCTTCTCGATGGATGGCGTGATCGCCAATCTCAAGGGCATCTGCGAGCTCGCCCGCCGCTACGACGCGCTGGTGATGGTGGATGACTCCCACGCCACCGGCTTTGTCGGCGAAAACGGGCGTGGCAGCCACGAATACCATGACGTGATGGATCAGATCGACATCATCACCACCACCTTCGGCAAGGCGCTGGGCGGTGCCTCGGGCGGTGTGACGGCCGCGCGCAGCCCCATCGTCGAGTGGCTGCGCCAGCGCTCACGCCCTTATCTATTCTCCAACTCGCTGGCGCCGCCCATCGTGGCGGCGACCCTCAAGGCGCTGGACAGAATCGAGGATAGCGCCGAGGCGCGCCACCAGCTGTGGGAGAACGTCGAACGCTTTCGTCGTGGCATGCAGGCCGCCGGCTTCACCCTCGCGGGTGCCGGCCACGCCATCATTCCGGTGATGATCGGCGATGCACGCCTCGCGGGCGACTTCGCCAATCGGCTGCTGGAGGCCGGCATCTACGTGATCGGGTTTTCCTATCCGGTGGTGCCCAGGGGACAGGCGCGCATTCGCACCCAGCTCTCGGCGGCGCATACCCCGGAGCAGATCGACACGGCCGTCTCGGCCTTCGCGCGCATCGGCCGCGAGATGGGCGTGATCGGGTCTGCGACGGGAGGTGATGCATGAAGGCGCTGGCCAAGCTCAAGCCCGAACCCGGGATCTGGATGACCGAGACGGCCGTGCCGGAAATCGGCCACAACGATGTGCTGATCAAGATCCGCAGGACCGCGATCTGCGGCACGGACATGCACATCTATCAGTGGGATGAGTGGTCACAGGCGACCGTGCCGGTGCCGATGGTCACCGGTCATGAGTATGCGGGGGAAATCGTCGCACTGGGCAGCGAGGTGCGCGGCTACGAGATCGGCGACCGTGTCTCAGGCGAAGGACACATCACCTGTGGCCATTGCCGCAACTGCCGCGCGGGGCGTCGCCATCTGTGCCGCAATACCGAGGGCGTGGGCGTCAACCGTCCGGGCGCCTTCGCCGAATATCTCGCTCTACCCGCCTACAACCTGTTCAAGCTGCCGGATGAGATCAGCGATGACCTGGCGGCCATCTTCGACCCTTTCGGCAACGCCGTGCATACGGCGCTGGCCTTCGATGTGGTCGGCGAGGACGTGTTGATCACCGGCGCCGGGCCCATCGGCATCATGGCGGCGGCGGTCATCCGCCATATCGGCGCCCGTCACGTGGTGATCACCGACGTGAATGACTATCGACTGGCACTGGCCAAGCAGATGGGCGCGACCCGCACCGTCAATGTCAGCCGCGAATCCCTGAAGGAGGTGATGGCGGAGCTCGACATGCATGAGGGCTTCGATGTAGTGCTGGAGATGTCCGGCGTACCCTCTGCCGTCGGTCAGATGCTCGATGTCATCAACCACGGCGGCAAGATCGCCATGCTGGGCATCCCCCCCGGCGAGATGGCCATCGACTGGACCAAGGTCATCTTCAAGGGACTGACCATCAAGGGAATCTATGGCCGTGAGATGTTCGAGACCTGGTACAAGATGGCCAGCCTGATCCAGTCAGGGCTGGATCTTACGCCCATCATCACGCACCGGTTGCCCGTCGCAGACTTCCAGCAGGGCTTCGAGATCATGGGTTCCGGTCAGTCGGGCAAGGTGGTGCTCGACTGGGGCTGAGGGCGCTTGCGCGATTCAATCTTTACGCAAGTCAATCGTTGCCTTGCGCGGCAACAGCCCGAAGGCCTCGCCCATGCCGGGGGCAGCCAAGCGCTCGAGGAACCATTTGAGCGCCTTGCCCTGACGGCCACTGCGCCAGGCAAGGGAGAGATCGATCGGCGCGCGATCCGTCTCCAGTTGCAGCACCGTGAGGCTGCCGTCTTCCAGTGATTGACGAATCCGGTGCAACGGCAGATAGCCGACGCCAAGCCCTTTGCGCTGGACGTCTATCTTCTGCGCCGTGGTCTTGACGATGATCTGACTGCGACCATCCAGCAGCCCTGAAGAGCGCCCGGGCAAGCTGCGCGAACTATCGGCCACAATGACGGTGGGATAGTCACGCAAGGCGTCGGCAGACAGCGGCTGTGGCAGATGTGTCAGCGGATGGCCGGCCGCCACGGCGAAGACCGGCTCGATCGCCCCGAACACTCGGCTCGACAACCCCGATACGGGTGCCTCGCCGGGCGCTCCGATCACCAGATCACAGCGGTTGTCGTGCAACGCTTCCCAGGCGCCCCCCATCACCTCCTCACCGAGTACCACCCGGGTACGCGGTTGGATGGCCTGAAACTCCTCCAACAGCGGATAGAGCGCGTCCGGATCAAGAATGGTATCGACACAGATACGCAGCTCGACTTCCCAGCCCGCCCCCGCCTGACGCGCCAGCGCCGTCATCTCATCGGTGGCCAGCAGAATGCGTCGCCCATGCTCCAGCACCAGGCGTCCGGCATCGGTCAGTTCGGCCTTGCGGCGCGAACGGTCGAACAGCGGTACGCCCAGCTCTTCCTCCAGCTTCTGCACCGAGTAGGAAATCGCCGAGGGCACGCGGTGCAGTGTCTCGGCGGCCGCGGCGAAACTGCCACGTCGGTCAATGGCATCCAGTACGCGCAGCGCGTCCAGCGTGATGGGTGAGACCATGATTCAAAAAATCTGATCAATCAGACCAGAATCCTCCGTTATTTTTCTGTGACATCGCATTTTATAGTAGCGCCATCGATCAGACACACTGATTGGAAAATCCACTCCTTACCTGATCCCTGGAGCCACTCATGTTCAAATCCGCCCTATCTCGTCTGATGTCCACTGACACGAGCCTCGCAAGCCTGGTGCTGCGCGTGCCCACCGGCATCATCTTCATGGCCCACGGGTCACAGAAGCTGTTCGGCGCCTTCGGCGGCTACGGTCTGGAAGGCACGGGGCAGTGGATGGCCTCCATGGGCATCGAGCCCGGCTACCTGATGGCACTGTTGTCCGGCAGCGGTGAATTCTTCGGCGGACTGGCCATTCTCATCGGTCTCCTGACGCGCCCGGCGGCTGCCGTGCTGGTCTTCACGATGCTGATCGCCATCCTGACCGTGCATATCGGCAATGGCCTGTTCATGAGCAACAACGGCTTCGAATACGCGTTGGCCCTGTTGACCATCGCGGCCAGCCTCATGATCACCGGCGGCGGCAAGCTGTCCCTTGACCGGGTACTGCAACCGGGCAGCAACGCCGTGCGCGAAGACTGAAGCCTGCTTCACTCACCAGCAGACACCACGACACTCTGAGGAGGTTGCCATGTTCACGTTACGTCCAGCGGCAGAACGCGGTCATGCCCGATTCGGCTGGCTGGAGAGCCGCCACAGCTTTTCCTTCGCCAGCTACTATGACCCGAATCACATGGGCGTCTCCGTACTGCGCGTGCTCAATGATGACACCGTGGCACCCGGCGCAGGCTTCGAGACGCATCCGCACCGTGACATGGAAATCATCAGCTATGTGCTGGAAGGCAGCATCGAGCATCGTGACACCATGGGCTCACATCGCACCCTGGGAGTGGGCGAAGTCCAGCTGATGAGTGCCGGCAGCGGTATCGAGCACAGCGAGTACAATCCCTCGACTCGCCAGCCACTGCATTTCCTGCAGATCTGGATCACCCCGGATGCCAGGGGCCTGACGCCGCGCTATCAGCAGCAAGCCTTCACGGCACGCGAGGGACTCGACCTGTTGATCGCCCCGCCACAAGAGGCCGTGGACGGCATCCTGTCCATCAATCAGGATGCCCGGATGTATCGCATCGGCCTGCAAGGGGATGACGAGCAACGCACAGCACTGGAACTGCCACTGGACGCAAAGCGCCGCTACTACCTGCACGTCATCGACGGGACGGCAACACTGAAGGGCAAGGATCAGCAGAGCCTGCTCCTGTCCGCGGGGGATGCCGTCACGCTGGATCATGAACCCGAGGCCACTCTCGATGAGGCGCGAGGCCTGCATGCGCTGCTGTTCGACCTGCCCGCCTGAGCTGGGCTCCGATGGCCTCTAGACCCACGACGCCTCCCCGCCCACATCACTGTCGGCGGGGAGGCGTCGTTATGGCACGTCCGCATGGGAGGACACCTGGCAGGGAACGTGGCTGGGCGACACCTGTCATAGGGAGGCATGATACGATCAAGCGCGAGGCTGGCCGTCATCGCCATCCTCGTGAGCTGACGGAGGACACCCCATGAGCAAGGACACGACCATCACGTCCACTCCACTCGAGACACCCCGATTGCCGGCACCGGATGCACAGCCCCTCACGGCCCACGCCTCCGAGTACAGCGAGGAAGGTTTCTGGCACAAGGTCTCGTCGGTCGCCCGCAAGGCCGGCCAGACAGCACTCAATCCCGCCCTGCGCATGTATTTCGCGGCGCAGGATTCCGATACCCCTGTCTGGGCCAGAACCACCATCTATGGCGCGCTGGGCTACTTCATTTCCCCCATCGATGCCCTGCCGGACTTCACCCCCTTGCTGGGTTACACCGACGACATCACCTTGATGGCGGGCGCGGTGGCCATCGTGGCGGCCCATATCAAGCCGGAACATCGCGCACGCGCGGACAAGGTGCTCAAGCGCTGGTTCGATTGAGCTTGCGCCTCTTGCGAGCTTTCACACATACAAATGCAACAATATTCAACAAAAGGTAACAATGGTTGAAAGGCGTTGTCTGGCCCGTGTTTAGCCCTATGACATGCGCATGTTACGGTGAGCGACAACTTCGCCACGCCCGAGAATTCGTCATATGCCCGTCACTCGAATGCCCAAGCCATTGATGAAACTCGCTGTCGCGGGCGCTGCCCTCATGGTGCTGGCCGGCTGCGTGTCGCGCGCGCACATCGATGTCCCGAAGGTAACGCCGGTGGAGGCGCAGGCCTACCAGCACAAGGTGTTCTATTCCGACGTCTATTACAGCCAGCCACAGGGCAACCTGTTTTCCGGCGCAGCCCAGCAGGCCATGCAACCACTGGGTAACATCAAGCTGTCGCGTATCTGTTCACCGGCGATGACCCACTTCGATCAATTGCTGCGTGAGCAGTTGCCCGCATCTTCGCGCATCACCCATGATGCACGCGCCAGCGACTACCGCCTGCAGGTGGAAATCCAGGCTCATGAGAATCGTGGCCCTGTCTATCTTGATTACCTGATCGCCCAGAACCTGACCAAGAATCTGCTGACTTTCGGGGTCGCCAATGAGGATTTCGATATCATTGCCGATTTCGATGTCCAGTACCGTCTCTACGACAAGAACGAGCAGTTGCTGTTCAGCAAGGATTACGCCGTTCAGGACTCCGTACCGCACCAGGCAGGCAACTTCGACTTCGGTGATCGCATCTTCCTGCCCGCCCAGAACATGATGAAGAAGTACCTGCTGCTGACGATGAATGACTTCTTCGTCAATGCCAGTCGCCCGAGCCCTGAACTTGCCGCCGTGCTCAGCGATAGCTGACAACGAGGCTGATCAAGCACGCACCGGCATCATGTATGCTGATGACACACGAGTTCATGACAACCGTAAACACGACAACGCCTCGCCAGCCATGCTGACGAGGCGTTGTCGTGTTCAGCCCCCTTCATCACTTCGCTAGTGCCATCGAGACTTTTGCATCGTGTGCCTCGCGGCAATCATCACGTTCGCGAGCAGAATGAAGGTGCTGGTGCAGGACTCACAAGCCGTCATTGACTTGTCTGTTTCGCCTGACTCGTCTGCGCGTCCCTTGAGGTGTCCTTGCGCAACCCGAGCGGCATGCGCAGCAGTACCTCCGGGCGATTCTGCGCCAGGCTCAGCACCGTGATCGCGAGCAGAATCAACACCATGCCGCCTATCTGTATGGCATCCAGCCCTTGATCCAGAATCAGCAGGCCATAAAGGGTGGCAGTGATCGGCTCGATCATGGCGACGATGGAGGCGACCGAAGGCAAGCTATGGCGCAACCCGGCAATATAGCAATAGAAGGACAGGCCACCGCCCACCAGCCCGAACAGGATGAAGACCCACCACTCATCGGCGAAAGGCACCGCAATTGCCTGCCCCATGTCCGTGAACGGCACCATGATCAAGGTGCTCAAGCCCAGCGCGATGGCCAGGATCCCCGGCACACTGCCATGCCGTGAAGCGGACTTGAAGGCAAAGATGAATACTGCATAAGACACGCCCGCCAACAAGCCAAAGGCGATACCCAGAGGGGTGACGGACGCAGAGCCGGATTGCAGCACGCCCGTCAGCAGTACGATGCCGATCATCACCACCACGATCGCCCCCAACTTGGTCGGCGTCGGTTTCTCGACACGCGCCAGGAAAGAGGCGATATAGACAAAGATGGGCGCGCTGTACATCAGGGTGGCAGCGACCGCGACACTGCTTTCATTGACGCTCTTGAAATAGAACATGAAATTGCCGGCGACTCCCAAACCTGCCAGCAATGACCACATCAACAGCCCCCGCTTGGAGTCAGCCGGGCGCTTGTGATACCCCAACAGAACCATCCAGCCCAGCATGCAGATGAACCCCACCATGGCGCGCCAGAACGAAATGACTTCGGCCTGCCAGCCCCACGACATCAACTGACTTCCCAGCCCACCGGTAATCCCCCACTGGAGGGCTGCCAGAATGACCAATAACGTGCCCCACTGTGCCATGCGCTCTCCATAGACGTGATTGATTGAGGAAAAACAGCGTAACAAGACACGCCCGGAGCCTGTAAATATACACAGCAGGCTTATTTGTACTTTCTTTTATTTAAATGGTATCCAATTGTTATCTTCAATCAGCCAACGAAAGATAAACTTGCAACCCTGTCGCCAATACATGACAGACATGACGGCGACAAGTCACTTGATACTGGGGTGAGCGCGACTTCTTGAATGATCATGTAATATTACCTTGCTTGAATACCTCTTCATTTCGCCCATTATTTTGAAATAATGACGACCGCCTTGCAGTCGGGATTCAAGCAAGCCAGCCAGGTGCGATCCCGCTCTCCTGACGCCCAAGACAGCGCCGCCCCCACAAGCTTGTGTTCACCATCCCCCCGCGCTTCGGGCACGTGAAGCATTGGACATGCGGATGTCATGGGTCTGACGTTCTGGCCTCCACACTCAGCGAGCGGTACTCAGCCCCGGCAAGCGGTGCCCGCCCCCGGTCAACAGACGCCTTTTAGTCTAATAAACTGCTCTGCTGCGCGTGACGGGGGAGCTGCAACACCTCACAGAGGCATTGACTATCAATGAGTTGGCGTAAACAAACCTCATGATCATCACTGGTAATACCAGATGATCTCAAGTAGCAGAAACAAATGGACTCTCTTACCTTGAGCTAGCGTCAGGTGCGACAGAACAACGCACCCATCCAACAACAACGACTTATAAACGACGTTCGCCACGCAACATAGGGAGTGTGCTGCACATGAATCAGTCGCTATTGGCATTGTTGGCCTTTGTGCCATTGCTGCTCGCCGGAGTGCTGTTGATCGGCTTTCGTATGGCCGCCCGCCTCGCCATGCCCATCGTCTTCGTGGTCACGGCGCTGATCGCCCTGCTGGCTTGGGACATGACCTTCACTCGTGTCCTGGCCTCGTCACTCCAGGGGCTGATACTGACGGTCGCGATCCTGTGGATCATCTTCGGCGCCCTGCTGCTGCTCAATACCCTCAAACATTCCGGCGGCATTGCCGCGATACGCAACGGCTTCTCCGGCATCAGTCCAGACCGCCGTGTGCAGGCCATCATCGTCGCCTGGCTGTTCGGTTGCTTCATCGAAGGTGCCTCAGGCTTCGGCACACCCGCTGCCGTCGCAGCCCCCTTGATGGTGGCGCTGGGCTTCCCGGCCCTGGCTGCAGTCGTGGTGGGCATGATGGTGCAGTCGACACCTGTCTCCTTCGGTGCCGTCGGCACGCCCATCGTGGTCGGGGTCTCCGGTGGCCTCGACAAGGCCGGTGTCAGCGAGACTCTGGCCGCGAACGGCTCCAACTGGGACAGCTACTTCCAGTTGATCACCTCTGAAGTCGCCATCACCCACGGCATCATCGGGATCTGCATGCCGTTGATCATGGTCGCGGTGATGGTGCGCTTCTTCGGCGCCAATCGCTCCTGGCGTGAAGGGTTGGAGGTCGCACCCTTCGCCTTGTTCGCCGGGGTCTGCTTCGTGGTGCCTTATGTATTGGCGGGCCTGTTGCTGGGACCGGAATTCCCCTCGATGATCGGCGCCATGGTCGGGCTCGCCATCGTGGTACCGGCGGCGCGCAAGGGCTTCCTGCTGCCCAGCCGGACCTGGGACTTCCCGCACGCTGACAGCTGGCCCGCGGAGTGGATCGGCAAGCTGGACATGACACTTGAGCCCGTCGAGGGTCGCAAGCCGCTGTCGGTCGGCATGGGGTGGCTGCCGTATGTGCTGCTCGCGGTACTGCTGGTGATGTCACGCGTCATTACGCCGATCAAGGACACGCTGACTTCGTGGAGCTTCGGCTGGAGCAGCATTCTCGGAGAGGGCGACATCTCCGGCAGTCTGCAGCCACTGTACCTGCCCGGCGGCATTCTGGTGGTCGTGGTACTGCTGACCATCGTGCTGCACCGCATGCGCATGCGTGATGTCAGTGCTGCCGTCAGCGAATCCAGCCGCACCATCCTCGGCGCAGGCTTCGTGCTGCTGTTCACGATTCCGATGGTGCGCATCCTGATCAATTCCGGCGTCAACGAGGCGGATCTGGTGTCGATGCCGGTGGCGATGGCGCAGTTCATCGCCGATGGCGTGGGCGATATCTACCCGCTGTTCGCGCCGAGTGTCGGTGCCCTCGGGGCCTTCATCGCCGGCTCCAACACCGTCTCCAATCTGATGCTGGCTGATTTCCAGTTCAACGTCGCCCAGGCCCTGGGCATCTCCAGCGCCATGATGGTCGCCCTCCAGGCAGTCGGCGCGGCTGCTGGCAACATGATCGCCATCCACAACGTGGTGGCCGCCTCGGCCACCGTCGGCCTCCTGGGGCGCGAAGGCGTCACGCTACGCAAGACGATCCTGCCGACGCTCTACTACGTGATCTTCGCTGGCATCATCGGCATGATCGCCTTCCATGGCCTGGGGGTGGTCGATGGTTTGATGCGCTGACAGAGCGCCACGTATCACTGTGACAAACGACAGCAGGCCCGCATTGTGTGCGGGCCTGCTGTCGTAGGGAGATCATCAACATAATATTGAATGTGTTTACTCCAGGGGCCTGTTTATCAACAAGGCACGGCGTAATAAATTGCCCCATATCACCGAAACGGCAGCCTTCATGCCGCAAGTTTCTGGAGCAGACACCCCATGACTCACTCTGTATTGCACCCCACCCGATTACAGCAGACCCGCTTGCAGCAAGCCCGCGAGCTCGAACTGCCTTCCCGCGAAGCCATGCTGCGGCGCGCCCCCTCCGTCCAACAATTCTGGGACAGCCACCGTCAACTGCTGAGTGACGCCTGGCGTGAATGGGAAGCCGTCGAGCCAGACGACCTCGCCATCCTCGACAGTGGATTGATCGACAAGGCGCTGCGCACTGCCGTCAAGCAGGCGTGGGAGAATCCCGAGCGCGAGACGGACGTCAAGGCGCTGATGACAGAAGTCGCCACCGACGTCTATCAGTTCCAGCTCTTCGATGTCGAGCGCATCGTTGATTTGCGCAACCTGCTGGAAAAGGCATGGGATGCCGGTATTCCGCTGCGCCCGCCCTACGGCATCGTGCTGAATCGACGCGGCGCCATGCTCGACCGTCGCTCCGAGGGCTATCTGGCGGCACCGAGCTTCCAGGCGTTCTATCAGCAGCTGCTGGATACCTACATGCGCCCGATCTCGCGGCTGCTGTTCCCGGAAATCATGGGCTACGATAGCCAGTCCTTCGGCTTCTCGATCCACTATCAGCCCACCACGGACGCCTCGATTCGGCCGCATACCGATGCCTCGTCCGTGACCCTCAACATCAACATGAACCTGCCCGACGAGACCTTCGAGGGCTCCGAACTGGACGTTCTGGAAGCCGCCAGCGGAGACGCAGTTCGCTTCTCGTTCACGCCCGGCTCGGCCATGCTGCATCGGGGCAATGTGCCGCATGCCGCGCAGCCGATCACCAGCGGCCAGCGCTCCAACCTGGTGCTGTGGCTGTATGGTGAGCGAGGCCAGATACCGCCACAGGGCGCCCAGCGTCGGCCGATACCTGCCAGGGAGCGCTGGGTCTCCACAGGCGCCGAACAGGATGATTACGCACCGTTCTGATGGCTATCGCTAGTAAGAAAAAACGACAAAGGGGGCCTGGTTCAGGCCCCCTTTGTCGTTGTCATGCGATCGATAACACCGCTCAATCATCCGTTCATGACCATCGGATCGTGGCCTCGCCTGCCATGACGGGAAAGCCGAGCAGGTCACGAAGGGTCGCGGCATCCGGCGAGAGCGTCAGCCAGCTCACGGCGGCGATATTGAGCAGTACCGCACACCAAAACACGAGCCGGTAGCTTGTCTTGCGCGTCTTGTGGCGCAGGCTTTGCTGGGCGATCAGCGCGCCCGGCCATCCACACAGCAGCTCCATGAAGTGCAAGGTATCCTCGCGGACTCTCTGTTCACTCTCAGTAGCGGCCAATTTATCTACCCGATACGCCATGTACGCCACCAGGCTCATGCCCAGATACGCTGCAGGCAACATCCATGGCAGACGCTCCTGCCACCAGCCCGCTCCGAGTACCACCATCACGGCCAACGCCACCAACCATGCAAGCCACACCCCGGTAGAGGTGGTGGAAGCTCCGGCCCCATGGGTGCGAAAGCGGATGGCACGTGGGCGATTGTTGTCATCCATACCCAACTGATAGTGCACCTGCGCGCTGGCCTTGGGTCGCCCGCGCCCCTGGTAGGCGCTGATGTGGGCAAAGACATCCTTGCCACCCGACGCCGGGGTAATGAAGCCGAAGCCCTTGTCATCGTTCCAGCGCGTCAATCGTCCTTGAAGGTTCATCGTCTCATCTCTTCCTGCTCCGGCCCCTAGCCGATGAAGGTACCCGTGGCATTGCCGCTG
Organism: Cobetia sp. cqz5-12; assembly: GCF_016495405.1. NCBI lineage: Bacteria > Pseudomonadati > Pseudomonadota > Gammaproteobacteria > Oceanospirillales > Halomonadaceae > Cobetia > Cobetia sp. cqz5-12. The sequence goes on from NZ_CP044522.1 coordinate 2,531,230, forward strand.
CCCTTGCCACCGGCACCACCGTCACCGCCACCATCACCGTTTTCGTCATCATCTCCGTCATGCCTGCCATCCTTGCGCTCATGCTCGGTTTCCCGCCCGTCACGCTGACCGCCCACAGGATCCTGATCCTGTGAGTGAGCGCCTTGTTCATGATCACGGATATCGGCAGCAGAGGCTTTCTGCGAGTTGGCATGTACGGCCAGTGCATCATCGGGATTGCGCGCCGAGACCTGTGCCTGCTCTTGATAGCCCTGGGTTTCCAGCAGGCTCGCGTACCACTGGTTGCCCTTGAGGCTGATGGTCAGGTTCAAGCCCAGGAACAGGACGTTGGAAATCAGCTGCCCTTCCATCGTCGCGGGAATGAAGACCGAGCTGAGGACGATGAAGCCGAACAGGCTGCCCGCCAGCAACCACATGCGCTTGTAGAGCGCCCAGAACATGCCGAAGAAGAACGCCGGCCAGGACCAGCCGATCTTGACGGCACGTGTGCCGTGCTGGGGATGGGTCAGAATACGAAATGAAGCCATCGAAGAGATCCTTGTCTATGACGCCGAGCCAGTCGTGAGCCGCCAGGGGCGCGGAACAAATGACATGCATCGTCCACTATACCGCTGCCCACTTGTCAGGACCATGAACCTCGCTGGCGCTATCTCACTGATTCTTCTCAAGCTTGTCAGCCGCTCGAGTGATCGAGCCATTTACGCCTGACGACACAGCTCACAGCGTCTGGATGACCAGAGGCGCCTCTCCCGCCGGATAGGCACAGCACATCAGCACCTGTCCCTGAGCCACGGCGGCCTGTGGCGGCTCGGGATACTGCACCTGCCCCTCGACGAGTCGCAGGGCACAGCTACCACAGCGCCCGGAACGGCAACTGGACAGGGCATTCACGCCTGACTGCTCGGCCAGCTCCAGCAGGTTGCCCTGTTCGGGCGTCCACTGTCGTGTAATGCCCGCATCGCTGGAGGACGGCTGGCCAGGTGCCCCACGCGGCGTGAAGGTGACTTGGGTACGCTCCGGCAAGCGCGCCTGAAAATCTGCTGATTGCGCAACCGCGAGGGTGTTTCCCTCCTCAAGCGAGCCAAGGCCAAAGAATTCGTGATGCAGTCGCTCTCGCGGCAAGCCCAGCGCCATCAGGGCGGCGTATTGGGCGCGCATGAAGCCCTCGGAGCCACACAGATAGACATGGCTCAAGGCAAGGCCCGACAGATTACCCGCCAGACTCGCTAGCTCCAGCCTACCCACTGACTGATGCCGACCGGCCACGAGATCCGCCTTGCTCGGGCGTGACAGGGCGATATGTACCCGCAACCACGCATGCACGTGCGACCAGCGCTCCAGCGTGTCGAGAAACGCCAGCTCACGCCCATTGCGCGCGGCGTGTACGAAGGCTACCTCGCCGAGCGGAGGATGCCCCGCGTCTGCCTGCTGAATCAGGGCATCCAACATGGCGATCATCGGCGTGATACCGACACCGGATGACAACAGCACGATGGGCGCGGGGGAGTCCTGCAACATGAAATCCCCCGCCGGTGGTGTCGCTTCCAGCACATCGCCCACCGCGAATTCATCATGTAACAGTCTCGAGGCGAGCCCCTTGGGATCGCGACGTACCGAGATGCGGTAGGCATTCTGCCCCGCCCGCCAGGCCTGCGAGAGACTGTAGCTGCGCATCACCGCAATCTCACCTGACGACAGGGAATGCTGTGGTGTGGAGGCCAGACGCAGGGTCAGAAACTGGCCGGCTTGATAGGCCGCGATTTCCGCCGATTCGCGAACCTGCCCCGCTTGCGGCCATGGCGTCAGATAAAAGGAGGTGATCGTGTCGCTTTCGCGCACCTTGTCGATGACGCGCAGACGTCTCAGCGTCGATGGCTCATCGCGCGTTGCCGGCCAGTCACCGGTGAGCGCAAGCGATGGCGAGCGTTCGATCAGTCGCCCCTGGGCCGGCAAGGCATTCTCGACATGCAGAACCTGCTCCGGCAGCACATCCACGATGCGCTCGGCGCCCTCGACCAGTGCTGCCCGCTGGGGATTCCAGTCGACCCGAGCATGCCCCTTGAGCAACAACACCTCGCCCGTGAGAAAGTCAGGAATCAACAGGCTGACACGAGAATCCAGCTCGATATTGCCCAGAGTATTGAAGAAGCGATTGCCAGCAAAATCGGGAAACGACAGGCTGCCATCGGCATTCATGTACAGAAAGCCTGGCCTGCCGCCACGATGCGAGACATCCACGCCGTTGGGCGCAGCGTCATCCAGCTCACCTGCGCGAGTCGCGATGAAGAAGGTGTCTGCCTGGGCCAGCAAGGCACGCGACACCTCATCGTTCAGTGCCACCTCACGGCTGGCGATCGATTTGGTCTGCTCGGAAGCCCAGTCGATCTCACGTTGCTGGATGTATTGCGGACAATTGCCGAAGCTCTGATCGACCCCGATCCGCAGCCCAACGGGTGCAATGTCTGCCACCGCGTCAGGGAAAAGCAAGGTGCCATTCAGACGATTGCGCCGCCGAGTGGCGAGGTCCAGTCCCAGCACGCCGACCTTGGTGCCGGGAGTAAAATCCAGTCCCAGCAATTCCGCCAGCGCGGGTCGTGCATGCACCTGCAGCTCACAGGGCGTGGCATCGCAGAGCTGCCCGGGCGGCGCAAAGCTCACCACCGCCCACGGCCAACCGTCGCTGTCAAGCACGCCCATGAACAGCACCGGCAGGCTCGCGAAGAACGCGACATGCTGTTCAGGCAGCCGGTCGCGCACATAGGGAGCGACCTGCTCGAGATAATGCTCTGGCACGCCAGCGCGCGCCTGGACACGTCGCTCACCTGCATGAAACACCTGCCGCTGCTCTTTCATGGGCAAACCCTCAGGATGACAGGGAGGCTCAGGCCAGTACCGGGCTCGTCGCCATGCCTACGAACCCCGGCTCGGCTTCGATACGCGCAAGCCAACCGCCAATGGTGGGATAAGAACTCAGGCTGACACCACCTTCCGGGGCATGGGCGATGTAGCTGTAAGCCGCGATGTCGGCCAAGGTGAGGCGCTCCCCCACCAGGTAGTGACGCTGTTCCAGATGGGACTCCATGACGGCAAACAGGGCATGGGCGCGAGCGATGGCCTGCTCGTGGTCAAAGGGAGCACCGAACACGGTGACCAGACGTGCGGTGCAGGGGCCAGCGGCAATCTCTCCGGCCGCCACCGAGAGCCAGCGCTGCACTTCGGCCGCCGCCAGCGCATCGCTGGGCATGAAGCGCTGCTCGCCGTCATAGCGCTGGGTCAAGTAGACAAGAATGGCGTTGGAATCACTCAGGAAGACGCCATTGTCCTCAATGGCCGGCACCTGCCCGAACGGACTGATCTTGAGAAACTCGGGCGCCTTGTGCGCGCCGTTGGCCATATCGAGATCCACCGTCTCATAGGGAATGCCCAGCAGCGCCAGCATCAGCTCGACGCGGTGACAGTGGCCGGACTTGGGATTGCGGAACAGACGGATGGGCGCTGACGCGGCAGCAAGGCGTGAGTTCATGATTCACCTGACAATGTGAGGAAAGAGCAAAGAGGAAAGAGCCGAGAGCGGCAAAGCGCAGTGCGCTGCAGGAAACGTGACTGGCGATGACGACTCAGAAGCCGAAATCGCTCAACCCGGGGTGGTCATCCGGTCGGCGCCCCAATGGCCAATGGAACTTGCGCTCGCTCTGCGCGATGGGGTGCTCATTGATGCTGGCGTGGCGATGGGTCATCAGGCCCTGCTCATCGAACTGCCAGTTCTCATTGCCGTAGGCGCGAAACCACTGCCCGCTGTCATTGCGATATTCATAGGCGTAACGCACGGCGATCCGATTCCCTGCGCTAGCCCACAGCTCCTTGATCAGGCGATAGTCGAGCTCGCTTGCCCACTTGCGGTTCAGGAAGGCCACCACCTCATCACGGTCGGTCACGAATTCGGCACGATTGCGCCAACGGGTGTCCGGCGAATACGCCAGCGCTACCTTCTCGGGGTCACGGCTGTTCCAGCCATCTTCGGCAAGACGCACCTTGTATGCCGCAGTGTCTGGCGTGAACGGTGGCAAGGGATGGCGGGGGAGATTGGCTGACATGAAAGAGGCTCCAGCGGTTGGGGTGATCAAACACATCCCCACACTACTCTCCTCACCTGGCTGCTAGAATCCTCAGCAAACACAATTCATTATTCCAACTCATGACAATAATCGCCGTGAACAGGAGCCAGCGATGGACCGACTGCAGACACTGGAGGTCTTCGTGGCCGTGGCGGATGCCGAAAGCTTCGCGGCAGGCAGCCGCGTGCTGGGCATGAGCGCTCCCTCGGTGACACGCGGCATCAATGCCCTGGAAGCCCGCCTGGGTGCCCGCCTGTTCACGCGTACCACACGTCGCGTACGCCTGACCGAGATCGGTGAGCGATATCTGGCGGATGCACGGCGCATCCTGGCGGAGCTTCAGGCAGCGGAGGATGGTGTCAGCGGCGCCGCGACACGCCCTACCGGCGTATTGCGCATCACCTGCCCCACCGAGTTCGGTCGCATTCACGTGATGCCGCTGCTGATGGAGTATCTGGAGCACTATCCCGAAATGCGTGCCGAGGTGGTGATGGTGGACCGCGTGGTCAACATGATCGAGGAAGGCTTCGATATCGCCGTGCGCATCGGTTCCCTGCCGTCCTCGGGGCTTACGGCGCTGAGAGTCGGCAGCGTGCGGCGCGTGGTGTGTGGCTCACCGACCTATTTCGCCCGCGAAGGCATGCCTGCCTCACTGGAAGCGCTGGCCACACAGCGCGTCATCGCTTCAAGCACGCTGAGCAACGGCAGGGAGTGGCGTTTCGGCCGTGAAGGAGAACACTCCGTACGCGTAAGCCCACGGCTAACGATGAGCAGCATTGCTGCCTGCATCGAGGCGGCACGCAGTGGCTGGGGCATCACCCGCGTGCTCTCGTATCAGGTCGGCGAAGATCTTGCGGCGGGTCGCCTGCAGGCCGTACTGGAGGCGCTCGAACCACCGCCGCTGCCGATCCACCTGTTGCACAGCGAGGGTCGTGGCGCGGTGGCCAAGGTCCGCACCTTCCTGGACTTTGCCGCCGAACGCCTGCGCGCCGACCCGGTGCTGAATCCCGCACCGTCAGCGTGATTGACCGACTGAGCCTACCTCCGGCGCGTTGAAGGCCGTCATGTTCTCGCGCAGCAAACCAAGCAGACGATCGGCACCGACGCTCAGTTGCCGGCCCAGTCGGCTGATCAGTTGCACATGCGGCGTGATGAAAGGCGCTTCCTGAAGCGACAGCCGACACAGCCGTCCGGCATCGACCTCCTCGGCCACCACGAAATCCGGCAGCAGGGTCACGCCGCCCTGCAGCGCGAACTGCTTGAGCATCGCCAGCGCGTTGCAGGTGAGCGTCGGGCTCAGTATCACCCCGGCCTGATGCTCCGCCTGGGCGACAATCTGACGGATGCCGAACGACACTTCCGGCAGCGCCAGGGCATGGCCCTCGAGCGCCGCCAGTGTCAGTGGCTCGCGCGCACCCTCGGCCTCACGCGCCAGTGGATGCGCAGGATTGACTACCGCACACACCGGTTGCGGTCGCGAGACATGCGTGCGGATCTTGGGGTCGCGAGGCGGATGGAACACCAGTCCCAGATGCGCCTCGTCCTCGACGACCTGACGGATCACTTCATTGGTCCCGCACAGATTCACCTTGAGTTCGATGCCCGGATAGCGCGCAGAGAAACGGCTCAAGGGCCCCCCCAGCCCCTCGATGAAGCCCTCCCCGATCGCCAGTATCAGCGAGCCGCTCTGCAGGCCCTTCAATGACTGCAATGACTCCAGCAATACCTCCTGTTGCGCCAGTCGCTGCCGGTAGTATTCGAGCACCCGCTCCCCGGCTTCCGTCGGCTTGACCCCACGGCGATGGCGCTCAAGCAAAGGCATGCCCAGCTCATGCTCCAGCTGGGTGATCTGTCGACTGACCGCAGACGGCGCCACATTCAGATAATCCGCCGCCGCTCTCACGCTGCCCAGTCTGGCCGCCTCATGGAAATGACGGATACGTCGTTCCTGCACCAGGCTCATCACGCCCCCAGCATTGCTTTGAAAGCAACATTAAAGTGAATTCGGGATTATTGCTGGAACACAGAAGCGCTGTCCATACTCGGGTCATTGGCTGGCAACCGCCATCGGCTCAAGCGCGATGACACATGCATGGCGAACATTGAGCGACCACTAGAGGCGCAGGCGATGGACACTCTCTGGCAGCAACTACGCGAGCAGGCGCTGACACTCAGCGAGCGCAACCCGATTCTCAAGGCCCATCTCGAGCAGCGTGTCTTGCGTCACGCCTCCTTCCCCGAGGCACTGGCCAGCCATCTCGCCCTGCAACTGCAGCCGCAGCCGGTGAGGTCGACTTGTCACGATGGTTCACGACACTCATCGAGGCGACACCCGGCATCTGCGCAGGCGCGGCTGCCGACATCACCCGCGTCGTTACCCTCAATCCTGCCTGCCCGAACCACCTGTCAGCCTTTCTCACCTTTCGTGGTATCCAGGCCGTGCAGGCCCATCGCATCGCGCACAGCCTGTAGTCACATGGCGACGCCACCAGTGCGGTGCTGCTGCAGAACTGGGCCGCCAATTGCTGGGCGATCGATATCCATCCGGCAGCCCGCCTGGGCAAGGGACTTTTCGTCGATCATGGCATCGGGCTGGTGATCGGCGAGACCGCCATCGTCGAGGATGAGGTCAGTCTGTGGCATGGCGTCACACTGGGCAGCACGCTCGGCGAGGCGGGAGTGCGCCATCCTCACGTTCGCCGTGGGGCGCTGGTCTGCGCCGGAGCCACCGTACTGGGCAATATCGAGGTCGGCGAGAACGCCATCGTGGCCGCCAATGCCGTGGTGCTGAAGCCTGTCACCGCCGGCAGCGTCGTGGCGGGTACACCGGCTCGAGTCGTCGGACAGGCACCCAACTCGCTCGCCACGTTCTGCCATTCACCAGACATAACCCAGCCTGAAGCCCGCCAATGACACCAATCTCACTCAAGGAGTGATCGTCATGAGTCTTCCACGTCAGTCACCGCAAGGCATCGACCACCCGCTGGTCACCGTACGTGATCACGCAGAGGCATTGGCGCTATATCGCAGGATGGGCTTCGCACCCTCGCCCGTCAGCTATCACCCCTGGGGCAGTGTCACCTCGTTGATGATGTTCCGAGACAACTTCATCGAGGTGATCGGCATCGACGATGCCAGCAAGTTCGGCACCAATTCCAGCGTGACCTGTGACGGTGAGCGCTTCTGCTTTGGCCGCCAGCTGGGCGAGTTTCTGACGCGTGGCGAGGAAGGCGTGTCACTGGTCGCACTGCATAGCCGTGACGCGGACGCCGACCATCAACGCCTGACGGCTGCAGGCTTGCCAAGCCAGGGACGCATCGATTTTCGGCGCAAGATGACGCTGCCGGATGGCCGCGATGATGAAGCGGTCGTCTCGCTGGCACTCTTCATCGACCCGACACTGCCGGATGCCTCCAACTTCCTCTGCCATCAGCATCGTCCCGAGCTCATCTGGGTCAAGGGCTGGCAGCAGCATCCCAATGAGGTCGATGGCATCACGGCGATCACCTATCTCGCCGAGCCAGGTGATCTGAAGACACCGCATCCGCTGGAAACACGCTGGCGAGCGATCTATGGCGATGCGGTGGCCTGGCGCGATGGCGTACTGGAAGCCGACAACGGCTGCGGCATGTTGCGCGCCGTGGATGCCGCCCAGGCAGCGCGAGAGTTCCCGCAGATGGCACTGCCCGCCAGCACGCAAGACCCGACCTCACGACCGCATGCCATCGCGATTCGTCTCAACACGCGCAACCCGCAAGCACTGCGCGAGCTTCTGACACGCAATGCGGTACCCCATCACCAGATTGATGAGCGGACCGTGGTCGATGCCCGCGCAGCCGGCAACGTGTTGCTCGAATTCGTCGGCGCCGAATGACGCCTCCTGCTTGCCACATCAGTTGGCGATTCCCCGCCGGCTGCCCCTTTTCACAACAATCGCATGACGATTCCAACCACGACAGGAACCACACAATGACAACAACCGTCGGTGTCATCGGCCTGGGCAACATGGGTGGCGGCATGGCCGCCACACTTGCTCGCCATGACTTCCCCGTCTTCGGGTTCGATCTCTCACAGGCTGCGCGTGACAAGGCCGCTGCGGCAGGCGTCACACCGGTCAGTTCACTGGCAGAGCTGCTGGACAGGATCGACGTCGTGATCCTCTCGCTGCCCAAGGCAGAGCAGGTAGAGCAGCTATGTCTGGGCAAGGAAGGCGCTCAGGAAACCGAACAGGACGCCATCAGTCTGCTGGCCCTGGGCAAGTCCGGCCTGATCGTGATCGACACCACCACCTCGACTCCCGAGACCAGCCGCAAGGTGGCGGCAGCGCTGGCGACTCGTGGTATCGACTTCATCGATGCACCGGTGTCCGGCGGCCCCAAGGGCGCGGCGAGTGGCAGCATGTCGATGGTGATCGGCGCCGAGGAGGAAGTGCTGGCCCGCGCCATGCCGGTACTGGAAGCCATAAGCGGCAGCCGCGTACACGTTGGCAGCTGTGGGGCGGGCAACGTCGCCAAGATCGCCAACAACATGCTCGCGGCCTGTCATCTGATCAGCACGGCGGAGGCCGTCTCCATGGCCGCCAAGGCAGGCGTATCGCCGGAGAAATTGCTGGAAGGCGTGAATGCGGGTTCGGGTCGCAGCGGCGCGAGTCAGGTGATGTTCCCCAGCTGGGTGATCAACAAGGCCTACGATTCCGGCTTCACCATGGGCCTGATGCGCAAGGATGTCGGGCTGGCCAGTGATCTGACGGCAGAACTGGGGCTGGCGCTTCCGCTCTCCAGTACCGTCGCGCAGCTCTGGGATGAGAGCCGCGCGACGCTGGATGACAGCGAAGACTTCTGCGCCATCGTGCAATGCACTGACCCGACCCTCTTTGGCCACGGAGAATAAGCCATGCTGACCCAGGACATGACCCCGGCATCCTCGACGTCTCAGCGTATCGCCGAATTGATGCAGAATTTTCATGACAGTGGCCAACCTCATGATGACAACTTTGTCATCAGCAGCCTGATCGGCGGCGAGTTCATCACCGGCACGGGTGAGCCCATCGAGGTGCGCAACGCGCATGATGACAGCCTGATGCTGTCCTTCCCGGATGCCGATGCGTCTCAGGTCGCGCTCGCCAATACCGCCACGCGCCAGGCACAACCGCAGTGGGCCGCCATGACCGCCCAGGCACGTGGCCACGTCATCTACCAGATAGGCAGCCTGATTCGCGAACAGGCCGAGGCGCTGGCCGAGCTCGAGGCGCTGAGCGCCAACAAGCCGATTCGCGATGCGCGTGTCGAGGTGGCCAAGGTCGCCGAGATGTTCGAGTACTACGCGGGCTGGGCGGACAAGTTGCACGGAGAGGTAATTCCGGTCCCGACCTCACACCTCAACTACGTGACCTATGAGCCGCTGGGTACCGTGCTGCAGATCACGCCGTGGAATGCGCCCATCTTCACCGCGGGCTGGCAGATTGCCCCGGCCATCACCGCCGGCAATGCGGTGATCCTCAAGCCTTCGGAGTTGACGGCGCTGTCCTCGCTGGCCCTCGGTGTGTTGATCGAGCGCGCCGGCGTGCCACGCGGGCTGGTCAACATCATCGCAGGCTACGGCCATACCATTGGCCAGGCCTTCATCGCCGAGGGCGACATCCGCAAGGTGGTGTTCGTCGGCTCTCCCGCGACTGGCCGCCACATCGCCACCGCCGCGGCGCAGCGCTGCATTCCCAGCGTGCTGGAGCTGGGTGGCAAGTCGGCCAACATCGTCTTCGAGGATGCCGATCTCGAGGTCGCCCTGCGTGGCGCCCAGGCGGCCATCTTCTCCGGCGCTGGTCAAAGCTGCGTGTCGGGTTCGCGCCTGCTGGTACAGGCCTCGATCTTCGAGAAGTTCACCACTGCACTGGCCGAGGCCGCTACGCAATTCACCCTAGGTGACCCGCAGGACCCGGCGACCCAGATCGGCCCGATCAACAACGCCAAGCAATACCAGCATGTGAAGTCGATGCTTGCCGGGGCCATCGAAGACGGCGCGCGCCTGGCGGAGGGCTCAGCAGACCCCATCCCGGACACCGGCGGCTATCATGTCGCGCCGACGGTGCTGCTGGGCGACAACGCCATGACCTGCGCGCAGGAAGAGATCTTCGGCCCGGTCGTCGTCGCCATTCCCTTCGAGACTGAAGAAGACGCCGTGCGTATCGCCAATGACAGCCGCTTCGGGCTGGCCGGCGCCGTCTGGACACGTGATGTCGGTCGCGCGCACCGCGTGGCGCGTCAGGTACGTGCGGGTACCTTCTGGGTCAATGGCTACAAGACCATTCACGTCAGCTCGCCCTTCGGGGGCTACGGCGAGAGTGGCTATGGCCGCTCCTCCGGACTGGATGCGCTGCGCGAATACAGCGAAGTGAAGAGCGTGTGGGTCGAGACCGCCGCCGAACCAGCCGCCAGCTTCGGTTACGGTGCCAGCCTGGAATAAGCCCTGCGCTTTGCACTGGGCTTTGCACTGGGCGCATGACGGTGCCCACAACTTCAGCACTCACCTCGTCGCAAGGCGCCAATGATCCGCTCATTGGCGCCTTGCGACGTTTGGAGGATATGCGTCAGCGTCATACCCCCATACACAACCCGCGTTTGCGGCTGCCCCCCGACAAGCCGATAAGGTAGTGAGCCATCTTGCATGTCATCACTCACCCAACCAACAACAAACCGAGGTAACGGCGTATGGCGCGTTCCATTCGGCATCTGGTCTTCTGGCCGACCTTTCTGATACTCATCACGGCGGTCAGCCTGAGTGTCCACGACAAGGACAGCTTCCTTGCCAACACCACAGCGATGAACAACTGGGTGCTGGACCACTTCTCCTGGTTGTTCACCCTCGGGAGTGTCTATCTGCTGGTGCTGGCGGTCATCATCTATTTCTCGCGCCTGGGCAACATCCGCATCGGCGGTGAAGATGCCAAGCCGATGCTGAGCAAGGCGCGCTGGTTCTCCATCACCCTGTGCACCACCCTGGCGGTGGGCGTACTGTTCTGGACCACGGCAGAGCCGCTCTATCACCTGATGGGTCCGCCGGAATCGCTAGGACTGGAAGCCGGTTCCACTGACGCCATCCTGTTCAGCATGTCGACCATGTTCCTGCACTGGTCCTTCACGCCCTACGCCATCTACGCCGTTCCGGCGCTGGTCTTTGCACTGGCTTTCTACAACCGCCGCCAGAAGTTCTCCATCTCCAGCATGCTGGAACCGGTATTCGGCCCGCGCATCACCCGCTACAGCGGTCTGATCGATGCGCTGGCACTCTACTCGCTGGTCGCCGGCATGGCCTCCACCCTGGGAACCGGCGCCCTGACCCTGGCCGGTGGCATCGGCCAGTACACCGATGGCGAGACGACTCCCCTGCTGCTGGGCATCATCATCTCCGTCATCGTGGTCACCTTCGTGCTGTCCGCCGCCAGCGGCCTGCAGAAGGGCATCGCACGCCTGTCATCCCTGAACGCCGGCCTGCTGCTGGTGCTCGGCGTCTTCGTGTTCGTGTGTGGCCCGACCATCTTCATGCTCAAGCTGGGCGTGGAATCCTTCGGTGTCTATCTGGACACCTTCTTCACGCGCAGCCTGTTCACCGGCGCGGCGGGCAATGACCAATGGCCGTACTGGTGGTCCATCTTCTACTGGGCCATCTGGTTCGCCTGGGCGCCGGTGACGGCACTCTTCCTCGGTCGTATCTCGCGTGGCTATACCGTGCGTGAATTCCTGCGCGTCAATCTGTTCTATCCGGCACTGTTCGCCGTCGCGTGGATCACGATCTTCTCCAGCGCCAGCCTCTACTTCCAGCTGCACACCGATGTCGATCTCAACAGCGTGCTCAATGACCAGGGGGTCGAGCATGTGCTCTACTCGCTGTTCGATCAGCTACCGCTATCCGGCGTCTGGATTCCGCTGCTGCTGTTCATCGCCTTCGTCTCCTACGTGACCGCCGCCGATTCCAACACCGATGCCATCGGCAATCTGTGCACCCGTGGCCTGACCGCCGACAGCGAAGGCAATTCCGGGGTGCCGATGAAGGTCATCTGGGGAGGCATGGTCGGTGTCGTCGCCTGGGTCATGACAAGTTCGGTGGGCATCGATGGCGTCAAGATGCTCTCCAATCTGGGCGGCCTGCCGGCCCTGATCATCATCCTGCTCGCCAGTGGCGCCATCTGGCGCTGGCTGAGCAACCCTGAATTGTTGAACGTCGAGGCCAATCCGCGTCGCGACGCTTGTGCTGCAACATCGCACGACAGCAAAGACTCCGCCGCCATTCTCGACCAAAAGGCTCAGTGACATGCAGGTCAAGACCGACTTCCCGTATCCCGTCCGCGAAATCGAACACATGCTGATTCCGCTCTCGGACGGCACCCGACTGGCCGCGCGCATCTGGCTGCCGGAAGGGGCGGAACAGGCGCCGGTACCGGCCATTCTCGAATACCTGCCCTACCGCAAGAGTGACGGCACCGCCCCGCGCGATGCGCTCACCCACCCGTACTTCGCTGGCCACGGCTATGCCTCAGTGCGCGTCGACATGCGCGGCAACGGCGAGTCTGATGGACTGATGGAAGATGAATATCTGCCGCTGGAGCAGTCCGATGCGCTGGAGGTGATCGACTGGATCGCCAATCAGCCGTGGTGTACCGGCAAGCTCGGCATGATGGGCATCTCCTGGGGCGGCTTCAATTCGCTGCAGCTGGCGGCGCACAAGCCGGAACCGCTCAAGGCCATCATCACCCTCTGCTCCACCGATGACCGCTACACCGATGACATCCACTACAAGGGCGGGTGCCTTCTCAACGAGAACCTGGCCTGGGCCGCCACCATGCTCAGCTTCTCCGCGGCCCCGCCGGACCCGCGTCTGGTAGGTGATGAGTGGCGCGCCATGTGGCAGGAGCGTCTCGACGAGATGCCGCTGCTGGCCGAGACCTGGCTGTCGCATCAGCACCGCGACGAGTACTGGAAGCAAGGCTCCATCAACACCGATTACACCGACATTGAAGCAGCGGTGTATACCATCGGTGGCTGGGGCGATGCCTACAAGAACACCGTCGGGCGGATGATGGAAAACCTGAGCTGCCCGCGCAAGGCGCTGATTGGCCCGTGGATTCACAAGTATCCGCACTTCGCGGTGCCCAACCCGGCCATCGGCTTCCTGCAGGAAGCGCTGCGCTGGTGGGACCACTGGCTGAAGGGTGAGGAAAACGGCGTGATGGACGAGCCGTCCGCCACCTTCTATCTGCAGGACTCCCTGCCGCCGAAGACGATGTATGCCGAGCGTCCGGGGCGTTGGGTGCAGACGGATGGCTGGCCGGCCAGCGATGTCGAGATGCATCAGATGTCTCTGAGCGAGTCAGGCCTGAGCGACAATGCACGCCAGGGCCAGCAGGAGCTGGCCAGGCCGGTCGTGGTGGATTCCCCGCTCACTGCTGGCCGTCATCAGGGCGAGTACTGCGCCATCTGGTTCGGGCCTGACCTGCCGGCTGACCAGCGTCTCGATGATGCGCTGGCCGTGTGCTTTGACAGTGAGCCGCTCGAAGCGCCGCTGGATATCCTCGGCAAGCCCAAGGTCACGCTGACGCTGGCCAGTGACCAGACCTGTGGCCAGCTGGCAGTGCGCCTGAGTGACGTGCAGCCGGATGGTCAGGTCGCACGCATCACCTACGGCGTGCTCAACCTCACCCTGCGCGATCACGACACTCCGCAGACACTGGTACCGGGCGAGCCCATCGAGGTCGAGCTTGAACTGGACATGGCGGGCTACCGGATTCCGGCCGGTCACCGTCTGCGCGTGGCGCTCGCGACCGCCAACTTCCCGATGGTATGGCCGGCGGCCAGACGTGCGGCACTGACCCTGCAGCCGGGTCTGCAGTCACTCGCGCTGCCGGTCTTCACCGGCGAGGCCGTGGCCACCCCCTTCGAGGCACCGGAGTCCGCGCCACCGGCCAATATCAGCGAGCAACGCGAGGCCAAGCCCAGCCGCAGCGTGGTCGAGGACGTGGCGACCGGAGAAATCACCACCATCGTCGCGGATGACCTGGGGGCGATGACCTTCGAGAATACCGGCATGCGTGTCGAGCATCGCTGCACCGAGCGCTATACCGCGCATCCGGAGGATGCCGATCGCACGCGTGCCGAGATCGTCTGGCACTACCGCGCCGGACGCGATCAGCACGGGCGCGACACGGCGCTGGGCGAGACCACCCCGGGCCAGTTCGACATCCGTGTCGAGAGTCACTACCGCATGCGCTGTGATGCCGAGAACTTCTATCTCGAGGCCGAGCAGATCGCCTGGGAAGATGACAGGGAAGTCCATCGTCGTGACTGGCAACGCACGGTGCCGAGAACCGCGGTGTAAGCGGACTGCATCATGAGCTGAACGCACCACGAGCCTCACGGGCCGTCATGCTATCCTTGGCCGAGCCATTTCACGCTCAGTTCAAAGGACTCGCATGCCGGCCCGTGATGCCCTCCCTCCGCTGCAATGTCTGCGCGCCTTCGAGGCCGCTGCCCGTCACGGCAGCTTCACGCAGGCCGGACGCGAGCTCAACCTGACCCAGAGTGCCATCAGCCGCCAGATCAAGCGTCTGGAGGATGACCTCGGCCGTCCGCTGTTCGAGCGTGATCCTGATGGCCTGCGCACCACTCCCGCCGGGGAAGACTATTACCGTGTGATTCGACGCGTGCTACGCGATCTCGCCGATGAAACCACTCGCCAGCGCCGCCGTGGCAATGAGCGTCAGCTCACCCTCGCCACCAGCCCGACCGTCGCCTCCACCTGGCTTGCCCGCAGGCTGACCGACTTTCGCGACGCCCACCCCGACATCGAACTGCGCATCCTGACGGTGGAAGACCCCTACCGCCTGGATCTCGCCGAATTCGATCTCGGCATCTATTACCACCTCAGCAACGAGATCGACCCGCCCGGCCTGAGCGCAGAGGCCATCTTCCATGAGGAAGATGTCATTGCCGTCTGCAGCCCCGCCTATCTCGACCGCTACGGCCCCATTCACGATGCCGAGGATATGCTCGCCAACCACACCCTGCTGGTGGTCGAGGACTTCTTCAAGGACTGGCTGACCTGGCAGCACTGGTATCAATCGCTCGGCCTCGACTGGCAGTCACCCGCCCACAGCCTGCGCGCCAACAGCTATCAGCTGCTGATCCATGCCGCCTTCGCCGGCCAGGGCGTCATCCTGTGCTGGTCACGCCTGCTCGGTGAGGACATCGCACAGGGTCGCCTCGTCAAGGCATTGCCACATGCCCTGCCCAGTATCGGCACCTTCTCGCTGCTCACTCCTCAACATCGCCACATGAGTCAGGCCGCACAGCGCTTTTCCCGCTGGTTGCTGGGGC
The DNA here is from genome assembly GCF_016495405.1 of Cobetia sp. cqz5-12. Lineage (NCBI taxonomy): Bacteria > Pseudomonadati > Pseudomonadota > Gammaproteobacteria > Oceanospirillales > Halomonadaceae > Cobetia > Cobetia sp. cqz5-12. The sequence continues at coordinate 2,546,708 of NZ_CP044522.1, forward strand.
TGCGCCCGCCTCAAGGGGCAGACCATGAAGGCGATGAGAGCGCTGCTGCCAGGCCGCCAGCTCCGCCGTCAGATAGGGTATGAAGCGCTGCCCCTGACGCGAGACGGGATGAAAGCGCGAGGTGACCAACGCGACGTCCAGGTTGATGGTCGGTGTGAAGGGCACGATGCGCAGCCGGCAATCACGGCGCGCCAGCATCGCCTCCGCCGTCACCGGATCGATCAGGGCGATCCCCAACCCTTCATTGACGAGCATCGCGACCGAGGGAAACAGATGGGTCTCGATGCTCGCCTGCAATGTCATGCCGACCTGCTGGAAGGCACGCGCAAGTTTCAGAGTGCTCTGGTGATGCTGATCCAGCGTGATGATGGTCTCCCCGGCCAGATCCTCCGGGCTCAGTGACGCCTTCCCGGCGAGAGGATTGCCTTCGGGTACCGCAAGCGCCATGCACAATCGATACTCCTCGAGCACCAGCTCCTCGATGGCGGCGTCCGACTCGATCACGCCGAGATCGAACTGGCCCTCGGCGACCCACTCGGCGATCTTGCGCGAGCTGAACGTCTGCAATGACAGGCGACTGTCGGGGAAGTCGCCAAGATAGCGCGCCATCACTCGGGGCATCACCGTGGGAGACAACCCCGGCATCGAGGCCACGGTGAGCTTGCCGGCATGGCCGTCACGCAGCCCATCGGTCAACTCATCAAGGTGGCCCACCGAGGCCAGTACCTTGTCGACCCCTTCGGCCAGGTGGACGGCCTCCGGCGTCAGCTGGGTGCCGTAGTGGTTGCGGCGAAAGAGCAGAAAGCCGACTTCACTTTCCAGGTTGGTGATCGCCGTGCTCACGGCAGGCTGGGTAATGGCCAGACGACGTGCTGCCTGGGAGAGACTGCCCGTGCGTACCACTTCCTGAAAGATCTGCAATTGACGCAGGTTGTGTCTGAGTTTCATGACGACTGGCTCTCATCTCATGGCAGGGCTCTGGTGGCAAGGCTCTGGTGGCAGGGCTCTGGTGGCAGGGCTCTTGTGGCAAAGCTCTCGCGGCGGGGCACTCATGTCTGGAGTCTCGAGACTAGTCTCTCTCGGGCAGACTCTAAATTGTTCTTATGACTTAATAGATCGCCTTTAGTTGTGTTTATACCCCCTGCGGGAGGAAGCTGACCAGACCCTCATAACCAACAACAAAGGGCCACAGACAATGCATATGATCGACCTCATGGGGCTATTGCTGTATTTCGCGATATTGCTCTACATCGGCTATCGCAGTGCCAGGAAGACGTCCAGCAGTGCCGACTTCGCCGTCGCCGGCAACAAGATCATCTGGCCGGTGCTGTTCGCCACGCTCGCCGCTTCCTTCCTCGGCGGGGGTGCCTCGATGGGACGCGCCGGCAAGGCCTTCGATGAAGGCTACGCCTTCATGTTCGCGGCCTCTGCCTTCCCCATCGCCACCATCATCGCGGGCCTCTACATCGCGCCACGCCTCAAGCGCTATGCAGGGGCACAGACGGTCGGTGACATCATGGCGCATCACTATGGTCGCAGCGCCCGCCTGCTGACCGGCATCTTCTCGCTGATCTTCTGCGTCGGCATTCTGGGCGCTCAGGCGCTGGCCATCGGCACCGTCTTCAATGCCATCCTGGGCATCGAGATCAGCACCGGCATCCTGATCGGCATGGCAGTGGTACTGGTGTACTCCACGGCCGGCGGCATGTGGGCCGTGATCCAGACTGACGTGGTGCAGTTCGTGATGCTCGCGGTCTTCCTGCCCATTACCATGATCGTCGGGCTCGACAAGATCGGTGGCCCGGATGCCCTGATCGCCGCCCTCCCCAGCGAACACTTCAGCCTCATGGGCGATTACACGCCGCTGATGTTCATCAGCATCTTCATCGCCTTCCTGCTCGGCGAGACCCTCGTCCCGCCCTACACCCAGCGCGCCCTGTCGGCACCGGATTCCCGTCATGCCAGGATCGGCTACTCGCTGGCCGGTGGCTTCGGTCTGCTGTTCTATGCCGTCAGCTCCACCATCGGCCTGATCGCGCTGGTGCTCTATCCGCAGATCTCGCCGGATCAAGCCATGCCGGAACTGATTCGTGACGCCCTGCCACTGGGGCTGACCGGTCTGGTGCTCGCCTCACTGCTGGCGGTGGTGATGTCGACGGCGGATTCCTACCTTAACTCGGCTGCGGTCATCTTCGTGACCGACATCTACAAGCCTTTCATCAATCCCGCCATGTCCGGCAAGCAGCAGCTATGGATCGAGCGCGGTGTCAATCTGGCCATCGGCCTGGGCGCCATCGTCTTCGCGCTTTACGCCACCTCGATCATCGATGCGCTGCTGTTGAGCTATGCCCTGTGGGCACCGACCATTCTGCTGCCGTTCATCTTCGCCGTGCTGTTCAATATCCGCTGCAAGCGTGCCGGCATCGCCGCGATGATGGCCGGGGCCCTGGCCACCAGCACGTGGAAATGGAGCGGCCTGGAGCTGGAAGCCCTCACCGGGCTCACACCACTGATCGCCGGCGTCATCACCAACATCGTGGTCTTCACCCTTGTCTATCAGTTCTTGAATGCGGCGCCAGACCACAACGGCAAGAACGCCTCGACCCAGCCCACCCACTCCTGAGGACCTGACCATGTTTGGATTGACCCTGTATGTGATCTGCCTGCTGAGCATCCTCACTGCCGTGGGTATCGCCATCGCCTCCTGGAAGTTCTACCGCGACAACTGAGCCATCGGCAGGGTCTGCGCCGCTCGACCATGAGTCTTCCCAAGCACTGTCATGGCTCTGTCACGGCCCTGCCACCGTCTTCATCACGCCGAGCATGCTGGGCAACCCGTCCGGCATGCTCGGCAAAGAGAGTCCGCGCGATGACCACGCAATCCCCCGCCGCCCGAGTGGCGAGCCACGACAGCATCGCCGTCATCGGCGCCGGCATCATCGGCCTGGCGACCTGCCGCGCCTTGCAGGCACGTGGCTATCACGTTCATTTGTATGACCCGAATCCCATCGGCGAAGGCACCTCCTTCGGCAACGCCGGCCTCATCGCCAACTACGCCACCTCACCGATGGCCAGCGGCGATACCCTGCGTCAGCTGCCGGGCCATCTGCTGAGCAGGCAGCCCTCCCTTGCCATCGCCCTGCGCCACACGCCTGCCCTCGCGGATTTCGGCTGGCGCTTCCTCAAGGCGGCAACGCCCTCCAATTTCCAGCGCCACAAGGCAGATCTGATCGCCCTGCTGGCCAATGCCGTCGAACGACAGCATGCTCTGATCGATGACCTGCAGACCAGAGCGCCCACTGCACTGGCCAGCCAGACAGGTTGTCTGCAGATCCAGCGCGACACCGCCATCACCCCGGCATCGCTGGAGAAGATGGCCCGGGCGAAACGTCATGACGGAGTCGAATGTCAGGCACTGGGCGCAAGCGAGCTGCGGGATCTGGAGCCGTCGCTCAACTCGAAGGGACTGGCAGGCGGCCTCTACTACCCTGATACCCGCCATCTCACCAGCCCGCTGTCACTCAGCCGCCAGCTCTTCGCACAGCTAGAAGAAGGCGGCCTTGAGTGGACGGCTCAGCAGGTCGATGCCCTCACGCCGCTTGCCAGTGGCGGCTGGCGCATCGACACCGCCACCACCTCACAGGAGGTCCCGCATGTGGTGATCTGCGCCGGTATCGCGAGCAATTCGCTGCTGGCGGGACTCGGCAAGCGTCTGCCGGTGGTCAGCGAGCGCGGCTATCACATCGAACTCGCCACCTCGCTGCCACTCTCACGCCCGGTGGGCTGGCTGGCGCATCACTTCTACGCCTCGCCCATGGCCGCAGGCATACGCCTGGCGGGTACCACCGAATTCTGCGCGCCATCGCGCCCCGCCTCGCCACAACGCTGGCAAGCCCTCACGCAATGGGGCGAGACGCTCTTCGGCCAACCGCTCGACGTCGCCCGCCACTGGATGGGCGTGCGCCATTCCACTCCCGATGGTCTGCCGGTAGTGGGCGAGATGCCCGGCTGTCCCGGCCTGCTGCTCGCCTATGGGCATGGCCATCTGGGGCTCACCCTCTCGGCCGAGACGGGCGATCTGGTGGCCCGCACGGTGGCGCACGAACCCCTGCCGGAATACGCGCGCAGCCTGTCGCCCGCCAGGTTCTGCCAATGATCCCGCTTCCCTGAGTGAGCAGGACGGCACCCTTGCCTCTGAAGACGAAAGCCCCTGACAGGCGAACCTGTCAGGGGCTTCTTGTCTCTTGCGTTACAGCTTGCCAGAGCTTCTGCTTACAGAAGGTGAAGAGAAGATTCCCGTTCCTCAATACACGAAGGCGAACAGGAAATTGAAGATCAGCGCAGCCCCGAAGCCCAGCGGCGCGGCCTTGAACAGCAGCTTGGGCAACAGGTCATTGCGACGCTCTTCACTGGGGCATGAGCCCAGGATCAGGCTGCCGCCAGAGGAGAATGGCGAGATGGCGGTGGATTGCGCACCGATGACGATGGCGACGAACAGGATCATCGGGTCGATCCCCAGCTGAGCGGCCAATGCCGGCACCACCGGAAACAGCGCCGGTGTCACCACGCCCAGCGTGCTGGCGAACAGCGACATGATGGCGGAGATCACTCCGAACACGATCGGTACCGCGTAGACCGGAATATTGCCACTCACCCAGGAAGCCAGCAGATCGATCGTGCCGACCTTGATCGCGATGGAGATCAACATGCCGACACCACAGATCATGATGATGGTGCCCCACGGCAGCGAAGCGATCGCCTTGCGTTCATCCCCCAGCTTCATCAGCAACGCGATCACCGAGAACACGCTGGCAATCAGTCCTATGTTGATGCGGTCGTTGACGTAAGCCACCAGCGCATTATCCGGCAGGATCATCGCGGTGATCGGCGGTGCCAATACAGTGACCATCAACAGCAACGTCAGACGCAATGTCAGTCGCTGCTCACGGTTCATCGGCGAGGGCTGGGACACATCGGTGATCTGCACGCCGCCTGAGTGGTTGCGCAGCGAGAACAGCACCAGCATCCCCAGCACCACGATGGGCACGACCATGGTCGCCAGGAAGATGCCGAGGCTGTAATGGAAGGCATCGCCAGAGGTGATGCCTGCGCCCGTCATCAAGCCCTGGAAGATGATGCCACTCTGGCTGGAGACGAAGTTGGCCCCCGCCAGCGCGCCATAGTTGACCGCCATCGCACCGACGATCAGCGACAGGCGAGTCTTGTCACACAGCAGCAGCGTGATCGGGGCCATGAAGGCCAGTACCGTGTAGTAACCCGCCCCTAGCGCCGAGATGATCACCGACGAGAAGAAGATCGCGAACGGCAGCAAGGCAGGCACGTTGCGACAGCGATACAGCAGATGTTCCGCCAGCTTCTCAAGCGTGCCGTTGACGATGGCGAAGTTATAGAACAGACAGACCGAGAAGATGATGAAGAAGATCTTCAGCGGCCACAGGCCGATCACCTCATTGGGCGACATCCCCAACCAGAAGCAGCCGATCAGATAGGAGAAGGCGATGGCGAACAGGCCGATGTTCAGGCGTAACCGATAGCCCAGAACGATCGAGACCACGATGGCCAGTATGACGACAAGACTCGACATGGCGAACACTCTTGTTATGTGGGGACAGGAGAGATGTGGCTATAGCGTCAGCAGGCGGCCCGGATTGCGGATCATCACCTGTTCGATCAGATGCGGGTCTATCAGCAGATCGCGCATGCCCTGTGTCTGGGCGGCATGATCGGTCACGTGCTCGAAACGGGTATGCGGCCAGTCGCTGCCCCAGAGCAATCGCTGGTCATCGCCCATGGCCTGGCGTAGCACGGCAAGCGAGCGTCGCGATTGCTCAAGCGTTGCGCCCGAGCGGTACGGGGCAGAGACCTTGACCCACAGTTGCGGCGAGCTCAGCAGTGTCAGAAAACGCTGATGCTCAGGAAGTGTCGGGACCAGCTCACCCTCCTTCGGCAGACCGAAGTGGTCGATCACCAGCGTCACGCCAGTCTCGATCAAGCGCGGCAGAAAATCGGCGAGATCGGCCACGCTGCGCTGGATTTCCACATGCCACTGGCGGCGCGCCAGCTCACGATAGAGCGACATCCATTCCTCACCGAGATAGTCCGTCGGTGTCGCGCCGATCAGATTGAGGCGAATGCCGACCACGCCCGCCGCTTGCATGCGGTCCAGCTCCGCCATGGAAATGGCACTGTCGACCACCACCACGCCCTTGAGGCGCTCAGGAGAGGCGGCAAGCGCCTCCAGCAGAAAATGATTGTCCGTGCCAAGAAAGCTGGGCTGAACGAGCAGACCATGCGACAGGCCCTGTGCATCCAGCTGCGCCAGATACGCCTGGGACGTGGCATCATACTCGGGACTGTAACGACGGCCCTGGGCCATCGGCAGGTCATGGAGAAAGACATGGGCGTGGGTATCGACGCCGCTACACAACATTGTCGGGGAATCCGCAGTCATCAACGTCACTCACTATCTGGCGTATGGCATGGGCGCAGGGACTCGCACCCATTCATGCAAACATATATATGAATTATCGAGTGACAGGTTAGCGTAAAAAACACGCTGACAGCAGTGACCCGCGACCAAAGGAGCAATACATGCCGCAAGCACGGTCAATTCGGGGCATCAATGGATCGGACTCTCGCCTTCCGCTTTACCAGCGTCTGCGCGACGAGTTTCTCTTGCAGATTGCCGAAGGCCACTGGGTACCGGGCACACCGATCCCCACCGAAGCCGAGATGACCCGTGAATACGAGGTCGCCATCGGTACGGTACGCAAGGCCATCGACACCCTGGTGCAGGACGGTATTCTGGACCGTCAGCAAGGCCGAGGCACCTTCGTGCGCCGTCCGGAATTCACGCGCTCGTTGTCGCGCTTCTTCCGCCAGGTCGATCAGCAGGGCAACACCTGCATTCCTGAGAGTGACATCCTGTCGCTGGAGAGCGAGCCCGCCAGTCAGCACGTTCGCCAGGCCCTCGCGCTGAAGGCCAGGGCACGCGTCATCCACCTGGAACGCGTGCGGCGCATCGATGGCAAGCCACTCTTTCACGAGCGCATCTGGCTACCCGAGGAGCGCTTCGCTGCCCTGCTCGACACCCCGAAGGACGCCCTGGGCGACCTGCTCTACCCCGCCTATGAAGCGCTGTGTGGCCAGTTGATCGCCCATGCTCAGGAAACGCTTTCGGTGGGGATTGCCGATGCGCTGACCTCCGCGATGCTCGGCATTCCCGTCGAGACACCGGTCATGGTGATCGACCGTATCGCCACCGGTTTTGATGGCACGCCACTGGAGCTGCGACGCTCCTACGGCATCGCGAGCGACTTCCGCTACCAGATCGACATCGCCTGATGCAACGAAAGGGAAACGGCAGGATGTGACGACGCGAGGCCAATCTGCGTGTTGTCAGAGCCCATCTACGACAAGGCCCCTGATCGTCACCGATCAGGGGCCTTGTCGTAGACAGTGGATCGCCTGGCAAGTCAGTCGTCAGGGCGTCTGTACACCCTCGAACATGCGCCGACGCGCCCCCTCGAGATGGGCGCGCATGGCGCTTTCCGCGGCGGAGGCATCCTTGCCGGCGATCGCATCGATGATCGCCTGATGCTCATCCTGGACGATGCGCAGGCGCTCCTCGGAGGCACGCAGCGACAGGCCGCGCGTCAGATTCATGCCTTCCTTGATGCTCTGATTCAGCGAACGCAGCACGGTGGCGTAGTAATGATTGCTGGCCGCTTCGGTGATCGCCAGATGGAACTCGAAGTCTTCATCCGAGGCCCGGTCATGATTGAGATTGGCCTGGTTGATGGCTTCGAAACGCTGGCGGATCTGCTCCAGCTGTTCCGGGGTGCGTCGCTGTGCGGCAAGCCCCGCCGCACTGGCCTCGACATTGGTGCGAAACTCGAAGCAACGCTGGATGTCAGCGATGCTGGAAATCCGTGCGAACTCGAGCACCGCACTGTCAGGTCGGTTGATGACGAAACTGCCGGACCCCCGCCTCGAGACGACGAGATTGTCCTCGCGCAGACGCGCCAGGGCATCTCGCAATACCGGCCGCGATACCTCATACAGCTCGCAGAGGCGTGCTTCGGTCGGCAGCTTCTTGTTGACGGGATACTCTCCACTGATGATGGCTGCGAGAATCTTCTCGTAGACCACCAGGGCCAGTGAATGCTTGGCTGCCTCACTCATCGTGTCATGTCGCCCTTTCTCATCACTCTGGGTCCACCTTCAGGCATGTCGAATGGTGTGCGATTCTACCGGAAACCTGACCGCATGAGGAAAGGCTGCGGGGCAGTCCCCTCCATGGGCACTCCCCCGCAAGTCCCTCTCGATCCGACGCGTCATCTCACTCAGGCATCCTGAGGGAGTTCCGATGCCGGTGTCTGCGGCACTCGACGCCCTGCTTTCACCCCGTTGACGATGATCATGGTCCAGACCGCCACCGCAGCGATGGCCAGCACCATGGCGATGGGACGATCCACGAAGGCGGTCAGGTCGCCATTGGACTTGAGAATCGAGCGCATGAAGTTGCTCTCGACGATGGGCCCGAGAATCACTGCCAGAATCATCGGCCCGACCGGGAAATCGTTCTCGGCCATGAAGAAGCCCACCAGACCGATACCGAGCATGATCCAGATATCGAACATGGCATTGTTGGCCGCGAACGCCCCGACGATGCAGAACATCAGAATCAGCGGGAACAGGATGCCGGTGGGAATCGACAGGATGTGGCGCGCCCCGCGGATCGCCATGAAGCCCAGTGGCAGCAGCAGCAGGTTGGCCAGCACGAAGACCATGAAGATGGCATTGACCAGCGGTGCCTGCTCGACGAAGACGTCAGGACCCGGCGTGATGCCCTTGGTCATCAGGACGCCGATGATGATCGCCGTGACCGTGTCCCCCGGGATACCGAAGACCAGTGCCGGAATATAGGCACCGGAAAGCGAGGCATTGTTGGCGGAACTGGCCGAGACCAGACCTTCCGGATGGCCCTTGCCGAACTTCTCCGGTGTCCTGGAGAGCTTGCGGCTCACGGCATAGCTGATCCAGGACGCGATATCGGCACCGGCACCCGGCAAGGCCCCGATCACGGTTCCCAGGGCACCGCCGCGAACGACACCGCCCTTGTATTTCCAGAGCGCTGCGCCGACGCCTTCGAAGGGACGCTTGATGACAGGCGGCACCAGCGGTGCGGCATTGCGGGTTTCCGGCATGCGACGGATCAGCTCGGAAATCGCGAACAGCCCGATCAGCACCGGCAGAATGGAGATACCGGCCAGCAGGTCGTAGTTGCCGAAGGTGAAGCGCATCTGACCCGAGACACTGTCCATGCCCACCATCGCGATGACCAGCCCCGCCAGCATCGAGATCCCACCCTTGAGCGGGTCACTGCCGGAGACGAGAATCGCGCAGGAAAGCCCCAGCAGCGCCAGCCAGAAGTACTCGTCACTGGTGAACTGGATGGCGAACTCGGCGATGCGCGGTGCGAAGAAGGCCAGGATCAGCACCCCGATCACGCCACCGATCATCGAGCAGGTCACGTTCAGACCCAGCGCCAGGCCGACCTTGCCCTGCTTGCCCATCGCATAGGCTTCCTCGGTATAGACCGCCGAGGCCGGGGTTCCGGGAATCCTCAACAGCGCCCCGGGGATGTCCCCTGCCACGATGGCCATGGCCGTGGCGGACACGATGGCGGCAATCGCGGGCAGCGGGTCCATGAAGAAGGTCACCGGTACCAGCAGGGCCGTGGCCATGGTAGCGGTGAGTCCCGGAATCGCCCCCATGAAGAGCCCGAAGAGCGACGCGGCGAGAATGATCAGCATCACTTCCCACGTGAATACCATCGTGGCGGCTTGCAGTAAGTCACTCATCAGTAGATCACCTTTTCCAGCAGGCCCAGTTCAAGCGGCACGTGCAACAACTGGCCGAAGACTTCCCAGATCACGCCTGTCGCCACCAGTGCGATACCCCCGGCAGGCAACCAGCGACGGTGATGGAAGGTATAGAGCAGCAGCGTGAGCAGCACGAAGGACACCACGGGGAAGCCCACGATCGGTGTCAGGTAGATGTAGGCCACGATAGACGCGCAGATGGCGGCCAGTGTCATGATGAAGGTGACCAATGGCACGGGGTGCTGCCAGGCAAACCAGACTTCACGATTGCGCAGCCCACGGACCAGCAGGATGGCCCCGAACAGTATCAGCAGTGCGCCGATGACGGTGGGAAAGGTACCGGCCCCATATTCCTGGCGCGGCAGGTTCTTCAGGTCGAGGGAGGCATATATGACGGCAGCCCCGAAGGCTGCCGTCACCACACCCGTCACCTTGTCGTTGGTACGCATGTGCGGTTACTCATGAAGACTCGGGAGGAAACGATCGAACACCAGGCGATGGGACCTGCTCAGTTGGCCAGGCCCAGCTTTTCGATGGTGGCTGCGTTCTTTTCATCCTGATCTTTCATGAAGGCACGGAAACCTTCGGCATCTTCCCAGACGGTGCCGTAACCGCGGCTGGCCATGAAGTCCTGGAACTGCTCGGACTTCCAGACCTTCTCGGTGGCTTCTGACAGGCGAGCGGTCACGTCTTCCGGCAGCCCCTTGGGACCGACCAGACCACGCCAGGAGCCCTGACTCCAGTCATCACCGGTGACTTCCTTGACTGCCGGAATATCCTCGAAGGAGTCGACGCGCTCATTGGCCAACACCGCCAGCGCCTTGACACGACCGGACTTGCGCATGGATTCCACTTCCGGGAGTGAGGAGAACACGATGTCCACGCCACCTGCCGCCAGTTCCTGAAGGCCCGGTGCCGCGCCTTCACTGGGGACGAGTGTCACGTCATTCGGGTTGATGCCCTGCTGATCCAGGAAGCCGGCGAAGGACAGATGGTAAGCCGCCCCCGGCGCGGAGCCGGACAGGGTGTAGTCGCTCGGGTTGGCTTTCAGGGCCGCCAGTGCATCATCCAGCGTCTCCCACTCGGAATCGGCATTTACCGTGAAGGAGGCGTAATCCAGATTGAGCAGCGCGATCGGCGTGAAGTCCTCGTAGGACAGCTGGGCGGTGCCGATATGCTGGTAGGTGGCGATCTCGGCAGTGCCAAGCCCCAGGGTATAGCCGTCGGGACGTGCCATCTTCATGGCCATGTGTCCCACGACTCCGGAACCACCGGTCTTGTTGACCACGTTGACTGGCTGACCGAGCTCTTCCTGCAGGCCTGCTGCCAGCTGCCGACCGACCGCATCACTGCCACCGCCGGCAGACCAGGGCACGATCAACGTGATGGGCTTGTAGGGATAGTCAGCTGCCATCACCGCGGAGGCGGACAGGGTCAGAACGGATGCACAGAGGACTTGTGACAATTTACGCATGGCGAAGACTCTCTCGTTGTCTTGTTATGGAGGCGTTGCGTGGCTGTGTCTGTTGCGGCGCTACAGCGTGGGACAGGCGTTTCAATGATTGGCGTTGGCTGCCCCGAGCACTGGAATCAGTGTCATCGGGATGCACGAATTTTACAAGTTATGACAACTTGAACTTTAGACCAATCCAAAAATGCAGCGTGGGCAGGAAGCGAGGGTCAAATGTCGAGACATTGTGGTGAAACCGACCCTCAGGATAGCTGACACCGTCCATCATGACCCTTATCCAATGGCCGTAACCCCTGCGAGACAAACGGCGACACCGACACCGAAACAAATACATAACTCATTGTTTATTATAATTTATCTCTCCATTTGAGACATTTTTCACCTCTCCTTGTCACGCTGAAGCCCTACTATCACGACAGGACGTCTTCACCTGCCGAAGGCGTCTCCAGGATCAGATCATCTGCCGTCCGAGACCATGAGACTGCACTAAAGCACTATCCACTAGTTGTCATTATTTGTTTGTCGATCCTGTCTGCCTGGGCTAAGGTGACTCGTGCCGAGAGGGAGCCAAGGCTCGCCACCGCTCCCTCCTGATTGTTCACTTCCGCCATGCCGCCTCCAAGAGCGTACGGCTTTCCACTACCAGGAATCCCACATGTTCACTGATCTCAAGCAGAAGAAAGTTCTCATCACCGGCTCCACCAAGGGTATTGGTCTGGCAGCTGCCGTGGCCTTCGCCCGTGAAGGTGCGCTTGTCGGCATCAACAGCCGTCAGCAGGATGACGCGGCGCGCGACGCCATCGCCCAGATGGAAGCCACCGGTGTCCGCTTTGAATATTTCGCACGTGATCTGTCCACCAGCGAAGGCTGTGCTGCTCTGGTCGAGGACTTCACCAAGGCCTTCGGCGGCATGGACGTGCTCGTCAACAATGCCGGTGGTCTGGGCGTGCGTGCCGGACTCGAGAGCCTGGATGATGCCGCCTTCGATCTGGTGATGGATCTGAACCTGCGCTCCGCGATCATGACGACCAAATATGCCATGCCGCATCTGAAGGCCTCCGCCAAGGATTCCGGCACCACCGCCAGCGTCATCAGCACCGGCTCCATCGCGGGCCGCGAGGGCGGTGGTCTCGGCGCCTCCCTGTACGGCGGCACCAAGGCCATGCTGCACAACCTGCACCGCAACTGGGTGAAGGAATTCACCAAGGACAACGTGCGCTTCAACATCGTGTCGCCGGGCACCATCGATACCGTCTTCCACGCAGACAAGAGCGAAGAGCTGCGTGCCAAGATCGCCGGCAGCATCGCCATGGGCCGCTTCGGTACCTCCGAGGAATGTGCACCGACCTTCCTGTTCCTCGCCTCCCACGCCACCAGTGGCTACATCACGGGCCAGGTGATCGACATCAATGGCGGCCAGATGTGCCCGTGAGGCATACCGCCCACGACGGCATCGCGCCCATGAGACGCGCCCCAGCAGCCTGAATGTCTCGCCCTCGGCCTCATGACATGTCGGCACGCAACAGTCCCGCCATGCACCGTCAGTCGAGACGAGCATTCCTTTGTCCCGCGTCGCGCCCCATGAGGGCGATGGAGGCGGGACATTGCGGACTGCGCCCACGAAAAGAACGCCCCACGAAAAGAGAGACGCCTTATGTCACCTTCCGATCAGACGACACTGCGCGGCCACCAGATCATCGGACAGCAAAGTCTGCTGGCCGACGGCAAGCCGGTACACGCCATCAATCCTGCCAACGGTGAGCGCCTGGCGCCGGGCTATCCGGCCGGTGGTGCCCGTGAGGTGGAGCTGGCCTGCCAGCTGGCACACGACGCCTTTGACAGCTTCCGGGAAACGGATGCTGAAACCCGCGCCGGCTTCCTCGAGACCATCGCCGAGGAAATCGAGGCCATCGGCGAGCAGATCACCGAGCGCGCCCTTCAGGAAACTGGCCTGCCGCGGGCTCGTCTGGAAGGGGAACGTGGCCGTACCTGCGGTCAGCTGCGCCTGTTCGCTGGCGTCGTGCGCGCCGGTGAGTGGCTGGATGTGCGCATCGACCCGGCCATGCCGGAACGCAGCCCGATGCCGCGCGCCGACCTGCGCCAGCGTCGCATCGGCCTCGGCCCTGTCGCCGTCTTCGGGGCCAGCAACTTCCCGCTGGCCTTCTCGGTGGCCGGTGGCGATACCGCCTCGGCACTGGCGGCTGGCTGCCCGGTCATCGTCAAGGCACACTCCGCTCACCCGGGGACGTCCGAGCTGGTCGGCGGCGCCATCCAGCGCGCCGTGACACGTTGCAACCTGCCGGAAGGCGTCTTCTCGCTGCTCTACGGCAGCGGCAACACCTTGGGTCAGGCACTGGTCAATAATCCGCGCATTCAGGCCGTGGGCTTCACCGGGTCACGCAGTGGCGGTACCGCACTGCTCAAGACCGCCCAGGCACGTCCTCAGCCGATCCCGGTCTACGCCGAGATGAGCAGCATCAACCCGGTACTGCTGATGCCGGCCGCGCTGGAAGCCCGTGCCGAAGGGCTGGGACAGGCCTTCATCGCCTCGCTCAACATGGGCGCCGGCCAGTTCTGCACCAACCCGGGACTGGTGCTGGCCCTCGAAGGCGAAGCGCTGGAGCGTTTCCTCAAGACCGCCGCCGACAATGTCGCGGCCAGTGCCTGCCAGACGATGCTGACGCCGGGCATACACGACGCCTACCGGGGTGGCGTGGAGAAGCTCTCCGCCCTGCCCCAGGTCCAGGAAGTCGCACGCGGCGCACTGGATGGCGACAACGCAAGTCCGTGTCAGACCGCGCTGTTCCGCACCACCGGCAGCGACTTCCTGAGTGAAGCCGCATTGCAGGAAGAAGTCTTCGGTGCCAGCTCGCTGGTCATCGCCTGTCGCGATCTGGACGAGATGCGTGCGGTCTGCGAGCACCTGGAAGGCCAGCTGACCGCCACCCTGCACCTGGACGATGCCGATATCGACGCCGCCCGCACCCTGATGCCGGTGCTCGAGCGTCGCGCCGGTCGCATTCTCGCCAATGGCTGGCCGACGGGTGTCGAAGTCTGTCAGGCGATGGTCCACGGTGGCCCCTGGCCGGCAACCTCTGACAGCCGCACCACCTCGGTGGGCAGCGCGGCCATCGAACGCTTCCTGCGCCCGGTCTGCTATCAGGATCTGCCCGAGGCACTGCTGAGCCCGACCCTGCGTGACGGCACCCAGGGCCTGCCGCGTCTGGTGGACGGCAAGCGCCAGCTCTGAGTCATTGCCCAAGTGACGTGCAGTGAGTGACGTCTGACCGACAATGCGCAGTACGGCAATTTCCATGACGGCGCGGCTTCGCCAGCCGTGTCGTCATGCAGGACAAGCACAAGGAACGGCTCCAACTACACAGGACACGCCATGATGTCTGAGCAAGCCAACGCGTCATCGACGCCATCCTCATTCTCTTCTTCCTCGCCACTGGAAATCCTCGCCTTTGGCGAAGCCATGGCGCTGCTGGTCGCCGAAAGCGAGGGCGATCTTGCACAGGTCTCGCACTACGAGCGACGCATCGCCGGCGCCGATACCAACGTGGCCATCGGCCTCGCCCGGCTGGGATTTCATGTCGGCTGGCTGAGCCGTGTGGGTGACGACAGCCTCGGGCGTTATCTGCGCCAGACCCTGCAAGACAATGGGCTGGATTGCCGTCACCTCACACGAGATGGCGAAGCCCCCACCGGCCTGATGTTCAAGGCGCGCGCCAGTCAGGGCGAAGACCCGCATGTGGAATACTTCCGCCAGGGCAGCGCCGCCAGCCGCATGAATGCCCGCGATGCCGATGGCATCGATTTCAGCGCCCTGCGCCACCTGCATGCCACCGGCATCCCCCCGGCCATCTCTTCCAGCTGCCGTGAGCTAGCGTTCCATCTCTTCGAGCAGGCTCGTCAATCCGGTGCCAGCATCTCCTTCGACCCCAATCTGCGCCCTACCCTGTGGTCGAGCGAGCAGGAAATGCGCGATACCCTCAATCAGTTGGCAAGCCGCGCCGACTGGGTACTGCCGGGGCTTGCCGAAGGTGAGCGTCTGACCGGCCACAAGACGCCCGAAGCCATTGCCGGCCACTACCTTGAACAGGGTGCCAAGGCCGTCATCGTCAAGCTGGGTCCTGAGGGCAGCTATTACCGCGGAATGATCGGTGGCCAGGAAGCCGCCTTCAGCGTGCCCGGCCAACGCGTCGACCAGGTCATCGATACCGTGGGGGCAGGCGACGCCTTCGCCGTGGGCATCGTCAGCGCCCTGCTGGAGGGGCTCTCCCCGAAAGACGCCATGCGGCGTGCCAACCTGCTGGGCAGTCGCGCAGTCCAGGTACGCGGCGACATGGAAGGCCTGCCGGACCGCCTGACGCTCTCGGCCCTTGAAGCGCAGGTTGCCGACAACGTGTCTTGAGCCCGGCCCGGAGGGTGGTGATGCCATCGCCGGCGACACGACGCCTGACAGCCGAGGGCTGTCAGCGGATAGCCTACGCTCTCGAGGAAGCAAGGATGCACGCACAGCACTACTCAGCCCAAGGTGCCAGCCATATGACAAGTGATGCCGACGATGGCGTGACACGCCTCAAGGTCGTGGTCCTCAAGGCGCTGGATGATGAGCAGATGGCCATCCTTCGCCAGCAGCATGACGTCGTGCTGCTGGAGGGGCATGACAACGCCGAGGCGCTGGATGCGGCACTGCACAATGCCCTGCACGATGCCCACGGACTCATCTGCTCTGGACACAGGGTCACGGAAGCGCTACTGGATGCCGCCCCCGCGCTGCGGGTGATCTGCTCGGTCTCGGTGGGCTATGACAACTACCCGCTGGAGGCGATGAACGCGCGCGGCATCCTGCTGTGCAATACCCCGGACGTGTTGACCGAGACGACCGCCGATGTCGGCTTCCTGTTGATCATGGCCACGGCACGACGCGCGGTGGAGCTGGCCAACATGGTACGTGAGGGGCAATGGACGCAAAGCCTCACCCCGCCCCAGTTCGGCACGGACGTGCACGGCAAGACGCTGGGCATGATCGGCATGGGCCGTATCGGCGCGGCGATCGCGCGACGCGGTGCACTCGGCTTCGGCATGCGGGTCCAGTACTCGAATGCCTCCCCCAAGCCTGTGCTGGAGTCAGAGCTTGACGTGAACCGCGTCGAACTGGACACCTTGCTCAAGACCAGCGATTTCGTCTGCGTCACCGTCCCGCTCAGCGAGCAGACCGAGCGTCTGATCGGCAGACGCGAGCTGGAGTTGATGCCCGCCAGCGCCATCCTGATCAACATCGCCCGCGGGCGTGTCATAGATGAAAGCGCCTTGATCGAGTGTCTCGAGCGTGGCGGTATTCGCGGTGCAGGACTGGACGTCTTCGAGCAGGAACCGCTGCCGGCAAGCTCACCGCTGACGCGCCTGCCTCAGGTCGTGGCGCTGCCGCACATCGGCTCTGCCACCCATGAGACTCGCCGCGCCATGGCGCAGCGCGCGCTGGACAACCTGCTGTTGGCACTGGCGGGGAAATCGCCGCTGAGTGCGGTCAATGAAGCCAGCTGGACGCGCCGGTAGACCGGTGGCCGGCAGACCTGTGACGCCGCCCCTTCGACACATGGCTGCCAGACCAAAGTGCTGAGGGGAGCGCGGGCGAATTGCTCTATGCTCTGGACATGGATTTGGAACCATCCAAAAAACGTCTCCGCCCCAGCCATGAGTTCGGGATGACAACAAGAAAACGCCCAGGGAAGACGCCATGAAAGATCCCATCACGACAGCGCCGGCCAAGGCAGATGCCACGGCGCCATCGCAGCCCCCGTCATCGCAGGTCCCGTCATCGCAGGTCTCGTCATCGCAGGTCTCGTCATCTCAGAGCGCCTCGAGCAGCATCACGCTCCAGGATATCGCGGCCCACGCCAAGGTCTCGCGCAGCACGGTCTCGCTGGTGCTGCGCGACAGCCCGCTGGTGGCGAAACGCACCCGCGAGAAGGTCCAGGACTCCATCAAGGCGCTGGGCTACGTCTACAACCGTGGCGCCGCCGCCATGCGCGGCAGCCGCACCGCCACCCTTGGCGTGGTGGTCTATGACATCGCCAACCCCTTCTTCGGCTCCATGGTCGCGGGGATCGATGCCGCCCTGCATCAGGAAGGCTATGTGTCTTTTCTCGCCAACAGCGAGGATTCCCCTGAGCGCCAGCAGCGCTTCATCAAGCGCATGCGTGAACATCGTGTCGATGGCCTGCTGCTGTGCCCCGCCGAACACTCGGACCCGAACCTGATCCATCAACTGGCCGACTGGGGCATGCCCTGCATCCAGGTGATGCGCTATCTGGACGCGCCGCCCTTCGATTATGCCGGCACCGATTTCCGGCGCGTGGCCGAGATGGCCGTCAATCACCTCGTCAGCCTGGGCCATCAGCGCATCGCCTTCATCGGCGGCGCGGACCACTCGGTCAGTCATGACCGCTGGCTGGGGTATCAGGCCGCGCTGGATCATCACGGCCTTAGCTATCGCCGCCTGGTGCGCGGCAATGGCGTGACGCGGCGCGTCGGCCATGAGCTGATCAAGACCCTGATGCAGGAAAGCCCTCGCCCGACGGCAGTGGTCTGCCACAACGACCTCGTGGCCTTCGGTGCCATGCTGGGCCTGCGCCAGATGGGGCTGGAACCCGGTCGCGACTGTGCCGTGATCGGCACCGATGACGTCGAGGAAGCCGAACTGGGCGACCCGCCCCTGACCAGTATCGCCACGCACCCCTACGCCATCGGGGAGCAGGCGGCGCGACTGGCATTGCGACGGATCGCCAATCCCGGCGGCGAGCGAGAAAGCGTCATCATGCCGCCGGAACTCAAGATTCGCCGCTCCTGCGGGAGTCCTGACGACGCCATCGTCGAGACGCCTCGCCCAGACTGACGCCAACGCTTTCTCTGAACGGCGGGTCATGCCTGGAGAGCATCGACTGGCCGCACAGCACCCGAGCATGACCGGCAGTCTGGAGACTGCCGGTCTGGCAAGCGCAAGACAGAAAGACTGCAAGACGCAAAGACGCAAGGCACAACAACAAACAACGCCAAGGAAAACGCCATCATGCTGAATTGGATCAATCCAACTACGTCCACCCCTGCCATTTCCCAGCGCTCACCGGTGGGCGCCCGACTGTCCAGAGGGCTGAGCAAGGGCCTGGCCGTCGCAGCCACCACCGGCACCCTGCTGGGAGCTACGCTCGGCTTCTCGGCCAGTGCCCAGGCAATGGAGCTGCGTTTCGGCCACGCCGGCACCGAAGATACCGCCTACCAGCTCGGCGCCGAGCGCCTGCGCGATCTGCTCGCCGAGAAGACCGATGGCGACATCACCATGACCATCATGGGCAACTCGGTGCTGGGCCATGAGACCGAGATGTTCGAGCAGCAGATGGCCGGCGCGCTGGACATGTCCATCGTCAGCCCCGGGCTGATCACGGATTTCTCGCCCACGGCCAACGTGTTCACGATTCCCTTCCTGTATCGCGATGTCGATCACTGGCAGAAGGTGCTGGATGGCGAGGTCGGCCAGGAAATCGCCCAGAAGATCAGTGACGAGACCGACGTGAAGGTGCTGGCCTATTTCGGTGGCGGCAAGCGCCACATCGTCAGCTCGCGCGAGGTCACCTCACTCGATGACCTCAAGGGCCTCAAGCTGCGCACCAATCCGACCAAGCCATTGATCGTCGCCTGGCAGGCACTCGGGGTCGAGCCGAGCGTGGTGGCCTGGAAGGAGATCTACACCGCCATCCAGCTGGGCGCGATCCACGGCCTGCTCAATGAGCCGGAATGGACACTGCGCATGCGCTTCCACGAAGTCGCCCCCAACATCGCGCTGTCCGAGCACGACATCACCGTGCGCCTGCTGACCATGTCCAAGATGTCCTGGGACAACCTGGATGAGCAGCAGCAGAAGACATTGATGGAATCCGCGCACGAAGCGGCGGCCTACGCCCGCAAGGTGCAGCTGGAACAGGACGCGGCAGCCCTCGCGGAGCTGGAGAAGCAGGGCGCCAAGCTGCATGAGATCGACCGTGAGCGCATGCAGGAGATCGTCGCTGAGCCGCTCAAGGAAGTGATCGCCGAGATGGGCCTGCAGGACATCTACGACAAGGTACGCGCCGTCAAGTAAGGCATGTCAGGCGGGGTACTCACCTGGTGCCATCTCTGGCTTCAGGTGAGCACCCCGCCACCTTCCTCAGCCCCTGACGCGTGTCATCACTCTCGTGTCGTCGCTCTCCTTCCCTCGCACTCTTCTCGAGGACAGTGCCATGCCTTCTGTGCTCACAGGGCTCTCGCGTCTCAACCGGGCGCTCGAACGTCTGCTCTATCTCGTCTTGCTGGTGCTACTGGCAAGCTTCATCGTCTTCATCATCTATCAGATCGCCAGTCGCAACCTGGCCTTCCTGCCTCGCCTGTTCTGGACCGAGGAATTCAGTCGCTTCGCCTTCCAGTGGATGGTGATGCTGGGCACCGCCGTCGGGGTGCTGCATGCCGATCACTTCGTGCTCGAAGCCTTCCCTCGTGGCAGTCGTGCCGACCTCGTCACGCGCTGGATCCGTGATCTCGCCTGCCTGCTGCTGGGGGTGTTGTTCATCATCCACGGCAAGGACTTCGCGCTGTCGGGCCTGCGCCGCAGTGCCATGGCCTCGGGGCTGTCGATGATCTACGTCTATTCGGTGTTCACCGTCAGTGGCGTCTTCATCGTGCTGTTCAGCCTGCAGCGACTCTTGCATGCCTGGTTGTACGGCATGACCGCCATGGAGGCGGCACTCAATACGCCCAACGAGGCGGAAGAACTGGCGACGCCGGAGGAGACACAGGCCGTTCTGTCTCCCGCCATCGCCGGCCATGCGCATGATGTGACTGACCGGAGAACACTGCCATGATGCCAATGGACTGGCTCTACCTGATGCCCTGGCTGCTGTTCGGCGTGCTGGGCGTATTGATCGTGATCGGCATTCCCATCGCCATGGCACTGGTGCTGACGGCGACCACGCTGATCCTGCTGGACCCGCGCCTGACCTACTGGATCATGTTCCAGCGCATGTACAACGGCATGGATTCCTTCGTGCTGCTGGCCGTGCCGCTGTTCCTGCTCGCAGGCAACCTGATGAATGCCGCAAGGATCACCGACCGCCTGATCACGCTGTGCATGCGCCTGGTCGGCCACTTCCGTGGTGCGCTGGCTCACGTCAATGTGCTGGTCAGCATGCTGTTCGCCGGGGTCTCCGGCTCCTCCACCGCTGACAGTGCCGGCGTGGGCACGGTACTGATTCCAGCCATGAAGCGAGAAGGCTATCCGGTCAGCTTCGCCGTCGCGGTCACCGCCGCCTCCTCCGTGATGGGCACCATCATCCCGCCGTCGATCAACATGATCGTCTGGGGTGCGCTGACCAACACCTCGATCGCGGGCCTGTTTCTTGGCGGCATTCTGCCCGGCGTGATGATTGGCGTGGCTCAGCTGCTGCTCAATACCCGCTACGTGCGTCGCTACAACGTGCCGGTGCGCAAGCGCGCCTCCTTCAAGGAACTGGCCAGTTCCGGCAAGGATGGCCTGCTGGCTTCGGGGATTCCGATCGTGATCATCGGCGGCATCACCCTGGGCATTGTGACGCCCACCGAGGCCGCAGTGATCGCGGTGGTCTACGCGCTGGTGCTGGGCTTCGTGATCTATCGCGAGCTGGATCTCACCAAGCTGCTCAATGCCTCCACCGATACCGTCAGGCTGTGCTCGCTGTCGCTGTTCAGTCTGGTGGGCGCGGCCATCTTCGGCTATCTGATCAGCTTCTATCAGATTCCGCCGAAGCTGATGGCGGGCGTCAGCATCACGGACCCGACCGTGCTGCTCATCGTGATGACCATCGTGCTGCTGGTGATCGGCACCTTCATGGATGCCCTGCCCGCCATGGCGATCATGGCCCCCATCTTCTATCCGCTGGCGATGGCGGCAGGCGTGCACCCCGTGCAGTTCGGTGTCATCGGCGTCATGGCGTTGGGCCTGGGCCTGATCACGCCGCCCTACGGCCTGTGTCTGATGATTTCCGCCAAGATCGGCGGCATTCCCCTGCTCAAGGCCATGGCGACCACCATGCTGTACCTGGGTGTGATGCTGGCCGTGATCGTGTTGATGATCCTGTTCCCGGAATTCGTGCTGGCGATCCCGCGCCTGATCGCTCCCGATTTCGTCTGACCTGGCACATAATCCGGACATTCCGAAAACTGTTTGAGGAATGTCCGGAACTGCCAATCTGTTGCCTCGCAACCCCTCTGTTTTCCGCTCGCATCTGGTTCCTGGCCATTTCGACCCACCTGGCCGGGCTGGAAGGCATGCGCGAACAAGTGCCAAAAATCCCCTGACGTCTCGGAATATCGAGAAATTCTCCTCACCTCAAGGTGAGCGCCACGCCGCATGCCATGGCATCGCCTCGGGGCCTGACGCCGATAACACGCCCAGGATGAACGGCTGATTATCAAGCTTTGATTGAAAGTCTTTTCTCCATCTGCCGCTATATCCCGCTGCCTGCCCGTTCCAGGATTCACGACGTCGATCGCCAGCGCATCGGCGATTTCCCTTACTTTCCATGATCAGACAGATAGGCAGCCACCATGAAACGTCCCGTCTCCCTTGCTCTGCTCGGCCTCTCGGTCGCCTTCGCCAGCATGACCGTCCACGCCGATGACCACTCCACGCTCGCACCGACCAGTGAAGTCGTGCAGCAGTCCGACATCGACTGGGGCTATCTGAACCCGTTGCGCGGTGACCAGAGCCCGGCCGCCGGCGACCTGTGGGGCGACCGCACCAAGGATGGCGCTTCAGGTTTCCTGGTGAAGTTCAACGAAGGTTTCTCCTCACCGCCCCACATCCACAACATCACCTACCGTGGCGTGGTCATCCAGGGCGAAGTCCACAACGATGACAAGAACGCCGATGAGCAGTGGCTGCCCGCAGGCTCGTTCTGGATCCAGCCGGCAGGGGAATCCCACATCACCGCGGCCAGAGACAAGGTCAACATGGCCTACATCGAGATCAATGAAGGGCCCTATCTGGTACAGCCGGAATCCGAGGCCTTCCACAATGACGAAGAGCCACTGAATGTCGCAGAGAACAACATGGTGTGGCTGGATGCCAACGACATCCGCTGGATCAACCTGCCGGGCAGCGACGACGCCGAGCAAGGCCCGAAGACCGCCTTCCTGTGGGGCAACCCGGACGTCGGCCAGCTGAGCGGCCGCCTGGTCAAACTGCCGGCAGACTTCTCCGGTGAGATCACAAGCCACGCCGACGAATTCCGCGCCGTGGTCATCAAGGGCGACCTGACCCACGAGACTGAAGGCAAGGACGACAGCCAGCGCCTGGCGACCGGCAGCTACTTCGGCTCTCAGGGCGAGATCACCCATGACATCACCACCGGTGCCGACGGCGAGACCCTGCTCTACGTGCGCACCAATGGGGCTTTCGACATCGTCGAGGAGTGAAGAGTGAGGGCTGAGGGCTGAGGTCGTCTAGACGCTGGGCCCTTGGCTCTGAGATCTGAGATCTGAGATCTGAATTCTGAGATCTGAATCAGCAGACATTCCGAACTACAGCAAACACGAACGGCCGCCCCGATCTCAAGACCGCGGGTGGCCGTTCGTGTTTGTGTTCATGCTTGGGTCGCGTACCCGCCGTCAGGCCAGCCGCTGGGTCGCCAGCCGCTGAATCGCCAACCGTTGGATCGCCAGCCGCTAGGTCGCCAACCGTTGGATCGCCATCTCGAGGCCACGGATTTCCGCCAGCCCTTTCATGCGCCCATACAGCGGGTACCCCGGGCGGGTCTCGCGGCGTGCATCGTCCAGGATGTGGTGGCCATGGTCCGGCCGCATCGGCAGGGGGGCTCCACCAGACGCCAGGCGGCGGCGCTCTTCTGCCACCAGCACACGGATGATCTCCACCATGTCCAGATCCCCCTCGAGATGTTGTGCTTCATGGAAGGAGCGCTTGTCCTCGCTGTCACGCCCGGTGGCTCTGAGATGAGCGAAGTGGATGTGGGAGGCAAAGCGGCGCGCCATGATGCTGAGATCGATATCCGGGTTGGCACCGTAGGAGCCGGTACAGAATGTCAGGCCATTGGCCGGACTGGGTACGACACCCAGCAGCCAATCAGCATCAACCATGCTCGAGACCACGCGCGGCAAGCCGAACATCGGCCGTGGCGGATCATCGGGGTGAATGGCCAGGCGGATGCCGACCTCTTCCGCCACCGGCACGATGGCCTTGAGAAAGGTGGCAAGATGCTGGCGCAGGCGCGCGGCGTCAATTCCGTCATAGGCTGCCAGTGCGGCGCGAAATTCCGCCAGGCTGTAGCCCTCCTCTGCACCGGGCAGCCCTGCAATGATGGTGCGGATCAACTTCTCGCGACCTACCTCATCCAGCGTCTCGAGATGCTGCCGTGCAGCCTGTTGCTCTTCGCTGGTGTATTCACGCTCGGCACCGGGGCGCTCCAGCAGATAGAGATCAAAGGCCGCGAAGGCATCCTGATCAAAGCGCAGGGCGGTACCCCCTTCCGGCAGCTGCCAGGCGAGGTCGGTGCGCGTCCAGTCCAGTACCGGCATGAAGTTGTAGCACACGGTGGTGATACCGCACTCCGCCAGATGGCGCAGCGACTGCTGGTAATTGGCGATATGTCGCTCATGCCCCGCAGCGGCCTGCTTGATGCTCTCGTGTACCGGGATGCTCTCGACCACCGACCAGCGTAGACCAGCTGCCTCGATCTGCGCCTTGCGCTCTCGGATGGCGTCCAATGGCCAGACATCACCATTGGGAATCTCATGCAACGCCGTGACGATACCTGTCGCGCCTGTCTGCCGGATTTCCTCGAGCGTGATGGGGTCCGCGGGACCGAACCAGCGCCATGTCGCTTCCATGTCATCTCCTTGATGGTCAAAGGGGGCAAGTACCACCTACCGACAAAATATGACAACTTGTGTCAGCCACTACCATGCGACCTATGTCGCTGGCAGCGCGACACAAGCGGACCTGGCTGTCGGCTCGCGAAACAGACGGATCATCACGCCGGATCAAGACAACGGAAGCCCTCATCTGGCGACCCGCAGAATTCTGACAAAAATCGCAACAAGAACAGAGATATATAGAACAAACAATACGAAAAATCACGAGAGATGCCAGACAGATTTTCCTGTCGAGACGTCAATACCCTGTCGATATCTGGCTCTGAAGGCACGATTCATGACGCTCGATACTAGACTTATTGCTCATCAAAAGTTGTCAATATTTGTTTGATCAGTCATCCCTTCCCCCCTATAGTGACTCTCGAAAACAGATCAGACGCACGTGTCGACTGATCACTTGGGCCAGGCACGTTGCCGAGAGCCGAGACTCCCTACCTATACTGACGACGGACGCCATATGACTGCCATTACCTCCACAGAGCATCCCAGCTACGCCGAGCTCTCCTCCGTGACCCGTGAGCGTTTGATGCGCGCCTCCACCGCCTCTCTCCACACCCTGCTGTTCAAGCGCGGCCTGCGTAACACCTTCATCCAGAACGTGGTGCAGATGAACAACAGAACCACCCATATGGTGGGCCAGGCCTTCACGCTGCGTTATATCCCGGCACGCGAAGACATCGACACCGTCGCCGCCTTCCGCGACCCCAAGCACCCGCAGCGCCTGGCGGTGGAAACCGTTCCGTCCGGGCATGTCATGGTGTCTGATTGTCGTCAGGACGCCTCGGCCGCCAGCGCCGGCAGCATCCTGCTGACGCGTCTGGAATATCGTCAGTGTGCCGGTTTCGTCTCCGACGCCGGTATCCGGGATTCCGGCGCCGCCGCCGAGATGAACCTGCCGATCTTCTGCGCCAAGCCCAGCGCCCCGACCAACCTGACCAAGCACCATGCGGTAGAGTTGCAGGTGCCGATCGGTTGTGGCGGCGTGCCGGTCTTCCCGGGCGACGTGCTGGTGGGCGACGCCGATGGCGTGATGGTCATCCCGCTCGAACTTGCCGACGAGATCGCCGAAGAAGCCAGTCAGATGGAAGATTTCGAGGATTACGTACTGGAAAAGGTGCGCAACGGGACTCCCGTGATCGGCCTGTATCCGCCGACCGACGAAGCACGCGCAGAATTCGAACGCTATATGGCCGCCAAGCAGTAATCGGCTCGCCAGCCGCCGTCTTGTCCACGGCGGCCCCGGACGACAGGCCACGCCGACCTGTCGTCCGCCATCCCTCCTGCCTCAAAGCGCCTCGAGTGACCACAACCATAACAACACTGGAGTCATGCCATGACCCATCTGAATAGCCGTCTCAACAGCCGTCAGGCCAACGTGCACGCCAACTCTCACGACAGTCAGCCATCCCGCACAAGCCGCAAGGGGCGCAGTCGCCCACTGCTGGCCTTGCTCGCTCCGCTGGTCCTGTCCGGCATGGTTGCGGCCTCGCCCTTCGTCAGCACCGGTGTGCAGGCCGACTATCCCGTGCGTGACATTCGCCTGATCGTGCCATGGCCGGCCGGTGGCGGTGCCGATGCCATCAGCCGCAAGATCAGCAATCTCGCCGAGCAGGACCTGCCGAAATCGATCTACGTCGAGAACATCGGGGGCGCCATCACCGCCACCGGCCTGATGCAACTCAGCAAGGCGCGTCCGGACGGCCATACCGTCGGCGTGATGACCTATGACAGCATCATCACCCTGCCACGCGGCAATCTGGTGCCCGGCTACTCGCTGGACCGCATGATCCCCTTCGCCCGCATCACCAAGGAAGCGGATGCCATCGTGGTATCCAAGCAGTCCGGCTTCGAGAGCTATGAGCAGCTGATCGAGGCCGCTCGCGAGAACCCCGGCAGCGTGCGAATCGGGGTGGCTCCGCAGGGCTCCGGCCCCTATCTGGCGGTCCGCCGTCTGGAAGCTGCCACGGGTGTCGAGTTCAATGTCATCAGCTATCCGGGCTCTTCCACCGCCGAGGCCGAGGCACTGCTGTCAGGCGAGATCGACGGAGCCATCTCGAGCCTGGGTGACTTCTCCGGCATTCTGGAATCCGGCGACGCCCACGGTCTTGTCGAGTTCTCTTCCGAACAGAATCCGGCCTACCCGGAAGTCCCGCCGATGAGCGAACTGGGCGGCAATCTCGAGACCGGCAGCTTCATCGTGCTGGCCGTGCCAAAGGGCACCCCGGATGAGGTGGTCAGCACCCTGGAAAGTGCCTACCACAGCGCCTACGAGACACCGGAATTCCAGAAGTGGATCACGGGGGTCGGCGTCACGCCCAGCTGGCTGGGGGCCGATGAGGTCAATGCCTGGATCGAGGATTATCAACAGAAGACCTTCACTGCCATGGATGAACTCGGTCTGTGAATGCGCTGGCATGGGCGTCTCTCTGGCGCCCCTGCCATCTGCCCATCACTGACCTATCTCACCTCCATCGTCACGCGGCGTCTGACGACAGGCGCCGCCAAGGAATTCTGTCATGTCTTCATCCGCTTCCCCTCCCCGACGCCACTGGTTGATCAGTGGTGCAACCCCGCTGACGCTGGCCATGACCGCCATCAGCGCGCTCTATCTGGTCAGTGCTTTCCAGATGACGCCGCCACTGGACAATGGCCGCCTGACGGCCTCGTTCTTCCCCGCTCTCATTGGAATCATCGCCCTGGTGCTCTGCGTGGCTCAGCTGGTCAGCCAGCACCGTGCCAGCCGCGGCGTTGCAGCGGATGACGCCAAGGAGTCTTCCACGACGGACGGCGATGCAAGCGCAGCGCTGTTCTCACCGGCGCTGCGCCTGATGCTGGTGACCGCACTCTATATCCTGGCGTTCTCGCACCTGGGCTACCTGCTTTCGTCAGCACTCTATGTCTTCGTCGTGATGCTGCTGTTCGCGGGGCGCGACAAGTGGGTCAGCAAGGCAGTGATCGCCTGCGCCATCTCCGCGCTGGGCTATGGGCTCTTCGAGCAACTGTTCAACGTCCATCTCCCTGCGCTGGATCTCTCAGCGCTCGGACTGGGCAACGGGGGCTGATCCATGGAATTCATCGCTCAGGTATTTTCCAGCTTCGCGCTGCTGCTGGACCCCGTGATCCTGTTCTATGTGGTCGCCGGCTTCGTCATCGGCACCATCTTCTCGGCCATCCCGGGACTGACCGCGACATTGGCACTCGCCCTGCTGCTGCCGCTGACCTACAGCCTCGATGTCACCACCGCCCTGATGGCGTGTGCCAGCATCTACATGGCCGGCATGTGTGGTGGCAGCATCACGGCCACCACCATCAACATCCCCGGCGCGCCGTCCTCGATGATGACGGCACTGGAAGGCTATCCCATGCAGCAACGTGGCGAAGGCGCGCTGGCACTGGGCCACGCTTCCTTCGGCTCGATGATCGGCGGCAGCCTCGGCGCGCTGTTGTTGATCGTGCTGGCGCCGTTCATCGCCGAGGCCTCACTGCTGGTCAAGACCACCGGCAAGTGCGCTCTGATCGCCTTCGCGCTGATCGTGATCGTGGTCGCTCAACGCGGCAACATCCGCAAGGCTGGCATCACCGCCTGCCTGGGCCTGATGCTGGCGACCGTCGGGCTGGACGCCATGCAACCACTGGCACGCTTCACCTTCGGCATCAGTGAGCTGACCGCCGGGATCGACCTGATGCCCGTCATCATCGGTACCTTCGCCATCAGCGAGCTGCTGATCCAGGTCGGCAATCGCAAGAAGGACGCCGCCATCCGCCAGCAGCTCAAGGCCAGCCAACAGCTCAAACGTCGTGATTTCATTCCGCCGCTGAGCGCCATTCGCGAGATCGGCATCGGCTGCTACCTGAAGTCGACATTGATCGGCTACATGGTCGGCACCCTGCCCGGCGCGGGCGGTTCGATGGGCGGCTTTCTCGCCTACGTGGAAACCGTGCGCACCTCGAAGAAGCCCGAAAGCTTCGGCAAGGGCAATCCCCAGGGCATCGCCGCTGCCGAAAGTGCCAACAATGCCGTCTGTGGTGGCGCTCTGGTGCCGATGCTGACCTTCGGGATTCCGGGCGATCCGGTCACGGCCATCGTGCTGGGCGTACTGGTGATCAACGGCATCCAGCCGGGGCCGCAACTGATGGCGTCACAATCCGGACTGATCGCGCCGATGCTGGCCTCGCTGCTGTTCAGCGCCCTGATCCTGATTCCTCTGACGCTCTATCTGATGGGTCCCTACTTCCTGCGCATCGTCACCATCCGCAAGGACGTACTTTATGGTGCCATCGCGTTGCTGGCCGTGGTCGGCAGCTTCGTGGCCACCTACTCCGTGTTCCAGATGATGATGACGCTGGTGCTGGGCATCGTCGCCTACCTGATGCGCAAGCATGATTATCCGGTGATCACGCTGCTGCTGGGCTTCATTCTCGGCCCGAATCTGGAAGAGTTCCTGCGCCGTGCGCTGACACTGTCCAATGGCAACCCGATGACCTTCCTCACCACGCCGGACAGCCTGTTCTTCGTCGTGCTGACGGTGGTCTTCGTCTACTTCCTTGGTATCCGCAAGCCGGTGCAGTTGAAACAGGCGGCCCCCGAGAAGGCAGGTTCGACGGGCTGAACCTCCCACAAGGCCCCGGGAACGAGCTTATTCATTAGCTCCCGGGGATGAGCTCAGCCACAAGCTCCCGCAAATAAGCCCACCTGAAAGCCTCATGCCTGAACGAAACATGCCCGTTACCGGAAGGTAACGGGCATTTTCATGTTCTCTCTGTCGCGCGGACTGATCGATCACCACCACTCGATCAGGCGGGATCAGAACAGGTGTTGCGGGTAGCCGCCGCATTACAGACAGGTGCCGGGCGAATGGCGGCAGGATTGGCTAGCGCGGCCACCACGGATCTGACCTGCTGATAGCCGGTGCGCATCAGGAAAGTCGGCGCTCTGCCGTAACTCTTGATGCCGAGGATGAACAAGCCTGGCTCGGCATGCAGCAGTTCGGCAGCGCCGTGTTCCGGCACCGACCCACAGCTGTGCTGGTTGGGGTCGATCAGCGGCGCAAGCTTCACAGGGCTCTGTGTCGTGGGGTCAAGCGAGACGCGCAATTCAGACAGCAACCCCAGAGAGGGGCGGAAGCCGGTGGCCGCGATGATGCGATCCACCGCTGGCAGCCGGTGTTCGCCACTTTTCACGACCCAGCGCCCCGCTTGGTGATCGATTGCCTCGACGGCGAGCTCGGTCACCACCTCGATCCGCCCTTCCTCCAGCAGCGACTTGATGCGCAGTTCGAGCGCCTTGCGTTCCTTCAGCTCATCATTGGGCGCCGGGCGGATGACCTCCTCGATATCGGCGGAGCGAACACCCCAGACGATTCGCATCCCCTCTGCGTGGTCTGCCAGCGCGATCAGGCCCTGCAGCGCATTCAGCGCCGAGTGCCCGCTGCCGATCACGAGCACCGACTTGCCGACATACTCAGCCGCTTGTGTACCGCGGATGTCCGGCACGCCATAGGCGATGACGTCGGCCGCCGCTTGCTCACCAATGGCGGGAATGCCATGCGCGCCGATCCAGTTGGGGGTCTGGTAAGTGCCGGAGGCATCGATCACCGCGCGGGCCAGTACGTCCCGCGGGCCGTCAGGGCCCTCGACGCGCAACACGAAGGGCGCCTCATCGCGACCGCTACTGCGCAGCACATCATGCTGTTGACGACTGACATGGGTGACGCGGCTATCGACATGCAGCCGCGAGCTGATCGACGGGTGCGCGGCGAGCGGTGCGACATAGCGGTCGAGAAACTCTGCCCCGGTGGGATAGGCAGCGACGTCCGGTGCACGCCATCCCTGTTCCTGCAGCAATTCAGCCGCTAAAGCGTCGATATTCCATGACCAGGGCGAGAACATGCGCACATGACCCCAGCTGGCCAGGTTGGCGCCTGCGTGTGTGCCCGACTCGAAGAGAATCGGCTCCAACCCTGCCTCCAGCAGATTGACGGCAGCGCTCAGCCCTATCGGCCCGGCGCCGATGATGGCCACCGGCAAGCTTGTGATATCACGACTCATGGCAGTCTCTCGCAGCAATATGTTGTCAGTAACAACAAACCTAGTATCACTCCACGCTAATGTCTACTCCCGAGGAGAACTTGCGAGGGTGGCTCATCCACTCACCCAGACATTCAAACAGTTACCCAGGCGCTCAATCAGTCACCCAGGCGCTGTCGCGCGGCAAGGGTCAGCTTGTTGAGCAGCGTCACTGCGCCCTCGACGACCTCCGGCGACAGGCCCTCGATCATGGAGGCTTCTTCCGCGACCAGCTCGGCGTGAATCTGCTGGTACAGCGCCCTGCCCTCCGGGGTCAGCGAGAGCTCAACGGCACGCCGGTCGTTGGGATCTTCGATCTTGCGCACGTAATGCTTGCGGATCAGCGAGTCGGCGACCCGGCTAGTCGTGCTCTTGTCGAGGTACATCTCGTCTGCCAGCGCCTGCAGTCTCAGCGGCCCGCGCTTGACCAACGTCTCCAGCGCATAGCATTGAGCGACGGAGACGTTGTGATGGCAGATGCTTTCCCTGTCGCGAAACTGATGGACACGGATAAGCTGATTGACGGCCTCGTACAGCGCTTCTGCTTGATCCACTCTGGTGCCTCACGTGACGGTGGTCCAAAAGGGAGGGAGATACTGGCCACGATAACCGAGCACGACCAAGAGTGCACCGATACCCGGCCCCCCTTTGTCCAGCTACCCTTGACCCACCACCCTATCGGCTTGCACGTGGCAATGCCTTGCGCGAGCAACTCAATCGCGACCTTCTTCCCCGATACGACGCCAGCAAACCTTTCAGGCAAAAACTGTGCAAGAATCTTGCAATTCATTGTTGAGAACGATTAGCATTGCCAGCCGCAAGATATAACTATTCAAGCAAGGGAATCCACGTGCATCTCCGCCTCCATCCGCTTACCGCAGCCGTCCTCTCCGCCAGTGCGTTGACCCTGAGCCTCTCGGGCCACGCCTCGGCCGACGACATGTCCACCCTCGTCATCAGCGAAGACCGCCTCGAACGGAATGTCGTGATCAGCGCTGAAGAGATTGATCAGCGTCAGGCACGCGATCTGGAAGACCTGTTCCGCTCCGAACCGGGCGTCAGTGTCGGCGGCGGCATCGCCATCGGCCAGAAGGTCTATGTACGCGGTCTGGAAGACACCAACCTGAACGTCACCATCGATGGCGCGCGTCAGGGCGGCTACCTCTTCCACCATACCGGCCGATTGACCATTGATCCGGCTCTGCTCAAGCAGGCGGAAGTCGATAAAGGTCCGGCGACCGCCGATGACGGCCCGGGCGCGCTAGGCGGCAGCCTTCGCTTCGTGACCAAGGATGCCCAGGACCTGCTCAAGCCCGGTCAGGACCTGGGCGCACGCGTCTCCGTCGGCACCGAAAGTGCGGCGGACGCCACCTCCGGCACCACGGCGTTCTATGGTCGTCTGGGGGAAAATCTCGGCCTGATGGGGTATGTCAGCGGCCGCAACAGCGATGACTATGAAGTTGGCGGTGGCGGTGAGCAGGAACAGACCGCAGGCCAGCAGCGTGGCTATCTGCTCAAGATGTCACTGCTGGACGTCAATGATCAGGACCTGCGCATCAGTGCCGAACGCACTACCGATCACGGCACCTATTTCACGCGTCCGCACATGCCGAGCTTCAGCAGCCAGCAGCCGACCTATCAGGAAATGGAGCGTGAGACCTTTACCATCAATCATGCCTGGCATCCGGGCAATGATCTGATCGACACCAGGACCACCCTCTACCACACCACTCAGGAACTGGATCGTGTCGAGGCGGGCAGCACCAGCCGCTCCAGCGAATTCGGCGCGGATGTGCGCAACACCTTCCGTCTCAAGACGGGTGATGTGGCACATGCTCTGACCACTGGTGTGGACTTCTACGATCAGGACACCCGTCGTTCCGATGATGCCGGCAGCTCCGGCCCCAACAACGAAGACACTTCACGCAACCTGGGAGTCTACGCCCAGAACCGCATGACACTGGGCCCGTGGGCCCTGTCCGTCGGTGCACGCCTGGATGATTACGACAGTGATTACGGCGAGGCCGGCAGCGTCAGTGGCAGCGAGGTCTCCCCCAACGCGATTCTGAGTGTCGATGCGACTGACAACCTGACCCTGCATGCCGGTTATGGCGAAGCCATTCGCGGCGCCAAGGCGCGGGAAGTGATTCTGATCGGCGATGAAGTCTCCATCGCACAGGGGCTTGAGCCGGAGAAGGCGCGTCAACGTGAAATCGGTCTGGATTGGCATCAGCGAGATGCCCTGATGGAGGGAGATCGTATCGGCTTCGCGCTGACCGGCTTCCATACCGATATCGAGAACTATCAGGCCTATGATCGCGGCAGTGACCCGGCGGTGCTCTACAACCTGGATGGCGAAGTCGAGAGCCGTGGCTATGAAGCCAGCCTGAACTGGGGAGTCGGCGGCTACGACACACGCCTGGGCTATGCCAAGGTGGTGATGAAGAACAACGATGGCGACCCGCTGGGCGACGAGATGAACATCGGTGCTTCCACCGGCGACAAGTGGACCTGGGATCACCAGTATCGCCTGCCGAACCACAACGTCACCCTGGGCTACACCCTCAATGCGGTGGAACGCCTGGAGCGCGTGGCAGAAGGCGACGAGGAGAAGCCGGGCTATGTGACGCACGACATCCGCGCCCAGTGGACACCCGCCTCCTATCAGGACCTGACGCTGACACTGGCGGTCAACAACGTATTCGACAAGCGTTACAGCGACCACAGCAGCTACCTGCTCAGCAGCGGTGACAGCATGCTGGAGCCGGGCCGCGACATCCGCCTGGGTGCCAGCTACAGCTTCTGACCCAGTCCTCTGATGCTCGCAACATGTTGACTGTCAGATTGCCCCACAGGCTTGGCCTGTGGGGCATTTTTCATGGCGAGACAAGTCGCTGGTCATGGTTGACGCAAGAATCAATTGGCCTCTTCCGCCTCGGCATCCTGCTGCTTGGCCAGCTTGTGGCCGTCTTCTGACTGCCCGATCTTCCAGTAGCTGGAGACATAGAAGTGGGACTTGGGAATCTCGTAGGCCTGCTTGAGGTGAGCACGCAGCGCCCGCATGCTGCCGAATTCACAGGCCGCCCAGACAGAGATCTGACCTTCCTGTCGAGGCAGTGCGGCAACTTTCTCCAGCAGCGGCCGCCCTTCCGGGTCGGGCTGTGGATTGACCAGCCAATGCAACTCGATCCCCGGCGGATGCTCCAGTGTCTGGATATCAGCGTCACTGGTCACCTCGATGACAGCGTGACCGCGCGCCTGGAGCGGTAGCTCGGCCAGATTGACGCTGATCGCCGGCAAGGCCGTCATGTCACCCGCCAGCAGGAACCAGTCGGCCTCCATGTTGATCAGCTTCTTCGGGCCGGGGCCGCCGATGGTGATGCGGTCCCCCGGCTGCGCATTGGCGGCCCAGGAGGATGCCGGACCGGCATGATCGTGCAGCGCGAAATCGACATCGATCTCGGTCGCACGCTGATGACGAATGGTATAGGTGCGCATCATCGGGCGCTCGCCTTCCCCGCGCGGAAACACCAGTTTGATATAGGCGCTCTCCTGCCCCTCGGGGATGGAGCCGATATTCTCACCGCCCAGGGTGACGCGCAGCATATGCTCCGTCACCGGGGTGGAACGAATCACTTCAAGCTCTCGCATTGCGGGCTTACCCATCTTGCGCACTCCTCTGGCAAACGCCTTCAAGTTGTTCAGCATCGCGAGCTTCACACTCGCTGGTATTGTGGATCATGGCAGATGCCGTCTTCAGGAATGTGGCGACCTCCTCATCGCTGAGGTCTCCTGCCATCCGCTGTGCGGTCTCATGTTCCAGGGCTTCGATCTCTTTGAGCATGTCGTGGCCCGCCTCGGTAGGGGCGAGAAACAGGCTGCGACGGTCCTGCGGATTTTCCGTCTTGACGATCAATCCCGCCGTCATCAATTCATTGAGCACCCGCGTCACGCGTGCCTTGTCCTGCCCCAGATGCTGCACGATCTTGTGCGCCGTGCACTCGGAGGTACGGCCGATGCCTTTCAGCACCCGAATGTGCGTGACTGGCAGATCAAGCTGGTAGCGCTGGATGCCAAGACGAAGTTGTCTGCGATAGACATGCATCAGTTGATGCAGCACATCATTGAGTGATGTCTGACTCATGCGTCACTCGCCATATGGTTGGTATAGGTCAACTATATTGACAGATGGTTGATACTGTCAACAAAAACATGACCGAGAAGCATTCTCATCTTATTCCCGAATGTCTCATATTCCTATCACCCCTTTTCCCATTGCCATGCGCGTTTTCGGCAACTCTTCCTGCGTGACATGGTGACAGCCAGCGGGAACCTGCTAAGGTCGAAGACCCCACATTCCTGACGCCCCCGAGAGGCATCGATGGCTGAACTCTGCCTGCTGTTTGATTCCGATGGCACCCTGGTTGATAGCGAAATCCTCCTCGCCGAGGCCATGTCCAGCACCCTGCCCCGCTATGGTCTGCCGTTTACCAGCGACCGCTATATGAACGAGTTTCGCGGCATGCGTTTCATGAGTATCGTGCGCACGCTGGAGGCAGCTCATGGCGTTCTGGAAGAAGAGCCCACACTGCGCATGGAGCGGGAGATGCGAGCGCTGCTGGAAGAGTTGATGAGGGCGCGCCTGACAGCGATGCCCGGCATGTCAGCCGCCTTGATGGAACTTGAAGGCTATCCCTGTGGCGTGGTGTCCAATGGGCCCGAGCGCAAGGTGCGTCTGGCGTTGGACACGACGCGGCTGGCACGCTTCTTCGATGGGCATATCTTCAGTGCCTATACCCTGGGAGTGTGGAAACCGGACCCGCGAATCTATCGGCTCGCCGCCGAGCAGATGGGCTTTGCGCCTTCACATTGCGTGGTGATCGATGACGCCATCGTCGGGGTACAGGCAGGATTGGATGCCGGCATGCAGGTCATCCACTTCGCCCACCACGACGACGGCCATGAAACGCCGCATGGTGCATTGCGCATGCACCACGCGCGCGAGCTGCCGAGGCTGGTAGCGCAGATCTCACAACGGCTCGCTGCGCAGTACTAGTCGTCATCGCGCCTTCTCCCTCAAATCCCGCTCCATGAAAATCCCGTCCCTCAAGGCGGGATTTTCATGCCTGCTGCTCATGGTGTGACTCGCCTTGCCTGTCGCAGCTACCAATACGCCCGTTCGCGAATATCGCAACCCGCCCTCCTGATACAAATAGGCAATTTTTAGCGACTAAAGCGCCTATATATCACCCTTCCCGATATCTATAGTGCCTCTACAGCAAACCCGCGCAAGACACGCAAGGCTCGCAGGACACGACCGCACGGATAGCCAGACGCAGCTGTCATGCGCGTCCCTGACGTGATCAGAGCGCAACCGCCGCACACCTGATATCAGGATCATGACCATGACTCGCAATACCCCCTTTGGCCCCAAGGGCTGGACCCCGGACAGAATCGGCTCGCTTGTCGGCAAGACCTATGTCATCACCGGCGCCAACAGCGGCGCGGGTTTTCAGGCGACGCGCATTTTGCTGAGCAAGGGGGCGGGCGTCGTGATGTTGAATCGCAACCCGACCAGATCAGAGACCGCCATCGCGGCGCTGCAAGAGGAGTTTGGCCCCGCGGCGAATGTCAGGCATATCCGCATGGATCTGGCGGAGCTGGCCTGCGTACGCAGCGCGGCCGCGGAAGTACTGGAGAAGGTCCCGCAGATCGATGCCCTCATCTGCAATGGCGCCATCGCTCAGGTTTCCCGACAGCAACTCACCGTCGATGGTTTCGAAAGTCAGCTCGGCGTGAATCATTACGGGCATTTCCTGCTGTGCGGGCTGCTGTTCGAGCGCATCGATGTCTCCCACGGGCGAATCGTCGTGGTCTCCAGTGAAGGCCACAAGATGGGCCTCAAAACCATCCAGTTCGACGACATGAACTGGGAGCACAACTATCACCCGAACAAGGTCTATAGCCACAGCAAGCTGGCACAGATGATGTTCGCCTATGAATTGCAGGACAGGATTGAGGCGGCCAACCGCCAGGTAAAAGTCCTTGTCTGCCATCCAGGCGCGTCCAACACCTCACTGATTCGAGACAACGCCAATCTGGCAACTCGACTCAGCTGGGCATTGATGGTGAAGACAGGAATGGCGCAGACGGCAGAAAAAGGCGCTTACCCGGAGGTCATGTGCGCCACCGAGGAGCCCCTCAAGCAGCGAGCCTACTACGGCCCGACAGGGCTCATGAATTTTGGCGGTCCGGTGGGCGAGTGTGAATTGGGGGAATTCGTTCTCGATAAGCGCACCATGACCCGGCTCTGGCAAGTCTCTGAGCAGGCAACGCGGTTTCGCTGGTCAATCTGATCTTTTGCCGACCACCGCCCTTCCCGCCCATCTTCAGGGACGCGTAGTCATAAGCTGTGTACCAATGGGAAGTGACACCCTGGGAGTCGAAACGATGACCGCGGCAATATTCTTGGCAGGAGCCCTCATGTTGCACACGAACCTCTCGCTTGCCGACAGCCTTTACGAGCAAATGCATGACCCGGAGACGTCCATTCAGGACAGTGAAGGCAATCTCTATCGCACCGTGAAGATCGGCGATCAGACCTGGCTTGCCGACAATCTCAGAACGACTCGCTACCAGGATGGCTCTCCCATCAGGACGGCCTTCATCCCCGAGGACGATCCCGACAATCTGCTGCCATTTGGCCGTCTATATGACTGGCACGATGTCAGTGATGAACGCAATCTGTGCCCGGTGGGCTGGAGAGTCGCCTCGGATGAAGACTGGAAGACACTGGAACGCGCCCTTGGCATTGCGGAGAAGGATATCGAGTCGACGGGATGGCGTGGCGATGACGATATCGCCATCACGCTCAAGGCGGCTCAACCTGACTCCCTGTTGAGGTCCTTTGATCAGGCACGCATCAACCTCACCGGCTTTTCTGCCAGGCCGGCGGGCGTCAAGTGGAAGGGCTGGTATATCACCCAGGGGGTGTACACGGAATTCTGGACCCGCACGGAGGCCACACCGGCGAAAGCGTTTGCCAGAACATTGGCCTACTCCTGGTGGAATACCCACAAGGGCGAGATCCGCCGAGCGACACTGGGCAAGGATGGCATGTTCTCGGTGAGATGCGTAAAGGAGTGATCAGATCACAGCACTGGGGGTAGGTGGAGGGGCACAGTCGGTAGCGAGATAGGCGCAAGGAGCGCTTGAGCAAGGACTCTGGGCCGCTAAGTCACGCTGATGGAAGACATTCGGGCATCAGCGATTGCAAGCGTGATTCAATGAAAGTCCTTGCTGAAGGGTTCCTGCCGGTTCCGGGCGCAAGATGACATTGTCGTGGTCAAGCGTCTTTCCGCAAATGGCGGGCTTCACGTTATTGTATCGTGCTGATCATTGCAGGCTGGCAGCTAGCGCTCAGAAAGACTCGACCAGGGTGTCACGCACATCCATCCCGGAGGTGATATCGGCTGTCAGGCGCTCTCGCTCAAGGCATGTTCGATGCGGGTAGCAGGGACACTCTTGCCGGCATCATTCACGAAATCCGTCGCGTGATTCTTGTCTTCAATGGCCCACTTGCGAGCATGTCCGCGGCTGCCTTCTTCACTCAAGGCATGCTGCACTCTGCCTGCCGCCACGCTCATGCCACTTTCCACATAAAATTGCGTGCTACGCTCGGCTGGCTGCGCCTGCCCCATGATACGACTCTCGCTCAATGCCTCACGGACACGGGTGTCGCTTTCGCCATTGTCGGCAAGCGCCGCATTGCTCGCAGCACACAGGGCAGCTGTCACACACAGTACTTTCATGGCTTTCATTATGTCACTTCTCGTCTTTTTGATGGGTAGGTCAGATCTATCAAACTTGCGATTTTCCAAACGTCAGATTGATGCAACGCAAGATTGATAGAGCGTAAAATTGATAGAACGTAAAATTGATAGAACGTAAAATTGATGGAGTGCGGAATTGATACGTCAGGTTCGTGGCGCTGAAGGCCTGTGAGCCATTTGCGTTGTCAGCCGATAGATTCCCCGAACAGACTTCACCGGCCAG
The DNA here is from genome assembly GCF_016495405.1 of Cobetia sp. cqz5-12. Lineage (NCBI taxonomy): Bacteria > Pseudomonadati > Pseudomonadota > Gammaproteobacteria > Oceanospirillales > Halomonadaceae > Cobetia > Cobetia sp. cqz5-12. The sequence continues at coordinate 2,585,171 of NZ_CP044522.1, forward strand.
CCTTGGCCACGCCTTGCCTCACATATTGAACTTCACCAGCGTCACGATACGTGACAGGCCCTGGGCCGCTGCCAATGACTGCGCAGTATTGCCACGCGCATCCTTGATCGAGGGGTCCGCACCGGCCTGCAGCAGCTGCTTGATGATGTCTTCGTTGCCGAACAGGGACGCCATCATCAGTGCCGTCTGGCCACTGTAATTGCGATGATTCACATCACAGTCGGTATTGGCGAGCAGCCACTTGGCTGTCTCGTCAAAGCCGCGAAACGCTACGCCCATGAAGGCATTGCTGCCCTTCTCATCCAGAGCACAGGCATCAGCACCAGCGGTCTTCAGCAGCGCCAGGGTGTCGGTATGCCCGTAATAGGCCGCGAGAATGAACGGCGTATAGCTTCGCGAGTTGGTAACGGAAAGGTCACCGCCCTGCTGAACATATTCCTGGATCGCGGCATTGTCGCCGTCGCGTGCGGCATCAAAGATATCAATGTCGCCGGCCGCGACAGCCTGACCCGCCATGACCATCAGCAGCAGACTGGCCAACACCGCCAGCCATCTTCTGCCCAGGCCGTGTTGCGGTCCGCGGTGGTCTGTGGCTCGCATCGCATGGTGCATCTTGCGCTCCTCTCTGATAATGCTCTGATATTGCTCTGGTGTTGCGGCCGGCAGAGGAGCGCAAGCTCCCCTGCCGGGTGAAACAGGCCTTGGATTTCCGAGCAGCGGTTGATCGCGATCGCATCACGCTTATCTTCCTGAGCTCTGCTTCCTGAGCTCTGCTTTCTGAGCTCTGCTTTCTGAGCTCTGCTTTCTAAGCTCTGCTTTCTGAGCACTGCTTCCTGAGCTCTACTGTCAGCCCGCTGCCTCAGATGCCTCAGTCCTCGATCAGCTCTTCCACGTCGTCCATGTCGACGTCCGCCACCTTGGCCAGACGCTCACCATATTCGTGGTCGGCCTGGTAGAAGTGGCTGACCATGATCTCGCGGATCTCCTCGTTCTTGACCTTGCTCAGGTCAGTCCCCAGCGCCTGGATCAGAGCGTCCTGATCCTGCTCGGAGAAGGAGCGATACAGCTCACCGGCCTGAGCGAAGTTCTGCTGCTTGCCGATCGGCTGCTGCTGGGTGGTGCCATTCAGGGTGTAGCGCTTGTACTCGTACTGGCTGTCATCCACCAGCGAGTCGGCGTTGCGGCTCGGCTGATAGTTGATGGAGCCGGAACGCGGCTTGGAGTAACCCGCGCCGTCCTGGTGGTTGTTGTGCACCTCATTCTTGGGCGCATTCACCGGCAGCTGCATGAAGTTGGCCCCCAGGCGATAACGCTGGGCATCGGCGTAGGCGAACAGACGCCCCTGCAGCATGCGGTCTTCGGACGGCTCGACACCCGGCACCAGGTTGGCCGGCGACATGGCCGCCTGCTCGGTTTCCTGGAAGAAGTTGTCCGGCGTACGATTCAGCGTCAGCTCACCGACCTTGCGCGCCGGGATCAGGTCTTCCGGCCACATCTTGGTGGTATCGAGCGGATTGAAATCGAAGCTGTTCAGCTTGCTCGGGTCCAGGGTCTGGATGTAGAGATCCCAGACAGGATCATCGCCGGAATCCAGATGGGTGTAGAGATCATCGGTCAGGTGGTTGAAGTCCGTGGACTGCACCTTGGCCGCCTCTTCCGGGGTCATGCCGTGGTTGCCCTGACGCGACTTCCAGGTGAACTTCACGTACTTCCAGTCGCCTTCGGCGTTGACGAACTTGAAGGCATGCACACCGGAACCATCCATCTCACGCAGGCTGGTCGGAATCCCCAGCGGCGAGTAGAGATAGGTCAGCATGTTGGTGCTTTCCGGGATGTGACTGAAGAAATCGAAGTAGCGATTCGGGTCCTGCAGGTTGGTACGCGGGTCCGGCTTCAGCGCATGGATCATGTCCGGGAACTTCATCGCATCGCGGATGAAGAACACCGGGAAGTTGATGCCCACGATGTCCCAGTTGCCCTGCTCGGTGTAGAACTTGACGGCGAAGCCACGCGGGTCGCGCAGGGTCTCGGGCGAGCCCTTGCTGTTGATCACGCTGGAGAAGCGCACGAAGACCGGCGTCACCTGGCCCTTGTCCTGGAAAGGTGCCGCGACGGTCAGGTCGGTCAGGTCCGCGGTGGCACGGAACTCACCGTAGGCACCGGTACCGCGAGCGTGGACGACACGCTCCGGTATGCGCTCGCGCTCGAAGTGCGCCAGCTTCTCCAGCAGGTGGTGGTCCTGCAGGAGTGTCGGGCCGTTCGGGCCGGCGGTCAGGGAGTTCTGGTTGTTGCCGACCGGCGCACCATTGGAGCGAGTCATCACTTCCTGCTGTGCCAGACTGCTGGCAGAAAGGCCCAGCGCCATCACGGCCGTCAGGGTCTTCATGGGAAAACGTACGTTCAGCATCTCGCAAATTCCTCGTTAAATCAGGGAGTAACGGGGCGAGGAGTATTGGCGAGAAGTTCCCATAGCAAAAATAAATAATAACTAACCAGGGAATAGCGAAAAACTAATACGTTGCAATATAAGCAACAATTGATTGCTCCCTGCCGAGAGGAATCAAAGATGGCGTCCGGCACGATGAACAGGTCTTTCTGCATGTTCATGCATACAGGGGTCTCTCTGTTGCGGTTTTCAGGTCAGATGCAAACTCCCCCATCATCGATCGCCCAGCGGGAGACCGCCAACTCAAGACCTGAGGGCCAGACGTTCAGGCCAGGATTGTTGCGTCCTGTCATCCAATCCGCGCGGCTCGACACACTCGATGCTGCCCCTCAACCACCATCCATCCGCACGGACGCAGGCCCACCGTGAGCCCACTCCCCCACTTTCCGCGTTGTCCTTCGCTGCCGACGCCTTGTCAGGCATGTCCATAGGCCAGAAACGACAACGGCCCCTCATGTTGAGGAGCCGTGAGTGAGGAGCCGTTGTCGTGAAGTCTTGCGACGTATCTATCAGCGCATCCCGCGGTTACGCCTGACGATTCGTCTTCTTCGGCTTGCGCTGGAAGGCCGGCATGTCATCGATGACCAGCACCGGATTCAGCTCTTCCTTGGGGAAGTCATTCTTGAGCCAGCGCAGCATCGAGAGCGCCAGAATCAGCATCACCGGGATCATCGGCAGCGCCACCACGATGGTCGAGGTCTGCACCGTCTGCAGGCCTCCCAACTGGATCAGCGCAACGCCGACGGCCGCGATAAGGAAGGCCCAGATCAAACGGAACGAGCGCTTGGGTTCCTGATACCCGGACAGCTTGCGTGAGGTCACCGAAGCCAGCACGTAGGCCGAGCTGTCCAGCGTGGTTGCCAGGAAGATGAAGCACAGCAGGATGAAGGCTACCGTGACCAGCTTGGCGTACGGTAGGGTCTGCAGGATACCTTCCACCGCCAGCGGGATACCGCCACTATCCAACAGCGCCTTGATGTCCAGCGCGCCACTGATCTGCAGATCCAGCGCGTAACCGCCCCACACCGCGAAGAACACCCAGGTGCCCAGCGAACCGAACACCAGCTCGGCGATGATCAGCTCACGGATGGTACGACCGCGTGAGATACGCGCCACGAACAGCCCCACCATCGGCGCGTAGGCGATCCACCAGGCCCAGTAGAAGACGGTCCAGTCCTTCCAGAAGGTGGAATCTCCCGCCGGGTCGGTCCACAGGCTCATCGGGATGAAGTTGCCCAGGGTCTTGCCGAGGCTGTTGACGAAACCTTCGACCATGAACTGCGAGTCACCGACGATGAAGGTGAAGGCCAGCAGGAAGATCGCCAGGATCACGTTGACGTCGGAGAGAATCTTGATGCCCTTGGCCAGGCCGAACCAGACACTGGCCGAGAACATCGCCGTCCAGATGCACAGCACCGCGACTTCCAGCCCGAAGTTGGCCTCCATGCCGAGGATGCCACTGACCAGCTGCGAGACCAGCGGTACCGCCAGCCCCAGCGAGGTGCCGACGCCGCCGACGATCCCGAACACGACGATGGAATCCAGCAACACGCCCCAGGCACCATCCGCATGACGGCCCAGTACACCGCGCGAGGCGACGGAAAGACGCACGCCATCACGTTTCTTGACGTACATGGAGTAGGCGATCGGCAGGCCCGGCAGGCAGTAGAAAGCCCACGGCGTGAGCCCCCAGTGGAACTGACCGAAGGCCAGCGCCCACTCCGCAGCCTCACGACTCTTGGCCGCCACGTGGTAGGCCGGCGAGGTGTAGTAGTAGATCGGCTCGACCCACGCCCAGTTGACGATCGCGATCCCCATCCCGCAGGTGAAGATCATCGCCACCCAGCTGAAGTAGGAGAAATCGGGCGTGTCCTCTGCCCCGCCCAGACGGACGTTGCCGTAGCGGCTGAAGGCCAGCCAGATGAGGAAGCCGACGACGCTCAGGCCGGCCACCAGATACAGCCAGCCGAACTTGCCGGTGGCGAAGGAGAAAGCGGCATTGATCAGCGCGGTGCTGGCCTCCGGGAACAGGATGACCGGGCCGATGAAGGCCAGGATGACCAATACGGCGGGGATGAAGACACGCGGGTCCAGATGATCGCCATCACTGGCGGGGGGAACTGCTTCTTGCACGACTACCACCTTAGTGAGAAAGCCCGAGCAAGAGGGGCGAGACGTCGCTCTTGCTCGGGCAGTTCGCTGTATTCAATAATTTTTCGTAATGAAAAGAGCGCGGTATTATACATTTTTTTATTCCACGCGCATTATACTTTCCCGGCAACCGCAGGAAGCATGAATCGCGACACGGTATTTTCTCATGCAAACATGAATTCCATTCATGATTATAGCGTTGCACTTTCATTTCTTCTGCGCTCGCCTCATGCCTTCTTCGCGCCCTTCTCGACCAAGTTTCCGCCAGACGTGAACAGGCCGCCGACACGTCAAGGTCGGCGGCCTGTGGGTCTCAAACGCTCATGAGCAAAGACTGTCACGCAGAAACCAGCACCTGACGCGGCAGTCTCTACGCCCCTGGCATCACGAGGGTCATGCCAGCCGATGCGCCACTCTCATGAGCAGAAACCTCAACGTTCACCTCATGTCACAAGACGCTCAGCGCTTGAGCACTTCTCATGCGCCGGAAGCTGCCCCCTGCCAACTCAGGGTCAAACAAGTCGGCCTTGAGCGATCAGCACTGGCTGACGCATTGGGGACATGAAGGGCCTCGTATCAGTCTCCTCCGACAGCTGACTCCAGAATCCAGCCAGCGGCCTTCTCTGCGATCATCAGGGTCGGCGAGTTGGTATTGCCGCTGACGATGGTCGGCATGATGCCGGCATCTGCCACCCGCAAGCCGTGGATACCGCGCACCCGCAGGCGGCTGTCGACCACCGCCAGCGGGTCATCCGCCCGCCCCATGCGCGTAGTGCCGACTGGATGGAAGATGGTGGTGCCGATATCACCGGCGAGCCTGGCGAGCTCTTCGTCGCTCTGATACTTGACACCTGGCTTGATCTCTTCGGGCTTGTAGCGCGCAAAGGCGGGTTGTTCGGCAATGCGCCGCGTGACCCGCAGTGAATCGGCGGCGACCTTGCGGTCCTCCGGCGTACTCAGGTAGTTGGGTGCGATCGCCGGGGCCTGGCGCGGGTCGGCGCTCTGCAGACGCACCGAGCCACGGCTGGTGGGGTTGAGATTGCAGACACTCGCGGTGATCGCCGGGAAGGGATGCAAGGGCTGCCCGAAGGCCTCGAGACTCAGCGGCTGGACGTGATACTGGATATTGGGGTGGGCGTAGTCCTCGCTGCTGCGCGTGAAGGCTCCCAATTGCGATGGCGCCATGCTCATCGGCCCGGAACGCTTGAACAGGTACTGCATGCCGATGCCCATCTTGCCCAGCAGCGTGCTGGCCATGGCGTTCAAGGTCTTGGCATTGGTGACCTTGTAGACCGAGCGGATCTGCAGGTGGTCCTGCAGATTCTCGCCGACGCCGGGCAGGTCCTTCACCACCTCGACGCCATGTTGCTCCAGCAATGCCTTGGGCCCGACCCCCGAGACCTGCAGCAGATGCGGCGAGCCGATGGCGCCGGCACACAGCACGACCTCACGCTTCGCCGTGAGGTTGATGAGCTTGCCATCACGCACCACCTGCAGCCCGGTGCAGCGCAGACTGGAGGCGTCCTTCACTGCGTCCGCCCCTGTGCCAGCTCCTGTGCCAGCTCCTGTGCCATCCCCTGCGCCCTGCTCGCCGCCCGCGAACAGCAGACGATTGACCTGGGTGGAGTGCCACAGCGTCAGGTTGCCGCGCTTGAGTGCCGGACGCAGAAAGGCCTTGGCCGTATTCCAGCGCCAGCCGGAACGCTGATTGACCTCGAAATAGGCCACCCCTTCGGTGCTGCCACGATTGAAGTCCTCGGTGCGCGGGATGCCGGCCTGTTCGGCGGCACTGGCGAAATCGTCCAGCACCTCCCAGTTGAGGCGCTGCCGCTCGACTCGCCATTCGCCACCGTGACCATGGAACTGGCGATGCTCGGGGCCGGCATCCCCGCCCTCGTCGAGGCGCGCGTGATCCTCATGGCGCATGAAGGCCGGCAGACATTGCTCCCAGCGCCACTCGCTGTCGCCGGTCACCTCGGCCCAGTGGTCATAATCCCGCGCCTGACCGCGCATGTAGATCATGCCGTTGATGCTGGAACATCCCCCCAGCGTCTTGCCGCGCGGATAGATCAGCGAACGTCCGTTGAGCCCCTTGTCCGGCTCGGTGCGGTACAGCCAGTCGGTGCGCGGATTGTTGATGCAGTACAGGTAGCCCACCGGAATGTGGATCCAGTGATAGTTGTCCCGCCCACCCGCCTCGATGAGCAGCACGCGGTGATCAGGATTGGCGCTGAGGCGATTGGCCATCAGGCAGCCGGCGGAACCGGCCCCCACGATGATGAAATCGAATTCCGACAGATCGTCTCCCGGTTTGGCGGGGCGAGCGTCCTGCTCGCCCCCCGGGGGTCGATGCTGATTGTTCTTGTTGTCTGACATGGCGCGTCCCTCTCCAGACAGCTGGCGTATGCTGGTAGGTAACCAGAATGCAGATGACTACGATGCAGATGGCGACAGTGCAGATGACCGCAGTCGCGAGCGACTTACTTGGCCGTCGGCATGGCGAATTCGGCACCGGCATCGATGGAATCCGACCAGCGCTGCATGATGGACTTCTGCTTGGTATAGAAGCGCACCCCCTCTTCACCGTAGGCGTGGGTATCCCCGAACAGGGAGCTCTTCCAGCCGCCGAAGCCGTGCCAGGCCATCGGGACCGGAATCGGCACGTTGATGCCGACCATGCCGACTTGGATGCGCCGCCCGAATTCACGCGCGACACTGCCGCTCTCGGTGAAGCAGCTCACGCCGTTGCCGAATTCGTGGTCATTGATCAGCTGGATGGCGGTCGCGACGTCCGGCACGCGGACACAGGCCAGCACCGGGCCGAAGATCTCTTCCTTGTAGATCGTCATGTCCGGGGTGACGTGATCGAACAGCGTGCCGCCCATCCAGAAGCCTTCAGTGCTGTCGCCGCCGATGTCGTTGCCGGTGAACTCACGCCCGTCGACGATCATCTCGGCCCCTTCCGCGACGCCTTTCTCGATATACCCGCAAATACGCTCATGCGCCTGACGGGTGACGATCGGGCCCATCTCGGCGTCCAGATTCATGCCATCCTTGATCTTGAGCTCGCGGGCACGCTCGGCCAGACGCGGCACCAGGGTGTCCGCCACATCGCCCACCATCACCGCCACGCTGATGGCCATGCAGCGCTCGCCGGCGGAGCCGTAGGCCGCGCCGATCAAGGCATCCACCGCCTTGTCGAGGTTGGCGTCCGGCATCACCACCATGTGATTCTTGGCGCCACCCAGCGCCTGGATGCGCTTGCCGTGGCGTGCGCCGCGCTCATAGATCAGGTTGGCGATCGGGGTCGAGCCCACGAAGGACAGTGCACGTACCTTGGGATGATCGATCAGCGCCTCGACGGCACCCTTGTCGCCCTGCACCACGTTGAAGACGCCATCCGGCAGGCCCGCCTGCTTGAGGAGGTCCGCCATCATCAGCGAGGCGCTGGGGTCCAGCGGGCTCGGCTTGAGCACGAAGCTGTTGCCTGCCGCGATGGCGACCGGGAACATCCACATCGGTACCATCACCGGGAAGTTGAACGGCGTGATGCCGGCGACGACGCCCAGCGGCTGGCGCATCGTCCAGTTGTCGATGCCGGTGCTGACCTGATCGGTGAAATCCCCCTTGAGCAACTGCGGAATACCGCAGGCGAATTCGACGATATCGATGCCGCGTGCCACTTCGCCTTGGGCGTCGGTGAACACCTTGCCGTGCTCGCGGGTGACCGCCTCCGCCAGCGCATCCTTGTGCTCGTTGAGCAGCGCGAGGAACTTGAACATCACTCGAGCGCGGCGAATCGGCGGCGTGTCGGCCCAGGCCGCGAAGGCGGCGTCGGCAGCAGCCACGGCGGCATCGACATCACTGTTGCGTGCCAGCGCGACCTGACCGGTCACCTTGCCGGTGGCCGGATTGAAGACATCCTGAGTGGCGCTGGAATCGCCTCGGGTCACCTGGCCGTTGATGAAATGCTGGATAGCGTGGGCTGCTGTCGTCATGGTGCTGATCTCCGCTGGCGGTGTTTTATAGGAATAAGTCTGTGTCATGCACATGTCTGGCGCTGAAGGTCCTTCGCCTGGTCAATGACGTTCGCCTGGTCAACGACGAACGAGGACATGCCATCAGCAGGTGTTCATGAAATTACGCCGCCACGCGCAGGGTGCAATTGAGTAATTCTTGGGTGAGATATAACGATTGCTGATATCCGATTGCGCTCAGAAACTTCTCGGCTTTCCTTGAGAACCGGAGAAGCAGTTAAACATTGAGAATCAATCAGTTATAACAAGAAAGAATGGAGGGATTCCGACAGCGGTAGGCGCTTCGATCTCAAGGCCTGTCCCGAGTGATGACGGCTTACCGCGACCAATGGCCAATAGGTGACAGCGAACGCATTCAGACCACAATGCGTCATGCAGGGCCAGCAGCACGTCTCTCGCCGGCCGGAAAATGCCAAACACATGGATGTCACTGATGCAGGATCTGTCCCGACTCAATGCCTTTGTCACCGTGGCGCGCACCGGTAGCGTGTCGCGAGCGGCGCAGGCGTTGCACCTCACCCAGCCCGCGATCAGCCTCAAGCTCAAGCAATTGCAGGAAGGCCTGGGATTGAGCCTGTTCGAGCGTCACCCCCATGGCCTGTTGTTGACGGCCGATGGCCAGGCCTTGCTGCCCAGTGCCGAGAAGACCCTGGCCAGCGCACGTGGCTTCGAGCAGGCCGCCGCGGCACTGCACAGCACAGTACGCGGCAAGCTGCGTATCGGCACCATCGTCGACCCGGAGTTCATCCGTCTGGGCAGCTTGCTGCGCCATCTTCTGGAGCGTGCACCCAATCTGGAGACGGAACTCCACCACGGCATGAGCGGCTGCGTCCTCAAGGCGCTGCGCCAGAATGCGCTGGAAATCGGCTTCTACCTCGCACCACCCGGAGAAGGCCCGCGCGATGACTCACTCTGTTATCGCGAACTGGCATTCTTCGACTATTTCATTCTCGCCCCCACCGGTTGGTCATCGCGCCTGACCGAGACTGATTGGCCCTCCCTGGCCGCCCTGCCGTGGATCGTGACGCCTGAGAATTCTGTCCACTCACGCCTGCTGGCGCATGCCATGCGCGACAGTCAGTGCATTCCCCATCGCGTCGCGCAGGTGGATCAGGAAGTCTGCATGCTGGACCTGGTACGCGCCGGCGTCGGGCTGACATTGGCCCGCGATGTACTGGCGCTGGCCGAGCGCCAGGAACGTGGCCTCAATATCGTGCCAGACACCCGCCTGCCCTGCGCCTTGAGTGTGGTATGGCGTCACGACAAGCAACACGAACCCTGTGTCGAAGCTGCCCTGCAAAGTCTCGAGGAGGTCTGGCCGTCTGAGTGAAGGGCAAGTGAAGGAAGATGGCCTACGAGATCGAGCGGCTAGCTTCATGCTGACCAGAGCGGCAGGTGTGCATTCCGACGTTCTCCCTTCTTGCACTGCCATGCAGCACTCTTGATCGCCTCGGAGCTCTGGTGTCAGGGCACGGGGCTACTCCGTTGGTGCGGGATGGATTATTCTAGTCGTGATACTGAAAAAACCGCATGTCCCGTCAGAGGCCGAGGGATGGCCTCTGCTCATGCGTTATCGAAGTATCCCCAGATGGCAGCACTATCGAATCACAAGGTAACACAATGATAGATTTCAATAATAAAGGCTTTTTTAAACTCAAACAGAACGATGAATATGCCGAGCGCGTCAATGACCTGATGATCGATGGCGAAGAAATCATTTCAGCCTATAAATCAATGCGTGACGGGGTCGTGTTTACCAACAAGCGTATTATCGCTGTCAATGTACAAGGATTGACGGGCAGCAAGAAAGACTTCACCTCCCTCCCGTACAAGAAGATTGAAACCTATTCCATCGAAACCTCCGGCACCTTTGATCTTGATTCAGAGCTCACGATCTATTTCTCGGCACTCGGTACGGTGAGATTTGAATTTACCGGCAAGACACGCCTTACCGAAATCTCGCAAGTCATCACCACCTATGTGTGTTGACTCCCTGCTGCTTCAGATGTGAATTCCTTTGATCAAACGGGGTTACCCAGATGAGTGACATGTCAGTCGACCAATTCGAAGAAAGCATGAAACGCGAACTCGACAAGTTCGTGCGCAGTACCAACAGAGCCGCCAGCTCAACCTCCCGAGCGTCCGCTACTCGTGCGCGTCCTGAAGCACCACGCGCCAGAGAGACCACCACTCCCCTCAAGGGACTGCGGGTAACGCTTGGCGTCAAGCAGAAGCGATTGGCATTGGAAGTGCCCTTCACGGTGCAGACCGACAGCATTTCGCGAATGGAAGCGCGCATCCATGCCGAGAAGGCGGCACGCAAGGCCGGCTGGAAGATCATCAGCCACGTGATCGACTGGAATGATACCGAGCGGGAACCCGACGTTCGCTGACACCTCGACCACTACGCCTGAAAGGGGGATGACATCGGCTGCGCCACTAGCCCATATCGAGATTATCGAAAGGCAATCACGCCTCGGGCGGCATAGGCTCTGTAGACACACTCACGGTCTAGAGGGGTATGCGCATGAAACACTTCGATTCATTGTTCTCTCTGTTCGCGGCGGTCCTGTTGTTAGCCCTCCTGCCCTTTACCATGGAAAGTGACGCAAGGTCTGCCACTCACGACCCGCAACCTTTCTCATACCCTCTAGTAGAAGGCTCGCTCGAGGAAGACGACGGTAACGAGACGCCCGACGCATGAGTCACTGACGTCGGGCTGGCTTGATATGCGACCTTTTGTGAAGCATTCGCCTGGAGTCGTCAGCCCCGGTAAACGCCACCTTCCTCGACTCTGCCCGCTGAATCACCTGCCAGGCCGGTGCGATCGCTTCCGCTAACGTCTCCCCGTTGCATGCAATTTACGCAAGCGGGATTTCCGATAGCATTCGCCGCGCAGCAGAAGGTCTGTAATATTCCCCGTTTGATGTCAGTCAGATTGGCAGCATAAATACTTACATAGAGAGAAAGATAGCGGCCCTTATTGAAGCTGAGCTGGAGATTCAAGCGCTTGCGCACTTCCTTAGAACCGCATTTTCCTCGCCCATACACGACAATGCCCCGACCTGGCGACAGGACGGGGCATGTCGTAGTGAGTGGGTCACATGAGGTGTACTCACCCTCTCTGACGGCCCACTGACCGCTAACGCTAACGCCGAAAGACCACACTCAGATTGTTGGCCGGCATCTCGACCACCCTGTCGAGCGTCAGGCCGTTACGCTTCGCTTCCTCGATCACGGCTTCCAGATCGCGCACGCCCCATAGTGGGTTGCGGCTCTTGAGCTGGATATCGAAGCCTTCGTTGCTGGGTGCCGTGTGCTGACCTTCTCGCTTGTAAGGGCCGTAGAGATACAGCACGCCGCCCACCGGGAGGAGTCGCCCTGCCCGTGCCATCAACTCGGAGGTGACCCGCCATGGTGAGATATGGATCAGATTGATCGCCACCAGCGCATCGCAAGCCACCTCAGGCCACTCGGCCTGCACATCCAGCGGGATCGGCGCCTTGAGGTTGGGCAAGGCGGCCTCGGCGCGCCAGTCCGCGATGGATTCCAGCGCACGCGGGCTGGCATCGCTGGGCTGCCACTCCAGATGGGGGAGCCCGTGGGCGAAATGTACCGCGTGCTCGCCGCTGCCACTGGCCAGTTCCAGCACCTGACGCCGCTGTGCCAGCACATCCCGCAGGACATCAAGAATCACGTCACGATTGCGGGCGACCGCTGGGCTCGCGAGACGCTGGCTGTGCGCCACCTCGACACCCTTCTGCGACGAGCGCGCCGCTTCGCCAGGCAAGTCATCGGGTAACTCGGGGGTGGCCATGCAGCACTCCTTTCAACAGGACAAATGACTCAGAACGAATCAGGTGGCTAGATCATAACAAAGCGCCGCGCCCTGAGGGGCGCGGCGCTTGAGCAAACAGTGATTGGGTCGGGCGATTTCGATCAGACCATCTCGTTTCGGCTTTCTCGTCTGGGCTATTTCGTTTCGGCTATCTGAAGCAGACCACAAAACGACTCTAGCGTGGGCGCGCCACCGTCGAACGCGCGCGCCAGAAATCCAGCACCCGCAGCGGGTCACCTACTTCATGGGCTTTATGTTGCGCGTTGTGCGCCATGGCACGCGTTGCGTCACGGTCGCCCAGCAGGCGCTCGAGGGCGGCTGTCCACTCTGTTGGATCATCCCCGACCAACAGGCCGTCGACGCCATCCTCGATCAGATCGGCATAGGGCGCCCGGCGACTGTAGATACCCACCCCGCCCATGCGGGTGATGTCGAGAAATCGCAGCCAGGAAGCAGCACGGTTATCGGAGTTTTCCATCAAGGGCGCCAAGCCGATGGCGATCCGACGCCGCGAGCAATAATCCTGAAAGGCCTCCCAACTGACGGCCTCCATCGTCTTGAGGCGGGAAATATCGCTGAGCGCCAGCGGCAGGTGGCGACCCATCATCAGTTCCACCTCACTGTCCGAATGCCGCGTCTGGATATCGCGAAGCACGGGGGCCAATGTGAGGATGTCCTCACGATGCGCCAGAGTGCCGTGAAAGCCGATGCACCAGTCGCTCTGCTCGAGATGATGCAGATCCGGCAGCTTGCCGGTCAGTGGCGGCGTCAACAGGCTGACTTTGGGACGCAGACTCGCCAGAGCGGCCTCCAGCTGCTCGCTGACCACGACGACCTCATCCGCCAGCGCGAACAAGCGCTGCTGCAACTGAGCCGCTTCAGACTCAGCGCCTGCTTCAGAGGTGGAGGTGCCCTGCTCCGCTGCCAAGGGCTCAGGCGAATACAGATGATCGACGAGGTAGCAGATACGACCGTGCTGCTCACGGTGTGCTTCCAGCATCTCGATCCATTCTCGCCCCAGGCTTCGCGCGATCAGCAGGCAGGCGCCGGTGAGGCGTGCCTGGGCAAGCTTGGGCGAGAACTTCCAGCGGCGGGTTTCAAAACGCTCGACACGTGTGCCTTCCTTGCGCAACGCGGCCATGGCAGGCAGAAAGAAGTAGATATCTTCCAGCGCCTGGGCTTCATCACTGAGTACGATCCAACGAGGAGTGGTCGGGAAGGCGGTCATGTCAGTCTCCTTTACTCGAGGCATTCATGGTCCCGGCACGTTCGGCGTTACCGCCAAACAAGCGCGAGCGAGAGCACACACTGACTCTGGGACGCTTACTTTGAGCTTAATGATTTCTGGGCATCACACCACTCAAATTTTGCTGGCATGTAGCGGATGTAATCAACGTGTTAACTGCGTTGGACGACAAATCGCCGCTGGCAGTGACGGATTGAAAGGCTCCAGACCCGGAAACGACAAGGCCCGCAGGGTTAGCTGCGGGCCTTGTGGGTTGGAGTCATCTCGCTGAAATCATCGCGAACGCCAGAAGTTCGTACACTTCCGTACAGCGCCAATATCTCGGGCTTTCTGCAATGCCCGCTTTGACATTATCTCGGTTGCCTGTCGATCTCCCAACAACCGTTCGAGTGCCGCCTGCCAGTCAGCAGGATCATCATCCACCAGCAAGCCATCGACGCCGTGCTCGACTATCTCGGTATAAGGTGCTCTGCGGCTGTAGATACCGACGCCACCCATTGCCGAGATATCGAGAAACTTGATCCATGACTTGCCGCGATTGAAGGGAGTCTCGAGCAACGGAGCCAGGCCGATCTGGATACACCGTGTTGCCTGATAATGCTGGAAGGCCTTCCACGGCAAAGCCTCTGGCGCTTCCAGCCGGTCAATGCCGGCAAGAGCATCCGGCACATGCCGTCCCATCATAATTTCGAGGCGTACCCGGGGATGCGACTCCATCACCGACGTGAGTGCGGGTGCCAGGTGTGCGATGTCATCACGATGCGCACGCGTACCGTGATAGCCGATGATCCAGTCAGGCTGAGTGAAATCGGCCGGCTTCGTTGCTGACGCCAGCATTGGCGGTGTCAGCAGCGAGACATTGGCGTGCTCTCGCCCAAGCTGCTCCACCAGCGCCTCACAACAGGCCACCACCTCATCCGCGAGCGCAAGCAACGCGGGCTGTCGCATCGCCAGACCGCTCAAACGCGCCACATAGGCGGCAGGCAAGCCATTGGTACGGGTCACGGCACCAAGATCATCGTCGATCAGATAGATGATACGCCCGAAACGTTCACGATGCCGTTCGAGCAGATGCACCCAGCGCTCACCCAGAGAGCGCACGATCAACAGATTGGCACCTGACAAGCGCCGTAAAGCCCATCGCGTCGGCAGGTGGTAGCGGCGTGTGTCGAAACGCTCGACGAAAGCCCCCTGCTGGCGAAGTGCTGGTGCAGCCGACTCAAGAAAGTAGATGTCCTCGGTGGGTCGAGCACCATCACTGAGAACGATCCACCGCACGCCTGCCAAGGATGAAGCTTCAGCCGACATCAGAACGGGTCCTGCGCACGCGAGGAGTCACGTGACACAACATGCCAGGACGACTCGACGCCGCGTGCTGCGGCACGCCTGTCATCCCTCGCACGCTCTGCCTTGAGAACACGGTACTGCAGGCGATTGAGCCATTCCCCCCCCAGCCCCGGCAACGGCAGGAAAGGCGTGGTGCGGCTCATCCCCCACAGCGCCAGACGCGAGCTGCCCGCCTCGGCGGGGCCACGCCCATGCATGCCGAAGGTATCGGCGATCAACAGCGTGTTGGCAGGCACCTTGAACAAGGTGGGGGGATTGAGCCCGAAGCGGGCCAATGCGCCCTCCTCGACCCGGAATGACCCACGCTGGGTATAACGATTGGCATGACCACGCGCCGTCAGGCTCATGTGATATTCCCAGTCCAGGCGCCCCTGGTTCAGCTGGGTGGACTGCGGCACGAACATGAAGGGCCCGTTGCGCTCGCTGACATCCTCCAGATACAGCCAGAACTTCATGGTCGGCTGGAAGGTATCCACGTGCAGCGACTTCTGCGGGTCGTCCTCATCACTCTCTCTGGCGCCATTGAAGACCTTCTCGAGATGCACGATGGGCAGACGACGGTGTCCTGCACAGAATCGCAACAAGCGCCTCAACCGCGTGTCCGACAGCACCTGCCGAGCTACCGGCAGCTCGCTCAGGGTCTCCGGGTCCAGCAGGACACGATGGGTGCGGGTATCACCCTGGCAGCATTCCCGCACCTCGCCAGGGCCGTGCTCATGCACGCGCTCAAGCTCCACCTTTAGTTGAGCGAATACTTCCGGCGACAGGAAATCCTGTTTGCACAGATACCCCTCACGCAGGTAAGCCTCACGCTCATCCCTGGGCACACCACGGCTGAGCATGGCCATTCGCCAGCGCATGACTCGAGACGCTGCCTTTACCCGCCAGACATGCAGTCCACGACGATTCAGTCCCTCATGACCGATGACAGGATTGGCGGCGAATGACTTGGCACCGGTAAACAGCGCAAGGCTCCATAGAGGAGCCTTCAGAAAGCGCAATGAACGAGACATGGCATTCCTTGTGAAACGGCAATTCTGAAAACAGGCAGACGCAAACTGTGAGACACCTCAACGCAGTGAGAAGTCTTCATGCACCAGCGTCAGATTAGGGTTATAGGCCGGATCATTGTCCAGCTGTTCCGCCCAGGTAGTGCGCATGTAGTCACACTCTGACAGCCAGCGAGCACGTTTCCTGGGTGTGTCATCCGCACCGCGTGAAATCGACTCGTGGTGATACAGCTCGGCATAGGGCGTCCAGAGATTGCGGTAGCCTGCCTCCCGCACCTTGAGACATAGATCCACATCATTGTACGCAACCGCCAGATGCTGCTCGTTGAGGCCATTGACCTCTTCGAAGACCGAGCGACGCAACAGCAGGCAGGCAGCAGTGACTGCAGACAGATTCTGGATCGATTTCAGCCGTCCCTGGAAGCCATCCTCCTCACGATGGAAGAAACGATGCGCATGACCGGCGATGCTGCCAAGTCCTAGAATCACCCCGGCGTGCTGGATCGTACCATTGGGATAATAGAGCTTGGCACCGACACAACCGATGTCCGGACGGCATACCTGCGACACCATTTCCGTCAGCCATTCGCCATTCATCGGCTCGATATCATTGTTGACCAGACCGATGATATCGCCGCGCGCCTCACGGGCGCCGAAATTGTTGATCGCAGAATAGTTGAACGGCGCATCCCAACGCAGCACGCGCACACGTTCATCGCGTCTGGCGACGTCACGCATGTACTCAAGTGTCCTCGGACAACAGCTCTGATTGTCGAGAATCAACAACTCGAAGTGTCGGTATTCTGTCTGCGCAAGGATGGCATCGACACAGGGCTTGAGTATCTCGACGCCATCCCGAGTGGGCACCAGCAAGGAGACCAGTGGCTGTGACTCCGGCAATCGCCATCGCACGCGCACATTTTCTCCGGTTCCGTCGTTGGCCTCCTTCAGCACCTTGCCAGGCTCGGCCACTGCCGTGACAGCATGACGGGTGAGATAGTCGCCGACACGTGCCAGATGCCGTGTCCCGGTATCCTCCGGGCAAGTCTTTGTCGGAAGAAGATGCCGCTCGGGCACATGAACGAGGACCTGAGGCACTCGCCATATCAGCGACTGGTGACTCATGCGGGTCGACGCGATCATCTCCAGCGCCAACAGATGGATGAGATCAGTGGTCGTAGCCGTCAGGATATCCTCTGTCTCGAGAAAGCCTCGACAGGCTTGCCACTGTTCACGGGACCACAGCCCCAGATGCCCGAGATACGGTGTGGAAAGCAGCAGATCCGGGTTCCAGCCAGGCTTGAAGTTCGGTGAGTGACGATGTCCGTCGCCATCGATGCGGTCTTCATCGCAATACAGAAAACCGGCCTGCGGTTTTTCCTTCATCAGCCGCGCAAAGCACGTCAGCGCATCAGCAGACAGGGTGGCGCCCGTCGTCATCAACCCGACCCAGTCACCCACTGCCGCTCTACTGATAGCCGCCAGCGGATCCGTGAAGCGTCCAGTGGCCTGCTCGGGCTCTGCCAGTAACGTGATACGCTCATCGCTCGCGCAGCAGGCAGCCAACCAATCGTGCTTCTTCAGGGCCGTATCCGAGGCAGATACCACCAGCTGCCAACGTCGGTGAGTCTGCGCGATCAGGCTTGTCAGGCTATCGCCGAAAGCTTCCCGGCCGATATCTTCATTGACGATCATCCCAAGGCTGAACACCATGCCGGAGGTGATCACCGGCGCGATATGATCGGCCACCTTCGCATTCACGAGGCCTTGCCCCAGTGATTCGACCATGTCGATCCACTGTTGGTAATTGTGCTTGGAGCAAAGACTGATAAAGGTACTGTCGTAATGGCGAAGCGCCACGACTGACCAGCGCTCCCCCGTCTGCTGCACTTCCTGTTTGATAGCCCGGGTGACCTGCTGCTTTGGCAAGCCGCGGAAATGTCGGTGCGCCGTGACCAATCGCTGGATCAGACGGTCTCGGGCAAAGGTGGGGGTCAACCAAACCAGTCTGAAATGCTTGAGCCGGAAAGTCCCTCGCCCGTTGATGGGGCACAGAGTAATACGCCGGACTCCGCGTGGGACACGCAGCATGCGACGGGTGATCTTTCCCGCGCGCAGCGGCAGCTCTACCGTGTGAATTCGCGTGTCAGTCTGGAAAGTGATGACCGCAGCGGCGCCCGTGATAGAGCGCTCCATGTCAATCTCGACCATGTTCCAGCCGGGTATCGGCTTTGGGCCTTCCCAGAAAAAGGCTGATGTGCTGGAGAGTGAGCGCCACTCCCCCTCTTCCAGAGGCTCAAGATCTCGATCAATACGCAGGTAACGAGGAACACGAATATGCAGGGGAAGCGAAAGAAAGGTCGGGGCTTTTGCAGTGGAGGATTGTAGCTGTGACCCCTCCAGAAATGATGGTATCGGCAAAGCTTTCTTCCATGACGGGTAAAAGGTGACGGCATGACTGCTGTCTGGTGATGACAAGGTAACACCTCACCCGGGGATACCGGGTGAGATATCAATCATCGCATGAAGCCTCGAGATGCGACGCTACTGAAAGGCGTTGTCTTCAGGCGCACTGCCCGAGGCATTGACCTGTTCCAGCACCGACTGCTTGTCGGCAATGCGTCGCCGAAGCTTCTTGATGCTTCCGCCGCCGGGACGAGTCTCCAGTGCCTTTTCCAGCAGTAACAGGGCATCGTCCAGCAGCCCCTGCTGCTCAAAATAGGCCCCCAGCTCTCTGAGGCGGTCAGCTTCCTTCATCTTGCTGCTGCCGATAATACCGCGAGCACGCGCGCTCAGGCCTGTCTGTGCGGCGGGTTCCTCGAAGTCGAGCCCCAACAGGTCCAGAAGCTTGAGAAAGGCATACCCCTGACGACCATTGCGATATTGGGTCACTGCCTCCTGCTTGATGGCTTCCAGCTCTTGCGGACACTGGGCCTCGAGATAGGCCAGCGGCCGGTAGGGATTTCTCTCCTCGGCAGAATGCGCGCTTCTGCGGGCCTGTGGAGGGAAAAGCACATCACGCTCCAGCGTCTCGAAGCGCTGCATGACAGGCTCCATCGCCGCCAGAAACATGGCGTTGATCTCCTGGTACAGCGTCTCGGGGATATCCTGACTCCCGAGGGAGCCTTCCTCAGGATGTAAGTCAGAATATCCCTGCAAGGCCCAATCGACCTCTCTGCCGATTTCGGGCGGCAACTTTCCCAGTACCGTATTCAATACGCGCTTGAGTTCGAGCGCCGAACGGACATAGCTACGATTGGTGATCTTGCGCTCAGGCAACAATCTCGCGATCTCCGGCCCCTGCAGGCCCAGTGCCTCCAGAAATACCGCTTCGATCTGTGGCTGGTCGGCCTCGGGTTTGCGGTAGGTCAAGAAACGACAATTGACGTCACCGAAGGCATCTGCCCATTGGATCAGTGGAACCCCCGCAAGACTGGGCTTTCCGTTGCGCATCACGGGTGCCAGATGATTGGATAGACGCCACGTTTCACCATGACGCTTGATGCCCTGATTGTGGTTACCCATCAGGTAATCGATCGGCGCACGCACGAAGGCAACGACACGAACGTTCTCTGGAGCCAGCTGGGCATGCTCATGCAACAGGGTATGGAGCGCCTGAGCCTGATTGAAGAAAGACTCCGAGGAAAGCACCAGCTTCAAGCCCTTCTTGCGTGCATGAGCCAGCCACTTGTCCAGCAACGCCTGGGCGCCCTCAAGATCACCCTCGCGCAGGGCGCCACCCAATTGCCCATGCCCACCTGATACCCCATTCTTGTCGATGCCGTGTTCCGGGTAATAGAAGCCATGTTTCTCGAGCACCTTGCGCGAACTCAACAGGAAGTTCTGTAAAGCTGAAGAACCCGCTTTCGGTGAGCCTATGTGGAGCGTTATAGTCTCGGAATCAGAAGAGCAACTATCGCGCTCCTTTCTCATCAGCTTTTTAATCATAATTAAAACTCATAAATATAGAGTCAAGCATGAAGGCGCTCTTCATAAAGCTTCATTCTCTTGATCATGAATGGGCCTTTGGGGTTAAGTTTCAATGCCTCAGTCATGAAGAAATGTGCGACCTCAATATCTTTTTCTTCGACCCCTACTGCAATATCCCGCAGATATTCAAACAGTCTGCGCTTTCTATCAGTTTTTTTCTTTGACTTATCATCAATATATTTCATCAACAGTTTCATTTCTGGGTCTTTTATATTCCTGAACACCTTTTCCAATTTATCTCTGTATTCATCACCCAACCGATAAACCTTCAACAACAATACGCATTTCTGGTGCAGGTAATTTATACGAGCGTGTTCAATCAGGCTACTGAGACCACAATCACTGATAAATTGAGCAAGCGCCAGTCGATAAGCATCCACAAGAGAGGCATCGAACTCGATCACATCACCAGTTTGATTTTGACCAACATATCCATTCCGATTCATCTTGATCGATAAATCACTATCTGGATTGGAACGAACGAGGGAGCATAAGTATTCTATTTCTGACTTCATTATTCTATGCACAATGAAGCTTCTTTTCAGTCCTGATTGTTCTGAACTGACTCTTCCTTGTCTTCTTTCGTCCTGTGCAGAAAATCGTTTTCCGTTCGCCATGACTCCTTTATAACCACCTTTTATCCTTGCTTTGTGCGCGCTAAATAATCTTGGTGTCAACGAATTCTTGTAGAGTGTTTTCACCAAGCTACTTTCACGATAAGCAAGAGTATCTCCCAATAATGAAAAAGGCTTGTTATGACCATTCTCCAAAAGCCATTCATAGGAAACCATCTGCGGCTTGCCAATAGCCAAATGTTCTTCTCGAATCGTAGATTTAAAGTCCAGAGGAGTCCAATACTCATCTGCATCTATATAAAGAGTATAGACATCAATATCTGTTTTTTTCGCTTTTGAGAAATGATAAGAGTATACAATGTCCTGAATATGCTTTCTTACACTGGGTTGACACCAGTCTATCCAATCGATTATTTCAAAATTAACTGATGGGTACTCATCAGCGATAGATCTTGCTATTGAAATACTGTCATCTGTAATTCTATTCAAATAGACATAAATTCTGTCAAAACCAAAGTGAAGGTGATGAAATATCCACTCATGCAAATAGGCAGCTTCATCCTTCGCTATACAAACAGCATGATATTGAGTGTCTCTCTGGGTATTCATATCTCAAAGGCCTGAAATATCGAATTCACAATCAATCACCATGTTCATTGAGTGATAATATTCACGGTCATTGGCATAATCCATATTGGCAACATCAACTATCTGCGACTTGTCACCAAGAATCTGCATGGCCCGATAATCAAGGCCGCGCGCGAGAGACATCTTGTAAAATTCCGGGGAAAGATGTGCACAATACAGCTCAAGCACCTGAGTGCCAGGACGAGAAAAGATGATATTGGCCAGTCCCGCGCCGTGGGGAGCTATGACATGGGTCGCGTTGCGCATCACGGCAGCCGTTGTGGCGACGGAATGGTCTTCACAGTAATACGTCTTGTACCCCAGTGCCGAGATCTTCTCGATGAAGGCCGCTTCATTCAATATCCGCCGCGTATTCCCCTTGGAACGCGAGATGTACACCTTGGAGGGCATGCCCTGCGCATCCCCCTGGCTGAAGAGATCATTGACGAAATCAGCGACCCAGGTGGGGGTATACAGGCGTGTTCGGGGGGCCGTCACCGTCACCAGCTCATCCGCGATGAAATACTTGGGATGTGTCCTGTAATCCCAGACCTTGCTCTCATCGATCCCCAACAGACGAAAGCTTTCACGCTTGAAGGCACTGCCATAGAAATTGACGATGATTCTGTCGAAATCATTGGCGACATCATATCCCGCCTCCGTCAGAATCTTGATCTTGGGAAGGAGGTCCAACAACCAGTGACTATAGAGGTTGGAGCCCGGGGTCACGAGATCCAGAATACGTCCGTCAATGCGCTCAAGCTCCCCCTTCATTCTCGCGGAGAGCTTCTTCCTGCCGGGAGCAGTGGAAATGCCATCGACGAAGCTACCCTCGTCATGAAACGCCTTCTGGTTCTCCAGGCAGGCGCTGACCTGGCTCCCGCGATACACATGTACGGGGGGTTCATGCTCTTCTGGCGTCAAGGAAAAGAGCGCGTGATCGTGCTTGAAAGTGTGATTGACCGGCACTCTCGTGCCAGTCCGCAAGGTTTTCTTCAACAAGATAACTAGTACTCCATGATCACGGAAGGCGCCTCACCACGCAGAAGGGAGACAGGTGTCACATCACCTTATTGAAGGCGGCAATGATATCCGACTGGATATCCCGCAAGGTCAGCTGACTCAGCTCATGCACCTGAGTGTCCTGAATCATCGAGGCCTGTAGCGGCGCATTCGCCACACTCAACTTGCGGGAGAAATCACGACCGATGGAAGAGAAGTAATCGTAGAACTTGAACTCACCACCACCATGCAGCGTACCGGCATCTATCCAGACATTGGGGATGCCAAGGGAATCAGAGAAGATCAATCCATGCAGACTCTGACTGAGGATGATTTCGCACTCCAGCATCTGCGTGAAGATGGCATCGTGATCGTTGGTTCTGAAGTCGATCACACGCACATCACCCAGTTGAGAGAACTTGGCGATGAACGCCTGATCATCCACCTTGGAGTGATGGGGAATCAGCCCGAACTTGACCTTCTTGGCCGGTCTGGTCGTGACGAGCAGAGACGCCAGAAGTCCGGGATCACCGATGGTGACATCATTGCCCTTGGCCCCGAGAAGCGACTTGGTGAGATAGCCACGTACGGAGTGGATATCCAGGAAGTCATTCGCCTTGTTCTTCCTCTCGATATTGGCGACAGGCTTCATCAGGCCTGAGCCCACGACAGCCAGACGACGACGCCCTGGCTTCCAATCATCACGGTTGTAGACCCAGTTGAGAATGCTTCCGGTACTGATCACATCCGCATTGAAGATGTTGGTCTTGGAATGCTCAACCTGAAAGTGGTTTTCCAGCAGGATAGAGGTAATTTCATCACCCAGGTTATTCATCCCTTCCGGGCTTCTCCACCATGTCACATTCAGCATGTCAGCAATCCTTACTCATAATTTTTGAAAACGTCAACGTCATGACATCAAGAGCCTCAGACAGGGAGGCAGAGGAAGGCGACACTGATTTCTTCTGATAATGACACCAGCCATCATTCCCCACGAAGTTGTCAGAAATGAACTGATTGTCTTTCGAATACTCGTTGAGGATCCGCGCTCTTGACTCATGCGAGAGATAACCATCATCGCGGAGATACAAGCCGGCATGACCAGAAGCATGCTCTTCCAGCTTGTGCTTGATGCTCTCATCATGAATGTCACGGAAGATATGATTGACCTTC
Source organism: Cobetia sp. cqz5-12 (assembly GCF_016495405.1). Classification (NCBI taxonomy): domain Bacteria; kingdom Pseudomonadati; phylum Pseudomonadota; class Gammaproteobacteria; order Oceanospirillales; family Halomonadaceae; genus Cobetia; species Cobetia sp. cqz5-12. The sequence goes on from NZ_CP044522.1 coordinate 2,608,613, forward strand.
GACAGCGCCTCACACAGATACGGATTCAGACTCTTGTTGTCGATGGAGTCTGCCGGCTTCTGCACACCAGTGGAAATCCCGAGGCGTGCGAAGAAGTCACTGACAAGATCACCTTCTATCAGGCTATCGCGCAGCAATGGCACCACCGTGACATTCGCCTTGCCATAGAGATTGCTGAAGGCACTGGCAATCACACGATAATTGGGATTCTTGCCCTTCAAGGCCTGATCAACGAAGGCCTGCAGCGACAGGCCTTTCTTGTAGCCCCACTGCTGCCAGGCGGACATGATGAACTGGTCCTGGCGGCGAATGTAGTAGATCACCTCATGACTATCGAAGGTATCACGCAGCAGGCGATGGATATTCAAGCCAGACGGCGACCCCAGCTGATTGACCAGATTCTCCGCACTGATCAAGACAGTCTTTGAGGTATGGCCGTATTTCTTCTTGATCCGCGCGAGACTGGCCTTCAGTGGTGCAAGGTCCTTTTGCTCCATCGCATGACGGAAGAAGGCACGCGGCGTCTCTCCGTTGGGATTGAAACCGTCATCGCCATTGGTACGCATCTGCGGGTCAGGGATGACATAGCCATGCGATTCCAGCAGCTTGCGGTTCTTGATGATCGCCTTCTGGATCGTCGTGGAACCACACTTGGAATGACCGGGATGAAGAACCAGCTTCATGCCAGGTCTCCCGGCGTAAAAGTTGCCGCTGGCAACACCTTGATCGGCTCATAGCCGGACTTGTTGAGGCTTTCGGCTGGCAGATCAAACCATTCAATCAGCTTCTGATTGCCCTGCTTGAAGTGGGCATCGAAGGCCTGCTGCTCCGCCACCGTGAACAGCACATGCTTGTCCTGTTCGCTATCCAGCGACTTGGCGAGAGAGATGATCTTGTCTCTGCGACGAGTAAATTCCGCATTGCCCATCTGGCCACGGCCGAATCGCTGCACCAGCGGCAGACAACGTGTCGGGAGTGAGGGGTTGATGATGGCGGTCTCATCGGCCTGGTTGGCACCGGCACGATACTCGATGCCGAAAGATGCCAAGAAATCCTGTACCACCTTGCGGCTATAGGGAATGACGGACAGGTTCTCACCGCCGACGTGCCTTTCCCACTGACGAACGTGATTCAAGTAGTTCAACCAGCTCACATTGCGCATGGCAAGGGTGAACAGAGACGCCTCGTAGCGAATGTTGGGGTCTTTCACCAGCTGATTGAACAGCGACAGCAGCAATTCGGACTGCGGGCGCACCGTGAAGATGACCTTGACCGTCTCGAAGTGCTCAGCGACGAATTCCTTGAAGCGCGGATTGTTGAAATACATCGGCGACAGTTCGGAAGACAGCAGCACGCTGGGAGCCGGGCTGGTCTGCATCTCGACTCGCAGCTTCTCGAGGGCCTCTGCGGGTGACATGTCACTTTGATAGGCGCCACTGCCCTTGAATGACAAGGCGAACGGATGGTGGGAATGGTCCGGCCATTGCAGCGATTGCGGGTAGAGAATCCCCTTGGCCAGGAAATCCTCGTGCTGCGCCTGAATCTGCGATTGAACCGCAGAAGTCCCCGTCTTGGACCAGCCGACATGAAGGTACAGTGTGTCTTTTTTCATCATTCACCAATAAACGGGTTGCGGCCGATCTGGCTTACCAGAGCGCCCCATTTCAGAATCTGGGCTTCATCAAGTGCCTCATCGCCCCTCAGGACGTCCGGCATTCCGAGGGCGCGCCACTTGTCCATCGGATGAAGAATATGGAAGGTCGCCAGGCCCATGTCGCCAGGGCGCTGTGCATCGGCCACGACATTGTCACCGATATGCAGATGGCGCCGTCCCTCTTCACCTGCTAGGTCCTCCTTGACCATCGCCCACATGGTGCCACTGTCCTTGCGCTTGCCTTCCTCGCTGGACACCATCAGACGGTAAGCCGCCGAGATACCGGACTTGCGCAGCATCAGGCCCACCTGGTCACGCGTGTAGTAGGTATCGGAGATGACCCACAGCACATGCCCTGCAGAGCCGAGATGATTGAACAGCTCCACCATCTCGTCCTTGGGCTTGATCATCGCGAGATCCAGCTCGAATTCCCGCTGCATCCAGCCCTGGGCGACGCCCTTGCTGACCGCGTACACCTCCGCCAGTTCGTCATAGATGGCGTCGATCCGGATGTCACCCTGGAAGTTGGCCCGCTTGCGCAGCGTGAACTCCGCCTCGTTGCGTGTCTTCACGAAATCATGGGCAGAGGTGGCGATTCCCTGCTCCACCAGCCACTTGCCCAGCTTGAGCTTGGCATAGTCCGGTACGGTGAACTCGCGACGCACCAGCGTATCGAAGACATCGAAGCTGATGATCTGATGTGCCTGGATGGCCGGCATGTGCTGCTCGATGGAGCCATGATAACTCGCGGTGATGTAACTCTGGTCTACCGTGAACTCCCCACCGGACGGGTAATAGAAGAACTGCCGATACCCGAGACTTTCGGCCTGAGTGCCCAGAATGCGTTCAAGGGCATGCAGCTTGGAGCCATCGTTGGGCAGGGGTTCATCGGGGAAGTCTTCGTACTTCCAACCCTTGCCGATGATGCCCTCAAGCGCCTGTGGGCGGGCCCAGAACATGCCGCCTGCGGGATAGCTCAGGAAGTCGCTGACGTGCTCGATATCCAGCGCCTGCTGCCACTCACGCATGAAGCCCTTGTTCATGGTCTGGTGATTCACCCAGCTGGGCATCATCCAGAATGTCGTCGGGTAATAGACCCCCAGGCTCTCATCTTCCGCAAAGGCATTCAGTGCCCGCTTGACCACGGACTTGTCACTCAGCAGGAATTCCGTCAGATAATCCGCCCATTGGGTCTGTTCCCGTCCTGAATACAGTGACTTCTTGGAGTGCAGGTGACAGAAGAGGTCATACTGCGCAAGCACATCGCCATACTCGACCAGCAGCGGCCCGAAGTTGCGCCCACGATTGGGCACGTGACGAATCTCGACACGTCTGACACAGGCATGCTTCTCGAACGTCTTGCGTGCCAGGGATTCATTCACCCCCTTGGCAAGCGTCAACAGGACATCCACCTGGATTGGCATGTCATCCAGCGCATGGGCGAAGCGCTCCAGAAAATCCTCGTAGAAGACATGCAGACAGACCGCCATCTTTAACTGGCTGGCTGCTTCGGTGAGAGTCACATCCAGAGGCATGCGGTTCTGTGGTACCCAGCGGGGTGTCAGCGGTACGTGCTGGCGCCCTTCACGCTTGCCATTCTTCAGGTAATGAAACAGCGGGCTCTGCTGGTCGTAGAACACATCCATGTACATGCGATGGTAGCTTTCCCCATCGAATGCCGGTGAAGGGTGAATCGGCGCGAAGCGTGACTTGTGGAGATAATCCTTGAAGGCATGTGCCGGCGAGGAGAATTTCTGACCATAGCGCTGCTGATACCAGCTGGCATCGAACAGGCCCAGGGCTTCGGCTTGCTCGAATTCCCGACGCTGTGTCTTGGTAAGCGATGCAGAATTGTGATTGATAAAGATATTGAGGGGGTTCATGAAAACTCTCGATCAGATGTTGAAAAGGGCTAACGGATTCAAGATGCCATTGCCCGAAAAGTCATCGTCAACGAAGAACAGGTGCCACGCGCATTGCGGAATGGCGCCCTGTCGTGTCGCGAAGTTTTCATACATCTGCTCGACCTCCTCCGGCGTGAAGCTGACCCCCGCCGCCAACCACTCCGCCACCTGCTCGATGGCGCCATCGAAGACTTCCTGCATGTCTTGGAAGTGACGCTGTGTCGCCGCCTGGCGGCCATAGCAGAATTCGAAGCCACCATCACTGTCCTGACGGACATCCACCACCTGTCCATGCGGCGCCGTCATCAGCGATTCGAACAGCAACGAGCGATCCAGCATCTGATAACCGTCGCCCCAGCTGACGCCCTCACGGAAGACACCGGCGAGATTGGCTGTCGCCCCGCCCTGCAAGGACTTGCCTGGCTTGGTCGCCACATAGTAGAGACCAAAGGTCTCGCGCTGGAGCATGCGCGTCAGCAGCTTCTGGATCGTGCCGGAGTAACCCAGATCCAGCATGACCGGCGCAGCCCCTTCGGTCAGACCCAGCGCCTTCAGATAGGCCATCACGCCCTGTCGTGTCGGTGCTACCAGCGCTTTCAATCGCTCGAGATGCGGTGTCAGCCATGTGACGACATCTTCCTGCTGCTCTGGGAGCTTGACGTGCATCTGCAGCAGTTCGGCTGGCAGTACGCTGAAGGCCTCATGCATCTGCAAGCCGAAACGCTTGCGCATCAGGTCCAGCATGCCGCCCTCGAAATCATTGCCAAGCGCCAGGGGCCAGAGGAAGGCTTCCCCGAGATTGGCCCGGAACAGCAGCGTACGAGAGACCTTGAGATACCGTGGTGAGTGCTCGAATGTCACCAGGTTACGTGCCTGCAGCTGCGTCAGAAGACGCTCGAAGCACCAGCCCTCACGGGCCAGACATACCGGTACTCGTCCCGCACCTTGCGCTTCCACTGCCTTTGCATACACCAGGAAGGCCGGCCCCATGAAACTGGCACCGAATTCCCTGAGTGCCTGACGAGTATTCTTCATCTTTTCACCAATCCATTAGCCTGCGAGCTGGAGATTTTCCTGACTGGCATGAAGCCTTTCATGTCATTCAAAGACAGCGGCCGACTCGAAAGATTCACCGGCTTCATCCTTGCCCGAGAGCAGCGGCGCTTCGCCGTTCACCAGCGGCCATTCGACCCCGACGCTGGTGTCATTCCATTTCAGTGAGTACTCATCCCCCGGTGCGTAATAATCCGTGCACTTGTACTGGAATTCCGCGGATTCGCTGATGACATAGAAGCCATGGGCGAATCCCGGCGGTACCCACAGCATCTGCTGATTGTCTTCGCTCAGATGGGCGCCGACCCACTGACCGAACGTCGGGCTGCTCTTGCGCATGTCCACGGCCACATCGAAGACTTCCCCCTGAGTCACACGCACCAGCTTGCCCTGTGGCTGATTCAGCTGGTAATGCAGGCCACGCAGAATGCCCTGACGGGATTTGCTGTGGTTGTCCTGCACGAAGGTGTAATCACCGCAGTGCTCGACGAATTCGCTCTGGCGAAAGGTCTCCATGAAGAAGCCGCGCTCGTCACCGAACTTTTGCGGGGTCAGCAGCACGACATCCGGGATGGCGAGTTTTTCAAAATTCATGCGGGAATTGCTCCTTGTAGGGGACAGATATCACTTCAACAATCACAGGACTCGATGCCCTGCCGGCCCAGGGCACGACAAGGCTCAGTCTCGATAGCGCGCAGGCGTGGGGGTCGCGCCATGAAAATTCCCGCAGCCCTCGCCTTGTTGGCGACGACTGCGGGAAAGCGGGTACATCAGCATTGACTTCACTGCATGCGTACCCGGCCACGGCACCCTGGCTCAGGTGTCGAGCTCAGTAGTTGCCACGGCGCTTGTCATCCAGGCGCTTCAGCAGGTACTGGCCGTAACCGGTCTTCTTGAGTGCGGTGCCCTGCTCTTCGAGCTGCTCGTCGCTGATCCAGCCGTTGGTCCAGGCGATTTCCTCGAGACATGCCACCTTCAAGCCCTGACGATGCTCGATGGTCTGCACATATTGGCCGGCTTCCAGCAGGCTGTCATGGGTACCGGTATCCAGCCAGGCGAAGCCACGACCCAGTCGCTCGACACGCAGATCACCACGCTCCAGATAGGCATTGTTGACGCTGGTGATTTCCAGCTCGCCGCGCTCGGATGGTTCGACGGCCTTGGCGATCTCGACCACATCGTTGTCGTAGAAATACAGGCCAGTCACTGCGTAGGGAGACTTGGGCTTCAGCGGCTTCTCTTCAATGGACATGGCCTTGCCATCTTCATCGAATTCAACCACGCCGAAGCGCTCCGGGTCCTGCACGAGGTAACCGAAGACCGTCGCGCCACTCGGTTGATCGGCAGCACGCTTGAGCTGCTCGGAGAAGTGCTGACCGTGGAAGATGTTGTCACCCAGCACCAGGCAGACCGAATCATCACCGATGAACTCCTCACCGATGATGAAGGCCTGTGCCAGGCCATCCGGGCTTGGCTGCACAGCGTACTCCAGACGCAGACCATACTGCTCGCCATTGCCCAGCAGCTTCTCGTACTGCGGGAGATCTTCCGGCGTGGAGATGATCAGAATCTCGCGAATACCGGCCAGCATCAGTACCGATACCGGATAGAAGATCATCGGCTTGTCATAGATAGGCAGCAGCTGCTTGGAAACACCACGAGTGATCGGATGCAGACGTGTACCGGAACCACCGGCGAGAATGATGCCCTTGCGCGCCATATCAAAAATCCTTGTCGTATCGACGTGTAGCGTTTTACACAGAGAAAATCAGGTGTCGCAGACTGGCACACGCTGAGAATGGTCTATCAATATCACATGAACGCCGAACTCAGCGATCCAGATGTTCCTTGAGCGTCAGCGCCAACTGGGACTGCCAATCGGGCAGTTGAAGGCCAAGTGCCGTCTCCAGCTTGGCCAGCGCAAGACGCGAATTCAGCGGACGTGCAGCGGGAGTAGGATATTCCGCCGTTGGAATGCCACCCAGGGTTTCCGGGTCGATCGCCAGGGTTTCGCCCTGCTCGATCGCCAGGCGGAAGATGGACTGGGCAAAGCCATGCCAGCTGGTGGTGCCCTGCGGGGCCAGATGGTACAGGCCGTTGTCGATGTTCTGACGCAGCGCTTCACAGCTGAGCTGTGCAATCAAGCGGGCCGGCGTCGGCGCACCGATCTGATCATTGACGATGTTCAGCGCATCACGATCACGACCGAGCTTGAGCATCGTCTTCATGAAGTTGTTGCCACGCGCGGCATATACCCAGCTGGTACGGAATACCAGGTGGCGGCAACCGCTCGCCAACACGGCCTCATCACCTGCCAGCTTGCTCTCGCCATAGACGGACAGCGGCGCAGTCGCGCTATCTTCCTGCCAGAATTGCTCACCATCGCCCGGGTACACATAGTCCGATGAGTAATGCACCAGGCTGGCACCCAATGCAGTCGCCTTGGCAGCCAGCAAGGCCGGCAATTCAGCATTGAGGCGCATGGCGCCTTCACGCTCCTCCTCGGCCTTGTCGACTGCTGTCCAGGCAGCCGCATTGAGGATCAACTGGGGCTGCCAGGCGTCAATGAATGTAGCGACAGCATCGAGATCGCTGGCATCGACTTCACTGCGGCGCGGAGCACGCACCTCACCGAAGGGCGCGAAGCTGCGCTGCAACTCGAACCCGACCTGGCCATTGCCACCCAGAATCAGAATGCGGCCAAAGCGTGTGGACGTCGTCATCATCAGCTCCCGGTACCCAGACGTTCACCACGATAGCTGCCGTCCTGAACACGCTGCCACCAGCTTTCATTCGCCAGGTACCACTCGACCGTCTTGCGCAGACCGGTCTCGAAGGTTTCCTGCGGTACCCAGCCCAGCTCACGCTCGATCTTGGCGGCATCGATGGCATAACGCACATCGTGGCCAGGACGATCACTCACGTACTTGATCAGGTCTTCATACTTGGCAATGCCGGCCGGCTTCTGCGGTACCAGTTCTTCCAGCAGGGAACACAATGTCTTCACGACTTCGATGTTCTGCTTCTCGTTATGGCCACCGATGTTGTAGGTCTCGGCGATCTCGCCTTCAGTCGCGACCTTGATCAGTGCACGGGCATGATCTTCCACGTACAGCCAGTCACGCACCTGCTTGCCATCGCCGTAGACCGGCAACGCCTTGCCCGCCAGAGCATTGAGAATCATCAGCGGGATGAGCTTCTCAGGGAAATGGAACGGGCCATAGTTGTTGGAGCAGTTGGTCACCAACGTCGGCAGGCCATAGGTACGCTGCCAGGCCCGTACGAGGTGATCAGAGCTCGCCTTGCTGGCCGAGTAAGGGGAGCTGGGTGCATAGGCGGTTGTCTCGGTAAAAAGATCTTCCGGCCCTTCCAGATCGCCATACACCTCATCGGTAGAGATGTGATGGAAGCGGAAGCCGGCAGCCTTCTCGGCATCCGACTCCTTCAAGCCCTTCCAATACTGACGAGCCGCTTCCAGCAGCTGGTAAGTCCCGACAATATTGGTCTCGATGAAATCCGCCGGACCATCGATGGAGCGATCCACATGGCTCTCGGCCGCCAGGTGCATCACGATATCCGGCTGTAACTCTGCAAAAACAGCTTTCATCTTCTCGCCATCGCAGATGTCCGCCTGCACGAAGTGATATCGCTTAGAATCCGCGACATCCGCCAAGGATTCGAGATTGCCGGCGTAGGTCAATGCATCCAGATTGATGACGATATGTTGAGTTGAGCGAATCAGCTCACGGACGACCGCAGAGCCGATGAAGCCGGCGCCACCGGTAACCAAGAAAGTTTTAGTACTCACGATAGTTGCACCTAATTTATTTAACATCAGACTCTAGCGATAGAGTTCAAACCGTTCGATGGAGTTAAACCAAGCTCGATAATAGAAGTTCGGTAAATATTAGCTATTTCTGAACGGCGATCATCTGCCTCAGAATGATCGAATTTGGCATACTTGGAAATGAACACTGACTTAAAATCATCAACTAAATCAATTGAGGCCGTTTCTTCCAAAGTAAGATACGGGAAGCTCATACTTTCACAAAGCTCTAGCAATCGACTATCGTGAACCACCGGCATACAATATATACCTGCTTGAAGTCCAGTCATATTCCCATGAATTCTAGTGCCGATAACAGCATCCAGCTTTCTTTGGCTACAGATCCAGTCATCGACTTTCACATAAGCTTTGCAAACCTTTCTAATATTATCCTTGAATTCTTCTATTGATTGAGCGGGCGCCAAGTATCGATTTAACCCATTGATATCGCGATCAGAGACTTCATCATACAGACCTAATCCTGTTTTTAATACTGTATTTTGACACTGGCCAATATAATCAGTATTGGTCAACGTAACCAGTTCAAATAATTTACGTTCAAACCTGTCCATCATCGGATTACGTTTCGATGGATGATAAACACCCTCAGTACCTCCGATCCGAGAGATATCTTTACTCTTCAAATCGGACCATAGTGTCGGACTAGGGTTGATCATATAGCTAGGACAACCCACATCCATGACATTATCAATACCAAGCTTAGCCAAGATATTTTTTGTAAATTTTCCTCGACAGAAAATTGTCTCAGTGCGCCTTGCTACCTGATTTAGGAAATCAACTGTACCAGGCATAAGATTCATAAAATCTTCCGTACTGGATGTCAGGTCACCTTGTGCACCAACGCCGTAAATTAGAACGGGGATATCTAACTCTTTTATAAAATTTGCAGGTTTCTGATAGTTAACGTTAGGGTTTACCAAATTTGCTTCCGGGAGCACTAAAAGATCAAACTTTCCTTTCAAAAGCTCAACATTATCATTATAGGTGACATAGCAAAGCGATACGTTATCTGAAAAAAGTTTTCTTGCGCCATACTTGAATACTAGATTACCAAAATTTGCACTACAAATCTTTCGTATTTGATCGAAGTTTTTATTGTTTCTATCCACCATACCTGAATAGTTTTGTAGATCATTTGAGTCATACACACAATACGCAATTCTCATGAAAGAGACTCCCTTAGTAAATTATATTTTCTTTTAACATCTGGTCCAGCTGGCCTAAAATAACTAGCTAGAAAAAGACTTTTAAGGCGTGCAGAGTTATCACGATTAAGTACAGCTTTATCATATTGGCTTCTGAAGTAGAAGCATAACAACGGACTTAAAGCTTCATAAGCCTCAGGATTTTCGTACTTTAAGTACAATATAAAGGCATGTGTAAACTCAGAGTTTAGAAAATCTCCATCAAAAGATGAATTCGAGAACTCTGTATCTAAAAAAAGATTACCTCTTTCGAGATAATTAATTGCCACCCAGTCATTCTTAGACTTATAGCTGTTTACGAGTTCAAGCCTTGAGCTTCTATCAAGATAATGTCTCTCTGTCTTGAACATCAACGGAATTGGCTTGGACAGTACTGACAACTGTTCCTCATTTGCCCTTTCACATAATTCGTTCTTCAATTGAGCCTGTTCAATACTAAGGCTTAAATTACTGTAAGTTTCATTCTTTTTGAAAATCTGATATGGAATACTTGATGATATTTTATCCAAAAAATCACATATAAGATCACCGCCTTTGAACGATGACTTTTCATATGAATTTACTAGTAACTTCCCATCGAAAATATCCCATCTTTTTACTAAAGACTCATAATCAAAAATACCATCTTTTTCAATATTAGCTCTTAATAAATCAATATCAAATTTACGAGGAAATGCCTTGACTACTTGTGAATACCATGACTCTAAAAAATAATCTTGTCTTCGTAAATAAAGGATAATATCTACAGAACAGACATTTTCTAGAAGCTGCTTCAACTCTAAAACTTCATTATCTAGCAGACCAGGAAAGTACTCACTACTTATAACATGGATATTATGTTGACTTTTTTGAATCTCACTTTTCAAATCAAGCAACGACTGGGTAATACTGTTATAAACAACATCATCGCCACGAGAATAATTCCTGCAGAGTAGGTGATGATTATTTCCGGTCATGCCGGCAGAACAATAATTAACCCCGTGGTTCAGCAACAAACTTTTATTATTATACAGGAAATCTTGGATCGACGTAGTCCCAGTTTTTCCAGTACCAATATGTATTATAAGCCTTTTCATAGTCGCTCCACTAGAATTTGCTTTTTTCAAGGCTTTGATCAGAGAATAATGAGAGCTTAACTTTCATGCCTACATAAAGCCCACTTATTTTAGCCTGTATATTCTTCAACTGTTGATCAATTAAAGCAACATCTGAAATATTGTTTTTCTGGGCAAAGTCTTTAAGCTGATCACTTAGATTCACGATGAGCTGCTCACATTCCTCTTCTGTCTCTGGTACAACTCGATAACCCCAGAAGAAGTTAAAATAATCCCCATCTATTTTTGACCTATCGAATGTTTGCTTTTCATCATAATCATGAGAATGCTTGATTACTGAAGAAGGACAGTACAACTTTGCATATCCAGATTGAATGATATCTGATGCCCAAATCTGGTCTTCACCATACTTCACATCACGGTAAGGGATTTCATTCCAGAGTGAACGACGCAAGCATGAGCTGTTGTCACTGTAGAAGTGCAAGAATTGACGCCACCCCACATCAGTGTCGAACCTTGTTTCGTCTAGATGGCGTGAAACATATAACGGTTGTTGTTCAAAGTTATCAAAGTGATTCTTCAACTCCAACTTGGTGAATTCATTCGCATCATCATGTGCAATATGCTTACCAAATACGCCTGCTGCATCAGGATAATGATCCAGCATCGCGACAAGATTATAAAGCCAGTATTCATCATACGGAATGGCATCTTGAGTAAGAAAGGCGATGTATTCTCCTTTCGAGATTTCTACGCCATAATTTCTAGTTTTCCCATGACCAAATTCAGATTGATCAATCGAGACAAAAGTAATTCTTTCATCCTTTGCCAATCGATCTGGAGACCCATCCTTTGAACTACTGTCAATGACAATGACTTCAAAGTTCCAAGGGGCTCTTTGTGCACAGACTTTATCAAGTACGTCAAAGAGTAAATCCCCTCCATTATAAACTGGAATAATGACACTGGCCTTGATGTCATTGCTTGGAGGCACGACCTTGCAAGACCATTTCTCAGACAGTTTTTCAATGATTGCCTTCTCTGCCCGTTGTGCAGAATCCTCCCATGAGAAGCGCTCTACCCATTGCATCGCCGTCTGGGCCTGCTCTTTCCTTTTCCCGGGATCATCCATCAACTCATTGATCGCGTTGCAGATACCCGCCGCTGAAGGCAAGGCAAAGGTCACAGCCTTTTCGGGATAGATGGCTCTGGTACTTTCAACATCAAGTTCGACCAAAGGCAGCCCACAGGCCATCATTTCTTGAGGGACCAGGGAATAGTTGGTAGCTGAGAAACAAACCCCTATATCACAGTAGTTATACAGGTCAGCAAGCTCGGGTGCGCTCAATACGCCATGCACAATACAATCGAATGGCGCCAGCTCTTGTGAAATATCACTACCATAGAGATGGACTTCAAAATCATCTCGCCGACTGGCGAGTAATTCCAATCCTGCATAGGCAAGTTCAACAGCACGCCTCTCCGTGAAATGACGTGAATAAACCGCTATCTTGATCTTGCCGTCAGTATCATTACTTACCAGTTGCGGGTAATAGATCGAATGATCATAGGCTAGCATGAACTCCCTTGCCCATAATCCATAGGACTCCATTTTCTGCTTGAGCCAAGGGCTTGCACAGATACAATTAAGACCTTTCTGATAAGTAGCCTCTGCCAAGATAGACTGTGCACCACGCGCGTAGAAATAAGGCTCGAAGTCTTGTACAAAATAAAATTTTTCTTTGAAGCCCTGTAAATGCTCCACCACATTGACGGTTTGCCAACCAGTCGCAATGACTGCATCACCCACTTCAGGATAGCAGTTCCTAGTCACAAATCTGACGGAAGCCTTGATCGTCTGAAAATGCTTGATCAAATCTTCATACGCTGAGTTCTCATCTTTATGTACCTGTGGATCGACTATCCAGATAGTACATTCATGTCCAAACAGCTCAAACCAACGAATAAAGCGAAAGATTGTCATATGACCACCGCTACCTTTACTGAAATCAGGTATGACCCAGTGGATATTCATCTTTTCTTTATTGAAAGAATCCGTCGGCGAAAAGGCTTCAGAAGGATAGAAAGTGTTGATACCGGAATGGGTAATCAATGAAGATTGAGAGTGTTTACCAAGCACAATACGACCGAGACTATCCTTGTCTCTGGATGGACTGACTTTCAAATCAACGTCGTCTTTATTCTTTATATAATGATATAGAGGATTAACATCCAACTTTATCAAGTCATTATCAATGATATACTTCTTGGTATTGAAAACCGAAGATGGGTTCCTTCCTTCTTTCCATCCAAATAGTGCATAATGCTCTACAGGGTCTATCGAGTTGTTGCGTATATCATCGTAGTTACGATAATAATAATCATTGTCAATATGACGACTAATGGTCTCGAATAAATCAGAGGGGAGATTGGAAGATGCATCACTGGGGTCATCTTCCATTATCGACTCTTGAATATCATCCTTCACTTGAAATATCGCTCGGCCTTCGGTCTCGCCAAACAACACATAGTGAACCAAAGGATGAATTCCAGCCTCCTGTACATCAGGATGATTTTCTAGATACTGACTGGTATCAAATACCGGAGAAGGGTTTCTACCCTCCTTCCAACCATAGTGGTAATAATGCTCCAAAGGATCCACGTATTGTGGGTCGATGTCTGAATACGTACTTACATAATATTCCCTATCGAAATAAGGTTCGAGAATGAGCCAATCGTAGTCCTGAGTTAATGTTTCCTGGTAGTTTTCTTCGCTTTCCAAAGACTCGAATTCATTCACATCAACCCCATTTACATAACCTTTTTTAATATCCATCTTTATTCTCTCGTTCCCTTTTTAAAACCTATAGCGATTATCAGTCTCTATGATCTTTCACGATCATGACCAGCATGCTGAAGATGAAGCCGAGGAAGATCATGACCAGTCCGAAGATGGTCACGTTGTAAAGACGTTCCGGCTGTTCCGGGTATTCCGGCAAGATCGGGCTCTGAAGAATACTCACCTGCTTCAGCTTACGCGCCGCTTCAATCCGGGTGTTTTCCAGTGCCGCCAATGCATTGGAATAGGTCTGCTTGGCAAAGTCAGCGCGCAGCTGCAGTGTCTCGTACTGGCTGGAGACACTGTTTAGCGCATTGCCAGACTGGCGAGCCAGGCGTTCCTTCTCCAGGTCAATCTGCTTCTTGAGAGCGTTGATCTCGCTTTCGACGCGCACCATCTCACTGGATCGCTGACTCTGATAGCTCCCCAAAGCACTTTTACGTGCCTTGTAGGTGGCCAGCTGAGCCTCCAGTGAGGAAACGACGGTGTTCAGACTTTCCACTGTCTGGGTCGGGGAGACCAGGCCATTCTTGTTCTGGTAATCCAGCAGGTCCTGCCGGGATTGCTCGAAGTTGTCTTCCAGCAGGGAAACCTGCTTGTCGAGGAATTCAACTTGATCTTCCGCCAAACGCTGCCCCATCTCATTCATGTGGCGTTCGCCTTCCTCGAGCAGCAGCTTGGCGAATTTCTGTGCGAATTCCGGTGTCCAGGCCTGTACCTCGACATTCAACACGCCGGAGTACTCATCCATTTCCACCGAGATGCGCTTCAGGTAGTAGTCATGGAGTTCCTCGATCGGTGCATCGGCATCCCCCAGGCGGGCAAAGACATCACCGTGCTGGCTGTAGTGAGACCGAAAATCGAGCTTTTCCTGTACCTTCTTGAGCATGTCCACGCTCATCAGGTACTCGCGGAGCAGCAAGAGGTCACTGTCGGTCTGACTACCGGACAGTAGCGAGCCGAAGCTGACTTCGCTGGACGCGCTGACCTGTGGGCTTTCCAGCACCACTGTCGCCTTGGAGACATAGCGGTCGTCCGCCCATACCAGCCAGTAGAAACCGACGAGCACAATGGACAGCAGAACGACGGCCCATTGCGGATAGCGTTTGATAAATGAGGTCATGCGTATTCCCGTTGAAGGCGCTCACCGAGTGCACCGGCGGCAATGATGTGAAATCGATGGGAGTCGTGTGTTGCGTGCGTTTGAGGGCGGCGGGTGCTGAACGTTTCTGTGTGGCCCTTGCTCAAGGCGAGAGGTCACTCGCCTTGAGCGTCTTCGGTGGTGCGCGAAGCCCTGGCCTGGCGGGATTCGATTTCCTCGCGCACTTCCCGCAATGCTTCCCGCGCGGCACGCAGGGCATCACCGTAAGGTTTCTTCTCACGCGGCGGCAGGGTTTCCGCGGCTTCCCGAGCCAGCTTGGCATCCTCCATCACGGCGCGACGTTCCTTGCGCAGCTTCTGCAGTGCCTGCAGCGTCATCTTGTCGAGCTGAGGGCCATCGCTGTCCGCGTGATAGGCCTTGATGGCGTCATGAACGCTGTCATACCAGTAGGCCCGCCCTTCTTTCAGATAGATGCCGGCCTGACATAGCTCCTTCAGGATGCCTTCCCCATGCGAGACCATGATGAGACTGGCCTGGCCGACCTTGTCCTTGAAGGCCTTGGAGGCCTTGGCTTTGAAGGAGCGATCCCCCACAGCCGTCGCCTCATCGGAGAGATAGACATCAAAATCGAAGGCCAGAGACAGCCCGAAGTTGAGACGCGAGCGCATGCCAGAGGAGTAGGTGCGAATCGGCTCGTCGAACGCCGGGCCGATTTCGGCGAAGTCCTGCACGCGTTCGATGATGCTGTTGATGTCGTATTCAGTGCCATGCATGCGCGCGACGAACTTGACGTTCTGGCGCCCAGTCATGCTGCTCTGTAGACCGGCGGCCAGTCCTATCGGCCATGACACCTTGGAGTGGCGTATCACCCGCCCCTTCTGGGGGGTATCCATGCCGGCAATCAAGCGCAGCAGCGTCGATTTTCCCGCGCCGTTGGCCCCCACCAGCCCGACACTGACACCTGTCGGAATGATGAGATTGATATCCTTCAGCACCCAGTGATCATCACTCTGGCTGTAGTGCGAGTGGTAATAGCGCTTGGAGAGATTCTGGATTTCAATCATTGGCTTTTCAGGCGCTCCTTGAATCGCACATGCATCAACAGCCCCAGCGCGAGGGAAGACAACGTCCATGCCCAGAAGTAGGTCATGCTGGTGCCATGTACCACCTGATAACCCTCGAAGAAGCCGTGACGGATATATTCCAGTCCGTGCACAATGGGGTTAAGCATCAGGTATTCCAGCAGGTAATGCGGCAGTTGGTTGAGCGGCATGATAACGCCGGACAGAATCAGCAGTGGCATGTTGAGCATGCGGATGATCTTGCTCACCTCAGGGACCAGCGAGCCCAGTACGGACGTCACCAGGCCGAGCCCCAGCCCGAACAACCAGAGTGACAACCAGCCGCCAAAGGCCTGAAAGCCGTTGTCAGGGCGAAAATCCGTGCCCAGCATCAGGCCTCCCACCATGAACAGCAGGAAGATGACGGTACGGATCAGTCCATCCAGCACGTTGCGTACCAGCACGCCGTCGATGGGATGCACCTGTCGATAGGCGAATAGCGCCTTGTTGGCATTGATGGCGCCCAGGCCCTGCATCATCCCCTCGCGAATCAGGAAGAAGCCCATCATGCCGACCAGCATCCAGGGGATGAAGGGGGCATTGACGATGAGCTTGTCACCCCGAATGAAGCTGCGAATGCCGATCATCACGAGCAGTAGCAATGCTGGCTCGGCAATCATCCAGAACCAGCCCATGCGATCGGTCATGGTGCGGCCGATGGCTTCACGCATGAACATGGCGAACCAGACACTGCGCGTCACGGCCCAGGCGGAGCGGGCCTTGGGCCCGCTCTTGTTGTCACCTGTCGAGTGATTCGATGGAGGGTTCATGTCACCGTTCATGTCACTGGCCATGATCAGAGGTCTATCGCGACTTTGGTGGCGACGGCGACCTGATAGAGAATCTGCGTAATGCTGGTGGCCAGCTGCAGGTTCTTGGTCGGCGGTTCCGGCAGTACCAGAATCTGATCACCCGAGCGCAGCTCGACTTCCTCGGCACGGCGTACGGCGCCGTTCTGGCGCACGACCAGAATCTGGTCTTCATCCGCGTGCTGGGTGAAACCACCGGCACTGTTGATATAGTCCATCACCGTCATGCCCTGGGTGTAGACCACGGCCTGAGGCACCACGACTTCGCCGCTGATCAGCAGGGAATCGCTGACTTCCGGGATGGTGATGACATCGCCGTCCTGCAGACGCACGTCGGCGATGTTGCCGTCGTCACGTGCCACGACCAGACGCCCGGTCGGCTCTTCCTTCTTGGCCTGCTCGACGAATTTCTCGATCATCGCGGCTTCCTGGACACGAAGCTCGGATTCTTCGGTGGTCGAGGAAGACGCGCCGAGATAGGTGGCCTGAAGACGCTTGAGACTGTCCTGCAGTGCCTGCGCCTGCTGTTCCTTGACGCTTTCGCGGCGGATGGACACGCTCTGGTAGTCGGTCAGCCCCTTGGGCACGCCGACGGCGTTGAGCAATTCGCCCAGATGAGCATCGCGCGGCAGTGCATAGCGTGAGGGGCCATAGAAGCTGCCTTCCAGCTGCACGACGATGGTCTCGTCACGCTGGTCGGCACTGAACAGTACTTCATCCCCGGCGCGTACGTCAGCGCCACGGAATTCCGCCACCGGCAGATAGCGCGAGATGGGGCCGTCCGTACGCGAGCCGCGCAGAAGCACGTGCGAGACACCAGACTTGAGGCGCGCCAGATTCAGCACGTCTTCCCCGCTCAGGCGCGAGTCGGTGAGTTCATAGCGGTAATCACGCTCGACATCTCCCACCACGCTGATGGCCGGGCCACGCTCCTCGACGACGACGGTATCCCCATCGCGGAACTGCGGACGGGCGATCTCGCCGTTGATCAGGAAGTCATAGAGATCGACCGTGTTGATGACGCGGCCGTTGCGCTTGATCTTGATCTTGCGGTAGCTGCCGAGTGCCTGGTCGATACCGCCGGCCTGATCCAGGAAATACAGCATGGAGTCATTCGGGGTACCGGCATAACGACCCGGATTCTTGACGTAACCGGTGACGAAGACGCCCACCGGCTGTACGCCCTGCAGATTGGTATAGACGCTGACATTCTCCGGATACACCTCCTGGATGGCAGCACGCACCTTGCCGTCCAGCTGAGCATTGGTGGTGCCCTGCACTCTCACCGGGCCGATACCCGGCAGGAAGATGTTGCCCTGCGCATCCACCGGCAGGACAGACTCCATCTCCACGCCACCCCAGACGCGCAGGGTGATCTGATCACCTGGCTTGATGGTGTAGCTGCTGTTGAGGCCATCGGCCATCATGCCGCGGAAACCACCGGTAAAGAGGTTTTCGCCGAACGGCGGCAGAGAGTCGGGGTCGGTCTGCTCCCGTGAGGTCAGCGGGCCGTAGGTGCCACTGCGCCAGTCGGCGCGCGCCTTGTCTTCCACACTGTCCGTCTTCTGCGGAATGCTGGAGGCCTGGTCGTCGCTGGACAGGATGGAACCACCGCCCAGGCCGGCTGCCATGGCAGGGCTGGCGTTCAGGCACGCTACCGCCACCAGGCACCCGGCCCGGAGCAAGAATCTGGAAATTGTCATCGGGCTAGGCCCCTCGTAGTGCAAGAATGGTGCAGTGTTGATCAGGAATGTCAGTGCCGGTCACGCCAGCCTGTTCCCTGTTGTCGTCGGTTCATGCCGTGTCGCGGTGCGGGCCTGTCAGCGAGAAGTTGCCGCAAGCGCGTCAGCGCGCCTCTTCCAGCAGACCGGTCACCAGTCGCTGGGTCACCCAGGTGCCCTCGCCGGCCTTGCCGTCATTGCTGGTACGACAGGCCAGCTCCTTGCTCGGCAGGTCACGGCTGTTGGAGACCGTCAGCTCGCGACAGATACGCCCGCTGGCCGCGAAGTAGCGCTCATGGGCGACCACCTCGACATTG
The DNA here is from genome assembly GCF_016495405.1 of Cobetia sp. cqz5-12. NCBI lineage: Bacteria > Pseudomonadati > Pseudomonadota > Gammaproteobacteria > Oceanospirillales > Halomonadaceae > Cobetia > Cobetia sp. cqz5-12. Next base: position 2,627,240 of record NZ_CP044522.1, read on the forward strand.
CTGCCCCAGGGGCTGGTCGGCACAGCAATCACGCTGCCGGGGGCCGCGCTGTCGAGAAATGACGAGACATCCGCCGGCAGCGACGCAGCGCCGGTCAGATTGGCCAGGTTGGTGCTGCCGGCACCGGTGGATTCCGGATAGGAGGTTGCGCAACCAGTGATGGCCATTGCCAGGCCTGCGACTGCCGCGAGACGCACGACATGCGGCAAGCGCTGTTTGAATCGGGATAAAGTCATATGGAAGTCCTGAAACGGCAAACGCCCCCGCCTTGCGGCGAGGGCTGATCGGCGTGAATGCATCAGCCGATGACGTTGTAGTGCTTGAGCTGACTGACCAGCTTGAGTGCGGTCTGCTCGAGGCTCAGTTCACCCGTGTTGATCTCGATTTCCGGGTTCTCCGGCGCTTCGTACGGCGAGCTGATACCGGTGAAGTCACTGATCTCACCGGCACGCGCCTTGCGGTACAGGCCCTTGGGATCACGCTCTTCGCAGACGCTGATCGGCGTGTTGACGAAGACTTCGATGAACTCGTCAGTGCCGACCATATCGCGCACGGTCTGGCGATCGGCCTGGAACGGCGAGATGAAGCTGACCAGGGTGATCATGCCGGCATCGACCATCAGCTTGGCGACTTCGCCGACACGACGGATATTCTCGGCGCGGTCGTCTTCGCTGAAGCCCAAATCCCCACACAGGCCGTGGCGTACGTTGTCGCCATCCAGCAGGTAGGTGTTGTAGCCCATGGCGAACAGCTGACGCTCCAGCGCGTTGGCGGCGGTGGACTTGCCGGCGCCGGACAGTCCGGTGAACCAGATGATGCAGGGCTTCTGCTTGTTGCGTTCGGCACGGCGCTGCTTGGTGACCGCCATGTCGTGCCACACGATGTTGCTGGCACTCAGGGTCTCCTTGACCATGCCCGCACCGATGGTGATGTTGGACAGGCGATCAATGAACACGAAGCTGCCGGTATGTGGCGAACGCTGGTAGCTGTCCATGGCCAGCGGCTGGGTCAGCTCGACCTGCACGCGGGCGATGCCATTGAGCGGGATGTTCTCCGCTTCATTGCGCGCCATGGTGTTGACGTCGGTCTGGTGAATGATGCGCCCGACGCGGCCGATGACGCTGGAGGTACCGAGCTTGAGCTCGTATTCCTTGCCGACCACCAGCGGGTTCTCGTGCATCCACACCACGTCCGCGGTGAACGCGGTGCAGGGCTCCATGTCGGAATCCACCGCCACGATCATGTCGCCGCGCGAGATGTCGATCTCATCGGTCAGTGTCAGCGTGACAGCCTGGCCCGGCCAGGCGATGTCGAGATCGCCGTCGAAGGTGACGATGCGCTCGATCGTGGAGGTCTTGCCGGACGGCAGTACCTTGATCTGCTGGCCCGGTGAGACGGTGCCGGCAGCCAGGGTGCCGCAATAGCCACGGAAGTTGAGGTTCGGACGATTGACGTACTGCACCGGGAAGCGCAGGTCGGTCAGGTTGCTGTCCTCGGTGACATCGACGGTCTCGAGGATGTCCATCAGCGGACGCGCTTCGTAGGCGGCATCGTCATACCACGGGGTATTGGCGCTGAGGGAGACGACGTTGTCGCCTTCCAGTGCGGACAGCGGCACGAAACGGATATCCGGGACTTCCAGGTCCTTGGCGAACGCTTGGTAGTCCGCGACGATCTCGTCGAAGCGTTCCTGGGAGTAGTCGACGATATCCATCTTGTTGACCGCGACCACCAGGTGCTGAATACCCAGCAGCGAGCAGATGTAGCTGTGGCGGCGGGTCTGAGTCTGCACGCCATAACGCGCATCGATCAGGATGATCGCCAGGCTCGCGGTGGAGGCACCGGTGGCCATGTTACGGGTGTACTGCTCGTGCCCCGGCGTATCGGCGATGATGAACTTGCGCTTGTCGGTGGAGAAGTAGCGATAGGCGACATCGATGGTGATGCCCTGCTCACGCTCTGACTGCAGACCATCGACCAGCAGTGCCAGATCCACCTTGCCGGTGGTGCCGCTCTTCTTGGAATCGCGGGTAATGGCGGCCAGCTGATCTTCGTAGATCATCTTGGAGTCATGAAGCAGACGACCGATCAGGGTCGACTTGCCGTCATCCACGCTGCCGCAGGTGATGAAACGCAGCAGATCTTTCTGCTCGTGTTCCTTGAGATAGGCTTCGATGTTTTCCGCGATCATCGTTGACTGGTGTGACACTGTCATTCTCCCTGAACCCGGACTGTCCGGCGCGAGCCTCCCATGAGGCTTCCAGCGCTGCGAACATCCCGTGTCCTGTCAATTTCGTTGAGTCTTGCTTGCCTGACATCGTGCAGTAGCCGTTGCGGGCTAACGCAATACTGATGCGCCCGCCGCTTAGAAGTAGCCTTCGCGCTTCTTCTTCTCCATGGAGCCTGCCTGATCGTGATCGATGGCACGACCGGAGCGCTCGCTGGTACGGGTCAGCAGCATTTCCTGGATGATTTCCGGCAGGGTCGCGGCGGTGGATTCCACGGCGCCAGTCAGCGGGTAGCAGCCCAGGGTACGGAAGCGCACGGATTTCATCTCCGGCACTTCGCCGTCCTTGAGCGGCAGACGGTCGTCATCGACCATGATGTCGAGGCCGTCACGCTTCACCACCGGACGCACGGCGGAGTAGTAGAGCGGCACGATCTTGATGGACTCGAGGTAGATGTACTGCCAGATGTCCAGCTCGGTCCAATTGGAGAGCGGGAAGACGCGGATGGACTCGCCCTTGTTGATCTTGGAGTTGTAGATGTTCCACAGCTCCGGACGCTGATTCTTGGGGTCCCAGCGGTGGTACTGGTCACGGAAGGAGTAGACACGCTCTTTCGCGCGTGAAGCTTCCTCGTCACGACGCGCACCGCCGAAGGCTGCATCGAAACCATGCTTGTCCAGCGCCTGCTTCAGCGACTGGGTCTTCATGATGTCGGTGTACTTGGCGCTGCCGTGCTCGAACGGGTTGATGTTCGCCTCGACGCCTTCCTGATTGATGTGCTCGATCAGTTCCATGCCGACTTCCGCGGCCATCTCATCGCGGAACTTGATCATCTCCTGGAATTTCCAGGTGGTGTTGACGTGCATCAGGGGGAACGGCGGCACGCCCGGCGCGAAGGCCTTGCGCGCCAGATGCAGCATCACGGCGGAGTCCTTGCCGATGGAGTAGAGCATGACCGGATTGGAGAACTCGGCCGCCACTTCACGAATGATGTGGATGGACTCGGCCTCGAGCTGCTTGAGGTGGGTCTGACGTTCCGGTGTGATACCGAGTTTTTCAGCCGTGGACGATGCTGTCATTACAGATTCCTTGAGATCACTCTGCTAGTTGTTCCTGCCCTCTTCACTCGCAGACGAAGCCGCACATCCTGAAGAAGACCACGTATCCTTGACATCAGACTGACATGTACAGACGTCAGTCCTGTGACGCCGTGGCGCATCCCACGCAGTCGCGCATCACGCCCAGGGGGCTGCCGGTCTGGCGCACACGATGAAATAGGGATTCAGCACGCTGTCATGCTGGTTGTAACGCAGTGCCTGGCGGGTCTCGGCATGCAGCACCTGACCCCCTGCTGCTTCGACCACCGCATGTGCCGCGCCGGTATCCCACTCACAGGTCGGGCCGAGGCGCGGGTAGAGGTCCGCTGCCCCTTCGGCGACCAGGCACAGCTTCAGCGAACTGCCCATGGCAACGATATCGCAGGCCGCGAAGTCGGCAACGAATGCCTTGAAATCTTCGGTCTGATGCGAACGGCTACCGACGATGCGCCAGCTATCGGTGCTGCTCGGCACATTGCTGACCGCGATGGTCTGGCGCTCACCTTCGCCGATCTGCTTCTCGGCAATGGACGCCAGGCCTTCGCCCTGCTGGGCACCCACGTAGAGGGTATCGATGGCCGGCGCATAGACGACGCCCATGGTCGGCACGCCCTGCTCGATCAGCGCGATGTTGACGGTGAATTCGCCATTGCGCTTGATGAATTCCTTGGTGCCATCCAGCGGGTCAACCAGCCAGTAACGCGTCCAGTCACTGCGCACGTCCCAGCTGATGTCCGCATCTTCTTCGGACAGGATCGGTGTGGCGCCGAACTCGGCATCCATGGCCTTCAAACCGTCCACGATGACGGCGTGCGCCGCGCGGTCTGCCGTGGTCAGCGGGGAATCATCCGACTTCATGTCGACCGTGAAGTCACCGCTCTCGTAGATCTCCATGATGGCAGCGCCCGCCCTGCGAGCAATGGCCTCCAGCGCATTCAACATGGCGCGTGTCGTGCTGTCGGTCGTGCTCGCTGTCGTATCCGTCATGTGCCTTCCTGTCAGTGTGAATTCGCCAGCCAGGCTGACGATGAAATGAGTAACGCTCGCCGGCAGCGGCCAGACGCAGCGGAGCGAGGGTCAGCCAGTGAACGGCCAGATAAGAGGAATCAGAGCGACCGAGGTGACGCCGACGATGAGGCTCATCGGCAACCCGACCTTCATGTAATCCGAGACCTTGTACCCCCCGGGGCCCATCACCATCAGGTTGGTCTGATAACCCAGCGGGGTAAGAAAACTCGCAGAAGCCGCGAACATGATGGCGATCGCATAGGGCATCAATGAGACCCCCAACTGCTCGCTGACTGCCATCGCGATCGGAAACATCAACACCGCGGCGGCATTGTTGGTGATGATTTCAGTAAATAGTGTCGTGGTGAGATAGACCAGCACCAGCATCAGGAAGGGAGAACCACCGCCGAACTGCATCAGCTGATCAGCGACCATCTGGGCGGCACCACTGTCGGTCATCGCCTGGCCCAGTCCCAAGGCAGCGGCAATGACGACCAGCACGCTGCCATCGATGCTGGCACGCGCCTGCGAGGCCGGAAGGCAGCCGGTAAAGACCATCAGAATGGCGGCTGCCACGGCGGCCTCGACCAGCTCGACCATCCCCGCCAGGTGCGTGATGATCATCAGACTCATGATGGCGAGTGCGATGGGCGCCTTGGTGAGGTTGGGCATGCCATTGCCGTCCAGGGTGCTGACCAGCAGGAATTCGCGGTTATAACGATGCAGACGCGTGAAATCGGCAGCGGCTTCCAGCAGCAGGGTGTCCCCGGGGCGCAGCACGATGTCACCGACCTTGCTGTTGATGCGCTCACCATCACGTGACACGGCGAGGATCACGGATTGATAGCGAGTACGGAACCGCGCTTCACGCACGTTCATGCCGACGACGGGGGAGCTCGGGGCGATGACGGCCTCGACCATGCGCCGCTGGTGATGATCCAGATCCAGGCCTGCCGCATCACTCTCCAGCCCGCGGAACACACGCACTTCATGCGCCGTGTCTGCCACACCGACGAAGATGAGGCGATCACCGGACTGGAGAATGGTGTCAGGGCCGACCATGGACAGCAGCTTGCCGGAGCGTTCGATCTCGGCCAGATAGCCGAATTGAAGACTGCGCAGGCCCGCCTCCTCGATGCTCTTGTCGTGCAGCGGCCCCTTGTCAGCCACTCGCATGGCCACGGAGTACTCGCGGCCATTGCCGAGCTGCTCGACCAAGCCCTTGCGCTGGGGCAGGAAACGCCAGCCGATCAGCACCATCCACAGGGTACCGACGATCAGGACAGGAACGCCCAGCGCCGAGATATCAAAGATGCCGAGCCCGGGGAGATTGGCCTGGGACTGCAGCAGGCCGTCGACGACCAGATTGGTACTGGTGCCGATCAGGGTGCAGGTACCGCCGAGGATGGCGGCGTAGCTCATCGGCATCAGCAGACGAGAGGGAGAGATCTTCATGCGCGCGCACCAGCCCTGCACCAGGCCGATGAAGAGTGCGACGACAGGAGTATTGTTGAGGAAGGCACTCAACAGGGAGGTAATCGGCATCAGGCGTGCCAATGCTGAAGAAGGAGAGCTGGGGCGCCCGAGCAGGCGCTCCAGCATCCAGCGCAGCGCACCGGTTTCCTGTACGCCGGCGGCAACCACGAAAAGTGCCCCGATGGTCATGATGCCCGGATTGGCAAACCCAGCCAGGAAGGTCGCCGGAGAAATGACGCCCAGCAAAATCAACGACACGGCAGCGGCCATCATCAGCCACTCCGCCGGCCAACGATTCCAGACAAGCCCTGCCAACACTCCTACCGTCACCACCAGGGTGACAAAAGCATCCATGTGCTGCGCGATTTCCATCTACTAGCGTTCCCTTGGCGTCCTGCCGCTTCTTACTGGTCAAGCCCTGCGCTTCACATTCATATGAAGCTCAAGCATTAATGAAAATGCATCGCAGAGCGTGGCACTTTAGCAGTAAAGCTATTACTGCTGAAGCATGCAGTGAAAAAGCTGACAAACAAAATAAAGCACAGGTTAATCATTTGCCTGCTACCAATATCGCGAGCAAAGACTTGATTGAATTCGTTCGTCACTTTGCGTACTTTCCCTATTTGCGGACTCTGAGTCAACGGTCTCACACGACGGTCTCACCAGGCGTGCTGAGCATCACGAGTAAGCAGTCACTTTTCTTATCTGAAACGGACACCCTGCATGCTGAAGGCGGCAATGAACCAAGGATGGGAGCTTCTCATGCGTGCCCTGCCCTGCGCCTCTCACGCGCGGAAAGAAACACCAGCCGTCACGAATGACGCGACCTCTGGGGCATCACTTTGTTTTTCCTCCGGTATTTTTCGCCAGCCTCTTCTTGCCTGCTTCATTCCCGAGTTGCTGCCACTGAAAAGAGGGCGTACACCCCTTTCATGTCAGAACAATGACAACTTACTCGCCTTCAAGACTTTATCTTCCGCTGCCAAGCGACGTGCCCGGACAGGCACACTGAGCGAAAAAAATGTAGGAAAAGAACAACATCCTGCGACAACTGGCACGGATTCCTTGACAGAATTCGCAGCATCGAAAGGGATAGATACCGCGACGGAATTCGCGGATCAACACTCCTCGACAACTATCATGCGTGTCGTCGGTTGGGGACATAAACCTACGGCGAAACGCGCGCGCCAATATGCGCTTGAACATGGATTGCCCTACGTCGCATTGGAGGATGGTTTCCTGCGCTCTCTGACCCTGGCAAGCGCCGGTTACCCTGGCATGGCGATGGTGGTCGATCACCAGGGCATCTATTACGATGCGCGCCAACCGAGCGATCTCGAGCAACTGATCAAGGAAGCGCCGACGCGCCAGGGAGAGGCATTGCTGGCCCGAGCACATGCGGCCATCGAAAGCCTGCGCATGCATCGCTTGAGCAAGTACAACCATGCGCCAGAGCGCAAGTTGCCAGCCCGAAAGCCTGCCATGCAGCGACTTCTGGTCGTGGACCAGACTGCCGAGGATGTGTCTGTCGTGGGCGGCATGGCCAGCCCGGAGACTTTCCTTGCCATGCTGAGGGAGGCCTGCGCCATCGAGGGAGCCGAGGTATGGGTCAAGGTGCATCCGGATGTGATCGCCGGCAAGAAGCGCGGTTATCTACTGGAGGAAGCACGCAAGCTTGGCTGCACGCTACTGAGTGACGACATCAATCCCTGGTGCCTGTTCGAACAGGTCGATGGCGTCCATGTCGTGACCAGCCAGCTTGGGTTCGAGGCCCTGATGGCAGGCCTGCCGGTGACCTGCCACGGCATGCCGTTCTATGCCGGCTGGGGCCTGACGGATGACCGACAGCAATCCCCGCGCAGAGGCCAGTCACGCACGCTGTATCAGGTGTTTGCCGCGGCCTATCTCGAATACAGCCGTTATGCCAACCCCTATACCCAGCAGGCCGCGACCCTCGAAGAGATCATCCAGTTATTGGCGGATCAAAAGCGCCAGGCCGAGAGATTGGCAGGCGACTGGATAGCGCCGGGATACTCGCGCTGGAAGCGTAACTTCCTGCCCGGCTTCCTCGGGCCATTGGCGCACTGCGACTTCGTCAAAAGCGACGCCATCGCACTGCAAAGGCTGCAGAAGAAAGTTGGTGCTGCCACCGCGCATGATCCGCAAGCATTGTGGCAGTGCAAACAGCAGGCAGCACACCCTCCCAGGGTACTGAGTTGGGCGAGTAGGACTACAACAGAGCAGGAAGCTTCGGTCATTGCACAAGGGGGCGCTCTGTGGCGAATCGAGGACGGCTTCTTGCGCTCAGTCGGCCTGGGGGTGGATCTCACGCGGCCACTTTCATTGATCCTCGATCCGCTCGGCATGCATTTTGACGCCAGTCGCTCAAGCGCACTGGAGCAGTGGTTGATGCATCATGATTTCACCGATGCCGAGTTAGGCCGCGCGCGCCAATTGCGCGAGCGTCTGATTAGATTGGGATTGAGCAAGTACAATTCGGAAGGTGATGACTTGCCGGACCTTCGCGCGATGGCCAAGGGCCGTGAGGTGATATTGGTCGTCGGTCAGGTGGAATCAGATGCCTCGATACGCCATGCCTGCCCCGGCATTCGTACCAACCAGGCTTTGCTTGAGGCGGCGCGGGAATTGCATCCTGAAGCTTACGTGATCTACAAGCCGCATCCCGACGTTGTGACAGGGGGACGTAATGGCAAGGTGGCCACTGAAGGCGGGGCGTACGATCTCGAATTGATCAGCGGCAATATCAGTCGGTTATTTGAGCAAGTCGATCACGTTCACACGCTCTGCTCGCTCGCCGGCTTTGAAGCCCTGATACGAGGTGTGCCCGTCACGACCCATGGCCTGCCCTTCTATGCCGGCTGGGGATTGACCAATGACCAGATCGTCTGCCCAAGACGGACACGAACCTTGAGTGTGGATGCTCTGGTGGCTGGCGCTTTGATCGAGTACCCCGTGTATGTGGCCCCTGAGCACGGTCACTTATGCAATGCCGAGACAGTCGTCACGATCCTGGAACAACAACGTGACAAGCTTCGCAGAGGCACCTTGATGCCTGCATTGCCTTGGAAAACCCGTCTTTATCGAGGCTATCGCGCCTTATTCATCGGGAAGCACTGAATCATGTCACATGGACGTCTGGCATTGCCTTTCACCACTCCAGCTTCCGCCCTCATGCCCTCGGACGCACGAGCGCAAGAGAGCATTGGGAGACAAGGACTCTCGTCGGCAACCTCCGTGGCTAGCGCGATCGAAAAGCTGCGTCTGCTCAAGATGTCGGATGATGCCGTTCTCACACGCCCGTCAGTTCAGCCCGACGTCTCGCGTGGCGCTGAATTGCACACTCCTCCAGCGCAGCCACCGTCGGCTCACATCCGACCGGGGGGCGGCCGCAGGCGTGTCTTCATGTTGCTTCAGGGAGTGTGCTCGCCCTTCTTCCTGCATCTGGCGAAAAAGCTCAAGCAGGATGGCCATGAGGTCATCAAGGTCAACTTCAACAGCGGCGACAGCTTCTACTGGCGCCACGACAAGGCGTATGCCTATCGCGGCAAGCTCGAGGACCTCGGTGACTGGATCGCCGAACTCTGGCGCAAGCACCACGTCACGGATCAGGTGCTGTTCGGCGACCGTCGCCCGGTACATCGTGATGCCGTGCTCAAGGCGGAATATCTCGGTATTCGTACCCACGTGTTCGAGGAGGGCTATTTTCGCCCCTACTGGGTGACACTGGAACGCGAAGGCGTCAATGGCCACTCCCTGCTGCCACGCGACCCCGACTGGTTCCGTGAGGCAGGCAAGCACCTTGAAGATGCCCCCACGCCGCAACGTTTCAAGGCGCCTTTCAGCGAGCGTGCGCGCCATGACATCACCTACCACCTGGCGGGCGCGGCCAATCCGCTGCTCTTCCCGCGCTATCGGCCACACAGCATCCACGCCGTGCAGGAATACGCGGGCTACGCGACACGGCTGCCCTTGATGCGCTGGTACAAGCGGCGTGATGCCAAGCGTATCGATCAGCTGATGGGCAGTGGCGCGCCCTACTACATGTTGCCGCTGCAATTGAATACCGATGCCCAGATACGTCATCACTCGCGCTTCGCCAACATGCAGGAAGTCATCCAGCGGGTGATGAAGAGCTTCGCCCTGAATGCGCCACGCGGTGCGCGCCTGGTCATCAAGAACCACCCCCTCGACATGGGGCTGGTGGATTACCCGGGGTTGATTCGCTCATTGGAGCGCCGTTACGACCTGATCGGGCGTATCGTCTACCTGGAGAGCGGCAACCTGGAGAAGCTGTTGCAGCAGGCCAAGGGCATGATCACGGTCAACAGCACGACCGGCAACGTGGCACTGCAGTATCGCTGCCCGACCTACTGCATGGGCGACCCGATCTTCAACCTGCCCGGCCTGACCTTCCAGGGCTCGCTGCATGATTTCTGGACCCAGGGCCAGCGCCCCGACACCACGCTCTTCCGACATTTCCGCAATACGGTGATTCATACCGTGCAGCTCAATGGCGGCTTCTACTGCAAGCCGGGCATGCAACTGGCCGTGTTGGGCGCGTCCAAGATACTCTGCGCCGAACGCTCGCCATTGGAGAACATGTTGAGCCGCTGCTGAACATGCGAAAAGACTGCTGGACCACGCAACATCGGTGAGACACGCCAATGATGGCAGCCTCTCTCACCCGACCATAACGAGAAACGCAAGGGAACTGCCGACCTTCGGTGTCGGGATTCAAGGAGACCAAAGATGACGGCCATGCCCCCCCAGCAGCCAGAGCCTACCGACGCTGAGCGCGCCGCCGGCACTCACCGAGCGGATCATCGACCAGCAGATCATCGACCTGCAGAGAGCGACTCCAGTGCGAAAGCAGCGCAGGATGCCAGCCGCCTGCGGCGCGTCCTGATCACCGGTGCCACGGGCGAGATCGGCGGCGCCCTGGCGCGCGCCTATGCCGAGACGGGCACCACGCTGATCCTCACCGGCCGCAAGCAGCGCAAGCTCGATGCGATCGCAAGCGACTGCCGCAAGCTGGGTGCCGAGGTGGAATGCACGGTACTCAATCTGTGTGATGAAGAGACCCTGCTCACCTGGCTGGATGAAGTCTGCGCGCGCGGCGTGCCGGACATCGCCATCGCCAATGCCGGCATGAATACCGATATCGGCCCCCAGGGCAACGGAGAGCGCTGGGAGGATTCACGCCGCCTGCTGCAGACCAACGTGATCGGCACACTGGGCATGGCCCATCATCTGGCCATGGCGATGAAGCAACGCGGCAGTGGGCAGCTGGTACTGCTCAGCTCCCTCGCGGCGTGGCATGGACTGGCATTGACGCCCAGCTACAGCGGCAGCAAGGCAGCGGTCAAGGCATATGGCGAAGGCCTGCGCAGCTGGCTCAAGCCCCATGGCGTGGGGGTCACCGTCGTCATGCCCGGCTATGTCACCTCGCCGATGTGTGAGGCCATGCCAGGACCCAAGCCCTTCGAAATGCCACCCGAGAAGGCCGCACGCCGCATCCTCAAGGGCGCGGCGCGTAACCGGGCGCGTATCAGCTTCCCCTTCCCGCTCAACTTCGGGTGCTGGTGGTTGAGTGTCCTGCCCGCCGGAATCTCCCAGCGCCTGCTCGGGTGGTTCAATTACACTCATTGATTGGGACATGCTTCCCACGCGCCACGGTGCAGGCTTGCGTCTTCATTAACCATGCACCTGAGTCGTGAGCCAGGCCGTCATGAGCAGCAGGCGATGGCTCAGCGTTTTTCCATTGTCATGACAATGAGTTAGCGTAATACCCCAGTACCTGCCACTGGAGTACATCGTGCAGAATCGATGGGATAGACAGTGATGGGAACGCCATAGCGAGTGCAGGGAACGCCATAGCGATAGTTGAACACGCTGGAACGATCAGGATCTGGACACCAGAGCACCTGAAAATACTGCGGCGAGGGGCCGACTTGTCACTCCCCTCGTCGCCATGGATCTTGATCAGGGTCGAGTACTCGACCGGACACTACACAGCCCCTGCGACGGCAGAGGCTAACGAGGTCGGCATTACATGGAGTTTGTCATTGCGTTTGTGTCTTTCATGGCCGGGCCACTGCTGGTCGGCCTCGGGTTGACGCTGGGGCTTGAGCATCTGCTGCTGAAACAGATGACGACACCGCCAGCCGCATTCTGGCGTCGCCCCGTCAGTGCCAGGCTGGCACATGTCGGGTACTGGTGCGCCAGCTGGTCACTGTGCACCTTGATCACCCAGCGGCCCTGGTTCTCGCTGATCGTCGTCAATGCGCTGTGGCTGGTGGTGCTGCAGGTCAGCCACACCAAGTACGTGTCGCTGCGTGAACCCTTCCTCAGCCAGGACTTCGAGTACTTCACCGACGCCATCAAGCACCCGCGCCTGTATATCCCTTTCTTCGGCATCGGGCTGACCATCGCCGCGACCACGGCAGGGGCGCTGGCGATCGGCCTGGGACTCTGGCTCGAACCCGCACTGGGCTTCTCAGCCACCTACTCAGGCAATGCCGCTCTATGGCTGGTGCCATTGATCAGCGTACTGCTCGGCGCGAGCCTCCTGGTCTACGCCCTGGGCAACCGTCTGGCCAGCAAGGTGATGCTGGTACCCGAGTTCGACCTGAGCGAGCTGGGCATGGTGCCCTACCTGCTGGCCTATGCGCGTCTGGCGCGCCGCCCACTGGCGCCACTGCGAAATCCCCTGGAGGAGGCACAGCGCGAACTCGACGATACCTTGCGCGAACTCGATGACGAGGACGCCATCAAGGCGCTGCCCCATGTCGTCAGCGTGCAGAGCGAATCCTTCTTCGACGCCCGCCGCGTCTATCCTCGGGTACGTGACGATCTGCTGCCGAACCTGGACCGCTGCCACTTCACCGCCCTGGCCCAGGGACTGCCGTGCGGTCGTCTGGCCGTGCCGGCGTGGGGTGCCAACACCGTACGCACCGAAACCGCCTTCCTGACCGGACTGACCGCCGAGGAACTCGGCGTGCACCAGTTCAACCCCTACCATCAGCTGGCGCATCGCGCCGTGCCGAATCTCGCCGCCAGCTACAAGGCAATGGGCTATCGCACGTTGTGCATCCATCCCTATCCCGGCACCTTCTACCTGCGCAACCAGGTGCTGAAACAGCTCGGTTTCGATGAATTCCTCGACATCGCCCACTTCAGCGATGCCGACAAGAGCGGCCAGTACATCAGCGATGCCGCCGTGGCCGCCAAGGTGGAAGACTGCCTGTTGGAGGCCGGCGATACCCCGCTGTTCATCCAGGTGATCACCATGGAGAATCATGGCCCGCTGCATCTGGAAACTTTCGACAGCGCACGTCTGCCGGAGTGGTATGACGGAGACCTGCCAGAGAAGTGCCAGGAACTGGGCATCTATCTGCGGCATCTGGTGAATGCCGATGCGATGATCGATCAGCTCACCACCGCGCTGGCGCGACTGCCGCGCGGCGGGCTGCTGTGTTTCTATGGAGACCATGTGCCGATCATGCCCGAGGTCTATACGACCCTGGGCGAGCCCAATGGCGTGACCGACAGTTTCATCTGGTCCAGCGCTCTGCCGGAGTCCGACGACACCGCCCGCCAGACCATGGCGGCCGTGCGCGACAAGGACCCGGAGCTGATGGAGTGGGCCCTCGATTGTGAAGGGCCCTTCAAGACTGACGAGCAATGCCGCAAGGGCGATCCGCGCGTCATCAATATCGATACATTAGGAAGTGCGCTGCTGAAGGCGACTGCGAAACATGCTCGCCACAGTGCCGTGACTCAGAAGTTCAGGAGCTTGTCATGACCCGACGCGTTGCCATCATCGGCGCAGCCAGCCGTTTCCCCGGCACCACTCAGGCCACCCTGTGGGACGACCTCCTGGCCGGCAAGGACATGGTGACCGAAGTCGCCGACGACCGCTGGAGCAAGGAGTCTCTCTCGCACCCGGACAAGAAAGCCCCGGGCATGAGCTATAGCTTCGCCGCAGGTTCGCTGGGCGACATCACGGGCTTTGACCCCGCCTTCTTCGGTATCAGCCCGCGCGAAGCCGCCAGCATGGACCCCCAGCAGCGCATGCTGCTGGAGATGAGCTGGGAAGCCATCGAGCACGCCGGTATCCCCGCCGAGAAGATGCGCGGCTCACGCTGTGGCGTCTTCATGGGCATCGCGAGCCTGGATTACTCCTACCGCATGGCGGATGACCTGAGCGCCATCGGCCCGAATACCGCGACCGGCAATACCTCCAGCGTGGCCTCAAACCGTCTGTCGTATGCCTTCGACCTGCACGGCCCAAGCCTGTCGCTGGATACCGCCTGCTCTTCTTCAATGGTCGCCTTCCACCAGGCCTGCCAGTCGATCAGAAGCGGTGAGACTGACATGGCGCTGACCGGCGGCATCAGCCTGCATCTGCATCCGTACGGCTTCCTGATCTTCTCCAAGGCCACGATGTTGTCGAAGACCGGCCGCTGTCAGGTCTTCGATGAAGCCGGTGATGGCTACGCACGCTCCGAGGGCGGCGGCGTCTTCCTGCTCAAGGATCTCGACCAGGCCATCGCCGATGGCGATCGTATCCTCGCCGTGGTGGCCTCTTCCGTGGTCAATACCGATGGCTACAAGTCCGGCCTGACCGTGCCCAACCCGGCGGCGCAGATCCAGCTGATGGAACAGGCCTGCGAGCAGGCCGGCATCAGCCCGGACGAGATCGACTATCTCGAGGCCCACGGCACCGGCACCGCGGTCGGTGACCCGCTGGAAACCCGCGCCATCGGTGCCGCCATCGGTCAGAAGCGGACTACCCCTCTGCCGATCGGCTCGATTAAGAGCAACATGGGTCACCTGGAAACCGCCTCTGGCGTGGCAGGCCTGGCCAAGGCACTAGGCGTGATCGCGCATCGTGAAGTGCCGGCGACGATCAAGATCCAGCGCCTGAATCCGAAGATTCGCACTGACGAGTGGAATCTGGATATCGTCACCCAGCCGCGAAAGCTCAAGGCAGACGGGCGTCTGGTGGTCGGAGTCAACTCCTTCGGCTTCGGCGGCGCCAATGCCCATGTGCTGCTGGAAAGTGCCCCCGAACAATCGGTAGCGCAACCGACTGCTGAAGGTGAACAGACCCCGCCGCTGCGCCTGAGCGCCCGCTCCCCACAAGCGCTCAAGCAGTCCGCGCTGGAACTGGCAGAGCATCTGCGTGAGCTCGCCGCCCACGACATGGCACCCAGCCTCTACGATCTCGCCTGGCAGCTGGCTGCCCGCCGTGAGCATCATGTGCATGGTGCCCTGCTCAGCGCGGATAACTTCACCACCCTGCTTGAGGACCTCGATACCCTCGGTAGCGAAGGGGATCTCGGCGACCATCCGCGCATCACTCTGGCGGACCGTCTGCCGTCATTGCCGAGCGCCAGTGACAATGGTGCATCACCGCGCGCCACGCCGAATGCCCCGACTCCCGTACAGGAGCGTGGCCCGGTATTCGTGTACTCCGGCAATGGCTGCCAGTGGGCCGGCATGGGCCGTGCCCTGATGGAAGAGTCCGCCAGCGTGCGCGCCTGTCTTGAGCGCCTCGATGCCGCCTTCCGTGACTTCAATGGCTTCGAATTGCTCAAGGAACTGGACGGCAGCCTGAGCGAGAAAGGCGAGAACCGCCTGGATGCTACCGAGATTGCCCAGCCGACGCTGTTCGCGCTGCAGGTCGCGGTCACCGAGTGGCTGATCGAGCGTGGCATCCGCCCCGCTGCCGTGACCGGCCACAGTGTCGGCGAGGTCGCTGCCGCCTGGGCCAGTGGCGCACTGACGCTTGAACAGGCCACCCGCGTCATCTTCCAGCGCAGCTATCATCAGGGGCGCACCCGTGGCACTGGCGCGATGATGGCCGTCGGTCTCGGCGAGTGCGAGATGCGCGAATGGCTGGAGCAGCCGCAGTGGGCCTCGCTGTCACTGGCCGGCATCAATGGCCCGCGTGGCACCACCCTGGCGGGTCAGCGTGAGCTGCTGGAAGCGCTAAGCAAGGAGCTCTCCGCCCAGGGCACCTTCGCAAGAGTGCTGGGACTGGATTACGCCTTCCACAGCCCGGCGATGGACCCGATCAAGCCTGGCCTGCTCGAATCCCTCGACGGCCTGACGCCCCGCGCCACGCATACCCCGTTCATCTCCACCGTCACCGGCAGCGTCATTGCCGGCGAGCAGCTGGATGCGCGCTACTGGTGGGAAAACATCCGTCAGCCGGTCATGTTCGAGGCCGCCGTCACGTCGCTGGTCAACTGGCACGCCGAGACGGAAGAGAACGCTGCCCTCGGCCGCCATCGCCTGCTGGTCGAGATCGGCGCGCACCCGATCCTGCGCAGCTATCTGAACGACATTCTCAAGGCGCGCAGTGAAGAGGCGCCCGCCGGCCAGGTACTCGCCAGTCTCGACCGTCGCCATGCCGGGGTAGACGCCCTGGAGCATCTGCGCGGTCGCGTACTGGTCTCCGGCGCCGTCGACATCACCGAGCTGTTCCCGGTCGCCGGTCAATTCGTCGAGCTGCCAGGCTACCCGTGGCAACGCAGCCCATGCTGGATCCAGACCACCAGCGAAAGCCAGCGGCTGCTGGACCGTCATTATGTGCACCCGCTGCTCGGCTATCGTCTCGCCCAGCAACGCCTGACCTGGGAAGCCCAGCTCGATACCCAGAAGGTCGCGTGGCTGGCCGATCATCAGGTCGGCGAGAGCGCCGTCTTCCCGGGGGCCGGCTATCTGGAGCAGTGCCTGGCCGCCGCCCACGAATGGCAGGCCGCCAGCGCCGACGCAGACTATCTACCTGATGTGCTGGACCTGGAAGACTTCGAGATTCGTGCCCCGCTGCTGCTCGATGACAGCACGCTGCGCCTGACCCGTCTGTCACTGGACAGCGCCAATGGCGCCATGCGTCTGGAGAGTCGTGAGACACGCGCCGAAGATGCCGACAAGTGGAATCTGCACGCCGTGGCGCGCGCCTTCACCGCCACGCGTGGACGCCTGCTGGAGCGAGCCGCCCCGGTCATGCCGACTCGCGCCGCCGATTTCGGTCGCGATGAGCACGTGGCGGCTGCCGCGCAACTCGGCCTGCATTACGGCCCGCATTTCCGCGCCGCCGAGCAGATCTGGATCGACGCGGGCACCGACCATCACGCAGCGGGCACTGCGCGTCCGCAGGTGCTGGCCCGTTTCTCGCTGACCGAGGAAATGGCCAGCCAGGACGCCGACTTCCACCTGCACCCCGGGGTGCTCGACAGCGCCTTCCAGCTGTTCATTCCGCTGCTGGGCGTGCTCAAGGGCCAGATGGCGGCAAGCAACGGCATGGCCTTCGTGCCGGTACGCGTCGGACGCCTGCAGGTGCGTGAGCAGGTACGCGCCTCACAGATCGTCACCGCACGTGTGGTGCTGCGCTCGCGTGGCCCGCACTCCCTGTGCGCCGACTTCGAGCTGTTCGACGCCGAAGGCCGCGCCGTAGCGGTTGCCGAAGAGGCCCGCTTCCGCGCCGTACGCCTGGGACGTGATGGCACGGCGCATCTGGATTACCTGGATATCGAACTGACTGCCGCACCGCATCCGCTGAGTCCGCGCCCTGCCGCCGCCCTGGCGCTGGAGTCGCTGGTCGCCGAGGCGATGGCGCCCGAGCTTGCCTGCAGCGACGACACCACTCATCCGCTGGCAGACAGCCAATGCTTCCGCGATGAGCTGGAGCCGCTGCTCGACAGCCTGATGCTCGCCAGCGTCCACGAGACCCTGCTGCGTCACGCCGCACCGGGCGACCCGGAACTGGCTCATCTCGATCACGAGGCGCTGTCGCGCTGGCAGCGCCGTTGTCCACTGTTCAGCCGTGCCCTGCTCGACTGGGCTGAATCACAAGGCCTGACGGAAGCACTCGACAGCGGCGACTGGCAGATCAACTCGCTGGACCTGCCCGCCGCCAATGACATCTGGCAGCTGCTGGTACGTGACTATCCGGGCCAGTTCCCGCTGACGCACGCCGCCGGTCGCCTGCGTCTGCATCTGGACGAATGGCTTAATCGCGGCATGCCGTTGGACGGCACTCCGTTGGGTGACAGGACCACGCCGGATAGCAAGGACGATGAAGCGGCAGCAGACCGCGAGGCGCTGCTCTCGACGGACGCCAGTGCCGCGCTCGAATACTTGCGCCAGCCGCTGATCCCGACGCTGCTCAAGACGGCGGTCGGCAATGCCGGCTGGCAGTGGTTGAGCGCCCAGCTCGATCAGCGCATCAGCAGCGCACTTGCCGCTCTGCCGGCCGGCCAGCGCCTTGATGTGCTGGAGCTGGGTGCCGGCGGCCCCTGGCTGGGCCAGCGCCTCGCGACACTGCGCGAGGCGGATGCACGCAAAGGTCACTATGGGTTGCTTGATTATCGCTTCGTGGCCGCCAGTACCGGCGCCCTCAGTGAAGCCAATCGTCTGCAGGATGACTTGCCGCTGATCGACGTGATCGCGGGCGAGGCCTTCCAGGATACCGCCGCGACTGGCAAGACTCAGCTCGCCATCGTGCATCTGGACTTCGAGGCACCGTCACAGGCGCGCGAGCTGCTGACAGCGCTGATCGCCCGTCTGGCACCCGGCGCGCAGCTGCTGCTGTGTGGCTGTGAACCGGCGGCCTGGGCTGGCCCGATTCTGGCCCTCGATGATGGCGAGCAGCTGCGCAGTCATCCGGGCATCGCGCAATGGCAACGTCTCCTGACCCAGCTGGGCCTCGATATCGATTCACCGGCGCCTGTCAGCGATAACCTGACCAGCGATAGTCTGGCCAGCGATCACCTGGGTACTGAAACATCAGGCGCCTGGTGGCTGTCCGCGACGCTTGCCGCTCAGGCACCGCTCGCGGCTCAGACATCACTTGCGGCTCTTGCGAAAACCGCTGAAGACCAGGCGGCGGCAAGTGAGCCAGTGGGAAACCAAGCCACCACGCTCTCCATCGCGTTGCTGGATAGCCCGCAGGCACCGGCGAATCAGGCATTGCTGACAAGCTTGAGCGACTCGCTGGCCGCGCGCGGTCATCAGGTCAGCCATGAGCGCCTGTCAGCCAGCCTGCCCGCGGACGCCTGCGCATTGATCGAGCAGCTTGGCGACGTTGACCACCTGATCGCGCTGCCCGGTGCTGCGGCGACAGATGAGCAGAACGGTACGGATAGCACCAATGCCCTCCAATGTGCGCGTCAGCAGCTGCTGGCACAGATCGCCCAGGCCTTTGACAGCGCCCAGGAGCAGGACGACAGCCGTCCCGCCCCAACCCTGTGGGTGCTGACCCATGACGTGGCGACGCTGTGGCAGACAGAGAATGCGCCCGCAGCGACGACGCCAGCGGATGCGGCCAGCTGGGGCTTTGCACGCAGTCTGGCCAACGAGAGCCAGTCGCTGGCCATCCGCCTGCTGGATACGCCGACGCTGGAGCACGACGCCGCCAGCACGCCGGCCTTGTTCGACGCGCTGGTACAGGAACTCGAAGCGCCAGACCATGAACAGGAAGTGGTGCTGGATGCCACTGGCGCGCGCTTCGCGACACGTCTGCGCCAGGTAGCGGCGCCTCAGCAGGCCGCTGGTAGCGAGAGCTCCCTCTCGCAGATCTCAGGCTCGCAGTCGTCAGGCGCTCAGCGACACGGCGTCAGCCTCGGCTTCAGCCAGCCCGGCCAATTGCGCAATCTGGAATGGCAGCCACGCATGCTGCCCGCCGTGGCAGACGGTGAAGTGGAAGTGCGTGTCGAGGCGACCGGCCTCAACTTCCGCGATGTCATGTACACCCTCGGTTTGCTGTCGGATGAGGCCATCGAACACGGCTTCTCCGGCCCGAGCCTGGGGCTCGAGTTCTCAGGTGTCGTCGCTCAGGCTGGCGCCAATGCCGAATTCAAGGTCGGCGAGCGCGTGGTCGGCTTCGGCCCGGCCAGCTTCTCGGACCGTCTGGTGATCGCGGATACCGCTCTGGCTCATGTGCCCCACGGCGTCAGTCTGGAAGCCGCGGCGACCATCCCGACCACCTTCTTCACCGTCTACTACGCGCTCAAGCATCTGGCGCGTCTGGAAGCCGGCGAGAAGGTGCTGATTCACGGCGCCGCCGGCGGCGTGGGCATCGCGGCGCTGCAGATCGCCGAGTGGCTGGGCGCCGAGGTGTTCGCGACCGTCGGCTCACCGGCCAAGCGTGACTTCCTCGCGCTGATGGGCATCGAGAACGTCTATGACTCGCGCAGCCACGGCTTCGCGGAAGACATCCTGACCGATCTCGCCAAGCGTCAGCAGCGCGATCCATCCGTGGATGCCCGTGGCGTCGATGTGGTGCTCAATTCGCTGGCCGGTGAAGCCATCGCCCAGAACCTGCGCGTACTCAAGCCGTTCGGGCGTTTCTGTGAGCTGGGCAAACGCGACTTCTACGAGAATACCCCGATGGGGCTACGTCCGTTCCGCAACAACTTGAGTTACTTCGGCATCGATTCCGATCAGCTGATGAAGGAATGCCCGGGCCTGACCACGCGTCTGTTCCGCGAGATGATGGCGCTGTTCGAGGATGGCACCCTGGCGCCACTGCCCTACACCACCTTCGATGCCAGCCAGGTGGTGGAAGCCTTCCGCTATATGCAGCAGGCCCGTCAGATCGGCAAGGTCGTGGTCACCCAGCGCTCCCTGACTGCATCGCTGAGCGAGGCGCGAACTGTCTCGGAGACTTCTGCCCCGGCTGACCTGTCCGGCGAACTGAGTCTCGACCCGGCTGGCAGCTATCTGGTCACCGGCGGACTGGGCGGCTTTGGCCTGCGCAGTGCCGAGTGGCTGGCCGCGATGGGCGCGCGTGAGCTGGTACTGCTCGGGCGCTCCGGTGCGGCCAGTGAAGAAGCGCAGCAAGGCGTCGCGCGTCTCGAGGCCCAGGGGGTGAAAGTGCATGCCCTGGCCTGTGATGTCGCCGATGAAGCCGCGCTATCAAAGGTGTTCGCACGCTTCGCCAAGACCCCTGATGCCAGTGAGACTGATACCAGTGAGACGGACGATGCCATCGCACCGCTCAAGGGCATCATCCATGCCGCGGCGGTGATCGATGATGCGCTGATTCGCCACCTCGATGCCGAGCGCATCCAGCGCGTGATGACGCCGAAGCTGGAAGGCGCGCGCCTGCTGGATCGCCTGAGTGCCAAGCATGCGCTGGACTTCTTCGTGCTCTACTCCTCGGCCACCACGCTGTTCGGCAATCCCGGACAGAGCGTCTACGTGGCAGCCAATCATTGGCTGGAGGGGCTTGCCGCCAACCGTCGTGCCCGTGGTCTGCCGTCTACCTGCGCGCGCTGGGGTGCGATCGAGGATGCCGGGTTCCTGGCGCGCAACGAGAAGACCCGTGAAGCACTCAAGAATCGCCTCGGCGGTGACGCACTGATGGCAGACCACGCACTGGCCTGTCTCGGCGAGATGATCAGCGCGGATCAGAAGGCCCAGGCGCTCGGCCTGCCGGGTCACTCACTGGGCGTGCTGGAACTGGACTGGGGCGCGCTGGCGCGCTTTTTGCCGACCGCTGCCACGCCGCGCTTCGAGGAAATCGCCCGCCGCGCCGGTGAGGATGACAACAGTCAGGCGCAGCAGGATGATATCGCCGCGGCACTGGCGGGCTTGAGCGGCGAAGCGCTGCAGACCGCCATCGTCGAGATTCTCAAGGGCGAGCTGAGCAAGATTCTGTTGATCGACGTAGACGCCATCGACGTCAACAAGAGCGTCTACGACATGGGCTTCGACTCACTGATGGGAGTCGAGCTGATGACGGCGGTGGAGGCGCGCCTGGGCATCAGCATTCCGGTGATGATGATCAGCGAAGCCGCCACCCTGTGGCGACTCGCGGAGCGCCTGATGCACAAGATGGGCAATGCCGACGACGAGGAAGCCGAAAGCCGCTCGGAAGACCAGGCCATGGCGCAGCTGGTGAAGCAGCATGGCGGGGAGACGCCGACGGTGACAGAGCGGGGAGAGATGGTCAGCAAGTAGCCATCTTCCCCCGGCACCCAGCCCACGCCGTGATGCCGGATGGCAGGTGTGGGCTGGTGCCATGCGCCATCTTGGCGTAACGTCGACCCATTCGCGCGACGGTGACAGGCAAACGGAACTTGCCGGTTCGGGCCCTGACAGCAGTCCCCCGCTCTCGCCAAGGCCCATGCCTCGTCAGCGCACACGATCAGCTTGAAGATACCCGACGGGCGGAGAGCCAAGGCTCTTGCGCCCGTTTTTGGGTCAGCATCACATGTGTAAGGAAATCGACTCTTGGCAACCCGCAATTCCCCCGGTTCATCCGCCAGTGACATGAAGCAGCAACTGCTCGACAAGGCGCGTGCGCGCCGCACTCGCCCGGCCAATACCCAGTCGAACGATGAGGATATCTTCGCCCACAAGAGCGCTGAACCGCTTCAGATCAGCGATGATTTCGTGCGTTTCGATCGCCAGCCCGGCTATCAGCAACTCAGCATGATGCAGCAGGCCGGCGCCGCCTTTGGCGTGCCGGAGCCCTTCTTTCGTGTGCATGAAGGCTGCGCCGGCGCCACGACGCGTATCGAGGGGCGTGAGCTGGTCAACTTCGCCAGCTACAACTACCTCGACTACTCGCGCCATCCGGAAGTGGTCAAGGCCGCGGCGGACGCTGCCGCGCACTATGGCACCTCGGTGTCGGCCTCACGCGCGGTCTCCGGCGAACGTCCGATCCATCAACAGCTGGAAGCCGCCGTCGCGCGCACCTACGACGTCGAGGATGCGGTGGTCTTCGTCAGCGGCCACGCCACCAATGTCTCCACACTGGGTTATCTGCTCGGGCCGAAGGACCTGATCCTGCATGACGAGTGGATCCACAACAGCTCGCTGGTCGGCGCCCAGCTGTCCGGCGCCCGCCGCATGCCCTTCGCGCACAATGACCCGGACGCGCTGGAAGCCCTGCTAAGCAGTCAGCGCGGCAAGTTCGAGCGCGTGCTGATCGTCACTGAAGGTCTCTACAGCATGGACGGCGACGTGCCGGACCTGCCGCGCCTGATCGCCCTCAAGCAGAAGTACCGTTGCTGGCTGATGGTCGACGAAGCCCACTCCTTCGGCGTACTCGGCGAGCGCGGGCTCGGCCTGAGGGAGCACTTCGACATCACTGCGCGTGACGTCGATATCTGGATGGGCACGATGAGCAAGACGCTGTCCGGGTGCGGCGGCTACATCGCCGGCTGCAAGGAACTGGTCAGCATGCTGCGCTACTTCGCACCGGGCTTCCTCTACTCGGTGGGCATGCCGGCCCAGGTCGCCGCCCCGTCGCTGAAGATTCTCGAACTGCTCCAGGGCGACGACGCCAGACAGCGCATCGCGCGTTTGCACGCCGTCTCCGGCTACTTCCTCAAGCGCGCCCGCGCACTGGGACTCGATGTCGGCGACAGCCTTGGCGTTGCCGTCGTACCAGTGATTCTGGGCAGCTCCCTGGTGGCCGCGCGCCTCTCCAACCAGCTGTTCGAGGCCGGCTTCAATGTCCAGCCCATCCTGCACCCCGCCGTGCCGGAGAAGAGCGCCCGTCTGCGCTTCTTCCTCTCCTGTGAGCATACCGAAGCGCAGGTCGACGCCGTTCTGGACACGCTCATGCAGCAACTGAGCAATATCAAGGCGGGGCTCTAACTCCCCAGCTATTCGATGCTCCATAACGCACACGGCCCCGCTGAAAAGCGGGGCCGTGTGCGTTATGGAGCGTACCTCGGTCAGCGTTTCAGAAAGTGCCAGAGCGCCGCCCGAGCATTGTCCTGATACTGAGTATTGGCCAGGTCCGCGAACAGAGTGGATTGGTCGATCATCGGGCCGGTCAGTACCTTCTCCTTGCTCGCGTAGAAGATGCCACTGCGGTACTGATCATCATGCATGACATCAACGAGACGACGGGCACCGAACTCAAGGTCATGTGACAGTTTGAAGAACGGCAGAATCTTGAAGGCAGACTTGAAAAGCGCCTTCTTGAGCGGTGGCAGACCATCCCCCACCCGTGTGCCGGCGGTATGGCCGGGGCTGACGGTGACTGCACGCACGTCAGGATATTGGCGAGCCAGAGAGGAGATCCACAGCGCGCCCATCAGCTTGACGTAGGCATAGGGAGGCATCGGGTCACTGGCGCTCTCGAAGTCACTGCCATCACAGATCGAGATGAACTCCTCCCGGGAACCCGTCTTGAGCTCCGGTCGAGTGATGCCAAATTTGGGCACACCGCGCGCCGCCTCGGACCCCGTATACATCACGATACCGCGCAGCTTGTTCGCTGAGAGCAATTCTTCTGCCAGCAGCACATGCCCAAGCAGATTGCTCGCCGTCATCTGGGTCACCCCTTGGGGCGTCTGATCAAGAAAGGTCGATCCCCCAAGGCCACCGGCATTCATCATCAGGCCATCCAGAGTGCCATCGAAGGCGGCAACCGCCTCGCGTACCGAGGTTGGGTCTGAAACATCCATGATCACGATCTCGAAGATGCTGCGCCCGGTGCTGCTTTCAAGCTCTCGACGCGCGGCCTCCGCCTTGTGCGGGTTGCGACAGGCCAGATAGAGGGTGTCGACATCCTCATGCTGCGCCAGCTGATGCGCACATTCCTTGCCGAGACCGGAATTGGCACCGGTAATCATGATCTTGCTCATGGATCATTCTCCCTCATCTGGGTGAATCGCTGGAGAGGTAGCCGGGCGTATCACTTGCCGGATTCGGCCTGTTGCTCTGCCATCAGCTCGCTCAGCACCTGCTCGAACACTTCCTTGGGCTGAGCACCGCTCAGGGCGCTGCGGCGGTTGAAGACGAAGGTCGGTACGCTGGAGATCCCCATCTGCTTCCAGTGGTTCTCGTGCTGCACGACCTGCTCACGCGCCTCGGCGTCATCGAGTTGCGCGAGGCCTTCCGTGGCATCCAGCCCGACCGCTGCCAGGGAGTCCGCCATCACCGCGCGGTCCGACATGTCCTTCTGCAACGTGAAGAAGTCCGCGAAGAACTGCATCATCAGGTCATGCTGCATGCCTTGCTCGGCGGCGTACTCGAGCAGTACGTGTAGCTCGAAGGTATTGACCATGCGCATGTCGTCGAAGTAGTTGAAGACTAGCCCTTCCTCTGCGGCCAAGTTGGCGAGGTTCTGGCGCGCCTCGACACTGCCCTTGGGCGTGGTGCCGTACTTGCGTTCAGAATGCGCGCGCAGGTTCTCGCCATGCGCCGGCATGTCCGGGTTCAGCTCGAAGGGCTGCCATTCGATCTCGACCCTGTCTTCCAGGCCCAGTGACTGGATGGCGCTTTCGAGGCGCTTGTAGCCGATGATGCACCACGGGCACACCACGTCGGAGACGATGTCGATCTTGAGCTTGTCTTGCATGTCCATTCTCCTGAGCGGTGAAACAGCCTTCCACACCGCACGTCAATATTCGTGAGCGATTGCTCAAATTTGCGCGTACTGTAGCCCTCTCGCCAGCCAAGGTCAAAGTGGCGACACGGCCAGGGGCCCCCTTGAGATCATGGGCGCAGGCCAGCGGCGCAACCAATTACATAGAGATGGTCGGCAATGGATGGGGAGGCTGTCGCTCAGCGCGGCCTTGCCTGTTGCAGCTCAAGGCGACGCTCGTGGGCGCGCAGCGTGCCCCACACGATCGCCAACCAGAAGGCATAGACCATCACGCCGCTGGCCTGGGAGAACATCACCCAGGTCATGCCGAAATCGAGGAAGGTCAGCGGCAGCAACACGCCGGCGACAGCCAGTGAGCGCAACGTCAGGTCGTCGCTGTCCAGGCGACGGTAGAAGAGTCGCAGCGGCACCAGATAGAGGGCCAGCAATGCAAGCAGGCCCAGTACTCCGCGCTTGACCCAGGCATCGAGAAACTCGTTGTGGGGATGCTCATAAGGTTGAACGTGGCGACTCAGCGCTCCCCGCTCGATCATCGCATCACGCGCTTCGGCATACCCCGTCTCGCCCCTGCCCAGCCACGGCTGCTCGGCAATCATCAGCAGAGCGCCCCGCCACATCTCGAGTCGTGCCCCCGCGGAGGTGCCGGCATTGCGGTCCTCCACGTACTTCGTGACATCCGAGACGCCGGCCTCGACACGTTGCTGGATACCGGTCGCCGGCATCATCACCATCAAGGCGATCACGCCAGCACACATGAAGACACCGAGCCTGAGCACACGGCGTGAAATTACCTCACCATAACTGCGATACAGCACCCAGGCCGCAAAGGGAAAACCGATCCAACCACCGCGTGTCCCAGACATCAACGAGCCGATGATGCCGAAGGCCCCGCCAACCAGCAGCGCCAGTATCCAATAACGCCGCCGGGCACCTGGCTGACTCATGGCCCAGCCAAGTCCGGCCAGACACATCAGCCCCATCAACATGCAGATATCGCCGAAGTTGATGGTGTTGGTAAAGCCACCGGCGCGGTGTACGCCCCACACCAGCTTCTGCCACATCGCCCAGATGCCGGTCAGCACGCTGCCGAGGATCAACCCACCCCACATCGCCCCCAGCGACGGCGGACACGACAACACCAGCAACAGCACCGGCACAGCCAGCAACAGGCGGATAGGCACGCCGGTCGTCTGCCACGCATCCCCCTGCAGCAGGATGCTCACCAGCAACAAGGCTACGAGGCCCGCCATCACGCCGATGACGGCCATGTCCTCCTTGCGAGGCGCCCGCAGAAGCGTGCGCGGTTCGCGCAGCAACCCATAGCCACTGATCAACATCAGCAGTGCCGGCCCGATGCTATAGCCAGAGGGCAGGACCAGACTGAGCAGACCTAACAGGAAAACGCCGCAGGACACGGGACGCGACGTCACCGAGGAAACATCGGCGTCAACGGGGGATGAAGCTGATCGAGCGAAGGAATCGTATGACGGCATACCTGGCCTTCCTGACCCAGTGATGACTCTATGAAGGATGGCACGAGCCACTCAAGCGCACGCTGCAGAGGGCTATTGAGGACTCCATGGGAGAGATAGCCTGACACAACTGCCCTTCTCCTTGGCATCAGGCAAGCAGCATGAAAGTCTTCACCTATGCCCTCTTCTACCCGGTGCCCTGTGACCCCATATGAAAACGCCGCATCACGTGGATGCGGCGTTGTATTTTCGATCAAGAACCAGCGCTCAGAATCAATCGTTGCCGAACAGATCGCGGGTGTAGACCTTGTCGACCACATCGGCGAGCTCTTCCGCCATGCGATTGCTCAGAATGACGTCAGCTTCCTGCTTGAACGCCTCGAGATCCCGCATGACGCGTGACCCGAAAAAGGTATCCTCTTCCAGTACCGGCTCGTACACCACCACTTCCACACCCTTGGCCTTGATGCGCTTCATCACGCCCTGCATGGCACTGGCGCGGAAGTTGTCAGAGCCGGACTTCATCACCAGACGATACACCCCCACCACCTGCGGGTTGCGCTTGAGCACGGACTCCGCAATGAAGTCCTTGCGCGTAGTGTTGGCATCGACGATGGCCTGGATCATGTTGTTGGGCACTTCCTGATAATTGGCCAACAACTGCTTGGTATCCTTCGGCAGACAGTAGCCCCCATACCCGAATGACGGGTTGTGGTAGTGCTGCCCAATGCGCGGGTCCAGTCCCACCCCTTCGATGATCTGCCTGGCATCCAGGCCATGTGATTCGGCGTAGGTATCCAGCTCATTGAAGTAGGCGACGCGCATTGCCAGGTAGGTATTGGCGAACAGCTTGATGGCCTCTGCTTCGGTGCTGTCAGTGAAGAGCACATCGACACCCTGCTTGATGGCACCTTCCTTGAGCAGCCCGGCAAATACCTCGGCACGCTCGGAGCGCTCACCGACGATGATGCGAGACGGATGCAGGTTGTCGTACAGCGCCTTGCCTTCACGCAGGAATTCCGGCGAGAACATCAGATTCTGAGTCTGGAAACGCTCACGCGCCTCAGCCGTATAGCCTACCGGCACAGTAGACTTTATCACCATCACCGTATCAGGATTAATGTCGCACACATCCTGAATCACCGCTTCCACACTCTTGGTGTTGAAGTAGTTGGTGGTGGCATCGTAATCCGTCGGCGTCGCGATGATCACGAAATCGGCATCGCGGTAGGCCTCTTCCTTGTCGAGGGTAGCGCGGAAATTCAGATCTCCACGCGCCAAAAACTCATGAATCTCATTATCGACGATAGGTGAGATACCACGGTTCAGGCCTTCCACCTTCTCCGGCACGATATCCAACGCGACGATTTCATGATGCTGAGACAGCAGCATGGCGTTGGAGAGACCGACATAACCGGTGCCTGCGATGGCAATTTTCATTAAGAATAGCCTTCAATGATATTGAATTTTAACTGAAGATAAATTTTCAAGTAGCAAGAAAACCAGCAAAACTAAAAATAGTTAGCGCTAAAAAAACTAACAGCTAACGAGTCTTTATTTGATAACTTCGGAGCTTCGCCATTTACCAACGGCCATTCGACCCCCACGCTGGCGTCATTCCATTTCAGTGAGTACTCATCCCCCGGGGCATAATAATCCGTGCACTTGTACTGGAACTCCGCGGTTTCGCTGATGACATAGAAGCCATGGGCGAATCCCGGCGGCACCCATAGCATCTGCTGATTGTCTTCGCTCAAATGGGCACCGACCCACTGACCGAATGTCGGACTACTCTTGCGCATGTCGACGGCCACATCGAAGACTTCGCCCTGAGTCACACGCACCAGCTTGCCCTGCGGCTGATTCAGCTGGTAGTGCAGGCCACGCAGAATGCCCTGACGGGATTTGCTGTGGTTGTCCTGCACGAAGGTGTAATCACCGCAGTGCTCGACAAATTCGCTCTGGCGAAAGGTCTCCATGAAGAAGCCACGCTCATCACCGAATTTTTGCGGGGTCAGCAGCACGACATCCGGGATGGCGAGTCTTTCAAAATTCATGCGGTCTTCGCTCCTTGTAGGGGACAGATATCACTTCAACAGTCACAGGCTCGATGCCCTGCCGGCCCAGGCACGGCAAGGCTCTGCTTCGATAGCACGCAGGCGTGGCAGGTCGCAATGAAAATTCCCGCAGTCCTCGCCATGTTCGCGAGGACTGCGGGAAAGCGGGTACATCAGCATTGACTTCACTGCATGCGTACCCGGCAACAGCGCCCGCTCTCAGATGTCGAACTCAGGTATCAAGCTCAGTAGTTGCCACGGCGCTTGTCATCCAGGCGCTTGAGCAGGTACTGGCCGTAACCGGTCTTCTTGAGTGCGGTGCCCTGCTCTTCGAGCTGCTCGTCGCTGATCCAGCCGTTGGTCCAGGCGATTTCCTCGAGACATGCCACCTTCAGGCCCTGACGATGCTCGATGGTTTGCACGTACTGGCCTGCTTCCAGCAGGCTGTCGTGGGTGCCAGTATCCAGCCAGGCGAAGCCACGCCCCAGTCGCTCGACACGCAGGTCACCACGTTCCAGATAGGCATTGTTGATGCTGGTGATTTCCAGCTCGCCACGCTCGGACGGCTCCACGGACTTGGCGATCTCGACCACATCATTGTCATAGAAGTAGAGGCCTGTCACCGCATAGGGCGACTTGGGCTTCAGCGGCTTCTCCTCGATGGACA
Source organism: Cobetia sp. cqz5-12 (assembly GCF_016495405.1). Lineage (NCBI taxonomy): Bacteria > Pseudomonadati > Pseudomonadota > Gammaproteobacteria > Oceanospirillales > Halomonadaceae > Cobetia > Cobetia sp. cqz5-12. The sequence continues at coordinate 2,656,629 of NZ_CP044522.1, forward strand.
TCGCCTTGCCAGAGTCATCGAACTCCACCACGCCGAAGCGCTCCGGGTCCTGCACGAGGTAACCAAAGACGGTCGCGCCGCTCGGCTGAGTCGCGGCACGCTTCAGCTGATCCGAGAAGTGCTGACCATGGAAGATGTTGTCACCCAGCACCAGGCAGACCGAATCATCGCCGATGAATTCCTCACCGATGATGAAGGCCTGCGCCAGTCCATCCGGGCTCGGCTGCACGGCATACTCGAAACTCACGCCATACTGTTCACCATTGCCCAGTAGATTCTCATATTGCGGCAGATCTTCCGGGGTAGAGATGATCAGGATCTCGCGAATACCGGCCAGCATCAGGACAGAGACCGGATAAAAGATCATTGGTTTGTCGTAGATCGGCAGCAGTTGCTTGGATACACCGCGAGTGATCGGATGCAGTCGTGTACCGGAACCACCGGCGAGGATGATACCCTTGCGCGCCATATCAAAATCCTTGTCGTATCGACGTCTAGCGTTTCATTCGAAGAAGATCAGGTGCCGCGGGATGCCACACACTGAAGATGACCTGCCAATGTGACAGAGACCGCTGACTCAGCGATCCAGATGTTCCTTGAGTGTCAGCGCCAGCTGAGACTGCCAGTCAGGCAGCTCGAGGCCAAGTGCTACCTCGAGTTTCGTCAGCGCAAGACGGGAATTCAGTGGGCGTGTCGCCGGTGTCGGGTATTCCGCTGTCGAGATGCCACCCAGCGTCTGCGGGTCTATCGCCAGCGTTTCCCCCTGCGCGATGGCCAGGCGGAAGATGCTCTGGGCGAACCCGTGCCAGCTGGTGGTGCCCTGCGGCGCCAGGTGATAAAGCCCAGAGTCGATCCGTTGGCGCAGTGCCTCACAGGTGAGCTGGGCGATCAAGCGCGCAGGAGTCGGCGCACCGATCTGATCATGGACGATATTCAATGTATCGCGATCACGCCCCAGCTTGAGCATCGTCTTCATGAAGTTGTTGCCACGCGCGGCATACACCCAACTAGTGCGGAACACCAAGTGACGACAGCCACTGGCCAATACTGACTCATCGCCAGCCAGCTTGCTCTCGCCATAGACGGATAGCGGCGACGTCGGGCTGTCTTCACGCCACGGCTGATCCCCATCTCCCGGATAGACATAATCCGACGAGTAGTGCACCAGGGTGGCGTCGAGCTCAGTGGCTTTTTCGGCCAACAGGGCAGGCAGCTCTGCATTGAGGCGCATCGCGCCGTCGCGCTCATCTTCTGCCTTATCGACTGCCGTCCAGGCGGCGGCGTTGAGAATCAGCTGTGGTTGATACGCCTGCACCCAGGCTGATACCGCAGCGAGATCACTGACATCCAGTTCACTGCGGCGCGGTGCACTCACCTCACCGAAGGGCGCAAAGCTGCGCTGCAACTCGAACCCGACCTGGCCATTGCCACCCAGAATCAGAATGCGGCCAAAGCGTGTGGACGTCGTCATCATCAGCTCCCGGTACCCAGACGTTCACCGCGATAGCTGCCGTCCTGAACACGCTGCCACCAGCTTTCATTCGCCAGGTACCACTCGACCGTCTTGCGCAGACCGGTCTCGAAGGTTTCCTGTGGTACCCAGCCCAGTTCACGTTCGATCTTGGCGGCGTCAATCGCATAGCGCACATCGTGGCCAGGGCGATCCGTCACGTAGGTAATCAAGTCTTCGTACTTGGAGATTCCCGCCGGCTTTTCGGGCACCAGTTCTTCCAGCAGGGCACACAGTGTCTTGACGACTTCGATGTTCTGCTTCTCGTTATGGCCGCCGATGTTGTAGGTCTCGGCGATCTCGCCTTCGGTGGCGACCTTGATCAACGCACGAGCGTGGTCTTCCACGTACAACCAGTCACGCACCTGCTTGCCATCGCCATACACCGGCAACGCCTTGCCTGCCAGCGCATTGAGAATCATCAGCGGGATGAGCTTCTCGGGGAAATGGTACGGGCCGTAGTTGTTGGAGCAGTTGGTGACCAACGTCGGCAGACCATAGGTACGCTGCCAAGCCCGCACGAGGTGATCCGAACTTGCCTTGCTGGCAGAGTACGGGGAGCTGGGGGCATAGGCAGTCGTCTCGGTGAAGAGGTCTTCCGGCCCTTCGAGATCGCCATACACCTCATCAGTGGAGATGTGATGGAAACGGAAACCAGCAGCCTTCTCGGCATCAGTCTCCTTCAGCCCCTTCCAGTACTGACGCGCCGCTTCCAGCAACTGATAGGTGCCGACGATATTCGTCTGGATGAAATCCGCGGGGCCATCGATGGAGCGATCCACGTGGCTTTCGGCCGCCAGGTGCATCACGATATCCGGTTGGAATTCTGCGAAGACGGCTTTCATCTTCTCGCCATCGCAGATGTCCGCCTGCACGAAGTGATAGCGATCCGAGTCCGCCACCTCGGCCAATGACTCGAGGTTCCCCGCGTAGGTTAATGCATCCAGATTGATGACGGTATGTTGAGTTGAGCGAATCAGCTCACGGACGACCGCAGAACCAATGAAACCAGCTCCACCAGTAATTAAGTAGATAGACATTTTAATTCAACCCAAGAGCAGAAAAGTACTTCTTAGCAATAACTTCCCAAGTATAAAATCGATTAGCGATTGATTTTACTTCAAGAATAGACTTAGTGCATTTCTCCTGGTTCGAATTTATAACTTCTTTCAAAGAATCAGGATTTGAGAAAAATGTGCCTTGCCCTTTTAGAGTTTCACGATTATAACAACAGTCAAACGCTAATATAGGGACAGAAAAGTGCATCATTTCAACTAAAGACGGATTCGTGCCACCAGCGGTGTGACCATGCACATATGCACTAGCGTTAGATCTATACGCATATAAAAGCCCTACATCGTAAATAGGGTCGAGCATATGAATATTGTTAAACCCTGAATACTTCTCTCTTAATTCTTGCCCGTACTCACTATTCTGCCAGTTACCTATAAAGATAATATTTTTATTTGTTAGAGAGTAGGCTTCCAATATGAGTCCAACACTATTTTCTGGCTCTATGCGGCAAACTGAAAGAGCATACTCAAAGTTTACTGGTGATTCAACACTATCAGGCATATCCAAAACAGCATGATCACCACCATAAGCAATAGTGACAGATGCTTTGTTATATTCATCCTGGACATAGTCTGTTATTGCTTGATTGTCTGTAATAACAACGTGCGAAAACTTCACAGCCAGTTTTTCAGAGAATTTTAGAAAGCTCTTTGCTAACCTTGACCATTTATCACGCTTCCATTCTAAACCGTCAATATTAGTGACAATTTTAGTTTTTGGCTGTATTAATCTAATGATTGGCAGAACTATAGCACCAGAAACACCTAGTATTAGTATACAATCAGATCTATTTTTGATGGCAGAAAATATTGAAATTATATCGTAAGCAATACTAGATATACCATTGGCATTTAAATCAATATACTTTAAACTTGCTCCTTTATAGTATTTCTGTCTTACAGTATAAGATTTACTTGAGCAGTAAACAGCCACGGAGTTATTATTAGCCATACCGTTTGATAGTAAATTCTCTACTAACGTTTCAAAACCGCCGTATGATGCTGGAACACCAACGATACCTACAATGGAAACTCTCATATCACAACTCTACATTTGAGTATAAATAGTGCATACCATATATTTCTTTAACCTTAGATACATTCTCCCTTTTCTCTTTTATATCGTGTAGGTCTAATTTTTCTAAAAACTTCGTCAACTCATCGCTATCGTCTTGCATAACCCATCCAATGCCATTTTTCATTATCAGCTCATTAACATCATTAGAGTTATAAGATATTATCGGTAAAGAAGATGCCATAAAATCAAAAAATTTATTCGGCAAATAAGAAGCAGCCCCTTTTTTTAGTGGTAGAAGACCGATATCAAACTTGGAGAGGTTTTTGGATATAAAGAGCGGATGACACATACCGTGGAATACAATACTATTTGATGAAACCATATTTTTATATTTTTCTAAATTTATTCCACCACCAAAAACGTGAAGTACGATGTTTTGAGAAGATAAAGAGGACAAAGCTCTTATAAAGCTAGTAAGATCGAATTGTTGGGATAAATAACCAACATAAGCTATATTAATATAGCTAGAATCTAACTCTACTTCCTTGTGGCCATTACAATCGGCTTTCCATCTAGAATCATCATAACCAAGTGGTATAAATTTAAGATTTTCCGAATTTATACTCATCGAAGTGTTTTTATGTATCCATGGCAAAAAGCCAGGTGCTACATACAATATTTTAGCAACGTTAGAGAATGAGTAGTTATAGAAAAAATTGCAATAGGCAGAAAACAATTCAATCATTTTACTTTGTGATTCAGAGTTCACCAATGCATCTGGCCATATATCTCTGACATCAACTATTAGCTTAAATTTTTTTATTTTCGATGCTAGGTTACATACAAACAAAACTTCTGGAGGTATCGCGTTCACTAATACTGAATCCCCCCTTTTAGCTCGAAATAACAAATACATCAATAGCATGAATGCAAATGACATATTGGATAAAACTCGCATTATAGAAATATTATCACTATACTTTAATATAGGTAAAATAACGTTAGAAATATTCATGTTAAATAATTTATCTTTTAGCTCGGTCTTACTCCTTAACAATTTGTATCTGTGATCAAATCTAGATGTTATCAATATAGCATCTTGTCTACTATTGCGTATAAATTCTATATTACGGCTTGATATATCTTTAATGAAGTTTTCAGACTCAAAGGGAGCTATTACATGTAACATCTGTTTTTACCTTCTATTGCTTGATACAGAGTATGTAGTGGTTAATACGCCAATGCAAAAAGCGGCCGTTAATATCCCAAGATTAAAGTTGCTCGTGAAATAATTTATTGCCCAAGCTAAAAACATAATACCCGTTAACCATATGTTAATTCTCAGTGCACTCCGATTTTGTCCCCAAATAAAATATCTAGCGTCTACAAACATCAACAACGAGAATAAATATAATATAAATACAGGTAATAAAGCGAAATCTATATTATTTATAAAATCTAAATAACGTCCTAAGAAAGGATAGATATTCATATAACTTATACAATAAAACACGAATGCCGAAAGAAGCATAAATATAATAGGAATTGAAATCGGGACACTTTTAAGCTTATTGTTTAGCCTATAGGCATATCTACGATTTACCACAACCATACTAATCTGCCAAAAAGCTTCTGCTACAGAGTAAGTGATGGACATAATATCAGACAAAACACCGTAGATATTAGACAATATCAATACTGGTGTTCTAAAAGCAAAATAGAAAATTGAACCCGATACGCTTTTACTTATCGAATCTCGCACTAACCTAAACACAAAAATGCTTGAGCTATAATGCTTTTTCCATAGTAAATTAACTCTTAAAATGTACAAAATAGAAATGGTAACAAAAAAATGAGTAATTAAATGCATGATCAATAGTTCATTGCCGCTACTAGGATCAAATATAACTACTGAAGGCAAAAATATAAGCCACGGCAGATTAACCATCAAGTCAAACCCATTAGGAGAGATAGTCCTAATCACACCATTAACAAGAAAGCTGAAAGAAAAAATCACGACTGCCAAAGCAATATAATTTGAAAGATAGATTGATAACAATAGCGAAAAAATAAAAATAAAAACAAAGAAAGCAAGTGACTCAGATATATATAAATCAGATATTCTTTTGACACCTTTAACTCTTGTAGGTAAGTACTCCTCAACTCCTCCAAACAATAGCTTTGTAAACAGCATTGAATAAGTTAGGCTTATAAAATATGTAGAAAAAACACCATTTTGCAGATTTGGTGCTATCATAATTAAAAAAAGCAGCTTAGAAGCTAAACTTAAAAGTTTCAAAAATATGCCTTTAAACACTTCTCGCATCCTTATTGTTGTATAAAGAAAGTATCATGAAAATAAACAAAAAGCGGGCATCTAATAAGTCGCCACTAAACAATTGATTAAACAATAAAGTCAACCAAGCTGTTAATAGAATCCCTCTCCCGTAAATGAAAGCAATGCCTAAAATAAAAGCAAATGGGAAAAACCCAACTAATCCAGTTTCTGATGCTATCTCTAAAAAAATATTATGAGGATACACTAACTCATTTATTAGATTATAATCACCCCAGCTGCCTAGCCCGACGCCAGTCAACGGATTTTCATATATCATTGACAGGGATGTATTCACATTGTCTATTCTGCTTGAAACGCTACCAGAGCTATAATCATTCATAGAAATATCTCCAGTAATTTGGCCAACCCCAATAATAATGCGAGATAAACCGGGGATTTCTGCTAACGTATCTATTCTAGATATCCCCCATTCATACATATATACAGCCATTAGAAAGATAACCAAAAAAATAGCGTAAGTTCTAATTTTTTTAAAGTCAAAAACTGTAAATAATCCCATCAGAAGAGCTATCCCAATAGGAGCTTTCGATTCAGTCCAAAAAATAGCAAGTAAGAAAAAAAATGAAAAGAATAATAAGTGAACATTTTTGCTCTCTTTATACATAAATAAAGAAAACAGAAGTCCCAAAGACATTAACCTAGCAAAAACTATAGGACCGTTGATAAAGAATGGAATATTTCTATCGAAAAACCCAAAAATAATTTTATATAATATACTAGGGATTGCAAGTATAATAAAGCAAGTAACAAAGTATTTTAATACTTCATCTAATCCCTTAGATCGCATTTGAGAATATAGATAGCCCACGCACAATGTATAAACGAACACAAGGTTAAGTAACTTGAAGCTCCCGTACTCTAAATCCACTGAATATAGTAGAGTCATACCCCAAATAAAAAAAACCAGGAATAAATAGAGTATTGGTAAGTTAACTGCAAACTTACCAGTCACTACTACCAATGTTACTACAATCAACATATAAACTGTATTAAGAGGAAAACTATATAATGTCATCCTGTCATGGGGAGTAATCTGGCCAAATATCAATGCCATGAAGACCGCAAAAAATACTATAAAGTCTACATCGAATAGAAATGATAACCTTCTTAGTCTCATTCACCTAGCACCTGAACCAAATAATACTGTCTTAATTGTGCGCACTAAAATCAACATATCTAGCCAAAAAGAAAAGTTTTTGATGTAATAAAAATCATACTCTAGTTTCTCAATCATTCCCTCAACTTCTGCAGCATAGCCCTGCTCTACCTGTGCCCAGCCGGTAATACCTGGGCGTACCACATGACGGTAGTGGAAGAACGGCACATCCTTCTCATACCACTCTGTCAGGGTCATGGATTCAGGTCGTGGGCCAATCATGCTCATGTCGCCTTTCAAGACATTGAACAATTGCGGAAGCTCATCCAGGCGGCACTTGCGAATGAAACGACCCACACGCGTGATACGTGGATCATTGCCTTCCTGGGTAAAGCCAGTGCCCTTCATGTCGGTATACATGCTACGAAACTTGTAGACCGTAAACGGGCGGCAGTGGAATCCCATGCGCGGCTGACAGAATAGCGCCTTGCCCGGGCTATCCAGACGGATGGCAAGTGCCGTCAATAACATGACAGGGGCCAACAGCGGAATCAGGATCAAGGCCGCGAGGATATCCATGCCGCGCTTGATGACTTCATAGTCTTCGCGCGGCGTCAGAGAGCCAAATTCGTTGGCATAGAGGTGATCCAGCAGTACCTTGCCGGTAATCATTTCATGGGCCTGGGTAGCGTGATACACCGGAATACGGTGAATCGTGCAGTCGGCGAGAAAGCGCTGCCATTCTTCGGGGAGATCTGCACGCAGGTCCGCAACCACCGCATCAATACGCTTGAACCCGACCAGTGTTGGTTCCTTCATCGCATACCAGTACACTGACTTGCTGTGGTGATCACACAAGGACGGGGCTTTCCCGAAGGGCACCACTGCCATACGCTTGGTGGTCAGCTTGCTGTCGACATAGTAGAAGGCCCCACCGAAGACGATGGCCAGCACGAAGGAAATCCCGACCTGCAGACGTGACACCTCGATTTCCAGCACACCGCAGATGATGATGAGCAAGGTATAGGAAGCCGCAACTGTCGGAATGACATACGTGAAGGAGCGTGTCCCCGGCAGTTGGCAAAGACGGTTGATCAGCGTCAGGGACAAGGTGAAGGCAGCTGCAGTACCCAGAATCGCATTCCATTGTGCCAAGGTGGAGGTATTCCAGAAATCGAATCCCCAGCGGTACATGGCAGGCAGAACGACAACCAGCAACACGCCAAAGAATGTCTGCAGGCGCTTGCTGGCAAGCAAGCGCTCGTGATGACGTGAATAGCGCCGTTGATGCTCCATGGTAGAGCTCATGTCTTTCATGTCTGGTTCCCTTCGAATTTAATATGACTGATGACGGAATACAGCGGGATCATTTATAGCTGTAGTTGTAATAGCCATAATTCTCGCCATAGGCACCGGCGGCCTTGCGCTCCATGGCGTTGAGGATGCCGCCTTTCACGACAATCCCAGAAGCGGCCAGGCGCTTGAGAGAGACTTCCACTTCCTTGGGGGCGTTCACCTCGAAGCGAGTGACCAGCAGTGTCGTGCCCACATGCTTGCCGATGACGGCGGCATCGGTGACGGCAAGGATGGGCGGAGAGTCGATGATGACCAGGTCATAACGCTCGCTGACCGCAGCCAGGAAGTCCTGGAAGCGTGCGCTCATCAGCAGTTCCGAGGGGTTGGGTGGCGCAATGCCACGCGCCACGTAGGAAAGTGTCTGAAGGGCGGAAACAGGGCGAATGATATCTTCCAGCGACTTCTTGCCTGCCAGGTAATCACTCAAACCACACTCGGAGCGCTCATCGAAGATGGAGTGCATGTGGCCCTTGCGCATATCGGCGTCAATCACCAATACACGTTGCCCAGCCTGGGCACAGACGGCGGCCAGGTTGGCAGAAACAAAACTCTTGCCGATGCCCGGACTAGGGCCGGTAATCATCAGCGTATTGGTAGAGGCTTCCATCATCGCGAAGTGCAGACTGGTACGCAGACCGCGTAGCGCTTCAATCGCGAGATCAGCCGGATTGCGCGCGGCCAGCAAACCATTGGGGATTTCACGTGAATGCTTGTCTGTCGCACGCTTCACCTTGCGGCTCAGCTTGCCCTGCTCGTCCGAGAGCGGGATGGTGGCATACATTGGCAGGCCCAGCGCCTCCAGCTGATCCGGCGATTCCACGCCACGCCGGAACGCCGCACGCAGCAGAATGACACCGACGGAAAGCATGCCACCCAGCAGTGTCATGATGACCACGATCATGGCCTTCTTCGGCTTGACGGGCTGCGGCAAGATACCGGCATCGTCCAGAATACGGACATTCCCCACCGTACTGGCCTTGGCGATCTCCATTTCCTGCACTTTATTCAGCAGCTGCACGTAGATGGCTTGGGTCACTTCCACACTGCGTGTAAGACGTAACACTTCCTGCTGGGTTTCAGGCAGGTTCTTCACCTGAGCATTCAACTTGTCCATCTCGCGCTTGAGCTGAGCCTTCTTCTCGAGCAAGGCTTTGTAAGTCGGGTGGCTGGGCGTATAGCGCTTGGCGATCTCGGCTTCGGTCAGATCCAGCTGATTGACCTGTGCCTCCAGATTCACGATGCGCTCCAGCACGGACTGGGTCTCCAGTGAGAGGTCCACACTGTCACGTGACGTCCTGAATTCATTCAGGCGCGATTCCGCTGCATCCAGCTGCGCCCGCACCTTGGGCACCTGATTATCGAGGAATTCGAGGCTATTGCGTGCTTCTTCACTCTGTCGCTGAACATTCTGTGAATAGTAGATATCCGCGATGGTGTTCAGCGTGCGCTGTAGCTCACGCGGCTGCTCGCCCGTCATCGACCAGGAAAGAATGCCGGTCTCCTTGCCCTGCTCCGAGACGGAGAATGATTTGCGCAGATTCTCGATCGCCTGCATGCGGCTGATGTGTGTCAGCGCGAACTCCGCGCCTGTGGCGGCATTCAAGGCAGTGACACGCAGATTCAGCTGACCATCGGCAAAGCTGTCCAGCTGATTGATGCGCCCCTTGCCCAGCAACTCACCGTCCTGGATCAGCTCGTAATGTGCATCATCAACGACACGCAGGGTAATGGTGCTACCCAGCATGGCGTCACCGACAGGCATTTCACTGACAGTGATGCTCTCCCCTGCCCAGGTATTCGCCCAGCCTTGGGCGAAATCCGGACGTTCCACCCCGCGGCGTACAAGGAAATCCCCCAGCAGCGGCAGTCGCTTCGGCGTGACGGTGATATCCAGGTTGAGCAGGTCCACCGCGCGGCCAAGTACCATCCGCGAGCGGATGATCTCGATCTCGGACTGGGACGGCGGCTCCTTGCCTAGAATCGAATTGACGTCAGCCAATGGATTGGTCGAAGGGGCATCATCAATCTGGATCAGGGCATCCACCTTGTAGATGGGCGTCGCCAACAGCGCGTAGACCACCCCGATGACGGCAAACAGGCCAGTGATCGCGATGATCCATTGCTTGTGATCAATCAAGATGCCGAACAGGCGACCCAGATCAATCGCATCATCATCGTTATCGCGAGTGGCAGCCGACGACATCGCCCCAGTGGCTGTATTTTGCGGGGTCTGATTCATGAAACACCCTTCGAGTGCTGCGGCTCTCGTGAGAACCAGTGGTAGTAGGTAGAGAGGAAGAAGACAGGAGGCTGACGCGGATCAATCGTCACTGCGCAGGTCATCGAAATCACTGGCGGAACGCGTCACCTGATAGACGGCGGTCAGGGTCGGCATCAGCTGGTTGACGACACGGTTCCAGCGACTGAGCGGCGCGGCCGTGACGTAGACCACGTCCGAGGGCTGAAGCATGAATTCCGCGCCGATCACGAAGGCCGCCGAATCACGCGCATCCAGCTGGTAGACCGTCGCCAGCTTGCCAGTGTTGGTGTCCGCGCGCCGCACGACGAAGATGCCCTTGGCATCTGCCTGACCTTCATCGATACCGCCAGACTGTGCGATGGCATCCGTCAGCGAGATACGCGAATTGCCCATCGCCAGACTGCCCGGCAATTGCACCTCGCCCATCACGTAGACCTTCTGATTGCCCACATCCGGGATGTGCAGCACATCGCCGTCGCGCAGCAGACGGTTGTTGCTCAGCGCGCCGTTCTGCAGCAGGTCATACAGCGAGAAGTGCTCATCACTGTCATCACGTGTCAGTACCACGTCGTGCCAGTTGGCCAGCGGCGACAGGCCGCCTGCCTGATTGACGGCATCGAGGATGGTCAGCGGCACATTGGTGATCGGCAGGATTCCCGGCGTTTCCACCTGCCCGGTGACATAGACCTTCTGCGACTTGAATGCCGCTACCTGCACATCGATCTGCGGGGAGGCGATATACCCGGACAGGCGACGCTCTATGACCGCCCGCAATTCCTTGACGGTGAGGCCCGCCGCTTTGACGCGCCCGATATAGGGATAAAAGATGGTGCCATCGCTGTGAACGCTGTTGCCGGATTCGATGGCGCTGCGCTCGGAGCCGGCCGGGATGGTCAGTTCAGGGTGGTCATAGACGATGATATTGAGCACATCACCGCGACCGATGCGGTAATCGTAATCGGCCAGCTGCTGCTCAAGCAGCTGATTGTCACGCTGGCCCTGGCCACGACTGTCATTCAGGGCATCTACCATGCCAAAGGTGATCGGCTTGACCTCAAGCGCATCATCCAGCGGGGCCGTTTCTGTCTGATAGTCCATATCGCCACCGGGGGCGAAAGCACAACCCGTGGTAGACAGCATGGCAATCAACAGCGCGGTGGTCATTGCCAGGCGGGGGCGCGGCGACAGCGCGCAGCCCTTGCCAAACATGGTGACCTTGATCATGTAAAACCCCCGAAAACGGCAAGATGAAATGGGCAGCCTCATGCTGCCCTGAAAGATAAGGCGTCGTGGTCAGGCCGCGACGTAGTCGATCGAAAGCCGTCAGCCGAAAATGGGCTCAGCAGCTGAAGCCCGACATGTCAGTCAGGGTGAAGAGACAGGATGTAGAGAAAGGCGGCGCTGGGTGAATCTCGAGGACTGCCAGGAGGCTGTCTGATATCGGCCTGCATTGCGCAAGACCTGTGACAAGCCTCTCCACCCCAATCGACTATTCGTGAGCGCGACCTGAATTTGGACACGCTACCGCCCCAGGGTGGTTGACGGCGCATCCCTGAGGCCCTGACATGAAGATATTGATGTCTTCCAGCTTGTATCGCGCTTGGCCACCTGTTTCCCTGGCAGCATCAATCTTTCACTGGCGCAAGACATCCTTGCTGCGAGTGGCAACCCGAATTCAAGGCAGGATCACTCTTCTTGAGGAAAATCCGGCGCTCTGAACTCGTGGGCAGATATCGAGCACAAAATTCAATTAGCTAATACTTAACAACCAGAAAGGTAATTCCGATACTCAAGACGCAGCAAACCCTAGCAGGGCAATCGTCTTGTAGATCGCCAGTGCTATCAGATAAGGACTTGTTCTTGTTCAAATGAGTACAGGATTCAGGTTTCGGGCCAATAAGACTTGTACAACCCTATCGACTCATACTGTCTGGACGGGGCCAGTCACCACGAATCAAACGGTAGACAAGCCATGACAGCCTGTAACCGACACTGCTGAGGAGAGAATCATCGGGTATTGGTAGAGACACCAGCACCGCAAGCGCAAGATCCTTCCTGCGTGTCGTCAACACGGCATGTCATTCAACCGGCGACTCATCCTATCTGTGTCGCAAAAAAGAAACACAGGCTTTTCAATAAGGGACGCATGATACTGCATTCTGGGACTCTCGTTCCACCCTTTATTCATATTCGCCTGTCATCCAGCAGTGCATCAAAGCGTGATGATGGCATCTAAATCACTGATATTAATAGCACTATACGGAAAGTTAATCGCCAGGGACCGCATGACATGGGCTCAGAGCATGAATCAGTGCGTAGCCAAAAGGAGACGCACAGCCTGTGCCAAGACCATCGAGTTACTCCATGCACTCAAACTGAAACAGTTGAGTTACATAAAGAATTAGTCTTTCAATTACCGATTGATTAGTCAAACCATCAAAAAATAATCCATAAGCACGAAATGAACTTGCAGGTCATGATAATGAGTTTCCCGACCCAGCATTGAAATCCAGAAGCTCTCTTCGTAGATTGCCGGATTTTTTCCGACAGGTATCTCTTGCGATTATTGTCGAGAAGCCGAGGTCATTCTTGTCGAGCATGATGGCGCGATCATCATATTCGATGATTGTTTACGGTTAGATGTCAGTCGACCCACAACCTGAACTCTGTTAATTTTCACAACATTCGCGTATTGAAATCTGTCTCACAAGGCGATAGAACGTTGTGCACGGAAAGTCACCAACGCCCGCCATTGTTTCAAAAACAGAATCAATCACCCAGCAAGTCATAATCAGCGCCTGTGCCAACACAGAGAGCGTGAGAATTTCCTACACGGGAAGACAAGGGAACGTAAATGAAACGCACTGCTACAACATTGGTCATCGCCGGTCTGGCTTTATCCCCTTTGGTTGCAGGGATAGCCCGTGCCGAAAGTGAAGCGCCGGCTCAGACTGGCTCGGCATCTTCAAGCACAGGAAGCAGCAGTACTGGGGGTACGGCAGCAGGCGCTGGCGCCGCTGGTGGCATGGCCGCTGGCACCATTGCAGCTGTCGCTGCTGGTCTGGCGGCGGCAGTCGGTGTCGCTGCCACCGTAGCCTCCGGGGGTGACGGCAGCAGTGGCGGCAGTACTGGTGGCGACGGTGGCACTGATCCGGGTGATGGCGGCGACGGCGGCACTGATCCGGGTGATGGTGGCGATGGCGGCACTGATCCGGGTGACGGCGGCGACGGCGGTACTGATCCGGGTGACGGTGGCGACGGCGGCACTGATCCGGGTGACGGCGGCGACGGTGGCACTGATCCGGGTGACGGTGGCGACGGCGGCACTGATCCGGGTGACGGCGGCGACGGCGGTACTGATCCGGGTGACGGCGGTGATGGCGGCACTGATCCGGGTGACGGCGGCGACGGCGGCACTGACCCGGGTGATGGTGGCGACGGCGGTACTGATCCGGGTGACGGCGGTGACGGCGGTACCGATCCGGGTGATGGCACGGATCCAGGTGATGGCGACGGCACCACCGGCACGACTGGTACCACCGGGACCACAGGCTCTACCGGCACCACCGACCCCGATGACGGCAGTGACCCGGATGAAGGCGGCGAGCCGGGTGATGGCGATGGTACAACGGGCACGACTGGCACCACCGGCAGCACTGGCACAACGGGTACGACCGGAACGACTGGCACCACAGGGTCTACCGGTACGACTGGCACCACCGGCACCACAGGTACCTTCTGATCACCATGAAGCCGACATCCATCATGATGGGGGGCCGCCTGGCGGCCCCTTTGCTTGTGTCCGGCGCATTGATGCTTGGGGGCTGCTCCGCACTTGAGCAGGGGCAGTTGGGGCAGACGGCCAGCGCAATACTCGGCAGCGATCAATTCGATGCCGAGCGCGCGCGCGCCCTGCCCTATGCCACGCTGCGCTTCAGCTATGACGGCAACACCGGGATGGTGGTGCTGGCGTCGCTGGAGACAGCGAACCGCAAAGACATGGACGCAACGGACGCGACCTACCAGCGAGAACCTACAGGGCTGACACCTCTGGCAGCCCTGCCCTCTTCCGCCACGCCTGTTGAATCGAAGGCAAGCCAGCCTTCGAGCACGACAGAGCTGGCACGTTTTGAAACTGCAGATCATGCCTTCGTGCGTCTGGAGAACGGCTGGCTGAGCGGTACCGCCGGCTTTGACACCGACCTGCTGGACATGCGGCGCGACGCATCACTGGCCACGCTGATGTCAGCGCTGGAAAGGGGTGGCCCCACGCCCAGCTATGCGATTCACTCGCGCTGGCAGCGCGCTGATGGCATAGAGGGCTACGCCCAGGGTCAGGCAAGCTGGCAATGCGCGCCCCCCTCCGTACAGGCCTTGCCGTTGGGCGATCAGACAGTGGCTCAGTGTGAGGAAAACATCCTCTGGCAAGATGGCTCGCGTAGCGTCAATCGCTATGCAGTTGCTGCTGTGATTGATCCCTCCGCGACTGATGCCAATGCGGCACCAAGAATCTGGGCGGCGGATGTTCAACCCTGGCCGGATTCCCATTACTGGAGCTGGGAGGTGGCGCGTGGCTGGTGGTAAGTGCCAAGAATTTTTCTTTCAGCGCCAGGATCATGTTGCCCCGCCTGCACGAGTCGGCGGTGTATCGCTTGTCCATCGTGGTGCCGCTTCTCTTGTCCGCCGAGGTGTCGTGAAACGCTATCTGCATGAACGTCTGAAGGCCGCCCTTGGCGCAGCGTTGCTCGCATCTACTTGCGGTGTACTTCTATTGCCTGGCGCAGCGCTGGCCAGCGAGACTCCGACAGTATCGTCAGGCCTATCCCAAGACCAGGAGGCCTGCGCCCAGACACTGACCATCAGTGAGGCGCTATCGCGCCAGCTCGGCGTGCTGACCAATGCCAACGGTATCGAGTGGCCGCATGCGTTCGTGGCCACCCAGCAGACGCGCGACAGGACACGTGAGCTTGGGCGCCGCCTGTTCTTCGAGCTGCGTCAATTGAGCTCGCAGGCCGTCTTTGATGATCGACTGTCGGCTGAGGGGCTCAAGCACTGGATGCGCATCATCGGTCGCACACCGGTCGAGGGACGTCAGGTCGGGCGGATCGATCCCATCGCTCTGTGGCGTTTTCCGCGCCTGGACATCCCGCTCACGACGGGCGACTGGATAGGCCAATGCCAGACAGAGACTCGCATTCAACTCTGGAGTGCCGTTGGCGTGCGCCAGCTGGACTGGCGCCCCGGCCTGACGCTGCATGACGCCATCGCTGGCCTGCCGGGCGCGCAGGCGGACTCGGAACACGCCAGCGTCATCACGCTGGGCGGCAGAATCATCGTCCGCGGCATCAGCGCCTGGAATGATCAGCCCTATACGCTGGCGCCGGGTGACCGTGTCGTGGTCAACATGCCGCGTATCTCGGCGGCCGCCGCCTGGGTCAATCGCAGCCTGCCCGAGTGGTTGAGTCTGCAATGGCCGGGCAAGGAGTGCCGCAGCGTGGACGCCATCACCGGTGAGCCCCAGCAGCGCGACTATCTGCAGGTAGCGCGCCAATACGCTGAGGGTGATGACAGTAATGAAAGTGATGACACGGACAGTGGCGCGCACCCTCAGGGCGAGACTCCATGAGCGACGCGACAATGACACAGCAGGACGCCTCGTGCTCAGGCAGGCAAAGGATGGCAGCAGACAGCATGGATCATTCGCACTTCACTTCCATGGCGCCGGCGCGTGCCCGGCTTATCCCCTTGACGCGCGCCATCCGGCAACTGGCCATGCTCAGTGCGGGCATGCTGCTGGCCCCGATGAGCTACGCCGGCCTGCTGGATGGTCCGCAGCCGATAGAGACGCGTCTCAGCGGCCTGGGACACGGGCAATCGGATTTCGGCGGCGTCGGCCTGATGCAGACCCCGACCGCGCGCATGCAGAAGCCGGGCAGCATTCACTTCTCCTATAGCCAGGTCGAACCGTATCAGCGCTATAACGTCAGCCTGCAGCCGCTCGACTGGCTGGAGGTCGGCTTTCGCTACACGGAAGTCACCAACCGCCTGTATGGCGAAGCCATCGCCGGTGACCGCGACTACCTGGACAAGGGTGTCGATGCCAAGTTCCGACTTTGGGAAGAGAGCCGTTATCTGCCTGAAGTCGCGGTCGGCCTGCGCGACATGGGCGGTACCAGCCTGTTCGGCAGTGAATACCTGGTCGCCAGCAAGCGCTGGTATGACCTCGACTTCACGTTGGGGCTGGGCTGGGGCTATCTCGGCTCACGCGGTGACATCAGCAACCCGCTTGGCTGGGTGCGTGACAGCTACAACGACCGTCCCGGCCGTGGCGAGACCGGCGGTGACCAGGGCGGTGAGTTCTCACTCAACAGCCTGTTCAAGGGCGATGTCGGTATCTTCGGCGGTGTGGAATGGCAGACCCCATGGGACCCGCTGGTGCTGATGGCAGAGCTTGATGGCAATGACTATCAGAGTGAGCCACAGGACAACGATCAAGCGCAGGACAGCCCGATCAACCTGGGTGCCCGCCTGAGCGTGACCGACAACCTCACCGTCAAGGCCGGCTGGGAGCGTGGCAATACCGCGATGTTCGGCGTCAATTTCGGGGTGGATCTCGCCGGGCTCTCGCAGGCCAAGCTGGATAGCCCGCCGGAGCGCCTGAAGGCCGAAGCCCCCACGCGCAACCAGGTCAGCTGGCCTGAGCTTTCCCGCGAGATCCAGGCGCAATCCGGCATTCGGGTCGATAGCCTGTCCCGCGAAGGCACGGCGCTGATCGTCAGTGGCGAGAGTACGCGTTTCCGCTCTACCGCTCAGGCCGAAGGCCGTGCCAACCGCGTGCTGCACAACCGACTGGATGACTATTTCGAGAGCTTCCATTACCGCCTGCGCTCCGGGGGGCTGGATACTCGGGAAGATGTCCACCAGCGCGCCGATATCGTCAACGCCGGTCACGATGCCCGCCAGCAGCTGCGCTATACCCACAGCGTCTATGCATTGGCGGCCACCGAGCCGACCAATGGGGATGGTGAAGGTGCGGCCCGCTATACCGGTGAAAAGGTGCTGCTCGAGAATCCTGATGATCGCTGGAGCGCTGGCTTCTCACCTGGCCTCAACCAGAACATCGGCGGCCCGGATGGCTATCTGTATCAGGCCTACCTGCGTGGCTCGGCCGCCTGGCGTACCGATCGCCACGGCTGGCTCTCCGGCTCGGCACAGCTGACCCTGTTCGACAACTTCGACAAGTTCGATTACATCTCGGACTCCAAGCTGCCCAGGGTTCGCTCCTATATCGGTCGCTACATCGAAGAGACCGACGTCGGTATCGACAACCTGCAGTACACCCGCACTCACCAGTTCGGGCGTGATTGGTACGGCATGGCCTACGGCGGCATTCTGGAGATGATGTATGCCGGTGTCGGCGCCGAGGTGCTCTATCGCCCGCTTGGCTCTCCACTGGCATACGGGGTCGATGTGAACTGGGTCAAGCAGCGCGAGTTCGATCAGCAGTTCGGGTTGCGCGATTACTCGACCACCACTGGTCATGCCAGCATCTACTGGGATACCGGCTATGAAGACGTGCTGGCCAAGGCCAGCTTCGGCCGCTACCTGGCACAAGATGTCGGCATGACGCTGGATGTTTCACGCGGCTTCGCCAATGGCGCACGCATGGGTGCCTGGGCCACCTTCACCGATGCCGGCGACGACTTCGGCGAGGGTAGCTTCGACAAGGGCCTCTACATCGTGCTGCCGCTGGATGCGTTCTTCATGCACTCCAGCCGTGACACTGTCGGCCTGGCCTGGAACCCGCTGACCCGCGATGGTGGCGCTCGCCTCAATCGCAAGTTCAGCCTGTATGACATGACCAGCTATCGCGACATGGATGACTACTGGCGTGGCTTCGCCTCACAGGTATGGAAGTGATCCTGGCCGCGAGCTGACTTCTGCTCTCGCAGACAACGTCCGGTCGTGCTGAAGTTTCCTTCCGTCATCTGCCGTGCCAACGACAAGGCCCCGATCCTCTGGATCGGGGCCTTGTCGTTGGCACCTTCTGGTCTGCGCCTTCACTCATGCCTTCTTGAGTGAAGGCATGAGTGGACCACAATCTCTCGCGCCATACTCAGCGACCGGTGAAGTTGTTGCGCACCAGATCGACCACATCATCCATGCGCCCATTGAGCACCGCCTTGGCGGAGTAGAGTGCGGTGGAGGCGACCTGCCCGGCTTCGATATGTGGCGGCATCACCAGCTCCATGCGGTTGACCTTGACCTCGAGAATGCCGGGGCCTTCCTGGGCCAGCAGGCTCTGCACTGCCTCATCCAGCTCGTGCTTCTCCTCGACACGACGCCCCCACAGCCCCATGGACTGGGCGACCAGCGAGAAGTCGGGGTTCTCGAGTTCGGTGTAGGTATCCAGGATGCCCTCGACCTTCTGCTCGAGCTCCACGA
The DNA here is from genome assembly GCF_016495405.1 of Cobetia sp. cqz5-12. Classification (NCBI taxonomy): domain Bacteria; kingdom Pseudomonadati; phylum Pseudomonadota; class Gammaproteobacteria; order Oceanospirillales; family Halomonadaceae; genus Cobetia; species Cobetia sp. cqz5-12. Next base: position 2,675,746 of record NZ_CP044522.1, read on the forward strand.
AGCCCAGCGTGCTGTTGTTGAAGATGACGATCTTGAGCGGGATCTTTTCCTGCTTGAGAGTCAGCAGGTCCCCCATCAGCATCGACAGACCGCCATCACCGCACATGGCGATCACCTGACGCTCAGGGTAGGCCTTCTGGATGCCGATTCCCTGAGGGTAGGCATTGGCCATGGTGCCATGCATCAGACTTGGCAGCGTGCGGCGCTTGCCGTTGGCGCGGATATGACGCAGACACCACACCATGGGGCTGCCGCCATCGGCGGTGAAGACGGCATCCTCACTGGCATGGCGGTCCAGCGCCAGGGTCAGCTCCTGCGGGTGAATCAGATGCTCATCGTCGGAGGTGACGGCGGCCTCATCGCGCGCCTCGAGATATTTCTTGCGGCAGCTGTCCAGCCAGCCGCTGTCATCACGCGGGTCCACGCGGGTCAGCAGCGCGTCACAGGTGTCCTTGACGCTACCGACGACACCAAGATCCACCGGATGACGGATACCGATCTTGCCGGGGTCGAGATCCACCTGAATCACGGTGGCCTTGTCCGGATAGAACTGGGACCAGGCAAAGCTGCAGCCCAGCAGCAGCAAGGTGTCACATTCCGCGACGGCCTCGTAGCCGCCTTGAAGCCCGAACACGCCTGTCATGCCGACTTCGAGTTCATTGTTGGGCTCGATGAAGTCCTTGGCACGCGACGTCCACGCCACTGGCGCCTTGAGGCGACGTGCCAATGCCAGCACTTCTTCCTGCGCATCCTGACAACCGACCCCGGCGTAGATCGACACCTTGCCCGGCTGATTGAGCGCCTCGGCGACGGCGGCCAGCTCCTGCTCACCCGGACAGATCACCGGCGAGAAGCGGTGGGCGCGCCAGGGCAGCGAGCCCTTGGGCTTCTGCGGGAAAAGGTCTCCCGGGACGATCAGCACCGCGACTCCACCTTCCGCCAGCGCCTTCTGCGCCGCGATGGCCACCATGCGGCGAGCATTCTCGGGATTGGTCAGGTATTCACAGAACACACTGTACTGGGAATAAAGCGCCTTCTGATCCACATCCTGCGGGAAGCCCACGCCCATCTCGGCGGTATCGATCTGCGAGGCGATGAACACCACCGGTGCCCCATTGCGATGCGATTCGATCAGACCATTGAGAAAGTGGGTACTCCCCGGGCCACAGGTGCCGGCACAGCAGGTCAGCTCCCCGCTGATGAAGGACTCGCCCCCTGCCGCGAAGCCGGCCACCTCTTCATGCCGCACATGCACCCACTCCATCTCCGAGCGCCGAATGGCGTCGGTGAAGTGATTGATGGTATCGCCGACGATGCCGTAACAGCGCTTGGCACCTGCCTCGAGCAGGGATTCGGTGATGATCTCGGAGACGCTATGTGCTGAAGAATGGGACTTGGACATGGGGGCGCTTTCCTTTTCCGTGGAGTTGCGGTGAAGGATGAGCAATGCATTCACTCATTCGAATAAACAGTACATAAGACGTTGGGATGCCCCGAGGAATTGCAATGGTGGGGGCACAAGACACAAGTGGCACACGGCGTTGCGTGCAGTGGGGCCGGAGTCAAAATTTTCTTCCACTTCCAAGCCGATTCCCCTACTGCTCTCCCTGTTCCCTGCTCGCTGCTCTCTTTCCCCCCTCCCTCTCTACTCCCATCCCTCTCTATTCCCATCCCGACCTCTGTCCACTGAGCTGCCAGCATCGGACCGGGCTGCGTATCGGCGTTAATTTCGCTGTATTTCAATGAGTTGATGTCGACATGGAATTACTTTACATGTAAATGAAAAAATAACTAAAAATTTCACTTGCGCGATTCATGCCGCCGTCTATTTTCACTTGTGACGCGAGAGAATTCATCGAGTGCTGTATGAGCTGCAGCGCAATCACTGACGATGAATGGGGACCTTGCCGCTTCGATGAATGGCGAAGTCCCAGCCCCCGCTCCCATGACAACAATAAAATCTGCTCTCGATATTCCTGTCGGCTTGTCAGGTGTCTGACGAGATCTGGCTGGAGCATCAGGGCCCCTTCCTGGAGGCATCCCAGTGACAGCAACACGCAATCCCGCAGCGGCTGAGCACGCTGGCAGCAATGGCGTTCCGCGCTCGTCCGGTCTGCTTGGCGACTACGACAAGGGGCTGTTCTGGCCCGTTCTCAGCATCTACACCCTGATCATGATCTACGCCCTGGCGGCACCGGAGCAGACCGGCGCGGCGCTGTCCGGCATACGTGACTTCCTGATCTTCAACTTCGGTTGGAGCTTCGTGCTCGGGGTCGCCGCGACACTGATCTTCAGCTTCTATCTGTTGCTCAGCCCCTTTGGCGGCATCCGGCTGGGGCCGGACGACTCGCGCCCTGAATTCAGCTATGTGGCGTGGATCTCGATGATCTTCAGCTGCGGACTGGGCATCGGCTTCGTGTTCTTCAGCGTCGCCGAGCCATTGACGCATCTCTACACCTCCTCGCATGTGCAGGACCTCAATCAAGTCGGCCAGCAGGCCGGGGTATCGACCGCGATTCTCGACACCTTGATGGACTGGGGCATGAATGGCTGGGCACTGTTTGCCGTGGCCGCCTGGGCCATCGCCTTTCCGGCCTATCGCCTGGGGCAGCCGCTGACGGTCGCCACCGGCCTCTACGGTCTTCTGGGAGAGCGTTGCAACAGCAGCCTGTGGGGCAAGCTTGCCAACGGGCTGGGCGTGATCGGCACCATCGGCGGCAATGCCACCATGATCGGCCTGGGCGTCACCTCCATCAGCTATGCCTTGAAGGTGCTGTTCGGGCTCGAGTTCGGTGCCTTCGGTCAGGCCATGGTGATGCTGGTGATCATCATCGCCTACGTGGCATCGGCGGCGACCGGCATCGAGCGCGGCATCAAGTACCTCAGCCTGCTCAACATGGTCATGGCCGGCGCCATCTTGCTGGCGCTGCTGGCCTTCGGTCATGCACCGGCGCAGTACCTGTTGAACATGATCACCCAGCAGTTCGGTGACTACTTCGGCTCGGTGTTCGTCACTCAGTTCTGGACCGACGCGGGCAGCTTCGAACAGCGCGAATGGGTGGGCTGGTGGATGATCTTCTACTGGCTCTGGTACATCTCCTATATCCCCTTCTGCGGCGGCTTCATCGCGCGCATCTCCCGTGGCCGTACCCTGCGCGAATTCGTGTTCGGCGTGGTGGTGGTGCCGATGCTGCTGTCGATCGTGTGGTTCAGCATCTGGGGTGGCTCGGCCGGATATGCCGAGGTCAATCAGATCGTGCCGCTATGGGAGAGCGTGCAGGGCAACCCGGAATCCGGCATCTACCTGTTGCTGCAGAGCATGCCCGGCGGCTGGTGGCTGTGCCTCGCGGTGCTGTTCAACATCGTCGTCTTCGCCGTCACCACCTCGGATTCGGCCTCGTTCTTCTCGGCCATGCAGGTCTCCAATGGCAACGAGAATCCGAAGATCCTGATGCGTCTGCTGTGGGGCGTGATCATCGGTGTCACCGGCATCGTCTTCCAGCTCGCCGGAGGCTTCAACGCCATCAAGAGCCTGGCGATCGTGGTCGGTGCGCCCTTCTTCCTCGTCAGCATCGCCTACATGTTCTCGGTCTATCGCATGCTCAAGGCGACCCACGAGCAGCCGGCGACGGCCATGCAACCGGCCCCTCAGGCCAGACCGATGCCTGCGGACACTGCCGCGCCAGAAGCCTCGAGCGCTGCCACACCCGCCACGCCAGCTAGTACGCCCACGTCAACACCGCACGCCCTCCCGGGATCGGGAAGCCAACCCATCCCGGGCGCGACCTGAGCGGCATGATGCGCCTCACGTCGACTCGGGCAGGCAGAGACCCCACAGCGCAACGCGCCTGGACAAGGACCGCCATTGATCGCCAATGACATTGATCACCGACAACCACGATCACCAATGACAACGATCACCAATGACAACGATCGCCAACAACAACACGGATGGTGACCCACGATGACCGTCAAACAGCCTTACAACCCTCACTACGATCCTCTCAAGGACAGCTCCCCGGGCGAAGGCGTGGATTATGCGCCGAGCTACTGGCGCTACCACGCCGGCCCGCCTCCCGAGGATGATGGCCCCGTCACTGACGACATGGAGGCAGACGTGGTGCTGATCGGCGCCGGCTTTACCGGCCTTGCCACGGCGATGTTCCTGGCGCGCGAGCACGGCATCAAGGCGGTGGTGCTGGAGGCCAATCAGATCGGCTGGGGCTGCACCAGCCGCAATGGCGGCCAGGGCCATCTGGCCTGGGGACGCCTGAGTCGCAGCCAGTGGGTCAGAAAATGGGGGATCGACATGGCGCGCCAGCTGCACGCCAATAGCCTCGAGGGTTTCGAGGTCTTCAAGTCTCTGACCCAGGACCCCGAAGTGGATTGCGAGCCTCAACCGTTGGGCAATCTGCTGATCGCCCACAGCCCACAGGCCATGCAGCATCTCGAGGCCGAATCACGCCTGTGCAACAACATCCTCGGTTACCGGACCCGGACACTGGACCGTGCGACGGTACATCGGGACTTCATGGGCGATCAGGAAAGTCACGGCGCGATGCTGGAGCCCGAGGGCATCGCGGTACAGCCGCTCAAGCTGGCCTACAGCTATGCGCGTATCGCACGCCGCCACGGCGCCAGAATCCACACCAGCAGCCCGGTGCAGCAGTGGACGACAGAGAACGGCATCCACTATCTGCAGACACCGGGAGGCACGGTAAAGGCACGCGCGGTAGGCATCGCCACGGCGGGCTACACCAGCCCCAACCTCCACTCACTGACTGCCTATCGCAACATGCCGATCATGGCCAACTCGGTATGGACGCGCACACTGACCGACGATGAGATCGAGGCTTGCGGCCTGCGTTCGACCATCCTGACCACGGATACCCGCAAGCTGCGCTACTACTATCGGCTGTTGCCCGAGAAACGCCTGCAGATCGGCACGCGCAGCGCCATCAGCGGCGCGGATGCGCAGAATGCTCGTCATCTGGATGTGGTGCATGCCGCCATTGCACGCAAGTTCCCGGCGCTGGCCGCCATCGAGACGCCGTGGTTCTCGCATGGCTGGATGGATATCTCCCACGACATGATGCCGCGCATCGTGCAGCCGGACCCCAAGCAGCAGATCTTCTATGCCCAGGGTTACAGCGGCAACGGCGTGTCGTTCTCGGCCTATGCCTCCAGACAACTCGCCGCGCTGATCGCCGGTCAGTCACTGCCCGAGCGCCACCTGCCGATCTTCAACTCCCCACTGCCCGCCCATCCGCTCAGGCCGATCCGGCGCATGGGGCAGCATCTGCTCTACAAGTATTTCCAGGTGCTGGACAAGGTGAGTTGAGCCACGACTCGCTCTCTACGCTCATCGACCACCGTCTTTCATGTTGCTCAACACGCCGCGGCGCTCCCGAATGATGTCGCGGCACCTCCCACTGGCATGCCACTCGCGGCATGCATGCACCAGAGACCCGTACCATGAACCGTGAACAGATGACCGCCATGTTCGATGCCTTCAATCGCCACGCCATCGATGACGTCATGGAGTACTTCGCCGATGATGTGGTCTTCGATACCGTGTCCGGCGATGAGGCGCACGGCACGCGAATCGTCGGCAAGGCCGCCGTGCGCGACGCCTTCGTGAACACCTGGACGACCATGCCCGATGTAAAGTGGGCCAAGGGCGAGTTCTTCTTCGCCGATCAGCGTGTCGTCTCCGAATGCACCTTCATGGCGACCCAGCCCGATGGCCTGCGTGTCGAGGCCGACAGCGTGGATCTCTTCACCATCGAGAAGGGCAAGATCACCCGCAAACAGGCCTTCCGCAAGCAACGACCGGCCTTCACTCCAGCTGCCTGAGGGTAACGCGCAGCGCATAAGCAAAAGGCCAGTCATCATGACTGGCCTTTTGCTTATCAATACCTATTTCAACACGACGATTTGATAACGACACAGGCTTATCTCTTCACGCCGCATGCTGATAATCTTGCTGATGAAAACTGCAGCATGCTTTTCATCCACATGAAACGCCACGCATTGACCGCCAGCTCCCATTGCCAAGAGGAAACCGGATGACCACGGAGACAGACTCCTCACAGGCATCAGTCGGCAGCACCGCACTCAGCAATGCAGAACAGGAAGACCGTCGTATCGGCAGACAGCTGCGCGACCTGCGCAAGTCCCGGCAGATGACACTCAGCCAGCTGGCGAAGCGCGTCGGAAAATCCGTCGGCTATCTGAGCCAGGTGGAGCGCGGCGTCTCATCCCTCCCCATCGGGGTACTACAGGCCCTGAGTGATGCCCTCGGTGTGCGCGTCAGCTGGTTCTTCCAGCCGGGCGGGAGTGACTCGGCGGCCGAACAGGAAACTATCGTGCGCGCGGATCAACGCCGTGCCATGAATCTCAGCGCCATCGGTGCACGGGAAGAACTGCTCTCCCCCCGCCTGAGCGGTCAGCTCATCCTGATCATGACCCGCCTGCAGCCCGGCGGCAGCGGCGGTGAGACGCCTCGTGAGCGGCGCGGTGAGGAAGCGGGCTATGTGGAAAGTGGCCAATTGGAACTGACCATCGGCGAGCAGGTATTCCTGCTCAACCCGGGCGACAGCTTCTCGCTGACCGGGGAGGATCCCCACTGGATTCGCAACCCCGGCGAGACCGAGACCCGTATCGTCTGGGTGATGACGGGCGTGGAGTATTGAGCCCCTCATCTCCATGAGGCACCTTCAACGGGGCATCTTGTCCCGCGTCGTGTAATAGACGCTGTCGATATGCGAGAGCATGGCACGTTCGGCGGCGTCAGGGTCGCCGGCGCGCAGCGCTTCGACGATACGTACGTGCTCTTCATAGCTGCGCTTGATCGAGCCGTGCTCGGCCATGACCTGACGGCGAATGTTGAGCGCGTAGGTATACAGCTCATCGGCATAGCGGATCAGGATCTCGTTGCGCGAGTATTCGGCGATGACGTGATGGAAGTTCTGATCCGAGAGCTGGAAATTCACCGGTGAGTCGAAGTGCTGGGACTGGGCATCCAGCAAGGCGTCCAGCTTCTTGAGCCCTGCCTCATCGATATGTCGTGCGGCACGACGGGCAATGGCCGATTCCACCACGATCCGACTCTCGAAGACGCTCTCGATATCCAGGTTGTTGAGCTCATCGCCCTGCTGACGCGCGGGATGATTGCGGAAACTGTCGATCACCGCCTCGCTCGCGCAGACCCGTGACTTGCTGCCATGCGAGACATTCAGCAGGCCATGGCCCGTCAACAGCGCCAGCCCCCCACGAACGGTCTCGCGACTCACTTCAAACAGCTGCGCCAGCTCACGCTCGCTGGGCAGCTCATCTCCATCGCGCAGCAGGCCGGTCAGGATCATCTCGATGAGCTTGTCGGCGAGAATTTCCTTCTTGGTCTGATTCTTCAGCGCTTTCTCGAAGGCGAAAGGCGTCTGGTTCATGCGGCCCCCACTGGTATACATTTCATACCAGCATAACTGAAACGCTCGTATGCCGCACCAGAAAACCGACCATAGTCGCAAATTCACCAAAAACCTTGACCAGAAGAGAACTTGTCAGCTAGCTTTTTCATCAACTGGTCTGGTAAACCAACCAGCAGACCATAAGATGCGAATTCACTTGTAGATACCAACAACAACGCCAACTCTCACAAGGCTGGAACTCACATGTCCGCAACACGCCCCGTCATTGCCCTGACCCTTGGTGACCCTGCCGGTATCGGCCCGGAGCTGATCGCGCGCCTGATCGCGGAGCGCGAACAGTTCGCGGATACCCATACGGTGCTGATCGGCGATCAATGGCTGTGGGAACAGGGCCAGCAGCAGGCCGGCCTGTTCAGTGATCTCCCCCGTGTCGATAGCTTTGCAGCTGCCCGCGATCATGAGGGCCTGACCATGATGACCGTGGACAGCGTAGCGAAGGCCGACGTCACCATTGCCGAGGAGAGCGCTGCCTGCGGCGCCTCGTCTCTCGCGGTGCTGTCTCGCTGCCTGGAAGCGGCCCAGAACGAGGAAGTCGACGCCATCTGCTTCGCGCCGCTCAACAAGCTGTCGATGAAGAAAGGCGGCCTGGGCCATGAAGATGAATTGCACTTCTTCGCCGAGAAGCTTGGCGTCAGCGGCTACTTCTGCGAGTTCAACACCCTGGGGACGCTGTGGACCTCGCGCATCTCCTCGCATATCCCGCTCAAGGATGCCGCCGAGTACGTCACCCAGCCACGCATCATCGCCGCCAGCCAGCTGATTCATGACTCGCTGACACTGGCCGGCGTCGAGCGCCCGCGCATCGCCGTGGCCGCCTTCAATCCCCATGGTGGCGAGGGCGGCACCTGCGGGCGTGAGGAAATCGATGTCATCGCGCCGGCCGTCGCCGAGTGCCGCGCCCAGGGCTATCCCGTGGAAGGCCCCTTCCCGGCTGACACTATCTTCCTCAAGGCACGCGATGGCGAGTACGACGCCATCGTGACCATGTACCACGACCAGGGGCAGATCGCGATCAAGCTGCTGGGCTTCAAGTCCGGCGTCACCGTCCAGGGCGGCCTGCCGATCCCCATCACCACGCCGGCTCACGGCACCGCCTTCGATATCGCAGGCCAGGGCAAGGCGGACGTCAATCCGACCCGCAATGCCTTCGCGATCGCCAAGCGCATGGGCACCAACCTGCGTGCGCTGCGGCTCGAGACCGCGTCTGCCTGATGCGCTTGCGCCTCACGCTCATGAACCTGAATCAACGCCATCCACAACAAGGATAATTCGATGAAGATCACCAAGGTCAGAACCCGCGTCTTCGAATGGAAAGGCCATACCGTTCCTCCCACTGCCCACTTCTGCTCCAACGCCATGGATGAGCTTTGGGACAAGGGGGACTCGATGGGCACCTTCCGCTTCCACGGCTGGACAGTGGTGGAAATCGAGACCGACAACGGACTGGTAGGGCTTGGCAACGTGGCACTGGCCCCGCGCATCGCCAAGGCGATCATCGATCAATACCTCGCGCCGCTGATCATCGGTCAGGACCCCTTCGACTACGAATACCTGTGGCAGCGCATGTACCGCTCCACCCACGCCTGGGGCCGCAAGGGCATCGGCATGGCCGCCATTTCCGGCGTGGATATCGCCATCTGGGACATCATGGGCAAGGCGGTCGGCAAGCCGGTCTTCAAGCTGCTGGGCGGGCGCACCAAGGACAAGATCCCCTGCTACGCCTCCAAGCTCTACCGCACCGACCTCAAGGGCATGCAGGAAGAGGCCCAGTCCTATCTGGATCAAGGCTTCACCGCCATGAAGATGCGCTTCGGCTACGGTCCGCGTGACGGCGTCGAAGGCGTACGTGCCAATCTGGATAGCGTCGCCGCCGTGCGCGAAGTCATCGGAGAGGATGTCGACCTGATGCTCGAGTGCTACATGGGCTGGAACCTGGACTACGCCAAGCGCATGTTGCCGAAGCTGGAACGCTTCCAGCCGCGCTGGCTGGAAGAGCCGGTGATCGCCGATGACATCGATGGCTACGCCGAACTCAATCAGCTGACCAGCATTCCCATCTCCGGTGGCGAGCACGAATTCACCCATTACGGCTTCCGCCAGCTGCTGGAAAAGCGCGCCGTCTCCGTCATCCAGTACGACACCAACCGGGTCGGTGGCATCACCGCCGCGCGCAAGATCAACGCCCTCGCCGAGTCCTTCAGCGTGCCGGTCATCCCGCACGCCGGCCAGATGCACAACTACCACCTGACCATGGCCTCACTGGCCTCCCCGATGAGCGAGTACTTCCCGGTGCACGACGTCGAGATCGGCAACGAGCTCTTCTACTACATCTTCAAGGGCGACCCGGAGCCGGTGAACGGCTTCATCGACCTCGACGAAGAGACCCCGGGGCTGGGCCTCGAGCTGAACAGCGACTACTTCGATCAGTTCAACATCATCGAGTGAGGAAGCCATCATGAGACTCGTCCAACTTCGCACCGCCAATGGCCCGCGGGTCGCCGTGGTCGAAAGCCGCGACCAGTTGCGCCTGCTCGACTTCCCGGGCGGCACCTATGAGCTGGCCTCCCGCGCCATCGAGTTGGGTATCGGACTCAGTGCACTGATTGAGCAGCACTACTCCCACACCCTGGTCGATTACAAGCAGGCCATCGATCGCCGCGAACTGCTGCCGCCGGTCACCCACCCGGATCGCGCGCGCTGCACCGTCACCGGTACCGGCCTGACCCATCTGGGCAGCGCCGATACCCGCGACGCCATGCATGCCGCCGCTCAGGCGCAGGATGAGGCTAGCCTTACCGACTCGATGCGCATGTTCCGCATGGGACTCGAGGGCGGCAAGCCTGCCGAGGGGCAGGTCGGCGCGCAGCCGGAGTGGTTCTACAAGGGTGACGGCAGCATCGTGGTGGCACCGGAAACCGCGATCAGCGTGCCGGCCTTTGCCGAAGACGCCGGCGAAGAGCCCGAGCTGGTCGGCCTGTACTTGAACGATGCCAACGGTCAGCCGCATCGCATCGGCTACGCGGTAGGCAACGAGTTCTCCGACCACATCACCGAGCGCGCCAACTACCTGTGGCTGGCCCACTCCAAGCTGCGCGCCTGCAGCTACGGCCCTGAACTGCTGATCGGCGAGCTGCCCCAGCACCTGGAAGGCACCAGCCGCATTACCCGTGACGGCCAGACTCTGTGGGAAAAACCCTTCCTGACCGGGGAGGCCAACATGGCCCACAGCCTGGCCAATCTGGAACACCACCACTTCAAGTACGCCCAGTTCCGCGCGCCGGGGGATCTGCACGTGCACTTCTTCGGCACCGCCACCCTGAGCTTCGCCGATCAGATCAAGGTGCAGGAAGGCGATCGCTTCGAGATCGAACTGCCCGCCTTCGGTCGCGCGCTACGCAACCCGGTCGCGTTCGAGTCCCACGACAACGACGCCAAGCAGCCCTCCGCCATGGCAGTGCTTTAGGGCCACCGATCAACACAAGAAGTAGAGCAAGGATCAGGGTCTTGAGATTTCCGCCATCACACGGCCCTGATCCCGGCAGCACCAGCATCACCAGTACCAGCAGCAAAACCGGCGTCAATAACGCCTGTACGCACCAGAAGCATCACGACAATAACGAGAAAAGGGCTTCGCCATGACACTCTCGACCCGCCACGCCACCGCCTCACTCATCACCGCTGCACTGGCAAGCCTTGCGCTGTCAGGTACGGCCAGTGCGGCAACCTCACTGACCTTCGCCCATGCGCATCCGGTCACCGACTCGCAGCATCTGGCCGCCGAACGCTTTGCCGAACGTCTGGCTGAACGCAGTGACGGCGAGCTGACCGTCAAGATCTTCCCCAACGGCCAGCTGGGCAATGATCAGGCCATGATCTCGGGCGTACGCAGCGGCACCATCGATATCGAGCTCTCAGGCAACCCCTACTTCAGCGGGCTGGTCGGCGAGCTCAATGTGCTCGACCTGCCCTTCCTGTTCGAGAACCGTGAACAGGCCTATCAGGTGCTGGATGGCGATATCGGCCAGGATCTGCTGACCGCCATGCAGCCGCAACAGATCGAAGGACTCGCCTTCTGGGAAATCGGCTTCCGCAACCTGACCAACTCGCGACGTGCGATTGAGAATGCCGAGGACGTCAGCGGCCTGACCCTGCGCACCACGCCCAACCCGGCGCATATCGCCGCCTTCCAGGCACTCGGCGCCAATCCGACCCCGATGCCCTTCGCGGAGCTCTATACCGCGCTGGAAACCCGCACCGTGGATGGCCAGGAGAACCCGGTCAGCCTGATCCGCTCCGCCAACCTGTATTCCGTGCAGGATCACCTGTCACTCACTGCACATGCCTACACCGCCGCGCCCTTGATCATGAACAAGCAGACGTTCGACAGCCTCGCGCCCGAACTGCAGACGCTGATCAAGGAAGAAGCTCAGGAAGCGGCCCGCTATCAGCGTCAGCTCAATCACGACAACGAGCAGGGCGATCTGGCTTTCCTGGAAGATCAGGGTATGCAGGTCGTGCGCGAGCCCGATACCGCCAGCATGCGTGCCAAGGTCGCCGAGCCGGTACGCGCCGAGTTCACCGAGAAGCACGGCAGCGAGCTGCTGGATCGAATCGACACCGCCCTCGCGCGCTGATCACGCTCGCCTGACTCGCTACCAGAGGAAGCCCGCCATGCTCTCTAACTCACTCAAATCCCCGGTGGTGCCCGTGTCGCTTGCCGAACTGGGCGAGCAACGCGAGCGCTATCTGGCCACGCAGCAAGAGAATGACCTGCCGATCATTGATGCCCACATGCATGTCTGGGACCCGACGCACAACTACCACCCCTGGCTGTGTGATGGGCCGATGATCCCCTTCCGCTACGGCGACTACTCCGCGATCCGTCGCCCCTACCTGCCCGCCGAGCATCTCCAGGCGGCGGGCGAGGCGCACCGGGTGCTGGGGTGTGTCTACATGGAGGCGGAATGGGCAAGGGGTGATGCGCTCAAGGAAGTGCGCTGGATCGAGGAGACTGCCCGCGAGAGCGGCTGGCCCAACGCCATGATCGGCCAGGCCTGGCTAGATCAGGATGACATCGGCGAGCAGCTCGAGAGGCTTTGCATGTCAGGGTTGGTCAAGGGTGTCCGTCACAAGCCAGCCGCACTGGAGCGTCACGATCCGAGGCTTGCCACCCACGCCTTGCCCGGCTCGCTGCGCTGCCCGCGTTATCAGTACGGCGTCAGTGAAGTCGCGCGCCGTGGCCTGATCTTCGAGCTGCAGGTGCCCTGGTGGCACCTCGAGGAACTGCTGCCCTTGCTGCAACGCCATCCCGAGATGCCGGTGGTGATCAATCATGCCGGCGTGCCCGGCGATCGTCATCCCGACACCCTGCGTCAGTGGTCACGGGCCCTGGACAAGGTCGCCGCCTGGCCACAGGTGATGATCAAGTTCTCGGGACTCGGCATCGCGGGCCAGCCCTGGCGGCTGGAAGACAACCGCGAGGTCTTCGAGATCGTGCTGCGCCATTTCGGGGTCCACCGCGTGATGTTCGCCAGCAACTTCCCGGTCGATGGACTGGTGATCTCGCTCGATACGCTGTGGCAGGCCTTCAAGGACCTCAGCCGCGGCTTGAGTCCCGAACACCGCCTCAAGCTGTTCTGTGACAACGCCGTGCGCTGCTACTCGCTGGACACCAGTACCTAGCGCTCGTTCGACGTAATGACATCCGTCCCAATGACAACAAGCTCTGCAAAACAGTCCCTATAACAACAGTCCCTATAACAACAACCTGCAAGGAATTCGCCATGTCCATCCGCCACGCTCTGCTCAAGAAAACGCTGCTCAACAAAGCCCAGTCCAACAAAGCTCTGCTCAAGTCGGCCTCTGCACTGGGGCTGGGACTGATGCTGAGCTTCGCGACCACCGCCCACGCCGAGATCACCGCGCGCATGGGCACCAGCCTGCCGGAGGCACATCCCCAGACACTGGGCGCCAAGAAGTTTGCGGAGCTCGTCGAGGAAAAATCGGATGGCGAGATCACCATCACGGTGTTCTCCAACGGCATTCTCGGTAATGACGTCAACATGACCTCGATGCTGCAGTCCGGGACCCTGGACTTCACCGCACCCTCCACTGCCACGTTGAGCAGCCTCAACCCTGACTTCAACATCGTCAGCCTGCCCTTCCAGTTCGATGACAGTGAACACGCCGATGCCGTGCTGGATGGCGAGGCTGGCCGCGCCCTGCTCGCAAGCCTGGATGACAAGCAGCTGGTGGCACTCGAGTACTGGGAGAATGGCTTCCGTCACATGACCAATAGCCGCCGTCCCATCGAGACGCTCGAGGACATCGAGGGCCTCAAGATTCGCACTATGCAGAACGCCCTCTACATCGACCTCTTCAATGGACTGAATGCCAACGCCGTGCCCATGTCGGTCAATGAACTGTTCACTGCCATGGAAACCCGCACGGTGGATGGCCAGGAAAATCCCTACACCGTCATCGACGCCAAGCGCTTCTTCGAAGTCCAGACGTACCTGTCGCGTACCGCGCATGCCTATGACGCCCAGGTACTGGTCGCCTCGGCAGGCTTCATGCAGTCACTCGATGACGCCCAACGCCAGCTGGTCCGCGAGGCCGCCCGCGAAGCCACGCTCTATCAGCGCGAACAGAGCCGCGCCCTGAACGATGAATTGCTGAGTGCCCTTGAGAAGAAGATGGCCGTCAACGTGGTCGCGGACAGTGAGCGCCAGCGCATGCGTGAGGCCCTGGCACCGGTGATCGAGCAGCACACCCAGGCGCTTGACGCAGGCGTGGTGACGCAATTCCAGACTGCCCTGGCCGACGCGCGCTGAACACTTTCATCAGCCCCTGACATCAGTCCCAGCCACCGACACGCGGCAGCGCCCTTTTCGCTGCAACCAGAGGGGCGCAATGACAGCGCTGCCGCACCGTCATCGAGATGCCTCCTTCGGGGATGACACCATGAACAAACTGACCCAAGAGATGCCGTTATCCATGTCGATCAAACCGCCCTCTGCCACGCACGCCGAGTCCCGCAAGGCCGCTGGCGCCGCGCAGGAAAAGACAGCTCCGCAGGACACGGCCGCCCCCTCGAACATTGCCGTCGGCATCACGGCGCTGTTCAAGGGGCTCGAGAAGACCCTGACCCTGCTGATGGTTCTGGCGCTGGTGGCGATGATCGTACTGGTATTCGTCAATGTGGTGCTGCGCTACGGCTTCAACAGCGGCATCTCGATCAGTGTCGAGCTGTCCCGCTTCCTGTTCGTGTGGGTCACCTTCATGGGCGCGGTCACGGCGCTGATTCGCCAGGAGCACCTGAGCGTCAACACCTTCGCCGACAAGCTGCCGGCGGCATGTCGCAGGGTGCTGGATCGCGTCGTCACCCTGGTGATGCTCGGCTGCTGCCTGATGCTGCTAAAGGGCAGCTTCGACCAGACGTTGCTCAACTGGCGCAATCTCTCCCCCATCAGCGGCATTCCCGTCGGCGTCTTCTATCTCGCCGGCCTTATGGCAGGCGTATTGATGTCGCTGATTCTGCTGTGGCGACTACTGACGCCCCTTGCCCTGCATGGCATCACGCCACCGAATGCCCCCAGCCCCTCATCTGATCAGCAAGGAGACACGCCATGACCATCGGGCTCTTCCTCGGCTCCCTGCTGGCCGCCATCGGCCTGAGCCTCCCCATCGCCTTTGCCCTGCTGGTCAGTGCCATCGTGCTGATGCTGCACCTGGATCTGTTCAACTCGCAGATCCTGGCCCAGAACCTCGTCAACGGCGCCGACAGCTACACCCTGCTGGCCATCCCCTTCTTCCTCACCGCCGGAGAAGTGATGTCGCGTGGCGGGCTCTCCCAGCGCATCGTCACGCTGGCGATGTCGCTGGTGGGTCACCGCAAGGGCGGACTGGGTTTCGTGGCCATCTTCGCCGCCATCGTCATGGCCAGTCTGTCCGGCTCCGCGGTCGCGGATACCGCCGCGCTGGCCAGCATGCTGCTGCCGATGATGCGCAAGGCGGGCTATCCGCTGGGCCGCTCCTCCGGCCTGATGGCCGCCGGCGGGATCATCGCGCCGATCATCCCGCCCTCGATTCCGCTGATCATCATCGGCGTCGCCGGTGGCATCTCGATCGGCAAGCTGTTCCTCGCCGGGATCGTGCCGGGGCTGATCATGGGCGTGACCCTGGTGGTGATGTGGCTGTTCATGACCCGCAAGGAAGATCTGGTCGTCACCAAGAAGGCCACCGGGCGTGAGCGCCTCAAGGCACTCAAGGACAGCTTCTGGGCCATCATGCTGCCGGTCATCATCATCGGCGGCATCAAGAGCGGCATCTTCACCCCCACCGAAGCCGGTGTGGTCGCGGCGGTCTACGCCATCTTCGTCGCCACCGTGATCTACCGCGAACTGGACTTGAGCCAGCTCTACGCCGTACTCGCCCAGGCCGCCCGCAGCACCGCTATCGTGATGTTCCTGGTGGCCGCCGCCATGGTCGCCTCCTGGCTGATCAGCATCGCCCAGCTGCCGCTGATGGTCGCCGGTCTCCTACAGCCGCTGGCCGATGATCCGCGCATCCTGATGCTCGCCATCATGGGCATCGTGCTGGTGGTCGGCATGGTGATGGACCTGACGCCGACCATTCTGGTGCTCACGCCGATCCTGATGCCCATCGTCAAGCTGGCCGGTATCGACCCCGTCTACTTCGGAATCATGTTCGTCCTCAACTGCGCCATCGGCCTGATCACCCCGCCGGTCGGCAACGTGCTCAACGTGATCACCAGCGTCGGCAACCTCAAGTTCGAGAAGGCCGTCAGCGGGGTCGCGCCCTTCGCCCTCGCCTATGTTGTGATTCTGCTGCTGTTCGTGGCCTTCCCGCAGATCATCACCGCGCCCCTGTACTGGATGACCTCATGATGGCTTTGACGATGAAGACGTGGACGCTACACAGGGCAACCCTGCGCTCAATCATGAATGCAAGGAGATGCAGATGACCTCGCCTTCGATCAACAGCAACATTCACGCGCACCCTTTGATCGATGCGCACCATCACTTCTGGGCGCTGGATGGCCAGGTGGCGTACCCCTGGCTGGAAGACTCGCCGGTAGAGAACTTCTTTCTCGGCGACTATGCCGCGATCCGCCAGCCCTTTCAGGTCGCGGATCTCAAGCGCTTGATCCCCGCGGGCTATCGCCTGGTAGGCAGCGTGCATTGCGAAGCCGAAGCGTCACGCCCACAGGCTGAGAAAGAGACGCGCTGGATTACCGAGCAAGCAGCCATTCATGGCCTGCCGAGTGCGCATGTCGGCTGGGCGGCCTTTGGTACTGAAGCGTGCGCCGCACAGCTGGACGCGCAATGTGACTCACCGCTGTTTCGTGGCGTGCGTGCCAAGCCAGTCACCGCCGCCACGCCCCAGACCCGCCAGTCGGTGGCGGGCACCAGTGGCAGTCTGCAAGATCCGCGCTGGTGCGAGGGATTGGCGCTGCTCACGGAGCGTGACCTGAGTTGGGACCTGCGCGTGCCCGCCTGGCATCTCGAAGAGGCGGCCACGACGCTTCAGGACTACCCCGGCTTGCGCGTCATTCTCAATCACAGCGGCCTGCCGTGGGATCGCACGCAGGAAGGCCTCGCCCAGTGGCGCGCAGGTATGCGGGCGCTTTCTGAGAACCCGAATATCGCCGTCAAGCTCTCGGAGCTGGGCACGCCCTGGCATGCCTGGGATGCCAGCGCCAATCACGAGCTGCTCGGTGAGGTACTGGACATCTTCGGCACCCGACGTTGCCTGTTCGCCAGCAACTTCCCGGTCTCCGGCCTCAAGGTCAGCTATGGCGACTGGCTATCGCTGGTGACCGGCGCCATCGCGCAGACGGCGTCTCACGACCAACGCCAGATCGCGTTCGACCAGGTTCTGCACGACAACGCCATTCACTGGTATCGGCTACCGATTGCCGCTATCACCCGCGATGCCGATATCACCCACGATGCCGATATCACCCACGATGCCAGACCCACCCAACATGCCAGACAGGAGGCACCATGACACTCAACGGCCATCAGCTTATCGGACAGCGCAGCTTTGCCGCCAAGGGCGAGGCGATCCACGCCATCAATCCGGCCACCGGAGAGCGCCTGGCGCCCGGCTACCCGGGGGCCAATGCAGGGGATGTGGAAGACGCCTGCCGACTGGCAGGTCAGGCCTTTGATGCCTATCGCGCCACGACACATGAAGAAAGAGCCATCTTCCTCGAGACCATCGCCGAGGAAATCGAGGCACTCGGCGAGACCCTGACCCAGCGTGGAATGCAGGAAACCGGCCTGCCTGAAGCACGCCTGAACGGTGAGCGCGGCCGCACCTGCGGGCAGCTCAAGCTGTTCGCCAAGGTACTGCGCCGCGGTGAGTGGCAGGATGTGCGCGTCGACCCTGCGCTGCCGGAACGTGCGCCCCTGCCGCGTGCCGACCTGCGCCAACGTCAGATCCCGCTGGGTCCGGTGGCCGTCTTCGGGGCCAGCAACTTCCCGCTGGCCTTCTCGGTGGCCGGTGGCGATACCGCTTCCGCGCTGGCAGCGGGCTGCCCGGTGGTGGTCAAGGGACACTCGGCACACCCGGGCACCTCGGAACTGGTCGGACAGGCCGTGGCGCGCGCCGCTCGGCGTTGCAACATGCCGGAAGGGGTCTTCTCGCTGCTGTTCGGCCCGGGCAATGAGGTCGGCCAGGCACTGGTCAAGCATCCCGAGATCCAGGCGGTCGGCTTTACTGGCTCGCGCAGTGGTGGTACCGCCCTGCTGACGCTTGCCCAATCGCGTCCGCAGCCGATTCCGGTCTACGCCGAGATGAGCAGCATCAATCCGGTCATCCTGATGCCGGCGGCCCTGGAAGCCCGCGCCGAATTGCTGGGTGAGGCCTTCGTCGGCTCGCTCAACATGGGCGCCGGGCAGTTCTGCACCAACCCGGGGCTGGTACTGGCAGTGAAAGGCGCAGCGCTGGAACGCTTCAAGCAAGCCGCCATTCCCGCCATCCAGGCAAGTCCGGTGCAGACCATGCTGACGCCGGGCATCCACAAGGCCTATGCCGAAGGCGTGGCGAGCCTATCCTCACAGCCCGGCATTACCTGCCTGGCCAGTGGCGAAAGCGACTCTCCCATCGCCAGCCCATGCCAGACCCAGCTGTTCAGCACCCAGGCGAGTGACTTTCTTGCCAATGAGGCCATGCAGGCGGAAGTGTTCGGCTCCAGCTCGTTGATCATCGAATGCGATGATCTCGCTCAGCTCAAGCAGGTCTGCAGCGCGCTGGAAGGTCAGCTGACCGCCACTCTGCACCTGGATGACGCCGATCACGACGCCGCACGTCAGCTGCTGCCGGTGCTGGAGCGCCGCGCCGGACGCATCCTCGTCAATGGCTGGCCGACAGGAGTCGAAGTCTGTGACGCCATGGTGCACGGCGGCCCCTGGCCCGCCACCTCCGACAGCCGAACCACCTCGGTGGGCACCGCCGCCATTCACCGCTTCCTGCGTCCGGTCTGCTATCAGGACCTGCCGGATACCCTGCTGCCACCGGAACTCAAGCATGCTCCAGCAGAAGGCATCAGCCGCTTGGTGGATGGGGTGCGGGAGGGGTGATGCCTCGCCATCGAACAAGATGTAGTGCAGTCCACGCCTGTTAGAAGAGCCACCCCACGGGGTGGCTCTTTCACATTCAGGGCTGCTGCCAAGACATCCTGCCCCGTCGCACTATATGTCCTGAGCTTCGACAATGGCCCAAGATCAACGAAGTGCTAGGCATGCTGCTGATGCCCGGAGGTGTCACCTGGATTCTCCGTGCCGAACAGCACGTGTCCGGCCCCCGCCAAACAGCACAAGGCGTGCCGGTTGCTGGACCGGAAAAGTGAAATCCCCCGCCTTCTGCAGCGTGACTTGCCTGAGGAGCACGCACCTCGGGGTTCGCTTGCTGACTTCAGACACGAGAAGGCCGCCCCGGGAGGCGGCCTTCTCGTGTCGGTAGAGCAACGTCTTCATTGCACTCGACGACCAATGGGCTCTCTTTTCATCCGCCCCCATCACCCATAGAAGTGCTCGACAAGGCTCATGGGAATCGCCGGCACGTAGGTGACCAGCATCAGCACCAGGAAGAGCACGAAGATCATCGGCAGATTGACCTTGGTGGTTTCCCACATGTCCGTTCTGGCAATCGAGCAGGAGGTCGCCAACACCGAGGCGACGGGGGGTGTCTGCTGACCGATGGCGAGGTTGAGCGTCAGAATCAGGCCGAAGTGGATGGGATCGATCCCGATCTGCTGGATCAGCGGCATCACGATCGGCACGACCAGAATGATGGCCGCTGCACCATGCAGGAACATCCCCAGCAACAGCAGCAGGATATTGAGCAACGCCAGCACCGCCACCGGGTCCGTGGTCAGTGAGGTGATTTCCTGCGCCAGTTGCTGCGGTAGCTGCATCTCGGTCAAAAACAGTCCCAGGACGGCTGAGGTCGCGACCAGCAGCATGACGACGGACGTCTGGATCACGCCATCAATCACCGCCCGATACAGCACCTGCAGATTCAACTCGCGATAGACCAGTCCACCGATGACCAGCGCCGCCAGCACAGCGATGCCCGCCCCTTCCGTGGCGGTCACGAAGCCGCCGAAGATTCCGCCCAGGATGATGACCGGCAACGTCAGCGCCCAGAAGGCTTCCCGGAATGCCTTGCCAAGCGCCGACAGCGAGAAGGCAGCCTCACGCGGCATGTCGTACTTGCGGGCATAGTAGTAGCAGAGCACTGCCAGGCCGAATCCCCCCAACAGGCCCGGAATGATCCCCGCCACGAACAGTTTGACGATGGAGGTATCCGCGATGGCGCCATACAGGATCATCGACAGCGACGGCGGAATGATGATCGCCAATGACGCGGAGGATGAGGTGATGGCCGCCGAGAACTCTGGCGTGTACTTGCGCTTCTTCATCTCGGGAATCAACACCGACCCCGTGGCTGCCACGTCCGCGACAGCCGAGCCGGAAATCTCGGCAAAGAACAGTGACACCCCGACATTGACCATGGCCAGGCCACCGCGCACGAACCCCACCATCGCCGTGACGAGATTGATCAGCCGCATGGAGATGCCTGACGTGTTCATCAGCGCACCGGCGAGGATGAACAGCGGAATCGCGATCAGCGGAAACTTGGTCGCGCCATTGAAGAGCGTCAGCGGCACGTTCACCAGCGCGTCCACACCCATGAAGATCACCACCCCCACGACCCCCACCGTGCCGATGGCAACCGCGATGGGCACGTTGATCAGCACCAGTGCGAACAGGGCCGCGATAATGATCAGTAGCGTCATGAGCGGTGCTCCTTGAGGTCTTCCTCGGCCAGGCGGATGGCTTCCGCGATCTCTTCCTCTTCGCTGTTGACGCCTTCACACATCTTGCGCCATGCGTGGGGCAGGCTCAGCAGCTCACACACGATGAAGAGTGCCGCACTGAGCGGGATCACCGACTGGGTGACATCCAGGCCGATGCTCGGCAAGGCGATCAAGGCATCCCAGGCCAGCACGTCCAGCACCTGATACCCGAACCAGCCCACCACGGCAAAGAATCCGATCACGATTAGCTCAGAGGTAATGAACAGCGTGCTGCGCAGTGCGATGGGCGCCTTGGTGATCAAGCCGGGAAAGCCCATGTGCGAACGCTTCAAGGCCGCGAGACAAGCGCCATAGAAGCTGAGCCAGGCCAGATTGATCGAGGCGACCTCGTCATACCACGGCAAGGAGCCACCGAAGGTACGCAAGGCCACTGCCGCCAGCACGATCACCGTCAGCGACAACAGCAGGCCGACGGTAAATACCTCAAGGCAGCGTTCTACCACACGGTTGATCCTGTCCAGCACTGTCAAGTCAGCCTTGGCCGTCAGTCCTTCCCCACTCTCGGTGGGGAAGGTTGCCTTGGCCGCATGGGAATGCGAGCTCATGACTTACTCCTCGGCCAGTGCCATGGCCCGGTCAACCAGCGCCTGGCCGCCATCGACCTTGTCGGAGAACGCCTGATAGACCGGCGCACTTGAAGTGACGAAGGCATCCCGGTCCACCTCGTTGACGGCCATGCCACCCGCCTTGAGGCTTGCCAGAAGCTTGTCATCAAGCTCCGCACCCTTGGCGAAGGCCCAGCTCTGGGTCTCGGCGGAGACTTCGGCAATCGCTGCCTTCACGTCCTCGGGCATCTTGTGCCAGCCAGCCTGACTGCTGGTCAACCAGATGGGCGAATAGACATGATTGGAGAGTGACAGGTACTTCTGCACCTCCTGGAACTTGGCGCCATCGATGTTGGACAGCGGGTTCTCCTGACCATCGACGACCCCGGTCTGCAGCGCCACGAAGACTTCCGAGAAGGCCATCGGTGTCGGGTTGGCGCCCCAGGCGTTGAACATGCCGGTCCGCCATTCGCTCTGTGGGGTACGCAGCTTCAGCCCGTCCAGATCTTCTGGCGCAA
The DNA here is from genome assembly GCF_016495405.1 of Cobetia sp. cqz5-12. Classification (NCBI taxonomy): domain Bacteria; kingdom Pseudomonadati; phylum Pseudomonadota; class Gammaproteobacteria; order Oceanospirillales; family Halomonadaceae; genus Cobetia; species Cobetia sp. cqz5-12. The sequence goes on from NZ_CP044522.1 coordinate 2,697,710, forward strand.
CGATCGGATGCTCGTTGTTGGTGATCTGACGGAAGCCGTTCTCCCAGGTGGAGACCAGCTTGAGGCCCTTGGACTTGGCATCCTCGGCCAGATCCGTCATCACGATCGCGTCATCGATGCGCTTGAGGTGCTCGCGGTCCTTGACCATGAACGGCATGTCGAACAGGGCGAAGCTTGGTGACACGGACGACATCACCGAGGAAATCGCGGCCAGGTCGACCGTACCCAGGCGCAGCTTCTGGATCAGCTGGCGCTCATCCCCCAGCTGCCCACTGTGGTAGTACTCGACCTGATGCTCATCGCCGAGCCGGGCTTGCAGGCTATCGGCGAAGTACTGCGCGGTCTGGCCCTGCAGACTGTTGGGACTTCCCCCGATGGCAAACACGATCTTCTCGGCATGCGCGGTCGTGGTACCCAAGGCGGCGGCTAACAGCGTGGCGGCAAGCATGACTCGCTTCATTGTCGAATCCCTTTGATTGTTCTGATTATGGGTATGGACGTATCGCGTCTGGCATGACGCTTGAGGACGGTGAGCGTGTGCTGGTGACGGAGCTTCGAGCGCTTCACGCGCAAGAGCCGCTTCCCTCAAGTGGACTGCAAACCATACCAGATAGAGCAGAACTTAGACGCCTTCCGACTCAAGGGTCAATCCAATTGGCGCAGAAATAGACCTTTGTCTAGACAAATACGCAACATATCGCTCTACACCATAACATCTGGCCTGTTTTGCAAACCACATGATGCCTGATGGCGGTGCTCCAGACGCGAAGGCCCCACCGGCATCGCCGGCAGGGCCTGGACAGATCAGGACATCAACCTCGATATCTCTTCAGCGGGGCCATGAGCTGGCACTCACCATGGCGCAGGGGGGGTCTTACGCACCACCTCCCCAGGCCACGGCATCATGGGGGTGAAGGCTCTCGATATGCCGCACATGGACATGCGCCTCACCCTGTGAGACCGCCAGGCCATTGATCAAGCGGCGCGCGGCGTCCTCGACGAACATCAGATTCTGACCATTGAGCGCGGCAAACGCCTGCTCATCGGCGCGTTTCACGGCCGTCTGGACAGGCGTCGCCACGGCCTGCTCGATGGCATCGATCAGCGCGATCAGCCCCAGATCTTCGGCTTCAGGCTTGAGCGTGACCTGGACAATCGCTTCACTGCGCTGGCTGTGGGGCGTGGCCAGGGTGGCATGGTGGGTGAGCCACTCGGCGACCTGCTCAGGCGTCAGCGTTGCATCATGGCGGTGAGCCTCCAGGAACGCCTGCTCGATCAGCTGACGCGACAGGGCCGCCGAGCAGGGACAGGTGGAGGAATAGCCCACCGTGACACTGGCCTGCAGCGTGAACCTCCCCTCGTGCAGACTGGCCTCCAGCGTGACGGGATACGACTTCCATCCGTAGAGTGCCGGCGTGACTAGCGCCGGACGCTTCACCAGCAGTGCGAACGCCATCTTCACGCGGGCATTGCGCGAGGCGCAGTCATGATGGCTCTCCACCATTGCAGCGAGCACATCCCGCAGACTGCCGGGGGTCAGCGCCTTGCCCTCCGCCAGCCCATCCAGCAGACGATAGAGGCGCGACATGTGAATGCCCTTGGTGTGCGGCATCGACAGGTCGACCTGCGCATCCACGCAGGCATGCAATTCACGGCGGTAATCGCCCTCCTCGATGAGCACGGGCAGATCGATCCCCTGCATGCCCACCCACTCAAGGGGGCTCAGGGAACGGGAGCGCTCGGTCAGGGAAACGTCGGGGAGTATTGCGGTCATTCGTCAGATATCCAGAGCGGCTCTCATCAGTACCGCCTCCCTCACGCCGGTGGCAGGCAGGCACTGAGTTCCGCCGAAGTGTGGGGGAGTATCAGGAGAGGTGAAGAACACAGCGCGGACGGCTCGCCGTCAGCGCTGGATCATCCCGCCAGTCGCGAGGAGTGATGGCCGGTGATCCTCCACTCGCCGAGGATCTCCTCGAAGGTGAACAGAAAGCGGGCCGGAATCGTGACCGTCTCGTCAGCGACGCGATACTCGAAGGTGTAATGCCCGCCGATCACCACGGTGCCCAGCTTGCGACTGACCCGTGGCGAGTACTCACCCAGCTCGCAGGCCAGCGCCTCATTGGCGAGAAAGCCATCGAAATAGGCCTGCCGCTGCTGGCGATTCTCACGCACATCATCGGCGACCGTCGGCACCAGAATCGCGTCCTCGGCATACAGCGAGAGAAGCGTTTCCTTTTCCCCACGCGTGACGGCGATCGCCCAGCGCTCAAGCGTGCGCGTCGCGGCATTGATGCAGAATTCAGCGTCACGTTCCGTCAATGGAGGGGACGTCGGATGGGGCATGCTGTAGCTCTCCCTTGAGGATGAGGCTCTTGAGGATTTGGAAGGAAAGACGGGGACCTGCCGGCCTCCCCGTCCTGATGTCACGTGATCGCTCAGGCGTCGGCACACTGCAGGATGCCCTGCCCCAAACGCTCGATCAGCTGCGGATAGAGTGTCTCGCCCAGCGGCAGCCCGACCCCCAGCGGCTCGAAGACGATGGAGGTCTTGACGCCGGTCCCCTCGAAGACACTCTCGATCAACGCAGGGTTGTACTGTGGCTCACGGAAGACGCACTGGATGTTGTCCTGCGCCACGCGCGCCTGGATCTCCTTGACGCGCGCCGGGCTGGGCGTGGAGGCATCCCCCAGTGAGATGGCACCGGACGCGGGAGCATCGAAGCGGTGCTCGAAGTACTGGTAGGCATCATGGAAGACGATGTAGCGAGTGCCCTGCACCTGTGCCAGACGCGCTGACAGTGACTCTGTCATGGCGTCGAGCTCCCGCTGGCCCGTCTGGGCATTGCTGCGATAGGTCGCAGCATGCTCCGGGTCCTGCGCTGCCAGCGATTCCGCGATCGCCGCCAGCCAGAGACGCGCATTCATCGGGTCCAGCCAGCCATGCGGGTTCATGCCGGCGTGGGCATGCTCATGGTGCTCGTCATGTCCGCCATCATGATGCTCGTCATGGTCACCGTGCTCTTCATGATCACCATCGTGATGCTCTTCGTGATCGCCATGCACTTCATCATGTTCGGAAGATGCCTCGTCATCATGATGATGTGCTTCGAAGGTGGCGCCCTCGCGATAGCGCAGATGAAGGGTGCCGGGCACTTCCATCAGCTCGAGGGTGTCGGCATCCGCGGCCAGCGACGCACGCGCCTTGGCAAGCCAGGGCGTCAGCTCATCACTGACGAAGACCAGGACATTCGCGTCGGCCAGTGATCTGGCCTCCGAGGTCCGCATGGAATAGCCATGCGGCGAGGCGCCGGGCTGGATGACAAGCTCGGGACTGCCCAGCTCCCCCATGACGCGCGAGACCAGTGAATGCACCGGCGGGATGTCTACTGCGACGGATGGCACCTCCGCCATGGCCACGGCGGGCAGCATCAACACTGGCAGCGAGAGGAAAGGCAGCAACCGATTGCGCATGACGGTTCTCCAGAAGATGCGATGACACGGAAGGAAGTTCGGAGACGCTACCGCCTCGACTCAATATGTTATAACATAACACTTACGATCACTAAACCGTCAACGTTGTCATTCTTCAAGGGCCTGCTCCCCATGCCGCTGTTATCGATCGAGAACCTCTGCGTCACCCTCGGCAAGCATCGCATTCTCGAGGAGATCGAGCTACAGGTGGAACGCGGTGAAATCGTCACCCTCGTAGGCCCCAATGGGTCCGGCAAGTCCACGCTGCTTCGCAGCATCATCGGGTCCATTGCCCCATCGCACGGTCGGATACAACGAGAGCCGGGACTCAAGATCGGCTATGTCCCTCAACGTCTGAGCCTTGACCCGACGCTGCCGATGACGGTGGAACGCTTCCTGAACCTGCCACATCGACACTCGCTGGATGCCGTGGCGCATGCCCTCCTGCAGGCCGGCATTCCCGGTGCCGAGGTTCAGCAGATCGCCAGTCTCTCCGGTGGTCAGTTCCAGCGAATTCTGCTGGCTCGTGCACTGCTGGATTCGCCTGATCTCCTGCTGCTGGATGAGGCGACCCAAGGCCTGGATCATCGTGGCATCGCGGATTTCTATCGTCAGATCGACCGTGTCCGTCACACCCTCGGCTGCGGAGTGCTGATGGTCAGCCACGAACTGCATGTGGTGATGCGCGCCTCGGACCGCGTCGTCTGCCTGCATGGGCACGTCTGTTGTCAGGGCACGCCTGAGCGCGTCATGGCCTCACCGGCCTATCAGGATCTGTTCGGACTCGACACCGCAGACGCCCTCGCCTTCTACCGACATGACCATCGACACAGCCATCGACACAGTCATCACCACAGCCACACGGCGCCGCCGATGGATGACAGGGCGCCGCCTGCACAGCCCCTCACGACACCCGCGACACCGATCACCGAGAGATTGCACTGATGCTGGACAATGTCATGGACGATTTCATGGTCCGCGCCGCTCTGGCAGGCATTGCCGTGGCGCTTGCGGCAGCGCCCCTGGGCTGTTTCGTCGTCTGGCGGCGCATGGCCTATTTCGGTGATGCCACGGCCCACGCCGCGATTCTCGGGGTGGCGCTGTCACTGTTGATGTCCACCTCAATGCTGGCAGGCGTGCTCATCGTCTCGCTGATCATGGCGACGCTGGTGACCCTGCTCAGCGGACGCGGCTATGCCATGGACACCCTGCTTGGCGTCATGGCGCACTCCGCGCTCGCCTTCGGGCTGGTCGCCGTCTCCTTCCTGCCTGGCGTACGGATCGACCTGATGGCCTATCTATTCGGCGATATCCTGGCCGTCAGCAAGACGGATCTTGCGATCATCGCCACAGGCGGCCTGCTGGTACTCGGGCTGCTCCGCTGGCGCTGGTCGGCATTGCTCACCGCCACGCTCAACGAGGACCTGGCGCGTGCCAGCGGCATCAACCCGCGACGCGAACAGCTGGTACTGACACTGTCGCTGGCCGTGGTGGTCGCGGTCGCCCTGAAGGTGGTCGGGGCGCTTCTGATCACCGCTCTGTTGATCATCCCGGCGGCCACGGCACGCCGCTTTTGTCACACCCCCGAACTCATGGCGGTTGCCGCTGCCATCATCGGCGGGATTTCCACCACCGGCGGACTGCAGGCGGCCTACTGGCTGGATACCCCCACCGGCCCGACCATCGTGTGTCTCGCCGCCTCGCTGTTTGCCCTGAGCAGCGTCTCGGCACAGCTCTCGCGTCTGGCCTCCCGCACAGCCCCCGACGCACCTGATCCACGAAAGCGAGTCGAGTGAGCCTCTCAGACACTGACAGGATGCCGGAACGCCGAATGGCGAGACGACTACTTTTCTGCGTCAATTAGCAGCTTGCGCAATAGACGGGCAAGCTGCTCCTGCTCCTCACTGTCCAGCACACTCGCCATCTGATGCAGGTTCTCGACATGCCCCGCCAGGGCATCGTCGATCAGATGACGCCCTTCCTTCGTCAGCACGACGCGATTGCTACGCCGATCTTCATCACTGGCCTGTCGCTGCAACAGCCCTCGCTTTACCAACTGATCAATCCGCGTGCTCATGGCGCCAGAAGAGAGCATCAACGTCTGATACAGCTGAGTCGGCGTCAGCGGTTCTCGAGAACGTCGCAGTGTCGCCAGGATATCGAACTCGACAGCAGACAGGCCAAACCTCTCGAACACCTGCTCCATGGCTGGACTGAACAATCGACCAGCTCGGCGAAGACGTCCGAAAATGCCCATCGGCCGACAATCCAGGTCGGGGCGAGCCACCTCCCACTGCGCAAGAATACGATCCACACCATCCGTCATCATGTCTCTCCTGAATATCTTTTCAAAAAGATACTTTGATCCCTGGAGATTTGCGAGTACTGTAAATATATCTTTTAAGAAAGATACTTTCAGGAGAGACAGCTATGCCACTCACCAACGCCAGGAGCCTGGCCATGACCGCCATGGCCCCGATCATATGGGGCAGCACCTATCTGGTGACGCAGACCCTGCTGCCCCTGGATACCCCCTTCACTGCAGCGGCCATCCGCGCCATCCCCGCTGGGATACTCATACTTCTCTGGACTCGGCAGACCCTGACAGGTGGGTGGTGGTTGAAGGCCATGGTGCTCGGCACGCTCAATATCGGGCTGTTCTTCACTTGCCTGTTCGCCGCTGCCTACCGCATTCCCGGTAGCCTGGCCGCACTGCTGCTGGCCAGCCAGGCGGTGTGGGTACTGCTATTGAGCCGCTGGTGGCTAGGCACCGGCTTCAGCGTGACGGCAGTACTGCAATGTGGCTTCGGCGTGGGGGGTGTGGTGCTGCTGGTCACTCCCGATCAGAACGGGCTGGACCCGGCGGGACTCGGATTTGCCCTGCTCGGCGCGCTCTCGATGGCAGCCGGCATCGTCTTGAGCAAACGCTGGGCACGTCCGCCCGACGTCAGTCAATTGAGCCTGACTGGTTGGCAACTGGTGTTCGGCGGGCTCTTGCTGCTCCCCCTGGCTGCCTGGTCGGAAGGGATCCCCACCTCCCTCGATCCTCGTCATCTGCTTGGCTACGGATACCTGATCCTTCTGGGGGGCGTGCTCGGGTATGGGCTCTGGTTCGCCGGCATCCAGAAAATGTCCGCCTTCTCCGCCTCTCTGCTGGGGACCTTGAGTCCGCTGACCGCGACGGTATTGGGCTTCCTATGGATGGACGAGTCATTCGGACCGCTTCAATGGCTTGGCACCTTGTGCATTCTCACGGCCCTGACACTCCCTCTCGGATTCTCACTCAAGCGACATGTCGCTCAACGCAGCCAACCTGCACCTACCCAATGACACTCCCAAGGAACTCACCATGAACTTGCACCTGATGATCATCGTCGCCAGTCAACGCCCTGAATCCGCCAGCCTGCGATGCGCACGATTTCTGGAACGTCAGGCCCTTTCTAGCGGCTTTGCGGACTGTGACATTCTTGACCTTGGCAAGACACCACTCCCCTTGTGGGACACTGATCTTGACAGTCATGTAGGCCATTGGTCCGACATGCCGGACCTTCGACAACGGGTGCAGGCAGCCCATGCCGTGATTCTGGTCACGCCCGAGTGGCATGGCATGGCCACACCGGCGGCCAAGAACTTTCTCATGCTGTGCACCCAACATGAGCTGGGGCACAAGGCTGGATTGCTGGCAGGGGTATCTGCGGCAGACAACGGGGTGTATCCCATTGCTGAGCTTCGCATGAGCGGGACAAAGAACAATCACCTGTGCCTGATTCCGGAGCAGCTGATCTTTCGTCAGGTCGATAGCCTGATTGATGCTGATTCGTTGTGTCACGATGAACCGTTCGAGGCTCGGAGCCGCTACACCATGAGCCTGCTGGCCCACTATGCACGCGCCCTCACGCCGATAAGAGACTTGCCGGGCGTCCCCTCAAGGAGCTTTGCCTTCGGGATGTAATGCTCTGGCCAGCAGGGATGGCGCTGACGTCTTCTCATCCACCATGACAACGCCCCACTGACCGACGATCAGTGGGGCGTTGTCATGGGGCGTTGTCGTGGCGCGCGAGAGTCATCGGGCACTATCTGCCCGTCACTCACTCCCAGGCGGGGAACGGGTCCGGCAGGTCACGCCAGGCTTCCTTGCCCGCCAGCAGCGTGGCGTCATCAAGCAGACAGTCGTCCAGCGCCTGGCGGATACGGGCTTCCTCCAGGTTCTGACCGATGAACACCAGCTCCTGGCGCATGTCGCCGAAGGGCTCCTGCCATTTCTCCTGGATCGACGCCAGATACTCGGGGTCTTCGGGCCATTCGACCTTCGGTACCGCCTTCCAGAACATGCCGCCAAATCCGTAGTGGGCGATGCCACCGGCCTGGTTCCACTGCCCCGCGAACTGCGGGCGCGTGGCCAGCCAGAAGAAGCCCTTGGAGCGCAGCAGCTTGCCACCGAACCAGTCACCGTGGAGCAGCTGATAAAATTTCTCGGGATGGAACGGCACGCGCGCATGGTAGGAGAAGCTCGAGATGCCGTACTCCTCGGTCTCCGGCACGTGCTCGCCGCGCATCTCCTTCAGCCAGCCCGGTGCCTGCTGTGCACGATCGAAACTGAAGCGACCGGTATCCAGCACCTTGGAAAGCGGCACGGCGCCCTGCGCCATGGGCAGAATCTCGGCCTCCGGGTTGAGCGAGCGCAGCACGGCCGACAGCTCATCCAGCTGGGTTGCCTCGATCATGTCCGTCTTGCTGATCAACAGCACATCGCAGAACTCGATCTGGTCAACCAGCAGGTCGGCGACATTGCGCTCATCGTCCTCGCCGAGGCTTTCCCCGGCGTCGGCCAGTGACTGCGCCTCGCGATACTGGGCAAGGAAGTTGGCGCCATCCACGACAGTGACCATGGTGTCGAGGCGCGCGACATCGGAGAGGCACTGGCCATCCTCATCCTCGAAGGTGAAGGTTTCCGCCACCGGCAGTGGCTCGGAAATGCCGGTGGACTCGATCACCAGGCAGTCGAAGCGCCCCTCCTCGGCCAGCCGGCGCACCTCGATGAGCAGGTCCTCGCGCAGCGTGCAGCAGATGCAGCCATTGCTCATCTCCACCAGCTGCTCCTCGGCGCGATTGAGCGCTACCTCGCTGCCTGTGCCGGGCGCGCCACGCACCATGGCAGCGTCGATATTGACCTCGCTCATGTCATTCACGATCACCGCCACCCGCCGCCCTTCGCGGTTGGCCAGGATGTGATTGAGCAGCGTCGTCTTGCCGGCGCCCAGAAAACCGGACAGCACAGTGACTGGCAGGGATTGTGGCAGGGGCCGCGACAGGGCTTGAGACGGGGATTGCGTTGGAGACACTCGGGGGGAAGTCATCAGGCGGTACCTCGATAGGATAGGGTCTTGGCCACGTCGCTTTCGCCTGGAGGCATTCTTGCCGGCGCAGGGTCAGGGCGAGGGACAGGTGAGTGCCTGGACGTGGGGGACCGCTGGTTTCTCGATCATCAGATGCGGAAAATGATACGTTATAACATAATCTTCCGTCAGCCATTTTCTGATGAACCGCCCCACCTCCTTGTCTCATCAGCATCAGAAAGAAAGAAAACGCCCCGCTGGCAAGCCAGCGGGGCGTTTCTCGTCGTGAGCAGAATGTCAGGTGACGATCAGACCGCCATCATCACGGCAGAGGCCATCACAGCCCCACCCACCAGACGAGACGCGATGGGTGGCACGCTCATCAGTCGCTGACCCACTGCACGGCCCAGCAACGCCAGAGCCAGTGTCGCGACCACGAAGCCCGCCATGTAACCCATGGCACTGCCAGCCGCCGGCATTTCCAGCGCGTGGGCGAAGCCGTGGAAGGCCATGAAGCCGGCCACCATGACGGCGCCAGCCAGAGTCGGCAGACGCAGCAGCAGCGCCACCAGAGCACCGGACACCAGCACCGAGAGCAGGATGCCCTGCTCGGCGATCAGCGCATGCAGCGCCTGTCCACCGCTGAGAAGCGCAATACCGGCCCCCGCCAGCATGCCGAAGGCCATCAGCAGCGGCGTACCGACTCTCAAGGCCCGTGACTGGCGTGCACTCCAGATGCCGATGGCCAGCATGGCCAGCAGGTGATCCAGCCCGGTGAAGGGATGCGTCAGGCCGGCCATCAGTCCCTGGGCATCATGGCCGGGGTGTGCGGAGGCCGAGGTCGCCACCAGCAACAGTGAGGTGGCCAGCAGTGCGGAGTGAGAACGCTTCATGTGTCATTCCTGAACAAGATGATGATGAATTCACCCGATATCCGTCATGTGTCGACTACCGGGAGACAATGGATTCCTGGCAAGCGGCAGAAAACGCTGCGCCGTCAGGCCTGTGCGGCCAGCTTTTCCGGGCGGCGCTCCGGCAGCATGCCGCGATCCAGAATGAAGGCGATGATCTCTTCCAGGCCGACGCCGTCATACAGGTTGGCGAACACGAAGGGCCGCTCGCCACGCATCTTGCGCGAGTCGCGGTCCATCACCTCAAGCGAGGCATGCACCTGCTCGGCGATGTCGATCTTGTTGATGATCAGAAGGTCGGACTTGGTGATGCCCGGCCCGCCCTTGCGCGGAATCTTGTCGCCTGCCGAGACGTCGATCACATAGAGCGTGAGATCGGAAAGTTCGGGGCTGAAGGTCGCGGACAGGTTGTCACCGCCGGATTCCACCAGCACCAGCTCCATGTTCGGATGACGCGCCTGGAGATCATCGATGGCCGCCAGATTCATCGAGGCGTCTTCGCGGATCGCGGTATGCGGGCAGCCGCCGGTCTCGACGCCGAGAATGCGGTCCGCCTCCAGTGCTTCATGGCGCAGCAGGAAATCGGCATCTTCGCGGGTGTAGATGTCATTGGTGACCACCCCGATGTCGTAGTGATCGCGCAGGGCCAGACACAGCTGACGCAACAGCGCCGTCTTGCCGGAGCCCACCGGCCCACCCACTCCTACGCGTAGACAATGCTTCATGACAGCTTCCTTTCTCGTGAGATATCAGGCGTTCGTGTCGGTCGGTTCAGGCGCCGCCGCCTCAGGACAGGCGGCGTTCACTCAACTCCTGAACAGACGGGAATATTGGGTTTCGTGCTGGGCGGAGGCGAGTGCCAGCCCCGGCAGTATCGGGCCAAGCGCTGCATCCGGGCACTCAAGCGCCTGTGCGACGACCTCCACCACGCGGGGGCGCAGTTGCTCGGTCAGGCGCTGCGCGGCGGTATGCCCCAGCGGCATGGCCTTGCAGGCCACCGCCAGCTGGTTTTCCAGCCAGGCCCAGGCGAAGCCGATCAAGGTCTGGCGCAGTGGCACCCCACGCTGATGCGCCACCCAGGCGAACACCGTGACGTAGCCCGGTGTCTCGGGCATCAGCGCCGCTGGCGGTTCAAGCGCGAGGCTTCTGAGCAGGCGCAGCAGCGCCGCCCCGAGACGCGCGTCCTCATCGCTGAGTTCGGCGGTTTCGCGTGTCGCCTTGAGCCAGCCATCCCACTCATTGAGCGCCGCCGCATCCTCCTCGGCCCATGCCTGCTGCAGGCGCACCAGCAGCGGCAGTTCGCAACGGCCGAGCCCGTCTTCCAGCACGCCGTCGATCCACTCGCCAAGCTCCTGCTCCTGAGTGACCCACCCCAGTTCGAAGGCACTCTCCAGCCCCTGGGACCAGGCAAAGGCGCCGATGGGCAAGGCCGGACTCACCAGCTGCAGGAGCCCCAGCAGTGCCAGGTCCTCCTGAGCCGGCAGGCCCGCCATGGCATCAGTGCTCATGCGTGTGCTCATGGCTGTGGCTGTGCGAATGACCGTGGCTGTGCTCATGCCCGTGCGAATGACCATGATCGTGAGAATGAGCCCCCTGTCCCGCCTGGGCATAGGCACCCGGCTCAGGATCAAAGGGCGCCTCGTGATGAGTGAGGGTCGCGCCAAGGCGCTCGGCCAGCGCTTCCAGCACGTGGTCCGGCGGGAAGCGCACCCAGCCGGTTTCGCCCTTGGCTTCAGCATCAGCGTCAGGCGTCTGCATGCCGATCGCCAGCTGCACATGGCGATTGCCCAGGTGATAGCAGAGTGCCGCCATCGGACGCCCGGCGGCGATGTGGGCAGTCACTACCGGCTCATCCGCGGCGCGGATGCGGATCACCTCGCCCTCGCGCGAGGCCAGCCGATCGCCGTCACGCAGCACCGGTCCGCGATCCAGAAACAGGCCGACCTCGCGCCCGCCGTCCGTGGTGGCACGTAGCCGCCCACGGATGCGCAGCTCCAGCGGCAGAGTCAAGGTATCCAGAGGCTCCGCCTCGGTGTGAGCGCTCGCTGGGTCGCCTGAGCCACTGGCGTCTGGCAGGCGATGTATCAGTTCCATCATGGCGTCAATCTCGAATAGGGAATCAGAACAAGCACTGGAAACAGGCCCTCAGAACAGGCACTGGAAACAGGCCCTCAGAACAGGTGATAGCGCTGGGCCAGCGGCAGCTCGGTGGCAGGCTCACAGGTCAGAAGTTCACCGTCGGCGAAGACTTCGTAGGTTTCGGGGTCGACCTTGAGCTCCGGGCAGGCATCGTTGAGTTTCATGTCACGCTTGCGCACCTGGCGTACGTCGCGACAGGCGGACAACGGGCTGTCGAGTCCGAGGGCCTCGCCGACACCGGCCTTGAGTGCCGCCTGGGAGACAAAGGTCAGGCGTGTGGCACTGGCCGCCTTGCCGAAGGCGCCGAACATCGGGCGGTAATGCACTGGCTGCGGCGTGGGGATCGAGGCATTCGGGTCGCCCATCGGCGCGGCGGCGATCATGCCGCCCTTGAGAATGCAGGCCGGTTTGACGCCGAAGAACGCTGGTGACCACAGCACCAGATCCGCCAGCTTGCCGACCTCGATGGAGCCGACCTCATGGGCGATACCGTGGGTAATGGCCGAGTTGATGGTGTACTTGGCGATATAGCGGCGGGCACGGAAGTTGTCGGTGCCACGCTCGGCATCCTCCGCCAGCAGGCCACGCTGCTCGCGCATCTTGTGCGCGGTCTGCCAGGTGCGGCAGATCACCTCGCCCACACGGCCCATCGCCTGGGAATCCGAGGACATCATCGAGATGACACCCAGATCATGCAGGATGTCCTCGGCGGCGATGGTCTCGCGGCGAATGCGCGAATCGGCGAAGGCCACATCCTCGGGGATGCTCGGGTCCAGGTGGTGGCAGACCATCAGCATGTCGAGATGCTCATCCACCGTGTTGACGGTGTAGGGACGCGTCGGGTTGGTGGAGGACGGCAGCACGTTGGGGCGCGAACAGGCGGTGATGATGTCCGGCGCATGGCCGCCACCGGCGCCTTCGGTGTGGAAGGTATGGATGCAACGGTCCTTGAAGGCCGCCAGCGTATCCTCGACGAAGCCTGATTCATTCAGGGTGTCGGTATGGATCGCCACCTGCACATCGTAGGCATCGGCGACTGTCAGACAGTTGTCGATGGAGGCCGGCGAGGTGCCCCAGTCCTCATGCAGCTTGAGGCCGATCACGCCGGCCTCGATCTGCTGCTCCAGCCCCTCGGGCAGCGAGGCATTGCCCTTGCCGAGCAAGCCGATGTTCATCGGCAGGCTGTCCACCGCCTGCAGCATCTTGCCGATATGCCAGGGCCCCGGCGTACAGGTGGTGGCATTGGTGCCGGTGGCCGGCCCCGTCCCACCGCCGAGCATGGTGGTGATGCCGCTCATCAGCGCCTCTTCCACCTGCTGGGGGCAGATGAAGTGGATATGCGGGTCGACACCGCCGGCGGTGAGGATCTTGCCCTCACCGGCGATGATCTCGGTGCCCGGGCCGATCACGATATCCACGTCAGGCTGGGTGTCGGGATTGCCGGCCTTGCCGATGGCCGCGATGCGCCCGGCCTTGAGACCGACATCCGCCTTGACGATGCCCCACCAGTCCAGAATCAGCGCATTGGTGATCACGGTATCCATCACGCTCTCATCAGCGCGCTGGCTCTGGCCCATGCCATCGCGAATCACCTTGCCACCGCCGAACTTCACCTCTTCGCCATAGTGGGTGAAGTCCTTTTCCACCTCGATCCACAGCGCCGTATCGCCCAGACGCACGCGGTCACCAGTGGTCGGGCCGTACATGTCGGCATAGGCCTGTCGCGTTATCTTCATGGGTTGCCTCTTGATCCCTGAGCCGCAGTCTCTGAATGAGCTCCAAGGTAAATGCCTGTCGGCGCCATTGCCTGACGCCTTGACGGAAAGGTTGTCACTCGCTCAGCGCTCGACACTGCCGTCATCCTTGAGCTGTCCCATCACCTCGCCACGGAAGCCATAGATATGGCGACTGCCGGCGAAGGGGATCAGCGTGACGTCACGCGTCTGCCCGGGCTCGAAGCGAATCGCCGTTCCGGCGGCGATGTCCAGGCGCTGTCCGAGGGCGGCCTCGCGATCGAACACCAACGCCGGATTGGCCTCGGCAAAGTGATAGTGCGAGCCGATCTGGATCGGTCGGTCGCCGCGATTGCCGACCGAGAGCGTGGTGCGCAGGCGGTCCTCACAGAGAGAGATCTCGCCGTCCGCCACCTGATATTCACCGGGAATCATCATTGCTCACCTCACACGATGGGGTTGTGAACGGTCACCAGCTTGGTGCCATCCGGGAAGGTCGCCTCGACCTGCACCTCGGGAATCATCTCGGCGATGCCTTCCATCACGTCATCACGGGTCAGCACCTCTGCCCCGCGCCCCATCAGCTCAGCCACACTCAATCCTTCGCGTGCGCCTTCCAGAATCTCGGCGCTGATCAACGCGATGGATTCCGGATAGTTGAGCTTGAGGCCCTTGGCCTTGCGGCGTTCGGCCAGCAGCGCTGCGGTAAACAGCAACAGCTTGTCCTTGTCTCTTGGCGTCAGTTCCATGTCGTGGCTCTTGTGGTTGTCATTGCGTGGGGGCTCTCGAGGTCAGGTCAGCCAGATACGTGGCACCTGTGCCTCGCGCCCGGTCATCAAGGGGCGCAGGATCTGCCATGCCTGCTGGCACAGTGCCCAGGCCTCGTTGCGTTCATGGCCGAGATAGCGCAGCAGCAGCACGCCCTCGCGGCGCGTCACCGCCCATCGCGGAGAGGCAGGCATCGCCTCGCGCAGGGCCTCGATGGCCTCCGGCTCATCGTTAAGTCCCACCGCCCACAGCGTGGCCTGGACACTGCAGCCACCCTGCCCCCAGCGCCCCATGAAGCGCACATGCAGCGGGTCCAGCGACTGACGCTCGATCCACACTGGCTTGCCGTCACGCGTCAGGCGAAAGCGTTGTTCCAGATGGCCGCTGACGAAGGGCAGCTCACCGACGGGCCGGCCCAGCGCCAGCACCTCCCAGCCCAGACAGCGAGCATTGCCCTCAAGCTCGAGGGTGGTGGTCTGCTCGCCGCGCGAGCCATTGAAGGCCAGCGTTTCCTGAGGCAGCCATTCCAGGGTGGCGCCGTCGGCGACCTTGAGGTGCGTATGCTGGCCCCAGGCCACGCCATTGCGATCCGCCTTGTAGAGCTTGGCCGCCGCCGGCGTGGTCAACAGCACCTGCGCGCCTTCCTCGATCTCTGCCGTGATATGCAGCGCATCACCACTGACCAGCCCGCCGGGAGGGTGCAGCAGATAGACATGGCAGCAGCCGTGGCGGCCTTCCGGATAGAACGGGCGCTGCACGCGCAGCGGGCCGTGATGACGACGACGCGTCAGTCGCGTGATGGGGCCTGCGCCATCGCGGGTGTCGGTCTCGAAGCGCAGCGCCAGCGAGGCCTGCCACTGACGCTGATCATCGAAGCGATGGCCGGACGCGACATCCGTCGCGCCGTCTGCAGAAATCATGCGCTGGATCGTCATACGGTCAGGTGCTGCTTGATCAATTCATCGGACAGCGCCGCGATCTCGCCTTCGGCCACCCGCCGGCCGCGATCCATGATCACGAAGCGATCGGCGTACTTGCGCGCGAAGGGCAGCTTCTGCTCGACCAGCAGCACCGTCAGGCCGTCTTCCTTGATCAGGCGGCGAATGACCTCGCCTATCTGGGCGACGATATTGGGCTGGATGCCTTCGCCGGGCTCATCGAGGATCAGCAGCCGCGGCTCGATCACCAGCGCGCGGCCGATGGCGAGCTGTTGCTGCTGGCCGCCGGACAGGTCGCCCCCGCGCCGGTGGCGCATCTCCTTGAGCACGGGAAACAGCTCATAGATGCGCTCGGGAATCTGACGCAGCCCATCACGACGTACGGCGAGCCCGGTGCGCAGGTTCTCTTCCACCGTCATCATCGGGAAAATCTGACGCCCCTGGGGGACATAGCCGACGCCCAGGCGGGCGCGCTCCTCGAGCTTGCGACGTGTCAGGTCAAGGGGCTCGTGGCCACTGGCATCGCCACTGATGTTCTCACCACTACCGCCCTCGCCCTCGGCGCGATACAGCAGCTTGCCGTCACGGACACTCTCCTCACCCATGATGCACTTCATCAAGGTGGTCTTGCCGACGCCGTTGCGGCCCATCACGCAGGTGCATTGGCCGGCGGGAATCTCCAGCGTGAGATCCCACAGCGTATGACTCTCGCCGTAGAACTGATTGAGCGACTCGATGCTCAGCAGCGGCGCCACGTCATTGGTCGCCGCGTCATTCGTCGCCGGGTCATGGGTCGGCGATGCGTGGGGCATCGGGGTATTGGTCATCTGCGCTTGCGTCATCCGTCACTCTCTCCCAGGTAGACCTCGACGACCTTGGGGTCGCTCGATACCGCATCCATGCTGCCTTCCGCCAGTACCGAGCCCTGATGCAGCACCGTGACCTTGCGCGCGATGGAGCGCACGAAGCCCATGTCATGCTCGACCACCACCACCGACTGGCGTCCCGCCAGGCTGGTCAGCAGCTCCGCGGTGCGCTCCATCTCCTGCTCGGTCATACCGGCCACCGGCTCATCGACCAGCAGCAGACGTGGTTTCTGCATCAACAGCATGCCGATCTCCAGCCACTGCTTCTGGCCGTGGGACAGGATGCCCGCCTCGCGCGCATGCCATTCCTTGAGATGAATCGTCTGCAGCACTTCCTCGATCCGATCCCGAGTCTCGCCGGTCATGCGCGCGGTCAGGGTCGGGAAGATGCGCTTGTCGGTGGCCATCGCGAGTTCGAGATTCTCGAACACGCTGAGCGCCTCGAAGACGGTGGGCTTCTGGAACTTGCGGCCGATGCCCAGGGTGGCGATCTCGGGCTCACTCATGTGCAGCAGATCGTGGCGGCTGCCGAACCACACCGAGCCACTGTCGGGGCGCGTCTTGCCGGTGATGATGTCCATCATCGTCGTCTTGCCGGCGCCGTTGGGGCCGATGATGCAGCGCAGCTCACCATCGTCGATGGTCAGGTTGAGGTCGTTGATCGCCTTGAAGCCATCGAAGCTGACACTGACATCCTCCAGATAGAGGATCGGCCCGTGGGTCACATCCACCGGCGAGACGCGCGGGGACAGGAAGTCGAACACGCGATCCCGCGTGGCCATCTCTTTCAACAGGCTCATGCAGTGGCCTCCTGCTCGGTGGGACGAGTCGCGTTCGTCGGATCAATCTTCGCCCTGGACGACGAGCGTCTGCCCCAGCCACGCTGGGCGAACAGACCGGCGATGCCCTTGGGCAACAGCACGGTGACCAGCACGAACAGACCGCCGAGAGCGAACAGCCAGGCGTCCGGCATGATGCCGGTGAACACCGTCTTGGCGTAATTGACGATCAACGCGCCCAGCACGGCGCCGTAGAGCGTCGCACGGCCACCGAGCGCCACCCACACCACCACCTCGATGGAGAACAGCGGCGAGAACTCGCCGGGATTGATGATGCCGACCTGCGGCACATACAGCGCTCCCGCCACTCCGGCCAGCATCGCCGAGACCACGAAGATGAACAGCTGGACACGTTCGACGCGATAGCCCAGAAAGCGCGTGCGCGCCTCGGCGTCGCGACAGGCGATGCTCACGCGCCCGAGCTTGGAGCCGACGATGCCGCGACACAGCAGATAACCGAGCCCCAGCGCCACGCCACTGGCGATGAACAGCGCGATGCGTACCGCATCCGTGCGCAGATCGAAGCCGAGAATGTCCTTGAAGTCGGTCAGGCCGTTGTTGCCGCCAAAGCCCATCTCGTTGCGGAAGAACGCCAGCATCAAGGCGAAGGTCAGCGCCTGGGTGATGATCGAGAGATAGACGCCGGTGACGCGGGAGCGGAAGGCGAGGAAGCCGAACACCAGCGCCAGCAGCCCCGGTGCCAGCAGCACCATCAGGAAGGCGAAGGCCGGCATGTCAAAGCCCTGCCAGAACCACGGCAGCTCCTGCCAGTTGAGGAAGACCATGAAATCCGGAAGCTCCGGATTGCCATAGACGCCGCGATCACCGATCTCGCGCATCAAATACATGCCCATGGCGTAACCGCCCAGCGCGAAGAAGGCGCCGTGGCCCAGGCTGAGGATACCCAGGTAGCCCCAGACGAGATCCACCGCCACCGCCAGCAGCGCATAGCACAGGTACTTGCCCAGCAAGGTGACGGTGAAGGTGCTGACATGCAGCGGGTTATTCTCGGGCAGCAGCACATGCAGCAGCGTGATCGCGAGTACTGACAGTGTCAGCACCGCCAGGAATATCTGGGTGGAGCGCTCCGTGAAGGGGCGCGCCAGCCAGGAACGTGAATCAGGCATGGATCAACCCTCCGCGGCACGGCCCTTCTGCGGGAAGAGTCCCCGCGGGCGCTTTTGAATGAACAGGATGATGAAGACCAGCACCACGATCTTGGCGAGGACCGCACCCGCCCAGGGCTCGAGGAACTGATTGAGCAGCCCCAGCGACATGCCGGCCACCAGCGTGCCCCACAGATTGCCGACCCCGCCGAACACCACCACCATGAAGGAATCGATGATGTAGTTCTGGCCCAGGTTCGGCCCGACGTTGGTGATCTGCGAGAGCGCGACACCGGCAAGGCCGGCCACACCCGATCCCAGCGCGAAGGTCATGATGTCGACACGCGTCGCCTTGATACCCATCGAGCGTGCCATGGCACGGTTCTGGGTCACCGCCCGCACTTCCAGCCCGAGACGGGTGCGGCGCATGATCAGCATCAGGCCGGCGAACACGAACAGCGCGAAGCCGATGATGTAGAGGCGATTGAGCGTCAGTGACAGCGCCTCGTTGATCATCAGCGAGCCACTCATCCATTCCGGCGTGACCACGATGCGATTCAAGGGCGAGATGGTGGTACGCACCAGCTGCTGCAGGATCAGGCTGATGCCGAAGGTAGCCAGAAGCGTCTCCAGCGGTCGCCCCTTGAGATGCTGGATGACGCTGCGCTCGATGATGACGCCCACCGCCGCCGCAACCAGAAACCCCGCCGGAATCGACAGCAGCAGTGCCAGCCCCGGCTGCCCGGGCAGCAGCTGCTGCATACCCCAGGTGGTGTAGGCGCCCAGCATGATCAGTTCGCCATGCGCCATGTTGATCACGCCCATGACACCGAAGGTGATGGCAAGCCCAATGGCCGCGAGTACCAGTACCGAGCCCAGCGAGAGGCCGAAGTAGAGCGTCTCGAGCCCGCTGTTGAGCTTCAGCTTCTGCTCGATACCGGCCAGCGCCACCTTGGCGGCCTGGGCCAGCTGCGGGTCATCACTGGCCGCGGCGCCATTGATGGCGGCGATGGCGGCGGCGTTCAGGCTGCCGGAGAGCGTCTCCAGCGCCGCAGGGTCGCCAGTGGCTTCCAGCTGCTGGATGGCGAGCGCCTCCGCCAGGGTGTCGCGGATATCAGCATCGGCTTCCTGCTCGATCAGGCTTGGCAGCCGCTCGGCCATGCGCTCATCGACACTGCCGCGCAGGCCGCGCGCCGCCGCGAGTCTGACCTCGGCTTCCGGGGACGACAGGTCGATCATCGACAGCACACCATCGATGTGGCCACGCAGCGTGTTGTTGCTGCGCAGCGTCTCGAGTTCACGTCGCGAGACCTTGCCGGCGGAGTCGCCGGACAGGGCGTCGGAAACGGCCCATTCGCGGCCGCGATTGTTGTCGATGATCAGGAAACGCTCGCCGCTCTTGAGGCGAGCCAGCTTGCTTGAGGAGAAGGCTTCCAGCCAGCCACGCGCGCGCTCATCACCGCTCACGGCGATCTCATCGATCACGGCCGGCTTGGCGGGATTGCGCGCTTCGGCAAGTCGGGTCAGCAAGGTCTGGGCAGCGCTGTCAGACAGACGCGCTGACTGCCCAGTCGCGGATTCGGACTGGGCAGCGGCAAAAAGGGGGAAGGACAGAAGACAGATCAGCAGCATCCTCTGCCAGCACCAGCGGAACATCGTTGCAACGGAGATAGACATCAAGAAGGCCATCCATGGTGAACGCGCGAAGGCGTCATCAGTCTCCGAGGGCGTCGCGACCTCGGAGCCGACACTCAGCGAGGCGGCACGCAGGTTCACATGCGCGCCGCCTCACTCTCAGAACGTGCTACGCCTCATTGCGTGGCGACGTTCTGTTGAGCCCCACAGGAATGGGTCACGACGTTGTAGTTGCCGCACTCCATCGGTTTGCGCCAGTCACTGATCAGGTCCTTGGAACCTTCCAGATAGTCTGACCAGGCATCGCCTGCCACGGTGGAAGGGGTCTGCCAGACGACGGAGAACTGACCGTTGTCCTGGATCTCGCCGATCAGCACCGGTTTGGTGATGTGATGGTTGGGCATCATGGTGGCGTAACCGCCGGTCAGGTTGGGGACGGATACGCCGATGATGGCGTCCTTGACCGCATCGACCTCGACACTGCCCGCCTTGCGAGCGGCTTCCATCCACATGTTGAAGCCGATGTAGTGGGCTTCCATCGGATCATTGGTGACCGCATCTTCCTTGCCGGTGTAGGCGATCCACTCATCGATGAAGTCGTAGTTGGTGTCGCTGTCCACGCTCATGAAGTAGTTCCAGGCCGCGAGATGCCCGACCAGCGGTGCGGTATCGATGCCCGAGAGCTCCTGCTCGCCCACCGAGAAGGCCACCACCGGAATGTCCTCGGCATCGATGCCCTGGTTGGCCAGCTCACGATAGAACGGCACATTGGCATCGCCGTTGATGGTGGACACCACGGCGGTCTTCTTGCCCGCGCTGCCGAAGGACTTGATGTCCGAGACGATGGACTGCCAGTTGGAATGACCGAAGGGCGTGTAATTGACCATCACATCCTCGTCGGCCACACCGTGAGACTTGAGGTAGGCGGCCAGGATCTTGTTGGTGGTACGCGGATAGACATAGTCCGTACCTGCCAGCACCCAGCGCTCCACGCCCACATCGTTCATCAGATAATCCACTGCCGGAATCGCCTGCTGATTGGGCGCCGCCCCGGTATAGAAGACATTCTCCGAGGACTCCTCGCCCTCATACTGCACCGGATAGAACAGCAGGCCGTTGAGCTCCTCGACCACCGGCAGCACCGACTTGCGCGAGACGGACGTCCAGTTGCCGAAGATCACGTCGACCTTGTCCTGCGCCAGCAGTTCACGCGCCTTCTCGGCAAACAGCGGCCAGTTGGAGGCCGGATCGACCACGACGGGCTCCAGCTTGCGTCCCAGCAGCCCGCCCTTCTCGTTCTGCTTCTTGATCAGCATCAACATGGTGTCTTTCAGTGTCGATTCACTGATCGCCATGGTGCCGGACAGTGAATGCAGGATGCCGACCTTGATCGGCCCCTCTTCCGCCTGGGCGACATTGGCCAGCGAGAAACCGACACAGGCGGACAGCATTGCGGCAGCGATTTTCTTGTTCACGACATTCCCTCGTATCTTGTTGTACTTGTTATCCCTCCTCGTGTAGTGCAATTGATGTGCCAGCAAAGCAGGCAATCGCACGAAACATCGGTGCCGTGCGTTGCCATCGTTCAGCCAAAAGGAAATCTCGATATCGTTTTGAATATAAGCCGCACCAAATATGCGCAATCAAAAATATGCCAGCCAGTCATTTGCACCAAACAGGTGAATTACTGAATATCGTGCACAAAACTCACCCCCAGGATGGCGCAATGAGGAGATTACCAGTCAAAAGCATGACCTTGACTGGTGCAGACAAAAATTATCCCGAAATCAATGGCAGCACTCTGATACATCAATAGAGAAGGTGGGGAAGGCACGATGCAAAAGTGACGGTCACTCCATCACCAGCATCACGACAGTCGTTCCCCGAAGAATACAAGCGTCTGCGCTTCATCCCGCTGGCCGAGGTCCCCGAGAGTCGCGAGCCGCAAGGTCTCAAGTCTGTCACCGGCGGCGCAGGCCATGGAGAGCTTCATCATTGAAAGCCTCGCCGCGAGCAAAGAACCCTTAATGTCCCACCGACTGATCCTTGGCCCGCGTATTTCGATAGTGACGCTGTCGCCCACGGGATGTCGGCTCGGGTAGCGGCCATGCGAAGATAACGCTTTGAAACGCCCATGGCGTTACCCCCGCCAGTGTTTGACAGGAGGCATGCGTGTATTCGATTCGTCTGTGGGCCGCACGTCACGCGCGACTGCTGGAGCTCACCTATCAGGCCGTCGAGCCGGTGATCATCAAACTGCAGCCGTTGTGGAAGTCCGTCGGTTACGCACGCGCCGAGAAGCCTGTCGCCAGGCTGGAGCAAGCCTGCAAGGGCTTGCTGTTTGATTGTCAGATGTGTGGCCAATGCATTCTGAGTTCGACCGGCATGTCCTGCTCCATGAACTGCCCCAAGAATCTGCGCAACGGCCCCTGCGGCGGCGTCATGCAGAATGGCAACTGTGAAGTCGAGCCGGACAAGCGTTGTGTCTGGGTGGAAGCCTGGGAAGGTAGCCAGCAAATGAAGGACAGCGACACGATCCAGATCGTGCAGTTGCCGGTGGACCATCGCCTGCAGGGCACCTCATCCTGGCTACGTGTAGCCCGTCAGGCGGCAGAGCGCCGAGAGAACCTGAAATGACCTCCAGACTCACTATCCCGGACAGCTCACAGCTGCCACCTGCCGAGCGCGACGGCAACGTCGGTCGCCTGGAGCGAGTACTTCGCAGCGGTCAGTTTGCCATCACCGCCGAACTGGCGCCGCCCGACTCGGCAGACCCACAGGAGGTGCATGCCCGCGCGCAGCTGTTTGCCGGCCATGTGGATGCCATGAACGCCACCGATGGCTCGGGCGCCAACTGCCACATGTCGAGCGTGGCGATGTGTGCCCTGCTGGCCCGAGAAGGCCATGAGACGGTGATGCAGATCTCCTGTCGTGACAGAAACCGCATCGCCATCCAGGGCGATGTGCTGGGGGCCGCGGCGCTGGGCATCCGCAACCTGCTGTGCCTGACCGGCGATGGTGTGCAGGTCGGGGATCACCCCGAGGCCAAGCCGGTGTTCGACCTCGACTCCCTGTCGCTGCTGGAAATCATCGCCGGGCTGCGTGACAAGCACGCCTTCGCCAGCGGCCGGTCACTGACCTCAGCGCCTCAGGTATTTCTGGGCGCCGCCGCCAACCCCTTCGCCCCGCCCTTCGCGTTTCGCCCTCATCGACTGGCCAAGAAGATTGCTGCCGGCGCCCAGTTCATCCAGACACAGTACTGCTTCGATCTGCCGCGCTTTCAGGACTTCATGCATCGTGCTCGTGATCTGGGCCTGCTGGAGAAATGCTTCATCCTGCCCGGCGTCGGCCCGCTGGCCTCGGCACGCACCGCCGAATGGATGCGTCGCCATGTCCCCGGCGTGCATATCCCGGATAACGTGCTCAAGCGCTTGAAGGGAGCCAGGGATCAGAAGGCGGAGGGCCGTGACCTCTGCATCGAGATGATCCAGCAATTACGGGAGATCGAGGGCGTCAGCGGCGTGCATATCATGGCGCACCGTCAGGAAGCCTTAGTGCCCGAGATCATCCAGCGCGCGGGCATTCTGGGGGCGCGTAGGCCGTACACGCCGCAAGCCCCGCTGGGCGCTACACCGCCCATTGGCTGATATGTCTCCGGGTCTAATCCATGAATCGCTATTCCGCCAGGCTCACCATCTCAACCTGCTCGCAACACTGGTAGTACTGCTCAACCGGCGGTCGCTGCCTCACGCGTTGTGACGACATCTGAATCGGTACCAACCTCAGCGCTCGCCTCCAGCGCCCCGACTTCCTCAAGCTTGCCCTTGCCGGTGACGATGGCTTCCAGATGATCGCAGAAGTCACTCAGCGCATCGCTGACATGACCCGGCGAGCGATGAAGCTCGATTTCCACATGGCCAAGCGGCGGCAAGCCTTCGTCATCGCCGACGATTCGACAGCCGGAGGGCACGCTGCGCGGTGTCTTGACGGTCAGTGCCAGTCCGGCCTTCACCGGTAGATTGATGCCTGTCGGCGACTGGCTCGAGTAACGCACATCCCACTGTCGATCATCCCGGCCCAAGGCGGCGAAGGCATGCGCGCGGAAGATGCAGCCTTCCGGATTGAGCGCGAGCGGCAGTACCTCCCAGTCTGCAAGCGACTGGTCTTCGGCGACTACCCACACCATGCGTTCGCGCCCCAACAGCCGCCCGGTCTGGGTCGGCCCGTGACGCACCACCAGGACTGCGTCCAGCAAGCCTTCCTGAAAATCATGCACCAGCGAGGCGCTGATCTTGCAGGTCACCTCGAGACGCACTTCGGGGTGATCCGCGGCGAAGCGCGACAGCAATTCGGGCAGGTAGGTACTGGCCTGTTCCTCCGACGTGCCCAGCCGGATGAGCTCATTCTTGCGATCGACCCCGAGCACCTGCCGCGCCTCATCCTGCAGCTTGAGAATGTGCCGCGCATAGGGCAGCAACCGCCCTCCCGACGCCGTGAGTTCTACCCGACGGCTGGTGCGGGACAACAGCGCCCCGCCCATCTGATCCTCCAGCCGCTTGATCTGCAGACTGACGGCAGACTGGGTGCGATGCAGCACCTTGCCGGCGGCGCTGAACCCTTCACATTCGGCCACCGTGACAAAGGCACGAAGCAGGTCGGTATCCATGATCTATGAGCCCTCGCAATGCATTTGATCTTGACCATTCATTTCTATTATCAAAACACGCCCTCTAACCTATTCCTACGTTATTTAGCGATCAGGGAACAGGAGGCCGGGCATGAACGCAATCCAGCAGCAGGACAGTGATACCTCTCTCGATGGGCTGATAGATCTTGAACACTATCCCATCCATCGACTGACAGAAGCGCGGGGTCGCGAACTGATGCGCCAATGTCGCGAACAGCTCGCGCAGGATGGCTGCGTCGTGCTGGAGGGCTTCGTGCCGCAAGAGGCGCTGGCCCGACTGGAGCAGGAAACGGAGCGTCTTTCACCGCTGGCGCACTACAACCAGACCGTCACCAACCCCTACAACAGCGACGGTGATGACTCACTGCCCGCATCGCATCCGCGCAATCGCTTCGATGATCGCACCAACGGTTTCGTGGCGGGGGACCGCATCGGCTCGGACACCTTGATTCGCCAGGTCTACTCGCATCCCGATTTCCAGCACTTCATCGCCAGCGTCGTCGGCATGGACGACATTCACCAATACGCCGACCCGCTCGCGGATCTGGTCGTCAACGTGCTGCGCGATGGCTGCCAGCATCCCTGGCACTACGACACCAACGAATTCATCGTCACCATGATGACCCGCCAGTCCGATGCGGGTGGCCGCTTCGAATACGCCGCCGGTATCCGCAGTCCCGAGGGCGAGAACTTCGAGGGCGTCGAGAAGGTGCTCGACGGAGACCGCTCGCGCCTGACCGCCATCGATCTGAAGCCGGGCGACCTGCAGATCTTCTTCGGTCGCTACTCCCTGCATCGCGTCACCCCGGTTCGCGGTGAGCGCGAACGCCATACCGTGATCTTCGCGTACGCCAAGGAGCCCGGCTTCATTGGTCGCCCTGAGCGCGCCCAGCGAATCTTCGGCCGCATGGCGCCTATCCACGAGCGCCTGCTCAAGGAAGGCATGCAGCGCAGCGACAACCTGGCGGACTGACGCGCCAGAAGACGTACGTGATTCACCTTTGCCCAGCGCTTTTTCTGCCCTTCTTCATCAGACCGTGAGCCCAGACTACCCATGAGCATCGTCGACTTTGAACGCCTGACCGACAGTGAACCCGCAAGTTTCCCGATCGTGCCGTCCGCGCCAATGGCCAATGGCGACAGCATTCCCACGGCCTTTGACCCTGTGCAGCTGCGCGGCGGTCGTTTGACCCGCCTGCGCGCCATGATGGCGGAGCAGGGCTACGCCGCCGTGGTGCTGTTTGATCCCAACAACCAGCGTTATGCCACCGGCTCGCGCAACATGTTCGGCTACTTCCTGCGCAACTCCACCCGCTACATCTATGTGCCCCTCGAGGGGCCGGTGATCCTGTTCGAATACCCCGGTAGCGCCCACGTCTCGACCTGGCTTGAAACCATCGATGAGGCGCGCACGTCCAAGGTGGTGTGGTCCGCCGTCAACCAGCGCGACAACCTCTCGAGCGACCCGTTCGGCATCGAGATCGCCCAGCTGGTCGAGGAACATGGTGGTGGCAATCGCAAGGTCGGACTGGATCGCTGCACCCTGAATCTGGCGCGCTCGCTGGAAGCGCAGGGGCTGGAAGTCTTCGACTGCATGCAGGACACCCTGCATTGCCGTCGCCTCAAGACACCTGAGGAAATTGCCTGCCTGGCCCAGTCGATGGCTGGAAGCGAGGCCGCGGTTGCCGCCGTGGAAGCCGCCATCAAGCCCGGCGTCACCGAAAATGAGCTGTTCGCCATCATGTACGGCGATGTCATCCGCCAGGGCGGTGAGTTCATCGAGACCCGCCTGCTGTCGTCCGGGCCGCGCACCAATCCATGGTTCAACGAGGCCAGCGACCGCGTGATTCGCCCCGGCGAGCTGGTCGCGCTGGATACCGACACCATCGGCTGCCACGGCTACTACTCCGACTTCTCACGCACCTTCCATGTCGGGCCGGGCCGACCCACCGCCTATCAGCAGAGTCTGTACCAGATGGCGCACGAGCAGGTGCACCACAACATGTCGATCCTCAAGCCCGGCATCAGCTATCGCGAAATCGCCGAGAGCGCCTGGAAGATTCCCGAGCGTTTCCTTGATCGCCGTTACCCCTCGATCATCCACGGCGTCGGCATGCATGGCGAGACACCGCTGGTCGCGCACCACATGGACTTTGATCGCTTCTCCAAGGATGGCGTGCTGGAACCCGGCATGGTCGTCTCGGTGGAAAGCTATATCGGCGAAGTCGGTGCGGCCGATGGGGTCAAGCTGGAGGAAGAGGTGCTGATCACCGAGACCGGCATCGAGAAGATCTCGCGCTATCCCTTCGATGAGGCACTGCTGGGGCGTCAATTCTGAGTACTGGTCAATCCAGGCTCACGGCAACCTCAGCTCAAGACAGAAAAAGACAGCGACTTTCCTCACCACATTCTCTGCGACTGAACACAAGGCTGAAAACTGACCGATGGATACCCTGACTCACATGATTGGCGGTGACGCCGTGACTGGCGAACGCACCCTGGATGTGCTCAATCCGGCTACCGCGCAAGCCGTGCGCCGTCTGCCATTAGCCGATGCCGCCATCGTGCAACGCGCGATAGTGGCCGCCAGGGATGCCCTGCCCGCCTGGCGCGCCATGCCGCCCGCCAAGCGCGCTCAGGTCATGTATCGCTTCAAGACATTGCTGGAACGGGATGCTCAGGAAATCTGCGCCCTGATCAGTGAAGAGCACGGCAAGGTGATCGACGATGCCATGGGCGAACTCAAGCGCGGCATCGAGAACGTCGAATATGCCTGCGGCGTGCCGGAGCTGCTCAAGGGCGAGTATTCCCACAATGCCGGGCCGAGCATCGACACCTGGTCCAACCATCAACCGCTGGGCATCGTGGCCGGTGTCACGCCGTTCAACTTCCCGGCCATGGTGCCGCTGTGGATGTTCCCCATGGCGCTGGCCTGCGGCAATGCCTTCATCCTCAAGCCGTCGGAGCAAAGCCCGTCGGCGGCCAACAAGATGGCCCATCTGCTGCGCGAAGCCGGACTGCCCGATGGACTCTTCAGCGTGGTGCATGGCGATCGCGAAGCCGTCGAGGCGCTGATCGCGGCTCCGGAGGTCAAAGCGATGAGCTTCGTCGGCTCAACGCCCGTGGCGCGGAGCCTCTATGAAGGGGGAACCCGTCAGGGCAAGCGGATCCAGGCGTTGGGAGGTGCCAAGAATCACGCTGTGGTATTGCCGGATGCCGATCTCGACAATGCCGCCAGCACCTTGATCGGGGCCGCCTTCGGCAGCGCAGGCGAGCGCTGCATGGCCATCTCGGTGGCCGTCTGCGTGGGGGATGACACCGCGGATGCCCTGATCGAACGTCTCGCGCCTCAGGCACGCGCCATGAGTATCGGCCCGGGTACCGAACCCGGTCACGACATGGGTGCCCTGATCAATGCCTCGCAGCGCGACAAGGTCGCCGGCTATATCGAGGCAGGCGCCAGCGCTGGCGCCCAGCTGGTCGTGGATGGTCGCACTCACCCGCTGGTCGAGAGCTCGCCCGGCTTCTTCCTGGGCGCAACGCTGTTCGATCGCGTCACGCCGGACATGAGCATCTACCGTGACGAGATCTTCGGTCCGGTACTCTGCGTGGTGCGCGTGGCAAGCTTCGAGGATGCCATTGCGCTGATCAATGACCACCAGTACGGCAACGGCACCTGCCTGTTCACACGCGATGGCGAGGCCGGACGCCGCTTCGCCGACCAGATCGAGGTCGGCATGGTCGGCATCAACGTGCCCTTGCCGGTACCGGTGGCCTTCCACAGCTTCGGCGGCTGGAAGGACTCGCTGTTCGGTGATCTGCACGCCTATGGCCCCGACGCGGTACGCTTCTATACCCGGCGCAAGAGCGTGTCCCAGCGCTGGCCGCAGCGCAGTGCGCAGGAAGCCGCTCAATTCAGCTTCCCGTCCTGAGCCGCATTGCCGAAAACGTAAACAAGACCGTAAACAAGACGCCCGCGCCAGAATTCTGGCGCGGGCGTCTTGTTGCTCGACAGGCTTATCTGTCTTGCTGCTGGGCTTTCTCAGTGCCTGCTGCTCAGCGCCTGTTGCTCTACACCAATCGCTCAGCGCCTATTGATCAACACCAATCGCTCAGCGATAGCCTAGCATCAGGTCACGCACCAGCAGCGTATCGGCGTCGCGGTGCGTCGGTAGCTCGAAGCGGGCCTTGGCGATCGCGGTGCGCGACAGTTCAGCATGTATCAGCATCTCGCGGTCTTCCGCCTGGGCCAGCGTCTCCCCGCGCGGGCCAAGAATTCGCGACCCGCCCCAGAAATGACTGCCGCCTTCCGGCCCGAAGCGATTGGCCATGATGACCGGCGTGCCGTAGGTCATGGCGTAGAACTGGAGATTGATCGCCCAGTTCTGCTCATTGGAGAAATCATCGCTGACGATGCCCGAGGCCGAATTGATCGGCGCGCACAGCACGGTGGGACGCGCGAGCATGGCGGCGTGCACCAGGCCCGGATTCCACAGGTCCGCGCAGATCAGCGAGGTGGCTGACCAGCCTTCACGCACATCGTTCTGGGTCAGATCGCTGCCGTGGGTGAACAACTTGCCCTCCTCCAGCCCGCCGTAGGTCGGCAGATTCAGCTTGCGATGCACGGCCTGCAGCGCGCCATGCTGCAGAATCGCCAGGGCGTTGTAGTACTCCCCCGGACTGGCCTCCTCGACAAAGCCCACTACCAGCTGCATGTCGCCCGCGGCACGCGCGAGCATCAGCAAACGCGGGTCATGCGGCGGAAAGGCCAGATCAATGACCCGGCTGCCCATGCCATAGCCCGTCAAAGAGAGCTCCGGGAAGACCAGCAAGTCCAGGTCGACATCCCGCGCCTGATGGATGATGTCGAGATGACGTTCCAGGTTGGCCTCAATATCGCCGAGGGTGGCGTTGATCTGGGCCGCGCCAACGCGCAGATGATCTTGATGGTGCATGTGCATGTCTCGGTGATGAAAAGAGAAGGCAACGAACAGCAGAAGCCAGGGTCAGGACCAGGGCCAGGATCAGAGCCAGGTAGAAAACCAGGCGAAAGGCCAGGGCCAAGGCCAGAAAGCAGGCCAATGAGTATCAAGCGCCGCGCAGAATGTCAGCCGCGGCCGCCATATTCAAGCCGGTGCGCCTAGAAGCGCCAGCAGCTCGGAGACCGGGCGTGACTCCAGGTCCATCACGACATCACGCAACCTGGCCGCGCGGTCTCCCAGCACCGGCTCCGCCAGGGCCTGATACTTGGCCAGCACCTGAGCATCCGTCAGCGGCTTGTCCGGATTGCCCAATGCTTCATGGTCTGCGCTTTCCAGCACCTCGCCACTTTTCAGCACGATTCGCGCACGGGCCCAGCGCTCGGCAGGGAAACGGGCATTGAATGCAGCATCCTCCTCGATGACCACCTTGCTCGCCAGCGCCTTGAGCCCGTCATCGTCAAGGGCATCGCAGACACCTGCCACATCCACGCTGCCCCGCCCCAGGGCACAGGCGACCGACCACGGCAGGCTGTATTGCGCCTGCTCCGTGGTGTCAGGGTGCATGACATGCAGCCGCTTGCCCTCATGGAAGGTGATGATCTCGATACGCGTGATGTCGTCAGGCTCAGCCACGGCATCTGCCAATGACAGCACCGCCTCCACTGCCGGCTGCGCCCAGCGACACACCGGATAGGCCTTGAAGTACTGCTCGAACAGATAATGACGCTGACCGAGGTCCTGCCACAGCGCAGCGACCTCCGGTGCCGTGACCGTCAATGCCGGCGCTCCGGTGAAGCCATCTTCCGCCAGCAGCGCCGCCGAGATGCCGGTCATCGCGCCCCAGCCGGAGCCATCCTTGAGCATGGTGGGATGATCGATGCAGCGCATCATCTGGCTGCGCGGCCCATAGAACTCGGCGATGCCCAGCGCGTGGTGCATCGTCTCACGATCAAAGCCGCGCAGACGCGCAGTCACTGCGGCCACGCCCAGCGCATTCCAGGCCCCCGACGTATGGTAATCGGGGCTCTGGGCATGCAAGGCGATGCCCGCACGCGTGGCGACTTCATAGCCATAGGCCAGCAACGCCAGAAACGCATGCCCGCTGAGCTGCCGGGTTTGCGGGAGTGCCAGCAGGCCGGGCAACAAGGCCACCCCCGCATGCCCCTTGGTCAGCACCTGGCCATCGTGGGCATCCAGCGCATCGATCAACCAGCCACCCTGCAGGGCGACACCACTGGAAGAGGCCGTACCGCTGGCGAACAACAGCGGCAAGTCGCCGCCGTGCTGGCGCGTGACGTAGCGCACCGCCTTGGCGGCCAGGGGAGTCCGCGTCGCACCTGCCGCGACGCCCAGCAAATCCAGCAGGCAGCGCTTGGCCTGGTGCAGCTGCTCTGCACTGAGACGGGTGAGATCATATTCATGGATCAGGGACAGCGGCGCAGGCGCCAGGCGATCCTCGGCAGGTGCATGAGAGGTGGGTATAGCGTGAGGCAGACAATCCGGAGCAGACATGGGACTTCTCCAATTTGGCAGACACGGAAATGACCAACGGGATGGCAGCAAATGCGAGCGAGGCAGACGCGGCCGCCAGAGACGACAAGACCGCCCGCAGGCGGCCTTGTCGTGCTGGCATGGCCCCTGAGCCTCGCTGTCAGAGGATCAGGCGTACCTGAAGGTCACTTGAGGCCGTGTTCCTTCAGGAAGTCCTCGGCGACCTGCTCGACAGATTTTCGATCTACATCTACTTGTGAATTCAAACCAGCCATAACGTTATCGTTGAGCTTTGCTGAGAGCTCATTCATCTGAGCTTCGAGCTCAGGATTGGCTTCAAGGATTTCCTCACGGACTACCGGTGTTAAAGCATAATCCGGGAAAAAATCCTTATCATCTTCTAGAACGGTTAAATCAAGCGCTGGAATACGGCCATTGGTAGCTGTAGTCATCGCCACATCAACTTCTCCGCTATCGAGGGATGGCAATGTTAAACCTTGATCCATGCGCTTGATATTCTTCCGCCCGAATTCAAATCCATATTTTTTCTGCATGGGCCGTAAGCCATCATCACGAGCATAAAATGTAGCATTGGACGCCAAAACTAATTTTTCGCCTGAATTTATTGCTCGCGCCAAATCAGAAATCGTGTTTATTCCTAGCTCTTTAGCATGTTTTTTACGCATTGCTAAAGCATAGGTGTTGTTAGCTTCTGAAGGGGAAAGCCAGATCAGCCCCTTCTCTCCATCCAGTTGTTTGACCCGCTGATAAGCTTTCTCTGGAGATAGCTTCTCTGTCACTTTATTATAGCTAATCAACGACGTGCCAGTATATTCCCAATATAAGTCCACCTGACCGTTTTCTTGGGCATTCCTCAGCACAGCCGTTCCCATACCAGAACGCTCCTGAACATCGTAACCTTTATCTTCAAGATACTGAGTTGTCATGCTGGATAAAATCAGCTGCTCTGTAAAATTCTTGCCACCCACTGATATTTCTTTAGCATATGCTTGGCTTGACAATATCGACAAAGCCACCGAAAAGCATACGAACAGTTTTGGAAATTTCATCGCTGAATCCTTTCATAAACGACATCAAAGGCATTAGAGGGCCGACGCTCACGTCGACCCTATTGTTATAAGAACCAGTTATTTGAGGCCATGCTCCTTCAGGAAGTCCTCGGCGACCTGCTCGATGGTCTTTTTCTCGACATCGACCTGTGCGTTCAGACTCGCCATGGTGTCGTCATTGAGCTCAGCGGACAGCGCATTCATCTGCGACTCGAGTTCCGGGTTGGCCTTGAGCGACTCCTCACGCACCACCGGCGTCAGGGCGTAGGCCGGGAAGTAGCCCTTGTCGTCCTCGAGCACCGTGAAGTCGAACGCCGGGATGCGGCCATCGGTAGCGAACACCAGGCCGACATCGACCTGACCATCACGCAGTGCCTGGTAGACCAGACCGGAATCCATGCGCTTGACGTCGGCGCGCCCGACACGGAAGTCATAGGCTTTCTGCAGCGGACGCCAGCCATCATCGCGCGCGTAGAATTCGGCGTTCAGTGCGAAGGACAGCCCCTTGTCGTCGTTGACCGCCTGCGCGAGGTCCGACAATGAGGCGATACCGCGCTCCTGGGCATCCGACTCACGCATCGCCAGTGCGTAGGTATTGTTGGCCGCAGACGGCTCCAGCCACACCAGGCCCTTCTCGGCGTCCAGCTCCTTGACGCGGGCATAGGTGTCTTCCGGACTCAGGCGCTCACTGACATCGTTGTAGTTGATCAGTGAGGTGCCGGTGTATTCCCAATAGAGATCGATCTGGCCGTTTTCCTGCGCCTGACGGAGTACGGCAGAGCCCATGCCGGAGCGTTCTTCCACGTCATAGCCCAGGCTTTCCAGATACTGCCCTGTCATGCTCGCCAGAATCTGTTGTTCAGTGAAGTTCTTGCCCCCCACCACGATCTCTTCGGCGTGCGCCGTCGAGAGGGAAGCGGCCAGTGCCGCGCCGGTCAGCAGAGTCGTCAAGGTCTTCATGGTGTTCTCCTATCCTGTGAAAAGTCGGTCCAGCTGGTTGTTATTGTTCAGGTATTGCAGTCTGTCACCACGCGCCGAGCGGGCCGGCTCGTGGGTCTTCGTTCATGCCCGCGCCGGGTTGACGCCTCGCGGCACCACGAGGAAGGCCACCAAGGCCACCAGCACATCCACCCCGATCGCCAGCAGCGCCGTGGGAATGGCACCGGACAGCATCATGATGGGGTCATAGAGATCGATCCCGGTAAAGATCAGCTCCCCCAGTCCACCGGCGCCGATCAGGAAGGCCAACGGTACCGTGCCGACATTGATGGCCAGAGCAGTACGAATCCCGGCGAACATGACATACAGCGCATTGGGCAACTCGACCCGCACCAGGCGCTGAAGTGGCGACATGCCGATCCCGGCCGCCGCTTCCTTCAAGGCAGGTGAGACTCCCTTGAGCCCCGTGTAGGTATTGCGGGTGATGGGCAGCAGGGTCGCGACGAACAGACCGAAGACCGCCGGCACGGTGCCGATGCCCAGAAAGCTCATCGACAGTGCCAGCACCGCCAGCGTCGGGATGGTGGTGCCCACGTTGAGCACTTGCATGGCGGATTCGGCGTAGCGCGTCATGCTGGGTCGCGACAGGATGATGCCCAACGGGACCGCGACCAGGATCGCCAGCCCGCCTGAGAGTGCCGTCAACCAGAGGTGTTGTACCGTCAGGAACTGGATGTCGGGTATATAGAAGAGAAACTCTTCGATCACGCCACTCGATTGGCTCCAGACCCCGGCCATGAAGATCGCGGCCACGGCCACCAGCCGCAGCAAGCCCGTGAATTTGAGTGTCGGCATGGGCTTACTCCTTGTGCAGCGTGGTCGCGGACATCTCAGCCTGCTGGCCCGCAGCCCCGCCACCTGAATGCGCCCGATAGCGAGACCCCAGATGGTGGGTGATGGCGCGCTGCGTGATCTGCCCGACGATTCGTCCCTCATCATCGACGCACGGCATCCAGGTCATGTCGTTGGCAAACATCAGTGAGGCGACCTTGCGCAGGTCATCATCCAGGGTGACCACGACGGGCACGCTCTGGAAGTGATCACGGCAATGGCCCCTGGAGGTGCGTGCGATGGCAGCACTGATGATCCCGACCGGCTGACGCTTGTCGTTCACCATCACGATGCTGTTCTGGTAGCCATAGGATTCAATGCGCTCGAGCGCCGTGGTCAGGGTGTCATCGGGCGTGACCATGCCGATACCTTCGCTGGCCAGATCACGCACCTTGACCAAGTTGAGGCGCTTCAGGGCACGGTCCTCGCCCAGGAAGGATTCGACGAACTCGTTCTTCGGCGCGGCCAGCAATTCATCGGGCGGTGAATACTGCACCAGCTTGCCGCCGCGGAAGATGGCGATGCGATCGCCCATCTTGATCGCCTCATCGATATCGTGACTGACGAACATGATGGTCTTCTTGAGGTCCTGCTGCATCTTGAGGAACTCATCCTGGATCACCGCACGGTTGATGGGGTCAATCGCGCCGAAGGGCTCATCCATCAGCATCACGGGCGGATCTGCCGCCAGAGCACGCGCAACGCCGATACGCTGTTGCTGGCCACCGGACAGTTCACTCGGATAACGCTTGAGAAACGCATCAGGCTCCAGCGCGATCATGCGCATCATCTCGCGCGCACGCTCGCGATAGCGGGTCTTGTCCCAACCCAGCAGCTTGGGCACCACCGTGATGTTCTCCTCGATGGTCATGTTCGGGAACAGGCCGATCTGCTGGATCACGTAGCCGATATTGCGGCGCAAGTCCTGGGTATTGAGGTTGGTAGTATCTTCACCGTTGATCAGTACTCGCCCGGAAGTCGGGCGAATGATGCGATTGATCATCTTGAGGCTGGTGGTCTTGCCGCAGCCGGAGGGGCCGAGCAGGATGCAGATCTCACCGCTCGGGACCTTCATGCTGATATGGTCAGCCGCCGTCACGGCGCCTTTCGGGGTATCGAAGACTTTTGTCAGGTTGTCGAGTTCGATCATGAAGCGTTCCTTGTCGTGTTGGCAGAATCGCGCGCGAATGACGCGTCAGGCGGCGGCCGCTGTCGTGCGGTCCATGCCCTTGGGCGTCAGGCGCTTCTGCAGCGCCAACAATGCATAGTCGACGAGGATGGCCAGCACGCTGACCGCCACCGCCCCGACAATCAGCTGACGTGGATCTGACTGGGAAATGCCACGGCTGATGAAGGTGCCAAGCCCCCCGGCACCGATATAGGCCGCAATCGCCATCACCCCGATATTCAGCACCACGGCGGTGCGCACACCGGCCATGATGATCGGCACGGCCAACGGAATCTCCACCATCCACAGACGCTGATTCTGGCTCATGCCCACCCCTCTGGCCGCTTCACGCAGCGCCGGGTCGACATTGTTGATCGCGGTGTAGGTGTTGCGAATGATCGGCAGCTGCGAATACAGCAACACGGCAATCACGGCCGGCACATAGCCGATGCCCTGCCCGATCAACGACAGGATCGGAATCATGATGCCGAACAACGCGATGGAAGGGATCGTCACGATGATCGAGGCGATATACAGAACGGTCTTGGCGGCTCGCTCGTTCTTGGTGATCGCGATACCGATGGGCACGCCCGTCAGGGTGGCGATTCCCACCGCCACCCCGACCAGCGAGATGTGCTCAAGCGTGCGTGTGGTCAAGAGCTCCAGATTGTCCAGAGCATACTGGATCAGTTCCAAGCGAGATCTCCTTGCTTTTATTGTGTTCTGCACAGACTCCACACCGCGACGCACGCCTGATGATCAAAGCTCGAAGCATCAGAGCCCGAAAGATCAGGGCAACAAGGTCAGAGTCGTCAGGCACGACGGAAGCCGGTCGATGTGGGAATCTGCTTAGCTTAGCAAAGCGAGATAGCAGTTATTTATCGATTTGGATGAGCATGCAAAATGCCAGTTATCAAGAACAGTGATCCTCCTTGCCCCATGCGACCCCGAGGGCACGACTGGCCCACCGACGGCAGGTGTCACTGATTCGCTTTGCAGGTTTAGGGCCAATTTGTCACCGCTATCCGCCTTGTACGCGACGATGGTAACAAAAAAGCCAAAACAATTTATAAATCATCCATTTAGCATATATAGGCAGGCCCTACCCCCAGCGAAATGACGGTCATGCAGCGGGCGCGAGCCTTCCACCCCCTCAACTCCATAAGAAAAATGCATACCCTCCAATAACACTCACCCCCTACTTAGGTCCCATGCCTCGCTCCCATAATGGCCACGATATACAACCGTGCTAATGGAGAGATGCCTGCATGTCCCTGACCAATGCCCTGTCCGACGCGCTGCCGCTGACCCTGAGCGAGTCGCCGCTGTCACTGAACCTGATCACCGCTGAAGGCCACGAGCCGGTCAGCCCGCTGTGGCTGCGCGAGCGCACCCAGGACCCGGAGCAGCTCGATGAGGTCACCACCCAGCGTCTGTTCGATTCGCATGCCATCGACGTCAATCTCGAGTTGACCGCGGCGCGCCCGGTCGATGAGACGCACGTGGAATTCACTTTCAGTGACGGGCATTGCGAGGTGTATGACCTCACCCTGCTGGCGCATGAGCTGCAGGGCATCACGCCGTTCCCCAAGGCCGAGAGCTGGGATGCGGGCATCGATCAGCAGGCGCAGCGCGTCGACTGGGAGAAGATGGGCAACAATGAGGACTTCCAGAAGGCACTGGAGGCCTATCTGCGCTTTGGCTACATCATCGTGCAGAACGTGCCGACCGATCCGGAGCGCATTCTGGAAGTGGCCGGTCACTTCGGCTACGTGAAGGACACCAACTTCGGCAGCTACTTCGAGGTGTATTCGCGCCCGACCGGCAACGATCTCGCCTATCGCAGCGTGGCACTTGGACCGCACACCGATAATCCGTATCGTGATCCGGTGCCGGGCATCCAGATGCTGCATTGCCTGGTCAACGAGACCACTGGCGGCCTGTCCACGCTGGTCGACAGCCTGAATGCGCTCAAGCAGCTCAAGGCCGAGATGCCGGAAGGCTATGAACTGCTGCGTACCACCCCGGTGGGCTTCCGCTTCCTGGATGCCGGTACCGAGCTGACCACCCGTCGCTGCGTGATCCGTGAGAGCGCCGATGGTGAGCCGATCGGCGTCAACTACAGCCCGCGTCTTGATCATCTGCCGCACATGTCGCTGGAGAACACGCGCCGCTACCATCAGGCCCGCCAGCGTCTGGGGCAGCTGTTCCAGGACCCTGCCAACGAGATTCGCTTCCAGCTCGAGTCCGGTGAGTTGATGATGTTCGACAACACCCGCGTGCTGCATGGCCGTACGGCGTTCGACACCAATGAGGGGCATCGTCACCTGCAGGGCTGCTACATGGACAGCGACGGCCCGCGTGAGCGCTTCGCCACGACCCTGATGCGTCAGCGTCAGCAGCAGGCACAACAAGAAAACCGTGAGGAAATGGCGTAATGGATCAGGTTTCATTCACCCAGATGAAGGACGGCACCGCAGAAGACTATGCGTTGCTCGAGCGTCTTGAAGACCAG
Organism: Cobetia sp. cqz5-12; assembly: GCF_016495405.1. Classification (NCBI taxonomy): domain Bacteria; kingdom Pseudomonadati; phylum Pseudomonadota; class Gammaproteobacteria; order Oceanospirillales; family Halomonadaceae; genus Cobetia; species Cobetia sp. cqz5-12. Next base: position 2,735,194 of record NZ_CP044522.1, read on the forward strand.
TTCAATGAAGGGCTGGTGGAGCGTCTCAAGCTTGCCCTGCGCAAGCTCGATGATGGTCTGAGCGGCTACAAGGTCAGCCGTCTGGAGCACTCCCTGCAGTCAGCGGCACGTGCCGAAGCCGACGGTGGCGATGATGATCTCGTCGTCGCGACCCTCCTGCATGACCTGGGTGACGAGCTGGCGCCCTACAATCACTCGCAGCTGGCCGCCGCCATCATTCGCCCGTATGTGCGTGCCGAGGTCACCTGGATCATCCACCACCATGGACTGTTCCAGAAGTTCTACTACGGTCACTTCTACGGCGAGGACCGCAACGAGCGCGAGATCTACAAGGATCACCCCTGGTATCAGAAGTGTGTGGATTTCTGCGAGCGTTATGATCAGGCGGCCTTCGATCCGGACTATCCGACCCCGCCGCTGGAGCACTTCGAGCCGGCTCTGCGTCGCGTCTTCGCACGCAAGCCCTTCGATCCGGACGTGATCGGCGAAGAGCCCGCCGGCGGTTTCGACAGCCGCGTCTGAACGTGTGGATGGCGGGCGCATGAATCGCGCCTGACCTCCTCCGCTCCTGTGCTTGACCATTGCCCCCACTGGCTCGCCCAGTGGGGGCAATGTGGTTTGTGGGCGTTGCGTTGAGCGCACCACGCCAACAGGGGGTTGAACCTCGCCACTCAGCCTTCATCATCGTGGGGCAAGGCAAATATCCATGAAGACTGTCCCTGATGATGCGGCAGTCTCGCTCCTTGAGACGCATTCCCCCTCCCCGACCCGACAGGCAGACACATGGAACACCTCTTCATCTATGGCCCGCTGGGGCCAGGCGGACTCAACGAACATGTCATCGCCAACATCGATGGCGAATGGCGCCCGGCCTATCTGCGCGGCCGACTCGAGAACAGCGATCAGGGTACCGAGCACAACTTCCCCGGGCTGGTGGTCGACAACACGGGGCAGGTGATACGCGGCCACGTCTTTTCCTCACCGCAGCTGCCCGAGCATTGGGACGCTCTCGATGACTTCGAGGGCCCCATCTATCAGCGTCGCGTCACCACCGTCATTCTCGACGACAATCGTGAGCTCGAGGTCTATGTCTATGCACTGGCGATGTGAGAATCTCCTGCCGGGCAGGCAGAGCGACAAGTGACGGAGCGATCAGCCTGCCTCTGGATCGAGTCACCCTCTCAGTCCCCAGCTCTCAGCCCCCAGCCTTGCCAGCGCCCTTGCCCAAGCATCACAAGGAGAATGTCTCATGCAGCTTGAAGGTTCGTGCCACTGCCAGGCCGTCACATTCCAGCTTGACTCGCCGCATCCCTACCCGTACCAGCGCTGCTACTGCTCGATCTGTCGCAAGACGGCAGGCAGCGGTGGCTACGCGATCAACCTGGCGGGCGACGCCGGCACCCTCAAGGTGGAAGGCCGCGAGCACATCTCGATCTATCACGCGGTGATCGACGGCGTCGAAAGTCCGGCGGAACGACATTTCTGCAAGCGCTGCGGCAGTGCACTATGGCTCTACGATGCCCGCTGGCCAGAGCTGATCCACCCGCAGGCGGGGGTGATCGACACCCCGCTGCCCGTGCCACCGGAGCATGTCCACATCATGCTCGACAGCAAGACCAACTGGGTGGAAGTCGCACACGAGCCGCGTGATGCCCATCACGCCGAGTATCCCGACGAGAGCATCGCGGCCTGGCATGCGCGAATTGCCGAGCGCGGCACTCGGTAAGCTCAGGAACGCCCTTCAACAGGATTCGATGCGACCCTGGTCAGGCTCAGGTGCGACCTCGCGGCCTGATCCGCCGGACTGAGCGTTGATGTCACTCGCTGCGTCGCGTATAAGTGCCGCCTATACAAGGCGGCGCTCTTGCCTGATATCCACGGTGTACGGCGTGAAGCCTCATGCAGGCCCGGATATTCCAGGACAGGGTCGCCGCGACAGTGCATCACAGCGAGGACTCCCGTGCCGGCCCGAAAGACACGCTCCCCTGCGCCAGACGATACCGCCAGTAGCCTGGATGACCTGCCCTCCCTGCGCGGGCTGGTCGCCTTTGACGTGACGGTTCGCCTGGGCTCGATGACGGCTGCGGCCAATGAGCTGGATACCACCCAGCCCACCATCTCCCAGCGCATCCGCGCGCTGGAGGAGCACCTGGGCCATCCGCTGTTCGATCGTCAGGGCGGCAGGCTGATACTCAACCACTACGGCGAGACCTTCCATGCCGAACTGGCCGGCGGACTTGGCCAGGTCTGCAGCGCCGTGGACGAAGCACGTCGCAAGGTGCACAAGCCGACACCGCGCATCACCATCGCCGCGGGTGCCGGCTTCGCCCACGTCTGGCTGCGCCCGCGGCTGGAGCGATTGGAGCAGGCCTTTCCGGAGTGTCACTTCACGCTGCTGCCGATCGATCGCGATGAAGACCCGCAGATGCAGCAGGCCGATATCGCGATCCGCTTCGGCCCGCCACTGACGGGCGATCATCGCGATACGCTGGTGGTCGCGGAGCGCGCCTTTCCGGTCTGCTCGCCGGATTACGCGCGGCGTCATGAGCTGGAGAAGGGGCTGGATGCCGAGGCACTGTCGCGCATCACCCTGCTGCATCTGGACATGCGCGATAGCCGCTGGCTGGACTGGGCCACCTGGTGTCGTCATGCCGGACTGCCGGCACCGCGTCTGGACAAGGCCTTCCCCTTCAACAACTTCCCGCTGACGCTGAATGCTGCCGTCAACCATCAAGGGGTCGCGCTGGGCTGGAGTCACGTCATCCAGGACCTGCTCGACAACGGCTCGCTGATCGCCCTGACGCCGCATATCTCGCGTGACCGTCATGGCTATCGCATGAGTGTCCGCCATCCCAACAGCGCCGTGATCCAACCCATCACCCGCTGGCTGACACGCGAATTTTCCGGCCTGACATTGCCTGACGCCTGACGCCCGCCCTCCTCACTCATCAGGTCTCAGAGACCGGCCTGAAGATCGCGCTGTACCCGTCTGGCACGCGCTGACAGCGGCCACTCCGCCCGCGTGATCCACCACAGCGTATCCACCACCTCGACATCCCCATCTGCGGGTGCCACCACCTTGATGGCCTGAGGATTCTGGAAGGCCTCGCGTGCATGGCGAGGCACGACGCTGAAGCCCAGCCCTCGGGCGACCGGCTCCAGAATCAGGCTGATCTGGTTGGTGGAGCCACTGCGCGGCAGCGAGCTGATGCCCGGATTGCCCGGAAAGCGCCGACTCAACAGGCGCGATGCCATGTCCTGACCATCCGGGTGATCGATGAAGCCCAGTGTCTCGAGATCCCCCCAGTCATGGATCTCGACCCCCGCCGGCACTACCAGCTCGAGGGGTTCACGCGCCCATTCCGTCACGCTCAGGCGCGGGTCATCGGGCTTGAGCGTGACGATTCCCAGCTCGAAGCGATTCTCCAGCACGGCCTCCACCACCTCGCGCGTCGGCGCGAAACGATGGTGGACATTGAGGCCCGGTGACTCCTGCTGAAGCGCCAGCAAGCGCGGATAGATCGCCAGGCCGATGCTGCCCGGCGTGATCAACCGAATGTCGCCATGACTGTCTTCATTGCCCGCCAGACGCTGGGCCAGGCGCTGTTCGGCGGTTTCCATCTCGCGCGCGTAATCCAGCAACGCATGGCCGGCCGGCGTCAGCTCGATCTTGCGCGGATGACGAATCAACAGCGTGCCAAGCCGGGTTTCCAGCTGGCGTACATGCTGACTGACGGCGGCCTGGGTCAGATCAAGCCGCTCCGCGGTGCGCGTGAAGTTGCCGACACTCACCAGAGTGCGGAAGGTGCGAAGCCATTGGGGTTGCAGCATTCAAGCTCCTGGAGGGAAGAGTCAGGGGGCAGAGCCAGTGGACAGAATCAGAATGGCAGCGTCAGCAAGACTGCAAGGGTGAGTCCATATCACCATAAGCAAGTCTTATCATTATCATAACAGCTACGTAGTTTTCATTATTGCTCATGACGCCCAAGATGGCATCCAACGTCACGCAGGCAGTGACCGAGCCATTCCTTCACGACTCACATATCGAGGTGACTCATGAGCAACGAAAAGAACACACCGTATCCGCGCACCTTCTCCCACATCGGCCTGTCCGTCGGTGATGTGGAAGCCGCGGTCAAGTTCTACACCGAAGTACTGGGCTGGTACGTGGTGATGGAGCCGACCACCATTACCGAAGATGACTCCGCCATCGGCGTGATGTGCAGCGATGTCTTCGGTCCGGGCTGGGGCAGCTTCCGCATCGCCCACCTGTCCACCGGCGACCGTATCGGTGTCGAGATCTTCGAATTCCCGAACCACGAGACGCCGGAAAACAACTTCGAGTACTGGAAGACCGGCATCTTCCACTTCTGTGTCCAGGACCCGGACGTCGAAGGACTGGCCGAGCGCATCGTGGCTGCCGGCGGCAAGCAGCGCATGCCGGTACGCGAGTACTTCCCGGGCGAGAAGCCGTTCCGCATGGTCTACATGGAAGACCCGTTCGGCAACATCCTCGAGGTCTATAGCCACAGCTATGAAATGACCTACGCCGCCGGCGCTTACCAGAACTGAGCACGGCCGCCAACGTCAGATACAGCAAGGCCCCGCCATGGCGGGGCCTTGCTGTATCTGACATATACGCTCGAGACATCCCGAAAGGCCTTCGCAACGATACGCGATGAGCGTTGCAGTGCGAATTCAGTGAAAGCCCTACCCATGAGCATCAATGAATGACGGGCATGCTGCGCACACGACGGTAAAGACTCTGACTGGCGAGTTGTGGACTGAGCAAGGCAATCCGTGCCTTTTGCACTGCAAGCTCACGTTGCAACAATGACCAGGTGCCAATGAACTCGGCGCAATCACCACAATGCACCAGGTAATCATCAGCGCGATCATGATACTGGTAATCCATGCTCAGGCAGTTACATACCGGGCAGGATAGAACGGCGTTGGCTTTCTCTTCCATGATTCGATTCCCTGGCGTCACACTGATGGAATTCACGGCGATGATCACACACGTTCAGTCAATCATTACGGGTGTGAACATCGCCCATGCTGTGTAAAACCCACCCAACTCACGCTACCTGTGATGTGATTTCTGTACAACTCTCTCTTGCCGGGATCATTTCTCGAAATGGTAACGAGGGGTAACTTGCTGGCGTGTTCAATACGTTGATCTGATCTCGAGTTGCCAGCCACCCTGGCCGCGACGAACATCCCGATAGCAAATCACATCGCGATAGTTACACAGCGATACCCAAGGCTACATTTTCTGGCCTCATGGAGAGCCAGCTTCAGATTCGCGTAACGACAAGACACGCTTACTCAGCAGGCTTCCTCGCCAAACGGGCATGAAAAAACCCACCCTGGAGGGTGGGTCTTGCGAGAATCCATTCGACCGTGATCGCCAGCAGATCATTTCATCCTGCGCGCCGGATCATCCTGCTCGATACGGGTCAGTAGCCTGTCGAAGACGCCAGTCGCCAACAGTACAAAGGTGACGGCCAAACCAAGCCCCATCCAGATAGCGATATTGCTCATTGCCCCTTCCCCCTGCTGTTTTCTTGGTTTATTCAGCCCTTCTGCGACGCAATATGGCGCAAATTCAATATTTGTACAACATTTGATCATAAAAATATCGACTGCAGCAGGCGCTGCGACCGCCGGTACCATTTCCGGCCTTTGACAGGTGTCATCGCACTGCCACCGGCCATGATTTGAGCAATCGTTCAACAACAGGTAGTCTGAGGCCATGAATGGAATGGCGTGAGCTTGCCAGCCCGGACGTCTTGACGCTGATCCGCTGGCGCTGCCCCCCTGGCGTCCCCGTCGGTCTGCCACCTCGCTTCGCGCCCTTCCTCTACCTGAAATCCTCCCGGGAGCCACCATGTCTGACACGACCTTTCCTGACGTACTGGTATTCGACGTCAATGAGACCCTGCTCGACATCACCACCCTTTCACCGCTGTTCACACGCGTGTTCGGCGATGACGGCGTACTACGTGAATGGTTCGCGCAGCTGGTGCTGTACTCGCAGACCATGACACTCTCCGGGCGCTACACGCCCTTCGGTGCGCTCGGCGTGGGCGCTCTCAAGATGGTCGCCGACATCCATCAGGTCACGCTCAAGGACAGTGATATCGATGAGCTCAAGTCGCGCATGGCCGAGATGCCGGCCCATCCCGACGTTGCACCGGCGCTCGAGCGCTTGAAGCAGGCCGGTTTCCGCCTGGTGACCCTGACCAACTCCCCCGCGGGTGCCTCACCGACACCGCTGGAGAAGGCCGGCATCAGCGACGCCTTCGAGCAGCATTTCAGCGTCGACAGCGTCAAGCAGTTCAAGCCGGCGCCAGCCACCTATCAGCATGTGGCCGAGCAGCTCGAGGTCGAGCTGGGCGACATGTGCATGATCGCCTGCCATGTGTGGGACACCATCGGTGCCCAGGCCGCCGGCATGCAAGGCGCACTGCTGACGCGCCCGCACAATGCCGTGCTGCCGGCCGAGAATGTGCCGACCCCGGACTTCATCGCAGCGGAACTGATGACCCTGGCGGACCAGCTGATCGCGGCCAGAGAGACCTGAGAGCACAAGCCGCTGAGCTCTCTTTCTGGACTCTCTCTAACTCCCTTTCCAGGCTCAGATTCTCAGCTCTGTCTCTGAGTGCTGCCCCATGACAACACGCCGCCCGCCCATTCGGACGGGCGGCCTTGCTGTGCCTGCCTTCCTGTTCGCTCTTTCTTCGCCTCCTCTTCGACCTTGGCGCTCTGCGCATTCTCGCCGTTCGATCTGCCGCCGCACATGACAGTCCGACGGCCTTGCCGGGACAGACTCACTTGAGTGAACGAAAGGCCTTGAGCATCTCGTCACGAGTCTGGCCGAGAGCCGTCTTTATCTCGGCATGCCGGCCGGTAATGCGCCACTCCGGCCCCAGTACCGAGATGGCGTAATGCCCCTGACTGGTCTCGAGCCCCATGGCGATGGCCGCGACCCCACGGGTGTGCTCACCGGCGTCGTACGCGTATCCGCAGCGACGAATCTCCGCCAGCTGCTCAAGTAGCTCGGACATGCTCGCGGTCTTGTCCGTATAAGCCGTGAGATCCGTGCCCAGCAGGCGCTCCACCTGCTCGTCCTCGAGATGTGAGAGCAGCACCTTGCCGCTGGCAGTCGCATGCAAGGACAGGAAATTACCGGCCATCGGCGATACCCGCAGGGGCTGCGGGGACAATACGGAGTGCAGTATCAGCAACTCGTTGCCGCTCAGGCTGCAGAGCACCACCGTCTCTTCGGTGGTGACACTCAAGGCTTCCAGAAATGACTTGGCGTGCGTAGTGATGTCGAGCTGACTATGGCGCGCCAGCCGCATCAAGGCAGACCCCAGCCGGATACCGCCATGCCCATGAATCTCCAGCAGATCCTCCTGCGCCAGCGCGTCCACCAGCCGTTTGACGGTGGAGCGCGGCAGCTCACTGCGCTGAGCGATCTCCCCCAGACTCATACCCCGCTCATTGCCTTCCAGGCTCTTGAGAATCGCCGCGACCCTGGCCACGACCTGTACGCCACCACCTTCACGTGTGGTCAAGACACATCTCCTTAACAAGCTAACTACTTGCTCAACAAAACCACTGAATGGTACAGTGTACCGTATAACGAAACACCTGCCGCGATATCTTCCTGTCCTTCCGTCAGATGCGAGAACCTGCCAGTGGCTGCTGCTCAACCCTTCAATCTCAGAATCGCTCTCGGCCTCGTGGGTATCCTGCTCGCCTCGCTGATGTCCGGTGTCGGCGAGCGAGTCACTCAGACGGTGCTGACGGATGTGATCGGTCATTTCGGCTTTTACCATGATGAAGGCAGTTGGCTGACCACCCTCTACAGCGCTGCTGAAGTCTCGATGATGCTGCTGGCCGGCTGGCTGGCCGTGACCTTCAGCCTGCGCCGCTTCGCCATCGGTGCCTGCCTGTCACTGGCCGTGTTCTCACTGCTGGTGCCACTGGCCGACAGCTTTCCGCTGATGGCGGGACTGCGCGTTGCCCAGGGCCTGGCGTCCGGCAGCATCCTGCCGTTGTTGATGATGTCGGCGCTGCGCTTTCTGCCGTGGCACAGCAAGCTCTATGGCCTGTCGGCCTATGCGATGACGGCCACCTTCGGCCCTTATCTGTCGGCACCGCTGGCTGCTCTCTATGGCGACCTGGGCGACTGGAAACTGGTGTTCTGGGAAACCGCACCGATGTGTCTTCTCGCCGCCGCGCTCGTCTCCTGGGGCCTTCCGCAGGACCCGCTCAAGCTGGAGCGCTGCAAGCAATTCGACTGGCTCGGGGCCTTGCTGGGCGTCACCGCCCTGTGCTCGTTGGTCGCCGGCATGACCCAGGGGGAGCGACTCGACTGGGGCAACTCGCCGTTGATCGTCGCCCTGCTGACCACGGGTGGGCTGGTCTTCGTGGCCTTCCTGATCCATGAGTGGTTCCACCCGATGCCGCTCTACAAGCTGCAGTTGCTGGCACGCCGCAACTTTGCCTTCGGCATCATCACCTTGTGTATCTTCATGTTCCTGACTCTGGCCGCCGGCACCCTACCTGCCGCCTTCCTGGGGGAAGTGCAGGGCTATCGCCCCATGCAGCTGTTCCCGGTCATGTTGACCATGGCCCTGCCGCAGCTGCTGCTGGCACCGCTGGTGGCGACACTGATCAATCGCAGGAGCATCGACAGCCGCTACGTGATGGCCACGGGCCTGGTGTTGATCCTGATCAGCTGCCTGCTGGGCTCACAGCTCACCAGCGACTGGAATCGTGACAACTTCTATCTCATCGAGGTGCTCAACACCCTGGGCCAGCCGATGGTGGTAGTACCGCTCTTGATGAATGCCACCGGCGCCATCAGTCCGCTGGACGGCCCCTTCGCCACCGCGATGGTCAACTCGCTGCGCGCCCTGTTCACGGTGGTGGCCTCCACGGTCTACGCAAGCTTCCTCGTCACGCGTGAAGCCCTGCACACCACCCGCCTGGGCGAGGCACTCGGCCTGCAGGGCAATCAGCCCGCCGGACTCATCCAGGTCGATGCGGCAAGCGATATCACCACGCGCATCTCCGAGCAGGCCTCCGTGATGAGCTATGCGGATGCCTACCTCGCCATCATCCCCTTCGTGGTGGCGCTGCTGATACTGGTCATGGTGCTGCCGATCCGCGCCTATCCGCCACAACCGGCACCGGCACCGGCACCTCAACCAGAGCCAGCACAGCGCACTCAGTCTCAGCCCCCTCAAGCACAACCCTCCGGGGCATAGACACAGACAAAGCCGGCGGCTGCCCGCCAGCCAGGATTCAGCCACTTCCCCCTTCTTCGACATAGACGACGAGATACGACACCGACATGAACAAGACACGTACCACCCTGCTGTTGAGTGCTCTGGCGCTTCTGCTGGTCGCAACCTACGCGGGCCTCTACTGGAAGGGGCACGATGGCCGCGAAGCCACCAACAATGCCTATGTGCGCGCCGATAGCGTGATGGTGACCACACGCGTGGCGGGCCAGATCGACAAGGTGCTGGTGGAAGACAACGAAGTGGTCAAGGCAGGCCAGATTGTGGCCACGCTGGATGACCGCGATTACCAGGCGTCCCTGCACTCCGCCCAGGCCGATCTCGCCGCCCAGCAGGCGGCGGTCGGTGATCTGGATGCCAACATCGAGCGTCAGCACGCCGTCGTGCAGCAGTCCATCGCCGAAGTGAAGTCCACCCAGGCCTCACTGCGTTATGCGCGCAATGATGCCAAGCGTTACCGCAGCTTGCGCATGACCAACGCCGCCTCCCAGCAGGACAAGGAAAAGGCCGATGAACAGCAGGGCATCTGGGAAGCCAATCTCGTGCAGGCCCAGGCGGCTCAGCGCTCGGCGGAAAAGCAGATCGGCGTCCTTGAAGCCCAGCGCGTGGAAGCCCTGGCCGAGGTCGAGCACTCACGTGCAGCGCTCGAGCAGGCGGAATTGAACACCGGCTATACCGTCGTTCGTGCGCCGAAGGATGGCATCGTCACCCAGCGCTCACTGCGTGTCGGCGCCTACGTGCAACCGGGTGATTCGCAGCTGGCCATCGTGCCGCACAAGGAAGCCTATGTCATCGCCAACTATCTCGAGACCCAGATGGCCGAGATGGCGCCGGGCCAACCGGTCGAGATGTCGCTGGATAGCCTGCCGGGCAAGACCTTCACTGGCCATGTCGACAGCATCGCGCCGGCCTCCAGCAGCGCCTTCTCGGCAGTGGCCAGCGAGAACGCCACCGGCAACTTCACCAAGATCACCCAGCGCATGCCGGTCAAGATCGTGTTCGACCCGAACCAGCCCGACTTCGACAAGGTACGCATCGGCATGTCCGTGATCGCCCATGTCACGACCCAGCAGCAGTCCTGATTCGACACCAGCCCAACAGGTGATTGCGCTGGCAACTTCCGGGCCATGCAACTCTGGCACGTATCATGGCCACCAGAGCTGCCATCCCCATGTCGCCACACGAGTCCGGAGTCAGCACCTGCGCCACCTGGCCTGAACCGAAAAGCCCCCGTACGTCACTGACGCACAGGGGCTTTCCTTGTTGACCGACACGACCTCAGACAGCGCGCTCGCCTACGACTGACACAGCTGCCAGGCGTCGTGATCGATATCGAGCATGGCGGCGATGGCGGCCGAGGCCACGACATGCGTCTGGCCATTGGCTTCGTCATGCACGTCGAGACCGCCATGCACGACCGTCACTTCGGCGCGCCCACGCGGCAGCTCTCGTGTCACGACATCCACATCGACGGCGTCGGGTTGCTGCACGCCGATGGTGACCTCGACGCGCATCTGCTGGTGATCGATGCCGAGTGACTGGAACATCACGATGGAGGAGTGATGCAGGGCGTCCTGCACCGCACGGCAGGCCGCCTTGGTGTAGTCCTGACCGTAGAGGTCATTGCCGGTGCCCATCTCGAGAATGATGCGTTGCTCGCTCATGATTGACCTCCTGCGCCCTGCACGGGCATGGCCGCCTCAGCACCATCGCCAGCCGCGACCATATCGAAGGACACGATGATGGCGACATTGGCCATCACGCTCACACCGCTGCCATCCGGCTTGGCGACGTCCAGCCCGCCCTTGACCACACGCACACTGGGCTGACCGTAGGGAAAGATACCCAGCAGGGCGTCACTGTCGACCTTGTCGGGCTGCTGCACACCGATCTCGACCTCGATCAGCATCGCCTCCTTGGGAAAGCCGAAGGCATCCGCCACATTCAGGGAGTTGTGCCACAGGGCATCTCGAATCCCGCGGGCCGCCGCCTCGGTGTAGTTCTGGCTGCGAATGGAAGTGCCCATGCCGAACTGGGTCACCATGCGTGTCTTGGCCACATTACCCCCTGATTTCCTGTCACGGAAAAGACGTACCACTCGCGCCGCCTTTCAGCGCGGATGCTTGAAAAGTCCGATCACCCAACCTGTCCCGCCCAGCAGCAGGGCGCCCTGCCAATCTCCCTGGAACAGCTCGATCAGCGCCAGGACGATCGCCACCAGCTGCGCACTGCGCACCGGGCTGATCGTCGAGGCCGGTCCATGGTCATCGGGTTCGGACATGCAGACTCCCCCACGGGCCTGACGTACGAGTCAGGTGATCACGATGACTCCATCGTTTCAGGAAAGCCTCAATCAGGAAATACGACTTCCGAACCTTGACGCCAGGCTGTCGACAGACTCACTCGGCGCCTCTGGTCTCCTCGTCGATGGCCAGCTGTCCCCAGAAGTGGCCGCTGTTGCGTGAAAGCGTCGGGTCATTCATCAGCCAGGCAAAGGTGGCCATGGGGTCGAGATCGGCAAAGGTCTCCGGGTGCAGCCAGCGCGCGATGGCCTCCAGCGCGACGATGGCATAAGGCCCTTGATGGAAGCCATGCCATAGCGCCATCACCCGGCCCTGCTTGACGGCATCCAGCGACTGCCAGCCGGGCAGTGTCTGCACCATGCGCGCCAGATCGTGCTGGATATCCTCACCCGAGATACCGATGCCGGCGCGCAGGCCATCGCCCTTGGCCCACTGGCCACCGGTATTGAGAATCGCCTCGGGCGGGTGTGCCAGCACCCACTCCTTGCTGAGAGTGGCACCGCTGACCGGCGCCAGTTCAGCGGCCAGATTGCGCCCACCGGCCCGCGTGACCAGGTCCGCCACGCCGTTGTGCAGATTGGTACGGCAGCAATCCACCTTCACGCCCGGTGCGATGTTGATCAGCACACGCGGCCGTTCGGTTATCGTCGCCAGACGTTCGTCAATCAGCGCCAGATGCGCCGCCATGGTGTCATCCACCTCGTGGGCACGCGCTTCAACACCGAGCACCTCGCCCAGCAGGCGCACGCTGACCGGGGCATCCTGCAGCGGATGATGATTGAACTCGACATACAGCCAGGGAGTGCCGACCTCGTCCAGCAGTGCTGCCAGCGGCGAGCCTTCGATACGCGAACGCTGGGAGAGATCGAACAGTACCAGGTCCGGCGTCAGCGCCAGCAGCGCCTCGCCCTCAAGGCTCGGCGTCGAGGCGCGACTCAGCGCTGGCAGCGTGGCGAGTTGCGGCCAGCGCGCCTCGAGACGCTCGGTCATCGCGGGATCAAACACCGACAGGGGATAGGCCCAGCCGACGATACGCTCGAGTGGCGCATCCAGCAGCGTCAGCAGCGCATACAGCTGGCGCGGCTGGGCCAGGAAGATGCGCTGTGGTGAGGCCTCAAGCATAACCTTGCGCCCGGCAAGATCCGTCACCTGACGCGGGAAGCTGGCCTGAGCCTTTTCAGTAGCGAAAGGCACCTTGGCAACCGGCTCGGCCTCACGGGCGACGCTGTCCGAGGCGCTTGCGAGCCCCGCCGCGAAGAGACTCGTGAACGCCAGCAGGCAACCCCCGGCCCAGTGCCTGCCGCCACGCCGCATCGTCGTCATCGCCCCTACGTTCATCGACGGACTCCAAGATCACGAGTGATCTGACCGATATCCGCCTGGGCCGAATCAGCGACGCGGTCGGTGAGCACCACCGGATGCCCCAGCGAGCAACTCTCGATCCGCGCCTCGATGCCGTAGGCCTCACGCAGATGCTCAGCGGTGATCACCTCCCGCGGTGCCCCGGTGGCCAGCAGGCCGGAGGGCGCGAACAGGATGATCTGATCGCAGAAACGCAGCGCCAGATTGATGTCATGCAGCGCGATCAGGCAGATGGCCTGCTGCTCCTGCACTACACCGCGCACGCCCTCGATCAAGGCCAGCTGCCAGCGTAAATCCAGCGCACTGGTCGGCTCATCCAGCAGCAGCAGTTGCGGCTGGCGCACCAGCGCCTGAGCGAGACCGACCATCTGACGCTGTCCACCGGAGAGCGTATCCATGCGCCGGAAGGCCAGCGAATGCAGCGACAGGCGCGCGAAGACCTGCTCGACCAGCGAGTCGGTGGCCTCGCGACTCAATTCGGCACGCGCCGCGCGACAGGCGCTGGCCACGGCTTCATAGGCCACCAGACTGGTGGGCTGCGGCAGCGTCTGCGGCAGGTAGCCGACATGGCGCATGCGGTTCGCCCCGTGCAGCGACGACAGCTCAAGCTCGCCGAGGCGGATCTCGCCCTTGGCCGGACGCATGCCGGCAATCGCCTTGAGGAAGGTCGACTTGCCCACCGCATTCGGCCCGAGCACACCGACCAGTGAGCCCGCCGGCAACGCAGGCAGATCGAGACGATCGAAGATCAGCCGACGCTGATAGCCGGTGGTCAGCTGCGAGATCTTCAGCGCCGCTTGCGAATCAAAGACGTGATGATTCATGCCTGCCCCCTGCGCTGACCGAGCAGCAAGGCGAGGAAGCACGGAATGCCGATCAGGGACGTCACGATCCCCACCGGCAGCACCAGCCCGGGCACCAGCGACTCACTGGCCGTGGCGGCCAGTGACAGCACCAGTGCCCCCGCCAGCGCACTGCCGGGCAGATAGAAGCGATGGTCTTCCCCCAGCGCCAGACGCGCCATGTGTGGCCCGACCAGGCCGATGAAACCGATGGTGCCGACGAAGGCCACCGCCACTGCCGCCAGCAGGCTGACGCGCAACAACGCCGTGCGGCGCAGGCGGGTGACCGGCACGCCGAAGCTGCGCGCATGGTCTTCCCCGGCACGCAGCGCCGTCAGCGCCCAGGCACGCCGCATGGCGAAGGGCAGGCAGACGACCAAGACGCTTGCGATGATCGCGACCCGCTCCCACGAGGCTTCCGAGAGGCTACCCATGGTCCAGAACACCAGCTGTTGCAGCGCATCGGGACTGGCCACGAACTGCACCAGCGCATTGACGGCATTGAGCACGAAGACCAGCGCGATGCCGAACAGCACGATGACCTCGCGGCTGGCGCCATACAGCGATGCCACGGCATCGATGGCCAGAATCGACAGCGCCGCGAACACGAAGGCCATCAGCGCGATGGTGTAACTGGGCGGCAGGCCCGGCAGGCTGACATCCATGATGATGACCAGCGAGGCGCCAAGCGTCGCCGCTGCGCCCACGCCCAACGTGAAGGGGCTGGCCAGGGCGTTGTTGAGTACGGTCTGCATCTCGGCACCCGCAAGCCCCAAAGCGGCACCGACCAGCGCCGCCATCACGGCGGTCGGCAGGCGAATCTGCCAGACGATGGCTTCATTGATGGGGCCGTGGGAACCGGGACTGAACAGTTCCCCCAGCAGATCACTCAACGCGAGATCCGCCGGGCCGGTCATGATGTCGCCGAAGATGGCCAGCAACAGCGCCAGGCCCAGCGCGGAGAGAATCACCACGCGTTTCCAGGCGAAGCGTCGGTATTGCTGGGCGAGCGTAGGCGACGAATCAGGCGCTGAGGCTTGAGCGTGCGCGGGGGGAGACATCGGACTTTTTTCAATCACCAGCAAGGTCTGCCAATCGGGAGAGGGAAGAAGCATGCAGGCCAGGAAGGCCAGCCAGCGGCTGTCACGACAGGTCATGGAACACGCCTGCCAGCATGAGGAATGCGCAGATGATAATGATTGTCGCCTGCAGTCACAATGCACACGGCCGCGACTGGCAATATGCGCATCCCGGCTCACGTCCATTCAACCGTCAGGCTCAGGAAATGAGCAGCTCGGAAAATGACAGACTCAGCGAACAAGACGGCAAAAACTTGGTAGCGTCATGGCGGATTGCTATGTTCAAGATTCGCTCGTCCCTTCTCTTGCCCAGGAGTCTGACATGACCCGTCTCACTGCAAAGGATTTTGCCCCCGAGTTGCTGGAGCTGTACGACGGCTATGTTCATGGCCAGATCACCCGCCGCCAGTTTCTCGATCGCGCGGCGGCCTTTGCCGTCGCGGGCATGACGGCCACCTCGATTCTGGCAAGCCTCAGCCCCAACTACGCGCTGGCTTCTCAGGTCGAGTTCACCGACCCCGACATCGTCGCCGAATACATCACCTATCCCTCCCCCGAGGGTCACGGCGAGGTACGCGCCTACATGGTGCGCCCTGCCAACATGACCGGCCTGCTGCCCGGCGTGGTGGTGGTGCACGAGAACCGTGGCCTCAACCCCTACATCGAGGATGTCGCACGGCGAGTGGCCAAGGCCGGCTACATCGCTCTGGCACCGGATGGACTCAGCTCGGTCGGCGGCTATCCGGGCAATGACCCCAAGGGCAAGGAGCTGCAGGCGCAGATCGCCCCCGAAAAGCTGATGAACGACTTCTTTGCCGCCATCGAATACCTGATGGCCGAGAACCGCACCACCGGCAAGATCGGCATCACCGGCTTCTGCTACGGCGGGGGCGTCTCCAATGCAGCCGCCGTCGCCTATCCGGAACTGGCCTGCGCCGTGCCCTTCTACGGCCGCCAGCCACGCGCCGAGGAAGTCGCAGCCATCCAGGCGCCGCTGCTGCTGCAGTACGCCGAGCATGACGAGCGCGTCAATGCCGGCTGGCCCGCCTATGAAGCCGCGCTCAAGGAGCACGACAAGGTCTACGAGGCCTATATCTACCCCGGCACCCACCACGGCTTCCACAACGACTCGACCCCACGCTATGACGAGGAAGCCGCCAAGCTTGCCTGGGACAGAACCCTTGAGTGGTTTGCCAAGTATCTGACCTGATCCGCTCGACGCAATATGACTCCTCGCTGAACCACAAGGCCCGCACCCCATGCATCATCCATGGGGGGCGGGCCTTGTCATGGGCATGTCAGGACACCATCGGGCCATCTCTCAGCTGCACAGCAGCCCGCTGGCGACGATCTTGCTCACGGTGCCCTGGCCGATGCCGCTGATACGGGTCAGCTGGCCGCTGGAACTCCACGGGCGCTGACGGATGATGTCGGCGGCGCGCGCCGGCCCGATATTAGGCAGCTGATCCAGCTGGTCGGCGTTGGCGGTGTTGAGGTCGATGCAGGTCTGACTCGCTGAACTGGAGGTACTGGACGCACGACTGGCCACCTCTGTGCCCGCCGCTTGGGGCTGACCACCCTCCAGCGGCAGCAACGCAAGTGTCTCGCCGGTCACCGACAGATAGATCGGGGCGTGGTCCGAGACATCGGCACGCGCTGTCTCATGACTGATGCCCAGATAGTCCGGGAAGCGGAACACATCGCCATTGGCCTTGGGCCATTCACTCGGCACATACCAGATGTTGTCGTAGAGCGAGGCATAGCGGCCATCGGTCTTGGAGAGTGTCGTCGCACCCTCGGTGATCAATGGGCGCAGGCCGAGGGTGCGCAGATCTCCCCAGGCAGGCTCGGTCGGAGCCATGTTGAAGTCGCCCATGATGATCGTCGGCGTGCCGGGCGAGATTTCCTTCATCAGGTCATAGATATCGGCCAGCGCGCGGATTTCCGGCGAGCGATCCGCCTTGCTGTCGCCATAGACGATGTGCACGTTGGCGGCGCTGAAGGCTCGCCCAGTCTCCTTCTCGACGAAGGTGGCGAGCAGCGGCTCGCGCGAGAACACATCCTGCGGGTCGAGATAGACCGCAGCGCCGCCCTGATAGCTGATGGCCTTGTCACGATAGAGATAGGCGTAACGCTCGGTATAGGTGCTGCGCCCGACCGCATGGCTGACCAGACTGTCCCACTCATCGCCGGTCAGCGCTTCCAGCTGATGTTCAAGCTCGGTGACGACCTCCTCCTTCATCACCTCCTGCAACCCTATCAGGTCCATGTGGCTGGCCACCGCCGCGACCTGCTCGAGATGCTTGCCGTTGTTCCAACCCGCATGCTTCAGATTCCAGCTGGCGATCACCGCGTTCGCCTGGCTGGCGGCGGCACCGCCCAGCAAGACCGGGACCGACAGTGCCAGCAGTACCTTCTTGCCGACACTCCCCAGCCAGCGGCGCGCATGATGAGAGACGCATGTGCTGTTCTTGTCGAAAGTGTTCTTGTTGATCGAGTTCTTGATGACCAGATTGCTGGCGCTACCGAGATGACCTGTCTGTATCACTGCATGACCCTTGACTGATGACTCGTACACAAAAGACCGTAAGAGACTGTATCTTATGGACTTGTCGTCAAGGTTTATAGAACAACGATATTATTTATTATCCAATGCGCGACTCTTGATGGAGACCGAGAGCTACCGCGCGACGCCACCGTCAGCACCTGGCCTTGCCACTTGACCTTTCTGCACCAGCTTTTACTCTCGAACGCTGATGCTTCCTTTCTCCAGTCACGAGATCCCATGACCCCATCGTCATCCCTTTCTCCCGGCAGCCTGCTCCATCACCTGCGCCAGACAGCGCCACTGGTGCACAACATCACCAACCATGTCGCCATGACGCCGACCGCCAACACTCTGCTGGCCATTGGTGCCTCCCCCTTGATGGCGCATGCACAGGAAGAAGCACAGGACATATCCACCATCAGCGCGGCGCTGTCGATCAATATCGGCACCCTCTCCCAAAGCTGGATCGAGGCAATGCAGCTGGCGGCGATGTATGCCCAACGTGAGGGTAAACCCTGGGTGCTGGACCCCGTCGGCATCGGTGCCTCGCGCCTGCGCCACTATGCCTGCCGCGTATTGCTGGAGCATCACCCCAGCGTGATTCGCGCCAATGCCTCCGAGGTACTCGCACTGGCCGGTGAAACCAGCCAGAGTCGCGGCGTCGATAGTGGCGATGACAGTGAAGATGCAGTGGACCGCGCCAGCCGCGCCGCCATCTCTCTGGCGCGCACGCAGAACTGCGTGGTGGCGATGACCGGCGCCATCGATGTCGTCACTGATGGCAAGCGCGTGATTCGTGTCCGCGGTGGTCATGCCTTGATGGGGCGCGTCACCGCCATGGGCTGCGCGCTGAGCAGCGTGGTCGCCGCCTTCCTCGCCGCCTCACTCGACGGACATGACGACACCTTGCAGGCCACCGCCGCCGCGCTGGCCTGCTACGCCGAAGCCGGTGAGACGGCGGGCCAGTCAGTAGAGGGCCCGGGCAGCTTCGTGCCACGTTTCCTGGATGCCCTGTATACTCTCGACGCCGATTCCCCCCTGATTGCCTCTCGTCTGGAGCTGACCGATGTCACTTGATCTATCCCTTTACCTGGTCACCGACCCCGCGCTGTGCGCCGAGCGCGGCCTGGAAGCCACCGTGATGGCCGCCGTGCGCGGCGGCGTCAGTGTCGTGCAGCTGCGCGACAAGCACGCCAGTGACGAGGAGATGATCGCCCAGGCCATCCGCCTCAAGGCGCTGCTGGACGAGTACGAGGTGCCGCTGATCATCAATGACCGTATCGAGGTCGCGCTGGCCAGTGGCGCCGATGGCCTGCACATCGGCCAGAGCGATGGCGACCCGATCGAGGCGCGCCGCCGGCTGGGCGATGACGTGCTGATCGGCCTGTCGGTGCAGACGCTTGAACAGCTCAAGGATGTCGATATCGAACGCATCGACTATCTTGGCCTCGGCCCGGTGTATGCCACTCCCACCAAGCCGGACCACGCCGCACCGCTGGGCATTGAGGGACTCACCCAGCTGGTGCGCTCAAGCCCGCTGCCGACGGTCGCCATCGGCGGTATCTCGTTGGCCAATGCGGGAGACGTCATGAGCAGCGGCACCGACGGCCTCGCCGTGGTTTCGGCATTGTGTTCTGCCGCCGACCCAGCTGCTGCCGCTCAGGAATTTCTGGCGCAATACCCATTCTGATCTGATCCTGCCCATCAGATAGAGACGACAACGCCCGCCATGGTCAGCCATGGCGGGCGTTGTCGTCTTTGCCAAAGATTCTGCCTGAGCGGATCAGCTGGCCGCAAGATCACTCTCGGCATTGGCCACCAGCGCAAACTCTTCCTCAGCGGTCTTCGCCACCAGCTGATGGCGGCTGAAGATGGCGTAGTAGGCGATGCCCACCACGAACAGCACCACGGTGTAGTTGAAGGCACGCGGATCGAAGGCATAGACCCCGGTCAGCGCGATCAGCGAGAGCACCAGCGCGATGGAGGAGGTCACGATGCCACCCGGCGTGCGATAGGGACGCGCCATCTGCGGCTGGCGCAGGCGTAACAGGATGTGGCTGGCGGCCATCAGTGCGTAGGAGACGGTCGCCCCCACCACCGCCATGCCCAGGATCAGATCGCCTTCACCGGTCAGCGAGACCAGGAAGCCGAAGACGCCCGGCACCACCAGCGCCCAGGACGGCGCCTTGCGCTTGCTGGTCAGCGACAGCGCCTTGGGCAGGTAGCCGGCTCGTGACAGCGCGAACACCAGACGGCTGTAGCCGTAGATGATCGAGAAGAACGAGGCCACCAGCCCGGCCAATGCCAGCACGTTGACCAGCGTCGCCAGTCCTTCGCTGCCAGTCGCGTTCAGCGCATCCACCAGCGGCACGGCACTGCTGCCGATCGCCTCGGCGCCCGCGGCGCCGGCCAACAGGAAGACGACGAGCACGGCGGTGAACATCAGAAACAGCATGGCGCCGATGATGCCACGCGGAACATCACGAGCCGGATTGCGCGATTCCTCTGCCGCCAGCGGCACCCCTTCCACGGCCAGGAACAGCCACATGCCGAAGGGCAGCGCGGCCCAGATGCCATACCACCCATTGGGCATGAAATCGCTGGCGCCCCAGGCATCCGTCGGCGCGATGTCGAACAGGCGGCTGCTGTCGAAATCACCGATCAGCGCGACCGCGGTGGCGATGATAGCGAACACCGCCAGGCCGCTGATCACCATCATCACCTTGAGCGCCTCGCCGACCCCCGCCAGGTGGATGCCGATGAACACCAGGTAGAAGATGGCGTAGATGATCGGGCCATTGATGCCCAGAAGCGACTCAACCGCGCTGCCGATGAAGATGACGATGGCCGCAGGTGCCAGCGCATATTCGATCAATACCGCAAGGCCGGTGAGATAGCCTCCTGCAGGCCCCATGGCCTGGCGCGCGAAGCTGTATCCGCCGCCGGCGGCGGGAATGGCCGCTGACATTTCCGCCAGCGACAGCACCAGTGCCAGATACATGATGCCCATCAGCAACGCTGCGATCGCGAAGCCGCCCCAGCCTGCCTCCGCGATACCGAAATTCCAGCCGGCGAAATCACCGGAGATCACATAGGAGACCCCGAGTCCCGCCAGCAGAATCCAGCCCGCCGTGCCCTTCTTCAACTGGCGTCTGGCCAGATAGTCCTGCTCTTTCGTGTCGCGAGTCATGGTGCCGCCTTGTTGCCGTCAAGTATTGTCATTGTTGGATCGGGAGATTCCCGCTGATGCGCTGCCATCCCGTCAGGACAGCAGGAAGTTCTGGATACCGCCCCCGCTCTCCAGCGAGTTGTCGCCACTTCTGTCCTTGAGCCCCACCCCGGTGAGGCCGAGCTTGCGGGCCTCGCGCAGCAGGTAATGCAGACGCTGGGCAGCCATCGCGAAGTCGAGCCCTGCCGGGCGCACGTTGGAGATGCAGTTGCGACTGGCATCACTGAGGCCGACGCGCGGCTGCCAGGTGAGATATAGCCCGAGGCTGTCCGGTGAGCTGAGACCGGGGCGCTCGCCGACCATCACCAGCACCGCCCGCGCCTTGAGTAGCTCACCGACCTCATCGCCGATCGCGACCCGTCCCTGCTCCACCACGCTGATCGGTGTCAGCGTCCAGGCATCCGGACCATCCTCGGCAAGCGTTTCCAGCAATGCCGCGATGAAGGGCGCGGCGTTGTTCTGCACCGCCAGAGACGACAGCCCATCGACGATCACGATGGCCAGATCCGCAGGCTCCGGTGCGAGGCTCGACAATTGCTCACACGAGGCCTCATCGAGCCGTCGCCCGTAGTCGGGGCGTTGCAGATAGGTGGTGCGATCCACGGCGCGACTGTGCAGATGCTGGATGTCCGGGGCGTTCTCGAGGGCGGGCAGCTGCTGGAGATCCTCGATCAGTCGGGGAATCTCCAGTGGCAGATGGACGGCGTCCTGCGCGCGGGCGTGCGCCAGCTGAAATTCCAGCGAGCGGTTGGTCGGCAGGCTGATGCCGGCGCGGCCCAGGCCGATGCGCGCATCCGTGAACTGCCCCAGCAGCTGCCAGGCATTGGGCGTGACGATGGCGGGCGAATCGCTGACAGCCTTTCCCTGCTGGCCCTCGCGAGCCGCGGATGGCGCATCACTGGGGGAGGAGTCGTGGCTCATGCCTCACCTCCGGATACCTGACGCAGGGAGTCGGCAAAGCAGGACGGCATGTCAGCGGGCAGCTTCTGCTGGGCGACATCGGTGAAGATCTGCATCTCCTCGAGCCAGGCGGCGAATTCCGGCGCCGGGCCCAGGCCCAGCACCCGTCGTGCATAGAGGGCATCGTGGAAGGAGGTGGTCTGATAGTTGAGCATGATGTCATCGGAGCCGGGGATGCCCATGATGAAGTTGCAGCCCGCCACCCCGAGCAGCGTCAGCAGGGTATCCATGTCGTTCTGGTCGGCATCGGCATGATTGGTGTAGCAGATGTCACAGCCCATCGGCAGCCCCAGCAGCTTGCCGCAGAAATGGTCCTCAAGCCCCGCGCGGATGATCTCCTTGCCATTGAACAGATACTCGGGACCGATGAAGCCGACCACGGTGTTCACCAGCAACGGCGAGTACTTGCGGGCCACCGCATAGGCGCGCGCCTCACAGGTCTGCTGGTCCAGTCCGTGATGGGCATCGGCGGACAGCGCACTGCCCTGGCCGGTCTCGAAATACATCACGTTGTCGCCCACCGTGCCGCGCTTGAGTGACAGCGCCGCCTGCTGCGCCTCCGCCAGCACGGAAAGCTCGACACCGAAGCTCTCGTTGGTGGCCTGGGTGCCGCCGATGGACTGGAAGACGAGATCCACCGGGGCGCCCTGCTCGATGCATTCAATGGTGTTGGTGACGTGGGTGAGCACGCAGGACTGGGTGGGAATCGAATACTTCTGGATCACCTCGTCCATCAGACGCATCAGCTTGATGCTCTGGGCCACGTTGTCGGTGGCCGGATTGATGCCGATCACCGCGTCGCCGTTGCCGTAGAGCAGCCCATCGAGAATGCTGGCGGCGATGCCCGTGACATCATCAGTGGGATGGTTGGGCTGCAGGCGAGTCGAGAGATGGCCGCTCTTGCCGATGGTATTGCGAAAGGCCGTGACCACCTCGCACTTCCTGGCGACCAGAATCAGATCCTGATTGCGCATCAGCTTGCTGACCGCGGCGGCCATTTCCGGGGTGATGCCGGCACGTACCTGCGCCAGCACCGCCGGCGTCGCGAGGTCACTCAGCAGCCAGTTGCGGAAGTCGCCGACGGTGAGATGCGCGATCGGCAGGAACGCCACCGGATCATGCTCATCGATGATCAAGCGGGTGATGTCGTCCTGTTCGTAGGGAATCAGCACGTCTTCGAGGAAGGTCTTGAGAGGCAACTCCGCCAGACACAGCTGAGCGACGACTCGCTCCTCAGCGGTTTCCGCGATCACGCCAGCAAGACGATCTCCGGAGCGGGCGGGCGTCGCCTTGGCCATCAGCTCCGCCAGACTGGCGAAACGATGGACCTGACTGCCCAGGGTATAACGGTACTCGCGGCTCATGGGAAATTCCTTGCACTGACAGATGTCATTTCATCTCAGTCGGTTTGCAGGAATCACGCCAATTTCTTCAGGCCCCTCTTTGGTCCTGCATAGGCCTGCAGACCCCACGCTGCGAGACGTGTCTGCATGACTGACACGCCTAGACGGCGAGAGTGAACATCGCCGCGGCGACACCCCTCGCACCAGTTTGGCGCGCCTTCAGTCATTCGCGAACGGATGCGAGCAGACAGATGCTGCCAATTGGTGCGCTCGCCCAGTCATGCCGCGTGAGATGGGACAAGTGCATCGGCGCCGGATCAGCGACGTGTGCCTCCCAGCTCCGTGATGATCGCCTCGCGCTGCTTGAGCGAGGCCACCCCGGCATCGCCCAGCTTGCTGGCCACCTCGCTGAGCAGGCCTTCGGCGAGGAACATGAAGGCGCTCATGCTGTTGCTGTAGAAGAGGCTGTGATTGGGCACATGGAAACTGTGGCGCGCCAGCGGCTCCAGCGGAGAGCTGGACGAGTCGGTCAACGCGATCACCGCGACGCCGCGCTTCACCGCCACCTCGGCGCAGGCCACCACGCTTGGGGTATAGGGGAAGCAGCTCGCCACCACCAGCACGTCATCGGCCGTCAGCTGGGCCAGCGCATCCGCCACGCCCTGACGACTGGCATCCAGCGGCGACACGTCCGGGCGCAGCATGCCAAGTCCATAGGCCATGAACAGTGCCAGAGAATTGAACTGACGCATGCCATGCACGCGCACGCGCGGTGCCTCGGCCAGCAAGGTGGTCGCGGCCTCGAAGTCCGCGGCGTCCACCCTCTCGAGCATGCCGAGGATGTTGGCGCTTTCCTGACGCCCCAGTCGTGCCAGCTGTGCCATGGCACCACTGTCGGCATCACGTGACGAGAGTCGCGCCGCCTGCTGACTGTAGAAGTGCTCGCCGTCCGTCACTGCCTGACGGAAGACATCCTGAAACCGGCTGAAGCCCTCGTAACCCAGCCGCTGGGCCAGACGCGAGAAGGTCGAGGCATTCACACCGGTCAATTCCGCCAGCTGGCTGATGGAAGACACCGCCGTGCGCTGCGGCGATTCGATCAGCACGGCCAGCACGCGTCGGGAACTCGCGCCGAGGCGGATCTCCACTTCACGGCGATCGATCGCCACCAGCAGCTGTTTCAACCCTTCCAGGGTTTCCGGCGGCGAATCAGGGGATGCGGGCCCGGGGGCTTGGGAGGATGGGGGCATGGGATGCCTCCTTGGCAAGGGACAGATGGCGGCAACGGTAGCATCTCTGACCGGTCGAGTCCGAAGGCACAGGCGATTATATGCAATGACTGATTGCATAAAACATAAATGCACTACATATTTGCATAACACTCTCGCACCCCTGCCCCTCGGAGCCCGCATGAGCCACGTACTGCATCGCAACCTCAATCAGGAATACCCCACCGCCGTGCAGGGTGATGGCCCTTACATCGTCGATCGAGAGGGTCGCCGTTATCTGGATGCCAGCGGTGGCGCTGCCGTGTCCTGCCTGGGGCACAGCGACGAGACTGTGGCACAGGCCATCAAGGACCAGGTCAGCCAGCTGGCCTATGCGCATACCTCATTCTTCACCAGCGAGCCGATGGAGCAGCTGGCCGACTTCCTCATCGAGCGCGCTCCCGAGGGGCTCGAGTCCGTCTACTTCGTCTCCGGTGGCTCGGAAGCGGTCGAGGCGGCACTCAAGCTGGCCCGTCAGTATTTCGTCGAGATCGGCCAGCCCCAGCGCAAGCATCTGATCGCGCGGCGCCAGAGTTATCATGGCAATACGCTGGGCGCGCTGGCTACCGGCGGCAATGCCTGGCGCCGTCAGCAGTTCGAGCCGCTGCTGATCAATGTCAGCCACGTCAGCCCCTGCTACGCCTACCGGGGCCAGCAGCCCGACGAGACCCCCGAGGCGATGGGCGTGCGTCTCGCCGCCGAGCTTGAAGAGGAAATCCTGCGCCTGGGCGCCGAGAACGTGATGGCCTTCGTGGCTGAACCCGTCGTGGGTGCCACCCTGGGGGCCGTCACGGCGGTGCCGGGCTACTTCACGCGCATCCGTGAGGTCTGTGATCGCTACGGCGTGCTGCTGATTCTCGACGAGGTGATGTGCGGCATGGGGCGTACCGGCAGCCTGTTCGCCGCCGAGCAGGAAGGTGTCACGGCGGACCTGATCACCATCGCCAAGGGCCTGGGCGCCGGCTACCAGCCGGTCGGCGCGACCCTGGTCAGCAAGCGCATCCGTGATGCCATCGCCAATGGCTCCGGCTTCTTCCAGCACGGCCATACCTACATCGGCCATGCCACCGCCTGTGCCGCAGCGCTGGCGGTCCAGCAGACCATCGAAGCCCGCGACCTGCTCACACGTGTCAACGTCCTCGGCGAGGGACTGCAGTCACGCCTGGACGAGCGCTTCGCGAACCATCCCCACATCGGCGACATCCGCGGTCGCGGCCTCTTCCGTGGGCTTGAGCTGGTGGCGAATCGCGATTCCAAAAAGCCCTTCGATCCCTCCCTCAAGCTTCACGCGCGTCTCAAGAAGGCCGCCATGGCCGAAGGCCTGATGTGTTACCCGATGGGCGGCACCCTGGATGGCCGCCAGGGCGATCACATCCTGCTGGCACCGCCGTTCATTCTGCAGGAGTCGCATCTGGACGAGATCACCGACAAGCTGGGGCGTGCCATCGACACCACCCTGGCCAGCCTGTGACGGCTCAGCTGCAGGCGCATTGCCTACCCACGATCCTTGAATCGATTTGAATGGAGTGAATTTCATGGCGATCACATCGCGCCTGACCGAACTGGATGAGGCCAGCATGAGTGCAGCCCAACGCGAGGTGATCGCCGAGATTCTCAGCGGTCCCCGCGGCAACCTCGATGGCCCATTTCTGGCCTGGGTCCACAGTCCTGAGCTTGCCAATCACGCCCAGCGCCTCGGCGCCTTCTGCCGCTACGCTACCGGCCTTGAGCTGCGCCTGAGCGAGCTGGCGATTCTCACCACGGCGGTGTGGTGGAAGTCCCAGGCGGAATGGCAGATCCACGCGCCGATCGCCGAGCAGGCCGGTCTCTCGCCGGACGTCATCACGGCACTGCGCGAGGAGCGTGAACCCGCGTTTGAACAAGACGATGAGCAGCTGATCTATCGCGTCACTCGCGCGCTCTACGCCGAGCGACGTGTCGATGATGCGCTGTATGCCGAGGCCGTCGCGATGTTCGGCGAGACGGTCGTGGTCGAACTGGTTGGCATACTGGGTTACTACGCCCTGGTGGCGATGACGCTGAATGTCTTCGCCGTGCGGCGTGGCGATGACATCGCGCTGCCCTTCGAGGAACCGAACGGCTCCTGAACCGCTTGCCGTGAGTCGCTCATCGCCTTGCGCCTTGGCGGACACGCTGCCGAGACGCATGACGCCCTTGCCGAGCCAATCACCGCGAGGCATGCTCGACAGACCCCACTCTGCGCCCCGGCTGACTCCGGGGCGCGATGCATTGCGGCGCAAACACCCCGACAACAACGACAAGACAACATGGTGAGCATTCGATGAGTGATAGCGAACACACGGAAGTGGCCGTGATCGGCGCGGGCGCCGTCGGTGTCGCCTGCGCCCTGTGGCTGCGGCGCAGCGGCCATGAGGTGACGATGATCGAGCGCGAGGGCATCGCCAGCGGCACCTCCTTCGGCAATGCCAGTACCCTGGCGGATTATGGCTGCCTGCCCATCGCCCGCCCCGAGATCTGGCGTAGCATGCCTTCACTGCTGTTATCGCCTGACTCGCCCTTCGTCATCGACTGGAAATGCCTGCCGAGGCTCTCGCCCTGGCTGATGCGATTCATGGGCCAGTGCAATGCCACGCGCTTTCGGGCCAACAGCGAGATGCTGGCGCGTCTGCTCAGCCATACCTACACGGACTATCAGCCGCTGCTGGACGATGCCCCGGCGGCGGCCGCGATGATTCAGCGCAAGGGCTGCCTTTATGCCTATGGCAAGGCCGAGAACCTGCAGGCCGCGCAGGGTGACATCCGGCTGCGTGACCAGCTCGGCATCCATCAGCAGGTGCTGACAGCGGATGAGCTGATCGCGCTGGAACCTGCCATGGCAGGCCATACCGCCGGCGGTGTGCTGTTCCCCTCCTCCTGTCATCTGGATGACCCGCAGGTGTTCATCGACACCCTGGCCGCTCCGCTACGCGAGGAGGGCCGGCTCGTCACCGCCGAAGTCATCCGCCTGAGCTCTCAGGCCTCCGGCATGCTGCTGGAGTACGCCGACGGCAGACGGTTGATGGCGGACCGCGTGGTACTGGCAGCCGGGGCCTGGTCGGCACATCTCGCCCGCCAGATCGGCGACAGGATTCCGTTGGATACCGAGCGTGGCTACCACATCGAATTCGATCTCGAGCACTCGCCGCTCAACCGCCCGACCTGTCCGGTGGAGAGTGCCTTCTACATGACGCCTCTGCGAGGCGCCGAAGGGCCGCGTCTGCGAGTGGCAGGCACCGTGGAGTTGAGTTCGCTTGCGGGGCCCGCCAACCCGGCCCGCTTCGATTATCTGGAAACCCGAGTGCGCAGGGTGCTGGGACTGGATGCCCCGGTAGCCCGGCGCTGGCTGGGCTTTCGTCCCACCCTGCCCGACTCCATACCGGTGATCGGCCCATCGCCCAATGAGCCACGCGTGATCCATGCCTTTGGCCATCAGCATATCGGGGTGACATTGGCAGGCGTGACTGGACGCCTGGTCAGCGAATGTTTAGCCAAAGGCTCACCAGAATGGATCACGCCCTGCTCTCCAGCTCGTTTTTGATACCATGTTGATACCAGGCTCCAGCTCTGATGTCAGGGCGTCATATCACGAGGCATCCGCGATGCGGGTTCGCCCGGAGATCAGGCGCTCCAGCAGCTGCTGCCACTCGCCGCACAGGGTGTCCGCATCAAAGCGCGTGGCATTGTCGCGCGCCAGCAAGGACATCTCGCGACGGCGGGCTGCATCCGTGATCAGGTCACGGATCTCGCGCGCCAGTGCCTCATCGTCCTCGACATCCACCAGCACACCGCTGCCGCCGGCCAGGATTTCGGCCGGCCCTGTCTCACAATCTGTCGAGACCACCGGCAAGCCGAAGGATTGCGCTTCCAGCAGGGTCATCGGCAGCCCCTCCCAGCGTGAGCTCATCACGTACAGCGCCGCGCGTTGATACTCCTTTTCCACCTGTGAGGTGCGGCCCACGAAGACGACGCTGTCACTCAGGCCCAACGTCCAGGCCTGGGCCTTGAGGTCATTTTCATCCTCTCCCCAGCCGACGATGCGCAGTCGCCAGTCAGGATGGACCGACACGACCTTGTGCCAGGCGTTCAGCAGTACATCGAAGCCCTTCTGCTTCGTCAGGCGGCCGACAGCAAGCACGGTACGCGACGCTGCGCCCTCTTCGCTGGACTTGGGGAAGTGCGGTACCGGATTCCAGATCGCGCCGACCTTGTCGCGGATGCGGTAGCGCGCTCGCCAGGCCTCGGCATCCCGCTCGGTGAGCACCACGATGGCATCGGCCAGGCGCACGGCGGTCGAGCGCCCTACCGAACGCAGGCGTGAACCATGATCGGTGGCGAGGTTGAAATGCTCCCAGCAGATGATCCGCGCGCGCTGGAACGGGGCCCACGGCGCACAGAAGGCGAACAGGATCGAATCCACCAGTACCACTACATCGGCCTGTTGGTGACGGACCTTGGTCAGTAGCGCCGAACTGATGCCCAGCGACCGTCGGGCCCCGCCTCTGGCCTCCTTCAGATTCAGGCAACAGGTCGTGATGCTGTCCTCCAGGGCAAACGAGCTGGTCGCTGGCCCGAACAGACTCGCGATCATCACGTCATGGCCCGAGCGCGCCAGTCCGCTGGCAATTTCGCATGTGACACGTTCCGTGCCTCCGTCGCTGGAAAGATTACCGACGACAAACAGAATCTTCATTGGCTCATGCGCTCCACAGGGAAATGCTCGCCGCGAGGCACCCGCCCGCAGGCGCGATAACGCCTTGCTTGATCGGAATGCTCAACTGCGGCACAGAAAAAACCCGCCACCGACGAGGGTCGATGGCGGGAGATAGGGGGTATGACATGAAGCGGGACGATCCAGTGCAGATCGAACGCACAGAACGCTCGTGTCAGCTTGCTGAAAGCAGGACTACCGCCAGGCAGCACGTCTTGACCGCTTCAGGAAGAAAAATGCATCAGGCACTTTTGTGAAGAACGGTTCGTCAGAAGGACGATACGTCGGCAAGACAGAACGGCAAGAGGGGCGTGCCTGGAAACCGGGCTCGGGGAGCCGGTACGGGAAGCGATCTTGCGATGCGGAAGTGACAAGCGGCCCGAGCGCTGAACGGACACTGCCAGGCGTCATGCGGAATGACAGCTCAACGTGTCTTGCCCATCCCGCCTTTTGAGAGGCACGCTTCGCACTGAGTCGTGGTGGGCCTGTAACGCGCGCCGTGGCATGGCGGATGAAAAGGTAAATCCAATGCTGGCGCGCCAGGCTCGTCTTGTCAGCTCATTAGCTCAATAAGCTCATTGGCTCAATGCTGGCACCTGCCAACAGGATCAGCGGCCAGCAATCGAGTGTGACGACTCAGCGTCCTGCTTGCTCGTCCGGCTGGCAGTGATGGCTTCAGTCGAGACGCGATGAATGATGCCGCAGTCTTCACAGTGATAGAGCGGCGCCTTGCCGGCCAGTCGCTGCCACCAATGGCGTTTTACGCGATGTACGCTGGCGCCCCCGCATTGGGCGCAGAAACGATATCCACTCATGACGACATTCTGCTCTCTGTTGATGGTACTCACGGGCATCCTTCCCTTTGATAACGATCGATCGCGTTCCAGCGAGACGGCCTGTTCAGCGACACACGGTGTGTCATGGCAAGAAGAAGCACTGTCCCGACCGATTGAGCTCTCCAGGCAGGCGCCTGTCACTCTCACTCGCGGGGCCATTATGCGCGTTAAATCCAGCAGCAGTTCCTGATATTTGCCCAACTGTCGAGAACGATTTTCTTCATCTTCCTGACGAAAATCCAACGGTGTCAATGTGTTAGCGACCTGCCTCACGCAGTAGCGAGTACTGACTTACGCAACTCGATATCCAGTGTGTGCTGCAGACAGCCCAGATAGGCACGCACCACGATCTGCTGATCGAATTCACGTTCGATACGCATACGTGCCGCCTGCCCCGCCTCGATCAACGCCGCTTGCGGCATGTCCAGACAGCCCTGCATCTGCTGCTCCAGGGACTCGACATCGGCCGCTTCGCACAGCCAGCCAGTGACGCCAGGCTTGACTGAGCTGCGACACCCCGGCACATCACTGACGATCGCCGGACGCCCCATCGAGGCCGCCTCCAGTACCGTGCGCGGCATGCCCTCCCGATACGACGGCAGCACCAGCACATTGGCCTCGGCCAGGAAGGGACGCACATCCCGCTGTTCGCCCAGGTAGTGCAATACGCCGCGCTCGCGCCAGGCAGCGATTTCCTCGTCGCTGATCGCGGTGCGGTTGCTGATTCCTGACGGGCCGATCAACCAGAAGCGTGCCTGCGGGTAACGCTCATGCAGACGCTCGGCCGCCGACACGTATTCCCGCACCCCCTTGTCGCCGATCAGGCGAGCAACCATCACGAAGGTCAGTGGTGGTGTCTGTGGTTGCGGCGCAAAGGCGAAGCGCTGCGGGTCGATACCGGCACCGGGCAGCACGACAGACGGCGTGGACTTCTGCAATCCGAGACGCATGAACAGGCGTTGGTCATCGCGGTTCTCGAAGAACACGCAACGCGCGCCACGATTGGCGAAGCCATACAACGCCCGTACCCGACGGAACAGCCAGCTGTCGTGTATGAAGGCGGTGCCCAACCC
This sequence comes from Cobetia sp. cqz5-12, assembly GCF_016495405.1. NCBI lineage: Bacteria > Pseudomonadati > Pseudomonadota > Gammaproteobacteria > Oceanospirillales > Halomonadaceae > Cobetia > Cobetia sp. cqz5-12. Next base: position 2,766,086 of record NZ_CP044522.1, read on the forward strand.
CGAGACGTTGTTGGTATAGGGAATCTTGAGCAGCCGACAGGCCAGTCCCGAATAGACATTGGCCTTGATGGTGAAGTTGAGAACATAGCGCGGCTTGAGTTTCAGCAATGTCCCCAACAATGCCAGCAGGCTCTTGCCCTCCCCGACCAGCGAAGTGCCCTTGCCCTCCATGCCCAGCGCACGATGCTCGACCTTGAGCTCATCCACCAGGTACTTGCTATGCGCATCGGTGGGCGCAAGGCACACCACGCGATAGCCCGAGTCACGCAGCCCTTCGATGATGCCGCGATGGAAGTTGTAGAGAAAGAACGACGAGTTGGAGACCAGCACCACCGTGGAGGGCTGGGCGTCACGTGTTGGCATGGGGCATTCCTTGCATGTCATGCGAAGAAGAACATCGCGCGAGCTTGCGCGCGCGCGACCGGAGGCATCCGGAAGAGAGACCATCGATATGAGAAACGCTCGACAAGAGAAACGATCGAGAAGCGACATCAGCGCGAAAGGAGAGGCGTCGTGGCTCGGGCCGGCAGCTCAGTCCAGCAGCTCAGTCCAGCAACGCAGGCCGGCGTTGCTGCTGCCACAGACGCACCAGTCCTGTGTCATGCGCCATGCACACCACATAGATGACCAGGAACGGGAAGCGATAGCGCACCGCGGTGCCGTAGTTGAAGACGACGAGCCCATAGATGGTGAAGGCACCGATCAGATACAACAGCCAGAAGAGCGTCTTCTCGCGCTGGACCTGCCAGCACTTGAGGGTCAGCCAGACAAGGAAGGCGACGACCAGCAGGTTCTCTCCCGACTGGATCAGCTGCAACGCATTGGCGGCTTCCCAGGGCAGCGGTTTGATCAGGAAGTACAGCGCCCCCTGTATCCCCGTCACCACGAAGTCCCCGAAGCCCTGGATGACCTCCACATCCTCGATCTTGCCACCATCCTCCAGATACATGGCCGCGCGGAAGAAGTTGATCTGGTCCACCGCCAGCGGATAGATGACCAGCACACTTGCGGCCAGCCCGACCAGCAACCAGCAGAAACGCTTGGTCGACAGGCCCTGACGGCTGACGTCGTAGAGGAGATAGATGCCGAGGAAGATCAACATGATCAGAGCGTTCTGGAACTTGATGATCCATAACGGCAACAGGAAGATCAGCGCCCACATCGGCCGACGCTCGATGGCCAGCAGGAAGCTGCCCAGCATGAAGCCGGTCACCAGGGTGTCGCGCAGGCTCAATGAGCTGTAGAGCACCAGGCTCGGGTAGCACAGCACGAACAGCAGTACCGCGTGGGAGATGATGCCGCGACGAATCAGCACCATCAGCGCGCCGATATAGAGGAACTTGTTGAAGAAGCCTAGGCTGGTGATGGTTTCCGCCAGCGGCAGCGGCAACAGCGCCAGAAATCCCGACGAGACCGAGACGGTCAGGGAGTGGTCCATCGCCCCCCAGTCCATGCTGCGCATGGCCAATACCTGCTCCCAGTAGCGGAATTGGTCCGGCATGTACTCGGCATCGAACAGCACATTGTTCAACAGGTACGGCACTGCACTGCTGAGACTCAGGATGATCGCGACATTGCGTGTCACCCAGCCACGCAGAAAGCCCACCATCACCAGTACCAGACAGACGAGCAGGTTGGGCAGGTCGAGCAGAATGTGTTCCATGAAAAGACTTATTCTCGCGCGCCGCTGTTGGCCAGTTCGGCCTGCAGATTGGCGGATGACATGAGGGGCGCGGACGCGCCGGTATCAGCGCTGATGGCCTGGCGACTCACCACGCCAGAGGTGTCGAGGGACGACGAAGGCTGCGCGAGGCTGGCCGCAGCTTCCCCACTGTTGACTTGCCAGCTTTGAGACGAGAAGGGTGACGCGCCCTCGACCTCGGCTGCCGACAGCATCAGCGACAGGCACTGCATCAATTGATGCTCGCTCAGCGCGCCCGTCTCCTCATCAGGGGCCAACGGCAGCGTCACGACGCGCGCGGCCTCGATGCCGCCCTCGTGGCGTGCCTGGCAGCCGGCTTCATCGCTTTCGACCAGCACCAGTGCCGCATGCGGATACTTGAGCGCCATTCTGCGCCTCAGGCCCCGCGCCTTGCTGCCCGCCGCCACCAGTTCACTGGCCGGCGTCACGGCATGATGCGCAATCACCGGCACACGCCAGCGATCCAGACGGCGTGCCTTGAGCGCATTGAGGTTGGCTTCCAGACCGCTGGACATCAGGACACACGGACGATGACGCGCCAGATAGCGCGTCAGGGCCAGCACGCCCGTCAACTCACTGTGCACGCCCAGCTCTACCAGCCGCACCCCGTGTGCAAGACCTTCGATCAACTCCTCATGGGCCTGGGGCACGATGAGATCCACCTCATGCCCCAGACGCGTAAGCCCTGCCGCCAACGCCAGCATCTGGCGAGTCTCGAGGGTCATCTGTCGTGCCACGACCAAAAGCGCCATCCGATGCGTCTTCATTGCCACTCCTTCGCCAGTGTTTGCCTTGAGCCAAGCTCGATCGAGACAATTCACGATGACCGCCATGTCATCTGCGCATGACGGTCATCGTCAGCCCCAATTCCTTCTCTACGTTCAGGCCAGTCGCTGATAGACACTGCGCGCCTGGCGAGCCAGCGGTGCCGGCAACCAGGTGACGATCCGGCGCGCCATGCGCTTGAACGTGCACACCAGTACCTGGCCCTTCTTCTGCGCTGACATCGAGGCCCACTCGGGAGTCATCATCTGGTGGGCATCCACGCAATAGACGGGCTTGCCGGTCATGCGCGTGATGTTGGTGGCCTGCCCCACCTCACTTTCGATGAACAGGCGACAGCCCGAGTCACGGTAGTAATCCGCCTTGTGACTCGAATGACGATTCTGGCGCAGGCGCTCTTCCTTGCTGGGCAGGTCAAGCATGATCAGATGCTCATACTCGACACCGTGACGGGCCAGCCAGTCGGTCGTCTCGGGACGATATTTTTCCAGACGATTGGTGACCAGCGAGTGCACACGGTAGGTCGGGATATGCAGGGGCGCCGCGTTGGTCAGGAAGTCGCGATAGCGCGGGCCGTCATCATTCTGTTCAGGCGTCGGGTCGAGGCACAGCACGCCATCGATATCCAGGCAGCTATCGGCCAGCGCCGGATGATGAAACAGATTCCACTGGAAGGCGCGTGGATGCTCCAGTTCGACCAGATACATGTCCACCCCCACCACCGGCGCCGGGTTGGCATAGATGACACAGGTGGTGATCTCACAGGGGCAATCTTGCGGAATACGCGCCATGGAGGCCTTGAGCGAGGCCCCACTGTTGAAGCTGTCGTCGACCAGCAGCACACGCTGATTTTCCCAGGCGCTCTGCGCCGCCCCCCGGACCTTGCGCGTCATACCCTTGCCGGGCGAGCCATTGGCGATGAAGGTGTCGAGATCCGTGCAGGCCCGATTGAGCATCGCGCTGATCATGTAGGCCGGCACCATTCCACTGCGCGGGATCCCGACGATCAGATCGAAATTCCCGGCCTGCAGGCGCGACAACTGCCTGGCGATATCCGAACTCAGGTCGGCATAACTGCGATAATTCATGTTGCGGTCCCCTTGCGACTCACGGCGGCCCAAGGCCGATTTCCTTCGCGCTTTGTGTGTTGCAGCGCTGTTTTGATGTCATTGACGACGTCCTGTCATCAAACGCTTCTCTCGCCCTCATCACCCTCGATCACCGGGGCATTCAGGCGCTTTTACGCTCCTGCACTGCGCGGTCGGATGACACACGACGGCGACGAGTCCCTATCAATCGGGTCATCACATCCTGGCGCACGAGACGCAGCAGCCGACTGCGGTCCATATGCGAGAGCATCGCGACACCCTGGCGGAAGTTGGCCAGGCGCTGCATGGGGCTCGCCGGCGCCATCACGTACTGCTTGAAATAGTGATAGAGCGGGATGTACAGGCTGACGGAATGCGGCATGTGACGGGTGTTGGCATGAAAGACGTCGATGGCCGAGATCATGTCGCGCTGATAGCGCTGTTCGGCCTCGCTTTCCTGCTGCTGCGATGTCCAGGAACCCTTGGCATTGCGGCGATAGACGCAGGCAGCATCTTCGTAATAGAGCGTCTCGCCCTGCAGTGCCATATAGGACTGCAGGAAGAAGTCCATGATCGGGGCGCCGCGATAGGACGCCATCATCGCATCGACGGTGGCGTCGACGCGTCGGAAGCTGAAGGCCGGTGACGGAATGGAGGCGCCGCGCAGCCCGATCACCGCCTCGGCAGAGATCTTCTTCACGCTATCGGCATAGCGGCAGATGAGCGAATGCTGGCCGGTCGCTTCATTGAACTCCAGCGCCGGGTGGAAACAGACCGTCGCCTCGGGATAGGCGTCGAACAAGGCAACCTGACGGGCCAGCTTGTCGGGTTTGATCCAGTAATCATCACCTTCGCAATAGGCAATGATGTCGCCGCGCATCACTGGCATGCAGAAGGTGATCGGCCAGATATGCTGAGAGTACTGGTTCACCTCCTGCAGGATCGGCCGCACGATGTTCGGGTAACGGGCCGCATATTCCTCGATGATTTCCCGCGTGCCATCCGTCGAGACATCGTCATGCACGACGATCTCGAACGGAAAACGCGTGCGCTGCATCAGAAAGCCATCCAGCGCCATGCGAATGTAGTCGCCATGATTGAAGGCGAAGCACATCACCGAGACGCGCGGGGCGCTGAGATCGCCCTCCCACTCGGCCATGATGGCGGCTTCCTCGGCGGGCGCCGGCGGCACAGGCAAGGGGCCTGACTGCGGGGTGCCATCCATGAGGGGCGTCGCGAGTGCCCGGGCATAACTCAGTTCTAACATGCAGTATTCCCCACTTTCCGTTGTGAAAGACGCTCCTGGATCCAGCCTGCGCCGAACTGCCAGGCCGCGAAGCGCAGCCAGCAGGACAGCAACAGATAGGCCGCCCCTGCCAGCAGGCCTGATACCACCAGCACCACCGGCGCCGGCCAGATGACCAACAGTGCAGGCACGGCCCACCAGGTCGTGCCCGCCACCGCAGTGGCCAGCAGCAGAGCCGGCAGGAAGTCGGCCAGCTGCTCGCGGATGCTGTAGTTGATCAACTCCCGCGAGAACCAGGCATTGGGGATGTAGGACACCACCGCCACCACGATCTGCCCGATCAGGATCGCCATCACGCCATGGCGCCAGGTCACCGCCAGCACCGCACAGATCAATACCTTCTTGATGATCTCGAGCCCGAGGAACAGGTCCGAGCGCCCCTTGACGTTGAGCACATTGAGATTGAGCGTGCTCAGGGGATACATGACCGCCGCGATGCACATCAGCTGCAGATAGGGCACCGCTGCCAGCCACCGCTCGGGCAACAGCGTCAGGAACAGCGGCTCGGCCAGCGCCGCCAGCAACAGCATCGCCGGGAACAGCAGATAGACCATGACCTGAAGGATCTGACGATAGGCACTCTTGAGGCGCACCGGATCCTCCTGGATGCTCGCCAGCGCCGGGAAGGTCACGTTCTGTACTGCCGTCACCAGCTGATTGATCACCAGCTCCTTGAGACGCTCGGCGAAGAAGAACAGCCCCGCCACCGAGGCGGAGAACAGCTTGGCGATCAGCAGCACATAGAGATTGACGAACAGCACATCCAGCATGCGTGACAGGAACATCTTGTAGCCGAAGCGGAACATCGCCTTGAACGACACCACATCGAATTCCAGTCGCGGCCGCCAGCTGCCCCAGCACCACATCAGGGCGGTAGTGACCAGCGCCGCCGTCAACATCTGCCCCACCAGCGCCCAGACCCCGAAGCCCAGCCAGCCCAGCAGCACCGCCACCCCGCCCGACACCACGCTGCCGGGAATGCCAGCCTTCATGCGCGTGCGAAAATCCAGCGCGCGGTTGAGCATCGCGCCCTGAATGACCTCGAAGGAATTGATCAGCACCACGATGCCGCCGATACGTACCAGCACGATCAGGCGTGGCTCGGCATAGAAGTCGGCGATCAGGGGAGCGCTGGCATACAGCAGGCCGTAGGCCAGCACCCCGAAGGCGATATTGCTGAAGAAGGCGGTGCTGGCATCACGCGGCCCGAGGGTCGGCATGCGCAGAATGGCTTGCTGAAGACCGGAATCCATCATGGCCGAGGCGATGGTCAGAAAGACCAGCACCATCGCCAGCAACCCGAAATCTTCCGGCACCAGCAGCCGCGCCAGAAGCAGCGTGACCAGACTGGCCATGCCACGCCGCAATAGCTGATCGGAGAAATTCCACAGAATGCCGATGGCGGTCTTGTTGCTCAGTGACACGAGGCGAGGCCCCCCTGATGCAAGTAGGCCGCGACATTGCGCGCCAGCGGCCCCGCTACAGGGGCCACCTCATCAGTGGCATTGCCCGTGGCGCGCAGCAGCTGCGGGTCTTCCGGCAGCAGCTGGTACTCGGCGAGTCTGTCGCGCACCTCGCCCGGTGAGCACCACATCAGCATATCGATGATCGACAGGCCGGCAACGAACTGCGCCTGACGCCCTGAGCGGCGCATGTCAGCCCCCGCCTCGCCACGCGAATCAAGCGGAGTCTGGCGATAGCCACTCGGCTGGCTTGCGAGGAATGACAGCGTGATGCCTTTGGCCGCAAAGGGGGCCGCCTGGTAGAGCTTCCGGCCGCCGATGCTGTTGATGTAACCCTCGGCCCCGCGCATCAGTGACATCTCGATAAGGCGGTCCTGGGCCTTGAGACTGCGGTCGTGCTCAAGCTCGCTGGTGAGCAGAAAGCGACACTCCAGCCCCAGGTAGTCACACACCCGCTCGAAGCTGTACTTGCACAGCGCCCCGATGCGGCGATCTTCATGCTGGAACACTGCCTGCAGCAGCGGCATGACCTTTGCGTAATACGGTGCCCTGGCATAGGCGTGATGCAGCGTGGTCAGCAGGCTGTCCGGTGTCGGGCCGAAGACGAGTTCGCTGATCAGGCGGTTGGGCGACGCCTTGGGCACCGACAGCGTGAAGCGATGCGCCTTGCCGCCCAGCAGCACATTGTTGCGATTGATATAGCCACGCGGAATGAAGGCGACGTCGTCATAAACGAGAAACTCGTCACAGGCATGCATCAACTGGAAATAGCCGATATGCGGGAACAGATAGGGCTGCATGATCGCGATGTTCATGATCACGCGGCCTTGACGTGGCGATTGACGATGACGCGCACCGCGCCGAGGATCTCGCTGACCTCAAGCCCCGAGTAGAGCGGCAGACACAGGATACGACTGGCGATATCGGTGGAATGCACGATCTGCGGGGTGATGACACCCTCGTCCTGCAATTCGGCGGCGGACCGCCCGAGGAAGGACAGCGATTCCAGCGACGGGCAGAAGTAACGCCGTGCCAGATAGCCTTCCTGCTGCAGGCGCTGCATCACCTCGAGCAGCATGCTTTCGCTTTCGAGAATGATCGGGAAGTAGGCGTAATTCAGGCTGGCGCCGGTCTGGCGGGTCTGCAGCTGGACATTGCCGCGCAGCGCCTGGGCATAGGCATGCCAGACCAGCGCCCGGCTCTCCAGATTGCCTTCGATCTCATCCAGCACGCACAGCCCCATCGCCGCCTGGAATTCGTTCATCTTGGCATTGATGCCCAGCTCCTCGATGCACTCCGGGCCGGTGATGCCGAAGTTGATCAACTTGCGGGCACGCTCCAGGTCTTCCTTGCGCTTGAAGATGATCGCGCCGCCTTCGATGCTGTGGAACAGCTTGGTGGCGTGGAAGCTCAGGGTGCTGGCATCGCCATGTGACAGCAGGCTGTTGCCGCGATAGGTCACGCCGAAGGCATGGGCACCGTCATAGATGACCTTGAGATCATGCGCCTCGCCCAGCGCATCGATGGCCTCGACATCACAGGCATTGCCGAACACGTGCACCGGCACGATGGCACGGGTGCGTGGCGTGATGGCCGACGCGATGCGCGCGGGGTCCAGGCACAGGGTGTCAGGGTCAATGTCCGTGAACACCGGCTGCATGCCCTCCCACTTCAGGCTGCTGGCGGTAGCGATGAAGGTGAAGGGCGTGGTGATGACCTCTGCCGATTCGTACTGGCCCGGCATCTGGGCGATGCCCAGCGCGCGATAGGCGATCTGCAGCGCCAGGGTGCCATTGCTGACCAGCAGCAGGTTCTCGACGCCCAGATAGGTCTCCAGGCGCCGCGTGAGCTCCTGCTCGAGCGGACCGTGGTTGGTCAACCAGCGCCCCTCGAAGATGGAATCCACATAGCGGTCGAAATTCTCCCGCTCCGGGAAGTAGGGACGCGTCACCGTGATCATGATATCGACTCCTTTCGTACATCATATGAAGGTTGGCTCTGAGAGCAGGCGAGTGCCCGGTGCAGCGCTTTCGCTGCCGGGTTCCTCTGGCAGCGACTCGGTACACGTTTCAGAGAATGGCCGCACACTCGCCTGCGGAGACACTCGTCTACAGATGGTTCAGGCCGCTCAACGCGAGCCGTTGCCGCTGATCACGATCTTGATGGTGCGGATCACCACCAGCAGATCGAGCCAGAAGGAAAAGTGCTTGATGTAGAAGAAGTCGTATTCCAGCTTGCGGATCATGCCTTCCACTTCAGCGGCGTAGCCCTGCTCGACCTGCGCCCAACCGGTGATGCCCGGACGCACGACATGGCGGTAGTGGAAGAACGGCACGTCCTTGCGATACCAGTCGGCCAGGTTCATCGACTCGGGGCGCGGGCCGATCAGGCTCATGTCGCCCTTGAGCACGTTGAACAGCTGGGGCAGCTCATCGAGACGGCACTTGCGGATGAAGCGCCCGACTCGCGTGATGCGCGGGTCACTGCCTTCCTGGGTGAAGCCCGCGCCCTTCATGCCGTCATACATGCTGCGGAACTTGTAGACGGTGAAGGGACGGCAGTGAAAGCCCATGCGCGGCTGGCGGAAGATCACCGGTCCGGGACTGTCGAGGCGTATCGCCAGCGCCGTCAGCAACATGACAGGCGCCAGCAGCGGCAGCATGAGCGCGGCGACGGTGAAGTCCATCCAGCGCTTGATGACCTCATAGTCTTCCCGCGGCGTCAGCGAGCCGAACTCGTTGGCATAGAGGTGATCGAGCAGCACGCGACCGGTGATCATCTCGTGGGCATGGGTGGCGTGATAGACCGGAATGCGGTGGATGGTGCAGTCGGCCAGGAAGCTCTCCCACTCGCTGGGCAGCTCACCGCGCAGGTCCGCCACCACGCCATCGATACGCGGCAGGCCGACCAGGTCCGGCCCGCGCAACGACAGCCACTCGACGCCCGGGCGGGTACACAGACTCGGTGCCTTGCCGTAGGGCACCACCGCGAAGCGCATCCGGCGCACCCGGGTGTCGATGTAGTAGTAGGCCGTACACAGGCTTACCGCGAGCAGGAAGGACAGACCGACCTGGTGACGCGAATACTCAAGCCCCAGCACCCCCAGCACCATCATCAAGGTCAGGTAGGAGATGACGATCGCGGGTACGACATAGAGGTAGGAGCGCGTGCCCGGCAGGCGGGACAGGCGATTGACCGCCGTCACCGACAGGGTGTACGCCACGCCGGTACCCAGCAGGGCATGCCACTGATCATCGCTGGTCAGCCACCAGTGGGTGCCACCCTGCATCAGCTGGTTCAACCCTGCCTGGTAGAGAGCCGGCGCGATGACCACCACCAGCATCCCGAAGATCAGCTGCAAGCGCTTGCTGGCCAGCAAGCGCTCGTAGTGATGCGAGTAACGCCGCTGGTGCTCCATCGACAAGGGTATACCGCTCATCGTGCTTACCTCCTCCGTGATTCAAGCGTCATGAGAGCTGCCAAGCGAGACGATGTCAGGCGTAGCTGTAGTTGTAATAGCCGTAGCCATGCTTGTCGCCGGCTTGCGGTTCGATGGCATTCAGGATGGCGCCCTTGACGTGAATGCCATTGTTCTCGAGCTTCTTGCGCGCATGCTCGAGTTCGCGCACCTGGTTCATGCCAAAGCGCGCCACCATCAGACTGGCGCCGACGTGACGACCGATGATCAACGCTTCGGTCACGGCCAGTACCGGTGGCGTGTCGATGATGATCAGGTCGTAACGCTCACCGAGTTGCTCCAGCAGCTCGGCGAAATTGGGCTGCATCAACAGCTCCGACGGGTTGGGCGGTGCGACACCACGGCCCAGGAAATCAAGATTGTCGATGCGCGAGTGATACAGCACGCTGTCCAGCGGACTGGCACCGCTGAGCACATCCGACAGACCGCCTTGCTCGGAGGTACGCTGGAAGGCGTGATGCAGGTGACCACGGCGCATGTCGGCATCGATCAGCAGCACGCGCTGACCGGCCTCGGCACTCACCGCCGCCAGATTGAGGCTGACGAAGCTCTTGCCGATGCCCGGGCTCGGTCCGGTGAACATTACCGACTTGCGGCGGTTGTCGAGCAGAGCGAAATGTAGACTGGTGCGCAGGCTGCGCAGGGCCTCGATACTGATGTCCGACGGCTGGGAGGTGGCCAGCACCCCCTGATAGATCTCGCGACCGCCCTTCTCGCCCTTGAGGCGCACGCGGCGCATCATGTTGTGCTGCTGTGGTGACAGCGGCACCGTGGCGTAGACGGGCAGGTCCAGTGCCTCGATCTGCTCGGCGGTATCGATGCCCTTGCGCATCGCATGACGCAGCAGTGCGGCCAGCGCGCCCAGCATCAGGCCGATCATGCAGAACACGGCCAGCATCAGGGATGTCTTCGGCGAGATGGGCACTGGCTGCAGAACCGCCGGATCCAGGATGCGCACGTTGCCGACGGTGCCGGCCTTCTTGAGGCGCACTTCCTCGCGCTTGTTGAGCAGCGCGACATAGATTTCCTGGCTGACGGTGACATTGCGATTCAGGTTGAGCGCCTCGCGCTGGGCGGCCGGCAGTTGCTCGGCCTGTTTCTGCACGCGTGCCTTCTCCTGATTGAGCGAATCACGGCGTGCCACCAGCGCCCGATAGGCCGGGTGCTCGCTGGTGTAGGCACGGGACAGCTCGGCCAGGCGCAGCTTGATCTCGGTCAGCTGATTGTCCAGTCCGACGAGATTCTCCATCACCTGCTGGCTCTCGGCGGTCAGATCGACCGAGTCGCGACGTCGACGATAGTCGTTGAGTGCCGATTCGGCCTCATCGAGCTGGCCACGCAGTGTCGGGATCTGGTCGCCCAGAAAGCCCAGCTGATTGTCAGCCTCGGCGGATTCCCGCTCGATGTTCTGCTGCAGGAAGACATTGGTGATGGTGTCCAGGGTATTGACGATGGCGGCCTGGTCACTGCCGGACAGGCTCAGCGTGACCACCCCGGTGTCGGTGCCATTGCGCACGGCGGTGAAGCGCGACTTGAGCGAATTGATGGCGCTCAGGTCCGAGATGCTGGTCAGGGTGAAGCGTGCACCGGGTTCGGCTGACAACTCGCGCACGAAGACCTTGATGCCCTCCGCCAGCGCGTTCTCGCCCACCTTGCCATCGACGATCGGCTGCCCCTCGGCATCCAGCAGTCGGTAGCGCTCATCGCCCAGTGCCTCGAGGGTCAGCGTCTGCTGCTGCCACGGGCCGCCGAGCTCAAGTGTGGTGACCTTGAGGGTGTCATCGCCCCAGGCGTAATCCTGGCCGCCGAGGCTTGCCGGCAGGCGCAGATGGCGGTTGGAGAGCCAGTCACCGATGACCGGGTAGCGCACCGGAGAGACCACGATATTGAGGCGCTCGCGTTCCACGGCCTGGCCCAATACCAGTCGTGAGGCGAGAATTTCCAGCTCATCGCTGGTGCTGCTCTCATCACTGCCGGTCGCCTGACCGGCCAGCGGCCCCAACAGGCTGGCGCTGCCGCCCTTGTCCTCGATCTGGATCAGGGAATCGGCCAGGTAGATGCGTTGCTGGCTACCGACGAGATAGATACCCAGCAGGGTGAACAGGAGCGTGCTGCCGATCAGCCACCAGCGTCGATGCCAGAGCAAGGCGAGAATGGTGCTGAAATCGAGTCGGCGCGTGGTGTCCTTGCCAGGCTGTGCAGAAGAGGATGGCATGGGAGAGGTGTACTGATTCATGACGCCGCCTTGAGTAAACGATTCAGGCCCGGCAGGCAGGTGATACGGCAGGTCGCGACGCGACCTGCCATGCGGGAGTGGGACATGACCTCAATCCTCGATGTCATCGATGACCGAGACGAAGGCCCCGGTGCTGGTCACGGACGGCAATAGCTGACTCAGCACACGGTTCCAGCGGCTGACCGGCGCGGCGGTCACATAGACCACATCACGCGGTTGCAGCGGGAAGCGCGCGCCCAGCATCAGCGAGGTCGCATCCGAGATATCGAGAATGAAGACCGTGGCCAGCTTGTCGGACTCCGGCGAATTTTCACGCACCACGAAGACGCCTGACGGATTGGCGCGGTCCTCATCGACCCCGCCGGCCCGCGACAGCGCATCGGTGAGGCTCAGACGTTCATTGCCCACCGGCATGTTGCCGGGCTTGAGTACCTGACCGAGCACGAAGACGTTCTGGTCTTCCGCCACCGGCACATTGATCACGTCGCCATCCTTGAGCAGACGGTTCTGACGCATGTCGCCCTGCTGCAGCAGCTGATAGAGACTCAGGTGCTCCTGCTGGCCGTCGCGCGTCAGCGTGATGTTGTGGGTATTGGCCAGTGCCGTGACGCCGCCGCTGGCACTGATGGCATCGATCAAGGTCAGCGGAACATCCGTGACCGGCACGAAGCCCGGTTCGGTCACGGCGCCACTCAGATAGACGCGCTTGGAGCGGAATTGCGCCACCGAGACATTGACCTGCGGCTCGGTGATATAACGGGACAGCCCCGCGACCAGCGCGGCGCGCACCTCATCCACCGTCATGTCGCGAATGTTGATGCGCCCGACATAGGGGTAGAACAGCGTGCCATCCGGCTGGACGATGTAGGTCAGCGCCTCGACCGTCTGACGCTGCACACCGCTTTCCTGGGCCAGGTCCAGCGGCGTGCTCAGATTGATGGCCAGAATGTCGCCGCCGCCCACGCGGTAGACATACTGCTTGATGTCATCGACCAGCTCGGGCGGCGCGGGAGCGGTCCGGGCGGGGCGCGCACGATAGTTGGAGATCAGCCCGGGGGTGATCGGCGTGACTTCCACCTGGTCGGTCAGCGGCGCGACCTCGGCTTCATAATCCATGTGCCCACCGGGTGCGAAGGCACACCCGCTCATCGCCAATATCACGGCGGCAAATGAGAACGCCCGGAGCGTCGTTCTGACCGGTATATCCATATCCTGTCTCTTCCCCTGTGATCCTGACCGCTACCGCCAGGCGCTGTTTCGGCACGCTACCGCCCTGAGGAACTGGCGTTCTCCCCTGCTGCCGATAGCGGCGCCCTGTTGGCGTACATGTCATCTGTCATGGAGTGGTCACGCCTGCCCTTCGATACCCCTGCGATATCCACGGACACACGTCAGGCATGTGTCCATGACACATGCCCATGACCGAACTCCGAAATGGAACGTTTATTAGTATTTTAGTAATTCACTACCAGTCATCTAACACACGAAACATATTGCATTGATCGACTTTCTCATCAATCAAGACAATATGACTCATTTGATTAACCGATACTTATAAGCTTGATCGCACCATCACTATTGATGACTTGTTTCTTGCACTTTTATTGACATTTCAGTTCAAGCGCCTCGTGGATTGAACCTGTCAGAGGCCACAGTCGACTGAAGGTTTGTGCAGCCCCTTCAAGCAGGTGAGACCTGACGATCTCGTTGGCGAGTCAGCTGCCACGGCAGCGTCAGAACGGGATGAGAATTCATGCCCGCATGCATTCCATGGAGAGGCGCGATGATAGAGGTGCAACGCTCGATTGCCCGGATGTGCCTGCGCAACCTGCCCGACCTGGCAGGCAGCGCGCGACCTCGAATGAGGCGAGCGCCCAGAGTCCCGAAAGGCCAGGAACACGCCGCTTTCGCGTGAGGCACCGACGGCTTCGTCAATCACGCCTGATATATCAAATCCATTTAATACAATAATTTACTGACATTCTCTGCCTGATCTGACGCACTATCCTGCACGTCTTCCGGCAAGCTCGGGTCTGACTGACCACTCGGCGGCAATGCCCTGACTCCAGACTTGCCCCCCGGACTTGATGCCTTCTCATGAGGCATTTCGCCAACCCCGGTGTCGCACGCTGGAGAGGTACCTCACCCCGCCTGACTGGCCATCTGCGAGGCCCGTCCTGCTCTTGTGTCACCCTTGTGTCGCTCGACTCTTGCGTATGTGCGCATGCTGTCTCCCTTGGCCATGTCCGACGACCTCGACAGATCTGCACATGACGCACGTCGCAGCGAAGAGCACTTGGCGCTTTACCGACGACATTTGATTCGCCAATAAGCGACATTACTGTCCCCTCTTCAACAGGGCTGATAATAAATCAATTGACTTCAACAGCAAGGACTTGTCATGTCGTCGAGACGATTGTACTGGCGGTGGTAACTTTAAGCTGCTTCCCCTAATCCTCATCATTGGCAATCGGGTACCTGACAGACGGCAGATTACCCTTAGCGCATCTAATGCAAATTGCGAAATCAAACTACTTTAATTCAGCAGCAACTCATCATCTGACTCATCGTTGCAGAATGAGAAACCCCAACCTCACTTTGCACACACCTCACACATGCCACGCAGGTGCCCGGATACGCCCCAATCAACTCCTGAAAGACGAAAAGGCCAGGGGGTGGTGTCAGCGGCACCCCCTGGCCTTTCCAATTGCGTTCATGACCTGCTCAACGTGGCCGGCTTTCCTGAACATGCCTTTCCTGAACATGCCTTTCCGTCACTTGGGTGTCCGCTGCGGACATTCAGGGCGTCACCTCCAGCCCTGAGGTGTCCTGCGCTGGCTGGTGGCTGCCATACAGCGCCAGATGCCCACTGAGAGCGGTATCGATATGGTAACTCGCCCCATAGCGGCGCGCGTTGCGGGCGAAGGCACGCCGCAATTCAGCATCCCCCACCAGTCGGCCCAATGCCTCGGCGTAGCGCACGGGCGTGTGCTGGTCGACCACCAGGCCGTTGCCGACCCGATGCACCACCTCGGCACAACCGCCGACATCGGTGACCAGTACCGGCAGGCCACTGAGCGTCGCCTCCAGCAGCGAGATCGGCAGGCCCTCCCAGGCGGATGACATGATGAAGGCATCGGCGCTGGCCAAAAGGCCTGCTACATCCGAGATATTGCCCAGCAAGCTGACCTCATCATTGAGCCCGAGCGCCTCGATCTGCGCCACCAACTGCGCCTTGTGTGGCCCCTCCCCGGCAATCCTGAGCCTGAACGCCAGGCCCTGCGCCTTGAGTCTGGCGCAGCTTTCCAGCATCAGAGGGTATTGCTTGGCATCGGTCAGACGTCCGATCGCCGCCAGCTGCACCGGGGCCTGCTGATTCGCCTCCCGCCAACCACTGGCCTTGAGGCGCGCCCCGGAGACGGCGTTGTCGATCTGTACCACCGGACGCGCCGCAATCGGTGCCAGCTTGTCGGTGCAGGCGCGACAGATACCGACGTAGGCCGCCACACGACGATCAAATAGCCGGAACATCCAGGCCGGTGCGCCCAGTTCGATACTGTGCACCGTCATCATCACCGGCAATTGACGCGGCAACCCAAAGGCGAACATCAACGCGTAATACAGGTGGCAGTGCACCACGTCCGGCGCGAAGCGCGTCACTTCCCTGCGCAGCCTCGCCGCGCCTCGCCACGGGCGGCGGCGTGTCTCGATGCCCAGAAACGAGTAGCTGACATTGCCGGCACTCAGCTGGCTCAGAAAGCGATGCTCGTATTCGAGGTCACGACCGCATTCCGCGGCGGTTTCCAGAAAGGTGATATGCACACTGTGGCCAGCGGCCACCATCGCCAGACTCAGGTCCTTGACGTAGACCTCGGCGCCGCCAGAGGCGGGAGTCGAGATGACATGCATGATTCTCACGGCGATAGCCTCCTGCTGTCGTTCATGAAAAAAGTGAGGGCGGCTGCCCTCACTTGTCTGTCCACTATCGGTATTGCCTGCCACCGTCACCCAGGCGCCAACACGGCGGCCAGCCGCTCAGATCACTTTCAACAGCGCCGGGGCTTCCAGACCCTCAAGCACCGTGCGCCAGCTGGCTTCGACGGTATTGCGGGAGAAACGGTCCAGCCCGTAATCCACATTGGCGCGCAGCCTCTCGAGCACCGCCTCATCCCCCAGCACCTCATCAAGCTGACGGGTCATGGCGTCTACATCGCCCTGCGCGACCAGATAGCCATTGACGCCATGCTTGATGATCTCGCCTGGCCCGGCCGGGCACGCGAAGCTGACACAGGGCACACCACAGCTCAGCGCCTCGACCAGCACCAGGCCAAAGCCCTCGAAGCGCGACGAGAGCACGAACAGGTCCGCCGCGGCGTATTCGCGCTGAATGTCCCGGCATTGGCCCGGCATCTGCAGCTGATGGGTGATCTTCAGGCGCTCGGCCTGCGCCATCAGGGCGCCACGCTGTGCCCCCTCGCCGACGATGCGCAAGACCCAGCCATCACGGGTCGCCTCAGGCAACGCCGCCCAGGCCTCGAGCAGCAGATCGAAGCCCTTCTGCGGTTCGAGGCGACCGACGGCCACCGCCACCTTGGGCGATTTGGCGCCGCGTGACTTCGCCACTTGCTCAGCACTGCCACCACGACTCTGGGACGTCTGGCGCTCGGCGGCGACATGCTCCAGCGGATTGAGGTTGGGCACCACGCTGAGTCGCTCGCGCGCCGCTGGATGCAGCCGCTCCCAGTACTGGCGATCTTCATGCGACAGCACCACGATGCGGTCGGCGCGATGCGCCGCCAGACGCCGCGCCGTATCACGGCGGGCAACGCCGAGATCCGAGGTGGCATTGAAGTGCTCCCAGCACAGGTAGCGCGTGCGGCGACAGAGCAGCGTCGGCAGCAGGAAGGGCAGGAAGCCGATGCTTTCGACCACCACCACCACATCCGGGCGCTTGCGCAGCACCACCCACAGCAGACGCAGGAACAGCCACAGGCCACGCACGGCGCCCAGATGCGAGCGCTCGGGATAGAGTGATTCGTGCGCGATATCGTCATGCAGCGGATAGGGACTCTCCGCCGGGCCATATTCGCTGAGGATCTCGACCTGATAATCGCCACTGGCGGCCAGCATGTTGGCGGTATCGGCGCAGGCACGCTCGGTGCCGCCGGTGCGTGACTGGGCACCGGTATAGAACAGGATATGTCTGTGAGTGCTCATGAGGCGTATTGGCTCCGGCGGACAAGTTGCCGGGACAAGGCCGGGCTCACTGCATAGCTCATCAACAGCGCCTGCTCCTTCAGCGAGAGCTGGCGCAGAGATGACCAGGACGCTTGTCGCACCTGATCGAGCACGACCTTGCGCACTCGCGAATCATCCGCCGTCTTGTTGATCGCCTGACGCATGATGAAGCTGACGCCGACGAAACGCAGGCCGCGGATTTCCAGCAGGGCCATGCCGTGCGTCGCGGCGAAATGCTCACGATAATGCTCCGCGAAGACCCGCCAGCTGCGGTGGAACTTGTCCAGCTCCAGGTTGCTGAACGGCTTGCGCGTCAGAGAACCATCGCTGCGCTTGTCGAAGTAATACAGCACCTCGGGCAGATACAGCACGCGCTCCGCGCGCCCGAACAGATCCAGGTTATAGAGGCCATCCTGCGACACGGGCAGATCAGGGAAGCTCAGCGAGCAGGCCAGATCGGCGCGGATCGCCTTGCCCCAGGGGGACGACACGATGGTGTCATGCATGAAGTCACGAAAGGCGCGGGCCAGCGGGCGTTCCTCTGCCTGCTGGCAGAACGCCAGGCTGTCATGATCGCCCTTGGGGCCCTGCAGGCAATAACGGAAGACCACCGCCTCGGGCGAATCGAACGCCTCGATGCGGGCCTGCAGAATATCCAGCGCGCCGGGCGCGAAATGATCATCGGCGTCACAGAACAGCACATAGCGGCCGGTAACCAGGCTCAGACCATGATTGCGCGTGCCGCCCGGCCCCATGTTGCGGGAGTTGCGGCGCAGCACCAGCCGCCCGGGGATGTCAGGCATCTCGCCGGGCGGCGTGGACACTGAGGATTGCTGCTCCATTTGCTGCTGCGCCTGTCGCTCAGCCCACAGGAATCCATCATCCGTCGAGCAATCATCAATGATGATATGTTCATAGGATGCCTGGTTGTCACGCAAGCTGTTGATACAGCGCGCAAGACCATCCCCTGAATTGTGATTTGGCGTCACGATGGAAAAGTAAGGCGACTTCCCTGTATAGCGTTCCATGCCCTGCCTTCTTTATTGTTCACTGTCATTGACCAGCACAGCCGACCAGCGCCCGCGAAGCAGAGCACACACTGCACTGAAGAGTGGGTCAGTTCTTGCGACTGACTTTTATTCGCAATTTCTTATATTTTAGTGCTTGATGCCCGATCATCTGACAGAAGCTGAACCTGCACTGAAGATGACAGGTGAGCGACGTCGCCCTGAGGAGTGGACACTGGAGAGATGACCGCTCGTGAGAAAGGTGGTGGCAGAAAGTGGCAGTAAATGGCGACACTTCCTGCCCCGCCGTTGACCACAGACTAATAATCCCCCCCAGCCCAAACAAGCTGCGCTGTTGCCAAAAGCCGAAATCATGAGCGTTTATGCGCCAATCCTCCGGCAACTCATGCCAGATACTGACAATCAGTGACTACTGAAATACGCCCCGCCCACTGAGCCAATTGAGCCAGCGCGACCAAAACCATCATGCTCGCTCCCCTATGTGACGCACATCAACGTGAGCACCTTGCACGAGTGTCATACTGCCGGAGCGCGATGCAGGCTATGATGGCAGGCATTGGTCGGCCTGCCCGCACGCACACTGCCCTACTCTCAAGCTTCCTTGCCTGCCAACGCCACGGCGTCGCACATGATGGAGCCAGAGACGCCGTGCCCTGTCGTTCTATCCCACCCTGCCCACGGAGACTTCATGGAGCCTTGGCAACTTGTCGCCATCATGGTGAGTCTGGCACTCGCCAGCTATATCCAGACCCTGACCGGTTTTGCCTTCGGATTGATCGTGATGGGCCTGCTGGCGACCCTTGATGTGCTGCCCATCGAGAGCGCCGCGTTGCTGTGTACCCTGCTGGGCCTGTTCAACAACGGGATGGCCATGCGTGGGCACTGGCGAGAGATCAATCCGCGTCTGGCACGCCGCCTGCTTGTCACCAGCCTGCCAATGTTGCCGGTGGGCTATTTCCTGGCGGTCTGGCTGGGTAGCGAGAGAGCCCCGCTGCTGGGCATGTTGCTGGGCATCGTCATCCTGATCGCCTGTCTCGCCCTGCTGGCTCAACCGGGCCCGCGTGCCACGACATCGCCACGCTGGCACTTTCATACCGCGGGTGTTCTGTCAGGCCTGATGGGGGGGCTATTCGCGGCCAATGGCCCGCCTCTGGTGGTCGTGCTCTATCGTCAGCCGATGACCCTGATCGCCATACGCTGCACGCTGTTCGGTGTCTTCATCGTCACCGGCATCGTGCGCATGGGCCTCAGCATCGCGGCCCCGGGGCGTATCGGCGACACCCTGCCCCAGCTGCTGCTCGTGGGTCTGTCGGGTGCCCTCGTGGTGATGCTCTTCACCGAGCTGGCGCGCCGCTTCCCGCCGCCCTTGAGTGACAATCGTCTGCGTCAGGTCGCCTATGCCATTCTGCTGGTCTCGAGTGTCAATCTGATCATCAAGGGCCTGGTCTGATGTCTCAGCCTCCACCCGCACAGGATGCGGCTGATCCCGCGGACGATGCAGGCTTCATCGAACTGTCAGAGAGCACGCTTGAGGCCATCAAGGCGGCGGGCAGAAAGCTCGATGAGGATGTGCAGGCGGGACGTCTCCCGGCGGGCAGCTCGCGCTGGATGATGGCACCGTCAGGGGAGCGCTTCTGACTTCGTCATTCCAGCCCAGCCCTTGATGAAGAGGCTGATGAAGCCTCTGATGACGACTCTGATGAAGAGTCAGAACCAGACGCCGACGCGCATCGCCAGTCACCGATGATGCGCTTCTGGCAGCGTCTGCTGGCTCATGTGAAGCGCTGACGAGCATTTCCAGAGATCCAGTTCTCGAGAAAGCTCGCGACAAGGCTCTCGATATAGCCTGCAACAAAAAAGGGACTGCCCATGGGCAGTCCCTTTTGTCTTCTGCATGTTGTCTACTTCATGGCCTCAAACGCAGTCGATCACTCCACCGTGACACTCTTGGCCAGGTTGCGCGGCTGATCGACATCGGTGCCCTTGAGCACAGCGACGTGATAGGAGAGCAGCTGCAGCGGCACCGCGTAGACGATCGGTGCGAGGAAGCGGCACACGCCCGGCACGGTGACGACGTGAACCCCTTCACCGGCCTTGAGGCTGACTTCCGGGTCGGCGAACACGAACAGCTGGCCGCCGCGGGCGCGAACTTCCTGCAGGTTGGACTTCAGCTTCTCCATCAGATCATCCATCGGCGCGACCGCCACCACCGGCATGTCTTCGTCGATCAGCGCCAGCGGGCCGTGCTTGAGCTCACCGGCCGCGTAGGCTTCGGCGTGGATATAGGAGATTTCCTTGAGCTTGAGCGCCCCTTCCATGGCGATGGGATACTGGCTGCCACGCCCGAGGAACAGGGTATGGTGACGGTGCATGAACTTCTCCGCCAGCTGCGCGATTTCCGTGTCCAGCGCCAGGGATTGCTCGATCACGTGCGGCAGGTCCTTGAGGCGCATCAGCAGCTGACGGCTCAACAGGTCATCCGCCTGTCCGTCGCTCTTGGCCTGACGCAGCGCCAGGGTGGTCAGCATGAGTGCTACCAACTGGGTGGTGAAGGCCTTGGTAGAGGCGACACCGATCTCCGGCCCTGCATGGGTCAGCAGTGACAGGTCGGATTCACGCACCAGCGAGCTTCCGGCCACGTTGCAGATGGCAAGGCTTGCCAGATAGTGACCGGCCTGCGGGCCTTCACGGTTGAGCTTCTGGATGTCGCGCAGCGCCGCCAGTGTATCGGCGGTCTCGCCGGACTGGGACAGCGTCAGGAACAGCGTGCCCGGCGCCGCGACGCGCTCGCGATAACGGAATTCCGAGGCCACCTCGACCTGGGCCGGAATGCCGGCGACCTCTTCCAGCCAGTAACGCGCCACCATGCCGGCGTGATAGCTGGTACCACAGGCGATGATCTGTACCTGACGCACATCGGCGAACAGCTGTGTCAGACGCGCCACATCCACGACCTGCTTGCCTTTCTCGGCGCCGCTCTCGTTGCCAGCGCTGGCGGCGAGGAAGGAATGGCGCGAGACATCGAAGGCCTCCAGACGCACGCCTTTCGGGTCCAGTCGCTCGGCCAGCGTGCGCGACAGCACACGCGGCTGCTCCATGATCTCCTTCATCATGAAGTGGCGATACTCGCCCTTGCCGGCAGCTTCGACGCTGTGTTCGTAACGCACCACTTCACGCGTGACCGGTGTCAGCTCATCACGATCGCCGGTACGTTCCAGCACCTGGATGCCGTTGGGGCTGATGGCGACCATGTCGCCTTCATCGAGATAGATGAAGCGATCGGTGACCGGCAGCAGCGCCAGCGGATCGGAGGCGATGAAGTGCTCATCGATCCCGACACCGACCACCAGCGGGCTGCCCTGGCGGGCACCAACCAGCAGTTCGGGGTTGCGCTGCTCCATTACCGCCAGCGCGAAGGCGCCATCGAGACGCGCGGTGACCGCATTGACGGCCTCCGGCAGTGCCAGGCCGCTGCACAGTTCGCGATCGACGAGGTGCGCGACCACTTCGGTATCCGTCTCGGACGTGAAGACATAGCCAGCGCCTTCCAGCTCGCCGCGCAGCGCTTCGTGGTTCTCGATGATGCCGTTGTGCACGACGGCGACCCGCTCACTGGAGAGATGTGGGTGCGCATTATGCTGGGCAGGACGCCCGTGGGTCGCCCAGCGGGTGTGCGCCACGCCGATGGCGCCGGACAGCGGCGCCTCACGCAACTCGTCTTCCAGCGCACGCACCTTTCCCACGGCACGCGCACGACGCAGTTCACCGGCAGGGTCGATGACCGCCACGCCGGCGGAGTCATAACCGCGGTATTCGAGGCGATGCAGCCCCTCGATGAGAATCTTGCTGATATCACGCTGAGCCAGACCGGCAACGATGCCACACATGAGAAATTCCTCTACTGCATGCCACCCTCATGAGAGAGGGTGGCATGACTGAATGGATGTCTTTCAGGGAGTGCGTACGCAGATCAGGTACGCGTGCTGAATCTTCCAGCGACGTTCAATGCCGGCTTGAGCCTTGATGTCTGAGCATTGACGCTTGAGCACTGGCACTTGAGCACTGACGCCTGGACTGTGATGCCAGGCCGCAAGCTCAAGCCTGATTCAGCAGCAGGGTGTCGCCGCGGCCGACCGCGTAATACATCAGGCCAGCGGCCTTCATGGCGGCGGGCTCGAACAGGTTGCGGCCATCGACCACCACCGGGAAGCCGAGCTGCGCCTTCAGCCACTCGCCATCCAAGGTGCGGAATTCCTTCCACTCCGTGCAGATCACCAGTGCATCGGCGCCCTTGACGGCCTGCTGACGGTCCGCGACCAGCACCAGCTCATCGCGCTCGCCGTAGATGCGGCGGCATTCCTTCATCGCTTCCGGATCATAGGCCTGCACGGTCGCACCCGCCGCCCACAGCGCTTCCATCAGCGTGCGGCTCGGCGCATCGCGCATGTCGTCGGTATTGGGCTTGAAGGCCAGCCCCCAGACGGCGATGGTCTTGCCCTTGAGGTCGCCATCGAAGGCTCGCGACAGCTTGTCGAACAGCGTGACCTTCTGGCGCTTGTTGACGGATTCCACGGCGGTCAGCAGCTCGGCTTCATAACCGATCTGACTAGCGGTACGTGCCAGCGCCTGAACATCCTTCGGGAAGCAGGAGCCACCATAACCACAGCCCGGATAGATGAAGTGGTAGCCGATGCGCGGGTCACTGCCGATGCCGCGACGCACTTCCTCGATGTCCGCCCCCAGGCGCTCGGCCAGATTGGAGATCTCGTTCATGAAGCTGATCTTGGTCGCCAGCATCGCGTTGGCGGCGTACTTGGTCAGCTCGGCAGCACGTACATCCATGAACATCAGCTTTTCATGGTTGCGGTTGTAGGGGGCGTAGCATTCACGCATGCGCTCACGCACGGCTTCGGAATCGGTGCCAACCACGATGCGCGCGCCACGCGTGAAGTCGTCCAGTGCCGCACCTTCCTTGAGGAATTCCGGGTTGGAGCAGACATCGAAATCGACGCTGGCACCACGGTCCTTGAGCACGTCCTTGACCCGCGCCTTGACGCGGTCCGCCGTGCCCACCGGCACGGTGGACTTGTCGATGATGACCTTGTAGTCATTCATGTGCTCGCCGATGGTGGTGGCGACGGACAGCACGTACTTGAGGTCGGCACTGCCGTCTTCGTCCGGCGGCGTGCCCACGGCGATGAACTGCAGCACGCCATGTTCGACGGCTTCACGCGCGTCGGTGGTGAAGCTCAGGCGACCGGCTTCAACGTTGCGCAGCAACATGCCTTCCAGGCCCGGCTCATAGATGGGAATCTCGCCCTGCTTGAGACCCTCGATCTTGGCGGCGTCCACATCCATGCACACTACGTCGTGGCCGACGTCGGCCAGGCAGGTGCCCGTGACCAGACCGACATAACCGCTTCCAAAAATCGTGATCTTCATTGATGTCATCCTTGCTGGCCTTGTCGCCAGATCGTGTCGTGATACTTGAAGTGAAACGAGGTAATGACGGCTGAATCCTGTGCACATCTGACGGCTTTCCAGCGACAATCGAGGCGGACTCCAATGGCATTTCGCCATCAATTCCTGCTCTCTCGGCTCTCTCTCAGCTCTCTCTCGGCTCTCTCTCAAGAGATGTCTTCGCAGGCGGAATATCTCGCCTTTCTTTGCCGAAAATGAAATGCCGACAATGTCCTGTGCAAGGAACTCAACCCCCATTGAACCGCGATATTTCGTGACAGCGGCGCGAGGTTACCCAACCCACGGGCCAGGCGGCTCGCAGGGTGATTGCAGGCAGACTGCAGTTAGCTCGCAGAGATAAGACGCGCTGCTTGAGTCAGTGACGGGCAGCAATCGCTGCCCGAAGTGTGGCTCTGTTATAAAGCAACTTCGTGAAAAGTCATCCTGTCGGGCGCAATATGATCCAAAACATGACCCTAGATAACTTGTGACTTATCTTTCTGATCTTGCCTGTCGCAACCTCCCTCATATGCCGCTCGATCAATTGACTACCCGAGCGGCAATGGCCACCTCATGGATGGCCATGCCTTCGCGCTAGAGCCGTCATCAGATGAGAGCCATCAGCCAATGAGAGCCATCAGCCAATGAGAGCCATCAGCCAATGAGAGCCATCAGCCGATGAGAGCCATCAGCGGTGCGGCGGCCATCAGCGAAAGTAATGCTTCGCGAAGGTTGCCAGGTGGCCATGCTTCATGGCGACCGGCGCCTTGCGCAGGAAAAAGGCCAATGACAACGGCGAGAAACGACTGCCGGTGGCGCGGGCAAACATGCGCCCCTTGGTGCGCGCCTTGGCCGGCGTACTGTAGAAGTCGCTGCCGGAGGTGACCCCCGCATGAGCGACGATGCCCAGATTGGCACGCATCAGACGCGCGCCCTGACGACGCGCATCGCTCAGCACGATGAACTCCTCGCCGGAGGGTTGATCGGTGCCCAGGCCGAACTGTTCATCAAAGCGTGCATGGAACTGGCAGAGATCCAGCGCCATGTCCACCGAGCGCACGCGCGCCAGTGACATCAGACTGTGGGTCTTGAAGGACACCGGCGGCGCAGGCCGATCCGGGTCCCGCTCATGCAGCGGGAAGGCCTTGACGTGAGGGAAGCTGATCGCGGCCGCTTCGGTGCAGGTGAAGGCTTCCATCACCAGCGCGACGGCCTGGGGATGCAGCTCGATATCGTCATCCAGCACATAGGCATAACGCGTGGCACAGGCGGCCAGCGCCGTGTTGCGGCTCTTGGACAGCCCTCGCCCGTCGATCGCCAGGTACTCGAAACGGCTATCGAAATTGGCCAGCGCGTACTCGCGATATTGCTCGCGGCGCGCGGGGTCAGACAGCTGATGCACGATCAGGAAACGCGCCCCGGGCAGCGCATCATGACGCGGCACGCTGTAAAGGCCATCATCCAGCGTCGAGATCAGGAAGGTCAGCTCCGGCACCTGGCGACGCGCGCTGTCATCCACCTGGCGTGCCCCGACCAGCACACGCGGGCGCGAATCGAGGGTCGGCTGCGCGCTTGCATCGGCGTGGCGGGAAGCCGCCGTGGACTCGGTGGAAGGTGTCGCGGACGCCGCGACATCCTGTTCAACGATGTTTTGCATAACCGTTCACCGCGTAATGGACAAAGTTGCGACTGGCGCTGATCACATCCATCCCCAGCACCTCACGATACAGGCGCCACTGGTAGGCGGCGGCCTTGAACTTGTTGGACGACACGCTGCTCTCGCGACGCGTATAGCGCGCCAGCGGTTCCGGCATGCCCTGCGCCGGGCCCAGCTGACCGATGATGATCAGCCACAGCGCCAGGTCCTGACGCTTGCGGATCGTCGGCATGTAGAAGCGCCCGTAGCGACCGGCGTCATAGATGGCGGTCAGACACCCGATGGAGTTGGAGCGCAGCATGTCGTCACGCGTCAGGCGCTCGGGCGGCGCGAAGTACGAGACGTGCTCGCCCTGCTCATCGACCATCTCGTAGCCGGTGTAGGAAAGCCCGGCGCCGGTGTCCTGCATGAAGGCGATCTGGCGTTCGATCTTCTCGGGCAGCCAGGCATCGTCGGCATCCAGAAAGGCGATGTAGCGGCCCTTGGCCTCGGCGATGGCACGGTTGCGTGCCCGGCCCGGGCCACCGTTGGTGTCGGTTTCCAGCACGCGGATCTCGACGCCAGCGGTGTCCAGCGCCGCGAAGTCGTCACGCAGACGACTGGCAGTACCATCCGGCGAGGCATCGTCGCTGATCAGGATCTCGCGTACCGGCTCGCTCTGGGCCAGTACCGAGTCGACGGCGGCATGCAGGCGGCGGTCATAGCCGTAGTTGGGCATGATGACGGAGACATCAGCCATGGACCTTCTCCTCAAGCGGCTGTCGCTGAACGCGACGCGAGTGTGTGTCTGGGCGCGTGTCTGCGGATGAGTCCTGACGCGCCTGCTCGCTATCCAGCGCATCGCCGGGCGTCGGCGGCGCGAGACGCGAGATCAGACGCTGATATTGCGGCAGCACCGCGTGTGCGCTGTAGCGGTCAAAGCTCTGCCAGGCACCGTTCGAGAGGCGCAGCAGAAGCTCGTCATCGAACTCGAGGCGCGCCAGCTCGTGGGCAAGCTCCCCGATGATGGCGGCATCCTCACTGCCATCCGCTTCCGCGCTGAGCATCCCGTCGCGGCCATGCTCGATCAGCGCCAGCGGGCCGGAACGCACCGGGCGCGACAGGCACGGCAGTCCCTCACGCTTGGCCTCGATCACGTTCATCGGCAGGCATTCGCGCTCCGAGGTCAGCAGCAGCAGGCGTGCACGCCGCAGCTCGGGGGAGACATCCCTGAGCGCGCCGGTGAACAGCACCTGAGTGCCGGCAGGCACCGTGCTGTCGTTGGCGCCCTGGAAGGCACGCAGGCCCAGCTCGTTGCACAGCGCCAGCAGACGTTCACGCTCCGGGCCGTCACCGACCACCACCAGGCGACCGCGACGATAGCCGGAATCCGCGAAGGCACGAATCGCCAGATCGAGGCGCTTGATCGGCGCCAGACGCCCGACCATCACCACATCGACCTGATGCTCGCAGCCGCTGCGTGCCTCGTCCGCCCGCTGGTCATCCAGATAATTGGGAATCACCGTCGGCGTGAGGCCGCGGCGACGCCAGCATTCGGCATCGACCTCATTGAGCACCTGCAGCACATCGAGGTGGCGATAGGCCAACTGCTTGACGATGCGTTTGGCACGGCGGTCGTGGTGATAGGCGCTGTGCTCCTGGGCGATGATGCGCGTGCGCGGACGCGGACGCCCCTCACCATCGACGCCACCGGTACCGCGTGCCGCCAGCTGCGCCGCCAGATGGAAGGCGAAGTAGCCACTGACCATCACCTCGATCCGCTCCTCCAGCATCAGGCGACGCAGATGCGTCACCCAATGGCGGAAGTTCTGGCGCGTGCCGGTGGCCGGCAGCCCGAGGGTGCGATATTCGACACCCTCCAGACGCCCCCAGTAGGGCTCGCCTTCGCGCACCGAGACCAGCGTGACCCGGTGGCTGGCGCTCAGGTCCCGCGCCAGACCATGCATCACCTTCTCGACGCCACCACAGGCGCTGATGTCCTGAATCAACAGAGCGACATGTGCCATATCAGGCTCCTCGCACGACAGGCTCGTTGTCCGCCGTGTCGTGCCCCGAGGCCGGTGCATCTGCGGCCACGGCAGCGGCCGCCGCGTCATCGGCCGCCTCAGGGGTGGTTGACCTGGGTGCCGCCGGCGTCGGGAAGGCAGCATCATTGAGCTTCAGTTCACGCTGGCCCCAGACACCGGCACGTCCCGGTGCACGGCGCAGGAAGTCACGCGTGATGTCGGCGGTGATCGCCAGCTTCTCGGCGATGACGCGCTCGGCCAGCGCCGGGAAGGCCTTGTCGGCGACCAGCGCCTCGATATCGGCCACGATGCGCGCCGGGTCGAAGTTTTCGATGTCCTGCACGCTGTCGCCGAGACCGAAGTCACGCATGATGCCCGGCGCCTTGGGCCCGCAGTAGGACAGCGCGTAGACCGGCGTGCCGGACATCAGCGCGAAGATGACGGAGTGGAAGCGCGTGCCGACCAGGAACTGGGCATCGCGGTAGAGATCGACCAGCGCATCCGGGCTCGGGTCGCCCTGCACCAGCTCGATGCGCTTGGCCAGGTCTTCACCGCCGTCAGCGGCAGCCAATGCCTTCTGCAGGTGATCGAAGACCAGCTGGGAGATGCGCTGGTCATTCTCGATATCGGTCGGGCCCAGCACATGCGGTACCACCAGCAGGCGCTCGATGCCCAGACGCTCGCGGGATTCCAGCAGTGAGCGTGACAGCACCTCGACACGTTCGGCGAAGGCTTGCTGATCCAGGCCCCACCAGTCGCGCAGGGTGATGACGGCGTACGGCGAGGCCACGCCATTCGGCGCCTTGACCTCACCGTGCTCGTCACTCGGGCGCGGCGCCATGGCGAAGGCCATGTCGGTACCCAGCAGCGCATGTGGCAGCTTCGGGTCGGCCTTCTGGGTCATGGCGTGGGTGATCTCCTCACGCGAGACCACCAGGCAATCGCTCAGGGTGCGCAGGAAGAAGCGCTCCTGGGCCGGGGTCTTGAACGGGCCGAAGGAGTGACCCAGCAGCAAGACGCGCTTGCCTGCCTTGCGGGCCAGCATCACCGGCGCCAGATAGCCGATCAGCGCCAGCCATGAGGACAGCGTCTTCTTGAAGCTGCCGTTGTGGAAGATATGACCGCCCTTGACGACCACCAGGTCCGCGGCGTCGATGATGTCGTTGCCACTCTTGCCCTGCTTGCCGAACATCATCTTGGCGCCCAGGCCGAGCAGCGAGGTCACGAAGCGCAACTTGTCACGCATCGGCGGCATCAGCGGCTGGCCGACGGTGACGCGTTCACGGTAGCGGCGACGGATATGGCGGAAGGGCCCGCGCTCGGTGGCGAACACCTGATCGTCGATAGGCAGGATGTCGATGCGGTGGCCTTCGGCCTTGGCCACACCGGCACCGGAGACATCGCTGCGGCCCTGTTCGGCATCGATCAGCTGATCGAGAAAGTCGATGGTGCCCATCAGGATGGCGGAGTCGCCCTTGTTGTCGTCATGCCATCCGTGCGTCATGCATATCTTGGCCATGCTGTTCGTCCTTCTGTCCGTAATGTCGCGATTCGGAACGCGCGATGCCTGAGGGCTGTGTCCAAACGCCTGGCATCGCCGTCATGTCATCAACCGGAAGGCGCAGATACTGACCTTCCGATTCCTGCTGCGCGTGAGGCCTTGTCAGGCTCAGGCACTCGCCGCAGCGTTGTCTTCGTGTGCCTTGCCACTGCGGGAGAGTGATGGCTGGAAGAGGATCGCCATCGCCAGCATCACCACTTCGGCAGCAACCGGCACACACAGGAAGAGACTGTAGAGATCGACGCCCAGAAGGCTGCCGGTGTCGCCGGATGCGTTGCCCAGCGAGTGATTGAGTGCCGCGATCGCAAGGCCGCCGCCGACCACCAGGGTGGCGCCGGTGCTCTGGCACAGCAGACGCTTGCCGTTGAGGCGCAGCGCGGCCAGACGCGTGAAGGCGCAGGTGACGAAGGCGTGCACCAGATAGACCAGCGCGAAGGCGCGCAGCGTCAGGGTCAGACGCGGGTAGGCGCCGCTCAGGAAGTGTTCCGCCAGCCACGGCGCGACCAGCGCCAGCCCTCCCGCCACCGGCAGCGCGAAGCCACTGGCGATGACCAGATACTCCTTGAGGCGCGCATCGCCGTGGGTCAGCTTGGGCAGGTAGTAGCGATACAGGCTGGTGGGGAAGACATAGAGCGCGAACACGATGGAGGTCACCACCGAGACACTGGCCACCTGAGCGGGCGCAAACGCCAGCCCGGCCAGAATCACCCAGGCCTGCAGGTAGGCGAACGACATCAGGTTGTTGTAGAGAAAGCCGCGACCGCGCGCGAAATCGGCCTTGCTCGGCAGGCGACGCTGGCTCGCGGCGTCGCTATCGACCGCCTGAGCATCTGCCGCTGCATCATGTGACAACCACATGCCCAGCAGCATCACGATGACCAGCGCGATGGCGCTGACCATCACGAAGGTCGGCACCGGCGCCAGGCCGAACATGCCTGCGGGGGTGGTCATGTCAGCGCTGAACTCGGCGCCGGTCACAAGCGCGATGCCCTGATGATAGAGCGCCGGGCCTGCCGCGCAGGCGACCGCGATCGCCACCGCCAGCGAGATCAGCACCGTCATCAGATTGACGCGACCCAGGCGTTCCTGACGCTGCAGGCGTGAGTTGATCATCTGCAGACCGACCTGCTCCGCCGCGGCGCGCAGCGCACAGAAGGCGAAGATGAAGGCCGACAGGCCCAGCAGCGGCGCGATGCCGACGGCGAAGCCGATCGCCAGCAAGGCATACAGCGAGATACCGACGCCCATCCAGCGGCGCAGCGCCGCGCCACTGGCGCCATCGCGGGTGACCAGCAACACCTCGTTGCCACCCATGCGCGCCAGTACGCCCAGCAATACCGCGTAGTTGAGGGCCAGGGCGTATTCACCGAAGGCCTCCGGTGCCACGGCACGCGCCAGCAGCAGGCCCGCGGCGGAGGACAGGCCGCGCGCCATCAGATTGAACAGCGAGAAGATCAGCGCTTCGCTCATGACTGGCCTCCGTTGCCGACGACCAGCGCTTCATCGCTCAGGAAATAGAACTCGTAGTTGTTCAAGAAATCGTGGTCCTGATTGCCGGCCGCCACCTTCAGCGACATGAAGAACAGCGCCATCATCAGCATGCCGCTGATCAGGCTGGGCAACAGCTTGTCGCGGAAATGCTCGATGACGTCACAGATGACGAAGATGGCGAACGGCAGGAAATAATAGCTGGCACGTGCCACATGCTCACCGTAGGTGATGAACAGGGTGTAGAGCGCCACGCCGATGAACATCAGGTTGAAGGCCCAGGGGTCCAGTGACAGGCGGAAATGCTTCCACAGCACCAGGGTGCCCAGGCAGATCAACAGGTAGATGACGTAGAGCTTCTCGCCACCGCCGGAGAAATCCTCGAAATAATGCGCATACAGGCCCAGCGCACTGAGAATGCTCTTGGCCAGCGGCCCGGCCACGAAACACAGTGGCAGCAGCCCCAGGTAGAGCCAGAACGGGTAGGCACGGCGCAGCAGCGGATAGATCACCAGCAGAGGCAGATAGAGTGCCAGGGTGTAGTGGAAGCTGGTGCCGACGAGCATCAGCACCAGCGCGGGCAGCCGCATGCCACGCTCCAGACACGCCATCGCCAGCAAGAACAGCGCAATCGCCACGTGCTGCTTCACGAAGCCGAAGGCCGACAGATAGATCAGCGGCAGGCAGACGAAGAACAGCAGACACCAGGCCAGATTGCGACGGCTCATCACCAGTGCCGAGACGAAGCACGACACGTAGAGGATGGCGGTGATGATGAAGAACAGCTGCGGCTCGCCCCAGGCCCGCGCCATGCGTGCCAGGGCAGCAGGTGCGGGCTCGAGAAAGCTCAGGTCGACCTGCCAGGTGGCCATCTGGCGGTACGAGAAGTAGTCGTACCCTGCGTCGTAACGCAATGCCATGAACGCCAGACACAGCCCACCGGCCAACCAGGCACCCACCAGGCGGGTGCGCTCGTTGGCGGCCAGCGGCAGGATTGCCACCAGCAGGGCCATGAAGCCGACGTAATAGCCACTGACGGTCAGCATGCTCAGCGTGCCCCGAAGCCGGTCAGCATGGTCTTGATGGTACGGCCGACGATCAGCAGGTCGAGCCACACGGAGAAGCGCTTGATGTAGTAGAAGTCGTGCTCGAGCTTCTCGCGGGTCTCATCGGCGTCAGAGGCATAGCCCTGAGTGACCTGCGCCCAGCCGGTGATGCCCGGACGGACCACGTGACGGTAGTTGTAGAACGGAATCTGTTCGGCGAATTCATTCACGAACTTGACCTGCTCCGGACGCGGGCCGATCAGGCTCATCTCACCCTTGAGCACGTTGATGAACTGCGGCAGCTCATCGATGCGGGTCTTGCGGATCACACGACCGATGCGCGTGACACGCATGTCATTGGCCTGGGCGAACTGGGCGCCGGTCTTCTCGCTGTCGTGGCACATGCTGCGGAACTTGAACATGCGATACGGACGACCGCCCTGGCCGACACGCTCCTGCACGAAGAACACGCCACCCGGCGAATCGAGACGGATCAGCACGGCGGTCACCAGGCAGATCGGCAGCACGAACGGTGCCACGGCGAGCACGGCCAGCATGTCGAACAGACGCTTGAACAGCTCATATTCACTGTTGGGGGCCAGCTGACCGAAGCTGTTCTCACGCACCTGATCGAGCTCGACACGCCCGGTCAGCGACTCGCGGACTTCGCTGGCGTCATAGACCGGAATGCGATGCAGCACGCAGTTGGCCAGGAAACGCTGCCATTCTGCCGGCATGTCGGCTTCCAGGTCAGCGACCACGCCGTTGTAGCGCTCTTCGCCCAGGTCCGGCGCGCGCATCAGGTTCCAGCGTGCCCCACGGGTGGTGAACAGGCTGCGATAGTCACCGAAGGGCACCACGGCCAGCTTGCGGATGCGGGTGCGCTGCTCGGCCCAGAAACCGACGGAGCAGATCAACATCGCGGCAAGCCACGAGCTGCCCAGCACGATACGGCTGAAGCGGAGATCCAGCGCGATCAGCACGCTCATCGCCAGCAGATAGCTGATGGTGATGGCCGGCAGCACGTAGGCGAAGGCCTTGGCACCGGGGTAGCGCGACATGTGACGAATCGCCTGCAATGCGAGCAGGAAACCGCCGCTGGCGGCGATGACACTGTGCATGCGCATCTCGCTGACCCACGGGCGCAGGCCATTGATCAGCAGCAGCGGGACACCCACTGCCAGAATCAGACCGACGATGGCCTGACACAGTGAGTTGAACATCAGTCGCTCGTACATGCGGGAGTGGCGCTGACGCCCTTCCAGCCCGGAGCTTGCATGGTTCGTCGTAGTATTCATATGCCGTTACCCCCTTGGCTTGCGTTCGTGTTGTGGTTCCGTTCATCACGCTCGGAGCCGCTGGCGCCGTCGCTCGACGGCGTGCTACCCGATGCTTCACCCGTAGTGCCTCGGCTCTCGCCTCGACTGCCGATCCCCACTGCCAACGAGGCACGCAGTCTCAGACATCGGGTTCGCGGGCTCTTTTGCAAGTGGCTGCTAACCCTTGGCGCCACCCTGGTACTGATAATCGTGATAGCTGTAGCCATAGCTGTAGGTCGTGGTGGCCTTGCGCTCGACCGCATTGAGAATCGCGCCATCGACCTGCACACCACTGGAGGCGAAACGCTCCAGCGCCGCTTCGATTTCCTTGGGCGAGTTATGCATGAAGCGCGTCACCATCACGCTGACACCACACTGCTTGCCGACGATGGCGGCATCGGTGACGGCCAGGATCGGCGGCGTATCGACGATGACCATGTCGAAGTTGGCGCTGGCCCACGACAGCAGGTCGCTGAAGCGTGACTGCAGCAGCAGCTCCGACGGATTGGAGGGCGAGGTACCACGCGCCACGTAGCACAGGTTGCTCGGCGCACCATTGGCGGCCACACCTTCGCCAAGCGCCGCAGAGGCGGGCTCGGACATCGCCAGACTCGGATCGGTGATGCCACGCACGATGCTGTCACGGTCGGCCTTGCCGAGCAGGAAGTCGCTCAGGCCCGGCGCGGCGTCACTGTGCTGGACGCCAGCCATGCTCTGGTGGACATGGCCACGGCGCATGTCGGCATCGATGACCAGTACCCGATTGCCGGCCTGGGCGCAGACGGCGGCCAGGTTGGCGGACACGAAGCTCTTGCCGATGCCCGGGCTGGGGCCACAGATCATCAGGCGATTGTCGGGGGCTTCCATCATCGCGAAGTGCAGGCTGGTGCGCAGACCGCGCAGGCCCTCGATGGAGAGATCCGCCGGATTGCGAATCGCCAGCAGCCCCGGCGCGACATTGTCATTGGACGCTGTGGCGACACCACGACCGGTGAAGCGCTTGAAGCCACGCGCCAGACGACGATTGAGGCGTGCCTGCTCTTCGGAGAGCGGCAGGGTCGCATGGACATTGAGGCCCAGATCAGACAGCTCCGAGGGCGTCTCGATACCGCGATGCAGCAGGGAGCGCAGCAGCACGAAGACCACCCCGAGCATGCCGCCCAGCAGGGTCGCGATCACCACGATCATCGCCTTGCGCGGGCTGATCGGATGCGGCTGTGCGACAGCCTCGTCCAGAATGCGGATATTGCCGATGGTGCTGGCCTGGGCGATGTTCATTTCCTGGGTCTTGTTGAGCAGCTGCACGTAGATCTGCTGATTGACCTCGACTTCACGCTCCAGACGCAGGATTTCCTGCTGGGTGTCCGGCAGATCACCGACCTGCTTCTCCAGCTCCTTGCGGGTCTGCTGCAGGTCCGCACGCTTCTTGCGCAGCGCCACGTAATTGGGGTGACTGGGATTGAACTTGCCGGACAGCTCCGCTTCTTCCAGCTGGGTCTCGTTGATCTGATTGTCGATATTGACCAGCTGCTCGAGCACCGACTTGGTCTCGAGATCCAGATTCACGCTATCGCTCTTGCCGCGATAGGCATTGAGACGGTTCTCGGCCACTTCGAGGCGCTCACGCACCGTCGGCACCTGCTTCTTGAGAAACTCGAGCGACTTCTCGGCTTCGGCGGACTGACGCTCGATGTTCTGCTGCTTGTAGGTATCGGTGATGCGCTGCAGGGTCTGCTGGGTGCGCAGCGGGTCTTCGCCGACCAGCGCCAGGCCCAGCACACCGGTTTCCTTGCCCATCTCGGCCACCGCGAAGCGCGAACGCAGCGCGTTGGTCGCTTCCAGAGTCGACTGATGCATCAGCGTGAATTCAGCGCCCCTGGCCGCGTCCAATGCGCTGACCTTGAGCGTCACCTCGCCCAGCGGGCCATCAAAGCGTGAGGCTTCACCGACCACACCGGTGCCCAGCGCATCGCCGTCGTACTGCAATTCGTACTCACCGCCCTCTCCCAGCGACACGAGCGTCAGCGGCACATCGTCCCAGGCCGCCGGCACTTCGAGACTGTCCACGTCGATCGACTCGCCAGCCCAGACCATGCTGGAACCGGCAAGCCAGCTCGGACGCACGAATTCGTGGGTGCGCAGGAAGGTGCCGATCAGCGGGTACTGATAGGGCTTGACCACCAGATCCAGCTGTTCCTTCTTGACCGTCTCGCCCAGCACCAGACGAGAGGTGATGATCTGGATCTCGGACTCGGACGGTGGCGCCTCGCCACGCAGCAGGCTGGAGACATCACGCAGCGGGTTCATGTTGCCGCCGCCCTCCTCGACCTGCACCAGCGCATCGGCCTTGTAGATCGGAGTGGCCAGCAGCGCGTAGAGCACCGCCAGCACGGTGAAGGTGCCGGTGATCAGCGCCAGCGTCAGACGGCTGTCATACAGCTGGCCCAGCATGCGGCCGAGATCAAGACTGGTGCGCGCGGGCACGCTTGACGACTCGCTGGCCGAGGCCTGACGCGTGGTGTGGGAATTGCGGTTCGACATCGTTGGGTCACTCTCCTGGTGTCCTGCCCGGCCACGGCGGTGCCGGGCAGGGACGCCTTGACGACCCCTCGCCTTACTGGCCGAGGGTATCGAGGTTGTCCTGGATTTCGGTGCTGTAGTAGATGGAACTCACCGTCGGCAGCAGCTGGGTGATCACACGATTCCAGCGCGAGACCGGTGCGGCGGTGACATAGACGACGTCCTGCGGCTTGAGACCGAAGTCCGCGCCCAGAATCAGCGCCGTGGAATTGCGCGCATCCAGCTGATAGACGGTGGCCAGCTTCTCGGGGTCTTCACGATCACGACGGATGACGAAGATGCCCGACGCATCGGCGGAGTTTTCCTTGATGCCGC
Source organism: Cobetia sp. cqz5-12 (assembly GCF_016495405.1). Taxonomy (NCBI): domain Bacteria; kingdom Pseudomonadati; phylum Pseudomonadota; class Gammaproteobacteria; order Oceanospirillales; family Halomonadaceae; genus Cobetia; species Cobetia sp. cqz5-12. The sequence goes on from NZ_CP044522.1 coordinate 2,801,840, forward strand.
CGGCACGCGCGATGGCATCGGTCAGCGAGATCGGGCTTCTGCCCAGCGGCAGGCTGATGGACTTGTCCACCTCGCCCATCACGAACACCTTCTGGGTACCGACATCCGGCACGTAGAGGGTGTCGCCATCCTTGAGCAGGCGGTCATTGCCCGCCTCATCGGTGGCGCCATTGCGCTCGGCCAGCAGCTCATAGAGGGAGATGGTGGTCTCTTCGCCATTGCGCTTGAGCACCACGTTGTGCCAATCGGCGTCTTCGGACAGACCGCCCGCCGCCGCGATGGCATCCAGCAGGCTCAGCGGCACATCGCTGATCGGTTGCACGCCGGGAGACTGGACCTCGCCGGTGATCCGCACCTTCTGACTGCGGAAGGCGGCGACCTTGACGTCGATCTGCGGCGCATTGAGGTAGGGCTGCAACTTCTCGCCGAGATCACGGCGAATCTGGTCCAGCGTCATGCCACTGACCTTGACGCGACCGACATAGGGATAGAACAGCGTGCCATCGGCGTGCACGACGTTGCCGGCTTCCTGCGCACTGCGCTCGGAACCCGTCGGCAAGGTCAGCTCGGGATGGTCATAGACGATGATGGTCAGGATGTCGCCGGGGCCGACACGGTACTGATAGTCCGGTGCCAGGCTGGCGCGCGTGCTGCTGTTGAGCTCCTGGGTCAGCGCCTTTTCAAGCTCACGACGCTGCCTGTCATCGCCATTGGACTGGCGTGATTCGGCGTCTGCGCGCGCCTGGGCCTTGATCAGGCCAAAGGTGATGGGCTCCACATCGACGATGTCGTCCACCGGCGCAGCGCTGGTGTCGTAGTCGATGTTGCCACCGGGGGCGAAGACGCACCCGGCGAGCCCGGTGAGGGCGCCGATGCTCAAGCTGGCGCCCAGAAGTCGTGCTATCAGTGCATTTTTCATCTGAAGTCCGTTGAGTCGACAGGCCCGACGACCCGGCACCCCAGTGCCATGATCATCGCGCCTTCCCCCGCCGCACATGGCCGCCGGGATGGATTCGATAACGTCTTCAGTTCCTGCTGCGTCATGCGTGTCGCCGGCCTTGCCTGGCGTTCACGCGGCTGCCGAGGGTGGACCCTCGTGCATTTGGATACCGGACCCTGGCGGTCTCGGCGTCTTGCGACTGGCGATTTGCGACTGACTGCTGCGATCTCATCCACGCTGCACCAGTGTGATCCGCAACGCTTACAGCGATATTTCCACCATATGAATCATGCACATGGCTTGTCGTATCCCGCCGTCATCCCCAGTAAGGATATAGACGTACTGCTCATGACGTACGAAGCAGAGGCACGCAGTACGCCCCTGAACCACAACCCACGATTCTCAGAGAACGTGTGCATTCAATGCGCTTTCCACTTGCGGCTCTGACATCACTCTCTGCATGGCGGCCTTAATGCCACTCTTGGTGTCATTTGAGCGACATCTTCAACGCCATTGCAGAGCGAACTTTCTGTAGTTTTTTTACCGAAATTCGGCACACCTCTTTCGACCACACCCCACGACCCATGGAGCTGCCAGAGGATTTGCCGATGAATCGGTAACACCAATGCCGTGGTATCGCCGAGCATTGGTTCACGCCATTCGTGGCGTTTTTGACAAGGTGACCAAACCCTGTCTGCCGTGCATTTTACCTGATACACGCCTCCCGCCAATCAGCGCTCTGTTACAAAAATCCAATAAAAACATTGGTTTGTAGCGCCTCAAGTACGCTCGATGTCGCCACTTCCACGAAAGACGCGTTGCCGATGACAGACACCCCAACCCCCATTTCGTCGGCAATGCGACACACTCAAGCGCAAGATTCCAGTCGCCATGCGGAACCCGTCTGGCGTAGCGCTCGGTGGATCATCGACAGTCACGTCGCCAATCATCCACACCCCAATTACTCTTTTTTACATAAATAATCCCCAAGCGATCAACGCGAATAATACGCAAGGCTTCCCGCTAGACAGTTCACATATTCTCGTTAACATGAGCCTCGCTTTGCCGTGACTCATCGGCTTCATGTCTGTGCGGAGAAGGACTTCCTGCATCAACCACTCAGTGGCTGACACCTGACAGGACTGTCAGGCGCAGACAGCAAGGCGCAACGATGAATGTCGGCAAGCACATGACCAGGGAATACGGTCATGACAGGAACACCTCAGGACGAGGTCGCGCCACGGAGGATGCCAGGGATGGCGTCAGGGACGGCGCTCTTCTCCTCTATCGATATCTTCAGCAGCAGGTTGGATGATCGCCAGCATCTGCTGGCAGCCTCGACGCCGATGCCTCAGTCCTTGAGTCATCACGTCGTGGTCTGACATCCCTTCCTGGTCGGCTGACCGCCGACAATGCTCATCAAGGAGAGTTATCCATGCGCAAGACACATCTCGGAGCCATCATCGGCCTGACAGGTGCCCTGCTTCTCGCTGGCAATGCCATCGCGGAAGAAGAAGCACCTCAGGGTGCGACCGGCACCACCGGCACGACTGGTACCACCGGCACGACTGGGACTACCGGCACGACTGGGACTACCGGTACGACTGGGACTACCGGCACGACTGGGACTACCGGCACCACTGGTACGACTGGCACCACCGGCACCACCGGTACTGTGCCGACAGGTAGCGCAGCCGGCACCGGCACTGCCAGCCAGAATGCCACCGGCAGCGTGACGCCGAGCGCCAGCAGCGGCAGCGTCGCTGCCGGTGCGGCCACCGGCACCGTCGGCGGCGGTACCGGCACGACCGGTACCACCGGAACAACCGGCACCACTGGTTCAACCGGGACTCGCTGATGAAGACGGCACGTGCGACGCAACGCTTCACGTTCTCAAGCCCTGCGCGGGGCACGGCGGCCACCTCGGTGGTCTCTCGTGTCCTGCGCAGCAGGTCGTTGGCGGCATTCGGCACCCTTGCGTGTCTGGTGTCGCTTTCCGGCTGTGCCCAGATCGTCTCGAGTTCGCTCGGTGACGTGATGGGCAAGGACGAGTTTGACGCCACACGTGCCAGCGAGCTGCCCTATGCCTCTCTCAAGCTGAAGCATGCCAACAGCACCGCGCTGGTCGTGCTGGCGACGCTTGAAGGCAATGGGCGCATCGCGCGTTTCGAGAGTCGCGACCGCGGCATCCTCGAATTGCGTGATGGCGTCCTGTCCGCCACTTCAGGCTTTGCGCGTGATGTGGCAGACAGGCGTGAGCAAAGTACTACCGGGCGCGCTCTGGCGCGTCCGGCCTGGTTGATGGCCAGTGGCACGACCTATCAGGTCAGTGTCAGTGCGCTGTCCCCCTACCCGCGCCGGCTGGAGCGTCAGGATGCCGCCTCCACCGGCAGCCAGCGCCAGGACGACGTCGCCGTGATGCAGGTACACGAGGCCACGGCGCGACTCGAATGCGAGGCCGCCGCCCCCTATTCGCTGCCGCTGGCAGAACTGCCGCTGCAGCACTGCCGCGAGATTCTGAACTGGGACGACGGCAGCACCACACGCAATGACCTGTGGCGCGACGAGAATCGCGTCTGGGCGGCCGACATGACGGCCTGGCCCGATGGCCCGCGGTTCGGTTGGGAGGTCGCCAAGGCATGGTGATTCCCGTCTTCTCATCGCTGGCCCGTCTGACATCGCTGGTCCGCCTGAACAGGGCCGCCATCCTGCTGCCACTCGGGCTGAGCACACTGCTGGCCGCGCCCCTGTCGAGCGCTGATGACACCCCGCTGCCGTTCAGCGCCGCGAGTACGCCGCTGGCCAGTCAGGTGCTGCAGGCGCAATGGGATAGCCTCGCGCCATCCCAAGCGCTGGATTGGCGCTACAGCTTCGTCAGCACGCCGCTGGTCCGCCAGCAGATGGCCGCGCGGGCCAACCGCGTCAGCGCCGAGCTCGAACTGATCGCGGCGCGCTACGCCGTCGGCACGAAGGAAGATAGCTCTCAGGCGCGTTACGCCGAGGCATTGCAGGCCTGGCAGGCCTATGTCGAGCAGGGCCGCGCGCCAGGCACCCACTCACCTGATGCTGACGCCGTGCTGGCGCGCCTGCCGGGTCAGCTCGACCCGCGCCGCGACATGCGCGATGGCCCGCAGGCGATCCGCATCGCTCCGGGCATGGTGGTCGGTGCCTGTCAGGCACCGCGCAGCGTGGTGATTCTGGACGCCACCGGCGTTCACGAGCGCA